>CAVXKA010000001.1:0-1723983 GCA_963762255.1 Candidatus Eiseniibacteriota bacterium
CAGCGGACCGCCGAGGCCAGGCCCAGGTCGTCGAGCACCGAGGGGCGCAGGTCGAGGATGAGCCGGTGGACGTCGGCCAGGGCCCGGTTGGCCAGCGCCCGCAGCTCGTCGAGCGCCGGGGCTGGCCGGCGCGCACCGCCTCGGCGGCCTGGTCGACGCGCATCAGCAGCGCCGCCAGCGCCTGGGTGGTCTCGTCGTGGAGCTCGCGCGCCACCCGCTTGCGCTCGTCCTCCTGCGCCGGTGATCACCTTGCGCAGCAGCTCGCCGCGCGCCAGCTCCCGCTCCCGCAGCGCCTCGTTGGCCTGGTTGAGGTCGCGGGTCCGCTCCTCGACCCGCCCCTCGAGCTCCTGGTTGTCGCGCTCCACCCGGGCCACCAGCGACTGGAGTGACTGCCGCATCCGGTCGAGCGCCTGCCCGAGCTGGCCGACCTCGTCCTGCCCGAGGTCCGGGATGTGGCCAGTCGAGCTGGCCGGAGGCGATCCGCTCGGCCTCGGCGGTGAGCACCGCCACCGGCTGGGTCACGCTGCGCGCCGCGCCCCAGGCGAAGATGGCCGAGAGCACCACCTGGGCCAGCGCCATGCCGGACAGCGCGAACCAGGGCAGCACCCCGCCGGTGGGCGAGGCCTCGACGGCGTCCTGCCGGGTCACCAGCCCCCACGGCGAGCTGGCCAGCGGCGTGAAGGCCATCACCTCCCGCATCCCGGTCCGGAGGTCGTGCCGCGCGTGGCAGTCGTCGCAGCGGGACGACAGGCTGGTTTTGCCCTTCACCAGCCTGGCCATGTTGAGGCTGCACTCGCTCTTCAGGCCGGCCCGTCTCGGCTCGGACGAGGCCACGATGGCCCCGTTCTCGTCGAGCGCTGGCCCGGCCGGTCTGGCCCCGGCGGAGGTGCCGCAGCATCTTCTGGAAGTCCCGGCGCCCCGGGTTGAAGGTCCCACCCGCCACCCCGACCACCGCGCCGGCCAGGTCGCGCACCGGCACCAGCTCGTGGACCAGCGGGCCCCGCTCGTCCAGCTGCAGGCCGGAGAGGCGCGGCAGGCCGCTGGCCAGCACCTCCTCGACCAGCGGGATGGCCCCGTGGGGCGCGGCCGAGACCCGGCCGTGCGGCTCCTCCGCCACCACCCGCCGGCCGGCGTCGAGGAGGTAGATGGCCTCGCGGTGGCGGAACTGGCCGAAGGCCTCGCGCACCACCTGCTGCAGCAGCACCGGATCGGCGGCCTCGAGGCGGGAGCCGATCCGCGCGGCCAGGCGCTGCAGGAGCTCCAGGTCGCCGACCAGCTCCTCGTCGAGGTGGGCGGCCACCGACTCGGCCGCCGCCACCCGGGCGCCCTGGAGCCGCTCGTCGAGGTCGCCCAGCCAGTACCGGCCCACCACCGAGATCACCACCAGCGGGAAGAAGATGCCGATGGCCATCAGCAGGTAGACGCGCCGCCGCAGCCCGGTGCCGGCCCCGGCGCTCGACGCCGCGCTGCCTCCCCCGGGCCCGGTCACGGGGTCCCTCGGCGGTGGGCGCTGCGGGCCATGCGGAACAGCTCCTCGACGTCGCCGCGGGTGCGCAGCACCATGCGGCGGCCGTCGCGGTCCCAGGCCAGCTGCTGCCAGATCTCGCCGCCGATGGCGCGGCGGCTGAGCAGGGCGGGACGGCCCGCCACCGTGGTGGGCGACGAGGCCAGCTCGCTGCCCGGCGGGTCGAAGGCCGCCGGGAGGGGCGCGCCCGGCGTGGTGGCCTGGAGGAGCTGCAGCTGCTCGGCGCCGCTGGCCCGCTCGCGGAAGGTCAGCTCGATGGCCCCGCCCTTCCCGCCCGCCACCCGGATGCGCGCCGGCGGCCAGCCCAGGTGGGCCGGGAAGTAGGACGGCAGCGCCAGCCCGGCGCCGAGGCTGCGCTCGGCCGCCTCCAGGCTGGAGGCGGTCCGCACCTCGCGCGGCTCCCCGGCGATCGAGCCGGGCAGCGCCCCGAGTCCGGCCAGCGTGGCGGCGGTGGCCGCCACCACCCACCCCAGCGAGACCACCAGCCGGAGCAGCTCCGGTCCGGCGGCTCGGGCGGTGGCGGCGGGGGCGGTCATGTGACGAAGTAGAGCATGCCTGTCATCGAGGTGGCCGCCAGGCCGAGCCGGACCCAGGGCCACGGCAGCGGCTGCGGGGCCGGCTCCAGCAGCGCCCGGACGCGCAGCTCCAGGTCGTGGGAGCGGGCCCGGCGCAGCGTCCCGGCCAGGGCCCCGCCGAAGACCAGGGTGCGCCGTCCGTCCAGGCCGCCGGTGGCCCGGTGGAGCTTGAGCAGCGCGCTGGCCAGCGCCAGCCGGCCTGCGCCGAGGGCGACCGCCCGCTCGTCGGCCAGCCGCTCGGCGTCGCGCGCCAGGGCCCGCGTCAGCACCTGGAAGGTGGGGTTCCAGGCCATGAGGCAGCGCAGCCCCAGCATCACCCAGCTCCGCTCCGGATTGCGCCGGCCCAGGTGGGCCAGCTCATGGGCCAGCGCGGCCTGCAGCTCGCCGGGATTGAGCAGGTCGAGGGCGCCGCGGGTCACGAAGATGGCCGGGCGGCGCACCCCGGCGCAGAAGAGGCCCGGCGCGCCACCGCCTCGTCGGGGTGGGCAACGGCCCAGTCGAGGCCCTGGAGCGTGGCCGCCACGAAGGCCTTGACCGTCGCCGGATGCTCGGCGGCGAACCCCTTCTGGGTGAGCACGTTGAGGAAGCGCGTAGTCGGGCGTACCCCAGTCACGGAAGTCGAGGTAGTCGAGCTTCTGTCCCATCGCATCGGCCTGGACGAGCTCTCCGAACTCGGTCACGGCGACGGAGTCGTACTTGCCGGCGAGCAGCGGAGCGACGATGTCGAAGCCGGGGTCGGCGACCTTGACGGCTCCCGGGTCAACGCCGCCGGCCTTGAGCATGGTCGCAAACGAGGCTCGCGTCGAAGGGATCATGACCACACCTGCCGTCGTCCCGGCCAGGTCCGATGGGGATTGCGCGTGTACGCCCGGGGCCAGGGCCATGCCCACCGGCGCGTGGCTCATGAGACTGGCCACCGAGAGCAGCGGCGCGCCCGCGGCCACGCCCATGAGCGTGTCGGGCGCGTAGTACAAGCCGAACTGCGCCTTGCCGGTGGAGACGAACTTGGCCACGTCCGTGGCCCCGGCCGGCAGCGTCTGCTTCACCGTCAGGCCGTGGTCCGCGTAGAAGCCTTTGTCCTGGGCGACATCGACGGGGATGTCGAGGACCCAGGGCACCCAGTCCATGATGAGCGTCACCTCGGAGACTTCGGGCGCCGCGGCGCCGGAGGAGCCGCCGGTCGCAGTCTCCGAGGGGCTGCTCGTCGCGGCTCCCGAGCTGCCGCAGCCCGGAAGAGCTGCCGCCGCCACGAGCAGCAGCAGCGTCGCGATGACCACGAGGCAGGTCCGGCCGGCCGGCGGCGAAGGTGGCGCCGGATGCGTTCCAGGTCGAGCGATGTCGTTCATGAGGTTCCTTTCTGGGCGGGAGTCCACCAGCAGAGCCGACGCTCGATGAGCACAGCGCCGGCATACGCGAGCAGCCCGATGACGGTGATGACGACGATGGCGGCGAACGCCTGCGCGGTCGCCAGACGCGCGTTGGCGGAGAGCACGAGGTACCCGAGGCCACTGTCCGCTCCGGTCCACTCGGCGACCACCGCGCCGACGAGGCTCAACGTGATGCCGGTGCGCGCGCCGGCCGCGAGATACGGAAGCGCGAAGGGCACGCGCACGCGCCAGAAGACGTCGCGGCCCCCGGCGCCCACGGAGCGCATCAGCAGAAGGAGCTGCGGATCCGTCGCACGCAGTCCCTCGCGAGCCGTGACCGCCATCGGGAAGAAGGCGATCAGGGCGCAGACGACGACCTTGGGCGGCGAGCCGTAGCCCATCCACAGCACGAGAAGCGGGGCCAGGGCGATGACCGGCACCGTCTGCGACGCGACGACGATCGGGGTGAGCAGTTCGTCGAGGCGACGCGAATGGGTCGCGGCGGCGGCGAAGGCGAAGGCGACCGCCGCCCCGAGCAGAAAGCCGGCGGCAGCCTCGGAGACCGTGACCAGCGCAGCGCGGACGAAGAGCATCGGCTCCGCCGCCAGCTCCGCGAGCACAGCCGACGGCGGCGGGAAGACGTAAGGGGCGACGTGCAGAGCACGCACGACCAGCTCGGCGCCCAGCGTGAGTGCGACGAGCAGGCAGAGCGCCGTCGGGATGGCCGACGAGCGGGACGAGCGGCGCGACACCCGGAGCCGGCGCGAGGCGACGCGGCGCCCCTCGCCGCCCGCCCCTGTCACAGCTGCCATGCCTGCCTCCCGGTCACTCAAACGACAAAGCCCGGGCCGACACTTCGTCCGGCCCGGGCCCCCCGTTTTTGAGGCCACAGCATGCGCCGCCGCCATCCCGGTCACCACGCGGGACGCGTCGGCACACTCTCTGGAGGCAGGTCTTCTGGCTCCCGGATCGTCCTCCGGCCGCGCCTTCCCGCCAGCGAGCTGGCAGTGGCTTCTCGCAGCCTTCGTCCCCGGTCACAGCGGCGGGTCCGCGCCGGCCTTGCACCGGCTTCCCTCAGGTGGCCCTCACAGGCACCTCCAAGCGCTGCGCATGCTAGCCGAGGCGGCCCGCAGAGGTCAAGTCACGCGCGGCCCACGGTCGAGTTGCAGCCGTCGCCCCCCTGCCGCAGAAGACCCCCAGGGACAGGTTGTGCGCGTCGCGACAATCCAAACAATCGGGAGTACCATGGCTTGTGAAGGACCCACGAATGCAGAGGTGAGCCATGGGGATGCAACCGATCACTCGTGCCGAGTTCCTCAAGCTGATAGCGCTCGGCGGTGCGGGGATCGCCCTGCTCGGCGGCCCCGAGAAGGCGCTCGCCGCCCTCGCCGCCGCCGAGACAGACCTCGACCGCGCGGCCCTCGACGGCGACGCGCGGGCCGCCCGCACGGCAGCCACGATCCTCGCCGTCGCCAAGGGATCCTCGGCATCGGCGAACACCAAGCGGGCGATCGCCGCCGTCGGCGGGATGCGCAAGTTCGTCAGCTCCGGCGACGTGGTCGTCATCAAACCGAACATCAGCCACCCCCGCACGCCCAAGTACGCCGTAACGACGAACCCTGCGGTCGTCGGGACGCTGGTGAGCCTGGCGCGGCAGGCCGGAGCGAAGAGCGTGCTGGTCATGGACAACCCGGTGAGCACGAACCCGTCGTCCTGTTACAGCACCAGCGGCATCGCCGCCGCGGTCAAGGCGGCCGGCGGCTCGATGCGCGTCATGGGCGGCAGCGGCTACAAGAGTTATGCGATGCCGGGTCACCTGCTCAAGAACCAGCCACTCTACGCCGCGATCGTCAACGCTGACGTCCTGATCAACGTCCCCATCGCCAAGACGCACGGCTCGACCGGCCTCACCATGGCGGGCAAGAACCTGATGGGCTGCACCAGCAACCGCCAGCGCATGCACACGCTCGGCCTGAGCCAGAGCATCGCCGAGATGAACGCCAAGCTGAAGCCGGAGCTGACGGTTGTAGACGCCATGCGGATACTCGTCCGCAACGGGCCGTCCGGCGGCAGCCTGAGCGACGTGGCCGTGAAGAACACCGTCGTTGCCTGCAAGGACTGGGTGGCGGCCGACACCTGGGCCTGCCGGCTCTTCGGCAAGAAGCCGGCCGCCGTGCCCTACATCAAGGCCGCGGCGAACATGCATCTCGGCACGATGAACCTCTCCTCGGTCGTCATCAGGAACGTGTGAGAGGTCCTGGCCGCCCGTGACTCGGGGAGCGCGCGACCAGGAGGTCGAGGGCGGGGCGGGGCGGCGCCGGTCCGTGGGCGGCTGGAAGACCGCCCGCTGGGTCCGACGCGCCGTCCAGGTCCTGTGCTTCCTCACCTTCGTGTATCTGCTCTTCGGGGGGTTGCAGCGGCTGCAGCCCCAGGCCTACGCGAACATCTTCTTCCGCTTCGACCCGCTGGCGGGCCTCGCGACCATGCTGGCCGCCAGGGCTTGGCTCGCCCCCTTCGCGCTCGCCCTGATCACGCTCGCGCTGTCCGTCCTCGTCGGCAGGTACTGGTGCGGCTGGGTCTGCCCGATGGGGACCCTGCTCGGCTGGTTCCGCTTCTCCTCCGCGGGCCGGCGCGCGGAGAGGGTCCCAGAGCGCCTGAGGAGCGCGAAGTACGTGCTGCTCGGCGCCATTCTCGTGATGGCGGCCCTCGCGGACCTCACGCTGCTCGTCGTCGATCCCATCGCCCTGCTCACGCGCACCTTCACAACGTCGCTGATCCCCGGGCTCGACTACGTCGCCTCGGCCGTGGAGTCGGTCCTCGTGAGGTGGGGTCCGGGTAGCACTGCCGTCTTCTGGGTGGAGGACCGCGTCCGCGGCACGGTGCTGCCCGTATACCAGCCGCACTACACCCAGGCCGTCGCGATCTTCGCCGTCTTTCTGGCGATCGTCCTGCTCAACGCCGTCGCCGACCGCTTCTGGTGCCGCTACCTGTGCCCGCTGGGCGCGCTGCTCGGACTCGTCGCCAAGGTGCAGGTCCTGCGTCCGCTCGCGCCGGCGTCGTGCGATGCCTGCGGGAACTGCACGAGGGCCTGCCGCGTCGGCGCGATCGTGGAGGCCGCCGCAGAGGAAGCGGCCGCTGTCGCGGCGGCGCCCGTCCGCGTCGTGACGTCCGAGTGCACGATGTGCCTCGACTGCCTCGTTGCCTGCCGCCGTGACGCGGGCATGAGCCTCGGCGTCGCGCGCCGGCCGCGTGGGCGACCTACGATCCCGGCCGGCGCGAGTTCATCACGGCGGCGGCTCTCGGCGTGGGCGCCGTCGCCCTCTTCGGCACCGGCGTCGCGCGTGCGATCAAGCACCCGGGCCTCGTCCGGCCGCCGGGTGCCCAGGACGAAGGCCGCTTTCTCAGCCACTGCCTCCGGTGCAGCGAATGCATGAAGGTGTGCCCGACATCCGGTCTCCAGCCGACGCTCGGTGAGGCCGGCCTTGAGGGCTTCTGGACCCCGGTGCTCAAGTCGCGCCTCGGATACTGCGACTACGCCTGCCACGCCTGCGGGCAGGTCTGCCCGTCGGGGCGATCCCCCCCTTGAGTCTGGAGCGGAAGCGGAAGCAGGTCATCGGTGTGGCCGTCCTCGACAGGAACAGGTGCCTGCCCTGGGCCTCCGACACGCCGTGCGTGGTCTGCCAGGAGATGTGCCCCGTGTCCGAGAAGGCGATCGAACTCGGCGGCCAGCATCTCATCACCCGGGCCGACGGGACCCAGGACTACCTTGCTCGCCCGAAGGTCATCCCGAGCCGCTGCATCGGCTGCGGGATCTGCGAGTACAAGTGCCCGCTCGAGGGACCGGCGGCGATCGTCGTCATGCCGACGAACCCGGACCTCGCCGTGGGCGCCGCGCCGGCGCAGGGTTGACCAGGCCGGCTCGGCCTCGAGACGTATCGCTATACTCAACGCATGAGCCCCGACGACCGCACCCTGATCGATCTGCGCGCGGCCGCGCTCTTCACGCACCTAGACGAGGGACAGCTCGAGCAGCTCGCCGGCATCGCTCAGCCGCGGCGCGTCGGCGCCGGACGAGACCCTGTTCCTCCAGGGCGACGCGGCAGACGCCTTCTACCTTCTCGCCGACGGCCACCTCAAAGTCTTCAAGCTCCTGGCGCGACCGTACGGCCACGGTGCGCCACGTGGACCCGGGCCAGACCTTCGCGGAGGCGGCCCTCTTCCAGGAGACGTATCCGTCCAGCACCGAGACGCTGAGCGAGTGCCTGCTCTACCGCTTCGAGAAGGAGCAGACGCTGGCGCTGCTCCTGGCCGAACCGCAGCTCGCGGTCAACCTGCTGGCGGCGATGGCGCACCTGCTGGGACTGCTCAACCGCCGCGTGGAGGAACTGCTGCTGCCCGTGCCCGCGCGCCTCGCCAGGTACCTGCTGGCGCGCGCCGACGAGCAGCTCGAACCGGCGGCGTCCGGTGGCGATGAGGCGCCCGCGGACGTACCGCGCGTCATCCAGCTGCCGGTGAGCAAGCGCGAGCTCGCCGCGCGTCTGGGCACGGTGCCGGAGACGCTCAGCCGCACGTTCGATCGCTTCAAACGCGCCCAGGTGATCCGCATGAGCGGAGACCACCGGCTCATCGAGATCCTGAGCTTCGAGCAGCTGCATCGGCTGGCGCAGGAATAGGCCTGCGCGCCCGCGGCAACACGTCCGTGAGCCTGCCCGCACCGTTCTGCGCCGCCGGCATGCGCTGACCAGGCGCGCCTTCCACCCCCGTGAGCCCGACGCCCGACGGTCAGCGCACATGACGAACGGGAACACCAGAAGTATCTGGAAACCCGACCTCACGGGAGGACGGTGGATCAGCATGGCTCTCAACAGCAGAATCCAGACCATCGGCAGGATGACCGGCGTGGCGGCCACAACGGCGCCGTACGTGAGGCGGCTGGCGAGGGACGAGGAGCTGCGCGACGACGTCGCCGACTTCATACGCTCGGCCAACAGCCTGATGAGCCACGTGCGGTCCGACAGGCGCTTGCAGCGTGACGTGCGCCACCTGGTGGGCTCCGCGCAGAGCGGCGCCGACCATCTGCGCGGAGACCTCAGGCCGCGGCGCTTCATGCGCTCCCTGTTCATCGGTACCGGCCTGCTCATCACGTCGTTCGGCATCGGCGTCGCGTTCGCGTGGCCACGCTCCAGGCGGAGCGTCCTGCGCGTCGCCGACCAGACGACCCAGCGCGCCAACGCGACCGTTCAGCGCGCCAATGCGACCGTGCACGACGTCCGTGAGAGGATCGCCCGACAGAGGAGCGACGTGAAAGCCGCATAGACGGCAGGAGGTGCTGGTGAACGAGAACGGGGAACGGCGAAGCGCTCCTCGCGCGGAGATCCCCGTTCCTCACGACCTGCAGATCGAGTTGCACGACGACCCCGAGGCGGCGGCGGCTTTCGCGGCGCTGCCGCCGTCGCACCGCGCCGAGTACATCGACTGGATCCTCGAAGCCAAGCGGCCGGAGACCAGGGCGCGCCGCGTCGAAGAGACGGCGCGGCGCGTCAAGGCTCCTCGCGGCTAGCGGCGGCAGGCACAGAAGCCCGCCGCCGCCCTTCGCACTTCTCAGGTCGGGGGCGAGCGGGTCCGCTTGCCCCCGACCTGACCCCCTTGACGCAGGTCAATGGAGCCCGCGCGCTTTAGGGAGTACCTTTGTCACTGTCACTAGCGTGAAAACCACGAAAGCGAGCAGTGCATGGCAGTCCGCAGCATCGTGAAGATCGACGAAGACCTCTGTACCGGGTGTGGCGTCTGCGTCACCCCGTGCGCCGAAGGCGCGATCGAGATCATCGACGGCAAGGCCAAGGTCATGAAGGAGGAGCTGTGCGACGGCGCCGGCTTCTGCCTCGCCGTCTGCCCCGAAGGAGCCCTCACCGTGGAGAAGCGTGACGCCCCGGCGTTCGACGAAGACGCCGCCGCCGAGAAGATCGCCGAGAAGCTGGCCGCCCACGTCGCCATCACGCAGACCTGCATGAACTGCGGGCGCAGCGAGAACGAGGCCATCCTGTTCCCGGCTCGTACCAAGGGCGAGAGCACCTGGGTCTGCGTCAAGTGCCTGCCGCAGCTGATCCACGGGTGAGTCCGGCCTGAGAGCACACAGGGGCGCGCGACCGCAAGCCGGGCGCGCCCCTTCCAGCACCTGACACGGCGCCTCCGGCGCCTGACGTTCAATCCACCCCCGGGAGGGATCCATGGCAGACAGCTACCACGCGTCCGTACACACCATGCTCGAGGAGTCCAGGGAGGCCGGCGAAAGCACGGCGTTCGACCGCATGGACGCCATGGGCACCCGCTGCAAGTTCTGCGAGCAGGGCATCCGCTGCTCACTGTGCTCTCAGGGCCCCTGCCGCATCACCGAGAAGGCGCCGCGCGGCGTCTGCGGCATCGACGCCGACGGCATGGCGATGCGCAACTTCCTCCTCCAGAACACGATGGGCACCGCCACCTACACCTACCACGCGACCGAGGTCATGAAGACCCTCGCGCAGGCCACCCCGGGCGGCACCTACGAGATCAAGGACTGGAGCAAGCTCGAGACGCTCGCCGGCGTCGTCGACGAGGCTGTGGAGCCGCGCGACACGCTGCCCAAGCGCGTCGCCGACGCGATCCTCGCCGAGTTCAATCGCGATCACCAGAGCCCCTCGCCGTTCGTGGAGAAGATGGCCCCGGCCAAGCGCGTCGCCAAGTGGAAGGAACTCGGCATCATGCCGGGCGGCGTCTTCCACGAGAACATGTTCGCCACCTCCAGCTGCCTCACGAACGTGGACGGCAACTACGTGAGCCTCGCCCTCAAGGGCCTGCGCCTCGGCATCGCCACCGCCTACGGCGCGCAGATACCGCTCGAGCTCGCCCAGGACGCGCTCTGGGGCACGCCGACGCCGCACCCCATCAAGGTCGACCTCGGCATCATCGACCCCGAGTACGTCAACATCGTCGTCAACGGCCACGAGCCGATGGTCGGCGCGGCGCTGATCGCGGCCGCCCACGAGGCGGCCGCACAGGACGCCGCCAAGGCCGCCGGCGCCAAGGGCCTGCGCATCGTCGGCTCCATCGAGACCGGCCAGGAGCTGGTCCAGCGCTTCGAGGTCGACGACGTCTTCGTCGGGCTCACCGGCAACTGGCTGACTGAGGAGCTGGCGGTCGCGACCGGCGGCCTCGACGTCTTCGCCGCCGACATGAACTGCGTCGTGCCGACCCTCGGCGCCACCTGCGCCGCGCACGGCACGCTGCTCGTGCCGGTCAGCGACCTGGTCGGCGTCGACGGCGCCGAGACGCCGATCGTCTTCGACGCGGCCACCGCCGGCGACCAGGCGCAGCAGCTCATCGACCTCGCCGTCGCCAACTACCCCAAGCGCAAGGCGCTCGGCCAGGTCACCCCGGAGCTGCGCACCGGCGACGCCGTCGCCGGCTTCAGCACCGAGAGCATCCTCGGCGCTCTCGGCGGCAGCCTCGACCCGCTGCTCGACGTCATCAAGAACGGCACGCTCAAGGGCGTCTGCGGCCTCGTGAGCTGCACCACCCTCCGCGACTCCGACCAGGACAGCCACACCGTCGCCATCGCCAAGGAGCTCATCAAGAACGACGTGCTCGTGCTGGCCATGGGCTGCGGCAACGCCGGCCTCCAGGTCGCCGGCCTCGAGACCGCCGAGGCCAAGAAGTACGCCGGCCCCGGCCTCACCGCCGTCTGCGAGCTGCTCGGCATCCCGCCGGTGCTCAGCTTCGGCACCTGCACCGACACCGGCCGCATCCTGCTGCTCGTCGGCGCCATCGCCGACGCTCTCGGCGTCGACACCTGCGACCTGCCGGTCGTGGCGACCGCTCCCGAGTACATGGAGCAAAAGGCCACCATCGACGCCATGGCCGCGCTGGCCTTTGGCCTCTACACGCACGTGAACCCGGTGCCGTTCGTCACCGGCGCGCCGAACCTCGTGAAGCTCGTGACCCAGGACCTGCCGAGCGTGACCGGCGGCAAGCTGGCGGTCGAGACCGACGCCAAGGAAGCGGTCGCCGCCATGCTGGCGTGGATCGACGAAAAGCGCGCGGCCCTGGGGATCTGACCAGGCTGAGCGCCCAGGCCAATCGAGCGGGGCAGCGAAGAAGCGCCGCTCCATAGACGCAAAGCGCGCGGGCCTGGGCATCTGACTCGCAGCGCCTGTGAAGACGGGACGGACGGACGTCCGCCCCGCGCACCGGGCAAGGCAAGCCGGCCAGCTGGCCGAAGCCCGATGTGACAGAGGACAGGGAGCGTACCCATACGCTCCCTGTCCTCATCTCTTCGTGGCACAGCGGACGGCCGCCGGCCTCGCCGCCTCAGCTCACTGCACGTTCCAAACCGGCGTGCCGAGCGGCGCGTGGTCGTAGAGCCAGATGGCGTTCGCGTTGGCGAGCCGGGTGCAGCCGTGGGAGAAGTTGCGCGGGAACCGCTTGAGCAGCCACGGCTCGTTCGTCCCGTGGATGGCGCACGGCGGATGGTAGGACATGATCCGCGCGCCGTACGGCCCGCCCGGCCACATCCCTCTGGCGTAGATCTTGAAGTGGCCGAGCGGCGTGGGCAGAGCCGGCCTGCCCGGTGACGCAGGGGAACGAACGCACCTCGCGGCCGTAGGAGAAGAAGTGCAGCCGGTACTGCGAGATGTCGACGACGATGATGCCCTTCGCGCCGATGGGGACCGCGTAGGGGTTCGGCTCGACGACGACCACCTTGCAGACGCGCGAACGGCCCTCCAGATGTCCGTCGTCGGCCGGCATGACGACGCGCAGGGGCAGCACGCCGACGCGATCGGTACGCCAGGTGAGCCGCGCGCGGGAGTCGGCGCCGAGCTGGAGGCTGCGCCACTCGGCCCACGCGCCGTCCTTCCACTGCTCCACCGTGACCGTCGCTCCCGGATGCGCCGGACGGACGGTGACGGCGAGGGCGGCGCGGTCGCCGCGGTAGACCCGCGCCGCGGCGATGAAGGTCACGCGCGGGCGCACGGAGACGGTGACCTCGGCGGACGCGGGCAGCCACTGGGCGCCGTCGCCCGCGTACTCCACGCGATACGTGGTCGTCTCGCGGGGAAGGACGCGATAGATGGCGACGCCGAGCGCGTTGGTCACCAGCGGTCCGACGACGCGGAAGCCGGCGGCGCCGGCGACCTTGCGGCTGAGCTGCACCGTCGCGCCGGGGATGTCGGGGAGCCGCACGGTGAGCGTCACCGCGTCGCCGGCGGTGACCGTCCCGGCGTCGCGGTGATCGTCAGCGCCGGAGTCGCCGTGGGCGACGACGCCGGGTCGGCCACGACGGCCGGCGACGCGCCGGGCTCGTCGGCTGCCGCGACCGCGGCCGCCGAGAGCAGCGCAGCACGGCCGCAAGGAGCACCAGCATGGTGATCAGGTTCCGCCGTCTGCGCATCTTCAGCCCCCCGGGATCGACTGGGCGCATTCTCGCACAGGCGGCCGCCGAGCGGGAGGCAACTTCTCGCGCGATCGGGGCAGGGGCCCGGCGCGGGTCGGCGCGCTGCTAGCGGACCTGCAGGACGGTGCGCGTCAGGACCGAGCGGTGCCCGGCGACGTCCCAGGCGCGGGCGACGATCACGTAGTCCCCGCGCCGGCGGGGCGCCGCGAAGCGCCACGCGTCGCGCTCGTTGACGGCGCGCGCCGGGATCCGGAGCTCGCGCAGCGTGCGCCCGCGCGCGTCCCGCAGCCGCAGCTTGATCACGGCGCTGCCGCCGGAGAACGCCGGGTCGGTGAGCGTGAAGTGGACGCGCGCGCCCGGCGCCGGGCGCGCCGACGCGGGCTCGAGGCGGACACGCGCGGCGCCGCGTCGTCCCCGCCGGCCGCCGCGTCGACGAACGCCTTGAGGCAGACATCGGACGACCCGAACCCGGACTTCGTCCGGAGGTCCTTCCAGACGACGCCGTCGCGGCTGATGAAGGACCGCCCGGTGGCCGGGCGCGGGTCCAGCAGCCTGGTCGGATGCTCGACAGGGATGGGCGTGCGCGTGCCCGGCGTCGTGAGGCGGACGGCGACGACGAAGTCGGCGCCCGTCGTGACCGCGACCGGCGTCGTCAGGGGCACGGTGTGATACCCGCCGACGTCGATCGTGCCGGCGCCGGCGACCGGCGCCGCCGCGATCTCGGCGAGCGACGGCGCGACGCGGACCTCGTAGGTCGCGCCGGGCTTGGCCGTGTAGAAGCTCGCGGCGGTGACGCTGCCGTCGCCGCCGCTCGTGTACCGGGCGGCGAACCACGCCGTCGTGCTCCCGAAGCCGATGCTGCGCGACCAGCCGAGCGCGTCGTGCTGGTAGATGGCGTCGTGGTTCGCCTGCGGCCTCGACGCCGTCGAACACCGTGAGCGTCGTCCCGAACGAGCGGTCGTAGTAGGAGATCCAGAAGTAGCCGCCCTGCCCGTAGCTCGTGCCCCAGCTGTTCTTGATGAGGAACGCGCCGGGGCCGGGCGGCCGGCGCAGGAACCGCCCGGCCGGATACGCGTCGTCCCAGCCGACGACGCAGACGTGGTGGTCGAGGTCCGTGCCGCGCGAGTAGTACGCGCTGGTGGCGGCGTTGAAGCCGCTCTGCTCGTAGGCCATGGTCGCGTCCACGGCGCCGTAGCGCATCACCGCCCACTTGATCGCGTCGTTCGCGCGCGGGCTGCCGTGCGGCGGCAGGAACAGGACCTCCTGCACGTGACGCACGGCGGGCAGGCCCTCCCGCGAGCGCCCCGGACGCGGATACGGGTCGTCGCGCTCCAGCACGGGGCCCTCCCAGCGCGCGACGTAGGCGGTCGAGATGGTGCTCGGGGCGCGCCCCTCGAAGCGCAGGCGCGAGCCCTGGAAGTCCGCCATGTGGTTCTCGGAGAGGTCGAGCCGGGAGCCCGGGCAGCAGGCAGGACTCGAGCGAGCCGATGGCGGCGAAGATCCAGCAGGTGCCGTAGTGGTTCTGCAGGCCGACGCGGGTGACGCGGCCGTGCGCCCGCAGGTCGTACTTCGCCGGGATAGGTGCGGCCGGTCCAGGGCGCGGCGGCGGCGGCCGCCGGCAGCGCCGCCGCGGCGGCGAGCAGCGCGCCGCACAGCGCCAGGAGCGCCGGCGCCGCACGCGACGCGAGTCCTCCGCTGCACCGCTCATGCGCGAAGGATACACGCGACGAGCGCCGCGAGCTCCCGCGAGGCGCGCAGAGGCGCCCAGACGCATGTGACCTCGCGTCACAATCGACAAAAGGGATTGCCTCTGTCGACGAAAGCGTGTAAAATGCCCCGAATCGACGGCGCTGCCGGCGATCACCAGTTTCTCGGACGCGGCGACGGACCTGGCCGATCCCTCGGGATCGAGCCGGCGCCGGACACCGACTCCGGGCCTGAAAGCCGGGCCGGGACCTCAGGGTCCCGGCCCGGCTTCTCTTCGTCCGCGGACCGTCTCCGCCGGCCAACCGTGCCGCCGCATGAGCACACCCGCAGCAGCTTCCCCTGTCGCCGGACCGCGCGCTCTGGCCCCCGCGGCCGCGAGGCTGCTACGGTGCCGTCAGGCGCCTCGCGGCGCCGCGGTCACGGGCAGGCTCCGGGGGGAGGGCTCGATGTCGTCAGGGATCCGTCACACCAGGATGCGCCGCCGGCTGCTCGTGCTCGCGCTGGCCGGCGCGGCCGTGCTGCTCGCCGGCCTCGGCGGCGGCCTCGTCACGGCGCTGGCCGGCGACGTCGGCTTCGCCGTCGCCGGCCACCCCGGTCACCCTGCGCGTGGGCTGGGTCAACGAGCCCGACAACCTCAACCCCTTCATCGGCTACTCGACCTCGTCGTACCTCGTCTACCACCTCAACTACGACCAGCTGACCGGCTACAGGGCGGCCGACGTCACCCCCGACCCGGACCTCGCCGAGAGCTGGACCACCAGCGCCGACGGCCTGGAGTGGACCTTCAAGCTGCGGCAGGGCGTCACGTGGCAGGACGGCGAGCCGTTCACGTCCGCCGACGTCGTCTTCACCTACGACTACATCATCAAGAACGAGCTGGCCGCCTTCACCAGCTACACCACCGGCATCACCAAGGTGGAGGCCGTCGACGACTACACGGTCAAGTTCACGACGGCCAAGCCCAAGGCGAACATGCTCGGGATGGTCGTGCCCATCGTGCCCGAGCACATCTGGAGCAAGGTCAGCCCCAAGGCGGCGGGGACGTCCTTCCAGAACAAGCCGCCGATCGTCGGCACCGGCCCGTTCCAGGTCGTGGAGTTCAAGAAGGGTGACTTCGT
This sequence comes from Candidatus Eiseniibacteriota bacterium, assembly GCA_963762255.1. Classification (GTDB taxonomy): domain Bacteria; phylum Eisenbacteria; class RBG-16-71-46; order JABDJR01; family JABDJR01; genus CAVXKA01. Next base: position 15,723 of record CAVXKA010000001.1, read on the forward strand.
GCGCCATGGCCGCCAACAAGCAGTACTGGCGCGGCGCGCCCAAGATCGACGAGGTGATCTTCCAGTACTACACCAACGCCGGACAGCATGGTGCAGGACCTCAAGAGCGGCGCCATCGACGCCTGCTGGGGCGTGCCCGAGGCGCAGTTCAAGCCGCTGAGCCAGGAGCCGCGTCTCACGGCGATCGACTACGTTGTCAAGGGCTTCGACGAGCTCGGCTACAACTGCTACACGGGGCCGAGCCTCGGCAACCCCGTGCTCAAGGACTGGAAGTTCCGCCAGGCGCTCAACTACGCGATCGACGTGCAGAAGCTCGTCTCGATCGCCTACAACGGCTACGCCACCGCCGGCAGCACGATCATGGTCCAGGGCTTCTACAGCGACCCGGACTGGCACTGGACCCCGCCGGCGGACGAGGCGTACACCTACGACCCCGCCAAGGCGACGGCAGCTGCTGGCCGCCGCCGGCTACAAGACGAGCGGCGGCAAGCTCCTCGACAAGCAGGGCAAGCCGATCACGCTGCGGCTGTTCGCCTGCGAGGCGCCGCCGCAGGGCCAGAAGATCGGCAAGCTGCTCACCGGCTGGCTCGAGGACATCGGCATCGACATCAAGTACTCGTACATGACCGAGGGCGCCATGAACGAGTACCTCTACAACGAGAAGGACGGCGTCTTCACGCCCGACATGGACCTCTTCGTCTACAACTGGACGGGCGACGTCGACCCGGACTTCATCCTCTCGCTGTTCACCAAGGCGCAGATCGGCGACTGGAGCGACTGCGCCTGGTGGACGCCGGAGTACGACAAGCTCTACACGCAGCAGTCGGAGACCATCGACCCGGCGGCGCGCAAGACGCTCATCGACCGCATGCAGCAGATCGCCTACGAGCAGAGCCCCTACAGCGTGCTCGCGTATCCCAAGGGGCTCGAGGCCGTGAACACCTCCGAGTGGGAGGGCTGGGTGCAGTCGCCGGCGGAGACGGGCTCCGCGATCTACTCCGTCGACAACATCGACAGCTACCTCTACGTGCACCCCAAGACGGGGGCCGCCGCAGCCGCAGGCTCAGGCGGCGGCTCGAGCTCTACGACCGTGTACGTGGTCGTCGCGATCGCGGTCGTCGTCGTCGCCGGCGATCGCGCTCGTGCTGCTGCGGCGCGGCCGGCGGCAGGTCGAGGAGTAGGGCCGAGGCCGGGTCCCTCGACCCGGCCGGCCGCCTCAGACGTCGAGCAGCTCGAACCCGGTGGCCGGGTCGACGCGCCGCGTCGCCTCGCTGCCGGTGAGCTCGATGACCACGGCCTCGGCGACGACCCACGTCTTGACGCCGGTGCGGATGCAGCCGGCGGTCACCTGGTCGTCGCGGCCGAAGGCCGCGTGCAGGTGCAGCACCGGCCGGCCGCTCTCGTCCGGGAAGATCGTCCCGGCGCCGGCCATCTCGTGCACGTCGTGCAGCACGCGCTCCATGGGCACGACCGGACGCACGTCGCCGTCCTCCGGACCGACGACGATGCGGCTGCCGCCGCCGGCGCCGCCGAGCAGGATGACGGCGGCGCGCGCGATGCCTTCGGCTCGCGCCGCCTCCTCGATGCACTCGTGCACCACGTCGCCGTCCTCCAGGCGGATGACGAGCACGCGGCCGAGCTGGGCTGAGCTGTACTTCATCTGAGGGCCTCCTGAGCCCGACACGGACGCTGCGAAGACGATATGATTAGCGCTCGCCGGCACGGGGCCGTCTGGCCGGTGGTCACCGAACGGGGGTCTCATGGGCACGCACTCGGCACGTTCACGCACGGCGCGCGGAAGGTGGTGGGGCCTCGTCCTCGCCGCGTTCGTCATCGTCCTCCTGGCCGCCGCGGCGCCGGCCTCGGCGGCGCCGCCGCCGACCTTGAGCCTCGACGGCCTGCAGGCCGAGCTCGACCGCGCACGGCGGCACCGTGGACGGCTTCATGAAGACGAGCATGTCGGGCACCTCGGTCACCAAGATCCCGGTCAAGATCCTCGCGATCGTCGACGGCTTCTACTGGGGCAAGCTCATCATGTTCGAGTCGACCGACCCGGCGATCACCGACATCGGCGGCATCGCCGCCGGCATGAGCGGCAGCCCGGTCTACGTCAACGTCGACGGCACCGACCGCATCGTCGGCGCGGTGTCCTACGGCGACAGGTTCACGCTCCGCGGCACCGGTCTCGCCACGCCGATAGAGTACATGACAGCGCTGCAGGATCAGTATCGGCGGCGGCGGCGGCGCAGCCCGCCACGGTGAAGCTCGACCGGCCCGTGGCGACCTCGGCCGGCGTCGTCAAGAAGCTCGTCCTCGGCACGGCCGACCGCCGCCGCGGCGGCCGACACCGCGGTCATGCACCCGCTCGCCGTGGCGCGCATCAGCGGCCTCTCGAGCGGCAGCACGGCCTACCGCAAGCTCGCGACGAAGCTCGAAGACAGCGGCCTGACCGTGCTCTCGGGCGAGGCGACGGCCGGCGCCGGCGCCACGCCGGCGCTCGCGGCCGGGCTCGCCCTGCGGCGTCGTCTTCTCGACCGGCCGCTACGCGATCAGCGTCCTGGGCACGACGACCTACGTCGACGGGGACACCGCCCTGCTCTTCGGTCACCCCGTTCTCGGCGGCTACGGCATGGACCTCGGACTCGGGCCCATCGAGGGCAGCCTCGTCGGAGCGACCGTCGACGCCGTGTGGCCGTCGACCTACACGCCCTACAAGATGATGACACCGGCCGACGCCAAGGGCGTGGCCGTCCAGGACCGGGCCGCCGGCATGGTGGCTCACCTCAGCGGCAGCGTGGCCACGTTCCCCGTGACGACGCACGGCTCGCTCGACGGCGGCGCCACCGTCACCGACGTCACCGACCTCGGCGACTGGTTCGCGACCACCGTACTACCCGGAGCTCGCCGACTCCTGGGGCGACTACCCCGGGATCACGACGTACACGGCGGCGGCGGGCCTCTACCACGCCCTCGACAGCGACCCGCTCGCGGGCAGCGCGACGACGACGACCACGGTCGTCGTCGAGCGACGGCGACCGACGACTACACGATCACGCGCGACAACATCTGGGACAACGACGGCGACGACACCGGGCACGGGCCTCGCCGACGCGGCCGCCGGAGACGTGACGACCATCATGGCGAAGGTCCTCGACGACCCGTACGACGTGCGCGACGTGCGAGGTGAAGTCGGTGGACGTGACCGCCGACTTCTCGTCCACGCGCCGCTACGCCGGCATCGTCGACGCGACGATCTCGCGGGCCATCCGCGCGGGCGTCAACGAGGTCGACGTGACCTACTACCGCACCGGCTCGGCGGAGCCGCAGACCATGCACGCCACGCTGGACGTCCCGGCGGGCACCGACCTGAGCGGCTACCTGATCGTGATGTCGGCGACCGACTGGAGCGAGTACTACAGCGACTACTTCTCCTCCGGGGAGAGGGGCGCGAGCGCCCCGCTGACGCTGGCGGAGACCAAGGAGCTCGTCGACGGGCTGCCGACCAACGGGGACGTCATCGTCGCCTACGTCCCCGATTCCTCTGATCCGACGAACGAGGACATGTACAGCGGCCCGACGCCGGCGGCCGAGTCGATCGTGCCCGGCGACTGGGTGTTCAGCGGCGGCGTCGAGAAGCGAGACGGCGTCGGTGACGGTCGCAGGTCAGGGGCACAGGCTCGGCTGGGAACGCCCATCACGCCTCATGGGCTACCGTGCGTCGCGCGTCCAAGACGTGCCGGTGGCCATCTACTGCCAGGAGGCCGGCAAGCCCGAGCCGACGGAGCCCACGGTCACCGTGACCGCGGACGACGCCGGACGGGATGGCGATGTTCGCCGCCATGCTGCCGGGCTTCAGGCACAACGTCCTGGTCACGGCCGAGGTCGGCGCGCTGTCCGCACGACTCGCTGCCGGGCGCCGACCAGGTCACCGTCAAGGTCCGCGGCGCGACGCGGCTGGCGGTGACGCGCCGCGGCGGCCGGCTGGTGCTCGATCGCGCGCGTCTCGCCGGCGGACGCCGACGGGCAAGGTCATCTTCCAGCGCCAGGTGCGCGGCCGCTGGATGGCCGCCGGCTCGCGCGACGATCGTCCGCGGGACCGCCCGGACGACCGTCTCCGGTGGCGGCGTCACCCGCGTCCGGGCGCGCTTCGGCGGCGGCTCCACGCAACGCCGCCGGCGGCTGGACGACCAGGACCGTCGAGTAGGAGCTGAAGGCCGGCGGGCCGGGCATCAGCCCGGCCCGCCGGCCCAGCCATCTCCGTGCGTCGTCTCCGCGTCGTTCTCAGCCTCCCGCTCTCCACACGGCGCCGTCTCCACGGCGCCCGTTCTCCGCGGCCGCTCCCGTCCGTCAACCTTGCTAGACTCGAACGCGTGACCCCGGCCTCCACCCCCACCGGCTCCGCGGCTGCGCCGCGCTCCGCTCGCGACCTGCTGCGCGAGGTCTTCGGCTTCGCCGAGTACCGCGAGGACCAGGAGGAGATCGTCGACCATCTCGTGGCCGGCGGCGACGCGTTCGTGCTCATGCCCACCGGCGGCGGCAAGTCGCTGTGCTACCAGCTGCCGGCCATGGTCCGGCCGGGCACCGGCATCGTCGTCTCGCCGCTCATCTCGCTCATGAAGGACCAGGTCGACGCGCTGCGGGCGGCCGGCGTCAGCGCCGCCGCCTACAACTCGTCGCTCGAGGCCGGACGAGGCGCGCAGCGTGCTGCGCGCCCTCCACGCCGGCGAGCTCGACCTCCTGTACGTCGCCCCCGAGACGCTCATGACCGACGGCTTCCTGGAGCGGCTGCACGGCCTGGGCGGACGCGACGCACGACGCCGGCGCGCCCGGCGTCGCCCTGTTCGCCATCGACGAGGCCCACTGCGTCAGCCAGTGGGGCCACGACTTCCGCCCCGAGTACGTCCAGCTCGGTCAGCTGCGCGGCCTGTTCCCCGACGTGCCGATCATGGCCTGCACGGCCACCGCCGACCCCGAGACGCGCGACGACGTGCGCGTGCGGCTCGGGCTCGCCGACGCCGCCGTGTACGTCACCGGCTTCGACCGGCCCAACATCCGCTACACCGTCGTCGAGAAGCGCGAGCCGCTGCACCAGCTGCTGCAGTTCCTCGCCGCCCACGAGGGCGAGTCCGGCATCGTCTACTGCCTCTCGCGCAAGCGCACCGAGGACGTCGCCGACAAGCTGCGCGCGCACGGGGTGAACGCCGCCGCCTACCACGCCGGCCTGCCGGCGGACGAGCGGCGGCGCGTCCAGGACGCCTTCGCGCGCGACGAGGTCCACGTCGTCGTCGCCACCGTCGCCTTCGGCATGGGCATCGACAAGAGCGACGTGCGCTTCGTCGTCCACCACGACCTCCCCAAGACCGTCGAGAGCTACTACCAGGAGACCGGCCGCTCCGGCCGCGACGGCCTGCCGGCCGAGGCTCTGCTGCTCTTCGGCCTCGGCGACGCCGCCGTCGTGCGCAGCCTCATCGAGGGCGGCGGCCGCGGAGGCCCGAACGGCGACGAGGAGTTCGAGCGCGACCCGGAGCGCGTGCGCATCGAGATCCACAAGCTCAACGCGATGGTCGGCTACGCCGACGGCCTCAGCTGCCGGCGCGAGGCGCTCCTCGGCTACTTCGGCGAGCCCTACCCGGCGCCGTGCGGCAACTGCGACATCTGCCTCGAGCCGCCGGAGACCTTCGACGCCACCGAGCAGGCGCGCATGGCGCTCAGCTGCGTGTACCGGCTGTGGGAGCGCGACGGGTTCGGCTACGGCGTCGGCTACGTCATCGACGTCCTGCGCGGCTCAGAGAACGAGAAGATCCTGAGCCGCGGCCACGACGGGCTCAGCACCTACGGCATCGGCGCCGAGCTCAGCCGCGACCACTGGCAGAGCCTCATCCGCCAGCTCATCCACCGCGGCTACCTCGTCCAGGACATCGCGCGGTTCTCGGCGCTGCGGCTCACGGAGGCGGCGCGGCCGCTCCTGCGCGGCGACGAGACGCTCGTCATGGCCAAGCCGAGGGTCCGCGTGCCGACCAAGAAGCAGCGGCTGCGCACGGCCCGCGCCGGCCGGGCGGCCGAGCTGGCGGGCATGCCGGTCGACGAGGCGCTGTTCGACGCGCTGCGCGCGCTGCGCAAGCAGCTCGCCGACGAGCAGAACGTGCCGGCCTACGTGGTCTTCAGCGACGCGACGCTGGCGGAGATGGCGGCGCGGCGCCCGGCCACCTCACGCCGAGCTGCTCGAGGTCAACGGCGTCGGCCAGACCAAGCTCGAGCGGTACGGCGACGCGTTCCTGGCGGTGATCGCCGAGCAGGCCTCCGGCGGCTCGGCGCCCGGCACGCTCACCTGACGGCTCGGGCGCCGCCGCGCTAGCGCAGGCCGGCGGCGTGGAACATCTCCGGCAGGCTCGCGGCCTTGTAGCCGCGCGCCCGCAGGCCGCTCAGGATCGACGGCAGGGCCTGCGCCGTCTGCGGCGTCAGGTGCATGCACACGATGGCGCCGGGATGCACGCGCCGAGAGCACCCGCGAGGTGATCACGCCCGCGCCCGGCTGGCTCCAGTCGCGCGGGTCCACGTCCCAGAGGATCACGCGGTAGAAGCCGATCGCGGCCGACGCCGACGTCGTCGACGGAGTTCATGTCGCCGTAGGGCGGCCGGCAGTACGGCACCGGCGAGTAGCCGGTGGCGCTCCACCAGGGCGCCGCCGCGCGCGTCCACTCGCTCTGGATCTGGCCCGCGCTCTGGCGCGTCATCATCGAGTGCGTCCAGCCGTGCGTGCCGATCGCGTTGCCGTCCTGCACCGTCGCGGCGCGCCAGCGACGGGCTCGAGGCGACGTAGGGCCCGAGCGGGAAGAACGTCGCGTGCGCCTTGTAGCGCTTGAGCGTGCCGAGGATGCTCGCCCAGGCGCTGTTGTCGCCGTCGTCGAAGGTCAGCGCGACCCTGCGGCCGGCGCCGCTGATCCGGTGCCACACGCCGCCGCTCACGGCCCGGAGGTCCCGGAACGAGCGGCGCTTGGTCACGGTCACGTTGCCGGCCTCGTCGCGGACGGTGAGCTGCACGCGATACACGCCCGGCACGAAGCCCTTGTGGTTGGGGTAGCGCGGCGTGAGCTCGATGCTCCGCGGGCCGGCGGTCCGCTCGAGGCCCGCCTTGCTCACGGCCGGGTACCCGTACTGGTCGGTGACCTTGTACGAGAGCTTCACCGGCCCGCTGCGCTCGTCCACGGTGAACCGCAGCGTCACCGGCTCGATGTGGCGGATCACGCCGGGAGACACGCTCTTCCAGGCGAAGTGCGGCGGCCGCGTGTCGATCTTCACGGTGGCCGTCTTGAACGCTTCCTGGTTGAGCGCGTTGTCGACGGAGTAGAACGTGATCATGTGTTCGCCGTCGTTGGAGTGGTCCTTGGGAGCCCGCACCACGAGCTGGTCGCCGATCTTCCAGGTGCCGCCGTCCAGCTGGTAGACCGTCGCCGCGACGCCCGACTCAGCGTCCGTCGCGGTGAACTTCACCGTCGCCGCGTCGTTCCGCCAGCGAGACCCCATCCCGCTCGCGGTGGTCACGGGCGGCGTGACGTCGCCGGGCGATGGCGAGGCAGTCGGCACGATGGTCGGCAGCACGAGCGGGACGGCCGCGGGCGACGGAGACGAGGAAGGCGCGGCGGGAGCGTCGGTCACACTGGTCGTCACGGTGACGATGCCGGGAAGGGCGAGACCGACGGCGGCGATGAGGACGAGCAGCTGACGGGACACGGTCCCTCCCACGGCGGCGCGGCGCGAGAGGACCCGCGGAGCGCGGAGACGGTCTGCGTACTACGTCGACGATTCTAGGCCCGTACTTGAACGCCCGCACGCTCCCGGCCGGAAGGGCCGGGCAGTGGGCGCGTGGTAGCCTTGCGTGATGACCGACCTCTCCCTCTTCGCGACCGTCCCGCGCGGCCTCGAGTCCCTGCTCGCCGGCGAACTGCGCGGACTGGGCGCGGCGCACGTCAAGCAGGTCCGCGCCGGCGTCGCCTTCGCCGGCTCGCTCGAGACGGCGTACCGCGCCTGCCTGTGGTCGCGGGTCGCCGGCCGCGTCCTGCTGCCGGTGACGAGCGGGACGGCCGCCGACGGCGACGAGCTCTACAAGACCGCGCAGTCCGTCGACTGGTCTCGCCACCTCGACGTGGACGACACGCTGGCGGTCGACTTCACCGGCGTCAACGACAGGATCCGGGACACGCGCTTCGGCGCGGTGCGCATCAAGGACGCGATCGTCGACCAGTTCCGCGCCACCTCGGGCGGCAAGCGGCCGTCGGTCGACGCGCGTGCGCCGGACGTGCGCGTGAACGCGCACCTGGCCGAGCACGCGCGTGGCCATCTCGATCGACCTCAGCGGCCAGAGCCTGCACCGCCGCGGCTACCGCGCCGACAAGGTGCAGGTCGAGGCGCCGCTCAAGGAGAACCTGGCCGCCGGACTGCTGCTGTACGCGGCCTGGCCGAGCGAGGCCGCCGCCGGCGCCAGCCTGCTGGACCCGCTCTGCGGGTCGGGCACGCTGCTCATCGAGGCGGCGCTCATGGCCGCCGACGTCGCACCCGGCCTGCTGCGCGCCGAGGCGGAGGTCAAGCCGGGCGCCGCGCCGGCGTTCGGCTTCCTGCGCTGGCGACGGCCACGACGCCGACGCTCTGGGACGCGCTGCTGCTCGAGGCGCGCGAGCGGCGCGGCGCCGGGATCAAGCGGCTCGCGGCGGCGCGCCCCGGCGTCGCCATCCGCGGCTCGGACAGGGACGAGCGCGCCGTGAAGGTCGCGCGCGACTTCGTGAAGCGCGCCGGGCTGCACGGCCTGGTCGCGATCGAGCCACGCCCAGCTGGAGACGGTCGAGGCGCCCGCGGAGCGCGGCCTGCTCGCCACCAACGCCCCGTACGGCGAACGGCTCGACGCGGCGGACACCGAGGCCGTCTACCGGCAGCTCGGCGAGCGCCTCCGGGAGGCGTTCCCGCGGTGGAACGCCGTCGTCCTCGCCGGCGACCAGCGGCAGCTCAAGGCCATCGGCCTCGCGCCGAAGCGCGAGACGGACCTGCGGAACGGCCCGCTCGAGTGCGTGCTCGCCTACTACGAGGCCGGCGCGGCGCCGACCGGCGCGGCCGCGCCGCGCACCGCCCGCGCCGAGGCGCGCTCGTCCTCGCGCAAGGCGACGCCGCCGGAGGCGACGGCCGTGGACGCAGAGACGCCGGCGGCCGGCGGCGCCGGCGGGTGAGCCGCAGGCCCCGCCGGTCCGCGCAGAGCGCTCGGCGGCGGCGCCGAGTACCTGGCCAACCGGCTGCGCAAGAACCAGCGCCGGCTGGCCAAGCGGCTGCAGCGCGAGGGCATCACCTGCTACCGCCTCTACGACGCCGACCTGCCCGAGTACAACCTCGTCGTCGACGTGTACGGCGACTGGGTGCACGTGCAGGAGTACGCGGCGCCGCCCGAGATCGACCCGGACAAGGCCAAGCGGCGCCTCGCCGAGGCGGTCGAGGTCATCGGCGCCGTCCTCGGGGCGCCGCCGCAGCGCGTGGTGCTCAAGGAGCGCCGCCGCCAGCGCGGGCCGGCGCAGTACGAGCGCCGCGGCGACCAGAGCAAGCTCCTCGCGGTGAGCGAGGACGACCTCACCTACCTCGTCGACCTGAACACCTACCTCGACACCGGCTTCTTCATCGACCAGCGGCTCACGCGGCGGCTGGTGCGCCGGCTGGCCGGCGGCCGCCGCTTCCTCAACCTCTTCGCGTACACCGGCACGATGACGGTCAACGCCCTCGCCGGAGGGTCGCCGTCGTCGACCACCGTGGACCTCTCCGCGACCTACCTGACGTGGGCCGAGCGGAACCTCGCGGCCAACGGCTTCGCGGCCGGGAGCGAGACCTGGTCACCTGGCCCGGCGAAGCCCGGCACCGCAGACGCAGGGAAGGCGGACGCACCGTCCGCCGGCGCGCCCGCCGGACCGGCGAGGGGCCGCCGCCGCCGCACACCCTCGTGCAGGCCGACTGCCTGCGCTGGGTCGCCGAGGCGGGCGGGCAGTACGACCTGATCTGGCTGGACCCGCCGACCTTCAGCAACTCCAAGCGGATGGGTCGCGCCACCTTCGACGTCCAGCGCGACCACGCCGACCTCATCCGCCTCATCGCCCGGCGCCTGCTGGCCCCGGGCGGCATCCTCCTCTTCGCGACGAACCTGCGGAACTTCCGCCTCGACCACGCCGAGCTCCGTGGCCTCGAACTCAAGGATCTCTCGCGCGCGACCCTCGCCTTCGACTGCGAACGCGGCGCCAACCGCCACCACGTCTTCCGCATCGAGCAGCCCGCTCGCTGACACACCTCGACCGCGGGCGTTCCGCGGCGGATCCCATCGGCCGCGCTCACCCGGCGTCCACCGTCCTGGCTCCACGGCGCGACGATTGGCCGGGTCGCCCCCCGGGTAGCTAGCGCCTGGCAGCCGGGCAGCACCGATGACGCGGCGAGACGCCAGACCCGCCGCGCCTCCACCACCGGGAGTATGAGGAAGATGATGCGCGAACGTACCGACGAACCAACCATGACGACATCCGGCCGGCGGGAGGTGGCTCCCTACGGCTCCTGGCGGTCCCCGGTGACGGCGACGCTGATGGCCGAGGGCGGCGTGGGCACGATGTGGCCGCAGAGCGCCGGCGAGAGCCTGTACTGGACCGAGCTGCGGCCGCTCGAGGACGGTCGCTACGTGGTCGTGCGCCGGGCGCCTGACGGCGAGATCGCCGACGTCACGCCGCCCGGCGTGAGCGCCCGCACCCTCGTCCACGAGTACGGGGGCGGCATGTACGTGGCCTTCACCGGCGCCGGCGGCGGCGAGAGCGTCGTCTTCAGCGACCAGGCCGACCAGCGACTGTACCGGCAGGACCTGCGGCCGGCCGGCGAAGCCAAGCCGGCCACTGGAGCGCGCCGCGGCCGATCACCCCGGCGCCGCCGGCCGAGCGCGCCCACCGCCACGCCGACGGGCGCGTGACCCCGGACGGCCGTCTGCTCGTGACCGTCCGCGAGCGCCACGAGACCGACGGCGAGGTGGTCAACGAGCTCGTCAGCCTGCCCGCCGACGGCTCGGCCGCGCCGCGCGTGATCGCCTCGGGGCACGACTTCTACGCCGCCCCGAGGCTCAGCCCGGACGGGCGACGCCTGGCCTGGCTGAGCTGGGACCACCCGCGGATGCCGTGGGACGGCACCGAGCTGTGGACGGCGGAGCTCGCCGGCGACGGCACGGTCGCCGGCGAGCGGCTGGTCGCCGGCGGCCCGCAGGAGTCGATCCTGCAGCCGCTCTGGAGCCCCGCCGGCGAGCTCTGGTTCGCGAGCGACCGCACCGGCTGGTGGAACCTGTACGCGGTCGAGCTGGGCAGGAGCGGCGAGTCCAGCGACGCCGGCGCTGGCGCAGGCGGCCTGCCGGAACCGTGCCCGCTGGTCGTCCGCGACGCCGAGTTCGTCAAGGTCCCGTGGGTCTTCGGCCTGCAGCACTACGTGTTCCTCGCCGACGGGACCCTGGCCGTCAGCTACACGGAGGACGGCCGCGACCACCTCGCCGTCCTCGACCCGGCCGCGCCAGACGCCATCGCGGCGCACGAGGAGGTGGCGCTCCGCGAGCTCGATTCGGCCTACACCGTCGTCTACTCGCTCGCGCCGCTCGGCGACCGCGTCGGCCTCGTCGGCGCCTTGCACACGGAGGGCTCACAGGTCGCGGTCATCGATCCCCGCTCCGGCGACAGTGAGGTCGTCCGGCGCGGCCGCCCGGTCCTCATCGACCCGCTGTACATCAGCCGCCCGGAGGCGATCACGTTCCCGACGGAGGGCGGCCTCAGCGCGCACGCCAACTACTACCCGCCGGCGAACCCCGGATTCGTCGCGCCGGAAGGCGAATTGCCGCCGCTGCTCGTCAACGTCCACGGCGGCCCGACGTCGGCGCACGAGGCGATGCTCGACCTGGACATCCAGTACTGGACCTCGCGCGGGATCGCCGTGGTCGACGTCAACTACGGCGGGTCGACCGGTTACGGCCGCGAGTACCGGGAGCGGCTGCGCGGCGAGTGGGGAGTCGTGGACACCGTCGACTCCATCAACGCCGCGCGCTACCTCGTCGCTCGCGGCGACGCCGACCCGGCCCGCCTCGGCGTCCGCGGCGGGAGCGCCGGCGGCTACACGACCCTGAACGCGCTCACGCGCTTCGACGTCTTCAGCGCCGGCGCCAGCCTGTTCGGCCTCGCCGACCTGGAGACGTTCGCCACCGGCGGCACGCACAAGTTCGAGTCGCAGTACCTCGACAGCCTGCTCGGGCCCTATCCGGAGCGGCGGGACGTCTACCGCGAGCGCTCGCCGATCCACCACGTCGACGACCTCTCCTGTCCGGTGATCCTGCTCCAGGGGCTTGAGGACGTGATCGTGCCGCCGGCGCAGGCGGACATCATCGTGGAGGCGCTCCGGCGCAAGGGCCTGCCGTTCGCGTACCTCGGGTTCGAGGGCGAGCAGCACGGCTTCCGCAAGGCGGAGAACATCATCCGCGCGCGAGGAAGCGGAGCTGTACTTCTACGGACGCGTCTGGGGGTTCACACCGGCCGACGAGATCGAGCCGGTCGAGATCGAGAACCTCGAGTAAGCCGACGGGCGCGACGGCGGGTGATCGAACAGGCGCGACGGCAGGCGGCGGCTCCTCCGCTCTCCGCCGCGCCCGTCCGCCTCACACCGACTTCGGGTTGAGGACGGTCTCCCAGCCGTAGCCGGCCGCCGCCGCGACCTGCTGCAGCGCGGTCCGCACGGCGGCGTAGTCCCACTGCTAGCTGTTGTCCTTGCCGAGCGTCGGCGTCAGCCCGTGACGCCCCGTTTGGCTCCGGGAACAAGCGATGCAGAGGGCGGCGCGAATGGCCGCCCGGCTACGTCGGCGACCGACGGGGCGGACAGCATGACAGGACACGCACGATTCATCGCGGACGGACTCGTGATCGTCGAAGACGGTGACGGCCGCGGACGTCCCGGCGCGACGGACACCGTCCGCGAGCCGGACACCGCAGCGACCGGCGCGGTGGAAGACGGCACGCCGCTAGACGCCTATTCTCGCGCCGTCATCCGCGCCGCCGAGCTGGTCGGGCCATCGGTCGTCAACATCGACGTCAGCCGCCGGCCGGCGCCGCGGGCCCAGCGCAGGCGGCGCGGCAGCCCCGGGGCACCCGGCGCTCAGGCGCGCACCCCGGGCGCGCCGCCCGAGCCCGGCTTCGCCGGCTCGGGCTCCGGCTTCGTCATCACCAGCGACGGCTTCATCCTGACCAACAGCCACGTCGCCCACGGCGCGGACGAGCTCCGGGTGACGCTGGGCGACGGCCGCGAGCTCGCAGCGCAGCTCGTCGGCGACGACCCGGAGACGGACCTCGCCGTCGTCCGCGTCGACGCGTCCGAGCTGGCACCGGCCCGTCTCGGCGATTCCCGGACGCTCCGGGTCGGCCAGCTGGTGGTCGCCATCGGCAACCCCTACGGCTTCCAGGCCACGGTCACCGCCGGCGTGGTGAGCGCCCTCGGGCGGTCGCTGCGCGCCGGCGACGGGCGACTCATCGACAACCTCATCCAGACCGACGCGGCCCTCAACCCCGGCAACTCCGGCGGGCCGCTGGTCACCTCGCACGGCGACGTCATCGGCGTGAACACGGCGATCATCGCGCCGGCACAGGGGCTCTGCTTCGCCATCGCCATCAGCACGGCGATCTACGTCGCCGGCAAGCTCATCCGCGACGGACACATCACGCGCGGGCGGATCGGCGTGGCCGGGCAGACGACGCCGATCCGTCGCCGCGTCGTCCGCTACTTCGACCTGCCGCTCGAGACCGGCGTGCTGGTCGCCGGGGTCGAGCCCGACAGCCCGGCCCAGCGGGCCGGGCTCCTGCCCGGCGACCTCATCGTCGCCGTCGACGGGGAGCCGCTCCCCGACGTCGACACCTTGCACCGGACGCTTGACGGAGGCCAGGATCGGCCGCCCGATGACGCTGCGCGTCGTGCGGCTGACCAGCGTGAAGGAGCTCGAGGTGACGCCGGAGATCGCCGGCGGCTGATTCGTCCGAGGAGTGGCCATCGCCCCCGGGCCGGCGGGCCGAGCCAGGGATGCCGCCCAACCTCGGGCCTGTCTTCGCCAGCCCCGGCTACGCCAACGGCGGGCCGCCGGAGGTGAGCGCGCCCCTCGCGTCGTATACTCGGACACCATGCGCATCCGCACCATCAGCCTGATCGCGCTCGCCGTCGCCGGCGTGATCGCGGCGATCGCCATCATCGCGGCTCCCGCGTTCGCCGCGACCTCCGCCCCCAAGCCGCCGGTCGTGAAGAAGTACATCGCCTACGGCGCCGGCCGCAAGGCGCAGATGGCGGACTACTCGCAACGCCACTACGGCCAGCACACGTACGTGCTCACCAACCCCAAGGCGATCGTCCTCCACCACACGGACGGAGCCGACTGGCAGAGCGCCTGGAACACGTTCGACGCCAACACCGCATACAACGGCGAGAAGCCCGGCGTCTCGGCGCAGTTCATCATCGACAAGGACGGCACCATCTACCAGCTGATGCCGCTCAGCTACCGCGCCCGCCACTGCATCGGCATGAACTGGAAGTCGTTCGGCATCGAGTTCGTGCAGGAGAGCGTCGCCGGCCAGCACTGGCCGATGGATGGACCAGCAGATCCTCGCGCGCACCAAGCAGGTTAACGCCGGCGTCAAGCTGGTGCGCTGGCTCAAGGCCCGCTTCGGCATCAAGAACGCCGACATCGTCGGTCACGCCACGGCCAACGGTTCGCGCTTCTTCAAGGACCTCACCGGCATCAAGAACGGCGCCGGCGACTGGTTCGCGCCGGAGGTCAAGCGCTTCCGCGCGCGGCTCTAAGCCGCGTCGCGGGCGCAGCCGCGCGAGTCGCAGCCGCCACAAGAGAGGGGCGGGGCCGTGTCCCGCCACCTCTCGCTCCGGATCGCCGCGTTTGTGTAGACTGGGCGAGCACCTTGTGGAGGGGTCATGGGTATCCGCCAGTTCGTTCGGCTGTCGCACCTGTTCGCAGCGACGATCGCGGTCGCGCTGCTCGCCACCGCGTTCGCCGCGGTCGTGGCGAGGCCAGCGCAGGCCGGGACGCCGACCGACCAGAAGCTCGACATCCCGTTCCCGCCCGACGGCAAGTACACGTTCCGCACGTTCGACGAGTCGGACGGCAGGATCGTCTTCGGACTGCCGGCAAGCTCTTCATCACCCTTCCAGGTCTTCTCGTGGACGGCCGCCGCCGGTCTGGCGACGCTCAGCGGCGGCGGCCAGGACGACCCTGCCGTCGACGGAGACGTGGTCGTCTGGGTCGACGGCTCCTCCATCAAGGGAACTGACCTGTCGACAGGCGCCTTGTTCGACCTGGGCGACGGCGGTTCTCAGAGCCAGCCGGACGTCTCCGGCGACTGGGTGGTCTGGGACCAGGGCTACCACGAGGTACGCGCCCACAACATCGTGACCGGCGAATCGCGCGTGCTGTCGTCGACCGCCACCGGCCTCAGGCAATGCCCCCGCATCTGCGGAGACCTCGTGGTCTGGATGGACCAGCGGCTGGGACTGGGCTGGGACATCTGGGGTTGCCGGCTCTCCGGAGGCCCGGACTTCCCCATCTGCACCGCCTACGGCGACCAGATGACGCCGGAAACAGACGGCCAGTACGTGGTCTGGAACGACTGGCGCACGCTGCCCGAGGCTGTCTACGCCCGGGACATGACGACGGACACCGAGTTCGCGGTCGAGCCGGGCGCCGCACCGGCCATGCAGGACGGGGCCCACATCGGCCGCGGTCTGGTGACGTGGAGCTCCGACGCCTGGGGCGGCAACCCAGCCGGCCTGTACGCCCGTAAGCTGCCCTCGGGCGTGAGCTTCTTCGTCTGCGAGGGGGGTGACAACGCGGTGCCCGACGGCGACAGGATCTACCACCGGCACGGCACCGATGTCTGGTGCGCGACGCTCACGCCCATCGCCGGGTCGCTCAGCGTCCACCAGTACTCCGGCACTCCCCGATTCACCTCCGACACGACGGTCGACCTCGACGTCGTCGCCCACTCCGACGAAGGCACGATCACCGAGATGGATTTCGGAGGCGGCTGGGAGCCCTTCGCCGCCACCAAGCGGAACGGCCCCCTCGCCGACGGCTGGCATGTCATCACGGCCCAGGTCCGCGACGCCGCGGGCAACGAGGCGCAGATCTTGTCGCCGCCCTTCTACGTCGACACCGTGGCTCCCATCACGACCTGGTCACTGACCGTGCCGCGCTCCACCCAGCCGCTGCCGCCCGGATGGTTCAACACCGACATCGTCCTGCACCTCGGCGTGCTCGACGCGTCCGGCGTGGGCACCGTCTACTCGCAGGTGAACGGCGGCGTCTGGCTCCGCGGCGGGCCTCTGCGCTTCGACACGCGCGCCGACCACTCCCTGGACGGCTGGTACACCGTGAAGGCGTACAGCAAGGACGCCGCCGGCAACCAGGAGCCTACGGCACAGACGATCGAGTTCGGCATCGACACCCTGCCTCCTACGGCCGTCGCCGCGGCTCCCGCCGTGACGCGCCCGGGCCGGCCGGCGACGCTTCACTTCACAGTGCGCGATCGCGCGCCGGGGTCTGGTCAGGCGCGAGCGCGAATCGTCGTCTTCGACCGCCGCGGCCGGCGGGTCCTCCGGCTCGCCGCGGCTCCGGTCGTCGTCGGCGCGCCGGCTACCCGGAGCTTCGTCTGCCACCTGTCGCCGGGACGCTACCGCTATCAGGTCATCGCGATCGACGGGGCCGGCAACCGCAGCGTCCGGCCGGCCACGGACAGCCTGGTGGTCAGATGAGCCGCGGCAAACGGACCTTTGCGCGGCCGCGGCCGGCGGCGGCGGTCGCGATCCTCGTCGTGCTGGTCTTCTTGCTCTGGTGCGGCGGAGCCCAGGCGTCCCCACCCAACTTCGTCTACGCCCCCGGAGGCGACGGCTGGTTCTGGCAGAACCCGATCTGGCCGGCGCCGAACGACTTCAGCTTCGTCGACCGTGACACCGGGTGGGCGGTAGGCAAGCACGGCGCCATCCTGCACAGCATCGACGGCGGGTCGTCGTGGGGGACCCAGCGTTCCCCCGTCACCGCCGACCTGCTGGGGGTCGACTTCTCCTCGGCGCTCGCCGGGCTGGCGGTCGGCGCGAACGGCACGCTCCTGCGCACCGGTGACGCCGGCGTGACGTGGACGGCCGGGAGCCTGCCGGGAGCCGGCGACCTCACGGCCGTCCTGGCGCGCACCGGTCTCGACGCCTGGGTGGTCGGCGCGAACGGCCTCATCGCCCGGACGAGCGATGGGGGCAGCACCTGGCACGAGCAGCCCTCCGGGACGAGCGTCACGCTGAGCGCGATCACGCTCGCACCCGACGCCTCACTCTGGGTCGCCGGAGCCACCGGCGTGATCCTGCGCAGCACCGACGGAGGCGCGTCGTGGTCGCGGCACGATGCTCCACTGCAGGAGGACCTGGTCGGCATCAGCTTCGGTAGCGGGGACACCGGCTGCGCGACGGGCGCCGAAGGAGCCATCTACTGGACCACCGACGCGGGCCTGACCTGGCGCATCATGCAGAGCAAGGGGGCAGCCTCGGCAGACGTGCTCTACTCAGCGGACTTCGTCGATCCGCTGCATGGTTGGGCCACGGGCGTCGGCGGGGACGTGTTCCGCACGGACGACGGCGGCGCGACTTGGACCAAGCAGCCCACAGTGGCGAACATGCCCCTGCTGGATGTCACGATGATCGACGTACAGCAGGGATGGGTGGTGGGACAGGGCCGCAACGTCCTGCACACGACCGACGGTGGCGGTACCTGGTCCCAGCAGTCGCTCCCGCCGGCCGTCACCAGCCTGTCCGGGATCGCCGGCATCGACTCGTCGTCGGCCTGGGCCGTCGGCGCGCGACGGGATCATCATCCACACCTCCGACGGCGGCGTGACGTGGTCCCTGCAGCCGAAGTCGACGACGAAGGGTCTCACGGACGTCGCCTTCGTCGACGCGCAGCACGGCTGGGCGGTCGGCGACGGAGTCATCCTGGGGACAAGCAACGGCGGGCAGAGCTGGGGCGTCCAGTACACGGACAGCTACGTGACCCTTGCCTCCGTCTCCTTCGTGAACGCGCTCGAAGGCTGGGCCGTGGGCAGCAGCTGGAAGGCCGGCCACCCGTACGTGCTCCACACGACGAACGGCGGGGCCACCTGGTCCGCGGCCGGCCAGTCGCTCCCCCACCTCGAATCGGTCACGTTCGCGGACGCCCAGCACGGCTGGGCGGTCTGCGACGGGTTCTCCATAGACTCGGGACCGGCCAGCGCCGTGTACGCGACCAGCGACGGCGGCGTCACCTGGCAGGCCGGCGGCGTGGTCCCCGGGCTGCTGCAGGGCGTGACCTGCCTCGGCGCCGACCGGGTCTGGGCCGTCGGCGACGGTGGGACGCTCGAGTACTCGCCGGACGGGGGCGCTCACTGGATGACCCGGACCGGTCACATCTCGCGACTCAATGACGTCTCCTTCTCCGGCCCGTCGACGGCGATCGCCGTCGGCGCCTCCGGCACGGTCATGCGCTCGTCGTCGGACGGGACCTTCTGGACGTCCGTGGGCCCGCCGACGAGGGGAGAGTTCTCCGAAGTCGAGCTCGCCGGCGCCGACGCGGGCTGGATCGGTGGAAGCGACGGCAGTCTGTATCGCAGCACGGACGGCGGCTCCTCGTGGTCGCTGGTCCCAGGGACGAAGCCGCTCGCCCTCGGCACGCTGCGCGCCGTCGCGTGCGTCGACGACCAGACGGCGTGGGCGACCGGATCGGACGGCACCGGGTCGATCGTCCACACGACCGACGGGGGCCACACCTGGGTGCGCCAGTACTCCGGGGAGCTGCACACCTCGGGCACGGGGTTCGAATGGCCCTCGGCCATCGCGTTCCCGACGGCGGACTCCGGCTGGGTGGTGGGGGACTCGGGGCTGATCCTCCACACCGGGGACGGCGGGCAGACCTGGTCGAAGCAGTCCTACGGCGACGACCGGCTGCAGAGCGTCGCGTTCGCAGACGACCACAACGGCTGGGCGGTCGGCAACTACGGAGCCATCCTCCACACCACCGACGGGGGCGCGACCTGGGTGAGGCAGACGGCGCCGACCGTGGCCGGCACGTCGCCGTGGTACTTCAGCGTCGCCTGCACCGACTCCGCCAACGCCTGGATCGTGGGCACCGGCGGCGCCATCATGCACACCAGTGACGGGGGAGCCAGCTGGCGACAGCAGACGTCCGGCATCGGCTGGGATCTGTACAGCGTGACGTTCACCGACGCCTCCACAGGCTGGGCGGTCGGCGACTGGTGGATCCTTCGCACCGTGGACGGCGGCCTGACCTGGGAACGGCTGCAGCTGGACCCACCGGTGCGGCTCGCGAGCGTCAGCTTCGCGGATGCGCGCAATGGCTGGGCAGCCGGCGCGCAGGGAGTGCTGCTGCGCACCACCGACGGAGGGTCGACGTGGAAGGCGCAGGACACGGGGCTCGGCGCCGACACCGATCTGCGCGCGGTCACCGCGGCGAACACGTACACGGCCTGGGCCATCACGCCGAACCTGATCCTGCACTGCGGCGACAGCGGCCGTCCCACGGGAAGCGTGGACACGACCGACACCACCGCCCCCATCACGACGGCGGCGGGGATCCTCGACGGATGGAGCAGGACCGCGTTGGCGATCGACCTCGAGTCACATGACGGGGACGGCGTCGCCTACACGGAATGGCGCCTTGACGGCGGGGGCGCCGGCTGGACGGTGGGCAACCACGTCGTCGTGGACCGCCAGGGACGGACCATCCTCTCCTACCGCTCAGTCGACAACCGAGGGAACATCGAGGCCACGCGGACGGCAGTGATCGACATCGACGGCCTGCCGCCGGCGACGGCCGCGAGCTCCGCTCTCCGCGTCCGCAGACTGGCGACGGCTACGTTCAAGGGCCGGCTGACCGACCCTGCCGCCCCCACCTGCGCCGTGCGCCTGCAGATCCGGCGAGCGGGCAAGATCGTGAGGACGGTGGATCTCGGCGCCAAGGCTCCGGGGACGATCGCCGTCCGTTGGCGCTGTCGTCTGGCGCGCGGCAAGTACACGTACCGCTTCCTGGCGACCGATCTTGCCGGTAACCCGCAGAGTACCGCTACCTCAAAGACGCTGACCATCCGCTGACTTGCGCGAGATCGCTTCGCCCTCGCGCTCTCAGAGCGTAGACTGACGCCCATGGCCGATCCGACTCGAAGGCATCCACTTCCTGGTCACCTACCGGTGCACCTACGCGTGCGACCACTGCTTCGTGTGGGGGTCGCCGGACGCCGAGGGGACGATGACGCTGGCGCAGCTCACGAGCGTCATCGACCAGGCCGCGGAGCTGGGGCTCGCCGACGTCTACTTCGAAGGCGGCGAGCCCACGCTCGCTTACCCCATCGTGCTCGCGGCGGCGAAGCATGCCCGCGAGCGCGGCTTGGACGTCGGCATCGTCAGCAACTGCTTCTGGGCGACGTCCATCGCCGACGCAAAGATCTGGCTGGCGCCCCTCGCCGAGCTCGGCCTCGCCGACCTCTCGCTCTCGTCCTACGCCTACTTCGTCGAGGACGCGGACGAGGAACGCCTGCGCAACGCCGTCCTGGCTGCGCAGGACCTCGGTATGCCGGTAGGTGTGCTCGAAGTGGGCGCACCCGCTGAGATCGGCGTTTCCGACGCCTGCTCCGGCGACGTCTGCGAGGTGATGCACAAGGGGCGCGCGGCCGTCGCGCTCGCGCCGGCCAAGGCCTCGCGGCCGCCCGAGACGCTCACCACCTGCCCCTTCGAGGACCTTGCCGACCCGGGCCGCGCCCACGTCGGCCCGGACGGAGAACTGCAGGTATGCCAGGGCATCAGCGCCGGCAACGTCTTCGCCGCAGGCGACGGGCCGCCGGCGCCCGACGACGTCGCGGCCCCGCGCGCAGGCGGCCTCGCCGCCGTGCTCGACGCGTACGACCCGCACACCCGCCCCGTCATCCGCGACATCCTCGCCGGCGGCCCCTGGGCCCTCGCCCAGGCCGTCGGCCACACGCCGGAGCGTCCCTTGTACGCCGACGAATGCCATCTGTGCTACGAAGTCCGTGCGGCGCTGCGCCGCGCCGGCCGCTTCCCCGAAGTGGTCGCGCCGGGCCAGTGCTACGCCGAGAACGAGCCCAAGGAGGGGGAAGACCATGGCGTCTGAGTGCGAACGATTCTGGGACCGTGACAGCTACGCGATCGTCGGCCACGAGGGCAGCAAGAAGCCCTTCCCGAAGATCGCCTACGGGGCGCTCAAGGAGCGGGGCAAGACCGTCTACCCGGTCGACGAAGGCGGGGCCACGATCGACGGCGACAAGTCGTATCCCGACTTCACAGCGCTGCCGGCCCCAGTCGAGGCGGCAGTGCTGGAGCTCCCCAAGGAGGAGACCGCCGCCTGGGTCGCCAGGGCGGCGGACGCCGGCGTCAAGGAGATCTGGATCCACCAGATGACCGACACACCCGAGGCGCTCGCCGAGGCCGAGAAGCGCGGCCTCAAGGTCATCACCGGCCACTGCGCGGTGATGTACAACAAGCCCGGCATGAGCATGCACGCGCCGCACCGCTGGATCTGGAAGCTCGTCGGCAAGTACTGACGACCCACGATCGAACGCCGCCGCGCGCGATGGGGCGGGAGACCCATCCGTACATGGGCCTCCCGCCCGCGCCCGTACGGAACAAGGGCGGCGGACGCCTCCCGGCGCCCGCCGCCCTCAGGGGGACGAGGATCAGCGCATCGTTTCGGGCGGCGTCGCCCGCTGCTTGGCCGGCAGGATCGCCACGATGATGAGGATCAGGATCGGGAAGAAGATGCAGAGGATGATCCAAAGGGCCCGGTTGAGATCCTTGCGGTCGACCATCCGCCACACGAGCCACAGGCAGATCACCCAGATGACGAACCAGATCGTCCCGTAGACTACCCAACTCATGTGATCGCCTCCTCCGAGTGCGGCCTCCGCCGATGGCGGCATGGCTGCTCACGGTGGGTCTACCCCCTCCGGGGGCAGAATCCTTCGCGGCGAGACGTTGCCGTGACCGGAGCAGTGCGGGAAGACGCCGCCCGAGGCCTGCGCGACGTCTGCGCCGTCGCCGCCGTGCGGGGTGATGCGATTCGGCGGCGAACGTCCAAGCGTACGTCCAGACACCCCATGGGGTGTTCAGGCGTACGCCTGAGCGTACCTGTGCCGACCGACTGCAGCTGGCGCCGTGCGAAACGCCCTTTGCCCTGCACACCCTTCGCAGGCGCGAACCAAGCGCCACGCGACCCAGGCCCGGAGGGACCTCAGTGTGAGGTGCTCCTGACGGCGCCCCTCACGTTGACTCCGCTGCGCCGGTCAATCGATCAGGCCGTCGGCGGCGGGGAGGTCCGGCGGCTGCGGAGGGATCTCGTCCTCGGGCAGGCCGCGGACGTGCTCGAGGGCGCGCTCCGCGGCGGCCGCGCCCTCGCGCAGGCAGTCGCCGATGCCGATGCCGTGGTACGCGCCGCCGGCGAGCTCGATGCCCGGCACGCGGGCGACGGCGGCCTCGATGTGCCCGACGAGCTCGACGTGGCCGACGCGGTACTGCGGCATGCCGCGCGGCCAGCGGAAGATCTGCACGAACTCCGGCTCCGCCGAGATGCCCATGATCTCGCGCAGCTCGGCGCGGACCACGGCGGCCATCTCGTCGTCGTCCAGCTGGGCCGCCGCCTCGCGGCCGGCGCGGCCGAGGAAGCTGCGCAGCAGCACGTGGCCGTCGGGCGCGCGCCCGTCGAACTTGCTCGAGCTCCAGGTGGTCGCCATGACGGGGCGGTTCTCGGCGCGAGGCACGACGAAGCCGAAGCCCTTGAGGTCGTGCCCCACCTGGTCGGCACGGTAGGCGACCGACGCCGTGGCCGTCGTCACGTACTCGATGGACGAGAGGTCGGCGGCGGCGAGCGGCGCGACCGGGCGCAGCAGGTCGCCGCTCGCCCACGCCGGAGTCGCGAGCACGACGGCGTCGGCCACCACGCGGGAGCCGTCGCTCAGCTGGAGCGCGAAGGCGCCCGACCCGGCGCGGGCGCCGCAGCCGGCGCCGCACTCGGCCATCGTCTTGACCCCGGTGCCGGGGTGCAGACGCTCGGCCGGCAGGGTCGCGACGATGGCGTCGCTCAGGTCCTGTAGCCCGCCCTTGAACGAGTAGAAGTAGGACTTCGGGCCGGGCGGCCTCTCGCCGGCGGTCGCGCCTGAGGCGCCACCCGGGGCGGCGGCGCCGGGGCCACGGCGCCGCCGCGCGCCGCCGCGGCCTTCTGGCGCGCCTTGCGGCGCTTCAGCATCGCGAGGATGAGGCTGCGGTGCTCGCGCTCCATGTCCAGGAACATCGGGAACGTCGCGCGCACGCTCATCTGCTCGGGGTCGCCGGCGTGGATGCCGGCGACGATGGGCTCGGCGATGCGCGCCAGCGCCTCGTTGCCGAGCCGGCGGCGGACGAAGTCGCCGAGGCTCTCGTCGAGGGCCGAGCCGATGGCGCCCGTCGGCCCTCCGGTCGCCGCGCCGCCTCGCGGGAGCAGCAGGTCGAGGCCCATGCGGACCTTGCCCGGCCAGCTCATCAGGCCGCTCATCGCGAACGGGACCATGCGCGTCGGGACCATGAGGATGATGCCCTCGGGCAGCTCGTGCAGGCGTCCGCGGGTGTAGACGAAGCTCTTGCGGATGTCCTCGTTGCAGTCGAGGAACCGGTCGCCGATGCCGACCTCGCGGGCGGCGGTGATCGGCCAGTGCTTCTCGATGATGGCCGAGTCCGGGCCGCCCTCGACGACGAACCCGTCCCTGCGGATGGTGTGGACCTTGCCGCCCAGGCGCGGGTCCTGCTCGTACAGCTGCCAGTCGACCGAGGGGTCCTGGGCGCGCGCCGCCTCGAGCACGCGCGCCGCGCCCAGCCCGGCCATGCCGCCGCCGACGACGACGATCCGGAAGGGCCGGTCCGCCGCGTCGCCGGCCTGCCCGGCCGCGCCGTTCGGGATCGCTCTGGAGTCGTCCACCGCCGTCACCGGTGAGAGTGCGGGCCGTCCGGCTGCTTCAGAGCCCGCTCGACCGGCCGGTGCGCGAGGTAGTCGGTGACGACGTCGGCCAGCGCCTCGATGAAGAACGGCGAGTCGTTGGGGGCGTGTGAGCGCCGGTACTCGATGCCGAGGTCCTCGATCTGCTGGCGGAGCACGATGTCGAGGTCGAAGAGCGTCTCGACGTTGTCGCTCACGAACCCGACCGGCACGACGAGGATCTTCTTCCAGCCTTCTTCGGCGAGGACGCGCACCGCGTCGTCGGCCTCCGGCTCCATCCACTCGCCGCCGCCGCGACCCTTGCTCTGGAAGCCGAAGCGCCAGTCGCCCGGCATGATCTGGGGGACCAGCTGGGAGATGGTCTGCTGCAGCTGGTCAACGTACGGGTCGCCCTCCTCGATCGTCTCGACCGGCACGCTGTGCGCCGTGAAGAGGACAGCCCACTCGCTCACGTCGCAGCCGTCGAGCGCCTCGGCGACGCGGCGGCTGATGGTCCGCACGAAGCCCTGGCTCGCGTACCAGCCCTCGAGGAGCGGGACGTCGCGGCCGCGACCGCCGGTGGTGGGGTCCTCGGCCGCGGCCAGCTGCGCGAGGTACTTGCCGCTGGTCAGCCGCGAAGCGAAGGGACTCATGGGCAGCGCGACGACCTCGTGCGCGTCCAGCGAGCGGACGCAGTCGACGACGCCAGGCTGCGTGTAGAGGAAGCCGTGGCGGACGCGGATGGGGAACGCCGAGCTCCTGGACGAGCTTGGCCTGGAGCGCGAGCGCCTGGCGCGCGGTGATGGCCGGGAGCGGCGAGGCGCCGCCGATGAGCGCGTAGCGCTCCTTGACGGCGGCGACCGTCCCCGGATCTGGCGTGCGCCCCATGAGCCGCTCCAGGAACGGCACGATCTGCTCGGGGCTCTCCGGCCCGCCGTAGGCGAGCAGGGCGACGTCGACGAGGCTCTCGGTCATGCGTTCATCCTCCGGAGCTCAGATCGGGGCGGCCGAGAGCCGGTGCACGGCGTCGACCAGGTACTTGACGTTGTCCGGCGGCACCTGCGGGATGAGGCCGTGGCCGAGGTTGAAGATGTGCCCTG
The DNA here is from genome assembly GCA_963762255.1 of Candidatus Eiseniibacteriota bacterium. Taxonomy (GTDB): domain Bacteria; phylum Eisenbacteria; class RBG-16-71-46; order JABDJR01; family JABDJR01; genus CAVXKA01. Next base: position 40,887 of record CAVXKA010000001.1, read on the forward strand.
GGCGGCCGCCGGCGCGGCGCAGCACGTCGGCCACGCGCTCTTCGATGGCCTTGGGCGGTCCGAGGAGCGTGATCGGGTCCAGGTTGCCCTGGATGGCCACATCGCCGAGCTGATCCCAGGCGCGGTCGAGCTCGATGCGCCAGTCCACGCCGTAGACGTCGCTGCCGGCCTTGCCGACCAGGTCGAGCATGGCCGAGGCGCCGTTGCCGAAGTAGATGAGCGGCGCCCCCAGGCCCTTCACGTTGTCCACCACGTAGCGCACGTGCGGCAGCACCAGCAGCTCGTAGTCGAAGGGGCTCAGCCAGCCGACCCAGGAGTCGAAGAGCTGCACCACCTGTGCGCCTGCGGCGATCTGCGCCTTGAGGTAGTCGACGACGACCTCGGAGATGACGCTCATGAGGCGCCCGAAGGTCACCGGGTCCTCGTACATGAGCTTCTTCACGTGCGCGTAGTTGCGCGAGTGGCCACCCTCGACGATGTAACTCGCGAGCGTGAACGGGGCGCCGGAGAAGCCGATGAGCGGGATGCCCGGGTCGAGCTCGTGGCGCACGAGCTTGATGGTGTCCATCACGTACTGCAGGTCGGCCGCGGCGTCGATGCCGTGGACGCCCTCCAGGTCGCGGGCGCCGCGGATGGGCCGCTCGATGACGGGCCCGTCGTCCTTGCTGAAGTGGAACCCGATCCCCATCGGCTCCAGCGGCAGCAGGATGTCGGCGAACACGATGGCCGCGTCCAGGTCGAAGCGGCGGAGCGGCTGCAGCGTGACCTCGGCCGCCACGTCCGGCCGCCGGCACATCTCCACGAAGCTCATCTTCTCGCGGATGGCGCGGTACTCGGGCAGGTAGCGGCCGGCCTGGCGCATGAGCCAGACGGGCGTCGCGTCGACGGGTTTGCGGGCGCAGGCATCGAGGAGGCGCATGGGCATCACCTGAGTAGATGGAACAGGCTTACAGGGACGGTGATTGTAGCAAACGGGAGCCCTTGGGCTCCCGTCGACGGAGGGGACGCAGGCCGGCGCCGGTTCATTAGTCGCAGCATGCCAACTAACTGGCGGTGCACCGCAGGGTCACCGGCTACTCGGCCGGCCTGTATCCTTCGCCCAGCGCCGCCTTGCGGCACGTGTGGCACACCGTGATCATCTCGCAGCGCTGCGGCGAGACGACGTGGTAGCGAAGCGCCCTGGCGCTGAGCTTGGCGCCGCACAGACCGCAGTGGGCGCTGTCGATGGAGCGGACTGTGGCAGGTGGACTGGGCGCGACCGCGTCGCGACCATCCGACTGAGCCGGCATCGGGTGGACCTGGCCCATGGAGTCCTCCCTCCGATGTGCTGCAGCTTCCGGGGCGGGGGCCGGCAAGCTCATGCAACGTACACACAACCTGCCCCAAATCGGCCGCGCGATAACGCTCCCGGGCACCGTGCGGCCTAGCCGGCGTTGCCACCGGCAGCGACACTTCGTCCCGCCGGTCCGTGGCGTGCCGTACCCCAGTCACAGTAGGATGACGGCAGGGCACGCGGGCCTCCCCGGTCCGCACCAAGGAGGAGATGGGTATGAGACGTCTGTTCGCCGCGGCGACCGTGTGCGCCGCAATCCTGCTGATCACCGGCGTGGCCGCGGCAGCGCCGCGGTACGCGCCCAACACCGCCGGCCTCAAGGCGCACAACGCCGTCGCCCGGGACCACGGGCAGCGAGCACCGGTCGGCTACGAGCCGCTGGCGCGGCGCATCCTGAGCGGCACCGGCACCATCAACCTCAACGTGTACTCGTGGAACAGTGTCCCGGAGGTCGGCGCCACCGTGGACTGGTACGTCTTCACCGACACCGGTGACGGCACCGGCGAGGGCACGACCGACGGCGACGGGCACGTCGATCTGACCGGGGTCCCTGCCGCGAACAGCGACAACGGCGAGATCTCCGTCGCCCTCGACGCCACCGACGGTGGCACCTACGACCTGTCGAACATGTCTTGGGGCGACGCCGGCATGACCGGCGCTCTGCAGGCCGGCCGCCTCCCGGTGACTCTCGGGCGCAGTTCCCAGAGACGGGTGGAATACGTGGGACTACGCGCGCGTGTGGCTCTGGGCGCACCAGTCCAGTGGTAGCCAGGTGCATCAGGCGGCGTCCAACATCGCCCGCTCGGGCTCCTTCGCGGACGGCTACGTCCGCACGATCCAGACCGGTCCGGAGACGCTCGGCAGCGGCGCTGCGTACTTCTGGGACAACGAGGGTGTGGAGCTGGCGGTCGACGGCATCCAGGTCGCACCCGGCCAGACCGCCACATCCGGACCGACCGCCTACGAGGCAGACGCGCAGCGACTGCTGATGGGGTACTGGGGCTCCGGCAAGCCGGGCTCGGCTGCCTGGGTCGTCATGGACAACTACCCCGACGGCTGGGTGAACGACATCTCCGGTGTGGCCGACTACCCGGCGACCGCAAAGCAGAAGTACTTCGGCTCCTTCACCTGCGACGGCGCCCAGTACGACTCCAAGAAGATCACTATCCCCAGCACGGCGGCCCCAGGCTACGCCTACTGGATCGACGCGAGCCACACCTCCGGACCTCTCGACCTCTGGGCGTCGTTCCAGGTCTGCACGCTCAAGCCGAGCAAGTCGGCGGTGTCTCCCAGCGCATCGATCTCACTCAGCGGTGTCGTGCCGATCAAGGGCCACTACGGCAGCAAGAGGGGCACGCCCAAGTACGTGACCATCTACAAGACGACGTCGGCCAAGACCGCCAAGGCCCAGCCCGCCGTCAGCGGCGGCAAGACGGTGAAGGGCTGGTCCAAGGTCGGCAGAGTCCGCACGGACGGCCTCGGCAAGTACAAGCTCTCGACGCGGCCCGGCAAGACCGCGTGGTATTGCGTGTGGTACGCGGCCGACGCGTGGTACTGGGGCGCCTGGACGTCGGTGGCCAAGGTGACAGTCAGGTAGCAGCAAGCACCAGAGATCGCGCGCGGAGGCGCGAACGACACCGAGGGCCGGGGCTGTGGAAGCAGCCCCGGCCCTCGCCCTCGTTCGCATCCTGCCCGCGATAGGATGACGAAGGAGAGCGCGGGAGGGCGCCTCCGGTCCTGGAGGAGGAACCAATGACTCGACCGTCCGTCCTGCTCGGCGTTTGCCTGCTTGGGCTCGCGCTGCTGCCCGCCGCGGCGCTCGCTGCAGCCCCGCGTCCGGGGTCACCGGCCGTCAGCGCAGGTGCCGTCACCCGGCTTCTGGCGCCCGTGAGGGTGACCGCACCCGCCGCGAGCGCGTCGATCGGACCCGTGCGAGCCGCCGCGGGCGCCGTCATCCACGGCAGCATCACAAACCCCAACGGGTTCGCTGTCCTGCCGGCCAGGATCCACTGGATGTCGCCGGGCGGCAGTCCGCGTACCGGCTCGATGCTTGCGGACCAGTCCGGCGCCTACGCCTTCTCGGCAGTCCCCGCCGCCGCCGGAAACGGAGAGCTCTGGGCCGTCTTAGAGCCGGACAACGGCGCGTGGGAACGCGGCCACTACGGGATGACCTGGGCGGACGGCGACGACCTGACGGTCGATCTGCGCGCCGGCGACGTCAGCGTCGCAATCTACCGCGGAGGCCCTTGGTACGCGTGGAAGAACGCCGTGCTCCAGGTCTGGACGAAGCCTGCGGACGGCAACGGGACCTGCTACACCTTGTCGGATATCAAGAGCACCGACGTAGAGGGCGATGGCTTCGCCGCCGAGCTGCCGGTGGAAGCAGGCACGGGGGATGGCGCAGTCGTCTACTTCTGGTCCAACGAGGGGATGGAGGTGCCGTTCGCCGGGGAGGTGCAGCCCGGCTCCTCGTCCGTGCCGAGCCTGACGGCATGGGAGGAATCCGCCAGCCGCGCCCGCGTGCTCGAGCCGCTGTGGAGCTCCGGACGGCCCGGCAAGGCCGTCATCCTCAACCTCGCCGGCTTCGACACGGGATGCGATCAACCAGATCCGCGGCCAGTCCGACTACCCGGGCGGCGCGACCTGGAAGAACATCACGCGCATGACCATGAAGGAGTCCGAAGCAAATCTCAAGGTCACTATCCCCAGCACGGCCAAGCCTGGCTACTTCTACTGGCTGGCCGCCGACCACATGAACGGGATGGGAGCCCTCAGGCTCCTCGTCCCCTTCCAGGTCGCCACCCTGAAGCCGACTAGCGCGAGCGTCGTCCGCGGGAGCTCGGTGAGTCTCAGCGGTGTCGTGCCGGTCAACGGCCACCGGGGCACCAAGCGCGGCACACCCAAGACGGTGACGCTGTACAAGGGGCCGAACTCCCAGCCGCAGCCCCGCACGTGGGAACCATCGCGCTCCGACTACATGAAGGTGGGCAGCTTCCGCACCGACGGCTACGGCAGGTTCCACACCTCCGCCGTGCGAGTGAACGGCACGACCACGTTCATCGTGCGCTACCCGGGAGACGCGACCTACTGGCGCGCCTACACCACGCCGGTGCTCGTGAAGGTGAAGTAGGCTCGAAGCGCTCGTGGGTCCGACGAGGGCCGGCGCCGCTCAGCGCGGCGCCTCCCAGCTCGCCGACTCAACCTCGGTGATTCCACCCGCGCTCCCCGCCGACTCACCGCCGTCGCGCCCCACCGCGCGCTACCGCGGAGACGATCAACCGCTCTACCAGATCCTCGTAGCTGATGCCATGCGCGCGCGCGGCCATCGGAACGAGGCTCGTCTCCGTCATGCCTGGAACGGTGTTGGCCTCCAGGAAGTACGGCCGATTCTCCGGGGTCAGCCGGAAGTCGACCCGTGCCACGCCCGCGCATCCCAAGGTCGCGAACGCGCGCTCGCCCAGGCGCGAGACCTCGGCGGCGACCTCCGCCGGCAGCTCCGCCGGCACGACGTACCGCGTCTGCCCCTTCGTGTACTTGTGACGGTAATCGTAGAAGCCCGCCTCGGGGATGATCTCCACGACCGGCAGCGCCTCGCCGTCCAGCACCGCCACCGTGACCTCGCGACCGGGGATGAACTCTTCCACCAACACCGCGCCGTATTGAAACGCGTCGTCCAGCGCCGCCTCCAACTCGGAGGCTTCGACCACGATGTGTACACCGACGCTCGAACCCTGAGCGTTCGGCTTCACAACCACCGGATAGCCGCCCAGCGCCTGCACGTCCACGCCAGCGGCATCGCGCCGCTCCAGGAGAATCTCTCGCGGGGAAGGCACACCCGCCGCGCGCAGCAATGCCTTCGCTCTCGACTTGTCCATGGCGAGCGCGCTCGCCAGCATCCCCGAACCGCTGTACGGCACGCCGGCCAGATCGAGCAGCGCCTGAAGCGTCCCGTCCTCTCCGATCCCTCCGTGCAGCGCCACGAACACCGCGTCGCACGTTCCGATCTCGGGGTTCTCGGCCAGAACCAGGCTTCGCTCTTCCGCTTCCGGCGGCGGGGCCTCACCGATGCGATGCTGTGCGAGATGATCCAGCTCCAGCCGCCGCCCTGCCGCGGGGTCGAGCGGCACCACCGCGTGCCCGCGCGCGGAAAGCGCCTTCGCCACCCCGCGTCCGGTGGCAAGACTCACGTCCCGCTCCATACTGCTGCCGCCCATGAGCACGACCACCCGCATGCTAGCTCTCGCCTCCCTCGATCGAAACCAATGCCACCGCTGAAGCCGCCGCGCCCTCACCGCGTCCGATGAAGCCCATACCTTCGGTGGTCGTGGCTTTCACCGAGACGCATTCGCCCGGCACGCCGAGAGCTTCCGCCAACCGCGCCCGCATCGCCTCGACGTGCGGTGCGATCTTCGGGTGCTCGAGGTAGAGCGTGCAGTCCACCTGCTCGGCGCGCGCGCGTCGTCCCGCCAGGAGCCCCACCGTCCGGCGCAGGAGATCGATGCTGTCCGCGCCGCGCCATTGTTCGTCCGATGGCGGGAAGTGCCGGCCGAGATCCCCCAGCGCGACCGCGCCCAGGAGCGCGTCGATCACCGCGTGGGTGAGTACGTCGGCGTCGGAGTGTCCCTCCAATCCCTGGCCGTGCGGGACGCGCACCCCGCCGAGAATCAGCGGCCGCCCGGTGATGAAGCGATGCGCGTCGAACCCGTGTCCCACGCGAAACGGCAACCCGCTCATGATCGCCTCCGCCCGTTCCGCGGGCCGCGGTCCCCTCCGACCCCGGCGCCGCTCATTCCCGATACCCCCGCATGCGCAGGATCGCCTCGGCGAGGAGGAGATCGCTCGGCACGGTGATCTTGATGTTGGTCACTTCGCCCTCGACCCAGGACACCGGATGATTGATGCGCAAGACGAGGGACGCTTCGTCGGTGCCCCTGAAGTGCTCCGCCCGCGCGCGCTGATGCGCGTACTCGAGGACCGGCCGATGAAAGCCCTGGGGCGTCTGCACCGCGAGCAGCTCGGAGCGATCCACGTAGGCCTTGAGCCAGGTTTCATATCCCACGCGGGCCACGCTGTCACGCAACGGAAGCGCAGGCACCAGCGACTCGCCGCCGTCCAGCCGGTCGAGCACGCGGCGGATCAGATCGCGCGACACCAGCGGCCGCGCCGCATCGTGAACGACGATCCAGTGCGGCTTGCCGCCCAGCGCATCGATGCCGTTGAACACCGAGTCCTGCCGCTCCGCTCCACCCGCCACCAGATCGACGTCGCGCTGCAAGTGCAGCGGCGCGATCACCTGCTCTCGGAACAGGGCCTCGCTGCCGGGGGGCACCACGACCACGCGCTCCACGATCTCGTGGAAGTCGTCGAAGGCCAGCAAGGTCCACGCAAGAAGAGGATGACCCAGGAGAGGCACCAACGCCTTGGGCTCCGGGCGCCCCAGACGTTCGCCGCGCCCAGCGGCCACGATCACCAGACCGACGTCGTTCATCGCTCGCGTCCTCCAGGCATCTGTGCGTGCGCCCGCCGAGGCCCACCCGCCGACCCGCGTCCACCGCCCGCCATCCCTCGTCCGCCACCCGGCGCGTCGCGATGCCCCGACCGCGGCGCCCCCGATATCCCCAGCGCCTTCTCCAACGCCTCGTCCACCCGCGCCACCGGCACGAGCGTGAGCGGGGCCGCCTCCATTTCCTTGACCGCGCGGGCCGGAACGATCGCCTGCGTGAAGCCGAGCTTGGACGCCTCGTGCAGGCGATGCTGCAATTGCCCTACCCGACGGACCTCGCCGCCCAAACCGACCTCGCCCACCACCACTGTACGCCCGTCCAACGGAATGTCGTGATACGAGGAGGCGACCGCCATCGCCACCGCGAGGTCGATCGCGGGCTCGACGACTCGGAACCCTCCCGCCACGCTCACGAACACGTCGCTGGTCGAGAAGTCCAACCCGGCGCGCTTCTCGAGCACGGCCAACAGCACCGCGAGCCGGCGCGCGTCCACCCCGGTGGCCACGCGACGCGGCACGCTGAACCCGGCGCTGCCGACCAGTGCCTGCACTTCGAGCAGGATCGGCCGCGTCCCCTCCAGAGCGGGCGAGACCGCCGATCCCGACATGCCCTCGCGGCGTTCCTCCAATAGGAACTCCGAAGGATTCGAGACCGCTCGTAATCCATCGTCCCCCATCTCGAACACGCCGACTTCGTGGGTCGGACCGAACCGGTTCTTGGCCGCCCGGAACAGTCGATAGTGATGATAGCGGTCGCCTTCGAGGTAGAGCACCGCGTCCACCATGTGCTCCATGACGCGCGGGCCGGCCACCATGCCTTCCTTGGTCACATGCCCGACCAGGATGACCGGGATCTGCGAGCGCTTGGCGAGTTCCAGAAAGTAGAGCGTGTTGTCGCGCACCTGGGCCACGCTTCCCGGCGCGCTGTCCGCCTCCGCGCTGTGCAGCGTCTGCACCGAGTCGACGATGATCACGTCCGGAGAAGCGGCCTCCAACGCCGGCGCCACCGTCTCCACCCGGGTCGAAGCGAGCACTTGCAGGCGCTCGTCGATCCCGCCGAGTCGCCGGCTGCGCAAACGGAGTTGGCGCTCCGATTCCTCCGCGCTGACGTAGAGCACCACGAGACCCTGCGCGGCGTAGGCCGACGCCGCCTGCAAGAGCAGCGTGGACTTCCCCACTCCGGGATCGCCGGCCACGAGCACGAGGCTCCCCGGCACCAACCCTCCGCCCAGCACGCGGTCGAACTCCTCGATGCCGGTGCGATAGCGGGGGAGGTTCTCGGCGTCGATGTCGCCCAGCGCCTTGACCGTCGGGGACTGCGCACCGGCCGGTGAACCGCCCCAGGCGCGCCCTCGCGTGGGGGCTTCGACCTGGCGCTCCTCGAGCGAGTTCCAGGCCTTGCAGCCGGGACACTGTCCCATCCACTTGGGGGCGATGTGGCCGCACTCGCGGCAGACGAAGCGCGACTTGACCTTCATTCCGACTCCCTTCCGACGGGATCACCGGCGGGTTGGAGGGAGTTTAGGCTATGGACGCGGGGGCGGGAAGCGCGCGCTGCGCCGCCTCGCGGATCGCGCTCGCCGCGCCGCCTTCCCGATCGCGCGCGTCGCGCACTAGAACACGCTGACTTTGAAGTACCGGCGCGGGTTCTGCTTGACGTCGTTGAGCAGCGCGCGAGTGTCCTGCACGGTGATCACCAGCTCGTCGTAGAGCGCCCGGTCGTGAATCACTTGCGAGAGAGTTCCCTGCGAAGAGTCCACCGTGGCAATCATGGCGTCCATGTGCCCCAGGGTCTGCTGCAGCATCACCAGGGTGGTGTCGAGCCGGCCCGAGGCCTTGGCGGCGCCATCCAGGAGCTGCCCCAATTCGTCGCCGCGTCCATCCATACCGACGCGCAATTCGTGGGTCGCCGCCTGCATATCTTTGAGCATCACCGCGATGTCGTCGTGATTGCGCTCGAGGATCTGCGCGAGCTGCTCGGTGAGCCGCTCGGTGTTCTGGAGGGTGCGGGTAAGCACTTCCTGGTCGCCCTGGTCGAACGCCGCAAGAAGCGTGTCGAGGCGCGTCGCCAGCCGCTCGAAGGTCGCGAGACTTCCCCCCAGGCTCGACATGAGCTGCGGAATGCCGGCCTGGTACTCGCCCTGCAACACCGAGCCGGGCGGGAGCACCTCGGCGGGCGGACCCGGATACACCGCCACCAGCTTCTGTCCCATGATCCCGACGTTCTCGAGCACGACCCGGGTGTTCGGATAGAGCTTGATGCTCTCGTCGAGCTGCATGGTGACCACCGAGCGTCCGTTCTCGAACGTGATGGCGGCCACCTTCCCCGAGGGCACGCCCTGCACCTCGACCGGGTCCCCCTTGATGAGCCCGCTCGCGGTGGCGAACTCCACCTTCATCTCGTAGGTGGTCCCGCGAATCTTGAAATCCTTGAACCAGAGCACGCCCCAGATGAGGACGATGATGGCCAGGATGAAGACGACACCGACCTGGACTTGGTATCGCTGCTCGGACATCGGGCTCTCCTACCTCCGCCGCGCACCGGCGGGGCCGGGACGTGCGGCGCGATCGGGCTCGCTGGTGAGCGGACCTTCAGCCGACGCGGTGATGAACTGGCGAACCACCGGGTCGTCGCTCTTCTGAATCTCCTCGGGGGTGCCGTCGAAATAGATCTTGCCGTCGTGCAGCAGGGTGAGGCGATCCCCCACGAAATAGGCGCTGTGCAGATCGTGGGTCACCACGATCGAGGTCACCCGCAGCCGCTTCTGCATCTCGCGGATGAGCTCGTTGATCTGCTGCGCGGTCACCGGATCGAGCCCGGTCGTGGGCTCGTCGTAAAGAATGTATTCGGGCTCCATGGCGATGGCCCGCGCCAGCCCGACGCGCTTGCGCATGCCGCCCGAGAGATCCGAGGGCTTCTTGATTTCCGCCCCGGCGAGCCCCACCATGTCGAGCTTCTCGGCCACGATCGCCGCGATCTCCGCCGGGCTCTTCTTGGTGTGCTCGCGCAGGGCAAGCCCCACGTTCTCCCCCACCGTCATCGAGTCGAAGAGCGCCGCTCCCTGGAAGAGCATGCCGAACTTCTTGCGCAGCTCCGCGAGATCGTTGTACTTGAGCCGCGTGACCTCCTGCCCGTCCACCGACACCGTGCCCCGATCGGGCTTCATGAGACCGATGATGTGCTTCAAGAGCACGCTCTTGCCGGTGCCGGAGCGGCCCAGCACCACGATGCACTCACCCTTGCGGATATCGAGATCGATGCCGTCGAGGACGGTCAGCGGCCCGAATCGCTTGTGAAGATCGCGGATCTCGATCACGGTTTCGGTTTCCTATACCGGCGCGAAGATGATGCGGAAGATGACCTCCGCCAGGAAGTAGTCCGCCACCAGGATCAGCACGCAGCTCGCCACAACGGCCTTCGTGGTGGCGATCCCGACCCCCTCCGCACCGCCCGTGGTCTGGAACCCGTAGTAGCACCCCTCGATGGCGATGATGGTGCCGAAGACGAAGGACTTGAGAAGCCCGCCATAGATGTCGTCGGGGTTGAAGAGGATCTTCATGCCCCGCGTGAACATGTCGGTGGAGATGCCGACCCGCGTCACCGCCACCGTCATGCCGCCGAGGATGGCGATGGTGTTGGCGAACACGGTGACGACGGGGAGCATGAAGAACGCGGCCACCAGCCGCGGCACCGCAAGGAACCGCACCGGGCGGATGGCCAGGGTCTCGAGCGCGTCCACCTGCTCGGTCACCCGCATGGTGCCGATCTCGGCCGCGAACGAGGCCCCCACGCGGGCGCCGACCACGAGCGCGGTCAGGACGGGGCCGAGTTCGATGAAGACCGACTTCGCGATGAACGTGCCGACGAAGACGAGCGGCACCGCTCCCTGAAACTGATAGGCGCTCTGCAGCGCGGACACGCCGCCCACGAAGAGCGAGGTCAGAAAGACGAGCGGGAGCGAGCCCACCCCGATGAAGCGGGCCTGGGCCATGATCAGGCGGAAGTAGCGCAACCCGGGCAGGAGTTCGCGGGTCAGCTCGATCAGGAAGAGCGCGAAGCGCCCCGCGGCCGATACCGACCCCGCCACCGTCGTACCCACCCAGCGCAAGGGCGCGTACCACGCGGTCGCCCACTCAGCGTCCCGGACTTCTGCCAACGCGTTCCCTTTCGTTGCCATCCGTAATTAGATCGGCACGGCGGGGGGGAAGTTCCAGCCGCGCCGCTCCCGCGAGCATAACGGCAATCGGGGCAAGTGGGTAAGCCCGGGAGCGGGGGCGTAAACCGCCCTAAATCGAGGGTTCCTGCGCCGACGTGAAGCTCTCGAACCGGGTGTAGTCGGCGATGAAGGCCACCTTCACCACCCCCACCGGGCCGTTGCGCTGCTTGCCGATGATGATCTCGCCCATGCCCTCGTTCTCGTCGAGCCGCCGGTAGTGCTCTTCGCGGTAGACGAAGCAGACGAGGTCGGCGTCCTGCTCGATGGCGCCCGACTCGCGCAGGTCGCTCAGCATCGGCCGGTGATCGGTGCGCGCCTCCACCGCACGCGAGAGCTGGGAGAGCGCCAGCACCGGAACTTTAAGTTCCTTGGCCAGGGCCTTGAGACCCCGCGAGATCTCGCTGATCTCCTGCTGGCGGCTCTCGATCTTGCCGCTCCCACGCATGAGCTGCATGTAGTCGACGACGATGAGGCCCAGGTCGCACTCGTTCTTGAGGCGGCGGGCCTTGGCCCTCATCTCGAGCACGCTCATCGACGCGGAGTCGTCGATGTAGATCGGGGCCTCGAAGAGTTCCCCCGCGGCGGTGTTGAGGAGGGGCCACTCCTTGCCCTGGAGGTATCCGGTCCGCAGCCGGTGCGCGCTCACGCGCGCCTCGCTGCACAGGAGCCGCACCAGGAGCTGCTCCGTGGCCATTTCCAGACTGAAGATCCCCACGCCGCGTTTCCCGCGCAGCGCCACGTGCGAAGCGATGTTGAGCGCCAGCGAGGTCTTTCCCATCGACGGCCGGCCTGCGAGAACGATGAAGTCCCCGTTCTGGAAGCCGCTGGTCATGTGATCCAGGTCGACGAATCCGGTGGCGAGCCCGGTGACGGACGCCTTCTCCTCGTAGAGTTTCTCGATCCGCTTGATGGTGGAGGCCATCAAATCCTGGACGCGCACGAACCCCTTGCGCACCCGCGCGTCCGAGATGTCGAACATCGCGCGCTCGGCCTCGTCGAGCAGATCGGCCGCGTTGTCGCGACCGTCGAAAGCGCGGGAGGCCATCTCGGTCGAGACCTCGATCAGCCGCCGCAGGATCGCCTTCTCTTTGATGATCTGGGCGTGGTACTCGACGTTTGCGGAGGTGGCGACCGTGTCCATGAGCCCGGCGAGGTACGTGGCGCCGCCCACCGACTCGAAGTCGCCCTGGCGACGCAGCTCGTCCGCCACCGTGATGGCGTCGATGGCGTCCTCCTTGCGCTGCCACAAGGTGACCAGAGCGTTGAAGATGCGCCGATGCGCGGGGCGATAGAACGCGCTCTCCTCGATCACCTCCAGCGCGCGGGCAAGAGCCTTCGAGTCGAGGAGCGCGGCCCCCAGCACGGAGCGTTCGGCTTCGAGCGCCTGAGGTGGCACACGCAAGCCCTCGCCCATCGTGTCGCGCAGTTGACTATCGGTGGTGCTCAAGCGGAATCCCCCATCTCCCCGCGACCTGCCGTTGGTGCGGGAACACCGCGCGAATCTAGAAGACGGGGGAAGGACTGACAAATGATAACCCCGACCGGTCGCGCGATGCGGGGGAAGGTTGTGGATAGGAGATGGTTGAAATCAGCGCGGGGCGGCGCGAGCCATCCCGGGCCCGATCCGTGAAGAATTGTCACCATCACTCCTTTTTCCACTTCTCCCCCACCGAATGGGGAAAACCCGCGCGGTGGGTCGGCACGGATTCTGGTTTTGGGGGCCGCTTCGTAACCGATTGAACTACAATACGTTAAGAACAACGTGTTGCAGGGTCGCAGGCCGTCGCAACCACGGACTGCGGAAAACCCGGTGGATAATGGGGTTAGTGGACCGGGTTAACAAGGCGAGTCAGGCGCTCAGCTTTCGGCTCGGGCCCGGGCGCGACTGCAACATGTCCGCAATCTCTTTCAGCCCAAGTACTCGCGCCGCAGGAGCTGGAAGTCCTCCCACACGACCCGCTTCCAGTCCGGGTTTCGCAAGAGCGCCGCGGGGTGATACGTCGAGAGCACGGGGATGCGGTCCTGATACTTGAGGATCTTCCCTCGCAGGCTGCCCATCGGCGCGCCGAGCTGGCCGGTCAGGAAACCGGCGGCGAATCGCCCGAGCGCGCAGATGATCTTCGGGTTCACGAGTTCGATCTGCTCCGCGAGGAAAGGCGTGCACGCGGCGATCTCGTCGGGATGCGGATCGCGGTTGTTGGGCGGGCGGCACTTGAGAATGTTGGCGATGTAGATCTCGTCGCGACGAAACCCCGCCGCGTCAAGGATCTGATCGAGGAGCTTTCCCGCGCGGCCGACGAAGGGCTCGCCGAGGCGGTCTTCATCCGCGCCGGGCGCCTCGCCGATGAACATCACGCGGTTCCGAGCGCGGCCGCGGCCGAAGACGACCTGTGTGCGCGTCGCGCAGAGCCCGCACTTCTCGCACCTGGAGGCGATCGCGGCAAGTGCGCCGAGCTGCGCCATGCGCGCTTCGAAGTCCGGGGCGGCGGGCTCGATCTCGATGACCGAGAGCTTCTTGCCGCGGCTCTCCGCGGGGACGGCCGGCTGGGACGCCGCCGCGGCTTTCGCCGGGGCCGCGGGTCGCGCCGGGGCCGCGGGTCGCGCCGCCGCCGCGGGCCTTGCCGTACCCTCGACACGCGGGCGATCGAGCGCCTCGCGCAGCCCGGCCGAAGTCAGGTGCGTGCGGCCGCGATCCTTCTCGCGCTGCACGTGCGCGCAGAGCTCAGCGCTGAGCGCCGCGAGCTCGTCGCGTGGGTCGCTCACTGGGCGTCCTCCGAGGGGTCACGCTACGCCGCGCGACCACCCAATCGAGAATGCGTTGCGCCACTTCGCGCTTGGGCAGCACGGGCAGCCGCCGCCCCGTCTTGCCGCGCTCGAGAAGCCACACCACATTGGTGTCGCCGCCGATCGCCGCGCCCGGCACATTGGGGTTGTTGACCACGATGAGGTCGACGTTCTTGCGCTCGAGCTTCTCGCGTCCCTTCTCCTGCGGGTTCTCCGTTTCGAGGGCGAACCCGACCAGGATCTGCCCTTCGCGCCGCTGTCCGGCGAGCGCGGTCAGGATGTCGGGGTTCGCCTTGAGCGTCAGGTCGAGATCGCCCTTTCCGCGGTGGAGCTTGGTCGGGCTGACCTTCGCGGCGCGGAAGTCACCCACCGCGGCCGCCATCACCAGCACGTCGCACTCGGCAAAGAGCCGTTCGGCGGCGTCCGCGAGCTCGACCGCACTGCCGATGCGCTCGACGGAGACGCCCTCGGGGGGCGGCACGTCCATCGGCCCGGCCAGCAACGTCACATGAGCGCCTCGGGCCAGCGCCTCCTCGGCCAGCGCCACACCCATCTTGCCGCTCGATCGATTCGTGATGACGCGCACCGAGTCCAACGGCTCCTCGGTGCGGCCCGCCGTGACGAGCACGCGCACGCCGGCCAGATCCTGCGGCGAACCGACCAACTCTACCACGCGGCCGAGAATCGCAGCCGGATCGGCCATGCGCCCGACCCCGTACTCGCGGCAGGCCATCCATCCTTCTTCGGGGTCGACGACCTGATGGCCGAGGCGGCGCAGCCGCGCGAGGTTGTCCTGCGTGATCGGGTTCTTCCACATGCGATGGTTCATGGCCGGAGCCCAGAGGATCTCGGTTCCCGCCGCCACGAGCACCGTGCTCAGGGCGTCGTCGGCGAGACCCCACGCGGCTTTCGCAAGCGTGTTGGCGGTGGCGGGAGCGACCACCACGAGGTCCGCATCCTTGACGATCTCGATGTGATCGACGCCGGTGTCGTCGCTCTCACCGGTGGGCGCGCCGTCGCCGGCCCAGAGCGAGGTCAGCACCGGGTGCCCGGAAAGGGCGCGAAAGGTGAGCGGAGCGACGAAGCGCGCGGCCGCCGGCGTCATCACCACGCGCACGTCGGCGCCTTCCTGCATGAGCAGGCGCAGCAGCTCCGCCGCCTTGTACGCGGCGATCCCCCCGGTGACTCCGAGCACGATTCGTTTTCCCTTGAGCTTCATGGCTTTCGTCCCGCCTCCGTTTCCGTTCGGCGCTCCGGGCGCCCCGACGAGCGCGCCCCACCCTCATAAAATAGCAAAAGGCCGGAGGGTTCACCTCCGGCCTCGATCCGGCGCGCGAGGCGTCCGGCAAAGGGATCAACCTTCGGAGTCGCCCATGTCCTCGCCGAAGGGGAGTTCAGGGGCGGTGGGCGCCTCGGGCCCCGCCTCTTCCCACGTGTACTTGATCTTGCCGTCGTGCAGGCGCTCCCAGGCGAGAAGGGTGGGGCGGCGCTTGAGTTCCCGCCCGTAGCTGCGGGCCACGTCGTTCAGGCGGCGCGCCTCGCGGGAGGCGATGACGACCATCTCGTATTTGTTCATCCGTGTCGAACCTCCGGTGGCTCGCGCGAGGAGATGCGCCGGGCCAGCGTGAAGGGAAAAATGCGGCCCAGTACTGTAGCAGGAGTGGGGACTCCGAGGCAAGCGATACGGCAGGGGGGAACGGAGTCCGACCGCTCCGACGGTAACTTCTATCCCCGCCCCTGGATGAGCCTCGCCACCCGCCCGCGCTCGGCCCGGATCATGGCCGCCACGTCGCGTACGGCGCGCTGCAGGACGTCGTTGACCACGACGAAGTCATAGTGCCGCCACTCGGCCAGCTCGCGCGAGGCGTTGGCCAACCGCACCCGCATCTCGGCTTCGCTGTCGACCGCGCGCCCGCGCAGGCGCGCTTCCAGCGCGGCCATCGTGGGGGGCGCCACCAGCACCAGCACCGACTCCGGCATGAGGCGCTTCACGGAGTGACCGCCCTGCACGTCCACGTTCAGGATCGGGCACTTCCCCACCGCGAGCAACTCTTCGATGCGCGCACGCGGGGTGCCGTAGCGATGACCGTGCACCTCGGCCCATTCCAGAAAGTGGCCCTCCCGCACGCCCTCGTCGAACCGCTCCTCGGACCAGAAGTAGTAGTCCACACCGTCGTGCTCGTCGCCGCGCAACGGCCTCGTGGTGGCCGACACCGAACGCACCAGCGACGGATCGTCCGCGAGAAGGCCCTCGCAGATCACGCTCTTCCCCACCCCGCTCGGGCCGGAAATCACGATGACGAAAGGCGGGGCGGGCGGGATGCCGAGATGCGAGACGGGTTCGTGGGTGCTGGCCATGGCGCCCCGCTACTCGATGTTCTGAACTTGCTCGCGGACGATTTCGATCTCTTCCTTGAGCTGGATCGTGTCGCGAGCGATGGATGCGTCGTTGGCCTTGGAGCCGATCGTATTGGCCTCGCGGTTCATCTCCTGGGTGAGGAAGTTGAACTTGCGACCGACCGGGCCTCCCTCGCGGAGCAGCGCCTCGAACTGATCGATGTGCGAGCGCAACCGCACGCACTCCTCGGTGCAGTCCATGCGATCCGCCTGGATCGCCGCTTCGATCAGGAGCCGGTCCTCGTCCACTTCGGCCTCGCCCTTCAGGATCTCGGCCACGCGCTGACGCATCCGCTCCTTCGCCTCGCGCACCCGCTCGGGGGCGCGGGTCTCCACCGAGGCCACCGCCGCTCGCATGCGCTCGAGGCGAGCGGTGAACTCCCTGGTGAGGGACTCCCCCTCCACCTCGCGCATCACGATGAGATCCTTGACCGCGCGGTCCACGCCGTCACGCAACAGGCTCCAGGCCTCTTTCGCGTCGAGATCGGGTTCGTTCCACACGAACACGTCGGGGAGCGAGGTGATCTGACCGAGGGTGACCGCCTCGCGGAAGCCGAACTTGCCGCGCAGCTCCTGCAGGATGTCCACGTAGCGCTGCGCGAGATCGAAGTTGACCGAGAGAACGCCGCCTTCCTCGCTCGCCCCTTTCCACGAGACGGTGAGGTTGATCTTGCCGCGGGAGAGCATCTCCTGAAGGTGGGAGCGGAGCTTGTCCTCATGAGCTTGCAAGCCGCGGGGTAACCGCGAGGACAGCTCGAGGAATCGGTGGTTCACCGAGCGTACTTCGGCCACCAGGACGCGGCCGTTGCGCTCGACCTCGGCGCGGCCGAAGCCGGTCATGCTGCGGATCACGGAACCTCCTTATGTGGGTTCCGAAAAGCTACGCGGCCCCGCCGATCCTGTCAAACGAG
Organism: Candidatus Eiseniibacteriota bacterium; assembly: GCA_963762255.1. Classification (GTDB taxonomy): domain Bacteria; phylum Eisenbacteria; class RBG-16-71-46; order JABDJR01; family JABDJR01; genus CAVXKA01. The sequence goes on from CAVXKA010000001.1 coordinate 58,032, forward strand.
GGGTTTGCTAGACTCTGTCCGCATGAACAGTCTCGTATTGCGCGCCGTGGCGGCGGAGCTCCATCCCTACCGCGGTCTTCGCGTCGAACGCATCGCCGCCGCCGATCCGTGGGAGTTCCACATCGTCCTCGAGAAGGGCGCGGTGCTGGTGGCGTGCGTGCATCCGGAGCACAACGCGCTCTTTCCCGCGCCGTCCGACGCGGTCCCCGCCGAGGCCTCGGCGGGGTTCACGCACGCATTGCACAAGTTCCTGGACGGCTGCCGGTTCGCCGGTGCGACGCAGGCCGGATTGGACCGCGTGATCGCACTCGCCTTCGAGCGGCGCGACCGACTCGGGGATGCCAAGCTCTGCCACCTGGTGCTGGAGCTCACCGGCAAGGGAGGCAATCTCGTGCTGGTGGACGGTCCGGAACCGTGGTCGGGCAAGATCCTCGATCGTTTGCGCGAGGAGCGATCGCATCGCTCCCCTCGCCGACTTGCTCCGGGTGAGCGCTACGCGCCACCGGCCGGACGTCGCGCCGACGCCGCGAAGGACGACGCCGAACATCTCGCGGCCGCGCTCGCCGAATCGTTCAAGACTCGCGGTGCTTCGCCGCGCGCGCTGGTGGACGCGTGGGTCGGCCTGGGGCCGATCACCGCGGAGGAGGTCTGGAGGCTGGCCGGCGCTTCGACCGATCCCGAGCTTCTCGCGCGGACCTGGCTCGCGTTTGCGCGCGACACCGCGCCCGGAGGGCCGCGTTTCCAGCCCGTCGTGATCGCGCCGTCCGACGGACGCGCGGAAGCGTCCTGCTTTCGGCCGAGCGAAGCAACGCAGCATGCCCTGGGGCTCACGATCGGGCACGAATACCCCACCGCGGCCGCTGCGGTGGCCGCGTCGCATCGCGCGTTTCGCCGGCGCGTCGAGGGCGAGACGCACGCACCGCTCCTGCGTCCGGTGCGCCAGGCGGTGGAGCGCACCGAGCGCGCGATCGTCTCGCTGGATGCGGACGTGAGTGACGCAGCGAATGCCCCGCTCTGGCGGCGCATGGGCGAGGCGATCCTCGCTTCCACGCAATCGCTCCCGCGGGGAACGACGCAGGCGTCGGTCACCGATCACCACAGCGGAGAAACGCTGGAGGTCGCGCTCGACCCCTCGCTGAGCGCGAACGAAAACGCCGATCGCTATTTTCAGCGCGCGCGCAAGGCGGATGCGGCGCAGGGCCAGCTTCCCCGGCGCCGGCGCGAACTCGAGAAGCGATTGGAGGCTCTGCGGGGTCTGGCCCGCGATCTCGACGCGGCGCCCGGCGGCGTGCCCGATCGCGAGTGGGTGGAGCGCGCGGGGAACCTCGGCGTGAAGCTCCCCGAGGAGGAGATCCCGGCCTTCGAGGACGCGCAGCCCGAAGAAAAGGTCGCCTCCGCGCTACGCCCCCGGCGCTACGATCTGGGCGACGGGTGGGAAGCGCTGGTGGGCAAGAGCAACCGGGGAAACGAGGTGCTCACCCACGAGATCGCCAAGCCGCAAGACACGTGGATGCACGCGGACCAGTCGCCGGGTTCCCACGTGGTGCTCCGCCATCACGAGAAGGGCAGGGAGCCGACGCGGGACGTGGTGCTACGAGCGGCTGCGATCGCGGCCCACTTTTCGAAGGCGCGCACCTCGGGCAAGGTCTCGATCCTCGTAACGCTCAAGAAGCACGTACACAAGCCGCGCCGCGCGCCGGTGGGCACGGTCACGGTAGGACAGCACAAGACGGTCATGGTCTCGCCCATGGATCCGGACAAGAGGAAGGGATGAGCATGAATGCCCGCACCCTCGGATGCGCTCTGATGCTGGCCGCTGCAGCGGGCTGCGGGGGCGACGGTCCGACCTCGAGCAAGAACCGCCCTCCGGAGATCCGCGACGTGGTGGTGGCCCCGCAATCGGTCGTCCTGGGCGGTCAGGTTCGGGCAACCGTGCTCACAGCGGATCCGAACGGAGACCCGGTGACCGTGCTCTGGCGCGCGGCGGCGGGCACCTTCGACAACACCGCCGTCGTCTCGGCAGTGTGGTCCGCTCCTGAAGTGCCGGGCGACTACTCCCTGATCGTCACGGCTGCCGACGCGGAGTTCACCGTCACCGACTCCGTCTTGGTGCAGGTGGGTAACTCATCGCTGGTGGTGCTCTCCGAGCCCCCCGGCGCCTTCATCGAACTGGACGGCCAGCCGCTGGGCGCGCGCACGCCGCACCGTTTCCCGCTGATCGCCGCGGGGTTCCATACGATCCGGCTGACCAACCCGTATTACGAGTACGATCGTGCCGGGATCTCGTTGGAACTCGTGCACGGACGCGAGGACAGCGTTCGTTTCGAGACCGCTGCCGCCGCGACCTCGACTCTCAATCTTGGCCGCACGGACCTTATCGAGATCGGCGGCATCGCCTTCCTCCCGGGAGGAACCGGGCTCATCTACACGGGCCGCACGGAGTCCGGCACCGGGATCTTCAATACCACCCTGAGCCCGGTTCCCAAGCCCGGCAACGGCGCGCTCCTCATCGCCGACGTGCGGCTGAACGAGCCGCTGGCGGTCTCTCCCGACGGCACCCGGATCGTGTTCGTGCTGGCGGACGGTCGTCTCGCGGTCGCGCGCGTCCGCGACGACCAGAGCGACGGGATCCTGGACGAGGTCGCCGACATCCGGCTCCTCGATTTCAGCTCGCGGTACGGGCCCGCGTTCTCCTCCGACGGCCGCATCGCGTTCACGAGCACACCGTCGGACGAACCGGCGGGAGCGCCCATCTTCTGGAGCACGTTCCAGGACACCGTGCTCTCGGGGATTCGTCTGGCCACCACGACCGTGGGGAAGATCCCGACATGGGAACCCGACTCCGATCGTCTCGCCTACGCACGCGACGGCGTCATCGTGTACACGTCGGTGGACGAGTCGGCGCTCTCGCCTTCGGACACGCTGGTTGCGGACGGCTATAGCACCGCGCCGGCTTGGGGTCCGTACGGTCCCAAGCACGTTGCGTTCCTTGCGGGCGAATCCGAGGATCAGGTCCACAAAGTGCGCTTGGCCGCCGTCGGCACGCCCTACGCGCTCACGCTGGTGGAGGGTATCGATGACCCGCGGTTTCTAGCCTGGAGCCCGACGCAACGCATGATCGCGCTCACGCGAAACCGCGCCGGACACGGCGAAGTGGTCCTGATCTCGGGGCTGCCGATTCCCTAGCGCGCGGACCTACGCGTTTCGGAAGGTCAGATACTCTTCGACGTCTTCCGTGCTCCCGATCACGAGCGGGATGCGCTGGTGGAGTTGCACCGGTTCGACGTCCATGATGCGACCCTGCCCGTCCAGCGCCATCCCTCCCGCCTGCTCCACGATCCAGGCCAGTGGCGACGCTTCGTAGAGGAGCCGCAGCTTCCCCTGGGGATGCTTGCGGTCGGCGGGGTAGAGATAGATGCCGCCGTAGAGCAGGGTGCGGTGGAAGTCGGCGACGAGGCTGCCGATGTAGCGCGACTTGTAGGGATGCCCCTTGTCGTCCTCGCTCCGCAGATGCTCGATGTAACGTTGCGTTCCCTTGTCCCAGCGGGCGAAGTTCCCCTCGTTGACACTGTAGATGCTCCCCCGCGAGGGGATGCGGATGGTTTCGTGGCTCATCAGGAACTCACCCACGCTCGGGTCGTACGTGAACCCGTGCACGCCCTGGCCGGTGGTATAGACCAGCATCGTGCTGGACCCGTAGACGAAGTACCCGGCGCAGACCTGCTTGCGGCCCGGCTGCATGCAGTCGCGTTCCGACCCGTTTCCATCGCCCGGGGTGACGCGCTTGTGGATCGAGAAGATCGTCCCGATCGAGACGTTGGCGTCGATGTTGGACGACCCGTCCAGCGGGTCGAAGTTCAGCGCGTACTTCCCGCAGGGGTACTGATCCGGGATGTGGAGGATCGCCTCGTTCTCCTCCGACGCCATGACGCACAGAAGCCCGCAGTGATCGAGGGCCTGGAACATGGCGCGGTCGGCGAACTCGTCGAGCTTCATCACCTCCTCGCCCTGGATGTTCACCTGCCCGGTCTTGCCGAGCACTTCGAGGAGTCCCGCCTTGCTCACCTCGCGGTAGATGAGCTTGGCGGCCAGGATGATCTCGCTGAGCAGGTTCGACAGCTCGCCGGTCGCCTGCGGGTACAGGCGCTCCTGTTCCATGATGTATCGGGCGACGGTTACGACTTTCCCTTGCATCTCGCGAGAGAGCGCCATGGGGATCCTCCTGGCCGCCTCGGCCAACCGGTCAGAGCGTTTTTTGGATTGCCCGATCGAGAATCTCGATACCGCGCGTGATCTCGGCGTCGGTGACGTTGAGCGTGGGCCGGAACCGGACGGATCGGGTCCCGCAAGCCAGGGCCAGGAGCCCGTTGTCGCGAGCCGTGGCCAGCACGCTTCCGCGCACGTCGGCGTCGGGAAGGTCGAACGCCGCCATGAGCCCCCGCGCCCGCGCCTGGGTCACGCCGGCATGGCGGGACTCGAGGTCGCGCAGGCCCTTGAGCAGCGTCTCACCGCGCCGTCGCGCGTTCTCGACGAGGTTCTCTTCCTCGATGATCTCCAGGTATCGGTGCCCGCGCACCATGTCGACCAGATTCCCGCCCCAGGTGGAGTTGATACGACTCGATTCGACGAACACGTTGCGATCGACTTCATCGAACCGCTTGCCGGCGATGAAGCCGCAGATCTGGAGCTTCTTGCCGAAGGCCACCGCGTCGGGTTCCACCCCCTGGAAATGCTCGTAGCACCAGAACTTCCCGGTGAGGCCGACGCCGGTCTGCACCTCGTCGAAGATGAGGATGAACTCGAACTCGTCGGCCAGCCGGCGCAGCTCGCGCAGGAACTCGCCGCGGAAGTGATTGTCGCCGCCTTCTCCCTGGATCGGCTCGATGATGAGGGCGGCGATGTCGTCCCCGTAGCGCGCGCACGCCTCGCGGATTTCCGCCACCGCGCGCTTCTCCGCCGCGGCCACCAGATCGGTGTTCGCTTCGTTCATCGGGAACACGCACTTGGGGTTGTCGATCCGAGGCCAGTCGAACTTCGGGAAGTACATCGTCTTCCGCGGATCGGCGGTGTTGGTCATGCTGAGCGTGTACCCGGTCCGGCCGTGGAACGCCTGCCGGAAGTGGATGACTCGGCTGCCAAGCTCGCTGCGGATGCCCTTGGCCAGGTTCTTCCGCACCTTCCAGTCGAACGACGCCTTGAGCGTGTTTTCCACGCCAAGCGCGCCGCCGGCCACGAAGAAGGCGTGCGGCAGATAGGGACGCTGGGCGAGCCGCCGGAACGTCTCGACGAACTCCGCGTACTCGACGGTGTAGACGTCGCTGTTGGCAGGATTCGCGATCGCCGCCCGCATGAGCTTCTCCAGGAACTCGGGCTCCCTCATCCGTGGGTGGTTGTGCCCGACGGGGAGGCTGGCGAAGTAGGTGTAGAAGTCGAGGTACTCCTTGCCGTCGCGGGCGTCGACGAGGATGGAGCCGTGGCTCTTCTCGAGGTCGACTACCACATGGTAGCCGTCGACCAGAATGGACTTCTTGAGGCTGTCGAGAACCGCCTCCGGGGCGACGCGAGTGCGAATATCGGTGGGCGTCGTCATAGGATTTCCTTTCCGCTACGGAACGCATCGGGTTCCGAAAACACGGCGGGCCGGGGCCCGCGCAATTCGAAGGCGAACCGGACGCTCACGAGCGCCGGCGCTGTCGATCGGCTGGTGGGCCGCTGGGGGCTAGCCCCAACCCCGGAAAGGGGAATACCGGAACGAGGTCGCAGGCTTGAGGATGTTGAATGTCAGAAGGCTCGACTGCATGGCGCCACCTCGACCGGAAAAGTGAACTCAATAATACCAGGAAACGGGAGGGCCGGTCCACCCCTCGGGTATCGGCAGGCATCGCCGCAAGCTTTTGCGGGATAGTCGATTAGACCATAATGGCCGGGGGTTTCAGAGGGGAAGAGAGGACTACGTCGACCGATAGTTGCCGAATTTCAGTTCCACTTCGAGGTCCATTCCTTTGAGTAGGTGAATTACTTCCTGAAGGTCGTCTCGCTTGGGGCCTGTCACCCGAACCTGGTCTTCCATGATCGCGGCCTGGACCCGTTTGAGCTTGGCATCCTTGATGGCCTTCACGATCTCGCGGGCAAGCTCGGAGGAGAGTCCCTGCACCAGCTCCAGCTTCTGCCGGACCGTTCCCCCGGCGGCGTCCTCGATCTTCCCCGGTTTGACGTTCTTCAGAGGAACGCTGCGTCGAATCAGTTTCCCCTGCAAGACGTCCCATATCGCGCTGACCTTGTAGCTGTCGGGCCCGTGGATATCGATGGTGGCGGCTTTGCGATCGAATTCGATCGAGAACTTCACCGCCTTGAAATCGTAGCGGGTGGTGAGCTCCTTGAGCGTCTGGTTGACCGCGTTGTCGATCTCCTGCAGGTCGACCCCGGTGGTGACGTCGAACGATTCTTTGGATGCCATGGCAGGTAGACTACGCCAAGTGCGGCCTTGTTTCCACCGGGGGCCGCGGGGTAGGCTACGGGCCATGAAACCCCCGTTTCGCAAGGTCCTTGTCGCCAATCGCGGCGAGATCGCGGTCCGGGTGATCCGTGCCCTTCACGAGCAGGGCGTCGGCGCGGTGGCGGTGTTCAGTGAAGCAGACCGGAACTCAGTCCACGTGCGTTTCGCGGACGAGGCGTACTGCATCGGGCCGCCCCCGTCCAGCGAGTCCTATCTGAACCAGGCGGTCATCCTCGAGACCGCGCTCCGGTGCGGCGCCGAGGCCATCCATCCGGGCTACGGCTTCCTCTCCGAAAACGCAGGGTTCTCGCGGGCGTGCGCCGAGGCGGGGTTGGTTTTCATCGGGCCCTCGGCAGAGTCCATCGCCGCGATGGGCGACAAGCTCGAAGCGCGCGCCGTGGGGCGCGCGGCCGGCATCCCCATCGTCCCGGGAAGCCCGGGGCCGGTGGCGGACCTGAGCCAGGCGTTGCAGAGCGCGGAGACGATCGGCTACCCGATCATGCTCAAGGCCTCCGCGGGGGGCGGTGGCAAGGGCATGCGGGTGGTGAGGAGCGCCAAGGATCTGGCCACCGCGTTCGCTCTCACTCGAGGAGAGGCGGAGAGCGCGTTCGGCAACGGGAAGCTCTACATCGAGAAGTTCATCGAGAAGCCTCGCCACATCGAGATCCAGGTCTTCGGCGACGGCAAAGGGAACGTGGTGCACCTGGGCGAGCGCGAGTGCTCGCTTCAGCGTCGTCATCAGAAGGTCATCGAGGAAGCGCCCTCGGTGGTGATCGACGCCGCGAAGCGCCGCGCCATGGGCGAGGCGGCGGTGAAGCTGGCGAAGGCGGTCAACTACCGCAACGCGGGCACGGTCGAGTTCATCTACGGCGCGGACGGTGGCTTTTACTTCCTGGAGATGAATACGCGGCTCCAGGTCGAGCATCCGGTCACCGAGTTGGTCTACGGCGTCGATCTCGCCCGCGAGCAAATCCGGGTGGCGGCAGGCCTGCCGCTCTCGTTCAAGCAGGACGAACTCGTGCCCAAGGGATGGGCGATCGAGTGCCGGATCTACGCCGAGGACCCCTACAACAACTTCTTCCCTTCGCTGGGGCGCATCACCCGGCTGCGTCTGGCCTCCGGTCCGGGGGTGCGTAACGACTTCGGGATCCTCCAGGGATACGAAGTCTCCCGCTTCTACGATCCGATGCTGGGCAAGCTCGTCGTGCACGGGGCCGACCGCGAGGAGGCGCGCCGCCGGATGCTGCGCGCGCTGCGAGAGACGGTGGTCGAAGGGGTGCGCACGAACATCCCCTTTCATCGCTGGATGCTGGCCCGCGAGGAGTTCATCCGCGGCGATTTCGATACCAGCTTCATCGAGAGCATGTTCACTGGGGTCGAGCGGTCGACGGATCCTGCGGCCGAGCGCGCCGCCGTCATCGCCGCGGTGATCGCCACCCATGTCGAGGAGCAGCGGGTTCGCCCGCCGGCGGCGGGTGACAGCGGGATGGACCCGTGGCGGCTCATGGGTCGTCCCGGCGCCACGAACCGAGGCCGCTGATGTCGACACGCTACATCGTCCACCTGGGTGACCGGCAGCAGACGGTATCCATCACCAAGGAAGGGAACGGCTACCGCGTGGAGATCGACGGCGAGGCGATCGCGGTCGACAGTCTCTCCGTGCCGGGGAGCCCCACGCGCTCGCTCCTCATCGAAGGGCGTTCCTTCGAGGCGGCCACCATGCCGTCGCGAGACGGTCTCGACGTATACGTTTCCGGCGACGTGTTTCACGTCCGGGTCACGGACGAATTGTGGGCGCGCGCCGAGAGCGCCGCGCACGGCGCCATCTCCGGCGAGGAGGTGGCCTCCCCCATGCCCGGCTCCGTGGTGCGCATCTCGGTGGAGATGGGCCAGGTGGTGGAGGCGGGCCAGACCGTGGCGGTGGTCGAAGCCATGAAGATGCAGAACGATCTTGCCGCGGTGCGCGGAGGCAAGGTCGAGCAGATCCGTGTGAAGGCCGGCGATATCGTGGAGCAGGGAACGGTGCTGGTGGTGCTCGGGGCCGCAGCGGCGGAGGCGTGATGCCGCACGAGGATTCCCAGAAGAGCTTCTACGGTCCCGGAGATCTCCCCGGCTTCGATCCCGCGAAGGACCTGGGCGATCCCGGCAAGCCGCCGTTCACCCGCGGCGTCCACCCCACCATGTATCGCGGACGTGTCTGGACCATGCGGCAGTACGCCGGTTTCGGTGACGCCGCCGAGACCAACCGACGCTTCAAGTACCTGCTCGAGAACGGGCAGACCGGGCTCTCGGTGGCCTTCGATCTCCCGACCCAGATGGGCTACGACTCCGACCACGCGATGGCTGCGGGCGAAGTGGGCAAGGTCGGGGTGGCGATCGACACGCTGGACGACATGCGCCTGCTCCTGGGCGGCATTCCGCTCGACCGGGTCTCCACCTCGATGACCATCAACTCCACTGCGGCGATCCTCCTGGCGATGTACCTGGTGGTGGCCGAAGAGCAGGGAGTGCCCTGGAACAAGGTGTCGGGGACGGTGCAGAACGATCTATTGAAGGAGTACGTGGCGCGCGGGACGTACATCTATCCGGTGCGGCCGTCGCTGCGGCTCACCACCGATCTCTTCTCCTTCTGCACGGAGCGGGTACCCGAGTGGAACACCATATCCATCTCGGGCTATCACATCCGCGAGGCGGGCTCGACCGCGGCGCAGGAGCTGGCGTTCACGCTGGCCAATGCGCGGGTGTACGTGCAGGAGGCGGTGGCGCGCGGGCTCAAGGTGGATGACTTCGCGCCGCGACTCTCGTTTTTCTTCAACGCACACTCGAATCTGCTGGAGGAAGTGGCCAAGTTCCGGGCGGCGCGCAGGCTTTGGTATCGGATCATGACCGACGAGTTCAAGGCGAAGAATCCCCGCAGCGCCATGCTGCGGTTCCACGCGCAGACGGCGGGGTCGTCGCTCACGGCACAACAGGTGGAGAACAACGTGGTGCGCACCGCGATCGAGGCCTTGGCCGCGGTGCTGGGCGGGGCGCAGTCGATTCATACGAACAGCATGGACGAGGCGCTGAGCCTGCCGACGGAGGCGTCGGTGCGCGTCGCGCTGCGCACGCAGCAGATCCTGGCGGAGGAGTCGGGAGTGACCGCGGCGGCGGATCCGCTGGGCGGGGCGTACTACGTGGAGTCGCTAACCAACGACTTGGAGTGCGCGGCGCTGGAGTATTTTGCAGAGATCGAGCGGCGCGGCGGCATGGTGGCCTGCATTGAAGCGGGCTGGGTGCAGAAGGAGATCCACGAGTCTGCGTACCGGTTCCAGCGCGCGGTGGAGGCGGGCGAGCGGATCGTCGTCGGAGTGAACAAATATCAGATCGAAGAACCTCCGCCGGCGGTGTTCAGGTCGAATCCGGCATTGGAGCCGGCGCAGAAACAGCGCCTGGCGGCGGTGCGGGCATCACGGGACGGCGGCGCGGTGTCGCGTGCGCTGATCTCTCTCGAGAACGTGGCGCGCGGCGAAGGAAACCTAGTTCCGCCGATCGTTGACGCGGTGCGCGCGCGGGCGAGCGTGGGAGAGATTTCGGACGTGTTGCGGCGGGTGTTCGGGTCGTTCGATCGGCACGCGCGGCTGCGAGGATATCGACGTCTTCGTGCGACCTGCTCGCCCGCCTTGGGTCCGCCTTCAGCTATGACAACCTCGAGTACGAGCGCGCCGAGTTGGAGGGCGTCCTGGTTCGGGTCGCCAGCGCCCGAGGACGCTCTACGGCATGAAGAAGGCGACGGTCCGCTCGATCGACCGGGCCGATGCGGCTGCGTTGCGTGAGAAGTTCGGCTCGCGGAGGATTCAGATGCCGATCCAGAGATTCCGCAGTCATGACGAGGCCCGGCGGGCACTCTGGACGGACTCGTCCGATCCGGCGCTCCCCATGCGGATGAGACGGTTGTGGGCTTTCATGGATAGGCTGTGCCGCCGCCGGCCACCACGGGGAGTGCAGAGGTTCAAATCCATCGAGGAGGCCAATCTCGAACGCGCGTCGTGGCCCTACGATTGAGGCCCGAGCCGGTTTCGAGTGGATAGGAATTGTGCATTGCCCCCCTGGACTCGCGGGGTTGCGCCTCGCGGTCAGATCGTTGAGATGCGCGCGAGCAGTCAGTCCGTGGTCAAGAACGAGGGGGCGCCAGCGTACGTCTCCCTCCCCACGTGTTCGGCGCGGTTTCCTCAAACGAACACGGGGGCCGACCCATCTCCGGGCCAGCCCCGTGTGCAATCCGTGACCGCCCGTCGGCTAGTAGAGCGTCTTGATCCGACCCCAAGTGGTCGTCTCCACGGAGACCGGTACTTCGCCGAACTTCTGGATGCGGTTGTTGTCGTGTCCGCGACGTAGATGTTGCCCGCCGCGTCCGTCGCCACTCCGCGGGGACGACCGAACTGCCCGTTGCCGCTGCCGAATGACCCCCACTGGGTCAGGTACGCGCCCGTGCCGTGAACTTCTGGATGCGGTTGTTGCCCAAGTCCGCGACATAGACGTCACCCGCGGCGTCCGTCGCCACTCCGACGGGACTGGTTGAACTGCCCGTTGCCGCTGCCCGGCGAGCCCCACTGGGTGAGGTAGGCGCCCGTGCTCGTGAACTTCTGGATGCGCGAGTTGCCCGCGTCCGCGACGTAGACGTCGCCGGCTGCGTCCGTCGCCACTCCGTAAGGGTAGTTGAACTGCCCGTTGCCGCTGCCGAGCGAACCCCACTGGGTAAGGTAGCCGCCCGTACTCGTGAACTTCTGGATGCGGTTGTTGCCGGGATCCGCGACATAGACGTTGCCCGCGGCGTCCGTCGCCACTCCGCAGGGATAGATGAACTGCCCGCTGCCGGTGCCGTATGACCCCCACTGGGTGAGGTAGCCGCCGGTACTCGTGAACTTCTGGATGCGGTTGTTGTCCTTGTCCGCAACGTAGACGTTGCCCGCGGCGTCCGTCGCCACCCCGTAGGGGTACGTTGAACTGCCCGTTGCCGGTGCCGAACGAGCCCCACTGGGTGAGGTAGGCGCCGGTGCTCGTGAACTTCTGGATGCGGTGGTTGGAGGTGTCCGCGACGTAGACGTTGCCCGCGGCGTCCGTCGCCACTCCGCAGGGATAGCTAAACTGCCCGTTGCCGCTGCCGGACGCCCCCCACTGGGTGAGGTAGGTCGGAGGTTGTGCTCCAACTGCCGCCGGCAGGATGGATGCGAAACCGAGAAGCGCGAGCGTGATCCCAAAGCGTTGGAGCCAGGAAGTCATGGGGGTATCTCCTTGATGGTTGCTTGTTCCAAGATCCTGGACGGGTCAGGGACGGGCACCCCGTGCCAATTAGTAGAGCGTCTTGATCCGGCCCCAAGTGGAATCTTGCGTCGGTACCGGCTGCTGGGGAAAAGCGTCCTGGAAGGTCGTTCCGACACCCAGGTCATCGATGTCGAACTTCCACGCCACCCCGGTCCCGGTGTTGCTCTCCCGCAAGGCGAAGGCCGAGACATCGACGGGCGTGGCGGCGGGCTCATACAACGACATGTAGCTGCTCGACTCGTTGACTGGGTCCACCCACACTGAAACCGTCTGGGCCGCCGCGTCATACTTCGTGACGATCGTGTACCACGAGTTGTAGCTGCGGAGACCCTGAGTGTTGCTGGGTGTGTCCCGGCCACCGAAACCCCAAAGTAGAATGTGGTAGTCGAGGAGCCCGCCCCCATGACCCAGATCTTGGCTCGGGCGTTGGACGTGCCGGTGTCCTTCATGTGGGCGAAGTAGTTTCTCCTCGGCACGCCGCTGACCGGCTGCAAGATTCTGACCCTGAAGCTGGAGTAGGTCACGCCGGTCAGTCCTTGGGCAGGGAACGCAAGTTCGTCGGCGCGGACTTGGTTCATGTCACCCTCAGCATAGTTGCCGATGACCTGAATATCCGTGCCGATGCCGCTGGACGTGGCCCACCCCCCATTCGGGACCAAGTTGCCGTTGAGGTAGCTGAACGGTTCACTCACGAAGTTGGTCGCGAGGGCGGGCGACGCAAGGATCGCCGCACTGCTGAGCGCTAGGAGCGCGTGAACAGTCTTATGCATCGTAGGGTCTCCTCTTGGTGCTTGGATCGGCCAGCGGACTCTGAAGCGGCGGACGACGCCTGACTCAGAAACGAAAGCGTGATCCCCAAGCGTCGTAGCCGGGAAGTCATGCGGTATCTCCTGGTTTGTCCGGCCTCGGGAAGGAAACATGAAACCGGTCAAGAACGATCAACACAGTAGCTTATATAAAGACTAACCATGATATACATTATTCATAAGAGACTAGATCTGTACGCTTTGTCGGTCGCATCCAGACCACAGCGTAACCAGCACTATCACTGCACGTTACCCAAACCGGAGCGTCCAGCGAGAGGCGTCCGTTCCCCTTGACCCCATCGGGCTTCGGCTCCCCAATGTGGTCTGGAAGCTCTTCGGGGGCATCCGAACCCTGACGTAATACGACTAGAATAGTTGCAGTCAACGTCCTCCACGGGGCAGCTCAGCGAGCGGAACCCCGTCTCTCGTGCAATCACCCAATGCGATCGGAGGGTCCGGCGATGAGTTCTCTGCTACCGGCTTCCACCATCCAGCGCCTCGTTCGGCATCTCGGCGTAATGGCCCTCGTTCTTCTCGGCACGATTGCCCTGCCCGTTGCGTCTGGAGCCCAGCCATGTCCCCTCCCGCCGCAGTACACCAACAGCGCCAGCGTGATGGTAGGTGACGTTCGATTCATCCTCGCCACGGAGACCTACCTGTACGCCGTCGGCGATCCGGTCAGCATCATCATGACCGTGGAGAACACCGGCTCCGGTTCAGTGACCATTCCGAATCCCTCGATGATCTCGCCGCTTCAGGCGCTGTGGGTAGTTGCCGATACGTGCGCTACCTTTTACGTGGACGACTGCCCCTCCGTCTCGCCGTTCGCTTGGCCTCAGAGCCACTACTACTTCGGCGTGTCGATCGTTCTCGCTCCCGGCGAATGCCGCACCTACACGCAGACCTGGAACGGTGTGCCATGGCAGGGCGGGACTACACAGCCGGGTCCTTATGCCGTTCTTGGCGGCATGAGCAGGGGGTCGACACTATTCATGCCCCAAGGCGGTGTCCGGCTTCCGATCCTGGTCGGCATACAGGGTGTTCCTACGGACCAGCGTACCTGGGGAGCGATCAAAGCGCTGTACCGGTAGCCAGTCTCGGCTGCAGTCAGTCCGATCCACCCAGGGTCCAGACCTCGCGTCCGCTCTTGAGATGCTTCTTATGGATACTCACGTCGTCGGCCCCCTCCGCCTCGGCAATCGAGCGGAGTTCGGCGATGTCTTCGGGACTGCCGTCGCAGAATCCTATCGGACGCGGATTATTGGGCAGTTGGAGCTGGACTTTGAACTCGCCACGGTCCCATCGAGTCTGAGTCGCATTGTTGTAGGGGTAGATCATGATGTTGCAGAGTCTAAGCGACCCGCCCCGGCCTAGCTGGTGAATTCCACGCGCACTCCGCGCTTCGCGTGCCGGGCCAGCGTGGCGGCGTCCCAGTTCGTTAGGCGGATGCAGCCGTGGGACGCCGCGTAACCGATCGTCTGCGGGGTGGCCGTGCCGTGGATCCCGTAGTTCTCCTTCGAGAGCTGCATCCAGACCACGCCCACCGGTGAGTTGGGGCCGGCCGGCAAATTGGCTTCCGGCTCGTCGTCCGACACGTCGGCGAACAGTTTCGGCTGATAGTGGAACGTGGGATTCCGCGCGATGCCGATGATCCGGAGGTTACCCTCGGGTGAGGGGTCGTACTTGGACCCCAGCGTCGACGGAAAGTGGAAGAGAATGCTTCCATCGCTATCGATGGCATGGGCATAGAAGCCCCGGCGCGACACGATGATCCGGTCGATGACGCGGGTGGAATCGACCGCTCCCTCCGCCGTCCAACCCGGGTCGACATTGGGGACGAGCAGATCCTCCCCGCCGTCAGGCTCCCGGCGTGGATGCCGGAATTGAGTGAGGTCAGGAACTCCGGTGTCGTGTGGAATTTCTCGCCAATGGCCTCGAGAAGCGACTCGTAACACAGGCAGGACTGCCTGGCCTTGTCGTACATGTCCTTGCCGAGCGGCACGAACTTCTGATCCGCGTCGGCGGCCGTCACCCGGTAGGGGACGACCGGCTCCCATTGCGCTGCCAACCGTTCGAGAAGCCGACTCGTCTCCGGATCGAGATCGCCCGTCGGCTTCAAGCCGTACGCGTCCTGGAACCAGTAGAGCGCCTTGGCCGTGTTCTTCCCCCCCGGCCGTCTATGACCCCCGGCGAAAAATGAAGCCGATCCAGCCACACCTGGAGCGTCAACGCCGGCAGACTGTCAGACGGCGCGCCGGTCCGCGGTGACGAGTCGACCGGTATCGCCCGGGCACGTCCCGCAGCCCGCTTCGTCAATTCGTACCGCGCCGCCGCCCGCCACGAGGTATCCCCGCGCGCCGCCTCGAGGGCAGCCGCATCGTATACATCCACATCGATCATCGGAGCGGACGCATCGATCGGCAATGTGTCGCCGGGAGCCGGCGTCAGAATTCGATGCCGCATTCGAGCGGGTGTCCCGCCGTTCGCATCCGACGGCTCCGAGGACCACCAGCCCGAGCAAGAATATTGCATTCCGTCCCATGCTACGCATATAAGCTCCTCCATCAAGTCGACAGTTCAAGAGTGTACTCTGGTCCGATCTGCGCGGTTACGATCGGCACAGGTGGCCGGACCGGCGGTTTTCGAGCGGGCGGGAATTGCGCGCTGTGCCTGATTGTGGCAATAAACTTGATTCCTACCCGGCAAATCTGATAATTTCTCACGCTTGGCGGCCTGCCAGAGCCTCGGCCAGGCCGAAGTGAGACTCCATCTAAACCATGAGGAGACCCCCATGCATCGTAGATTACCAATGCTCTTGTCCACGCTCACTGCGCTGGCGCTCTGCCTCGGTTTCGCGCCCTCCCCCGCCAGCGCAAGCGGTGAAGAGATCGCCAACTTCTTCATTACACCCGGCGGGGAAATCACCCGGCTCGAGCCGATGTCGACCACTGCGGAGACCGACATCTTCCTCAACGAGGATACCGACTTCGCGCTCGGTTTCGTCGCGCAGCAGGGCGAGGAATGGGCCGAGGACATCCACGGGACTGCCTCCGGTCCACTCGTGGGATTCGGAGTGGGATTCGTCGGTAACGCGCCGGACTCGTTCGACGTCACCGTCACTCTGTACGAGTGGTCCGACGACGCCGTGGCGCCGGGCACCGTCATCTTGGGTCCCTGGGTCTTCCGGGTCGCCTCGACCACCATCGGCATCGGAGTCAGCTTCGGGGAGGCCCGGTGGTCGGCCCCGATCTCTGGATGGGTGTCTCCTTCAGCGACCCGAGTGTTGGCATGTGGCTCCACGACACGCCCCAGATCGGCACGAGCGACGACCTCTACTGGAACATCACGACGGGAGCGCAGGAGAGCTTCGTGGGCGGCCCCGTTGCGAACTTCGTCACGCGGGTGACTGTGGATCTTCCAACCCCGGTCGAGTCGACGACATGGGGCAAGGTCAAGAGCCAATACTGAGGTCCTGGTCGTGTGACCCGGCGAAGTCGAGTCCGGCAAACCGAGGGGAGGAACGCGAGGGCGTTCCTCCCCTTTGTCTTGTCTGTGTAGGGCGGGCGGGCCGCTACGAATCCAGCACCTCGCGCACCTTGTGCGTCAGGTCTGCGACCGAATACGGCTTGCCGATGAAGTTCACGCCTTCGTCGAGTACTCCATAGTGCACGATGGCGTCATCGGTGTAGCCGGACGTGAAAAGGACCTTCATCCCGGGATGACTGTGGTGGAGTCGTTCCGCCAGTTCCCGCCCGCCCATATCGGGCATTACCACGTCGGTGAGCAGAAGCTGGACAGATCCCTCGTGGCTCTCCAACAACTTCAACGCCCCGTTGCCGTTCGCCGCATCGAGGACGGTATAGCCGTGCTCTTCGAGTACATCCCGGACCAAAGCGCGAATGTGCTTCCTCGTCCTCGACGACGAGAATCGTCTCAGTACCTCTTTCAGAAGCTACCGCAGGAGCCGGCTCGGACTCTCGTACGGTTTCCATAGTTCGTGGGAAGTAGATCTTGATCGTGGTGCCCTTGCCGACCTCGCTGTAGACCCAGATACTGCCGTCGCACTGTTTCACGATGCCGTATACCGTGGCCAAGCCGAGTCCCGTTCCCTTTCCCGACACTTTCGTCGTGAAGAACGGCTCGAAGACTCTCCGTTGGGTCGCGTCGTCCATCCCGTACCCGGTGTCGCTGACCGCGAGCATCACGTGAGGGCCCGGCGTGCACCGTGGTGTGACCTCGCATACAACTCGTCCACCATGACGTTCTCCGTCCTAATGGTCAGCGTGCCGCCGTCCGGCATGGCGTCACGGCTGTTGCTGGCCAGGTTCAGGAGAATCTGCTCGACTTGCGTGGGATCGATGCGGACGTTCCCCAGGTCCGTGGCCAGTTGCACGCTGACGTGAACATCCTCGCCAATGAGACGCCGAAGCACCGGCTCAACCCCCACTACGGCGCTGTTGAGGTTCACGACAACGGGCTGGAGAATCTGGCGCCGGCTGAAGGCCAGAAGCTGTCGGGTCAGGTCGGCTGCCCGCTTGCCGGCACTTCGAATGTTGTTCAACTGCTCGCGCAGGCGATCTGTCCTCACGCAGCCCCTGTGCCGCCAGTTCGGCCGTACCGTTGATGACCGTAAGCAGGTTGTTGAAATCGTGGGCGATTCCGCCGGCAAGCCTGCCGACGGTTTCCATCTTCTCTGCTTGCCGCAGGCGATCCTGCAGCTGCACGCGGTCGGTGACGTCATAGTAGGTCCCCAGAAGACCGACGATCGCCCCGCCCGCCGCCCGGAGCGGCACCTTGCTTGTCAGCAGGTGAATGCACTCGCCCGAAGGCGTCGTCTGCGTCTCTTCGAAGAGAAGCTTCGCTTCCCCGCTCTCGATCACAGCACGGTCATCGGCCTGGTAGAGGTCGGCTTGCTCCCGCCAACACATGGCATGGTCGTCCTTACCAATGACGTCCTCCGGTTTCTCGAACCCGGCGTCCCGGGCAAACGCCACGTTGCAGCCCCGGTACATCAGGTCTCTGTCCTTCCAGAAGACTCGCACCGGTATGGAGTCGAGGATTCCATGAAGCAGCTCGCGCGATTCCCGCAGCGCCTCCTCCGACCGCTTCCCCTCGGTGATGTCATGAACGATGGAATGCAGAAACGCCCTTCCCCCGATATCAATCCTGCTGTTCCATACCTCCACGTCTCTGACGGAGGCCAGTCGGTGGCGGAACTCGAGGAGGCTGCGTTCCTTGCCCCCGACCGTCTTCAGCGCCGCTTCGACCCCTTCAGGTGGGGTGATGTCGATATCCTGAATTCGTCTTCCCCGCAGTTCTTCCACCGACCATCCATAGAAATTCGCCGCCGCTTCATTGGCTTCGACAATCTCGCCGGTGTCCGGATCAGTGATGAACTTGACGGCCATGTGGTTCTGGAAGAGGGAGCGGAACTTCTCCTCGCCCGCGCGCAACGTTTCGTTGGCCTCGACCAGATGTCTCGTCTTGGCTCACCTGCTTGCGAAGCAGCACGATGGCGCCGAACGCCAACACGAGGAACCCACTGATGCCGCCCATGATCCAGGCGAGGTACCGTGGCAGGACGACCTTTTGGGGCCTTTCCGATCCAGAGCGCCAATTCGGCGTAGAACACGGAGCCGGCCTCGGACTTCATGATTCGCAATTCGTGGTCGATGGCCTCGAGCAGATCCTGGTTCGTCCCGCGCGCGGTCGCGAAATGCAGCGATACCGCGTTGAACACGATCCCCGTCCGAGACAGTCCGTACTTCTGATAGTGGTAGTCTCCAAACAACTGGTTTGTGACAACCGCATCGACCATGCCATTCGCGGCAAGGGTGAAGACTTCCTCGTAGGAGTATGCCTCGACCACAGACACGCGATAGCCGAATCCCCGTATCATCTCTTCCAATACTGTTTGCTGAATCGAATCCTTGAGCAAGCCAAGCCGCAAACCGTTCAGATCGGACAGCTTGGTCATGGGCTTCTTGCGCACCGCGTATACCTGCGACCAGCTATCGACAACCGTCTCTTCATTGAAGTCGAATCTTCTAGTTCGCTCGACCGAGAAGGCGACATCCGGCATCAAGTCGATGCGGCCCTCTTCGAGAGCGTCCAGGCACTCGGACCATTCACAAGGTACGTACACCAGGTTCCACTGTTCCCGGCGGGCAATGTCTTCCAAGATGCCGACAAAAATGCCCGAGGGTCGGCCCGCCTCGCTGGTGAAGACCTTGGGCTCGTTCTCGTAGAACCCGACGCGTACCGTGCGGTCCCGAGCGCGGTCGTGCACTTGAACTTGGGCACTGCATGGAGAGACAAAGACGATTGGGGGACCTATGAGTACTATTGCGACGGCTGCGATCATCGAGCGGAGCGAGAGAGTCCCGTTGGCAATCATGAATACCTCGCGATCGATCGTCTCTTGGGCAACCAACCCGTAGCTTACACCGACCCGGCCGGTTCTACGATCCCAGCAGTCCTATCCACTGTCGGTCCATTGTCACCCCCCGATGGCCGGCCCCTCGGCTATCATGTGGGCGCCTGCCGGGCCCTGATTGACCGATAGCGAGTGTCCACTTCGGGAGTTTCCACAGGAGGGGTGATGCGAGACCGGAGAGAGGAAATCGGCCGACTCGCGGACCGCATCCTCCGGAACAACCTGAGTTTCTCGGAACTTGCGACCCGGGTTTCACAGGGTGACACTGACTTCCTGAGACTGGACGCGGAGCAGAACGCGGTGCGCTGTCTCCGCATCCGGGACATCGTGCTTCAGCGTCAGATCTCTCTTGCAGGATCACCGGGGCGGCCCCTCGCCGTTCTTGAGACGGGCATCGGCTACGGCTACGTCACGACATGTCTTCGAGAGAGCCTCGGCGATTCGAGTCGCGATTTACGCCCTGGAACATCCCGGCCGTGAGTACATCGAACGTCCGGCCTTCCAGGAGTATCTGACCGAGGAACGGATTCAGCTCCAGGCCCGAGATCTGCTTGCCGACGAAATCCCGTGGGGCGAGCTGGCCTTCGACGTCATCATCCTCTCCGAAGTCTTGGAGCACATCCCGCCGACCGCCGCTCCCGATCTTATTCGCCGCCTCGCCCGGCGCCTTACCCCCGAGGGAAGGCTGGTGATGACTTCCCCAAACCTGCACTCACTACATCGAAGGATCGGCTTCGCGCTGGGGCGGGGTAGGCTCTTCGACCTGGCCACGCCCCTGGAATTCGCTCCCGGCACCTATGGCCACATCATGATCTACGGAAGGCCCGAGCTATCTGCTCTGCTCGATCATGCCGGACTCAGGCTATCCAGTTTTGGTTACCTCAACTGGGAGCACATCTATCTGCGGGGGAGTGGATTCGAAGCGAAGGCCCTTCATTGGGCACAGAAGCACCTCCCGATTCTCATGCCTCAACTCTCCACGACCTGGATTGCGGTGGCCGCGGCGCACTGACCGGCTCCCTACGGCAGAAGGCCTTTCAGACTCGCCAGGTCGGTCCCGCGCACGAACTCACGCACGAACTCGGGTTTGTCCTTGGGCCCGGTGAAGGTGAGCGCCATGCCGCGCACTTCGGTTGGCACGCCCAGGTCAACTTCTGGAAGCTGGTAGAACGTATAGCCGCTGATCTTCTTGACCTTCTCGAAGGGTCCGATGAAGACGGTGATGCAGTAGCTGTCATAGCTCTGGCACTCGTCGGTTCTGCTCGAATCCCGGGAAGCCCCCATCGATCGCAATCGGGCAACGCCTTGTCGGTGAGGCTCACATCCTGATTGATCCGGACCCAGATGGACAGTTCCTTGGCCGGGAGCGCGTCCTTGATGTCCTTGGCCCCAGTAGTGGTGCCTCCGGACGTGAGCCAGGCCTGATACCCGGCCACGATCTCCTCGAGCAGCTTGTCAATTTCGGCGCTGAGTGCTTTGCGCTCAGCCTTGATCTTGTCCTTCTCCGCGGGATCCTTAGCGTTCTTGCGGGCCTGCGAGAGTTCGGCATCCTTGGCATTCAGTTCGGCCATTCTGGCCTGTTGCTCGGGAGTCCCCTTGGTCCGGTCCACGAAGTAGGCCGTTTGCTCCTCCTCACGCACTTTCTCGTCCCGGGTGTACCTTGCCATGTACGCCATTTGGAACATCTCGTTGGGTTTGATCGCCTCCGGGACCATCCCCGCGTCGAAGTCGCTCTGGTAATTCAGCGTGAACACATAGTCCTGCGGAGCCTTGGGCAGCGCGTCTTGGATTGTGCTTCGCACGCTGCTGAAGACCGATGCCTCCTTGTCGGTCATCTTCCTCTGGGGTCCGGGGCCGTCGGCCATAGCGGAACTGGAGGGGATAAGAAGACAGAACAGCGCGGCCAGTAGTCGTTTCATCGGGCGCTTCCTCGTGGTAAGAATGAGGTCCGCGAAACGGTCGGCGATCTGTCGGCCCGCCCGGACCTGCGCGCGAAGATCACAGCATACAGCTTTGGAGAAAAAGCGGCTGGATTCCACGCCACCACGAGAAACGCGCTCCGTGTGCCGGCTTCGCATGGCCTCGCGGCGCGGAGATCCACGTCAAGGCCTTGCTTCCGACCGCCCCTTCTCGTACCGTTGAAGCGAAGTGTTCCCGCTGGGGGTCGAAGGGAAGGGTGGTTCGTGATGAGAAGATTCGAGATGCGGGTCGATCCTCTGACCCACGAGATCTATTACGCCGTTCCGCTCAAAGGCATTTCGTTGCTGCAGGATCCCCTGCTCAACAAAGGACATGCCTTCACCGCGATGGAGCGGACCGAGCTGGACCTGCACGGTCTCCTTCCGGATATGGTGGGAGCGCTCCATTGGCAGGTCGAACGCAATTACGGCATCTACCAGATGAAGACCAGCGACATGGAGCGGTACGTGACTCTGAACGGTCTTCTGGACCGGAACGAGACCGCGTTCTACTCGTTGGTGACGCAACACATCGAAGAGACCCTCCCCATCATCTACACACCCACAGTCGGGCAGGCGTGTCTCACCCTGTCCCACATCATCCGCCGCTATCGCGGGGTGTACGTCACGGCGGCCAACGTGGACCGGATCGAGGACATGCTCAGGGCGGTCGGGCTGCCGGAGATCTCCCTCCTCGTCGCGACCGACGGTGAGCGCATCCTCGGCCTCGGCGATCTCGGCGCCGACGGGATGGGCATCCCCATCGGCAAGATCTCACTCTACGTCGCCGCGGCCGGCATCCATCCCGCCTCGACGTTGCCGGTCTGCCTCGACGTCGGCACCAACAACCAACGCCTTCTGGAGGACCCGCTCTACATCGGGGTGCGGCAGCCGCGGTTGACCGGCGAAGCGTACTACGACGTCATCGAGCGATTCGTGCAAGGCGTGCGGCGCGTCTTCCCCCGCGCCCTCCTGCAGTGGGAGGACATCGGGAAGCACCACGCGTTCACGCTGCTGGAGCGCTACCGGAACCGGATTCCGAGCTTCAACGACGACATCCAGGGAACGGGCGCCACTGCGGCCGCGGCCCTGCGAGGCGCGCTGCAAGCATGCGGACGACCGTTGCGCGACGAGCGCATCGCCATCTACGGATTCGGCCAAGCGGGAAGCGGCGTCGCCAACGCGATCGTGACCTTCCTCGAGATGGAGGGAGGAGTCACGACCGAGGAGGCCCGTCGGCAGGTCTACGCCGTCGATATCGACGGGTTGCTGATGGATGGAATGTCGGTCACGCCCTATCAGGAGCGCTTCCGGCAACCTAGAGAGGCCATCGCCGGCTGGCCGGTTCCCAAGGACAGAGCTCCCAACCTGGCCGAGGTCATCCGCCACGGCAAGATCACGACGCTGATCGGTGTCTCCGGACAGTGCAACGCATTCCAGCGAGAATTGCTGGCCGACCTGGCCAAGAATGTCGATCGCCCCATCGTCTTCGCTCTCTCCAACCCGACATCCTGCTCGGAGACGACGCCCCAAGAGGTGGCGGACGCCACCGCCGGGCGGGCGCTCATGGCGGCGGGCAGCCCGTTCCCGCCGGTCCACCTGCCCAATGGCCGCGTCTTTCGCACATCCCAGTGCAACAACCTCTACGTCTTCCCGGGCATGGGGCTGGGCGCCATCGTCTGTCAGGCTTCCAGCATCACCCACCGGATGTTCCATGCCGCGACCTGCGCGATCTCCGATCTGGTGACCGACGACGAACGCGCCGCCGGATTGCTCCTGCCGCCTCTTGCCGAGATTCGGCGCGTGTCGTATCACGTCGCGCTGGCTGTCGCCAAACAAGCCCGCGAGGAGGGGTTGGGAATAGCCGAGTCGGACGAGCGGCTGGGGGAATTGATCGCCGCCGCCATGTGGCAGCCGCGGTACTACCCCTATCGATACGCCGGCTGCTGAGACCCGCAAGGCCAAGCCTCGCCAGGTGCGGCGCCCCTTGCCTAAACATGACTATTTCAGTCATGTGCTGTTCGGATGATATGTTCACCTTACTTCCAGGCGACTCCTCCTTCCGTTTGTTTCAGGACCCGCGCTGGGTTAGGCTTTCCCGAAGGAATCGCCCTCGCCCGGCCGTGCTTGGCCGCATGCGTGGCGGCATATGGGGACGGCCGGCCTGGGCTCGCCCGCGCGCCGGCGGAAAGGACTTCCGGAATGGCGTCGCGCACGGCGTTTCTCGCGGTTTTGTTGGGGCTTCTGATTCAGACGGCCATTCCTTCGGCCTGGGCCGGGCGACCCGAAGATGCCGCTCAGGCCCTGGCTCGCGGGAACACGATGCTTGCGCAGAACGACTGGCAGCAGGCTGAGGTTGCGTTCGCCGAGGCCGCTCGGCTCGACCCCGCCAATGCCGCCTACCGCGGCGAGCTCGACGTTCTCCGCCGCGTGATGAAGCTGCGGACGGACCTTGCCGGGACTGCGGATGCCGCGCAGTGGGATCGTACCGCCGCCGCCTTGCGCGCCTATTACTACAGCAAGGGGATCTTCGGCGAGGCCCTCGCCCTCGATCGAGAGGCGCATCAGCGGACCGGTTCTCCCGCGAGCGCGGCACTCCTGGCGGAGAGCCTGCTCGAGCTGAACCGCGATGTCGAAGCGGCATCGCTCCTCGCGCAACAGCCCGTTGCCAGGCTCACCCCATCCGCCCGCATGCTCCACGGCATCGCGCTCGCGCGAACGGGCGACATCGCGAAGGCGAAGCTGATCGCCACGGAAGTCTCGCTTCCCTTCGCCGCCACGCCCAACCTCCTCATGATCCGCGCCCGGCTCCTGGCCGGCACCGGCGACCACGCCGGCGCGGTGAAGCTTCTCAAGCAGGCCTTCGAGACGACGACGCCGAGTCTTCTCGGGCAGACCCGCGACAGGGTGAAGACGTGCAGCGACTTCGCCGCGCTGGGGACGAACAGCGCGTTCACCCAGGTCATGGACACAGCGTCCAAGATGTCCGAGTCCTCATGCAGCAAGGGTCCGAGCTGCGGCGCCTGCCCTTCGCGCACCGCCTGCGGTTCGAAGTAGCCCGCAACGCCGCACGTGCGCCTGTCGTTGCGTAGCTCCGTCCAGTTGGGATTCCTTGCGCTCACCGTGGCGGCGGTGTTCCTCGTGCGCGGAAACGCCGAGCGGTGGTGCCCCTTCGGCGGGGTGGAGAGCCTCTACACGTACGTGACCGAAGGGAACATGCCCTGTTCTCTTGGGGTCTCCAACCTGTACATCCTCCTCGGGATACTGGGCGCGACACTTCTCGCGCGACGCGTCTTCTGCAGCCACGCCTGTCCGATCGGCACCGTTTCCGCGTGGATACGCCGGTTGGGAGCGCGGGTGGGGTTGCCCGCGCTGAAGGTCTCGCGGGTTGCGGATCGCGTGCTCTCGCTGGGGAAATACGCCGTCCTCGGGGTGATTCTGTGGTTCACGTATCGAACCGCCGAGCTGGTCTTTCGCGGCTACGATCCCTGTTACGCGCTGATCAGCCGGAACGGCGAGGACATTACGATCTGGGCGTACGTGATCTCGGGCGGCATCGTGGTCGCCTCGCTGGTGGTGGCGCTTCCCTTCTGCCGCTGGCTCTGCCCCTTCGCCGCGATCTTGCAGCCGTTCTCAGCGGTGGGCTTGTTGCGCATCCGCCGCAGCGACGCGGGCTGCGCCGAGTGCGGCCGCTGCTCGGACACATGCCCCATGGGTATCCCCGTCGACACGATGAAGGAAGTGACCTCGGCGAGCTGCACCGCCTGCGGTGAGTGCATGAAGGTGTGCAAGGTGCGCAAGAACCCTCCGCTTCGCTGGGCGCTTCCGCGAGGCGCCGGCGCGCGCCTGCCGAAGTGGATACCGGTTCCGATCCTCCTCGCAGGCATCGGGCTCTCGGTGGGTGCGGCGCAATTCTTCCCGGCGCCGTCCTTCACGTATGCGCGCGGAGACGAACCCGCGACGACCGCCACCGTCGATCTGGAAATCGCCGGCCTCGATTGCCGGGGGCGCGCGACGCTGCTCGTCTTCTTCCTCGACCGGGACGACGAGTTCGCGCTTCCCGGGTACGTGAGTCTCGAGGCGTGGCCCGGGCCGAAGCAGGGACGCGCGCGCATCACCTACGATGCGGCGAACCTCACCCCCGACCTCGTGCGCAGAAGCCTGAGCGAGCCCTACTTCAACCTCGCCGAGAACCTCTGGTATTCGTCCCCGTTCACGGTGCAGGCGGAGAAGCCGTAGCGCGGATCTGCACGCGGGAGTTCTTCCCCGTGGATACACCGCCCCAGATGGCGCCCAACGCCGCCCCGGCGCCCATCAAGTACCAGGCCTTGCGTTCTTCCCATAGCCCGCACCAGCTCCCGAGTGCGCCGACGGAGAGGCCCGCGAAACCGGCCGCGTCCGCGCCGTAGGCGATTCGCCCGAGTCGGGTCAGCTCGATGGTGGGAGGGCGGGTCGGAAAGCTTGCCGAGTTCGGGACCTTCAAGAGTCCCGGAGTGCGTAGCGACGGACGAAGGGACTCGTAGAGCAGGCTGACCTGGGGTCGCGGCATCCACTGGCGCCGGGCTTCGACCCGCACCGTGTCGGGAACGTCGAAGACCGGGATGTCGGCTTGAGCGGTTGCCAGGATCAGCCCCAGAGCGATCGCCATCCCGCCCGGATTCATGTCACTCTCCCAGCAAGTCCCGCTCGAGCTGCTCGTAGCGGTCGATCACCCGGCGCACGTACGCGCGCTTGGAGCGATAGCTGCCGGGGTAGAAGCTCCCCTTGAACCCCGCCACCACGAGATTGCGAAACTGGGATCTCGTGATCTGGAGTTTGTCCGCGACCAATTCCAGCTCCCGGCTGACCGTCGTATTGGAGACGAGCCGGTTGTCGGTGCAGATCGTCACCGACATGCCGTAGTCGATCATCTTGAGCACGGGATGCTCGGCCATGCTCCGAATCTCCGGCGTGGTCTGAAGATTGCTGGTCGGGCACACCTCGATGGTTATCCGTTGGCTCGCGATGGTCTCCGCGAGCAGCCGGGTGTAGGCGACGGGATCCTCGATGTCCGAGTCCCGCACCATGTCGGCGGCGAAGAGAAACGTCCCGTGGCCGATGCGATTCGTGTGGCATTCGGTGATGGCCTGGAAGATGGACTCTGGGCCGTAAGCTTCGCCGGCGTGCACCGTCTTCTTGAGGAAGTTCTTGTGCGCGTACTGATACGCCTCGCGGTGGTCGATGGCCGGGTATCCCGCCTCCTCGCCGGCCAAATCGAAGGCCACGACCGGAAGCCCCACGTCCCGCGCGAGGTGGGCCGCCGCACGCGCCAGCTCCAGCGACGCGGTCGCGAAGACGCGCTTGCGCGGCGTGTAGGCGAGGGACCGCAACATCTGAGCGAAGTATGGGCCCATGTCCTCGTTGAATGAGCGCATCGCGCACAGGATGAGACCGTACTCGAACGGGATGTCGTGCCCCGACTGCACGACGGCGGACGCATCGTGCTCCGCCTTCGCCCGGCTCATGCCGTCCGATACCGCGCGCACGACTCGCTCCAGGCTCAGACCGTCACGAACGTGCAACTGGGGCGCGAAGCGGACTTCGACGTAGCGGACGCCCTCCGCCAGGCAGTCCTCCGCGAGTTCGTACGCCGCCCGCTCCAGGTTCTCCGCGGACTGGAGCACCCCGCAGGTATATGCGAACCCCTGCAGGTACTCCCCCAGGCTCTTGTACTTCTCCTTGAAGACCAGCTCGCGCATGCCCGCTTCGTCGCTGGACGGCAGCGTGACGCCGCAGGAGGGGGCGAGTTCGATCAGGGTGGCCAGCCGAAGCGATCCGTCGAGATGGACGTGCAGGTCCGTCTTGGGGATCGCCCGGATAAACTCCCGGGTGACGTTATGCAGCATGGAGTACGCTCCTCGTTTTGCGTAACAGTTTACCGAGGCGCGCACCCGAGCGAAAGTGGGGATATTGCCGAGGCGGGGTCAGGGCTTTCGCAGCAATTCGGCGAATTTCGACCGGAACTTGGAGAGCTTGGGCGAGATGACGGCCCGGCAATAGCCCTGAGTTGGGTTGTTGGCGAAGTATTCCTGATGGTAGTCCTCGGCCTTGAAAAACTCCTGGAAGGGAACGATCTGCGTCACGACGGGATCGTCAACCATCTTCTCCCGCACAATCTCGGCGATCACCTCGTGCGCGATCTGCTCCTGATCCGGAGAGCGAAAGAAGATCGCGGACCGGTACTGCGTGCCCACGTCCCCCCCTTGCCGGTTCGGCGTGGTGGGATCGTGGATGACGAAGAACACCTCGAGCAGGTCGCGCAGGGTCACCACCTTGGGATCGAAGGTGACCTGGACGACCTCGGCGTGGCCGGTGTTCCCGTCGCACACCTGCTTGTAGGTGGGGTTCTTCACCGTGCCGCCGGAATAACCCGACTCGACCGACGTCACGCCGAGGATCTCGTCATAGACCGCTTCCAGGCACCAGAAGCAGCCGCCGGCAAGGGTGATGGTTTCGACATAGGGGGGCGGAGGCGTGGCAGGCGACATCATGGAGTTCAACGCTCCTTTCGATCGGGCTGATTGATTGTCGATCAGGTCAATTGCTTGACCGCCAGCACGGTATCCTCATCGTCCTGGACCGTGGTGGCGAACCCAAGCCGCTCAAAGACGCGCCGCATCCGCGCGTTCCCGGTGGAGGTCTCGGCGATGATCCTCTTCACCCCCCAGTGCGCCGCAAGTTCCACGCAGTACTCGGTGAGGATCGTCCCCATTCCCTGACCCTGCCACGGATCGGCCACCAGGACCGCGAAGTCGGCCGACTGGAGGTCGGGGTCGGCAACGAGCCGTCCCACGCCTGCCAGTTTGCGGTCCGCGCCTTCGCCGACCTCCACCACGATGGCCAGTTCGCGATCGTAATCGATGTAGCAGTAGCGAACCGCGATCGGATGAACGTCCCACTGAATGAACCCGCGGAAGCGCGCGTAGATGCTCTCGCGGGAGCACGAGGCTAACATCTCCATCCAGCGCGGCTCGTCTTCGGGACGGATCGGGCGCATCGTGACCGCTTCCCCGTCGGCCAGGACCGCGGGTCTCACGTATTCCTCGGGATACGGCCGCAAAGCGAGATGGGCGTAAGGACGCGCCGGATCCCACACCACCGTTCGGTCGACCAGCACCCGCGCGTCCAGTGCGCAAGCGCCGCCCGGCCACACCAGAAGCGGGTTCACGTCCAACTCGCGAATCTCCGGGAAATCGGAGGCCAGATACGAGAAGCGGATGAGGATCTCGATCAATCGCTCCAGATCGATCGCGGGCCGGTTGCGATATCCCTGGAGGAGGGGCCAGATGCGCAGCGACTCCAGCATTCGCCTCGCCAACCGCTCGTTGAGCGGGGGAAAGCCGAGGCTCGTATCGCGCAGCACCTCCGCCGTGATTCCGCCAAGTCCGGCCAGGATCACCGGTCCGAAGACGGGGTCGCGGCGCATGCCGAGAATGAGTTCGAGCGAGCCCTCCGCACGTACCATGGGCTGCACGGTGACCCCGTCGATGCGACCCGCGCCGGCGCCGCGCGCTCCCGCGATCAGCGCGTCGAAGGCCTCCCGCGCCGCGCGCTCCCCGCGCACGTCGAGGATCACGCCCCCCGCATCGCTCTTGTGAGTGATGTCGGGCGAGGCGATCTTCATCACCGCCGACGTGTCGAGTGCGCCGACCAGATCCGCCGCCTGGTCGGCGGTGCACGCGAGCCAGGTCTCGGCGACCGGGATACCGTAGAACTGGAGCAGCGACTTCGAGGCCGACTCGGAGAAAACGTCGCCTTCGCGGGCGAGCATGGCGGTGAATGCCGACCGCACCTCGTCCCGATCGACGGTGAAGTCGACGGGCACGTCACGGGGGACCTCGTAGAGGATCTCGATGTTGCGCGCGTGCGAGGCCAGCGTCATGAACGCTTGCACCGCCTGCTCGGGCGTGGCGTAGGTGGCAACTCCCGCCCGATTGAGAAGATCGATCCCCTCGCGCATGCTCCGTCCCCCGAGCCACGCGGCCAGGATCGGCTTGTGCGACGATGCGGCGAGTTCGGCCAGCGATTTCGCCGCCTGGGTGGGCTTGGTCATGGCCTGCGGCGTGAGGATGACGAGAATCGCATCGACGCCGGAGTCGGCCAGCGTCACCTCGACCGCGCGCGCCATGCGCTTGGGGGGCGAGTCGCCGAGGACGTCCACAGGATTGCCGTGCGACCACGAGGGAGGCAGGAGTTCTTCCAGCGCCGCGAGCGTGGACGCGGAGAGCTGCGCCGGCGTCCCGCCCGCCGCCATCAGAGCGTCCAGCGCCATCACCCCGGGGCCGCCGGCGTTGGTGACGATGCCCAGTCGGTGCCCGCGCGGAGAGGGATGGCGCGCGATCAATTCCGCGCAATCGAAGATGTCGCCGATCTCGTAGACGCGGGTGATCCCCGCCCGCTCGAAGGCGGCCTGGTAGATCGCGTCCTCCCCCGCCATGGCCCCGGTGTGGGAGCCGGCGGCCTTCGCCGATTCCTCGAAACGCCCCGCCTTGTACGCCACGATGGGCTTGGTCCGCGCGAACGCGCGCGCCGCGGAGAGGAACCGGCGCGCATCCTTGAGCGATTCCATGTAGAGCAGGATCGACGCGCACTCCTCGTTCTCGCCGAAGTAATCGATGAGATCGCCGAAGTCGACGTCGAGCATGTTCCCGACCGATACGAAGTGGGAAAAGCCGATGTTCTCGTCGAGCGCCCAGTCCAAGACAGAGGTGCAGAGCGCCCCCGACTGCGAGATGAACGCCACGTCCCCCTTCTGCGGGGCGGAAGCGGCGGAGGCGAAGCTGGCGTTGAGGCCAATATGCGGGACGAGGACGCCGAGGCAGTTGGGTCCCATGACGCGCATGCCGTCGAAGCGCGCGATCTCTGCGCGGAGTCTCTCCTCGAGCGCGACGCCGTCGGGACCCGCCTCGCGAAATCCCGCGGAGACGACGATCACGCCGCGGATTCCCGCCTCACCGCAGTCGCGCACGACTTCCGGGACGGCGGCGGCGGCGGTGCAGATCACGGCGAGGTCGGGCACGCGGGGGAGTTCACCCACCTTGCGATAGCAGTGCACGCCCTGAGCCGCCTCGAGCGTGGCATGGACCGGGTAGACGACGCCTCGGTATCCCCCACCGATCAGGTTTCGCAGAACGGTCGAGCCGACGCTGCGCGGGTTTTCATTGGCGCCCAGCACCACGATGCGCTGGGGCTTGAAAATACGATCGAGGTTGTGAACATCCACCGCCCGGTCCTCCTGGGGACCGAGCATAGCGCCGCCGCACCGCGAAGCGGACCGCGCTTTCCTGGATTCTGCGTTTCGCGATGCCCTCTCCGTTCCCGGCCCCCGAGGAGGAGGCCGCCGGCCTGGGGAGCCGGGAAGCGGAGCGGACACGTGCGCCGCCGATGTGAGGCCCGGGCGGCCCGAGCCCGAGGAGGGCAGTGGGCGCCGGGGCGGCCGGGCCACACCGCGATCCGGCCGCCGTGTTGCGTCTCGTGCTGCGATGTCGGGGCGACCGGTATCGCGTGGCGATGGGACGATGAGCAAGGACGGGGCCAAGCGGTGCGCGCGCGTAACGCGTTGTCTCGTCGAGGCGACGCGACTCGACCGCGACGAGCGAGCGACGGGCGCCCGACTTTCGCCGACGAGGACTCGTCGCCGGCCCGCCGCCGGCCGCGTGGTATTCTTGCCGGCGCCGTCACCTTAACCGCCCGCGCAAGGAGCCCGCATGATCCGTCGACTCGACCACATCGGCATCGCCGTCCGCGATCTGGAGGCCGCGGTGCGGATCTACACCGAGGGCCTCGGCCTCGCCTGCGACCATCGCGAAACGGTCGAGGATCAGCAGGTGCGGACCGCGTTCCTTCCCGTCGGCGAGACGCACGTGGAGCTGCTCGAATCGCTTTCCCCCGAAGGTCCCATCGGCCGCTTCATCGACAAGCGCGGCGAGGGCATCCACCACCTCTGCTTCGACGTTGCCGACATCCGCGAAGCGATGGCGGCTTGCGAGAAGGCGGGCCTCGTCCTCATCGACCGCGAGCCGCGCGTGGGGACGCACAACAAGTGGGTAGCGTTCGTCCACCCCAGGAGCACGCACGGCGTGCTCATCGAGTTGAGCCAGGACCGCGGATGACGGCCGAACGCGGCAAGGCGGTCCCGGACCGCGAGGTTCCCGATCACAGCAGCGCCGACCTGCACCGCGGCGGCATGTTCTCGCACCGCGGTCGGGTCGTGGCGATCACGGGCGGCGGCACGGGCATCGGCCTCGCCTCCGCGCGCGCGTTCGTGACGCAGGGCGCCCACGTCCTCATCTGCGGACGCCGCGAAGAGGTGCTGAAGCGCGCCGTGGTGGAGATCGCCGCCGAGGCCTCGGCGGGGCCCGCCCCCGTCGGTGTCACGCCGGGCACCATCGCCTCGCGCACCGCCGACGTCACCCGCTACGAAGAGCTGCTCGCCGTCGCCGACGATGCCCGGACGCGCTGGGGCGCGCTCAACGTCTGGATGAACGCCGCGGGAATCCTCGAACGCCGGTCGCTCCCCGAAGCGGACACCGATCATCTCCGCCGCCTCTTCGAAACCAACGTCGCCGGCGTCTTCAACGGATGCCGCGTCGCGGTGGAGCGCATGCAGGAGACGGGAGGCGTGATCCTGAACGTCTCCTCATACCTCACACACCACGCGGGAGCGAGCGCCTCGCTCCCCGCCTACGCGGCCACCAAGGGCGCGGTGAGCGCGCTCACCCGTTCGCTCGCGGTGCGGCACGGGCCGGAGGGGATCCGCGTCAACGCGATCAGCCCGGCGCTCGTGCTCACGGATCTGAACCGCGAGATCTGGGACGGGCGCGAGGACCCGCAAGCGCATGTGCGGGCACTCGGCGAGCGCTACCCGCTTCGCCGCGTGGGCCGCCCCGAGGACGTGGCGGCGACCGCGGTGTTCCTGGCCAGCGACGAGGCGGGCTGGATCACCGGTCAGGAGATCTTCGTGGACGGGGGGATAAGCGCCGTATGACACCGGTAACGGCATCGTGGCAGAGTGGCATGGAGTTCAGGGTCGACTTCCCCGAGGGCGAGACGATCACGCTGGCCAGCGTGCCGCTTCGCAAGCGGCCGGGGCCGGGGCCGTCCCCCATGCAGGCGGTGCTGGCCGCGCTGGCCGGGTGCACCGGCATGGATGTGGTGATGATCCTCACCAAGATGCGGAAAGAGCCGCAAGCGCTGCGCATCGAGGTGGCCGCGGTGCGCCGCGAGGAGGAGCCCCGCGTCTACACGCACATGACGCTCACCTATCACGTGGAGGGGACGGAGGTGGACGCGGCGTCGGTGCGGCGAGCGGTGGCGCTCTCGCAGGAGAAGTACTGCTCCGTATCGGCGATGCTGCGTCCCGCCGTCGCGCTCGACTACCGGATCGTGCTGAACGGCGTCGAAGTGGATCTCACCGCGGCGGATTGACCGGGCGGCACGGAAGTCTTAGCTCTTCGCGTCCTTCCCCGGCACGTCGCGGCCCACCAACCCCTTCTCGTAGTCGCGGAAGAGGCGCCCCCAGTCGGTATCGTTCAGCGCGTGCTCGACGCGCCTGCGGCCGTGGACGGGGAACCAGTAGACGTCGTGGTAGAGCTTGGAGGCGGCATAGGACCACGGCACGATCGGGCTCCTGAGCAACAGTTTCTCCAGCGGCTTGAGCGGTCCGTGATAGATGGCCTTCTGTCCGCGCGAGGCAAAGGTGTCCTCGCCGCCGCGAAACCCGAAGTTGATCTTCGAGAGATCCTCGCCGCGCACCTCGATGTCGCGCACATCCCCCGTGCCCAGGCCGGCTTCGTGGGCGAGCCGGATGAACTTGAGAGAGAGAGGATCGAACCCCATCATCTTCGCGCTGACCGCGTCGATCGCCACCTGGTCCGCGCTCGCCAGCATGTAGCCCTTCACATGCGGTCGGATCGCCCGAGGTCCCGGTCCGTCGCCGCAGAACGATCCGTCGGTCACCGCGAACACTCCGGGGTGGATGTCCTTCTGGATGCGAAGAAGGTCCACCAGCGTCTCGTGGATCACCGAGTGCGTCCAATGCCGGTTGAAGTGCAGGAGTCCCCCGAACGCGTTCTTCATGGCCCCGGTCATGGTGGTGAAGACGTGGGTCTTCACCGTGGGGAGGTGAATGATGTTCTTCCCCACCAGGAACTTGGGGATGCGGATGCCGTCCTTCTCGAACACCTTATCGAGGACCAGGAGCTTGCCTTTCGGTTCGTACTGAACCCATTCCTGATCGGGATCGTTGAGAAACACCCGCCGCACGCCGTATTTGTCGCAGACCGGCTTGTGCTTGTTATGGATCTCTCCGACGCGCGAGTCCACCACCACGGTATCGTTGTGCACGCCCCAGAGCTTCTCCGAGCGGAAGCCGTCCTCGAGCAGCGTACGCACGACCCCTTCGATCTGCCACGGCGTGGTGGACACTCCCGGCATATAGACATGCCACGACACGTTGATCTTGAGGCAGGTGTCGTGGACGGGATCCAGCACGTCGCGATAGCCCGCGTCCCGCATGGCCTTGCCGATGTCGCCCAGCACGGTCTCCGGGTTCGATTTGATGATCGTGACGATGCTCTTGGCCATGGTGTTCCTCAGATTCCGTGCTCGCGCAACCATGTGCGGGCAATGACAAGCCGCTGGATCTCGCTCGTGCCTTCGTAGATCTCCGTCACGCGCGCGTCGCGGTAGTGCCGCTCGACGACGTAGTCCTCAGTATAGCCGTATCCGCCGTGAATCTGGATAGCGCGGTGAGCTATGAACGTAGCCGCCTCGGAGGCGTAGAGTTTCGCCATGGACGACTGGCGGGTGAACGGCTCTCCCGCGGCCTTCAGGGCCGCCGCGCGATAGACCAAGAGCCGCGCCGCGTCGAGTCGCGTCGCCATGTCGGCGATCATCCACTGGATGGCCTCGAACTCTGCGATGGGCTGCCCGAACGCCACCCGTTCCCGCGCATACTTCACCGAGCGCTCGAGCGCGCCCTGGGCGATGCCTACCGCCTGCGCACCGACCCCGATCCTCCCGCTGTCCAGCTCCGTCATCGCGATCTTGAAACCCATCCCCTCGCGGGCGAGGAGATTCTCCGCCGGGACCCGGCAATCGACAAGGGATAGGGAGACCGTCTCGCTGGCCTTGATCCCCATCTTCTTCTCCGGCTTGCCGATGGTGAGACCGGGTGTGCCCTTCTCCACGATGAAGGCGCTGATGCCGCGGTTGCCCGCCGAGGGATCGGTCTTCACGAAGATGATGAAGAGATCGGCCTGGGCACCGCTGGTGACCCAGTTCTTCTCGCCGTTGAGCACGTAGTGCGCGCCGTCGCGGAAGGCCGTGGTGTGCATGGCGGCTACATCGCTGCCGGCGCCCGGCTCGGAGAGGCTGAAGGCGGCGATCCAGTCCTGGGTCAACTGCGGCAGATACTTCCGCTTCTGCTCGTCCGTGCCGTGCTCGGCGATGAGCTGCACGCCGACCGAATTGTGCACCGAGACGATGATGCTCAAGGACGGCCAGATGCGGGCCAGCTCCTCCACCACGAGCACGTACGAGACGGGATCGAGGTCGATGCCGCCGTACGCCTCGGGACAGAGCATGCCGCCCAGCCCCAGTTCCTTCCACAGCCGCACGATGACTTCGCGCGGGTAGCGCGCCTCCCGTTCGTACTCGGAAACAAGTGGGGCCAGTTCCGACTCGGCAAACTCACGAATCGTATCGCGCAGGAGCTTCTGCTCCTCGGCAAGTCTAAAATCCACAACCTCCCCCAATCCCCTCTAGTGCAACAAGTTTCGAGCCACCACCATTCGCTGGATCTCGCTGGTTCCCTCGTAAAGTTCGGTGATCTTGGCGTCGCGGTAGTGCCGCTCCACCGCGTATTCGCGGACGTAGCCGTATCCGCCGTGGATCTGCACCGCGCGGTCGGCCACCACCACCGCGGTTCGCGACGCGGCGAGCTTTGCCATAGAGGCCTCGACCGAGTACCGGTCGCCGCTGTCCTTCTTCAACGCCGCGCGCCAGGTCAGAAGCCGCGCGGCATCGATTTCGGTCACCGAGTCCGCGATCATCCACTGGATCGCCTGCAGATCGGCGATGGGCTTGCCGAAGGTGGTCCGCTCCTGGGCGTACTTGGTCGCTTCGTCCAGGGCGGCCTGGGCGATGCCGAGCGCCTGCGCCGCGATCCCGATCCGCCCGCCGTCGAGCGTGGCGAGCGCGATCTTGAACCCCTCGCCTTCCTTCCCCAGCAGGTTGCCAGCCGGCACCTTCACGTTGCTGAAGAAGAGCGTGCAGGTCGAGGAGGCGCGGATGCCCATTGTGTGCTCTTTGTGCCCCCGCGTGAGCCCGCCGCTCTCCGCCTCCACCAGGATCGCGCTGATCCCCTTGTGACCGGCGGAGGGATCGGTCTTGGCATAGACGATGTAATAGTCGGCTACCTGACCGTTGGTGATGAAGTTCTTCGTCCCGTTGAGGACGTAGTGATCCCCATCCCGCACGGCGGCCGTGCGCAGGTTCTGGGCATCCGAACCGGCTTCCGGCTCTGTCAGGCAGTAGGCGCCGAGCTTCTCCCCCCTGGCCAGAGGCTTGAGAAATTTCTCCTTCTGCTCATCCGTTCCGAACTTGGCGATCGGGTCGCACACGAGCGAGTTGTTCACCGACATGATCACGCCGGTGGAGGCGCAGGCCTTGGAGATCTCCTCCATGGCCAGCACGTAGGCGAGCGTGGAGAGACCGGCCCCCCCCCATTGCTCCTCCACGCACATCCCCAGGAAGCCCAGCTCGGCGAGCTTCTTCACGTTGTCGTGCGGAAAGGCCATCGTCTCGTCGAAGTGGGCGG
Source organism: Candidatus Eiseniibacteriota bacterium (assembly GCA_963762255.1). Classification (GTDB taxonomy): domain Bacteria; phylum Eisenbacteria; class RBG-16-71-46; order JABDJR01; family JABDJR01; genus CAVXKA01. The sequence goes on from CAVXKA010000001.1 coordinate 93,892, forward strand.
CCCGGGGAGCGATCTCCTTCACCGCCAGCTCGCGCGCCGCGTCCTGAATGAGTTTCTCGTCTTCGCTCAGCGTGAAGTCCATGCATCCTCCCCCTACGACCCGTACACGTAGAATCCGCGGCCGGACTTGCGCCCGAGGTGGCCGGCGCGGACCATCTTGCGCAGCAGCGGGCAAGGCCGGTACTTGTCGTCTCCCAATCCCTCGTGAAGCACGTTCATGATGGCGAGGCAGGTATCGAGACCGATGAGATCGGCCAGAGCGAGCGGCCCCATGGGATGGTTCATCCCGAGCTTCATGACCTCGTCGACCGCTTCCGGCTTCGCGACCCCCTCCATCACGCAGAACACCGCCTCGTTGATCATCGGCATCAACACGCGGTTGGAGACGAAGCCGGGATAGTCGTTCACCTCGACCGGGGTCTTTCCCACCCGCTTGGCGGTGTCGACGGCCAGCGTGCGGGTCTCCTCCGAGGTCGCGAGCCCGCTGATGATCTCCACCAGTTGCATGACCGGCACCGGGTTCATGAAGTGGATGCCGACCACGCGCTCCGGGCGCTTCGTCTGCGCCGCGATCTCGGTGATGGAGATCGACGAGGTGTTGCTGCCGAACGGCACTTCCGGCGGGCAGATCGCGTCGAGCTTTCGGAAGAGCCCGAACTTGACCACCGGATCCTCGGTGATCGCCTCGATCACCAGATCCGCTTCGGCGGCCGTCTCCAACTCGGAACCGGTGGCGATGCGGCCGAGGGTGGACTTCATGTCCGCTTCGGTCAGCTTCCCCTTGGCTACGATTCGCCCCAGATTCTTCTCGATGGTGGTGAGCGCCCGGTGTAGGAGCGCGGGCTCCAGATCCACCAGCGTCACCTCGTATCCGCTCTGGGCGAAGACGTGGGCGATGCCGTTCCCCATCGTGCCCGCCCCGATCACCGCCACACGCTTGACGTCGTTCGCTTGCATGACTTCCCCTCCCTACATCTCCACGGCCAGCGCCACCGCGTTGCCGCCCCCCAGACAGAGGGTGGCCATGCCCTTCTTCGCTCCGCGATCCTGCATCGCATAGAGCAGCGTGGTCAACACGCGCGCGCCGCTCGCGCCGATCGGGTGGCCGAGCGCCACCGCGCCGCCGTTCACGTTCACCCGGTTCCAATCCCAGCCGAGCTCACGGCCGTCCGCCAGCGCCTGAACGCTGAAGGCCTCGTTGGCCTCGATCAGATCCCAGTGGTTGATGCCCACACCCATCTTCTTCATGAGCTTCTGCACCGCCACCACCGGCGCGTAGAACAGCCACTGCGGTTCGGTGCCGCCGGTCGTGTAATCCACGATGCGCGCGATCGGGGTCTTGCCCAACTCCTTCGCCCGCTTCTCGCTCATCACGACGAGCGCGCTCGCGCCGTCGTTGACGCTCGGCGCGTTGCCTGCGGTCACGGTGCCGTCCTTCTTGAAGGCCGGCTTGAGCCGTGCCAATCCTTCCAGCGTGGTGTCTTCGCGGGGACCCTCGTCGGTGTCCACGACGAGGGCGGCCCCCTTGCGCTGCACCACCTCCACCGGGACGATCTCGGACTTGAACCTTCCTGCCTTGATCGCAGCCGACGCCTTTTGCTGGCTCCCGAGGGCGTACACGTCCTGATCTTCCCGGCTCACCTTGAACTTCTCGCCGATCAGCTCCGCCGCCACGCCCATGTGATAGTCGTTGTATACGTCGGTGAGGCCGTCGGCCACCATGCAGTCGATGAGCGTGCCGTGACCCAGCCGGTAGCCGTTGCGCGCACCGGGGAGAAGGTACGGCGCGTTCGACATGCTCTCCATGCCGCCGGCCACGAGCACGTCATGATCGCCGGCCTTGATAGCCTGTGCGGCGAGCATCACCGCCTTGAGCCCCGAGCCGCAGACCTTGTTCACGGTGAACGACCCGATCTCGTCGGGAAGCCCGCCCCAGTGCGCGGCCTGCCGGGCGGGGTTCTGCCCCACGCCGGCCTGGAGCACGTTGCCCATGATGCACTCATCGACCTCCTTGGGATCGATGCCCGCCCGTTTCACCGCCTCGGCCACGACAAGCGCGCCGAGTCGCCCCGCGGGGAACGACGAAAGCCCGCCCATGAACTTGCCGACGGGGGTCCGGCATGCGCTGACGATGACTGCCTGGTTCATGAGTTCTTTACCTCCTTCAGGATTTCGCGGGCGATCACGAGCCGCTGAATCTCGCTCGTGCCCTCGCCGATCTCGGTGAGCTTGGCGTCGCGCCAGAAGCGCTCCACCGGGTACTCGCGGCTGTAGCCGTTGCCGCCGAAGATCTGGATCGCGTGGTTGGTGCACCGCATCGAGACTTCGCTGGCGTAGAGCTTGGCCATCGCCGAGTACTTGGTCATGCGCTCTCCGCGGTCCTTCATGCGGGCGGCGCTGTAGACCAGGTGCCGGGCCGCCTCGATCTCGGTTTCCATGTCAGCGAGCTTGAACTGCACCGCCTGGAACTCGGCGATGGGCTTGCCGAACTGCTCGCGCTGCGCCGCATACGCGACCGCCGCGTCGAAGGCGGCCTGGGCAAGACCCAGCGCCATGGCCCCGATCGAGATGCGCCCTCCGTCCAGGGTCTGCATGAACTGGCGGAAGCCCTGTCCCTCGCCTCCCAGCATGCTGTCCTTGGGCAGCTTCATGTCCTCGATGAAGATGGGGTTGGTCACCGAGCCGCGCAGCCCGACCTTGTCCTCCTTCTTCGCGATCTTGAGGCCGGGCGTGCCGGCCTCGGCGATGAACGAGCTGATGCCGTTCACTCCCTTGCCCGGCGTGGTCACCGCGGTGAGCACCAGCGTGCCCGCGACACCCGCGTTGGTGATCCAGTGCTTGCTCCCGTTGACGACCCAGTGATCCCCCTTGAGCTCCGCCCGCGTCTTTGTGCCGCCTGCGTCGGAGCCCGCCTCGGGTTCGGTGAGGCCGAACGCGCCGAGTTTGCGCCCGCTGACCAGGTCGGGGAGGTACTTCTTCTTCTGGGCGTCGCTCCCGAAGGCGTAGATGGGATAGGTCCCGAGCGAGATGTGGGCGGCCATGATGAGCCCCACGCTCCCCGAGGCCCGCGACACCTCCTCCTCCGCGATGCAATACATGAGGGAATCGCCGTCCTGCCCGCCGTACTCGGCGGGGAAGACGAGGCCGAGGATCCCCAGTTCGGCGAGCTTGTCCACCGCCCATTGCGGGAACTCGTCCTTGTGGTCGATCTCCGCCGCTCGCGGGGCGATCTCCTGATCCGCAAACTCGCGGATCATCTTCTGGAACATCACGTGATCATCGGACAACTCCGCGTAGCGGCTCACGACACCTCCTCGTCAGGAAACTCCATCACCGGAACTTCGCCCTTCACGATGAGCTTGGGCTCGGTGGCTTTCTGGATATCCTCCACGCTGAACTCGGCTGCGCGCTCCACCAGCACGAGTCCTTCCGGCGTCACGTCGATCACCGCCATCTCGGTGATGATGCGGTCCACGACCTTGACCCCGGTCAGGGGCAGCGAGCAGCGGTTCACGATCTTGGCTTCGCCGTCCTTGGATGCGTGGGTCATGATGACCACCACGCGCCGAGCGCCCGCCACCAGATCCATGGCGCCGCCCATCCCTTTCACCATCTTGCCGGGGATCATCCAGTTCGCCAGCGTTCCCTCTTTGTCCACTTGCAGCGCGCCGAGGATGCTCAGATCCACGTGCCCGCCGCGAATCATGGCGAAGGAATCGGCGGAGCTGAAGAACGAGGAGCCTGTCGCCGCGGTCACCGTCTGCTTGCCGGCGTTGATGAGGTCGGCGTCTTCTTCGCCGGCGCGCGGGAACGGACCGATGCCCAGGAGTCCGTTCTCGGACTGGAACGTGATCGTCATCCCCGGCGGGACATGGTTCGCGATCAGCGTGGGCATCCCGATTCCCAGGTTCACGTAGTACCCGTCGCGCAGCTCCTGCGCCGCCCTAAGGACGGGTCGTTCTTTGCTCGATACGCTTTTCATAGTTCGTCCCCTGGAAGAGGTAGTCCACGTAGATCCCCGGCGTGGCCACGACGTCGGGATCGATCTCGCCGATCGCGACCAGCATCTCGAGCCTCGGCGAGGGTGCAGCGGCCGGCGGTGGCCATCATCGGATTGAAGTTGCGGGCGGTCATGCGATAAACGAGGTTCCCCGCCGCGTCCCCGAGGAACGCCTTCACGAACGCAAAGTCGGCGGTGATGCTCTCCTCGAGCACGTACATCCGGCCGTCGAATTCGCGCGTGTCCTTCTTCTTCGACGCCTTCACCGCGCTCCCGTCCTTGCCGTAGAGCATCGGGAGCCCGCCCTCGGAGATCTGGGTGCCGAAACCGGTCGGCGTGTAGAACGCCGGGATGCCCGCGCCGCCGGCCCGAATCTTCTCGGCGAAGGTCCCCTGCGGCACCAGCTCCACCTCCAATTCCCCTTGCAGGAACTGGCTCTCGAAGGTCTTGTTCTCGCCCACGTAGGTCGAGACCATCTTCCTGACCTGCCGGGTTTGCAGAAGGAGTCCGATCCCGAAATCGTCCACTCCGGCGTTGTTGCTGATCATGGTGAGATCCTTCACCCCCAGCTCGCGGGTGGCGAGGATCAGGTTCTCGGGGATCCCGCAGAGACCGAAACCTCCGAGCAGGACCGTGGCTCCGTCCTTGAGCCCCGCCTTCTGGAGCGCCTCGGCGGCGTCCTTCACGATCTTGTTCATGCTCGTCTTCCTCTCTAGAACCGCACCCGCACCTCGGTGAACCGCTCCTCGGTGAGCGTCACCGCGCGCTCCACCGAGCCCAGGCCGGGCGCGCTCACGCGCACCAGATAGGGATTCTCAAACGTAACCGGAACCGCATCCCCGCTCTCGGGATCCACGGTCAGCGCGTCGAAGCCGGTCGGGAACGGCGCGAACTCGGCGCGTTCCCCGTCACGTGATGGCCTCGCCGTCGCGCTCCACAACAGCCACCGACACGCTCCATCAGCCGACTCGCGCAGGGCGTAGTAGTGCCCGTTGAATACGAAGCCCCCCGCACTGTCCAGGCACTTCCAGTGGACGGGATAGATACCCTCCGGAACGAGCGCGCCCGAATCGTCGCGCTGATTCCACGCCGGCATCCGCTCCCGCCACGGGAGATCCGGCTCGGTGCGCATCACCTCACCGAGAAGATTGCGGATCTCGAGCGACCCGTGCGTGCAAAGCGGCTGAGCGACCGGAGCCCGAAACGGCGTCGGCTTCGTGGGGCAGGTCGGCGGCGGCACCGCGTTCTCCTGCCACAGCTCCACCTGGATCGAATCGAGATCGGCCGCTGCGCCCTCGAACACGATCCGCAAGCCCGCCCCTTCCAGCGCGTCGGCTCGCGTCGAATCGTCGCAGGCGACAAGCGCGAGCGCCAAGACGACGACCGACATCGCTGCCGGCACGGCCGCCAGCGCCGCACCGCCCCATCCCGTTCCTGCTCTCTTCAAGATCGCCCGCTCACGCCCGCGCGCGCGGAGAGGACTGAAACCACTCCTTGATGTAGACCGCGATCTCCGGGGTCGGCGTGCCCGGACCGAAGAGCTTGCCAACGCCGATCTCCGCCAAGGCCTGCATGTCCTGCTCGGGGATGATGCCGCCGCCGGTGATGAGAATGTCGTCGGCGCCTTTCTCCTTGAGCAACTCCACCAGCCGGCGGAACAGCGTCATGTGCGCGCCGGAGAGGATGCTCAGCGCCACCACGTCCACGTCCTCCTGCACGGCCATGTTCACCAGAGCCTCGGGGGTTTGATGCAGTCCCGAGTAGATGACCTCCATGCCGGCGTCGCGCAACGCCGCCGCCACCACCTTCGCCCCCCGGTCGTGGCCGTCCAGACCGGGCTTGCCCACCAGGACTCGGATCTTGTGTTCCATGCTCCGTCCCCTCGTCTTTCCGTCCCGCGCGCCCTGTTGCGCGATCTCCCTAGAACGAGTACGCCGGCTCGTGGTACTCGCCGAAGACCCCTCTCAACGTTTCGATCATCTCGCCGCCGGTGCACCCGGCGTGCGCGCAGCGGATGAGGTGCGGGACCACGTTCTCGGTTCCCTCGGCGGCCCCGCGCAGTCCGGCCAGCGCCGCTTTCACCTCGTGCGCGTCGCGCTCCCGGCGCAGTCGCGCGAGGTGCTCGTTCTGCGCCCGCTCCGACGACTCGTCGATGTAGAGGATCGGGATCTCGATCTTCTCGTTCTCTTCGATGTAGTCGTTCACGCCCACGATGATCCGCTGCCGGCGTTCGATCTCGTCCTGATAGCGTCGGCTGGCGCGGGCGATCTCGTTCTGGAACCAGCCCTTCTCGATCCCGGGCACCACGCCTCCGACCTTCTTGATCTTCTCGAAATAGTCGTAGGCTTCCTTCTCCAAACGGTTGGTCAGCGCCTCCACGTAGTAGGAGCCGCCCAGCGGATCGACGGTGTTGGTGACGCCGAGCTCGTGGGCGATGATCTGCTGCGTGCGAAGAGCGATCTTCGCCGCCTTCTCGCTGGGCAGCGCCAGCGTCTCGTCCATGGCGTTGGTGTGGAGCGACTGGGTGCCGCCGAAGACCGCGGCCAGCGCCTCGAAGGCGGTGCGCACGATATTGTTCTCGGGCTGCTGCGCGGTGAGAGAAACCCCCGCGGTCTGGGTATGGAAGCGCACCAGCCAGGAGCGCGGGTCCTTGGCCTTGTAGCGCCCCCGCATCTCGCGGGCCCAGATCCGCCGCGCGGCGCGCATCTTGGCGATCTCCTCGAAGAAGTCCTGATGGCAGTCCCAGAAGAACGAGAGACGCGGCGCGAACGTGTCGACGTCCATCCCCGCCTTCATTCCCCGCTCCACGTACTCGAACCCGTTGGCCAGCGTGAAGGCCAGCTCCTGCGCCGCGGTCGAGCCCGCCTCGCGAATGTGGTAGCCGGAGATCGAGATCGAGTTCCACTGGGGCACGTGCTCGGCGCAGTGGGCCATGAGGTCGGTGATGAGCCGCAGCGCGGGCTCGGGGGGGAAGCACCACGCGTGCTGCGCGATGTACTCCTTCAAGATGTCGTTCTGCAGCGTGCCGCGAAGGTCCTTCGGGCTCACGCCCTGTTTCTCGGCGGCGGCCACGTAGAACGCGAACAGCACGACCGCGGGGCCGTTGATGGTCATCGAGGTCGAGATCTTGTCGAGAGGGATCCCGTCGAAGAGCCGCTGCATGTCGCGCATGCTGTCGATGGCGACCCCGCACTTGCCCACCTCGCCGCGCGCGCGCGGATGATCGGAGTCGTAGCCCATCAACGTCGGGAAGTCGAACGCCACCGAGAGACCGGTCTGCCCGTGCTTCAGGAGGTAGTGATAGCGCGCGTTGGTGTCGGCGGCGGAGCCGTAGCCCGAAAACTGACGGTGCGTCCAGAGCCTGCCGCGGTACATGTTGGGGTGGATGCCGCGCGTGTAGGGGTACTCGCCGGGAAAGCCGAGATCGCGTTGGTAATCGAGATCGGCCACGTCCGCCGGCGTGTAGAGCGGCTGCACCGGCTCGCCCGAGATCGTCTCGAAGAGGACGTCGCGATCGGCGCTCCGCTCCGCCGCGCGCGCCTTCCACCGCTCGTAGTCCTGGCGGAGCTGTCCGAGATCCATACCGCCTCCGTTCCGTCTAGTCCATGCCCGCAGCGGCGCCGGTCCCGCCGAGGCGGCTCAAAACCTCCCGCGCCGCGTCGTGGGGCGTCAGCTCGCGCCGCGTCACGCGATCGAGGATCTCTTCGAGCCGCGGCCCGCCGTCGGTTTCCATCCGGTTCAAGAGTTCCTGCCGCGCCTCGCTCAGAAGCCGCAGCTTGAGCGTGCGCCGCCGCCGCGCCTCGAACACGCCGGTCGCGGCGTTGTGAGCGCGATGGCGCCCCACCGCCTCGATCAGTTCGGCCAGCCCCTCGTTGCGCGACGCCGTGGTCTTGAGCACCTCCGGCCGCCATCCATCGCGAGTGCGCGCGAGTTCCAGCATCGACACCACTTCGTTCACGAGTTGATCCGCGCCGTCGCGGTCCGCCTTGTTCACCACGATGAGATCCCCGATCTCCATGAGACCCGCCTTCATCGCCTGAATCGCGTCCCCCGACTCGGGCACCAGCACCACGGCCACCGAATCGGTCGCCGTTGCGATGTCCAGCTCCACCTGTCCGACCCCAACGGTCTCCACGAGAATCATGGTGAACCCGGCCGCGTCCAACAGGTCGAGTGCCTCGTCGGTTGCCGCGGCCAGCCCACCGAGGCTCCCGCGCGTGGCCATGCTCCGCATGTAGATCTGCGGATCCTCGGAAAGCTCGATCATGCGATAGCGATCGCCCAGGAGCGCGCCGCCGGTGAACGGCGACGTGGGGTCCACCGCCACCACCGCGACCTTCTCTCCGCGATCGCGCAGGAGAATGGCGAGTCGCGCGATGAGCGTGCTCTTCCCTGCGCCCGGAGGACCGGTGATCCCCAGTCGATAGGCGTGACCGGTCTTCGGATAGACCCTGCGCAGCACCTCCCCGATGCGCGCGTCCCGGTTCTCAGCCCAACTGATGAGCCGCGCCAACGCCAGCGTGTCGCGCGTGGCAAGCCCTGCCACCAGGCTATCGATGCTGTTCCTGTTCACGAGACCTCACGGCTGGGCGATGACGCGGCGGCAACCGAGGCGGTCTCCTATGGAAGCACTCGCCCCGGTTATGCGGGCAACAGTCGAGGAACCGCGATAAACCCTAACAGGGCTTAGGCTTGAGGTCAATCGATGGGGAACATGGAGATGCAGATTAGTGCACGCGTGGATAGCAGGGGGAGGCAGCACGGGGAAAAAGAAAGCGGGCCCGAGGTGTGTCCGGTTCGGGCCCGCTCAAGAAGTCCAACGAGCTGGTTCGGTAGTACTCTTCCCTGTTCTTTGGAGGTGCAAGAGAGACTCAGAGAAGTCGGGTTTGGCTCGTCGGCCTTCGCGCGTGTCTTGCAACGACTGCAAGTCCTCATACTGCAAGAAGAAGGCCGTATTCCAGCCAGGGTCAGAATCGCCCGGTCCTATTCGTTAAGTTTATGTCAATCAATATGTTCCAACTGGAGAGGCTGCCCCGCAGGCAACTTCCAATGAGGGACTCCCGGCTCAAAACGGTCAGCGGGTGCCCACCTTCTGGCTATTCGCTATCCAGCGGAGGCTTGTCGCTCCCCTTACGATCCGGCCACTGGGGATGGAAACCACCGCCTGCCCGACGCTTGTAGCCAGGTTTCTTGCGGTAATCCCCGGCCCGAGTCCGGCCCCAGTCGGGCCGGAATCTCTTGGGCCCCTTCCTCCGCTTGATCTCCGCTCGCTCTCTGTTCTGGAGGTAGGTCCCGACGAGGATCACGAGAAGAAGAATGGACCCGACGACGACGGCAGGGTTGGCGAAGAGGCGGTCAAGCATTGTGCAGCTTCCGAATGCAAACTGACCGGTGAGAGGGGGAAGCGCCGCCGATCGGCCAGGCAAACTCCCCCCCCATTGCAGCCGTATTCGATCATGCCACAACGAACTCGGGACGGCCAGCGCGGTTCGGAGTGCACTTGGCATCACCCCTGCAATAGTGATGGGTTGTGGCCGGCGGCAGTCTCCCTGCACGGCCCGTGAGGTTTCGCGTCTCTTGAGTCAACAAGCCGATCTTGGGACCTGGCTGCCTTACCCCAAGTTGGGAAGTCACTGCCGGACCCGCCTTTGAATCGGATTCAAGTGACCCGGATGCCCACGGCTCAGCGGGGAGGCTGGCGCCGGTCGCTCGTTTATCCCCCGCACTATTGAAGGCGCCGCCGTCGCCGCGTGCCCCCCCCAACTCACATTCTGTACCGGCCGGTGGCATTGAACGCCGCCTGGATGTGCCGAACCACGAGCGCCGCACTTTCCCCCGGCAACGGCTCCAGGGTCACCACATCGAACCGCACGCGAACGCCGGTCAGACCCGTCACCCTCAGATAGCCGACCGTCGCGGTCTCAAGATCGCGCTGCTTCTGCGGGGTCACGGCCAGCGCGGCGCGCTGATGGCCGTACGCCCGGTACTTCACTTCGACGATGGCGAGCACCGGGCCGAGGCGCGCGATGAGATCGATTTCGAGACGGCTGAAGCGATAATTCCGCTCGAGGATCTGGTAGCCGCGCAAAGCGAGGAAGGCGGCGGCCAGGGTTTCGGCGTGGCGGCCGCGATCGACATGGGATGCCGGTTGCATGGTGTGAGCCCCCGGACGGGGGCGTTGAGGAGGCGAGCGGAGCGGCGGGGGCCCTCATGCTTGATCGCGCGCGCGCGGGCCGTCAAGATCGGGGCATGCGCTCACCCGAAGCCGACGTGCCGCCCCTCGTCTATGTCCCCGAACCCGGCGGGGCCGAACGCGCCCTCGACCTGGAGTGGATCGAGACCGACGGGCTCGGCGGATTCGCATCCTCCACCGTGGCACTGGCCAATACGCGCTGCTACCACGCCGTCTTCGCTCCGGCGGTGCATCCCCCGCTCGGCCGCATGGTTCTCTGGGCGGCATCCGAGGAACGGTTGATGCTGGGCGGAGGCGAGATGGTGGCTCTTGGCGCGCGGCATGGGGCGGACGGCATAGTCTTCCCGCGCGGGTTCGAGCGGCTCGAGCGGTTCGAGGCGCGGCCGTGGCCTCGGTGGACCTACGCCATCGACGGCGCCCATCTCATTCGCGAGCACTTTCTCGTGCACGGCGCGGGGGATGCGATCCTCGGCTATACGTGGTCGGGCCCGACGGCGGTGGAGCTGCGCGTGCGGCCGCTCCTGGCGTTTCGCGACTATCACTCGGTGGGACAGCGTGACGGCGCCACCGGGACGATCGAGCGACCGCGCGGCGGCGTGACGGTCTTTCGCTTCCGCGGTGACTCGCCGACGTTGTTCGTGGAGTCGGATGGAAGCGCGTTCGTCGAGAGCCCGAAGTGGATCGAGGGGATCGCGCTCCCCATCGAGACGGAGCGAGGTCTCCCCGACCGCGAGGATTGCTGGAGCCCGGGCGAGATCGTGCTGCGCCTCGAGCCAGGCCGCACGGCGTGGCTGCGCGCGGGTCTCGATGCGGATGCGCCGGGGCACCCCGAGGCTCTGCGCGAGAGCGAGCGAGCGCGCCGCCGCGAGTTGGATGCGCTTGCCGGCCCCGTCCCGCCCGGACTCGAGCCGCTCGTCATGGCCGCCGACCAATTCCTGGTGAAGCGCGCAGGAAAGAACACGGTGATCGCGGGCTACCCGTGGTTCACCGACTGGGGGCGCGACACCATGATCTCGCTCCCCGGTCTCACCATCGCCGCCGGGCGCCCGGCGATCGCGCGCGAGCTCATCCTCACCTTTGTCGAGCACATGCGGGACGGGCTCATTCCCAATCGGTTCCCCGACTCGGGCGAGACCCCCGAGTACAACACGGTGGACGCGACGCTCTGGCTGGCGGTGGCGATGCGCCACACTTGGGAAGCCACCCGGGACACCAGGTTCGTGCGCGAGATCCTGCCCGCGCTGCGCGAGGCGCGCGACCGTCACATCCACGGTACTCGGCACGGAATTCACGTGGATGCGGACGGCCTTCTGGCCGCGGGTGAGGCCGGGTGCCAGCTCACATGGATGGACGCCAAGGCGGACGACTGGGTGGTCACCCCGCGGATGGGAAAGCCGGTCGAGATCCAGGCGCTCTGGTACAACCTGCTTGTGATCGGGGCGGAGCTGGAGATTGTCGTCGGCGGGGATCCCGGTCCCTGGCGCGCGGCGGCGGCACCGGTACCCGATGCGTTCCGGCGCGCGTTCTGGGATCCCGCGCGCGGCTATCTGGCCGACGTGATCGCCCCCGACGGCGTCGCCGACTGGTCGCTGCGTCCGAACCAACTCTTCGCGCTCTCGCTGCCGCACGCGCTGGTGGACGCGGAGCAGGCGCGCTCCGTCCTCGCGCTCGTGCGAGCGAAGCTCAACACGCCGCGCGGGCTGCGCTCATTGGATCCCGCGCATCCCGACTACCATCCGCACTATCTCGGCGATCGACGGACGCGAGACGGCGCGTATCACCAGGGCACGGTGTGGGGTTGGCTGCACGGGCCGTACATGGAGGCGCTCTTGCGATACGAGGGCGAGGCGGGGCGCCGCGAAGCGCGCGCGCTTCTCGACGGCTGGGCCGAGCACCTGCACGAGGCCTGCATGGGCCAGGCGTCCGAGGTCTTCGACGGAGAGTCGCCGCACACGTCGCGAGGGTGTTTCGCGCAGGCGTGGACGGTGGCCGAACTCGTTGAGGATCGCCCGGCTACTGGGCGCGCAGTGCGCCGCGTAGCGAATCGCCCGTCGACCGCAGTCCGAAGGGCCGCGAAGCGGGGGCCCCTTCGGCGAGGGCGACCGGCGAGACGCGAAGCGGCGCGCGATTACTTCTTCTTCTTAGCCGCGGGGGTCGCGGGCTTCACCGTGGCCTTGGCCTTCGGTGCGCCCTTCTTGACGACGGCAGCCTTCGGAACGGTCGCTCCCGAGGCCAGGTCGGCGGCCTTCACCGCCTCCAGCACCTCGGCGGCCGACGCGAACTCGGTGCCCAGACGACGTCCGGCGATGCGGGCGGCCTTGCCCTTGCGATCGCGCATGTAGGTGAGCTGGGCCCGACGCACCTTCCCCACGGTCACGCGCTCGATGAGGATGATGTTGGGCGAGTGGGTCGGAAAGAGACGCTCGACCGCGATCCCGTTCGAGATCTTGCGGACCTTGAACGTCTCGCGGATTCCGCCGCCCCGCCGGCCGATCACGGTGCCCTGGAACACCTGGCTACGGACCTTGTCGCCTTCGACGACCTTCACGTGCACGCGGACGGTGTCACCCACCCGAAACTCCGGAATCTCCAGCTTGAGGTTCTGGCGCTCGACTCGATTGATCGACTTTCATGATCGTGTCCTCTACTTACCGAGACCCCGATTCGCGGAGATCCGGTGCCTGTCTTTCCCGGCGCAACCGCTCCAGGAACTTCCGGTCGCTCTCTGTCAGCTCCGCCTTCTCGAGAAGGTCGGGCCGACGCTGCCACGTCGCCTCGAGCCGCCGCTCCCGCCGCCACCGCGCGATGTTCGCGTGATGGCCGGACAAGAGAACCTCGGGCACTCGGCGCCCTTCAAACTCCTCCGGACGGGTGTAGTCGGGATAGCCGAGGAGACCGTCCTCGTGGCTGTCCTCTTCACCCGACTGCGCGTCGCCCAGCACCCCCGGAAGGAGCCGGGCCACCGCCTCGATCATGACCGCCGCCGCGAGCTCGCCGCCCGCAAGCACGAAGTCGCCGATCGAGACCTCGTCCGCATCGAGAAGATCGACGACGCGCTCGTCGATCCCCTTGTATCGTCCGCACACGAGGGTGAACGCCTCGAGGCGGCTCCATTCCCGGGCCAGCGCCTGATCGAAGCGCCGCCCCTTCGCGCTCATGACGATCGCCTTGCCCCGCTCCGCGGGATCGAGGCCTCGCCACGCCGCAACCACCGAATCCACCTTCATCACCATCCCGGCGCCGCCCCCGTAGGGAGCATCGTCGGTGGTGCGATGGACGTCGGAGGTGAAGTCCCGTATGTCGATCGCCCGCAGGTCCAGCGCCTCGCGCTCGCGCGCGATGCGAACCATGCCCTCCGAGAGGGCGGCCTCAACGAGGCCGGGAAACACCGTCAGTACGCGGACGCGGAGGCTCATGCCGGTTCGTCTCCGCCGTCTTCGACCGTTCGGGTCTCGTGGGAGCGTGCTCGCGGGCGGGTCCCCCGATTCGCGGCCCGCCCGACTGCGCTCGCTCCCTCGATCCCCTCCCGTTCGACGGCGGCGGACGGTACCTTCTGCGCCTCTTCGAGGCCAGCCGGCATCTCCACGAGAATCCGCCGGCCCTTCAGATCCACTTCGCGGATGAAGGGCTCTATCGCGGGGATGAGGATCTCCCCTCTCTCCCCGCGAACCACCAGGAGGTCATGGGCACCGGGCTCCCAGATCTCCTCCACCGTCCCCAGGGGGACGCCTTCGGTCGTGATCACCTCGAGGCCGATGAGGTCGAACTGGTAGTAGGTCCCCTCGACCAGCGGCGGCAGCCTGTCCTGATCGACGGACAGATCCGCACCGGCGAGAGCCTCGGCCTCGTTGCGATCGTCTCAAGTCCTTGAAGGTCACGATCCACCCCTTGGGAGTGGCCCGCACCTTCTCCACCGTCATGGTGAAGGTCGCGTTCTGGCGCCGGAGCGTGAGCTCCGAACCGGGATCCAGGATCCCGGGCGCATCGCCGTAGCGATCCACCATGACTTCACCGCGTATGCCGTGGGCGCGTCGCACGCGGCCCACCAGAACGGTCCGGCCCATAGTCCCCCGGCCGACGCGGCTAGTCGACCACTTCTACAGTGGCCCGCTTACCTTCGCGGCTTGCCGCCGCGCTCACCAACGCGCGCACGGAGCGGATGGTCCGCCCCTGCTTGCCGATCACCTTGCCCAGATCGGCCTCGTCCACCTTGACCTCGTAGACCTGGGCCTTGTCGCCCACCACCTCGCGCACTTCAACCGCGTCGGGGCTCTCCACGAGATTGCGGACGATGAAGGTGACCAGATCCTTCACGGCCGGCTAGGCCTCTTCGCCCTCGGCGGGCGCCGCAGGCTCGGGGGCATCGGCCACTTCGGGCTCCGGCGCCTCCGCGACCGCGGTCGCAGTCTCGGCTTCGACGGCACGGGCGCCGCTTCGGCCTTGGCCGGCTTGCGTCCCGTCTTCTTGGGCCTCAACTCCTCGGGCGCAGCCGCCTCGAACTCGAGGCTGCCTCGGCGCGAGATGTGCAAGCTGTTCTCACGCTTCAAGAGCGTGCGCACGGAGTCGGAAAGCTGAGCTCCCCGCTCGGTCCAGTAAGCTACCTTGTCGCGGTCGACGTTGACGACCACGGGATCTTCGAGCGGGTTGTAGTAGCCGATCTCCTCCACCGAGCGGCCGTCGCGCTGCTTGCGCGAATCGATGACCACCACGCGGTAGAAGGGGCGGTTCTTCCCCCCAGCCCGACTCAATCGAATCATGAGCACGTTAGTTATCTCCTCCAAGGTCCACGACGGATGGCCTTGCGATGCGCTTCGAGGCCGGGCCGGAGCGGAGTTGATGATGCGCGGTTCCTATGTTTCGCCGGCAAGGCACGGCATGGCCTGCCTCGCCGGGCGCGGTCATCCCCGCGCGCAGAAGCGGCGAAGGAGAATAACACAGGGGGATCGGGGGAAGGAAGAGGCTTGAGGCGCGATCCCGGGGACGGGACTGAAACTGAACACTAGCCCGGGAGGCGCCCCGCGTCCATATCTAAGACTCTGGACACCAAAGAGTTATGAGGGGCCCCGGCCACTCGGCGGGAGCCCCTTCGGGTTTCGTGCGAAAGCGCGCCCCATGGAGTCTGGTGCTTCCCGAGCGAGCATGCGTTAGAGTCCGCCTCATCTCTTGCTCCGGAGGCGCTCGTGCCCGGTTCCCGGCTGCTCCTCCTCACGGCGATCCTGTCCGCGCTCGCGTCGCCCGGATTCGCTGCGATCGCGCCCGCGCTCGCGCTGGGGCTCGCGGCGACCCCACCTGCGGAGATCCTCCCCCCACCGGTCGTCTCGATGGGTCAGCCCCATCTCATTCAACTGCACTGGAGCCCGCTTGCCGGCTACAACTGGGATGCGGAGCAGCGAGTCAGCCGGCTCACGCTCTCGGTCGGGGGGGAGCCGCGCATCCCACAGTTCGGCCTCGTGCAGACGAGCTTCGCGGGGTTCGCGGGAGAGCGGGGAGGCGACTTCGACTGCGGGCTCGCCGCCTATCTCAAGATCCCGTGGGTGCACGCGGGGCTCGAGTTCAGCATCCCCGACGAGGATCTCATCGCCACCTTCGCCGCCGAGTTCGGACTGCGTCGCAGCGGACTTCTTCACCGCGGCGACGCCGTACGAATCGACTACCGTCCGTGGAAGCGGGAAGTCCTGGTGGGCCTCACCCTGGTCGAGCCACTGCGGCGCTACCGCCGCACACGCCCGCTCGCCATGCACGTGGCGCTCCCCGAGGGCGAGATCCCCCGCGCGGTGAAGCCGATCCGCAAGGAAGGTCTTCCCCGCGATCTCGAGGAGTCGCTCCAGCGGCTCGATCACCACATCGTCTGGATCGACCGCCTCCTCACCCCGCATTTCCAACCGGGCGGCGAATTCGCAGAGAGCGCCGAGTTCTACCGCGCGCACGTGCGCGACGCCGGCCACTCCTTCGCCGACGAGGACGCCGGCTACCATGAGGAGTTGGAACGAGCGTTCACCATCGCCGCCGGCGCAGACACCGCGGCGGGGCGGGAGCTGGCCCTGCGCGCGGAGACGATCCTCCTCGACCGCGTCCTCGTCCCCTTCAACCACTGCTTCGCCCAGATCAAGAAGCCGGCGAACATCGAGGGCTACGCGCGGCAAGGACTGCAGGAATTCGAGCGTGTTCTGATCGAGCGCTTCGGGGCTGAGCCGATTGGGAACGAGGGGCTCGACCCTGCCGAGCCCTCCGGCCGCCGCGAACTCTGCCGTGAAGTCTTCCGCCGCACGCTGGACGCGATCGACCGCGTGGCCCGGGCCACGCGCAAGCGGTGGGACCAGAAATTCATCTTCATCTTCCCCGAATTCCGGCTGGTCTGGCTGCCGCTCAACTACGGCGTGCGGCCCGGCCAGGTCGACACCCAGGAGGAGTGGGACGAGTTGGTCGAGCGCCTCACCGGCCGCGCCTTCACCGACTGCAACACGATCGAGTACCTGGTGAACGAGCAGTTCCACCTGCGTCTCAAGGCCATGGTGCGCGCCACCGAGACCTACCACGTCCTCCACATCCATGACGTGCGGGGGCTCTATGAGCGGAAACTCACCGACCGGATAGGCTGGGATCTCGTGATGGACGGCTATCTGCGGGCCTTCACGGACGCCGTGGGCGCCATCGATCGCGGCGAGCGCCGGCGTCTTCCCCAGTTCCTCCTCTTCCTTGACGAGAACTTCTACTCCGACAACCGCTCGCGCGGGATCGTCACCTTTCTGGAGAACCTGTACGCGCCCGAGGAACCCGAGTCGATAGACGAGCCTACGATGAAGACGGTGCTGCGCGCCCAACGTACGTTGCGGGCGGCCATCGAGGCGTCCCCCACCTTCGGCAAACTCTCCGAGCGCGAACTGCGGCGCCTCTTCAAAGTCCACGTCAACATCACCCACCCGTTCGATCTCACCTTCGGTGGCGACGCGCCCCTGCGCGATCACCGCAAGGTCGCGTTCCGGGACGTGGTCGAGGACGATCCGAGCTCCGGTGAAGCGATCGCCACCGGCCAGGGCGTGGGTGAGCACTACAACGGCACCGGGTGGGACGACCGTAGCATCGTCGTTCGCGGGCCGGCGTTGGTGGCGTTCAAGACCGGCGTGCGGGAGCTGTTCCTGAGCCAAGGATACGAAGAGAAGGACGTTCCCGAGTGCCTACGCGCACTGCCCGTTTCACCGGATTACGAGGAGCGGTGCGAGGCGCTGCGTGTGGCCGGATGGACGACCCCGGTCTCGGTGGTCATGAACCGGGTCGGTTACGGCGAGAAGATCGCCACCGTGCTCAAGGCCATGCAGTACAACCTGGCCCCGCCGGGCAGCACGATCCTCACCTTCGATTCCCTCTGGATCAGCGACTACTGGGCGGGAATGCTGACGGCGGCGGCCATGCGCGGGGTCGGCGTGTATGTCGTGGCGCCGACCGTGGGAAACGCCCCGAGCAGCGCCATCCCCACCATGGTCCTCTTGCGCGAGAACATGAGCCGTCTCTTCGAAGCGTCGCAGGTCTTCGCCGAGGAGATCGCCGCCGCGGACGGCTCGTTGAACGTCGGGCTCTACGCCACCAGGATCCCGGTGAGCGATCTGCGCGGACGCCTCGAGAGCGCGGTCGCTTGCTGGGAAGGCGATCCGCGGATGAAGGCGCGCTTCGGCCTGGACGCGGCCGTGCTGGACACGCTGCGCACACTCGCGGCGGCGTGGCCGCTCGAGCCGGCCCCCGAAGATACTCCGCGGGTGGTCGTCATTCCCATTCGCCAGGACCACAAACCGTTTCTCCACATGAAGACGCAGCTCCTGGCCGATGCGAGCGCCATGCGGGCGGTCCGGCGGCCGGAGTGGGCACACGTGATGGAGGAGCACCTTCGCATTCGCGCGCGCCAAGTCGCGGGATGTCTGGATCCAGGGATCACGCCACGACTGCTTCCCGACAGCGGGCCGAACGCGGGTGTCGCCATGCTCCTGATCGGTTCTCAGAACCAGGACCGGCGCGGCATGATGATGGACGGCGAGGTCACGGTGGCGATCTCGGGGCCGCACGCTCTCGTCGCGCTCCCCGACCTCATGCTCATTCTCGGCAACGCCACCTGGCCGCGGGACCGGGACGAGTTCACCCGGACGTTCCCCGAGGTCAAGGCTCCGGGGTTCCTCAAACGCGCCTTCCGCTACATCAAGGATCAGATCTGAGGCGACGGCCGCAGCGCACGTCCCGCACGGCGGCCCTACAGGCTCGGGTTCAGGATGATCTTGCGCATCTCCTCGGCGCACACACGGCAGAACAGCCAGCTGAGGCTCCGCATGCAACAGCGGGCCTGACCGCGGAAGAAGTCCTTGCCGAGACAGTTTGTGTAGCGGTCTTCGTTGGTCCACTCCAGATTGTCGACGTTGGTGTCCTTCGGCAGGAACTGAGCGCCCCAGAAGAGACCCAGCCACCCGGGATCCTCGCTGGGGGAGAGGGTTTTCTTGTTGTATCGAATATCACAGTTGCTCGGCCCCTGGCAGTCGATGATGTGCGCGAACCCACCGGCGGACGTGCGTTCCTCCGTCGTGGTCAGGCCCTTCCACCAGACCTGATCCCTGTTTCCCCGGCTGACTTCGTTCGCGTGTTCGGTATAGCCGTCCCACGCGATCTTCCCCGTGTACTCCTCCACGATATCCCCGATGACGTGGGCCGACTCGTGGGCGGCGAGCTGTGCCAGCCATACCTCGTGCAGGGGCACGAACGCGATCCGCTGTTCGTGGAAGGCGCTTCCCCCATATACGGGCGCGTTGACCAGCACGATGAAGAGCTGGATCTGGTCGGCGGGCGCGAAGTCCTCTGCCGCCCGGTAGACACGTCCGGGATCGGGGATACCGAGATACCCCGGATAAGACGACCCGCCTCCGCAGGGGGGCCAGCATCCCTCGACCTCGTAGTACGTCTGCTTGAGCGGCCAGGCGTAGGACGGCTCGCAGCTCCCCACGGCGCCGCATCGATAGACACCGGATGAGTGCGAGACGGCGCGGATGAGGTGGATGTTGATCTGATCCCGAAGTGCCTCGAACGGGGGCATCGACATGAGCTTATCGGCAACGTACCGAGCCCTCTGGTCGAACTTCTGCATCTCACAGTGTTCGAACCCGTCCCCGGTGATGACGATGTTGAAGTGCGTGGCGGGATCCCCGCGATTCTGGATCGTCTCCTGGCTGTCGATCCAGCCGTTCGCGAGCAAAGGAGGATCATCCCAGCCCAGTTCGGGCAGATCCAGGAGGTGCTCGACGAAGAGAAGGAACGCCTTGAGAAGACCGAAGATCGGCAGCGGGAAGCCGGTCGGAGGAAATGGAGGAAGCGGCGGGAGCGGAGGCTTGCCCAGGCGGTAGAGCCCCAGCGCCTCGACGGCGAGCCGGACCCTTCCGAACTCGCCGTCCGTCACCAAGGCGTCCGCGGGCAGCGTGTGCTTCCCTGCGGGGCCGACCGCATCGACGCGCGTCCGCGCGAAGAGAAGGTAGGCGGCGTTCCGAGGAATGGGAAGGTGTAGCAGGCGATCGTCGAACCGAGGCGGCACCATGCCGCCACCCAGCGCTCCTGTCTTTTCGTCCACGATGACGTCTCCGAAGTAGCGGGGACGCGATGACCAGGCGTAGACCGCCAAAGGCCGCCGCCGGGCGTCATAGAGGGCGGCGATGACCTCTCCCGTCGAGGGCGGCACCTCGCCGAGGTTATTGATCCCGAGCCTCATGGGGCGAAGCTCGCGTTGTGGCGGACGGATCGTGCCGCGGGCGAGCTTCAGGATCGGCGGCCGATTGCCGTCGAAACGCACGAGCATCGCCATGCTCTTGCCGGACCAAGCCGGTGGCTTCCTGCCGCGACGCGGCGGCCGGATTCGGGAGGGGGCCGACTTCGAGCGGGAACCCGTGGCACGAGTCGAACGCTTCCGGGCGGTCATGGCTCTACTCCTTCTCGTCGCGGGCGGCCCGCGCCCGCGACCTGTCGCTGAAATTCCTCGCGGGCCGCGAGCGAGATGCGATTGTAGGCGCAGTGGAAATCTGGAATCCGATGAGGATCGCGGTTGCCGGAGATGTGGCCGATCGCGATCGGGCAGACCGAGCAGTCGTGCAGGTAACGACACTCGGCGCAAAGACCATAGGAAGAGTGTTTCTTCTCGCGCTGGTTGAACATGTCGATGGCCACGACCGCGTCGGGAAGCGAGGCGAGACGAGCCATGAACCCTGCGGAGCCGATATTCCCCAGCCGGAGCGGCCCCAGCCGGGGCTGCAGAAGATCCCCTGGAAATTCCTGAAGTGACTCGAGCCACGTGGGGCAGCCTGCGACTTCACCGTCGGGGGCCACGGTGATTTCCTCGCCGTGGCCCGCGCCGCACATGGCGCGCCCGTTCGAATCCTGAACCCGCCCAGACCCGTTGCTTGCGTGGTTGCCGTTCCGCAGGGCCCGCGCCTTCGAGGAAGACCGGAACCCAGCGAAGGGGATTTCTCCGCTCACGCCGTGGAGTCCAACGCTCAGGTCGACAATCCGCTCGAACTGAACCCCGAGCTTCCGGTACCCCACCGCCGACCAGTCCGGGTTCGCTGCGATGACCGGAGAGACCGTGATCCTGCGCACGCCCCTGCCGGTGAGGTAGTGGATCGCATCGGCCAGGCCGCCGACCGCACTTGGCGTGAGGGTGATGCCGACGGTGAGACTCCGACGCAGGAACGCCGGCTGATCCCGCCTCAACTCCTCGAGCCGGCGATCGAGCACGGCGAACGTGCCTCGGCCGCGAAGGGTCTGCGCGGTCGGCGTTCCATCGAAGCTCAGGAGCACCTCGAATCCAGCGCCGACAAGATACGAGGCCACTTCGGGACGCAGGAGGGTGCCGTTGGTGATGAGTGCCGGTCGGAACGACTTCCCATTCGATCGCACGCGTCGCGCGTACTCGACCGCGCGTCGGATCAACGGCAGCTCGAGCAACGGTTCACCGCCGGAGAAGAGCAGCCGCACGTCGTCCGCCCGCGAGGCGGCGGCCAGGTCCACCGCCTCGCGCAACGTCTCCCAGCTCATGCGGCGCGCCGGTTTGCGGTTCTGATAGCAGTACGAGCACCGCAAGTTGCACCGGCCCGTGAGCACCAGATGCACCTTTCGCAGGTCCCTAGCCGGCGCGTTTGAGGACGCGAAACGAGGGCGGCGCTGACCGGCGCGAATGCCGGCTTCCGCTCCGCCGCGGCCTCTCATGCGCTCCTCAGGCCTCGGGCTCAGGCGGCGGACAGCCGTAGTCCAATCCCGGTCCACCGTCAGCAGGAGGAGGCGGTGGTGGACAGCCGTAGTCGAGAACCTGGGGCACGCCCCCGGGACTCTGCGCCGTGCTCGCGGGCAGCACGATCCTCATGGTGGGGGGGAGGAGCAGCAGGATCTCGCGCAAGGAGCGGCACCAGTTCTCGATCCCATAGAGCGCGTCCGTGATCTGCTTGATCGTCACCACGCCGCCCAGGGGCTTCAGTCGCTTGACGGCCTTCTTCTTGGTCGCCTTCTTCTTTGCGGTCTTCTTCACCACCTTCTTCTTTGTCGTCTTCTTCTTCGCCATCGTTCTCTCCTCTCGCCGCGATGCGTCGCGGCACGGTTGCGCCGAAGGGCGCCTATCGGCGCTCGCTCGTCGCGTCGAGCACCCAGATATCTCCGTCCTTGGCCTCCCGGCACCAGACGATGAGCCGTCCGTCCCGGGTGACATCGAAGAAACCGGCGGGATCCCTTCGCCCAAAGGCGATCTCGGGCTCGATCGATCGGATGGATCCGTCCTCCAGGGAAATCCGCTTCAGCGTCAGAGCCGGAGAGCCCCAGGTGCCGCTCACGAGGAGGACGCGACCTCCGGGCTCCCAACGAACGCGACTCGCGTGTGCGCCCTTCGTCACGGCGCGTGGAACCGCGTCGGGGGCGGCGGCAACGATGTAGACGTCGGCCGCCCCCTCAATGCTCTTCGTGTACGCGATCTGCGTACCGTCCGGCGACCAGGAAGGGGCTTGCGCGGCCGGCCCTGAGGCGGCTATCTCAAACGGGGCTCCCCGCGGTTCACCGTCGGTTACGCGCTCGATCCAGAGGCGAGCGCTTCCACCCCGTTCGGAGGAATATGCGATCTGCGTCCCGTCCGGGGACCATGCGGGATGGACGTCGGGTCCGGGCTCGCGGGTGAACTGCCGAGGCAACCCGCCCCCGATGGGGAGCATCCAAATGTCGCGCTCGTCGTCGAGGATCCGGTAGTAGGCGATCCACTTGCCGTCGGGCGAAACGACCGGATGCGATGCGGAGCCGGGGTGTTCTGTGAGCCGGCGCGGGTCTCCCTGCGGGCGCCCGTCGAGAAGGGGCTGAAGCCACAGGTCGAGCTGCGGTCCCCAGCGGTCGGAAACGAAGACGAGTCCATCTCCTGCAGGCGTGAATGCCGGCATCCAGTCGTGACGAAAGCCCGGCAAGACCGTATCGCGCCCGCTCGGCACGTCGCGCACGACCATGCGGTACTCGACTTCCTCGGTGCAGTACGCGAGCCGCGTGCCGGCGCCGGAGAGGCTGGGATGGGTCTCCGACGCGTTGCCCAGCGTGACTCGCTCGGGCTTCCCTCCCGATGCGGCGACTTGCCATATAGCAAGATTGCCGCTGCGATAGGACGAAAAGTAGATCGTGCGACCGTCGGTCGACCACACGGGCTCCTGATCCACGTCGCTGCCGGACAGGATCCTCCGCGGCCGGCCACCGCTCGACGGCACCTGCCACAGCCCGTCAGAGGATGCGTAGCAAATGTGCTTCCCGTCCGGGGACCACGCCGGCTGTCGCTGACCCCACAGGCCGAAGCCGGGCCCGGTGAGATCAACCGCCTCGGCCGCATCGTCCATCGGAGCCACGAAGACCCGAGTCGATCCCGAGGAGTCCTCGCGCGCGAATGCCAACCGCTTGCCGTCCGGCGAAGCAGCGGGATCGCTCGCGTTTTCTGCAACGAGTACGGCGGGACCACCCATCTGCCCGGTCTTCCAAACCCCGTCCGAGCCGAGACGGTCGGAGACGAACAGCACGGCACTGCCGTCGGGGAGCCACGTCGGGCTGAAGTCGGAGGCTGGATCGTTGGTCAGAGCAATGGGACTCCCGCCGTTCACCCCGATCGCGTACACCTCCAGGTTGCCCGATATATCCGAGACGTAGGTCACTCTCCCGCCGTCCGGCGAGAGTGCGGGTTCGCTCTCCCAAGCCTCGGAGCTGGTGACCTGGATGGGCTGCGCGCGTGCGAATGGTGGCAAAGCGGTCCGGCCGGGAATGATGCGCAAGAGGGTGAACGCCGCGACGACAAGCAGAATGGCTCCGGCGGCGGCGAGGCCGATGCGCCGCAGTTGGTGCGGCCTCGGCATCGGGAACTGAGGGTGCGTCTCCGAGTACTCCCTGAATTCAAGCTGCTTGTGAACCGCTCGCAGGTCGGTGAGCAGATCGCGCGCGCTCTGGTAGCGCTCGTCCGGCCGCTTGGCCAGACACTTGCGGATGATCCGCTCCAACTCATCCGGAACCTCGTAGGTGTGCTTCCCGATCGGTTCGGGCTCGCGGTTGAGGATCTCCCCCACCAGCTCGCCCTGGCTCGTGGAGTGGAAGGCGGGCGCCCCCGTGCACATTTCGTAGAGCACCGCACCCAGGGCGAAGATGTCGGTGCGGGCATCCGTCGGGCGGCCCAGAACCTGCTCCGGCGCCATGTAGCGCGGCGTTCCCACGACCGCTCCAGTCGAGGTCAGGCCAACGCTCTCGGTGGAAGTACTCGCGTCGGCCTCCCCCGTCATCAACGTACGCGCGAGCCCGAAATCGGTGAGAAGCGCGCGACCGCTGGCGTCGATCAGGATGTTCTTGGGATTCACGTCGCGATGGATGACGCCGTGCTCGTGGGCGGCGTGCAACGCCGACGCCAGCTCGACCGCATGCGCCAGCACGGTCGTGCAGAGGAGCTTCCCGCCTTGTGCGAGACGGTCGCGCAGGCTCACTCCCTCGACGAGTTGGAAGACGATCCAGGGAACGCCGTTCTCTTCGAAGGCCTCGAGGACCGCGACGATGTTCGGGTGGGAGACGCGAGAGGCCGCCTTTCCTTCGCGCAGGAACCGGCGGCGAAGCTCCATCGAGCCAAGCAACTCCGGGAGAGGGCGCTTGAGAGCAACGTCCCGGCTGAGGTTCAAATCACGCGCCTGAAACACGATGCCCATACCGCCACGGCCGATTTCGTTCACGATTTCGTAGTGGCGGACGCGCTCGCCTGGGACAGGGCTATGCGGGAGTGCTTCCCGGTCGTCGGGCATGGGCGGTAGGCCTCGCTTGTCCTGGGCCGCTCGTGGGGGACTTGAATCGAATTATATGGCAAGAAATGTGAAAAGACAATTCAAGGGGGGGGCGGGAGGTCGGGCCGGGGGGCGGGGGCCGAGGGGCGGGTGCACGGGTCCGGGGGCGGAGGCGGGGGTCCGGGGGCGGGGGAGCCTGGGAGTTCGCCGGATCCGCTCCAAAGAGCAACGCGGCCTGCCGCGACCGGCCCGCCCTAGAACGGCAGACGCATCCCGCCGAACTTCCGCTGGCCCTTCATGAGCTTGGCCATACGCTGCATGTCGCGGAACTGCTTCAGGAGGTTGTTGATGTCCTGGACGCTGGTCCCGCTGCCGCGCGCGATGCGCTTGCGCCGGCTGCCGTTGATGAGGCTCGGTTGGTTCCGCTCCTGCAGGGTCATGGACTGGATGATCGCCTGGATGCGCACGAGCGCGCGGTCGTCGACCTTGAGCCCCTGCATCTGCTTGCCCACGCCGGGGATCATCTTGAGCATGTCCTCGAGGGGCCCCATCTTCTTGATCTGCTCGAGCTGGGAAAGGAAGTCCTCGAAGGTGAACTCCTCGCGGCGCAGGCGCTCCGCCATGCGCGCCGCTTCGTGAACGTCCACCGATTCCTGCGCGCGCTCGACCAGCGTGAGCACGTCCCCCATGCCGAGGATGCGCGAGGCCATGCGGTCGGGGTGAAAGTCCTCGAGCGCCTCCGCCTTCTCGCCGACGCCCACGAACTTGATCGGGACGCCGGTGACGTGCACCACCGAGAGCGCCGCGCCGCCGCGTGCGTCGCCGTCCATCTTCGTGAGGACAACGCCGGTGAAGGCGATGCGCTTGGCGAAGGTGTCGGCGAGGTTCACCGCATCCTGGCCGGTGAGCCCGTCAAGAACAAGCAGTGTCTCGATGGGCCCCACCGAGGCCTTGATCTGCGCGAGTTCCTCCATGAGCGGTTCGTCGACATGGAGGCGACCGGCGGTGTCGAGCACGACGAGGTCGAAGTCGCGCTGGCGGGCTTCGGCGACGCCTTGCTTGCAGATGCTGACGGGGTCCTGGCCGCGGCGGATGAAGACTTCCGCGCCGACCTGCTTTGCGACGACTTCGAGTTGATCCATCGCGGCGGGGCGCTGCGTGTCGGCGGCCACGAGGAGCACGCGCTTCTGGCGCTTCAAGAAACGGTGAGCGAGTTTGCCGCAGAAGGTGGTCTTGCCTGAGCCCTGCAGGCCGCAGACCATGACGATGGTGGGGCCGTTCTGGGCCTGGGCGAGGGGACGATGGTTGGAGCCGAGGAGGTGGACCATCTCGTCGTAGACGACCTTGACCACCTGCTGGGCGGGGTGAAGACCCTTGAGGGTCTCGAGGCCGACCGCCTTCTCTTCGATGCGGGCGACGAACTCCTTGGCGACCTTGAAGTTGACGTCGGCTTCGAGGAGGGCGCGGCGGACTTCGCGCAGGCTCTCCTTGATGTTCTCGGGCGTGAGGGAGCCATGCCCGCGGAGCTTGCGGAAGACGTCGTCGAATTTGGAGGAGAGGGATTCGAACATGGGGGAGAGGATACATGATCTGCTGGCCGGCGGACCGAGTCGCCGTCACCCCATGCGAGTCCACTCCGCAAAGCCGACCTCTACGACACCACGCCACACCCGGGGGAGAAATTCTCGGGCTTGATCTTCCCCAGCCCACATGAACTCGACGTGCTCCGAGGACAGGATGACTTGCCTCGATACACTGGTCCCCCAGAACAAGTGAACGTGATCTTCGACGAGCGGGACCCCCTCGATCGCGACGCCCGTTCGAAAAGAGCCGAGAACCCTGATGCCCTCGTGCGGAATCCTGAGAGCGGTCTCTTCCTCAAGCTCCCTCTCTGCGGCCTCGATCGGGGCTTCGCCGGTCTCGAGTCCCCCACCGGGTAGCACCCACTTCCTGGTCTTGGCGCTTCTCAGGATGAGCACCTCGCGCTGCCCTGGGGCGTACAGAGTCCACTTCGCGCTCTCCCGCCTCCGCGATGGCGGTGAGGGCGGGCACCCACAGGCATTCAGTAGTTGTTGCAGAGCGGCCGCGGTGGCATGCCCGAGGTTCACATACCCCGTCTTCGAGTCGACGCTTGAATCAGATGTGTCAACGATCAGGCTCGCGGTTGCAGATAGCTCCGCTAAGCCGTGCAACTGCTGCCGCCGTTCGGTGTCCCGCCCGTCGTCGAAATCGGCTCGCTCGCGCACTGCGTCCTCGCGCAGCTCTGCGTCGCGCCTGACCCAGAGCAGTTGGGCCGGGCGACCGAGGAAACGGACCAGAGTGTCGAGACCCCGCTGCGACTTCACCCCGTCAATCACCACCGGAGCATGTGCCGGCAAGTCCATGAACTCGGGCGACCGCAAGATTTCGCGGACCACGAACTCTGGATCCCTTGCTTCCGCCTTTTCCAACTGCGTCACCGCTTCCCACGTTACGCCGCCCATATCATCCAGACAGCTGCGCACAGCCCGCGACCAGGAGACGATGGGCCACCCGGTCAGTGCTTGGAGTCCCTTTCGGACCATGGTCTTTCCCGCCCCAGGCTTGCCGGCTAGAACTATCAGCGGTGCGGGGCGCTCCCTAGGTTGGAATAGGTCTCGATGAGAGCGGCTGGCCTGAGTGGGCCGGAGCACTAATGGACCCCGGAGTGGCCCCGCTACCAATTCTTCGAGCCCAAGGATCCCCTGCGGGGACCCCTCGTAGTCTGTTACCAGGGCAGCGACAACCCGATGTCCCAGCGACGCGAGAAGACCCCGGCATGCTCGCAGCGTTTCACCAGAGGCTGAATGCGCGTCGACGAGGAGGACCCTCTGGCCACTCCTTCCCGTCCACCACGCATCCTCGATGGGTAGAGCCGAGTCCATGCCCAGTCTGGCCCTCGAGAAGACGAGGAAGCGCATCGGCAACCGGAGGATCCGAGAGAGAAGAGCCCCCTCCGTGAGCCCGCGGGCCAGAATCACCCCGAGCACGTCCGCCGCAGGCGCCGCCTCGCGGCCGATCCAAGCCGCCCACATGGCTAGGTCCACAGAGGAGAATCCAATGACGCCGCGTTTCTGAACCGTCGCGGGACCGGAGTGTAGATCCGAGGCACATGTCCAGTCGGATTGGAGTCGGTCAGCCAACCCCTGTACCCGCTTGCCCACTTCATCGGGCCCGCTCCACCGATCTTGTAGCGAAACGGTGAGCCTCATCTCCGCCTCCTGGCTGTGAGAGCCCGTCAAGAGAGATTGACCCAAGAGGTCGGCATAGATGCGAATCAGATGAAACAGCGCGGCCTCATCCGTACCGCCGTCACGGCAGCAACGAACCGACGCTCGGGTGAGCTTGATCAACCGCTCGAATCGGAGGCAGGCGTAGCGATGAAGAACGTCCCCCTCGTCCTCTCGTTCGGTCACTTTCCTGGTCCTCCGTCCCGTTCAAGAACCCGGGAAAAGAGGGAGAGATAGGCGTCGGTCTCCCGCTCGGGAGCGCAGGCGGATCGGAGGTGCCGCTCAGCGCGCTCGACCAGCCGCTGCGCCCTCTCCCGATCGTCAAGAAGGCTCCCGATAGCCGCGGCCAGCGCCATGGAGTCGTATCGAGGCACGATGAGCGCCGTTTCGCCGTGAAGGAGGATGTCGGAGAACACATCGGTCGCCACGACCGGCGTCGTGCTGGCCAGGGCCTCGAGGACCGCGTTGGCCATTCCGTCATCCAATGAAGGATACGCGAACACGTCCATTGCATGGTAGAAGTCGTAGACGTCCGAGTTCATCTCGAGGAGCCCGACCGTTCGTGTTTTCCGCTGGTACTCCGGGTGGTCTAACACCGGGCATAGGCTGCGATCGCTCAGGCTCCGCGGCCCTCCAACAACCAGCAGGTAGACATCGTCCCGCTCCCGCGCAAGGGACTGGAAAGCGTCGCTTAGGTACTGAAGTCCCTTCTTCGGGCGAAAGGTTCCTGTCCAACCCACGACCGCAGCGTTTTCAGGGATTCCGAGTTGATCGCGCACCTCCCGTCTGAGCGCCTTGCGCCGCAGTGCATCGTGGAGCGGAACTTCTCCAACTGCATTGCGGATGACGAGGAATCGCGAATCTGCCCCAAAGACCCACCTGGCGATCTCCCTTAGGTATTCGTTGACGAATGTGACGGAAGCAGACCGCTCCACCACCCATTGGGCGAGGGAGAAGGTCGGACCGAGGAAGAGCTCCGTCCCAACGTCTGCCCCACGGCCGCTGACCACATGAGGGACGCCAAGCCCATGGGCGATAGCGAGACCCGGGAATCCAGCGTCGACCAGGCCGAGCGAGAGGACGATGTCCCAGTCTCCTTGAGAACGGAGATACCCCAGCGATGTATCGACGAATTGCCGCTTTAGGAATGCCCGGGTCTCTGGTCCGGCCGAAGCGACGCCGGAAGCAATAGGGCCGATGCGCACGACCTTGACCCCACTGCCATTGCCCCCCTCCTCCATCACCGCGGGAGGTTGGGTGAGTTGTTCCATCCTGTGGTAAGTGACGACAATGGTAGGATGCCCGGCCCGAGTCAGATTGCCGGACAGGCGCGCAGCCGAGCGACCCACGCCCCCGATCTTCGGTGCGTACTCAGGCGTTACCAAGACGATGCGCATTCGCTTCCCTCTCCAGCAGGTCGGCCGTCATGTTCAAGTCCATCGGCCGTTTCTCCAGGGCAGGTGCTATAAGGCACAAGAGATGATCGACAAGGGTCTTCGAGACACAAATGCCCGAGAGCCTTCGGTCGAGATCACACCATTGCGACCGGTATGCGCTCCAGGCTTCCGTCGACTTGCTGACCTGGTTGTCGAAAGCATCGCTGCCGGTCAGCAGCCAAAAGAGGGTGGTCCCCAGTCCAAACGCGTCTGTGCCGACACCAAACCTCGTGCCCAAGGTCATGAGCTGCTCCGGCGCCTTGAAACGGTACTTGCCGCTGCCCAGCTTTCCTTCGGCTATTGTCCCTGCTTGGATGGGCTTGGCAAGGGGTCGAGAACTCCCAAAATCAATCAGGACTGGGGCCTCGAGATTGCCACCACGCAGGAGAACGTTGTGAGGCTTCACATCGAGGTGTAAGAAGCCGCTTGCATGAATGTGGGCAACCGCACGGGCGATCGCCGCCGCGCACCGTAACGTTGCACCAATCGGGAGGTCCCTCGCCGCTCCCTGCACCTTCAATGAAGACTCCGGGAGCAGCTCGAGGAGAAGGAACTCCCCCCCAGGGTCAGCGTCAAGAAGCCGCACTACTCCTGGATGCCCCAGGTGCCGAAGCAGTTTCGCCTCCGCACGAAGGAGCTTTCGCAGAACGAAACTGGAGAGATCACCACTCGACTGCCGGGGCAGCTTGACGGCCACCGCCGACTCCTGGCGATCCCGTGCTTCCACAACGATAGAACGACCACCCTTGCCGAGGACTCGCACCGGGCGGTAGCGCTCACTGAGGCTTGCCGGCCAGACGTGAGGAGAGAAGCTCTTGAGTTCGTCCGTAGATCCGACCTGCCAATCTCGCATGGAGGTATCTCACTCTTCCTTGGAATCAAAGTCACGGTCATTATCACATTCGTATTGTGACGCCCTCGAAAGATTTCTGGACAGGTCATGAGCGGCGTACGGTCTTCCTCCGAGACCCAAAGGGGGACGCTGTGACGTATGAAGCGGTCGAAGTTCAGTTAGGGGCAGGCGGCCTACGCCTTGCGCCAAGCGGAGGCGGCCGAATTCCGGATCAGGCCCGTCGGAAGATCGGGGAATGTTCACCGGGGCTAGATTAGTTGACGTCGGTGTTTCCGTATGCACGTTAAGCGTGGCACTGGCCGGATCAAACGTCCATCCCCAAAGGGGGAGATATCTACGAACGGGAGAGAACTTCGACTCAGTCTACGTTTCATAGTTGACATCACGGAGGTTCGGAAGTATTGATGTATTGTGCGGTTAGGATGTCTTCCCCAGGCTCGACCGCCCGAGCCTCGATCGCTCCTTCGCCGCTGACCGGAGGCCGCCATGCGGATCTTTGCGTTCACACGAGCCGCGCTGCCCGCGACTCTCGCCCTCTGGCTTGTCGCCACTCTGATGATTGCCAGCGTGGTGTCCGGCATCGCCCTCGCCCAGACCACCCAGGGCCCTCTCGACATGGTCCTCATCATCGACACGTCGAAGACCATGAGGGGCGCCGGCGGTGCGGCGAACATCTTTCCCCGGGTTCAGGACGTCTCGCGGGGCTTTCTCTCCGACCTGCGCCTTGAGGACACTTTCACTCTCATAGCCTTCGACAGCGACAGCCGGGTGGAGCCCACGGTCCTCCTCGCTTCCGAGGACGAGCGACAGAAGCTCTCGGACAAGATCACCGCGCTCCGGCCGGAGGGCGACTGGACCTACACGGCGGACGCGCTGCTCAACGGACTCGCGGAGGCTGACCGCCTGGCGAAGCAGTACCCGACCCACACCCAGGTCGTGCTCATCCTCACCGATGGCCTCAATGATCCCCCAAAGGGCGCCCGGGCTAGCGCCCCATCTTTGAAGGCAGTCACCGAGCCGTATGCCGGCAGGCCTTGGTACGTATACCAGGTTCAGCTCGGACCCGAAGTGGATGAGGCGCTGAGCAAAGCGCTCAAGTCCTTCACCAACGGCATAACAATTCACGATCGTGGCGGCGCAAACTTGGATGCACTCCGGAAACAGATCCAAGAGAGGCGGCCGCCAAGCAATCCGGTGGAGCTGCGGCTGGAACCCGACAAGCTCAAGATCAAGGTTCGCGAGATCGGCAAGTCCGAGAGCCAGATTGCGAAGCTCATCCTCCCAGAGGGACTCCCTGCAGGAGCCTTAAGTGTCACGATCGCCGATCCCAGTGCATTTCCGATGGATATCGACATCACTCCCGAGATCGTGGCTCTGCTGGACGGCGCCGTGAGCTTGCGCGTCAACGCCACCGCCCGTTCCAAGACCGCCAACGGCACTCATTCCGGGGCGCTTCGTCTCGAAGCCGCACCCGTCCAGGGAATCGCGCTCGCTCCAACCGAGGTGCCGCTCGATATCGAGACGAGCCTCATTCCCCCGCTCTGGCCGAAGATCCTCGCCGCCATCCTTGCCGCTGCCGTCTTGGCTAGCGTGGTCTTCTTCGCCATCAAGCGCCTCCGCGAGCGCTGCCTCGACGGCCAGCTCGAGTACTGGCCGCAGGGGCGGCCGCAGGAGCGCAAGAGCATCTCCGATCTTCGCCCCTTCAAGGGACGCGCCGTTCTCGGTTCGACACAGATCCCCCTATCAGCGGAGCTGGTTGGGGCGGCGACGCTCACCCCGCGCAAGGTCGCGGGGCAATACCATGTGGTCGTGACCGCAGCCGAGGGGAAGAACCTGACCACGGGCGGCCGCCGCCAGACCGAGATCGTTCTCTACGACCGGGACACCTTCCTTCTAGAGGGATGGGAGTTCCACTACCGAGGCGCGGTAGGTGTGCGCCCCCGCGCCTGACGACTGCAACCGGGCAACCGAAGCACATCGGATCGATCCGCACATAGCCTGAGGGCCGCCCAACGAAGCTGCCCCGCAGCACGGGAGAGAAACCACCATGTCCGAATCCCGAATCGACTTGGCCGAAAACATGATGCCGAGCGGCGAAGCGACCGAACTCCTCCCCGACCTCCAGTTGTTCGCGGGCGATGTGGAGGTAGGCGAGGGGGCGAGCTTCAGCCCCACTCTGCTGATCGGTCTAGGAGGGACCGGCGCCGAGGTGTTGCTGCGGGTCAAGCGCATGCTCAGGGAGCGAGGCGCCTCGGGGCACCTGAGCCGCTTCGTCTTCATCGACGCCGACCAGCGCACCTTCAGCAAGATGCCCGGCTTGCCCCCCGTTGAGCGGGACGAGGCCTGCTTGATCGGGATGAACCAAGCGGTCCGGCTGCTCAACAACCCCGAATTGCACCCTCACGTCTGGTCCCGATTCCCGAAGTCGGAGCTCAAGGAGGGGTACATCCGCCAGCTCGCACTCGGAGAAGGAGCGGGCCAGATCCGGGCCGCCGGGGCGCTCGCGCTGCTCCTCGACTACGCGAACGTGCGCACCAGGGTCGAGGCCGCCTACAACAGCCTCGTCCAGCTCTCCAGCCGGCTGCAGGCGAAGATGGCGGAGGCTCACGGAGCGGCGGTGAGCAGCGATGTCGTCATCTACGTGGTCGGCTCCCTCGCCGGCGGCACCGGGTCGGGATGCGCAATGGACGTCAGCCTCATGGCCCGCGACATCTGCCGGGCGCACTACCCTCGCCTCGTGGGAGTCTTCGCCCTGCCCGACGCGTTCGATGAGAAGGTGCAGAACGACGCCACCCAGAAGGACCGAATCCGCGCCAACTGCTACGCCGCGCTCAAGGAACTTCAGTTCGTCCTCGACGCGGACGCGGACGGCCGCAAGGACATGGTCTTCGATTACGGGAACGGCACGACGCTGACTTTGCCCGCCGGAGACAAGGTCTTCTCCCTCGCCTACCTCATCGACAACAGCAACGCCGCCGGAGGGCTGAGCAAGATCGAAGACCTCTACGAGCTGATGGCCCGGACCGTGTATCAGGACGTGGGCTCGCGCCTCGGCGCGCACCGCCGCTCCTTTGACCGCAATTGCGGCGTCATCACCGGGGTGGATTTGTGCCCGAAGAGCGGGCTCCCCCGTCCGTTCAGCTCGGCCGCGACGTCGGCGCTGGTCTACCCCAGCCTGCGTGTCGGCCTCTACTGCACCTATCGCACCCTGCACTCCGTGATCCAAGACACGTTCCTGGTCGATCGCCTTCCCGCGGAGAAGGTCGGCGATCTTGTGAACGGGTTCCTCGCCCGGGCGAATCTGGACGACCGTGGGTCGAACAACCAACTCATCGAGAGCCTGCTCACCGATCCGACCCGCAACGAGGTCACATCCGCCGCCACCCACGGGCTTCCCCTCACGTGGGGCGCGAACTTCAATACCGGCGCATTCGCCGCCAAGATCGAAGCGACCCGGCAGTCCTTCGCCAGCGTGGATCTGCCAAAGATCTCCCACGACATCGTCAACAATAACCTCCAGGTGCGCCTCGGCTACGCAAGCGATCCGCCCTCCGATCCGCTGCGCAAGGCGGTCGAGGAACTGGCGGTGACCACTGCCACCGATCATGGCGTACCCACCACGCTCGCCGTATTGCAGGATCTCGAAGAGGTCTGCAAGGCGATGAAGACCGAGTTGGAGGCGGAAACCACCAACTGGGCGTCAGTGGCGCGTCAGAACACACTGCAGCGGTTCAATGAGCGACGCAGCCAACTCGCCGGTCTCAAAGTCTGGCAGCGGGCGGCCAAGACCGACCAAAAGCTCAAGCGCCTACTTATCGAGGAGTTCAATTACTACGTGGACCAGGAGGCGTGGGCGCTGGCCCGCCCTGCCTGCATCCGGATCCTCGACACCGTGATCGGCCGGGTGCGCGACGTCGCGGGTGCATGGTCCGCGCTGGGTGGCGAATTGCGAGAGGTGGACCGCGAACTGATTGCGGGGGCGCGCCGGTTGGAGGCTCAGGGGGGGCGGCCGATGCGCGACTTCGTGGTCGAAATCGAAGTCACGCGCCCCAATTACGAGATCCGCTACTACCAGGCCAACGCCATCAAGCAGACCGACGCCCTCAAGCTCCTCCACGACAGGATGGGGGGAGCCCGTGCCCTCTATCTTGGGATCCTCGGCCTCAAGCGCGCGGAGATCACCCAGCGGCTCGGCCACGTCATCCACGACCACTACGCCGCCCCGCTGTCCCGCGTGAACCTGATCGAGTTCGTGCGGGACAAGGCCAACAAGGGCGAGGTAGAGGAAGGCCTCGACACGAAGCTGGAGAGCTTGTTCGAGATGTGCCAGCCGTTCTGGCATGCTCAACCGTTGATGGCCGGTATGTCATTCCCCGAGTTCGTGGCCGCCAGTGTCCATCCGGTGCTCAAGGAGGACAACTCCCTCGCCTGGCCGCCGGAGATGGATAAGTGGATCAAGAAGCACGGCGGCGATCAGGGGCGAAAGTTCAGCCTCATCCCAAGCGACGTTCCCTACGAGATCGTGCTCAGCCGCCGCACCCACGGCGCCCGGGCGTTCTATCTTGCCCAGGCGGCGGATTGGAAGAAACTCCATGAGCGGCAGCGGGAGACGGCACGCGGCAAGTACCCGCTGGAGATCGGGGCCCAGTTCAAGGACGCCCCCGATCTGTTTCCCGACGACCAGGGGCTGCGATGGATGTTCACGCTCGGGATCGCGTTTGGGTTCATCGTGGTGAGGGGAGACTATTACTACTTCAATCTGGAAGAAGGCGCCGACGGCTCGCTCATCGCGCTGTACGAGGCGCGAGGGCAGGTGCTCGACACGCTGGAGGGAGTGGGGCCACTCCCCGCCAAGGTGGGCGTACTCAACTATCGCCGGGGCAAGGGAAGGCCGAAGGCTAGCCTGCTGCTCGGGCAGGGCCGGGAGAAGGCATTCAAGGGATTCGTCAAGGACGAGCACTTCCAGGATCTTCTCAACCGGGCCTGGAGGGAGTACCACCAGGACGCGGGCACGGCCGCGGTCAAGGCTATGCTCACCGAATACGTGGCGCGGGTGCTCACCCCGGAATCGGAAGGGAATACTCCGCTGGCGGTGCTGATCACGAAGGAGAAGCAGGCACTGGAGCGCTCCCTGCTTGCGCTCGGCGCCTGAGCTGAGTCGGCATGGAAACCTACCCCGGCGCGGATACCCCTTCGGTCACCTTGAGCGTGCTCGCGGGCGTGGGGGCCCGCGGCGAGCGGATCACTCACTTGCTCGAGGATCTTGTCGCTTCGCTCCCTGAGCCGCTGAAGGCGGCCATCCGGGTCGTCCACGGCGCGGACGCCGCAGCGCTGCTGCAGCAGGTGCGAGCGGCGCGCGCGTCCCTTACCGATCAGGTGAACACCGAGCGCATCCTCGCCGGGAAGTGGCAGGTGGAGGGACGCGATACCGGCGGGGTGCGCGTCCAGCTCTGCATCGCCGCCGCCGAAGGAGAGGACGCGGGGCTCGATCAGACGGTTCGCACTCTGCAGAACGACAACGGCTCCGACACAATCCGCACGATCACAATCGCGACGAATCCGGTGGACGTCACGCCGGCGGGCGAGGCGAGAGGCGTGCGCCGCTACTTCGTCGGCCCGCGCAACGCCGCCGGTGAGACAACCGGGGATGATGCGATCATCGGAAGTGTCGCGGGAGCGCTGCTGCTGTTCGCGTTGCCTGGATCACGACCCGGGCCGGACCCCACCGAGGACCGCGCGGCCACGTTCGGCCTCTCCGCTTTTCATGGGGTGATCGGAGCCTCCCGCCGCCAGCTTGCGCGCCATCTGGCCGCCGCCCTACTCGCGATCCACGGTCGCCCCGCCTCGGAAGTGGACCAGCAGCGGTTTCAGGGGCAGGACCTTGCGGAGTTCGTGCAAGATCATTCGCTGGAGACCTTGCTGCCGCGGCTCTTCGATCCTCGGCTGTTCGACACAGGCCGCACGGAGCCGATCCCGGCGGTGCCCCAGATCGACGACAACCGCTTAGTGGAAATCACCCTCGATCGTGGGGCGGTGGCGCTCAAGCTCGCGCCGGGAGAGGAGACGCTCTGGTCCGAGCAGCTCGTGCGGTACTCGCGCACGCTGGAAATGACGGTGGCGGTGCGGTGGCGGCGCCAGATGGAGTCTGCGTTCCGCAACCTCGCGAGGACGGTGCCGGACGCGTTGGTTGAGCGCGTCAGGACGTACGTTG
This sequence comes from Candidatus Eiseniibacteriota bacterium, assembly GCA_963762255.1. Taxonomy (GTDB): domain Bacteria; phylum Eisenbacteria; class RBG-16-71-46; order JABDJR01; family JABDJR01; genus CAVXKA01. The sequence continues at coordinate 130,112 of CAVXKA010000001.1, forward strand.
CGCGGACGGTGAACGGCCACGCCCTCATGCGAGACGCCCTCGAGCGCGTCCGAACCGATCACGAGCACGAATTGCTGTCCTTGCCCGATCCATCCGCCCGGCTGGAGCCGGCGTTGCGCGAACTGGACCACGCTGTGGCCGCGCGCCCAGGGGCGCTCGACCTGTGGCTGCGGACCGCGCTGTGGGTGCTGCCGGCGGCGGGAGCGGCGGCACTCGTCCTGACCCGGTTAATGGATGATGACCGGGAGAAATGGTTCGCTCTGGGGGTGGCGGTACTCGTGGCGGCGGCAGGTGTACTTGGAGTCGTCCAGCGGCTGGACGCGGCACGCCAGCGCATCCTCAAGAGCCGCGACCGCGCGGTGGCCATCATCCTCGACCGTCAGGAGGCGATTCTCTCGCAGAATGCGGTCGGGTACGTGCAGGACTTGGTCGCCCTCCTGCGTCGCGGTCGGGAGAGTGCCCTGGAGTTCCTCGCCAAGGACGAGGAGGCGATCACGGTGGCGCGCAGGACTCTAGATGAGGCGCTGGCCCGCCCGGTAGAGGGGCCGGTGACTTTCGAGCCTGTCCTTCGCACTCGCAAGGAGTATGAGGAGGCGCACCGCCTGCTGAACGCGAACACAGATCAGTTGCTGGAGGGGCTTGGAGGAGAGGATGGACTCTCCCCGCAAGCGGTGCAGATCGCACACAACATGGCGCTGCCGGAGTGGCTGACGACATGGTGCGACGCGCGAATCGTCGAGGGCAGGGCTGTCCGCCCAATCCCGTTCTCGTCGGCCTGGGAGATCCGCTTGAAGGGTCGCCCCGAGGGCAACGTGCACGACGAGCTCGCCGCCTTGCAGCGGCGGGCGGAGCCACTGGGAAGCGTGGAGATGTCCTGCAAGCAGATGGCGATGCGGGTGGTTCCTGCGGGCGTACCGACGGAGGGGATGGAACCGGCCACTGAAGAGGTGGGCGGATTGCAGGAAGTGGTCGAGGTGCCATCCCCGCACGCACTCCCCCTCTTTGTCTGCTGGAAAGGCGCGCTCCTGCGCCCGCATGAGGGGACGCGATGAACCCGCGCCGCCTGAACGCCCGCACGCTGAGTTCGCTGCTGTGGATGGTACTCGTTCTCGTCCCGCCGCTGCGCGCCGGGGTGGAGCGGGTGGCGCAGGCGTTATGGCCGGACGGCGGGATCTTCGCCCGGCTGGCTTCGGGGAGCCCGCGATGGGTGCCGTTCCTCGCTCTGGTGGCGATGGGTTACGCCGCCGTGTGGGCGCTCCTCAAGTTCGTGGTCCTCCCCTACATCCAGGAGGTCGATCGGGATCCCGCAGCGCCGCCGGGGCCGGGGCAGGGATTCTTCATTCCCACCGGCCGGCCAGACGGGGCATCCGTGCTCGCGCTATTGGTCACAGCGATGTGGCTGGTGTTCCTGGCAGCGCTCACGGTGGTGACGCTGCCGTGGGTTGTGGGTGCGGTGCTCATTGTGGTCGGCGTGGTGAGGCAGGGGTATCTCCCGAGACCCCGGCCGGAACCCTCGCCGGTGCCTGTGCCTCCGTCGCCGTTGCCTGCACCCCCGTCACCGCCGCGCAGTACCGAGGAAGAGGATGCCGTCAACTACTATCGGACCTATCAGTGGTGGTTCGATGAGACCCCGTACCTGCGCTCCTCGAATCCCACAAAACAGGAGATGCGACTAGCAATTCCAAAGGCCAAGTATCAGGAGTTCAAGGCCCGCTCCCATGCGGTCTCCGCACCGGGGGACATCGTCGCGTTCGCGAACGCAGACCTGGATGGGGACTGGGTTCGGGAGACCGCGGCCAAGCTAAGAAGCATTACCGGGGCCAGCGAATTGGATGAGCTCGGTGAGATTCACCTTGCGATGGCCTTCACGCTCAGCATGGCCTACGCAGACGACACGGTCGAACATGGAGGCGAGTACCCCAAGTTCCCCATCGAATCCCTGGTGGACAAGCGGGGCGACTGCGAGGACCACGCGATCCTGTGCGGGGCGGTTCTCCATGTACTCGGGCATCGGACGTCGCTTGTCTTGATGGAGGTGGATACCGGCGGCGGCCATGCAGCGCTCGCGGTGAAAGCGGATGTTCCGATAGGAGGCAAGTTCTTCGATGCCGCCGGCGAGAGGCTCTACTACTGTGAAGTGACGCCGGCGAGCGTAACCACCGAGACATCGCCGAGCGTTCAGTGGTGGTTGGGGATGGAGCCGCCGGCTGGGGCGCGGGGGTTCAGACTCTTTCCGATCGGGTAGCCGGCCATCAGCTTCGCTGCCTATCCCCAATCATCACACAGGTGGAATCTGCGGCCTCTCGTAGGCGATATCGTAGACAAGAGCGGCCGGTTCCTTCCCGGCCGGGGCCGGAAGTGTTGTGATGTACTGGAACTTGACACCGTTGGTCAATGTGACGGCGGCAGCGGCTATGCTCGCGGTCTTGAGACCACCCGTGACGTTGATCAAGATACCGGAATCATGAGTGCCATACTTTGAACGTTCGTGCTGAATCAGATCCTCGATCGCGCTCTTCACCTCCCCAAACAGTTCGAACTCGACCGCGCGTGTGGCTTTGATGAGCTCGACCCCCGGAAGAAATCGCCCGAGCAGCTTCACGCAGAGATCCAATTCGCCCCAAGATCCCGGATCCCCACCAAGACGATCGGCTGACCCCACGAGGTAGATTCGCCGGACGACTCCCTGGTGATGACTGACGGCTCTCAGAAGCTGGAGCCAGTTCCATCTCTTGTCGGCAGATTCCAGAGCAACCCTGGGGATTGACGCATCCAGCGAACGGAATTCCAGCGGGATGCGGCGCGATCCATCGATGAGGAGTTCTCCGTCGCCGCTCTCCGGCACATCCTTGAGCAAGAGAGGCTTCTGCGGGGACACCAGGAGGATAAGCACCTTGTGGGGCCATACGTGAAGCGGGGACAGACTCTTCGGCAGCACAAAGGAACTCCGCATCAGGTACAGCATCACAATGAATGCAAGAAACACCAGGCAGAGCGCGATAGCTAGCAGTACGCGCACCGCGGGGCTGTCCAGGAATGGCCACCATGTGGCGAAGGGGATGTTCCCAATGGCATTTGCTGCCAAGCTTCCCGAGAGGACGACGCCCACGGCGAGCAGAATCGCCCTCTTGGGGATTACCCTCAATTCGCGGAATCTGGCCCCTACTTCCATGCTGGTTTTCCCCCGACCGGATCCTACCAACACTCCTCCACGAGCGGTAATTCTGTCACGACCTTACGGGCATTCAGGCTTTCATCTTCGCGGTGCCGCGACTGCGACACATCTATGGCGGGAGCGAGATCATCACCTCACTCACGTCCGGTCTCGAGTGCCCTTAGCCGTGCCAGGAAATCGGCCGCCTCTCTTGCGCTCCGGTCGACCCCACCGAACGTCCCTGTCTCTTCTGGGCTACCCGGCGAAGCAGGGCGTCCCGATCACGCGCCCATTTCTTCAGGGCCTTGGAGTCGGATTCCTGCGGCTTCCGTGCCTCGTGGCCCGCAAGCTCTGCTTCGGCCGCAGTGACCTCGGAACCGCCACTCTTGGCCGCCCTTGTCTCGAGCAGTTTGACCGGCTCCGGGAAGAGGGCCAGCACGGCGCTCGCCCATTCCTTGGGCCTGGAAGCCATGGACGGAGGGACCTCCCGACAGTTGCGAAGAAGGTAGTTGGCCTGTTCTGCAACCGGCCGATCGAGAACGGCCCCGAGAATCCCCCTGACGATGTCGAGTGGATCCTGTGGAGGAGGTGGGGGCGGTGGCGGCGGCGGTGACCCACCTCGGGCTTGCGGACCTGTCCCCACACCAGATACGGGCCGCGAGACCAGCGGCCCCCCGGGCCTTGAGGGTGCCCCTGCAGCGCGGATCCTGCGACCGGGCATCCGGGTGATGTATCGAGGAAGCACCGCAAGGTCCCTCTTGGCTTCCGTGAATTCCTTATGTTGCAACACCATGTACGTGAGGCGATCCGCAACCGCGTTCGAGGGGTCGGCCATGCCAAGAAGTTGGACGAGTTGCTCCGACTCCGCCCAGCCTGGCACGCGATTCTCCATGTATGCCTCAAAACCCTTGCGAGCGTCCTGTAGAGATATTGACTTTCCGTCCGCAAGTCGGACCAACCTACATCCTTGCTCGTGCAGCTTCACTGCGCCGAAGCCGAACGGCTTGGCCAACCCTAGCGCATGACAACAGGCTTCACGGCCACCGAAATCCAGCGCCCAAGCTAGCGCGCCGAACTCGACCTCTCTCAAGTTGTGGACACGGATGCGGCCCCGGAACCGCGTCCCTGCCGGCAGTGCTCTCCACTGAGTCGCCACGCTGGCATTGCCCTGGACGGGAGACTCATTGCTAGGCCTCACGGGATAGCGCTTCCAGCCGCGCAAACGGACGTTTTCATCCATGAGCGTGGCGTAGCCTCTATCCTTCCGGACCTTCGGGTTCTCCCCCCCCGCCTGGGGATCTAACCGGTCGGATTGCTCGATGTAGGCCGGATAAAATGTCGGTTTGGGGCCGTTCAGGATCGCCCCGCTGTCCCGCAACTGGTACTGACCCTCGGCGGCAGTGAACAACCCGATGTGGACCCGCCCCCGTGCCGACATGGCCCCCGCGGCATGGGACCGCGAGTAGCCGAAGATTGCGTCCGCCAAGTCCATCACCGGGCTTCCTGCTTCAGGAGACCCCGTGGCCGGATCAGGATTGTGCAATAGGCAGGAGTTGTCGATCGCATCACCGAGAGTGTGTCGGTAAGCAAGACGGAACATCTGGGTGAGCCCGATGCAATCAATCACCCTCGGATCTCGCTCTGACCTCAGGAAGAAGATCGGAACCCTGTCACCACCTTCCAGGCGGGCCCTCCAGAACCCCCACTCGTCGTTGGGCCGCGCCTCGCCTCCATGACGTTCACCTTGCTCCAGACTATGATTGAGTTCAAAATCGTGCCGCACCCGATCATCGATAGCCACGGCGGCACCCTTGGATCCATAGAACACGAACTCCCTGTGCTTCCCCTTGTTCTCTCCCCCGGGGAGGAGCCGCGCGTTTGGACTCGGTTGTCCAGTGAATACCAGGGTTCCATCGACATCGCCCGCTCGAAGGTCGGCAAGGCTGAAGCGGAGATGCCCCCGGCCGTTGCTCATCCGGTGGTCGATCACTGCGCCGGGACAAAACTGGATTTCCAGGGGTTGCCCGCTCTGCGCCCAGGCGCCGTACTTGTCTTGGAGTGACGACCGATTGATGAAGCACCTGCGGAGGGCCGCGGCATCCTCGCCCAGATACCCGAGCAGGTCGGCCTGCTCGACGCGACTCACCTCGCACGGTTGAATGAACCAATCCCCATTACGTTCCTGGAGCCACCCGGGCTCTGCCCGTGGCTCATAGACTTCATTACCCACGGTCTTCGTCATGCGCGAGATGTAGAGTTGCCTGTTCTGCAGATCCCGCACGGCGTAGCGGCGGGAACGATCCACGAACTGGAACTTGCTGAACGTAATGATTTCAAGCACGTTCCGAAGCATCCCCTTGACCGAACTCCCCGGAATGGCGTACCTGCCATCTGGAGTTCTGAAGGGCGTGACGCGATCCCCTTCCCGCCCTCCGCCAACACAAATGGCCGTGGTCGCCTCCAGATCGATCTCGATCTCGCCGCAGATTCCGTCGGAGAAGGGAACGTCCTGGCTGATCAGGGGTGCCCATTCCGGGGTTACGACAACCTCGTTGAGAGGCACGAAGTTGTAGGGAGCGTGAACCTGACTCATCGCGACTCTCCCGCGTTGACAAAACCGGCGAAACGGGCGACAGCAGGCCACAGCACCGTGCGACCTGGTGGGTCCTGCTGTGGCAGCCAACCCACTTCGTACTTGGCTTTCACCTGTGGCTCGCCCTGAACGAACATCTCGCGGAATGTCCCGATGGAGACTGGGTCCTCGGAACGCGCTAGCCGCCGCAGGATCCACTGGAAGCCACCAAGATGACGAAGATGGAGGGAACTCCCGTCGCTGCAGAGCCATTCCCCTGCCAGTGGGGTTCCAGCGCGCCTACTGATGACTGTCGGGGTCCTCATTGTCACCAACTCATCCGAGACGCATAGCCACCCGACCACGGCGGGGAGTTTCTCCAGTTTCTTCCATACATCATCGACGGTCGCCAATCTCTCGACTCCGGTTTCGTCGATGCGAAAGCGAGCGCCCCCCCCCCGCCAGTATCAGCACCTGACCAACCTGCGCCTCACTTAGCATTGCCGTCTGCCCCCATTGAACTCCGCCAGAGCGCCTCGAAAGAGGACGACCCGACAAGATGGAATACCCCGTGTCCCCGACCATACCCGGCTCCGATCTGGACCCTGCCTTCGCAGAGATCTCGGAGTGCCTCGCGAAAGGCGTCTCGGGCAATCGAGTCGACCCTGTCGAGATCCTCGACAAGGAGTCGAAGGACCACCTGCGGTCCCTTGAAGAGCACGCGTTCCGAGAACAGGACGCCGGCCCGCGCTCCGCCAGTGAAGCGGTCGATGCTCACGTGGTCGAGCCGTGCCGTTGGACGCGGACCATCCATATCCAGCCACGCATCGTCAATAAAGACTTTGCCAGCACAGCCCTCTCCGGCCCCCTCGTCTGCCTGTCCGTGCAGAGTCCCGAAGAGAGCCTGGACCGAAGGGTTCCTGCTCCCCGTCCATTGCTCCAGGTCCTGCACGCTCTCTGCCTGATCGGCGTACCGTCCGCGCAAGCGGTTGTCGTGGAAGGCCACCCGGTGCGCCAGGGCCCCCTTGACCGACGACCCTGGAATGAACATCGCCTGCTCACACACCACGGCGATGTCGGCGTCCCAGCGGATCCGCTCCTCCCGGACCGGGTTGAAGTCCGGGCTCCTTTCGTCCTCGTGTTCGACCCAAGGCTCGGTTCCGTTGAAGCCCCAGAACCCTTCTGCCTCAAGCGACAGAGCCAGTGCCCGAAGGGCCGCTGGGGGTGGGCCCAGGGACAATTCCAGTGGCTCAAGGTAGCGGGCTTCGACATCCAGTCTGGCGCTGTGGCCCATGTACGCGTTTGGAGCATGGCCCGAGGCATGGTCAAACTTGCCGTATAGGCACTTCACGACCGCAAAGCTACCCAACCCTCTTCGGCCGGCGCCTCCCACACGCATCCACCCCCCAGCGAGATGCCGCAAGATCCACAGAAAATCCGACTCGTCTTCGGGTCGGTCATCACCGGCTTCCAGATGAAGCTCAAAGGTGAACCGGTGGCCCGCAGGCACGAGAGCCTGATCGAACTTTCCCCTACTGTCCGCGGCACCCCGGTGCGAGATTCGGACATGATCCCGAACGGTCATCCCCATGGCGTTAGCGAGGACAGGATCAGCGTTCCACACTCCAACCCGCAAGCCATCAACAGGGCGGTTTCTGGAATCGTGGATATGTGCCCAGGTGACCCACAGCCTGGAACCCTCCCCCAGCCCGTTCTCTGCATCATCTGATCCGCCGAACAACTGGGTGGTCCTGGCGGACCCATGCTCACGCTCAAAGGCATGACGGATCATGCCAGTCAGGGATGTGCCCGGTATCACTGGCAGGTCGTTAGCATCGAGCACTGGGCCAGTGTCGGCGAGGAGCAGTCGCCCTGAGGATCCTACGAGAAACGGCGTCCGGAACTCGATGGTCACTCGGGCTATTCGACGGAACAGGATGGTCCCTGTGCTCATGCCTGCACTCCTTCCCTGAGCCTGGACTGTCGCCGGGCGACCAAGTGCGCCGTCAGATGCAGGCAGAGCTTCTTCTCAGCTTCGCCGACCTCCTGGGGCGTGGCTTCAAGGAACCACTCATAGAGTGGTTTGCCAGATATCGCCGTTCTCCACGTGTTGGCACCCACCCCACCTGTTCCCGCCTCGACCCCGAAGTGCTCTTGGCGTAGGGTCTGCTCAAGCTCTGCAAACGAGACCGCTCCGCTTCGGCACGCCAAGGCGCATGCCTGGGCCACGGCATTCCACTGTGACCGGGATGGCACCGGGTCCCGCTTCCGCCGCGCGCGCCCCAGTCGGGTCGACAACTCTCGTGCCGATACCTCCGCTTGGAGAACGACCCTTTCCTCCGCGACAACTTGACGACTTTGCTCCAGGATCCAGTCTGCGAGAGGGGATTCTGGTTTCTGGCCAACGGGCACCTGCTGCTCGGCAGAGTACTCTCTGAACTCTGGATGCAGGGTGGCCAGGAACCAGGGTTCGACTACCACTTGGCCGAGACCCTCCTGCCGGAAGAGCCCCACTCCGGATTCCAGTGCCACCTCAAGCGCCTGAACGTCCACCTTCGTCGCTCCCGCGAAAGTCAGCGTGCTACCCCGTTCCAGAACGCGTCGCTCAAGGTCTCTCGAGCGCCTCTTCCCGTTGTAGGGCACGAATCGCCGGACGGACCATGCCGATTTCGGGACAACCAATTTCCAGTCCTCAGGGAATCCGAAATGTGCCGGGTGCGGTATCTGAGCCGGTTCCCCGGACAACGGGTCGGCAAGCGCGGTGTCGGAGTTCAGCACGAGGGTCACGGTGGTTGCGGAGTGCGACCGCGAGGGCTTCACAGCCGCGGTATCCACAAGCATGGTGCGAATCCTGCCGTACTCTGCCGATCGGGAACGTCCAATCCAGAAGGTCCCACGGGCCAACTCCTCCTGAAGGCGTGCGTCGACATCCGGGCTCACGTCATCGTCTAACTGAATGTGCGAACGCCAGGACGAACCTGCCGCGAGAGACTCGTATCCAAAAAGGCTGCCTTCTGCCGGTGCACCGCGCCGATCGCGGGACACCGCTGTCTTGAGGCGATACTCCCGATCAACGCCAATCACCCTGCCGTCCGCCCTGAAATATCCCTCTTCCATCCGGCGACAGCGCTGCTGCCTTCGCAGGTCATCTTCCAGGTGATTCAGGCAGTAAATGTTGGCGGAGACATACCTCGAGTCCTGCACGACGGAGGTGTTCGCCACCCGCAACCAGCCCAGGGGAACCAGGTGGGCGCCCCCCGCAGGCGATATGGGCAGCGCGTCGAGAAAGCGCACCTGGCCACTGTGGAACGTCACAAATGCGTGAAGCCCCAGCTTCTGGTAGAGCCTTGCCGCGAATGCCCCCAGGAAGTTGGAGCCGCGCAGATACGTGAGGCTTTGGTGCACGCCGAGAGATGCTGCGTTCACGGTCTGGATGACACCCGATTCGAGAAAGACGTCATAGGCGATGATTCTCATACCTCCACCTCCCCGAGCTTCATCGCTACCCTTCCAAGCCCCCGACGCCGTCCGCTACCCAGACCTCGAACGAAGCACAGACCCGCGCGTAGCGCCTCTTCAGCTCCACCGGGATCCCCCAGGGCGTGAACGCGAGCAGTGAGCGTGACCGGGATCGAGACCTCCACGAAACGCAGTGTCTCGTCTGCCGCCTGTCCAGTACGGCCTTCTATCGCGGTCATTCCTAGGCGCCTGAACAGCACCTCGCAGCGCGCCTCCGGATCGGTGGCGACCCACGCCTCCAACTCCTTACCCAGTGTCGCGTCCGAGAAGCGAAGGCTTCCCTCCTGCTGGGGCTTGCCAAACAACCGGGCGACCGTTCCCGCGGGCACGGCATGGTGTCCGGCTTCCTCAGCCTGGTGCACTCCCTCTCGCACGAGTCCCCGGAGTGTCTTCCCAGGCAGATATGGCAACCCGGCCGGCGTCTTTACCGGTTCCGAGTCAACGACAGGACCTCGGCTCCGGCCGCTTCCCGCGTGCCAGTACTCAAGAATCTCGACCGTCAGGCTCCATTCCCTCATGCCTTACCCCCACGCTTAGGGCGCTCCATCAGGCGCACTACATAGGCATCCGCAAGAGGACTACGGATCACACCGTCCGCACCCGGGGCAGTCCAGATTGCTCTCCTGGCATTGGTCAGAGTCTCCAGAGCTTCCTCGAATTCCTGAAGGCCGGGACCGGCTTTGGGAGACTCAGTTTCCGCGCGCCCCTGCGTCACCTCGAGGATCCGAGCGAAGTCCTCGGTTGCGGCGACCGGGGAGTCGTGCATGACTTGTAGCAGGGTGCGAACCCGGCCCAATAGTTCAGTCGGAACTGCGTGCGCAAGAGTCCTCAGCGCGGCCAAGCTGGGCAATCGGTCGGCAGCCGGCCGGGCACCCACCCCGTAGGCCTCCATCGTGAGACGGTAGCCATCCCGGCTCAATTCGCGCCCGACCACTGACTCGGCGTCGATGGGCAGACTACCGGTGATTCTGAGGAAGGACAGGCCGGAGGGCGGCAACCCTGGATCCACCGACTTGACGTGACGCTTGGCCAGTTCGCACAGTGAGAAGGCAAGGTCATGGGCACGATCGAACGGGAACCCCGGCTTGACAAAGGCAACGCCGGCACAGGCGCTCAGACCCTCACGAATGCCCAGTTCCGGTTGTGCGAATCGCTCGGCTGTGAACCTTTCGAAATGAGTCAGAAAGGTTTCTGCGTAGCGCAGCCCAAGACGGCAATTGAGGAGGATCGTCAGATCATCACCGCCAAGGACAATGGGTCGGGCCGGGAAGACAAGTCGCTCATCATCCCCTCTGGGGTGAGAAATCGCAGCGGGGACCAGCACTTCCCTCGCTGCCTCTTCCGCCGCACGACGGGTGGCCTCTGTCAGCGCATCTGAAAACGCTGCGAATCGTCCCGCTGAGGCCGCTCCGTCCGTTGCTCCAAGAAGGGCTTGAATCGTCTTTCCGACATCGTTGCCATCGGCGTGAACAAGCGCGATATAGGGTTCATCCTGATCTGCAAGGAGTCCTTCTTCCGTCTCGGCACCGCTAGCGAAACGGTACTTCGAGGTCAGTTCGCCCAGGAACCGGCGATCCAGGGAACTGGTGTCCCGAATCCCGGCACGGGCGAGCTCGTCCCTTGCTCTCTCTTTGGCCCAACTTGTCCGGTCTATTCGGAGGCGCTCCCCCGCTATCGAGATCTCGAATTCGACCGGCATCGAGGTCTGCGGATCGCGCTCCACAATGGGAGAGGGAACCGGCAGATCCTCTACTGCCCATGCCCGCGACGCCTGCAACTCCTCTGCGAGGCGCCGCATGGCCTCGCCAAGTCCCCGCTCGTCCACCACCACGAGCGCCTGTTCGAGGAGGGCGCCCGGAGCGCGAGCTTCCACGATGAACGGCCAGACCTCATACAGGAATGCAAGCGCGTCCGCGTTCCTGGTCATGAGACGCACACCGGCGGCTGCGTGACTCAGGATGGTCACCTCGGAATCACGCATCCCCGAGGCGGCCAGGGCCCTCTTGAACGTGGCATCACAGAGATCCTCGAGAAGCTGGGATCCGCCTTGGACCTCGCGGAGGCGGGGACGGGTCAGGAGGTAGCGTTGAACTCTAGCGATCGAAAATCCGTAGAGCCACTGCCCCTGGGAAACAACCGATGCAGGTTCCATGACATGCCCTCGACCCCCGGGATTTCCCCAGGGAATGGACGTTCTGCTTCCTGGAACTCCTTGACCGAGGGCCGAGGGAAGCGGAATGGTCGGTTGGGGGGGGCCGACAGGTGCAGAGCGCAGTCTAGGTCAGAGAGCGATCGAGTCCAATACCGAATTTCTGCGGGCGCACGGCACAGATACGAATACGAATCATCCATAATATGGACTTGCATACATGGCCCATTTGTGTCTCGTCACGAGAGGAAGTGATGGAAGCAATCCCCGCGGATTGGGGCAGTAATCGGAACTCAAACCAATCTTGTCGTTGAGACGCGCATGGGCGCTGAGTCTCAATCCCCACGGCTCGGGGCAGTAATCGGAACCTGGTGGACGGCTATATCACCTGGCGCTTGGCGATCGTGCCTCAATCCCCACGGCTCGGGGCAGTAATCGGAACGAAAGTCTTTGTCGGCTGTTCCGCAGGAACGGCCATCAAGTCTCAATCCCCACGGCTCGGGGCAGTAATCGGGACGGTCGCATCCTAGAGGAGATCGACCGATGACCGCGCGTCTCAATCCCCACGGCTCGGGGCAGTAATCGGAACGCGACTTAGTCCGTCGGGACCAGGAGGCGAGGTACCCGTCTCAATCCCCACGGCTCGGGGCAGTAATCGGAACCTGCTGGCGCATCCGGCGAACCACCTGCTCGGCGTTTTGTCTCAATCCCCACGGCTCGGGGCAGTAATCGGAACTTTCGAGCAAACGGCATGCCCTTTCCAAGGGCTGAGAGTCTCAATCCCCACGGCTCGGGGCAGTAATCGGAACAGACCGCAACCCCGGAGGAAGGTGCGCGGCGCCACCTGTCTCAATCCCTACGGCTCGGGGCAGTAATCGGAACGCAGAGGAATTCAAGCTGGGCGTCCCCGAGGATATGCTCGTCTCAATCCCCACGGCTCGGGGCAGTAATCGGAACCGGACGGTCGCCGCCGCTCTCGTCCTCGCGGGACTCGAGTCTCAATCCCCACGGCTCGGGGCAGTAATAGGAACGTGTGGGGTGGCATACATCAAGAAGGACGAGAAGGACCCGTCTCAATCCCCACGGCTCGGGGCAGTAATCGGAACAAGAAGTATAGTGTAGCTCTTGAGTACCTTAAGGTCAGACTGTCTCAATCCCCACGGCTCGGGGCAGTAATCGGAACTCTACAACGTGGGGGCGGACAACGCTCGCACGACCAGTCTCAATCCCCACGGCTCGGGGCAGTAATCGGAACGGTCCTGCTGCAGGTCCACGAGATCGGCGACCCGAGGTCTCAATCCCCATGGCTCGGGGCAGTAATCAGAACCCAGGGACTTCGAGTGCGACGACTGCGGCGCAATCGTGTCTCAATCCCCACGGCTCGGGGCAGTAATCAGAACTGACTCGCGAGTGGACCAAGGATGCGACTACCGGTACGTCTCAATCCCCACGGCTCGGGGCAGTAATCGGAACGTGTGGCATACGTGAAGGAGTGCTCGCAGAGGTTTGAGTCTCAATCCCCACGGCTCGGGGCAGTAATCGGAACGCACGCCCCGGTTCCCGACCCCCGCCGGGCCGCCGAAGTCTCAATCCCCACGGCTCGGGGCAGTAATCGGAACTTGCGTGAACAACGCTACCCACAAACGTGGGGGCAAAGTCTCAATCCCCACGGCTCGGGGCGGTAATCGGAACGAAAGAAGCCGAAACCCTGGAGGTGAAATGAGCGAGGTCTCAATCCCCACGGCTCGGGGCAGTAATCGGAACGCCACACACAAGGCGCGAAACGAAAGGAACGGAACGTGGTCTCAATCCCCACGGCTCGGGGCAGTAATCGGAACACCCATACACGCATGCACAGGGGGAGGACAAGTAGCATAGGTCTCAATCCCCACGGCTCGGGGCAGTAATCGGAACAAGACCCCGGCCGAGGGTGCGAAGGCCTTCTTCGAGTCTCAATCCCCACGGCTCGGGGCAGTAATCGGAACCTCGTTATCGACGGCATGGTGAACCTTTACACGGTGAACGTCTCAATCCCCACGGCTCGGGGCAGTAATCGGAACAACGCGGGGAGCTGGGGAAACGCCGTCGACGTTCTCGTCTCAATCCCCACGGCTCGGGGCAGTAATCGGAACGTACGACAAGTTTCCCAGCGAAGACCACAAGTACATGTCTCAATCCCCACGGCTCGGGGCAGTAATCGGAACTGAACTGTGTTACTGGATTGGTGGTAGTGTCGTGAATGTCTCAATCCCCACGGCTCGGGGCAGTAATCGGAACGAAGGAGTTTCCGGTCCTGCGATGGTCCTTGAAAAGTCTCAATCCCCACGGCTCGGGGCAGTAATCGGAACCATCGCCTGCGCCATCTTCTAGCCCACCCCGCACCTTCTTGTCTCAATCCCCACGGCTCGGGGCAGTAATCGGAACCGGCGACCGGGTCATCGTCAAGGCGGCCATTCTGGCGTCTCAATCCCCACGGCTCGGGGCAGTAATCGGAACAAATTCTAAATAGAAGACGCACCGAAGGCTTTCCGCCATGTCTCAATCCCCACGGCTCGGGGCAGTAATCGGAACCAGCGGCCCTGCTGGTGTGGAAGTGGCGAAAAAACGAGAGTCTCAATCCCCACGGCTCGGGGCAGTAATTGGAACGATTACTGTGGTCGCACTACTCACCTACGGCACAACTGGTCTCAATCCCCACGGCTCGGGGCAGTAATCGGAACTGGTTTCCTATGATGCCTTAAGCATCATCGGTGCCGGGTCTCAATCCCCACGGCTCGGGGCAGTAATCGGAACTGAACTGTGTTACTGGATTGGTGGTAGTGTCGTGAATGTCTCAATCCCCACGGCTCGGGGCAGTAATCGGAACGAAGGAGTTTCCGGTCCTGCGATGGTCCTTGAAAAGTCTCAATCCCCACGGCTCGGGGCAGTAATCGGAACAGAACACCAGCGGTCCCGCTGGCGTGGAAGTCGCGAAGGTCTCAATCCCCACGGCTCGGGGCAGTAATCGGAACACGTGTCCTGGCAGTGCTACACTCGGTGTCGGAACGATGCGTCTCAATCCCCACGGCTCGGGGCAGTAATCGGAACGTGCTCACGAGTGATATGCGCCATACCTTTGATCTTGCGTCTCAATCCCCACGGCTCGGGGCAGTAATCGGAACGAGACTGACTCTCGTTTTGTTGGTCGCTTGTGCGGCCAGTCTCAATCCCCACGGCTCGGGGCAGTAATCGGAACAGATGGTGAGGCGTTCGGTAGTCGCCTCGCTTCTCAGTCTCAATCCCCACGGCTCGGGGCAGTAATCGGAACTAAACAACGTATTAGGATTACTAGATTGTTCTTGCGGAAGTCTCAATCCCCACGGCTCGGGGCAGTAATCGGAACCGGCCAACCTCCTCCCCGACGGCAGGCCCGGATCCGGTCTCAATCCCCACGGCTCGGGGCAGTAATCGGAACGATCGTGATCTGGTTCGGATTGGGGCTCATCGTTCTGTCTCAATCCCCACGGCTCGGGGCAGTAATCGGAACGTGGAGATTCCCATCACGATTGGCGCGTGGGAGATCGGTCTCAATCCCCACGGCTCGGGGCAGTAATCGGAACCAGCTGCTGTTCGGTCTGTCCCTGGGTGCGTCCGATCTGTCTCAATCCCCACGGCTCGGGGCAGTAATCGGAACGGTACGCCCGTAACCCCTTGTCTGACAAGGGCTCTGATGGTGGTTTCCGCCGACCTCGGTCGAACCACCCCGAAACTTCGCGTGGCGCAAGAAACGCATTCGATAACCTCTTGTCTCACAACATCCGCCGGCCGCGACCGACGCCCGGCGACCGAATCGCCACGGAGCTATGCAGTTGTGCCAGTCCATCGCGTCCCCCGCCTCCACCTCACCCGACCGGCGGAGGCCCCTGCACGGCCTTCCGACAGCCCCACCGCCGCCTTCCCCGCTCGCAGAAGTATGTGGCCATCCGTCATCGAATTCTGTTGCCATGGAAAGTTCAAGGGTCTATAGAAAGAACTGTTCGATCATCTTCCGGCCCTATCCCCTGTGGCATCCCGAAGATGGTAGCGCAATCCGCGTCTGAAAGACGTGCTGCAAACTGTCCCCACTGGAGGATCGGCGATGGGAGAACTCTTCGAGAAGGTCACCTCACCCCTGATTCTCGCAGAGGGGTTCGATCGAGTCGAGGAGAACCACGGTTCTCCGGGAACCGACGGGCAGACGATCGAGGTGTTCGCCGCGAACCTCGACTTGAACCTCTCGCTGCTGCAATCAGAGTTGCGCTCGGAGCAGTACCGCCCGCGACCTCTCCTGCGCGTCGGCATTCCCAAGGAGACCGGCGGCACGCGATACCTCTCGATCCCCACCGTGCGGGATCGCGTGGCACAGAGCGCCGTCTATCTCGTTCTGGCCCCCCTGCTCGAACCTGAATTCGAGGATGCGAGCTTTGCCTACCGTCCCGGACGGTCGGTCGATCAGGCCATCCAGCGCGTCCTCTCCTTGCGGAACGCGGGATTCACGTGGCTCCTCGACGCCGACATCTTTCACTTCTTCGACGAGATCCCGCACGATCGGCTATTCGCACTCCTGGAGCGGTTCGTGCCCGACGAGAAGATCACGGATCTACTGAAGCAATGGACCGCATGCGAGATCTGGTTCGAGGGCAAGACCTACCGCATGGTCAAGGGCATTCCCCAGGGTTCGCCGCTGTCCCCTGTCATGGCTAACCTCTATCTCGATCGACTGGACGAGGCTTTTCTCGAGACCCAGCATCGGATCGTTCGCTTCGCGGATGACTTCATCGTGCTGTGCCGGAACCGGTCGGACGCGGAGGGAGCACAGGCGCTCTCGACCCGAATCCTCTCGGAGCTTGGCCTTCAACTCCACCCCGAGAAGACACGGGTCACGAGCTTCGAGCAGGGGTTTCGTTATCTTGGCGTTCAGTTCCTTCGCTCGTTCGCCTTCAGGCCGATCGAGGCCCCCGAACCTAGCGAGGGCTCCACCGCGGCGGCGATAAGGTCGACCGAGCCTCTCGTGCCGGCGCTCCCCCCACCCAAGTCGAAGACAACGGTAGGGGGGGCATTTCGCGCGGCCCTGGAGGGACTCCCCCCGGGTGAGGCGGCGCACCGCTGGTCGGACCTGCATGTGTCCACGGGGTCGGCGCCTTCTGATGAGTCGGCCGTCTCGCCAGATCTTCCAACACCGACAGCCGGTCATGACCCGACGCTTCGGACTCTCTACCTCATGGAACAGGGGGCCGAACTCGGCAAGGAAGACGAGCGATTCGTGGTCCGCAAGGAGGGCCGAATTCTCGCCAAGGTCCCCGCACTCAAGGTGAATCAGATCCTGGTATTCGGCAACATCCGCCTATCCACGCCGTCGGTCCAGTTCTGCCTTGTGCGGGACATCCCGATCTACCTGCTTTCGAGCCGCGGACGCTACTACGGCGTCATCGAATCGACTCAGGGGAACCGCGTCATGCTTCATGGGGCCCAATTCAATCGGGCCGGCGACGACGGATTCCGATTGACGGTTTCCAGAGGGTTCGTGAAGGGGAAGATCGCGAATTGTCGAACCGTCCTGCAGCGACACGCTCGTTCCCGCAGCGAAACCGGGCTCCAGGAGTCCCTGGGCCGGATGAAGGAGATGCTCGACGGCCTGGACAGGGCGGAGACGCTGGATCAGCTTCGCGGAATGGAAGGGGCTGCGGCGGCATCCTACTTCTCGGCGCTCTCCGGACTGCTAGGGCCGGAATGGGGATTTTCGCGGCGAGAGCGCCAGCCGCCGACCGATCCCGTCAATAGCATGTTGTCCTTCGGTTACACGCTCCTCTTCTACAACGTCTATTCGCTCTTGCGCGCCGCCGGGCTTCATCCCTATGTCGGCATCTATCACTCCCTGAGGGATAACCACCCCGCCCTGGTTTCGGACCTGATGGAGGAGTTTCGGGCACCTCTGGTCGACCGAACCGTGCTCAGTCTCATCGATCGCAAACAGGTGAAGCCCGGCGATTTCACGATCGGCACGGAGAAGGAGCCGGGGTGCTTTCTCTCCGAAGACGCTCGTCGCATCGTGGGAGCTGCCTTCGAAGAGGCGTTCAACCGCTTGGTGACTCATCCGGACGCCGGGGAGAAATGTGACTACCGAAGGGTGATCTTCCTGCAGGCTTTGCGCGTCCAGGGAGCCATCGAAGCTCGAGAGCCGGCCTACGAGCCCTTCATCTTGAAGTGAGGACGCAAGGGTGTGCACTCTGCCCCAACCAGCCGCTTCGCCGCGACACGTGTGGGTCATCGCGTACGACATCCGGGATGACAAGCGACGTGTTCGTGTGGCGAAGCATCTCTGTAGCTACGGGGAACGTGTTCAGCACAGCGTGTTCGAGAGCCGTCTGACTTCCGGGGAGGTTGCCTTGCTCCGCTCCGAACTCCGAGAGATCGTGGATCTCAAGGAGGACCAGCTTCGGTTCTACCCGCTGTGTCTGACCTGCGAGGCTCGGATCCGCCGGCAGGGCACCGCCACCACACTGGATGCGGATGGATACTCGATCATCTGACATGTTCATCGTCGTCTCGTACGATGTCGCCGGCAGCAAGGCGCGCCGACGTGTGGCGTCCGAGTTGGAGAATTTCGGTATCAGGACCCAGTACAGCATCTTCGAGTGCCACCTGGACGATAAGCGGCTGGAGGACTTGGAAGGACGTTCTCGCTGAGCTGATTGACTGGGAGACCGATCGGGTGGCTTACTACAGTCTCTGCGCGGACGATGCCGGGCAAATCCTCACCGATGGGCCGGGCGCGGTGGCGGCGGACTCGGACTACCACATCATCTAAGGACGCTCGGACATGCGCCTCGCTGACAGGATCCGGCTCAACCTCGCGGACCTGGCGGTGCTTCCACGCCGGCTGGAGCTGAAGCTCGCTGAACCCTGCCCCGTTTCTGTTGCGTTGCTGCGCGGTGTCTGGGGAGCCGCGCTCCACGAATCAGCGGGAGAGGTCTATCGCGAAGTATTCGAGGGCGAAGGATCCGCGCATCTTCGGACCCCCCAGTACGTGCTCAGGCTGGCCCAGCCCCCGGGAACCTCCACGGTTACCCTTGAATGGGTGACCTTCGGATCTGCTTTGCGTTGCGGCGAGGCTCTAATTCAGGCTTGGCGGCTCGCGGGCGTCATGGGCCTGGGGTCTGAGCGCATTCCATTCCAGGTGCGTGAAGTCTTGGAATTGGGCCCGGGGGGCGCGCCGGCACCGGTGGGGACATGGCCGGAGGGTTGGCCCGTCTCACTTGACCGGAGCCCCGTGTCCGGTGTCGACGGGACGCTGCCTGTTCGCGTCGCCTTTCCGTCGGGGGTTCGCGTGATGAGGCGCCTAGCGGGAACTTCGCGCGCGGTTCTCACCGAGTCCCCTGGCCCCGCTGAGATCGCACTGGGAGCGCTCCGCAGGTTAGCCGCATGCATGCCCGAGGGCTCGGGCATCAACGATGGCCGCGGGCTGCTTGGCTTGCACGACGATGTCCGCGACTACGCCCAGGGCGTGCCTCACCTTGGGTGGCAGGGACAGCGATCCGACTACTCCCGCTATTCCGCCCGTCAGCGCGACGAATACGAGATTCGCGCCGTGACTGGACATCTGGACCTGCCGAAGGGGAGCGGGGAAATCTGGCCGCTCATCGCCGCGGCGCAGTGGCTCCACATCGGCAAGGGTACGACGCTCGGGCTGGGACAGCTTGTGATCCTGCCGCTTCCGGATCCGAGCACCTCGGACACAGGGGAGATCCCACAGCTATGAAGACGGCTACGCTGGACGCAGAACTTACGGCCATCGTCGAGAGATGGCGGACCGCAGACCGAAGAGAACAGGACATCATATATGCGAAAGAATTCGCTCCGGGATTCGTGCCTCTCTTCGCCCAACTTCCTCTGGCGGGAGCCCCGGAATCACTTGGGCGGCCAAAGGGCTTGGTCAGCGTACTTGGTCTATCGTGGCAGCCGGCAGCCTTGATGTCGGCATGGGCGCATCCAGAGCGGCTATTGGTCCTGGGGACCAAGGAGTCGTTCGCGGTCGAGGTCGCCGGGCGCCACGTCTTGGAGCTGATCCTTCAGTTCTCCGGTCTGTCGGCCGCAATGGTGGAGCATCGTGCGTTGGAGAGCGACGACGAGGCCGGAATCTACCGTGAAGTTCGCCAGTTCCTGGATCGCCACGGATACCGGCCGCGCGAGGTATTCATCGACCCAACCGGTGGAAAGAAGTCGATGTCCGCCGCCGCCAGCCTCGCCGGGTACCTCAGCGGTTCCCCTCTGGTCTACGTGGACTACGCCCAATACCAGGAACGAAATCGCATCCCGCTCGCGGGGTCGGAGTTCCCGCGACTGCTGGCGAACCCACTCGATGTCTTCGGCGACATTGAGAAGGGCCGAGTGTTCGACGCGTTCGATTCCGGTCACTTCGATGAGGCAGAGATCCGCGCCACCGAGTTGGCGGGGCACCTGTACGAACCTCGTCCTGCGGAGACGCTAGCCCGCGCGGCTGCGGGCTACGGCGCATGGGATGCGTTTCGTTTTCGCGATGCCCTGGCAACACTCAGAGAGGTGCAGGCATTGCTGTCGAAGCACGACCCCCAAGACCGATGGCACGAAGTCCAGGATATCCGGGAATTACTGCCCGCTCATCTCCAGCACCTGGAGGCGGTCTGTGCCGGCGGCGATACGCCGGAGACTTGGCAGGCAGGACGGTGCGTTCTATTGAATCATCTTGCCGCGGCACGCCGCGCCCTGGCCTGGAAGCGGACGAGCGTCGCCGTACTCCTGCTCTACGCCACCATTGAACGGATGTTGAACCTCTACCTGCGAGCACACTTCGGGATGCGGATGGAGCAGCCGGACTTCACGGCGGTAGACGCGCTCATAGATCGCGCCGAGTATGAGAAGGCCGGAGCGCTTCTGGGGGAGTCATCTGCATGGCCTCCCCATGAGGGGCCTTTGATGTTCGCGAGTGGGTTGCGCCTTCTTGCCGGGTTGCGACCCGGCTTGCTGAGCGATAGCGACTTGAAGACGCTCCGGGATCTTGGCAATGTTCGCAATACCTGTGAGTTCGAACACGGTTTCATGCCCCGGCCGCCTGACCGCAAACGTGTGGATGATCTCGCGAAGCGGGTTACTCGAATTCTGGAGCACGTCGACGACGCGTGGGGCGGTGAGGATGAACTGGCAAGATTGCGATTTCCGAGGCTTGTGCCCGGAGGGGCTTCGTAACAAGGCTTTCAGGAAAGCGCGCCTTCCTTCTGTCCGGCGTGTACCCCGGCGCGGCAGAACACCACGGGTGCGTAATCCCAGGTCTGCCGTCCGGCACACCATGACCCCACGCTAACGTCCCCACGCGGCAGCCGCGAGCCAGGATCCGAGAGAGGGGGAAGGCGTGATCAAGAGCCTCAATCCCCACTTCTTGGGGCGGTAATAGCAAGGACCGATCAAGTCGGGCGCTACCAGCTCGCATCTCAACCGTTCTCAATCCCCACGTCTCGGGGCAGTAATCGCAAGGCTCGACCTCTGCATTACCGCCGAGTACTACCGAGAGTCTCAATCCCCACGGCTCGGGGCAGTAATCCCAAGTCGTCGTCACCTCAGTGGCGAAGACTTGTTTCCGGGTGTCTTAATCCCCACGTCTCGGGGCAGTTATCGCAAGTTGAAACCGGGGCACATCATCCAGGTCTCGAATGACATGTCTCAATCCCCACGTCTCGGGGCAGCTATCGCAAGCAGCGCGACGCTCGGCTTCATGGACAACACGCCGCGGGCGTCTCAATCCCCACGCCTCGGGGCAGTAATCGCAAGGCCGCCGCGATGGTCGCCATCCAGTTCGCGGAGTCGATGTCTCAATCCCCACGTCTCCGGGCAGTAATCGCAAGTCTCCAGCGGTGACACGACCGATGGGACGCTTCGCTTGTCTCAATCCCCACGTCTCGGGGCAGTAATCGCGAGTCTGATTTCCATCGGCCTGTGCGCCTGCGCCGACAAGGTCTCAATCCCCACGTCTCGGGGCAGTAATCGCAAGTGGTTCCCCCTTCCGGGTTGGGACCGAATCCTAGCCCATCAAATGCAAGTCCCACCGGACTAAGAATCGGGGGGCATGTCAGCTTCGCCGAAGCGGCCTAATCCCACCCTGGGGATCAAGTCTCAATCCCCACGTCTCGGGGCAGTAATCGCAAGTACATCAAGCAGAGAGTGTGTATCAAGTGGTAGGTGGTCTCAATCCCCACGTCTCGGGGCAGTAATCGCAAGCCTTTGTCACGTGGAAGACTGGGAACTCGCTCGTTAGGTCTCAATCCCCACGTCTCGGGGCAGGAATCGCAAGTCGCGCGGCCATCCGCGCCAAGATGGAGGGGGAATGAGTCTCAATCCCCACGTCTCGGGGCAGTAATCGCAAGTCTACCGCTGTAACCTCTTATCCTGCAAGGACTCTGGGGCTGATTTCCGCCGACTTCGACGGTGCGAGCCCCACCTCCATGGCGCACTTGAAGTGGCAAGCCATGACCTCTTCTTTCACAAGCCCCGCCAGCCGCGGCCCGTCTGACGCGCCGTAACGTTGGACTTCCCCATCCATTCCGATGATTGACAACTCCACGCCCTCGCGACACCGGCGGGCGGCGGGTGGGCTTGCAGAACCTCTCCACGTCCGATTCTGTCTGGGGGAGGTCACACTGAGAATAGGAGCCGATCATCGCGAAACCGTCTGGGCGCATGCGGAGCCTGTCGGCAAGAGCATGACACATGGCGGTTCGCCGCCAACACGATCCACGCGCAGCTCAACCGACTCCGGGCCGCGGACCCGGCGATGGGGCCGCTGATCACGGACCTGTGGCGCATGGTCAAGCGAGGCATGGATGCCGCTTGGCGCGAGAAGCTGGGACGCTACGTCTCATTCCTGAGCCCCCCGCAAAGATCTTGTCATGCTCGCAGCGCTGTCCTATGGTCGGGCTCGACCCTCACAGGAGGTTATGTGGTGAGCACACCCCTCGCCCCTGTCCTGGATCGCGAGCGCGCCCTTGCCTCGGCGACCGCGCCACTCGTCGCGCTCGCAGTGTTCATCGGAACGCTCTCCTCCCCTTCGAAGCCGGGGACACGCTCACCATCGTGCAGCGATCGAGAATCGAGCCGACCGAGTGCCGCAAGGGAAGCAAGATCATCTGGACTTGGCGTGCCGGACCCGTTGTCCCCCCGGAGCCGGAGGACCTGGCGCCTCCTCCCGAGGATTTGATCCCGACCATCAGCGTCGGGCTGAACCGCATTGCGTGGGGCCCCTCGGCGACGTGGGAGGAGCCTGCGACCAGCTATTGGAGCAAACTTGCCGAGACCACATTCGAGGGTGTCGATGAGACGATCACTTCGGATCGTGACGAGAGCGGGCTGCCGGCGTTCGAGCGCGTCTTGGCCCGCGTGCAGGCCAACGTCCGGTACGTGGCCGTCGAGCTCGGCAAGGGAGGCAAGATCCCGCACGCCGCCGACGACCGATTGCGTGATCTGCTGGCCCTCTGCAAGGCATGGCAGGAGTCCCGGAACAGCGCAGCGATCGTGGAGTAGGGCCGGCGAGCCGGTCTGCTCAGTCGGTCCGAACTCGCTGGTAGGCTTCGCGAAACGGAATCCCCTCTTCCTGCACCAGGCGGTACGCGCATTCCGCCGCGCGCAGCGAGGGATCCATAGCTTCACTCAGGCGCGCCGCCTCGAACCGGATGCCGGGGATCGCATGCGCGAACATGTGCGCGGTCGCGCTCACCGAGTCGAAACCCCGGAATAGCGGCTTCTTGATGAGCTGGAGATCGCGATGGTAGCCCGACGGCATCTTGGCGGTGATGTCGAGCACCTCGTGGAGCGCGGCGAACGCTTCCGCGGTACGCCCGCGCGCGAGCTCGAAGAGGTCCGGGTTTCGCTTCTGCGGGAGCATGGATGACCCCGTGGTGAATTCGTGAGGCAACACGACGAATCCGAACTCCGCCGTGGCGAAGAGACAGAGATCCGCGGCGAGCCTTCCGAAATCCTGCGCGAGCAACGCGGCTTCGAAGAGCGCGGATGCCTCCGCTTTTCCCCGCGAAAGCTGAACGGCGGTCACAGGCTCGTGCGTCTCCGCGAAACCGAGGCCGTGAGTCGTGTGTTCGCGATCGAGCGCGAGCACCGGCACGCCATAACCCGCCGCAGAGCCGAGCGGGTTCTTGTCCGCGCGCCGCCGCGCGGCGCGCAGGCCTTCGGCGTCGTCTTCGATTTCGGACGCGAATGCATCGGCCCACAGCGCGACGGTAGAAGGCATGGCGCGCTGCAGGTGCGTGTAGCCGGGCATGGCAAGATGCCCCTCGCGCGCGGCGAGATCGTGGAGCGCCGCGGTCACGGCGTCGGCTTCCTCCGCGAGTGCGTCGAGCGCGTCCTTGAGCCAGAGCCGTAGCGCCGCCAGTACCTGATCGTTGCGCGAGCGCCCGAGATGAATGCGCTGTCCCGCTTCGCCGACCGCCGCCACCAGACGATTCTCGATTGCGGTGTGGCAATCCTCTTCTTCGAGCGAGACCCGCCACGCGCCGCGCACGTGGGATTCGGCGACGGCGGTGAGCGCAACGTCGAGCGCGGTGAAATCCTCCGCGGAGAGATAACCGCACGCGCGCAGCATCGCCGCATGAGCGCGGGACGCGCGCACATCGTAGCCGACGAGCCGGTCATCGAGCACATGATCCTCGCCCGCGGTGTAGTTGAGCACGAACCGGTCGAGCGGCTCGCCGCGGTCCCAGAGACGGGTCATGACGGGGCTCCTTTGCTCACCGGAGAAGCGGCATTGATCAGGGCGTCGGGCGCTGCGGCGGAAATCCGCCCGGCGCATTCGCGCACCGCGCGCTCGTAGAAGCGCGCGCCCTCCACGATCTCGCTTTCGAGAACATACTCGTCCGGCGTGTGGGAGCGCTCGGTGCGGCCCGGCCCGACCTTGATGCCGGGAATGCCGCGGAAGAACACCAGGTCGGAGAGGCCTCGCGATCCGAAGAGCTTTGCTTGAGGGCGGGCCACGCGCGCCGCCTCCACCAACGGATGCCCGGCGTCTATCGCGCAGGGGTGAAGGCGGTCGCTCAAGACGCGCAGCTCGCCTTCAATGACAGTGCGCAACACGGCGAGCACCTCCGCCACGCCGGGCTCTGGGTTCACCCGCACGTCGAGCACGCAGCTCGCCTCGCCCGGCACCATGTTGCGCGCCGCACCGCCCTGAATCACGGTCGGCTCCACGGTAACGGGGCCGAGATCGGGATGCGCGGGGCCCAGGTCGACCGCGCTTAACGCAACCAGATCCCGCGCCAGCGCGTGGATCGCGCTCGTGGCGCCCAACGCGCGGCCGTGCGCTGCGTGGCAGCCTTGTCCGTGAGCGACCAGTTCCAACACGAGAAGCCCCTTTTGAGCGATGGCGATGTCGAGGCCGGTCGGCTCGCCCACGATCACCGCGTCGGGCGTGAGGCCGCGACGCGCGAGTTCGGCGACGAGAGCCTCGGCGCCCTTGCCGCCGGTTTCTTCCTCGGAGGTCAACGCGAGCAGGAGCCGCAGACCGGGAGCGGCCTCGCGCGCACCGGCTGCGCGCCCGCCGCTCACGCGATCGCGTAGTCTCAGGAACGCGGCGATCATGGTCGCTACGGAAGCCTTGGCATCGTTGCTCCCGAGCCCGTAGACGCGCCCCTCCTCGACCGTTACGTCGTGCGGTGCGCGCGTCCACGCCGGGGTCGGCGGCACCGTGTCGAGGTGCGAGCAGAGGCAGACGGTCGGGCCGCTGCTATGCGTCGTCATGCCGTCCCACACCGCGAAGAGGCTGTTGCCGTATCGCTCCGCTACCACCCCACGCGCGCTCAACCACTCGACGAGGTACGCGCACAGCGCATCCTCGTCGCGCGACACCGACGGGATCGCGACGATCTTGCGATGGAGCGCGAGCAGCTCGGCGTCGGTCACCGCACCGCACTCCTCGCGCCCGTCGCATCGACCGGCGCGGTCGTCTCCGTCACCGCCCCCTGCTCCGACGGCGCAAGATCGGCCATGTCCCGCACGATCAACGTGCCGGATCCCTCGTTGGTGAACACCTCCAGAAGGAGACTTCCCCGCTGCTTGTGTCCCACCACATGCACGCGACGGACGCCGCCCGAAAGCGCCGAGCGCGCGGCGTCGGTCTTGGGAAGCATGCCGCCGTCGAGCGTGCCTCGCGCCTCCATCGCCGCGAGCGTCTCGAAATCCAGAATGCTCACGAGCGACATCGGCACGCTCTTGTCCTCGAGGATCCCCGGCGTGTCGGTGAGGAAGATGAGCTTCTCGGCGGCAAGCGCCGAGGCCACCGCGGCCGCCACCGTGTCCGCGTTGATGTTGAGCACGCGTCCCGTGTCGTCGGCGGCCAACGGGCTCATCACGGGAACGAAACCGGCGTCGAGCAGGCGGTCCAGGGCCCCGCGATCCACCGACACGATGTCCCCCACCTCACCGTAGTCGATCGCCACCGGGCCGTGTCCGAGGTCCTTCATGACCGGCGGACGAATCCGCGCGCGCACGATCCCCGCGTCCACCCCGGACACCCCCACCGCGGCAATGTGCGCCGCGCGGCAGGCTGCGAGGATCGCGGTGTTGACGGTGCCGTTCAAGGTCATCACCGCGGCCTGCAAGGTTGCCGGATCGGTGACGCGCCGCCCGTCGACCTTGCGCGTCTCGATGCCCAACCGTTCGGCCAGGGCCGTGATTTGCGGACCGCCGCCGTGAACGAGCGCCACCCGGATGCCGAACTCGGTCAAGACCGAGACCTGCTCGGCGATCCGCGCGAGCGCGGCGGCATCCGTGCAGGTCGAACCCCCGAGCTTGATCACGAACGTCTTACCCTTGTAGAGGCGCACGTACGGAAGCGCGCCGGTCAGCGCGGCAAGCGTGGCCTCGCGATCGTGAGCGCCCGTCATCGTCCCGCCTCCGCAAGCGCGCTCTTGAAGACCCGCACGCCTACCGGACCCGAGAGCATCTCCTCGAGCAACGCCTTCTGTCCGTGAAGCCGGTTGCCGGCCTGGCGCACGACGACGCTGCGCGGGCCGTCGAGCACCTCGTCGGAGACCTTGACGTTGCGTCGCACGGGAAGGCAGTGCATGAACTTCGCGTTCGGCCGCGCGGAGGCGAACCACGACTCGCTTACGCACCAATCGCGGAGAGTTGCGCGCATCGGTGCCTCATCCGCGGGACGCCCGTAGTGCTCGCGAGCCGCCCACGACTTTGCATAGATCACATGCGCGCCGTCCATGGCGGCGGCGCGATCGGAGGTCTCGGCGATCGAGCCTCCCGAACGCGCGGCCAACCCACGCGCCTTGGCCATGATCGGCTCGGGCAGCGCATAGCCCTCGGGGCGCAGCACCGTCACCTGCATACCGCGCCGCGCCGCCATGGCCAGGGCCGAAGCGGGCACCGCGTAAGGCAGCGGCTTCGGGTGGTACGCCCACGAGAGAACGAACTTCCCCCCTGAGCGCGGAATATCGAGATCCTCGAGCGTCTTCCAGTCGGCCAGCGCCTGACACGGATGCGAGACCGCAGATTCGAGGTTGATGAACGGCACCGGCGAGAGATCGGCCATGAGCTTGATGAGGCCGTCGGCGAGATCCTCCTCCAGGTCCTTCCCCTTGGCGAAGCAGCGCACGCCGAGCGCGCTTGCATACTCGGCCAGCACCGGGATCGCCTCGCGCACGTGCTCCACCGCGTCTCCGTCCATGACCGTGCCGTCGCGCGTCTCCAACGTCCACGATCCCTGGCCGGGGATGATGGTGAAGCTCGTGCCGCCTAGCTGCGCGATCCCCGCTTCCATCGAAGCCAGCGTTCGCAGCGACGGGTTCATGAAGAGAAGCCCGACCGTGTTGCCGCGAAGGGAGTGGTTGTAGGGGGCGTGTTCCAGCTCGCGCGCGCGTCGCAGCACCGCTTCGAGGCGGTCGTCGGAAAGGTCGTCGAGTTCGAGAAAACGGTTCATATTGAAAGTCTCCTTGAGAACGGTGGCGGCCGGGATGCGACCGCGACTCAGGCTTCGATGTCTCGAAGCGCGGCGACGAGAAGGTCTACGTGTTGGTCTTCGAGCACGAGCGGCGGAAGCAGGCGCACGACATGCGGGTCCGCGCTTCCCCCGGCGAGGATCCCATGGTCGAGAAGCGCCGCGAGCACCGTCCTGGCCGGTGGTAGCGTGCGGAGCCCGAGAAGGAAACCCATGCCTTGCACGTCGGTGACCGCCCCGATCACGCACTCCTCGCGGAGCCGGGCCGAGAGCCGCCGCACGTTCGCAAGCAACCCGTCCTCTTCGATCGCGTCGATGACCGCGGTCACCATGGCCATCGCAAGCGGGCCGCCGCCGAAGGTCGTGCCGAGCGCTCCGCGCGGCACGCTCGAGGCGAGTTCCTCGCCGAGGAGCACCGCGCCCACCGGGAACCCGCCGCCCAACCCCTTGGCGGTGGTGAGAAGGTCGGGTGTGATCCCGTGCGCCTGTGCCGCGAACGGGTGTCCTGTGCGCCCCATGCCGCACTGCACCTCGTCGAAGATGAGTAGAGCCCCGGAAGCGCGCGTGA
This sequence comes from Candidatus Eiseniibacteriota bacterium, assembly GCA_963762255.1. Lineage (GTDB taxonomy): Bacteria > Eisenbacteria > RBG-16-71-46 > JABDJR01 > JABDJR01 > CAVXKA01. Next base: position 158,071 of record CAVXKA010000001.1, read on the forward strand.
CGGCGCGGGCGTGCTCCAGAAACGCAAGCGACAATGCCCGCGCGCCGGCCACACCCTGCACCGGCTCCACGATCACCGCGGCTACATCGGAACCCATTGCGCGCTCGAGCGCGTCCGCGTCGTCGAACGGAACGAAGGTGACCGGAAACGGCGTCTGCGGAAACCCATACCAGCCCGCGCTTCCCGTGGTGAGCGCCGCGGCCGCGGCCGTGCGGCCGTGAAAGGCGCCCTCCACAGCGACCACGCGAGTTCGGCGCGTGGCCAGGAATGCGATGCGCAACGCGTTTTCGTTGGCTTCCGCCCCCGAGTTCACGAAGAAGGCGCGGGTGAATCCCGCCGGACCGAATCCCACCAACCGCGCCGCCGCGCGCTCGCGCACCGCCAACGGCACCGCGTTGCTCTGGAAGAAGAGCGTTCTCGCCTGTTCGTGGAGCGCATGCACCAGTCGGGGATGCCCATAGCCGAGGAGCGCCACCGCGTGGCCACCGTAGAAGTCGAGCACGCGCGTGCCGTCTTCTGTGACGAGGAAGACGCCCTCGCCGCGCGCCGCGCGGAGATCGACAGGCGCATAGACATCGAGCAAGGCGGTTGCGGGCGCGGTCGCGTTGGAGAAACGGGTGGCGGCCACGATCAGAACACCCCCAGGCCCGGAAGCCGGAGGCCGGTGTCGTCGGAGAGATCGAAGAGACGGTTCATCCACTGCACGGCGCCGCCGGCAGCGCCTTTGACCAGATTGTCGATGACGGAGGTCACGACCAGCGTCCGACCGCGCGTCGCTATGCCGAGGCGGCAGCGATTGGTGCCCACGACCTCGGTGAGCCTGGGCGGGGTTTCCGTGGCATGCACGAAGGGAGCGCCCGCATAGAACACGTTGAGAATCGCGACCGCCTCCGCGGCGGGCATCGGCTGCTTCAACGTGAGCCGCAGCGTGGCGTGAATGCCGCGCACGAAGGGCCCCGAGTGCGGCACGAACTCCACCTCGGGCTCGCGCCCGCCGCGGGCCGCACTCAAGAGCATACGCATCTCCGCTTCATGGCGGTGCACGAGCGGCGCGTACGCGTACATTGCACTTCGCCGCTCCGGATGATGCGTGTTGGCGGTGGGCGCGCGGCCACTCCCCGAGCTTCCCGTCACCGCCGAGACGAACACGTCGTCCTCGACGAGGCCCGCGGCGAAGAACGGATAGGCGGCGAGCACCGCCGCGGTGGTGAAGCAGCCGGGCTGCGTCGCATGCAACGGCGCGGGTCCGGCATGATGCTCCGGCACCGCGCAGGTGAAGGAGGCGGCGCGGTGCGGCGCACGGTGCTCCCGGCCGTAGATCGCCTCGTACCGACCGGTGTCGGTGAAGCGGAAATCGGCCGAGAGGTCCACCGCGCGCGGCATCACGCCGCGCTCCTCGAACGCACCAAGAAGCGAGTCGAGCAGCGCCGCGGTCTCGCCGTGAGGCGTGGCCGCGAATACAGCAATAGGTGCGCCGGGCAGGACCTGATTCAGAGGCTCGGCCGCCCGAGCCGATGACTCGGCGCCGTCAGCCTGCGCGCTCGACGCAAGCGCATCTACCCCGGAGAAGCGCAACCCCTCGGGAAGCGTCCCCGCCAGGTGCGGGAACGCGTCCGCCACGAACGTGCCGGCGTGGGTACTCGACGTCACCGCCGCCACGCGAAAGACCGGATGCCCGGCCAGGAGCCGCAGCAATTCACCGGCCACGTACCCCGTGCCGCCGAGCACGATCGCAGGCACGGTGGCCCGCGCGGACAGCGACGTCTCCGGCGGCAAGAACGCTGACGCGACCGCGCGGTTAGACATCGGTATCTCCCACGATGACAGGCATCGCCATGCTCCGCAGCACGAGATCGGCGAGCGCCGGGCCGTTCGAGCGCGCGTTCACCGCGCTCACGCTCGTCTCGCGCTCCACGAGCCGCGTTCCCGCGACGTTGTCGGTGGCGGGACCGGTGACCGCAGTGGTCGCGATCCCGTGCCGCTCTCGCAGGAGTCGCGCGCCTCCCCACGCACCGACCGGATCGTTGGCGGCGAGCACGACCGCGCTGAAACTCGCGCGCAGCGCCTCGTCGTCGAGAATGGCGTCCACCCCGTAGAGCCCTACCAGCCCGTCTCCCATCTCGAGCACGATCACGTCCGGCGCGTCCGTGGCAAGCTGCGTGACGATGGTGCGCGCGATGCGCGGAGCACTCTCGGCGGTGGTGGTCACGACCCCGAGATCGGTGAAGATGAGCGTGCGAGACGCGCCCGCGTCCTCCATGGCCAGGATGTCGCGACGCAACGAGACGCCTGTGGTCTTGCCGGCGGCCACCTTGAGCCCCTGATGCGCGAACGCCTCGATCAGCGCGCACGCGGCCGCCGTCTTGCCCGAGTTCATGCAGGTGCCCACGATCGCGACGACCGGCACGCCCGCGGTCACGATCGCATCGGACAGCGGCAGCGCACCCTGTGCGATGTGTGCGGGATGGCCGACGCGCTCCCCGAGAATCGGAAAGTGCAGCACCTGACCCAGCACCTCGCCCACGAAGGGCTCGCCGAAATCGGGGTTCACGCCGTCGCAGAGACCGATGACGCCGCCCATGTTCAAGATATGCAGGCGATCGCCTACTTCCACCCGCGACGGCACCACGCCCGAGTATCCGAAGAGCGCCTTGCGATGGCCGAGCGCACCCGCCACCACGTTTCCCGGGCGGATCTTGGAGAAGCGCCCGGAGGGAAGTTCGATCTGGTCGTACGTCGTCTTGGTCGAGAGCACGCGTACGGCGATGACGCCGCCTTCCACGGCGGGGATGTCCGCACCGAGGCGCACCTCACGCGAGAGCCGGCAGTTGAGCGTGACCGATCCGATCTTGTCGAGGAGGACCTTCTTCATCGCGCGCCCTCACTCGCGACGACCGCGATCGCCGGCGACGGCGCCGCCGCGCCGGACTTTGCCCCCGCGCGCTCGTGCAGCATTCCCGGCAGCGCGAGCATGCGCGAGAAGCCCCGCGCATCGGCCGCCGTCCACTCGCCGGCGGCCTCGCCGTAGACCGCGCGCGACGCCGCGCGCAGCGAGTGCGGCGAAGAGACCCCCTCCACGAACGCGAAGCCCGGCCGGAACAGCATCGTGACCTCGCCGGTCACCCGCTCCTGCGAGCGCACGAAGAGCGCCTCGATGTCACGGCACGCCGGCTCCAGGAACTGTCCCTCGTGCACGAGATCGCCGTAGATGACCGCGAGACCGTCCTTCACCCGCTGCTGGCGCGCGGTCAGCGTGAGCTTCTCCAGCTCGCGATGCGCGGCGATGAGGGTGACCGCGGCCGGCGCCTCGAAGGCCACGCGACCCTTGAGACCGAAGATCGTGTCGCCGAGATGGATGCCGCGGCCGATGCCGAACGCGCCCGCCATCGCGTTCAAGCGTTCGATGAGATCGACCGGCGCCATCGTCACGCCGTCCACCGCGACAGGAAGACCGAGCTCGAAGCGCACCGAGTGGCGCTCGGGCTCGCGAGGACGGTCGAACGCGCCCGCGGTCAGCACCCACGCGGACTCGGGGAGCGGCTCCACCGTGTCCGTCGTCTCCTTGCCGCCGATCGTCACGCCCCAGAGGCCGGCGTTCACGGAGTACGCCGCGCGCTCCGACGGCCACGCGATGCTCCGCTCGACCAGCCACGCCACCTCGTCCGCGCGCGAGAAGCCTTCGTCGCGAATGGGGGCGAGGATCTCGAGCGAGGGATCGAGCGTGCGCAGGGCGACCTCGAACCGCACTTGATCGTTGCCGGCGGCGGTGCAGCCATGGGCCACGGCATGCGCGCCCAGCTCGCGAGCCGTCTCGGCCACCACGCGAGCCTGCAGGCTGCGCTCCGCGCCCACGCAGAGCGGGTAGAGATGACCGCGCAGCACGTTTCCCATGATGAGAAAGGAGAGCGTCTCGTTGAAGAAGTCCTCGCGTGCGTCCACCAGGATGTGGCGCGACGCACCAAGTTCGCGCGCGCGCAGGCGCAACCGCTCACGGGCCGCGTCGTCGAGCCCGCCCGTGTCCACGGTGACCGTCACGATCTCCGCGTTGTGCCGCTCGCCCAGCCACGGCACGCAGAAGGAGGTATCGAGCCCCCCGCTGAACGCGAGAACGATGGGACCGTCCTTCAACTCACTCACTCTTCGACTCCTTCGCCAGCGCGGCGATCCGCGCGTGCACACGCAACTGATGAGCTCGGCCGGTCGTGGCGATGAAGAGCGTGTCGTCGCCCGCCACCGTGCCCGCCACCTCCGGCCAGCCCGCGCCGTCGACGGCCAGCGCCACCGACGAAGCCATCCCCGTCGTGGTCCTCACCACCAACAGATGCGGCCCGGCAGCGGTGACCTTTGCAATGAACAGCGCGACCTCGGCCAGCCGCGTCGCCGGGCGATCCCCGGCCGAGAGCGTCTTCGCCAGCACGTAGCGCCCTCCCACCTTGGCCACCCCCATCTCTTGAAGATCGCGGGAGACGCTCGGTTGGGTGACCCGGAAACCGAGCTTCTTGAGCCGCTGAAGGAGCTCCGTCTGGTTCCGCACGGCTTCCTTGTCGACGATCTTCTCGATCGCCGCCCAGCGCTCCTGCCACTCCTCGTTGCGATGCGACATCCCGACCTCCGCTCGTAACTTGTTAATCCGCAATGAGTTTCGACTTGTCTCGGCAAGCCCGCGCCCGCGCCCGAAAAGAACATGCGCAAGATACTATTTGTATGCGCATGAAAATGCAACAAGAAAATGCGGGGGATCGTGCAGCCGGCTCGCACCGAGGGGCAGCGGACGAAGGCGGGGGTGGCGCGTCGAGGACCTGAACGGAGCGCGGCGACGGAGACCGGGGTATGATCCCGCCTCGGCTCGAGTCACCCGCTCCGGAGGCACCGTATGGCCATCCCGCTTCGCGACATTCAATCGCGCAGGACGTTTCCCGTTGTCACCATCGCGCTCGTCGCTCTCAACGCGGCCGCGTTCCTCTATGAGCTGTCACTCGGAGCACGGCTGGACGGTTTCCTGCAGCAGATGGCGTTCAACCCTGCTTCCTACAACGAACCGGGGCGCATCCTCGGAGACGGTCGCTCGATCCTCGTCTCCATGTTTCTGCACGGAGGCTGGGCGCACCTTCTAGGCAACATGCTCTATCTCTGGATCTTCGGGGACAACGTCGAGGACCGCCTGGGGCACTTGAAGTACCTGGCCTTCTACCTCGGCTGCGGCTGGGTCGCCACCCTCGCTCACGCCTGGGCCAACCCGCACTCGGCAATGCCGGCCATCGGCGCAAGCGGCGCGATCGCCGGGGTGCTCGGCGCCTACCTGGTGATGTTCCCTCGCGCACGGGTGGTGACGCTGATCCCGCTCGGCTTCTTCCTGCGCCTCACCGAACTCCCCGCCGTCCTCGTGCTCGGGTTCTGGTTCGTGCTCCAGCTCTTCAGCGGCGTGGCTTCGCTCGGAGCACGCACCGCCGATAGCGGCGGGGTCGCGTTCTGGGCGCACATCGGCGGGTTCGCCGCGGGGCTGGCGGTGGGGTTCGCCGCGCGGGCGCTGCGCCTCGGCGAGGGGCCTCGCACCCGCTAGTTCACGCCCGGCGGCCCTCGGTGTAGATCCGATAGCAGGCGAGGAACAGAGCGAGCGCTCCGGGGCCGAGCAGCAATCCCAGGAACCCGAACGCGCGCAGCCCCCCGAGGATCGCCAGGAAAAGCCACAGCACCGGGAGCTTCACGTCGCGCCCGATCAGGTACGGTCGGAGGAAGTTGTCCACGAGGCTCACGACCAGCGCTCCCCAGATCATGAGACCCACCCCCGCGCCCACGCGGCCGACGATGATGAGCCCGATCGCGGTGGGGAGCCACACCGCGACCGGCCCCACGAACGGTAGGAGCGCGGCGATGAAAGTGATGGCGCTCAAGAGCACCGGCGCCGGCACCCCCACGAACCAGAACGCGGCGCCGGCAAGAACGGCCTGCACGCTCGCCGTTACCAGCACGCCGCGAAAGACCGCGTTCACGGTGTCGCCGGCGATCTTGAGAAGCGTCTTGGCGTATGTGGGCTCCAAGGGCAGACCGGCTTCGATCTGGCGCAGCCACCCCGGTCCGTGGCGCAAGAAGAAGAAGTAGGTGATCAGAGTCACCCCGATGCCGATCGCGGTTCCTGGCGCGTTGCGGCCGATGACGTGGAGCTGGGTCTGGGCCAGTTCCCCGAGCCCCGACACCGCTTGGCGGAGCGCGGCCTCGATCCCATCGGCCCCCAGTTGCGCCTGATCGGGGAAGACCCAATCGGCGAGTGGGCGCAGCCGTGACCCGTCCAGCCACGCGGCCACACGCTGGAACGTGTCCGGGCCCAGGTAGTCCCTCACCGACGGCCAGAGGTTGCTCACCTCGCCGATGGAGGTCTTCACCAGAAGCGCCGCGGGCAGCGCGAAGATCGCCAGGGTGAGGATCGTGGAGAGAAGCGCGGCAAGGGTGGCGCGCCCTCGCACCCATCCGAGGATCGTCCGGTGCACGGGAAAGAAGAGCGTGGCCAGCGCCGCCGCCCACAAGATGGGGCGAATGACCGGCGCATAGATGACGATCAGAAGCGCGAAGAGCGCGAGCGCGATGACGCCGAAGCCGAGCGCAAGCGCATGGCGCCGGAGTTCTCCGACTCCGGAGACGAGAGGCTCGGAGCCCGGCTCATGCTGTTCCGGCAGGACGGGATCGCTCATACCGGGGCAGTATACGTCTTCAGCGGGCGGGAATCGAAGAGGCCTCGGAAACACCCTGGCGACGAACGGACGCTGCCGCGGCAAAAACGAATTTCGGATCGTCCCGTCAGGCTTCCCCCGTGCCCTTCGGAATCCCCCTCCTCCGTTCGACCGGTAGCGTCCGCCGCCGCCAGGATTCTCGCGTGCTCAGCTCAATGCGCTTCCAACTCCGATGCCTCTTCGATCATCCGGACGAGCGCGGCCAGCGAGTTCGACTTGAAATGGATCCGACCGACTCCCAGATTCCGAAGGCGCTCACGAGCGCCCTCGGTCAGGGATCGCGTCACTACCACCACCCGAAGACGCTCCTCGAAGGTGAGCCTCTCCAGAACCTCGATACCCTCCTCCTCGTCCAGCATGGCGAGATGCCTGGGCATGTTGAGGTCCAAGAGCACGACTTCGTGAATCGCCTCACGGATCGTCTCCAGCGCCCGCTGCGTGTCCGGCAACCACGCCATGCCGCTGCTTTCCGGCAGCGCCGCACCCAAGTCGTGCGCGAACATCGGATCGTCGTCGATCAGCAGAACCATGGAATGCTCCCGGGTCCAAGTTGCCATCGGATTCACTGTGGAATCGCAATGCATGGTTGGTGCCACCGGGAAAGGGCCGCGGGACGCTCCCCGCGGTCCGGCGCGGTCGGTTGGAAACAACGGGTGTTTCCGCGGGAAACGGGGGGTTCCGCAGGCGCGCGCGGGAGCCGGATGACGGCAGGCGCGCCGGTTGCGAGCGGCTGGGGAGTTAGCTCCCGGCTTCCCGGAGGATTCGGTTCAGCCCTTGCGGTGTGATGCCGAGGCTCGCCGCGGCCGCGCGCTTGTCCCCATCTTCGTCGGCAAGCGCTCGCCGCACGACGGCCAGTCTCGTCCTATCCAGGATCTCCTGCAACGTGCCCTGAGGGGCGCTGTTCGTGTCCGCTCCGTCCGAACCACTTCCCCGCACGTCGGCCGCTCCGGTCGCCGGCAAGTGCTCAGGGCTCGGCGCGCCCCCACCGCTCACCGCCACCGCATAGGCGACCGCGTTGCGCAGATGCCGCACGCTCTTCCATGCCCGCTTGCCTACCTCTTGTAGGAATTCCTCGGTGACGGAGCGCTCGCGGACGGAGTTCTCCCGCGCCGCCTCGGCGGCGAACCGCCGCACCAAGCCGGGAACATCAGCAGCGCGCTCGCTCAGATCGGGCACCCGCACCGGAGAAGCACCGCGCAGTCGGTCCAGAAGATCCGGCAACAACAGCCCCTTCGCGACCAGAGCATCCAGATTCTTGTTGCTGGTAGCGATCACGCGACAGCGTGTCGCGATCTCGCGGGTTCCCCCCAGGCGCCGGATCACCTTGCGCTCCAGCGGTTCGAGGAGTTTCGCCTGTTTCTCCGGGGGAAGGCAGTCGATATCGTCCAGGACGAGGGTTCCGTCCTCCGCGCGTTCGAATCCCCCGAGCGATCGGGCGGTCGCGCCGGTAAAGGCTCCCGGTTCGTGACCGAAGAGTTGATCGTCCACCACCGAGGTGTCGAGCGTGCCGCAGTGGAGCACCTCGAACGGCCTACCGAGCCGGCTCTGCTCGTGAATGAAGCGCGCGACCGCGTACTTCCCCGCGCCGACCCCCCCCGTGATGAGAACCGGCAAGGTATGGAGCGCGGCGCGGCGGGCCTCCTCCAGTGTGGCCTTCATGGAGGCCGATTCGGCGATGAGCACCGCGTCCCGCGCGCCCGTTCCCTCGGCGCGTTCCACGCGGTGTCGCACGCGTCGCAGCACGAGCGCCTGGCGGATGGCGCGCCGAAGCGCCTCCGAGCCCGCCGACTTGCGGAGGTAGTCCTCGACTCCCAGCTCGCCTGCGCGCTCGAGCGCCTCCTCGGTTTCGTCGCCGGTCACCACGAGGATGGCGGTGCGCGGGTCGATGCGGCGCAACTCCCGGATCACGTCGAACCCGCTCCCCGCTCCAAGGTGCAGGTCCACCAGCGCGGCAGCGATCTCGCCCTGAGTGGCCGCGGCCACGGCTTCGTCCACGGTGCGCGCGATCCGGCAGTCGAAGTCAGCGGCGAGAAACCGCTTCAGATCCTCCGCGGTTTCGCGCTCGTCCTCGACGATGAGTATCGTTGCCGACATGGAAATACCTCGCTCGCTACGCCGTGGAGCGGTGCAGCTCGATCTCGAACACCGTACGCTCCCATGGCGTGCTTTCGCGGACATAGATTCGGCCTGAATACGCTTCGATCGCGCGGCGGGCCGCCGACAGGCCGAGTCCCCCCGCGGGAGCTTTCGTCGAGTGCCCGTGGAACACCCGGTCAAAGTCCTCCGACCGCAACCCTCGGCCGTTGTCCTCGATCGCGATCAGGATCTTGCGCTCTCCGAAGATGATGCGCACGCTCACCGAGGGATTCGCGCTTCCCTCGCACGCCTCGATCGCGTTCACGAGCATATCGCGAAGCGTCCGGCGTAGTGACGAAGCGGTCATGAACGCACGGCCCCCCACTTGTCCTCTCACCTGGATCTCGTGCAGGGCCACGCCGGCTGCCTCGAAGCGTTCGCGGAGACTGGCTGCGGCGTCGGTCGCCTTCCGGTACGGATCGGCAGATGGCGCGCGCAGCGCGGAGCGGTTGAGCCGGCGCAGCGACTCCTCGAACCGTTCCACCGCACGCGATGCTTTCCGGCAGGCATGGACGGCCGATTCTCCGGGAGTCGGAACCGCCACCGCGCTCATGGCGCGTCCGACCGTTCTGCGCAGCACCCACCCGCGCGCCACGAGCCGGAATGCGGCCGGCCCCTGGCCAAGGCAGAGTGCTGGGCCGATCAGGGGTGGGATCATGCCGAGGAGCCGCATCGGTGCCTGCGGCGTCCAGTACTGCCGCGCCCAATCCTCGAGGATCGCACGCCCCATGGGAATGTCCTCCAACCGAGTGCAGGTGCGCAGTGCGGCGAGAAGGCGCGTGAGCGGTTCCTGACTACGGCCATCCTTCGTGCGCTCGCCGTGGCGCACGAGCGCGAGGTCTGCGACCAACGTGCGCGCGGGCCATGTGAACCCGAGCGGCTCACCGAGACGGCGCAATCCCCAGGTTGCCGCCGCCAGACCGGCCGCGATGCCGAGCACCCACAGAGTCGACCGGAACGGAGCGAGCGGGTCGGAGATAGGACGGTACATGTACAGTGCGCCGCCGTTCGTGCCGAGAAGCAGGATCTTCTCGTGGGGCGCGACTCTCATGGCCCCCAGCTGCATCACCGTCCCGGCGGGCGGGCGAAGGTGCGCAACCGGGCGCAATCTGCCATCCAGCACCTCGAGCGAAGACTCTCCGACCGCGCCGGAATAGATCTCGAAATCCCCGTCCGAATCCAGATCGTCGACCAGGAACGGCGAATCACCGCCGGCTTCGAGCTCCGTGGCGTGGCGCGAGACGACCGGGTCGAGGTTCGCGTCCAGGATCGACAGCGTCTTGTCGCGCGTGAGAAGCGCGATGTGCTTGCCCTGCCGACCCGCTGGTGTCGCGGTGGCCAGACCGCTCGGACCGTTTGGGATGCGCCTCTCGCGGCGCACCGAACCGGTCTTCAGGTCGAGGACGCGAAGCCACGCGGGCGAACCGGCGGCGGCGCTCTTCTCCTCGCTGGCGACGATCACCTCGCGCGTGCCGTCGCCGTCCAGGTCGTCCACCACCATGCGTGGCGCGATACCCGCTCCCCCGACCCGCGTCACCCACGCGAGGCTTCCGGTCCCGTCCACCGCGGCCACCACCGAGATCGAGTCGCAGAACCCGGAAGCGCAGGCGCCGTTGCCATAGCCGGCGGCGCCGAACACGACCCGGGTCTCTTCAGGGCGTTTTCCCCAGCTCACGACGATCGGTTCCACCACGCAGGGGCCGATGAAGCGCTGCCAGAGCGCCTCGCTGGCAGGGCCGAAGGCGGCGATGCCCCGAGGTTGGAGCGAGAAGCCGGCGGAGAATGCGACGAGGCAAGGGGGCGATGCATCGCCCCAGGGCGCCGTCCCGAGCCACCAGGCAGCCGCGTCCCATGGGTAAGGCCCGCGCTGCGTGAGCATCCCGCCCACGTCTTCGCGCGCCACCGCGATCGTGCGGTGGGGCGCGAGGCGGTGATCTTGAGCCGGTCTGAACGCCTTGAGCTTCAGCGAATCGGGATGGAGCAGGGTGATCACGACGAGCGAGCCGGACGAATCGCCGCCGTCGACGCAGCCGACTCCCGCAATGACCCAACCCCGATCCTGGGTCAGTTGCTCGCGGAGGAGCAGGTGATGGCGATCCCAACTCCTGACGTAGACAATCTGCCCGACCGCCAGAATCAGCTCATCGATTCCGTCGTCTTGGAGATCGCCAACCCGGAAGTGAACCGGGCCATAGGGATGGGAGCTTTCCAGGCGGAAGGACTTCTCCCTGGGAGCGCTACATCCCCAAGCTGCGAGGAACAGCACCGCGCAGCATGCTGTCCCCGCAAGCGCGCGGCCAGGCGGGCCCACGAATCCTCCCCGAGGCGCAAACGCCTCCAAGTGTTCGGACTCACCGGCACGCGGAACCAGGGGGAAGCGGCTCGCGGCCATACTGAGTATGGACGGTGCAATTTCGACTGCCTCGTAGTATGAATTACCCCGTATCCGGTGGCAAGCAGCACCTTGCGGTGCGCACCGATCTGTGGGCTGACCGGTCCGCGGATCGACGCAGAAGGAGGGCATTCCATGTCCAAGGTTCCCATGTCCGGCCGTCTCACCGCCGAGTTCGTCGGCACGTTCTGGCTCGTCCTCGGGGGCTGCGGCAGCGCCGTGCTCGCCGCCAAGTTTCCGAACCTGGGGATCGGATTCGCCGGCGTCGCGCTCGCCTTCGGTCTCACTGTCCTCACCATGGCCTTTGCGATCGGCCACATCTCCGGGTGCCACTTGAACCCGGCGGTTTCCTTCGGCCTGTGGGCGGGCAAGCGGTTCCCGTCCTCCGATCTCGTCCCGTACATCGTCGCGCAGGTGCTGGGCGCGATCGCCGCGGCGGCGGTGCTCTACGTGATCGCGTCCGGCCAGGCAAACTTCGACGCCGCGGCCTCCGGCTTCGCCGCCAACGGCTACGGCGAGCACTCCCCGGGCAAGTACACGCTCCTCGCCGCGCTGGTGTGCGAGGTCGTGATGACGTTCATGTTCCTGTTCGTCATCCTCGGCGCCACCGATTCGCGCGCGCCGGCGGGCTTCGCGCCGATCGCCATCGGACTTTGCCTGACTCTCATCCACCTGATCAGCATTCCGGTCACCAATACGTCCGTGAATCCGGCACGGAGCACCGGCCCCGCGCTCTTCGCCGGTGGCTGGGCGCTCGGTCAGCTCTGGCTTTTCTGGGTGGCGCCGATCCTCGGTGCGGTCCTCGCCGGGATTTTTTATCGCTCGACGATGGAGGCGAAGGGGAAGTAATCGGCCTTGGGTGAGCTATAATTGGACGCAGACATCACGGACTCGTGACCGTGGACATTGTGCCGCGGGCCCCGCCCACCCCGGGGCTCGCGGGCGTTCATCATCGTGTTGCACAACTTTGGGGGGAATCACCCATGCGATCCGCACCTGTGCTGTTCACGGCCGCTCTCATCGTTGCCTCGCTCGTACCCGCCGCGGCCTCGGCGGGGAACCCCAATGCCTCATCGCGCACCAAGGCCACGTACGCGCGGGAGTTGCCGCTCTCCCAGGCCGGCACCTGGACGGTGAATCCGCTGCTCTCGCGACGCCTGGTCGAGGTCTCCCCCGACGTCTTCGCGGCGGTCAAGGGGAAGCACGAGCGACGGCACGTACGCATCGCGCGCTGGATCGAGGGGCTCCGCGGCGAACCGCGGACGGTCTTCGCGCGTGAAGGCATGCCGGTCTACCGCTACCGCGAACTCGTGGACAGCCATCTCTTCGAGATCTGGACCTACCCGGAGCGGCATCTCTCCTACGTGTTCGAGGGTGACCGGCTGGTGGGCACCGAGCCCTTCTAGCCCGACCTGCCGGCCCCATCTCGAACACATAGTTAGCCGCGAAGTTCGACCCCCTGGAAAAACCGCTTGATCCCCCCTTGCGTCAGGTGTATAAGTGTACTAAGACACTGTACCAGGGAGCGCGGATGCTGATTGTTCTGGATCCCCATAGCGGCGTGCCGGTCTACCGGCAGCTCATGGACCAGATCAAGTTCCACATCGCGAGCGGGCTCTTGAGGCCGGGGGATCCGCTGCCGTCCACGCGCGCCCTCTCCTCGGAGTTGGGCTTGAACCCCATGACGGTGAGCAAGGCGTACAGCTATCTCGAGCTGGAGGAGGTGGTGGAGCGCCGACCCGGTCTCCCTCTGGTGGTGCGCCCGGTGGAGCCCGCCGAGGTTCTCGCGCGCAAGCTGGATCAGCTTCGCCAGAGCCTGGCCGGTTCGGCCACGGTGGCGCGCCAGTTGGGGATCGACCCCGCCGAGGCGATGCACGTCTTCGGCGACATGCTGAACGGAGCCGGGGCGAGTGCGACCGGCGAGGGCCCGGACGAACCGGGCCGGGAGCAGGGGCAATGAATCCGACCGAACCTGACTCGCTGACACGGGGGACGGGGCACAAGGCGCGCGCGATCTGCGAAGTACGCGATCTCACCAAGCGCTTCGGCAGCGTCACCGCGCTGGAGCGCGTCACCCTCGACATCCCCGCTGGATCGGTGGTGGGGCTCATCGGGCGCAACGGGAGCGGGAAGACCACGCTGCTTCGCAACTTGATCGGGCTCCAGCTTCCCACCTCGGGGAGCTGCACCACGCTGGGCCGCGCCTGCGACAAGCTCGGCGCGGATGAGCTCGCGCGCATCGGGGTCGTGCACCAGGAGAACCGGTTCGTCGAGTGGATGTCGGTGGAGCAGCACCTCGCCTATGTGGGTTCCTTCTACCCGCTCTGGGACAAGGAGCGTGAGGCGCGGCTCCTGCGCGAATTGGAGCTCGACCGCAAGGCGCAGGTGGGAAACCTCTCCCCCGGCAACGCTCAGAAGCTCGGGATCCTCCTGGCCGTGTGCCATCACCCGGAGCTTCTCTTCCTGGATGAGCCGGTGAGCGCGCTCGATCCGATCGCCCGCGAGATGATGCTCAAGTTTCTCTTCGAGCTGCTGGAGGATTCCGGGCGCACGATCGTCATCTCCTCGCACGTGTTGCGCGACGTGGAGAAGATCGTGGATCACGTGATCTGTCTCGATCGCGGACGGGTGCGCCACGCCGCGCCGTTGGATGAACTGCAGGAGCGGTTCTGCGAGTGGCTGGTCATCTCGAAGAGCGGGAAGCTCCCCGTGTACTTCTCCGAACGCTACGTCCTATCCCACGAGGGAACGAGCTTCGAGGCCCGACTCTTCGTGCGCGACGCCAACGGCGCCCTCCCCGAGTTCTGCGCGGCCTACGACGCCGAGGTCACGCCGCGCCCGCTCAACCTCGAACGGCTCTTCCCGCTTCTCCTGGAGGAGAAGGTCTGATGCGCGCGCGGGCGCTGGGGCGGATACTGGCCCGGCCGGCCATGCTCTTCTGGTTCTTCACGCTCGTTTCCAGCGTCCTGCTGCTGGTGGAGCTGGCGGGAGTGGTGCGCGGCGTGCCGTTCCCGATGGACGCTTTGCTCTCGGTGGGGCGATCCCCCGCCTCCGAGGACGCGGTCCATCTCCTCCACTTCACGCTGATCGTCATGACCGCCATGCTGGGGTTCCTGGTGGGACAGGCCGCGAGAGAAGTGCAACACGCTTACTTCGCCTGGGCGGTGCCCGGGCTGCGCCGCGATCTGGGTCACGGGGTCGCGGCGGTCGGGGCCCTGTGCGCGATCGGGGTCGCCGCCGGCTACGCGCCTCTCGACGGGCCGCTGTCGCCGCCGGTCGCCGGCGCTCTGGCTCTGACCGCGTTTGCGCTCGGCTCCGCCATCGAGGGGCTCACGTTGTTCATGGCGTTTCGTCCGCGCGCGCTCCTGCCCGCACTCGCCCTGGGCGCGCTCGCGTTCGGGATCGATGGACCCGCGCGATGGGCCGCCGCCTGGCCCGTACCGTTCGTCGTTGCCGCGGTCGCCTTCGCCGCCCTCATCCTCTATCGCGTGAATGCCGACGACGCGGTCAGGGCGCGGATCTTCACTCCGACCTACTCTCTCCTCAATTCGTTCTCCGCCGGCGCCAAGCGCTGCTTCGCCCAGGAGATGGCCTCGGCGCGCGCCGGTCGGGGCGGGGCTTGGCGCTCAGAGCCGCTGCGGGACGACACCGCGGCGTGGGTGCGCGCGGCGGCGTACGAACGATACGGCACGAGATCGTGGCGGTATCTCGCCGATGCGGCGGCGCTGGCCGCGGTCTCGGTGGGTATGGTGGCGGTCTTCAGTTTCCAGGAGGGACTGGCCGGCCGCGGTTCGCGGGATGACGGGTGGTTGTTCGTGGTCCGGTCGATCTTCGCGACGCGCGGAGCGGGACATGCCGGCATGCCCCCGCTCTGCTGGCTCACCGCCTGGGTCATCGCCGCGTTCGCCTGGGGCCGCTCCGCGAGCTGGCTCCTCTTTCCTCGCTGGGGGCGGTTCTATCCGATCTCCAGGGCCTCGCTGGCTCGCGTGGCGTTCTGGTCGAGCCTTCAGCAGAACGCGGGGCACTGCGTGGTCACCGGCCTCGTCTTCGCCGCCGGCGGATTGGCTGCCGCCGCGCTCTCGGGGGAATCCATCTCACTCGACGGAATCCCGGTCTTCCTGCGTGCCCTGGGTCTCGTGTTCGCGCTGCTGCCGCTCCAGCAGTGGTTGCGCCTGCGCCACGCCCGCCGGGCCGAGATGGGACGCGGGAGCAGCTTTGCGTTCCTCACCGTCGCGCTCTCGTTCGCGTTCTGCACCGTGGTGACGCTGTGGACGATCGGCTACCCCCATGCGCTCCGCGGGCTGCCCCCGCTTGCGGAGGCTGCGATTCTCGTTTTCCTGGCCCTCGGTCTCCAGCTCTTCTACCAAGGCCGGCTGCGCGCGCACTTCGCGCGCGCTGACCTGGCGTAGTCCGGAGGATCCTCATGTCGCTCAACCTGGAACTTCGAGGGGTCCGCAAAGCCTTCGACCAGTTCGTCGCCGTCGACGGCGTCTCGCTCCGCGTGCCGGAGGGGACGGTGTTCGGACTCCTCGGCCCCAACGGTGCGGGCAAGACCACGACCATCCGCATGATCATGAACATCATCGCCCCGGATTCCGGGGAGGTGCTCTTCTTCGAGCGCCCGCGCAAGGAAGCCGACATGCATCGGATCGGCTACCTCCCCGAGGAGCGCGGGCTCTACCGCAAGATGACCGTCGCGGAGCATCTGCTCTACTTCGGCGAGCTGCACGGGCTCAAGCGCGCGGAGCTGCGGCCCCGCATCACGCGGTGGTTGGAGCGGCTCGAGCTCGCGCAGTGGACGAACCGCAAAGTGGAGGAACTCTCGAAGGGGATGCAGCAGAAGATCCAGCTGGCGGGGACCCTCATCCATGACCCGCAGATCGTGATCCTCGACGAGCCGTTCTCCGGCCTCGATCCGATCAACCAGCAGCTCTTCAAGGACCTGCTCGCCGAGTACAAGGCGGCGGGCAAGAGCATCCTCTTCTCGACCCACGTCATGGAGCAGGCGGAGAAGCTCTGCGACCACGTCTGCCTCATCTTTCGGGGCAGGGCCATCCTGGACGGCGAACTGAAGACGATCAAGCAGCAGTGGGGCGGCAACTCGTACAAGCTCGTGGCGGAGGGCGATACGGAGCGGTTGAAGCGGACGCCAGGCGTGCTGAGCGTTGTCGAACGGGACGGCTCGATGAAGATGCTGCTGGGACCGGGAATCCAGGGTCCGGACGTGCTGAAAGAAGTCGTGCAGTTCATGAGAGTGCAGGAGTTCCGCTCGGAAGAGCCGGAGCTGGAAGAGATCTTCATCAAGGCGGTGCAGGATGCGCGTTGACATGATCAAGGTGATCGCTCGGCGGGAGTACGTCACCCACGTCAAGACAAAGGGGTTCTGGATCGGCACGGTGGCGCTGCCGGTGTTCATCCTCGCGATGGCCGTGCTGCCGGCTCTGGTCATGACCAAGGCCAAGACGGTCCATCGCATGGTGGTCGTGGACCAGACGGGGGCGCTCGGCGGCGATCTCGTCGGCCGGCTCAACGAACAGCCGGCAGGGGGGCGTAAGCCGGTCGGATTCGAGGCCACGCTCCAGTCGGCCGACGGCGACATCGAGGCCAGGAAGGCGGAACTCGACCGTGAGGTCATGGCGGGAACGATCGACTCCTGGGCCTGGATCGCGCCGGAGGACCTCGACGACGGCCGCGTGGAGTATCACGCCGAGAACGTCTCGAACTTCGCCACCCAGGAGGTTCTCGAGAACGCGCTCTCCAACGTCGTGCGCCGTTACCGCCTCCAGCAGGCTGGCTACGATCCCGACCAGATTCATGGTCTGGAAGGCTCGATGAAGCTGACCACCGTTCGGGTGAGCGAGGGAGGCAGCCGCGAAGAGGGCGCGGCGTCGAGCTTCATACTCGCCTATGTGCTCTTCCTACTCCTCTACATGGTGCTCATCATCTACGGCCAGCAGGTCATGCAAGGGGTCATCGAAGAGAAGACCTCCCGGGTCGTGGAGCTCGTGGTCTCCTCGGCGAAGCCCTTCGAGCTGATGATGGGCAAGCTTGTCGGGATCTGCCTGACCGCGCTCACTCAACTTTCGGTTTGGCTGGGAACCCTGGCCGTGATCACGCTGCCGGCGATGGCGGCCTCGTTCGCCTGGCTTCCCCCCGATCTCAAGATCCCCACGCTCTCCGTCGTCGTCGTAGGGCACTTCTTCATCCTGTTCTTCCTCGGGTTCTTCCTGTTCGCGAGCTTCTACGCCGCGATCGGGGCGGCGTTCAACAACGTGCAGGAGGCGTCGCAGCTCTCCACCTTCGCCATCATGTTCCTGGTGGCGCCGTTCCTGTTCATGATGCCGGTCATCAACGACCCGGACTCCACGCTGGCCGTCGTGCTCTCGATGATCCCCACGTTCACCCCCCTGCTCATGATGCTCCGGATCACGGTGAAGATGCCGCCCTGGTGGCAGATCGTGATCGCCTACGCCCTCACCGGCGCGTTCACGGTGTTCATGATCTGGGTAGCGGGGCGGATCTACCGTATCGGGATCCTCATGTACGGGAAGAAACCCACTTTCACCGAGATCCTGCGCTGGGCGAGGGTTTCCTAGCGGTTCTGGCATACTCTCCGGTTCGGTTCTCATTCCGGGAGGTGTCAGGGTGTCCGCGGCCGTTCACGAATTCCGCGCGCTGAGCCGGCTCGCGGTGCCGGTGGTCATCACCCAGGTAGCCACCATGCTGCCCGGGGTGGTGGACATCGTCATGGTGGGACGGGTCAGCGTCGATGCGATCAACGCGGTCGCGCTGGGGCGGCTCTGGCTTTTCGGCACCCTCCTCTTCGGCATGGGAGTCGTCTTCGGGATCGATCCCCTCATCGCCCAGGCGCATGGCCGCCGCGACGAGCGGACGATGGGGCTCGCCTTGCAGCGCGGAGCGGTGCTGGCCGCGTTGATCTCGATCCCTCTCACCGGGCTGTGGCTTCTCACCGCCCCGGTCCTTCGGCTCTTCGGACAGGATCCCGCCTTCGCCCGCCTCGCCCAGGACTACGTCTGGGTGCAGATACCGGGCCTGCTCCCATTTCTTCTCTACATCGTGCTCCGTCAGTACCTCCAGGACCGGACGATCGTGCGGCCGGTGATGTGGACGGTGGTCGGCGCCACCGCTCTCAACGTGCTCCTCGACTGGATGCTGATCTTCGGCCGCCTGGGCGCCCCCGCGATGGGAGTGGCGGGAGCGGGCGTGGCCGCCACGATCACGCGTTATGTGATGTTCGCCTCCCTCACCGGCATCACCTTCGGGTTCAAGCTCCACAGAGGCGGGTGGATTCCCCTCACCCGCGAAGCGCTGCGGCTCTCGGGTCTGCGCGAGATCTTCCGCTTCGGCCTGCCGGTGGGACTGCAGCTCAGCCTCGAGATCTGGGCGTTCGAGATTGCCACGCTTCTTGCCGGGCGGCTTGGAGGCGTGGAGCTTGCCGCGCACACGATCGCGATCAATCTCGCCTCGCTCAGCTTCATGGTGCCGCTCGGGGTGTCGCTGGCGGCGGTGACCCGCGTGGGGAACCTCATCGGGGAGCGCCGGCAGCAAGAGGCGCAGACCGCCGCATGGGTGGCGTTCGGCATGGGCGCGGGGGTGATGGCCGTGTCCGGGGCGCTCTTCGTGACCCTTCGTTACGCACTACCGCG
This sequence comes from Candidatus Eiseniibacteriota bacterium, assembly GCA_963762255.1. GTDB lineage: Bacteria > Eisenbacteria > RBG-16-71-46 > JABDJR01 > JABDJR01 > CAVXKA01. The sequence goes on from CAVXKA010000001.1 coordinate 176,991, forward strand.
GCTCTACACACCCGATCTGGCCGTGATCGCGGCGACCGCCGCGGTGTTGCCCATCGCGGCCATGTTCCAGATCTTCGACGGCACTCAGGTGGTGGGCGGCGGCATCCTGCGCGGGATGGGGCGCACGCGACCGGCCGCGGTGTTCAACGTGGTCGGGTACTACTGTCTCGCGTTGCCGCTCGCGATGTGGCTTGCGTTTGCGCGCGGCATGGGCTTGCCGGGGATCTGGTGGGGGATGGCCCTTGGGCTTGCGTCGGTGGCGTGCATGCTGGTGGTGTTCGTGTGGCGACACGGGCCGCGGCACGCGGTGCCGGTGGAGACGAAGAGCACCGCGGACGCCTAGCCGTGGACCAGCACCTTGCTCACTAACTTCGCCAGGTCGCCCATCAGGACCGGCTTCATGACGAACTCGTCGATCCCGAGCGCCTTGGCTGCTTCCGGGGTGATGCGCTCGCTGTAGCCCGTGCACATGATCACGGGTAGGTCGGGCCGCAGGATCTTGAGTCGCTGCGTCAGAACGTCCCCCGTGATCCCCGGCATGGTCAGGTCGGTGATGACGAGATCGACCGCGCCCGGAGCCGCCTCAATGGCGGCCAGCGCGTCCATCCCGTTCGTGCGCGTCCTGACCTCATAGCCGACCGACTGCAGCATCTCCGCCACGGCACCCGCCACCAGCGGCTCGTCGTCAACGACGAGGATGCGTCCGGTGCCTCGCTGGAGCGGTTCCGCGGCGGCTTTCCGTGCAGGCGTCTCTCGCTTCACCGCGGGGAAGTACAAGTCGAACGTCGATCCTTTCCCCGCCTCGCTGGTGACCGTGATGGCGCCGCGGCAGCTTGTCACCACGCCATGGACCACCGCGAGCCCCATGCCCGTGCCCTGTCCCTTCTCCCGCGTCGTGTAGAACGGCTCGAAGATGCGCGCCATGACCTCCGGGGACATGCCGCAACCGGTGTCGCTCACCGTGAGTCGAACGAATCGGCCGGGCTGCACGCCTGCGTGCCGGGCGGCGAAGTCCTCATCCAGGTCGACGTCCTCCAGGGTGATCTCCAGGACGCCTCCCCGGTCCTGCATGGCGAGGGCGGCGTTCGTGCAGAGATTGACCACTGCGCGATGGATCTCGGTGGGGTCCGTGAGGACCACGCCGTCCGAATGGCAGTGAGTCCGAATCTCGACCGTAGTCGGGATGGAGGCGCGAAGCAGCTTCGCCGCTTCCTTCACGATGAGACCCACCTGGACCGGCCCTGCTTCCTGCTTCCCCTGCCGGCTGAACAGGAGGATCTGCTTCACGAGGTCGGCCGCGCGGCGAGAGCTCTGCAAGACGGCTTGCAGGTCATGCTGGAGCTTGGCGTTGTCGCCGCATTTCATCTGAGCCATCTGCGTGTAGCCGATGATCGCGCTCAGGATGTTGTTGAAGTCGTGGGCGATGCCGCCGGCCAGAGTGCCCATGGCCTGGAGCTTGTAGGCCTGGGCGTTGTGCTCTTCCATCTCGACCTGGCGGGTGACGTCGCGACGCTCCGAGACCTGTCCCACGATGCGTCCGGCGGCGTCCCGAATCGGCGTGATGCTCGCGTCCTGCAGGATCAGTCGCCCATCCTTCCTGCGGTTGGTGAAGCGCCCCTGCCAGGTCCGGCCCGCGGCGATGGCGGCGTCGACCTCCTGGTAAAACTCCGGGGGGTGTTTGCCGCTGTCAAGGAACCTCGGCGAGAGGCCCATCACTTCCTCGCGCGAATATCCGGTCGTCCGCTCGAAGGCGGCATTCACGTACCGGATCTTGGCCTCGGCGTCGAGCAACAGGATGTCGTCGGCGGCTTGCTCGACGGCGGCGGCCAGGCTCAGCAGCCACTCTTCGGACTGCTTGCGTTCGGTGATGTCGATCCCGACCGAGATCGTGCCGATCGTCTCGTTGCCCTCCATCACGCGGCTGTTCCGCCACACGATGTACCGTTCCTCGCCCGACTTGGTCAGAATCGGGTTCTCGAACTCGACAGGGAGCCCGCCGTTGGTCAACCGTTCGAACTCGTCCCATACCCGGGGGTAGTGATCCCTCGGAACGACCACCTCGAACCAGTTCCGGCCCTCCAGATCCTCGCGTGAGTAGCCGGTGATCGAGCGCGCGGCCTCGTTGAAGACCTGCACACTTCCTTGCGCATCCAGCCCGATCACCATCGCGTTGGTGGTCGCCATGAAGCTCTCGACGTAGCCCCTGGCGGACTGCGGCGCCGGCCCCGATCGCGCCCATTCCTTGGTGTCGCGGTAGATCACCCACGCACCGGTCAGGCATCCGCGATCCACGATTCCGGCGGCGCCGAGGTGGATTCCGCGAGTCTGACCGGTCTCGTCACGATGTTCGGTCGGAAGTCCCGTCAACGCAAAGCCGGAGTGGATGAAGAGCCGGATGAGCGCGAGTTGCTCCTCGCGGGATCCTGGCAGCACTTCGGCCAGGCCGCTCCCGCACAGATCCTCGGCGCGCTCGCCCCCGAAACGGCGGGCAAAAGCCGCGTTGCACTCCGCCACGCTGCCGCGTTCAAGGATCGCGGTCGCCATGTCCCTCTCGGGGAGACCCAGCGCGAGCGGAGGCGTGAACGTGACGCGCATGACGCCGTCGGGGATCAGGTCCAGCGGCAGGGGATGCCTGCCGGCAGGATCGATCGGCAACGCATCGAAGTCCCCGTTGGAGACGGCTCCGGGATCCTCCCGCGCCACCGGCGCAGGTCTCCCCCGGGCAGACGAATCAAGTCCCACGAACTCTCCTTCTGAGGTTGGTCGACCTTCGCTCTATCTTCGGTTCTTCTTGAGGGTTACTTGAGCGGGGGGGGCGGCCGGACTGGGGTTCGGTTCAGATCGGCTCGCCGGGCAGGCGCAGCGGCGCCGGAGTCGGTGCAATGACCCGAAGTTCCTGCGATTCAATAGGATGTCCCACCCGGATTTCCGCCGCATGGAGCAAATAGCCCGGATCCCCCGGGAGCGCGGTGGCGTCGCGGCCCGGCATGCCCCCGACGGTGTAGAGCGGGTCTCCCACGAGCGGGTGGCCGGCGGCGGCGAGGTGGATGCGGATCTGGTGCGGCCTCCCGGTGGCGATCACCACATCGGCAAGAAACTCAGGGCCGCGGCGCTCCAGCACCCGGACTTCGGATCGCGCGGGGCGGCCGGCGGGCGACGCCGCGTGGATCGTCCCGAGGATCGCGTGGGGAACGGGGCCGATCGGGACGTCGATGGCGAAGTTCTCGCACGCGGGGTCGCCCGCCGCAAGCGCGCGATACCGTTTCCACATCGCTCCGGTGCGCAGCGCCTCGGAGAGGTGCGCGCGTGCGCGCGCCGTGAGCGCGAAGAGCACGACACCCGAAGTCCAGCGCCCGAGGCGGTGCACCGGCGTCGCGAGCGGATCGGTGCGTCGCACCAGCGACAGAAGCGTGTTCTCGAGGTACCCCCCGCCGGGCAGGGTTGGCAGCCCGGCCGGCTTGGCTACAGCGAGAACGTGTTCGTCACGATGGAGCACGGTGTACGAGGTCGGCGCCGAGGGCTCGATCCAGGGCGGCCGCGCCCATTCCAGGACCATTCCCTCGGTGAGAAGCGCGTCGGGCCGCGCGGGCTCGCCGTCCAGAAGCACCTCGCCCGCCTCGATGCGTTCCAGCCATACGTGCTCCCTGGAGTGCGTGTAGCGCTCGCACAGATGGGCGAGCACACGCGTTCCCGGCGTAAGACGTCGCAGGCGCTCGCGATAGATGAAGCCTCGGTTCAGCGTTTCCGTCATGCCATCATCCTGAACCACTGCGGGCCTTGAGAAAAGTCTCGCCATATCCCCCGCATCTGTTATGCTGCCCCCTTCGCGCACTTCGGTCTGCGCCGCGCAGGCGGTCGTAACTAGTACGTCTGGCCTCCAAACTCTTAGTCATTATCCCGCCTAGACCGTCCCATGGCTCATCGCTCTGGGTAGGCTCGCACCCAGGAGCGTTTCCATGTCGTTTCGTACTCTCGGCCTTCGGGCCGAGCTACTCCGTGCCGTTTCCGATGAGGGCTATGACCGGCCCACCCCCGTGCAAACCCGGGCCATTCCCGTGGTCCTTGCGGGACGCGATCTCATGGCCGAGGCCCAGACCGGGACCGGCAAGACCGCGGCTTTCGTCCTTCCCATGCTGCAACTCTTGAGCGCGCCACCGGCGAGTCCGGCGACCGCGAAGGGCGCGGGCGAGCGGCGAGGCCGTTCCCCCGTTGCCCCCGTGCGCGCCCTCATCCTCACCCCCACGCGAGAGCTGGCCGCGCAGGTCGAGGAAAGCGTGAAAACCTACGGCAGGCACCTGCCCCAGCGATCCGCCGTGATCTTCGGCGGCGTGAGCGCGGTGCCTCAGCTTGCCGCGCTCCGCAAGGGCGTCGATATCGTGGTGGCCACGCCGGGACGTCTTCTCGACCACATCACGCAGAAGAACATCGATCTGTCCCGGATCGAGATCCTCGTGCTGGACGAAGCGGATCGCATGCTCGACATGGGCTTCATCCGGGACATTCGCAAGATCCTCGCCGTGCTGCCCCGCGATCGCCAGAACCTGCTCTTCTCCGCGACGTTCTCGGACGAGATCAAGAAGCTGGCGGGCGACATCCTGCGCTCTCCGGAGACGGTGCAGGTGGATCGACGCAACGCGCCGCCCGAGCTGGTGGCGCAGGTGATCCATCCCGTCGACCGGCATCGCAAGCGCGAGCTGCTCTCGCACCTGATCAGCGCCGGAAAGTGGAAGCAGGTGCTGGTCTTCACGCGCACGAAGCACGGAGCCAACCGGCTTGCGCAGCAGCTCGAGCTGGACGGCATCACGGCCATGGCCATTCACGGCAACAAGAGCCAGGGCGCGCGCACCCAGGCGCTCGGAAGCTTCAAGCGCGGCACGCTGCGGGTGCTGGTAGCGACCGACATCGCCTCGCGGGGGCTCGACATCGATCAGCTCCCGCACGTGGTGAACTACGAGTTGCCGCATGTTCCGGAGGACTACGTGCACAGGATCGGGCGCACCGGTCGCGCGGGAACCGAGGGGGCCGCGGTCTCGCTGGTCTGCGTGGACGAGCACAAACTGCTCGCCGACATCGAGCGCCTGCTCAAGCGGGATCTGCCGCGGACGACCTTGCGCGGATTCGAGCCGGATCCTTCGATCGCGGCCGAGCCGATCGTGAAGGGACGCGCGCCGGCGGGCGGCGGCAAGCCGAGGGCTTCGCGGCCGGGGGCGAGTTCGCACCGGAACCCGCGGGCGGCGTCGGACTCGCGGCCGGGGGCCGGTGCACGACGCACGTCACAGCCGGCGGGGAAATCACCGAGGGCGGGGGCGTCGCACCCGCAGCGTCCTCAGGCCGCGGCAACCAGACCACAGCGCGCGCATGCGCCGGCGGCGAGTTCGGCGCGTTCCGGTGCCCCCGCAATGAAGCCACACCGCGCCGCCGCACCGGCAGCGAAGGCGTCGTCCGACGCTTCGCCTGCGATGGGCCGAGCGCCGAGGAGCTATCCCTCGTCGTCGAGAGGGCGCCGGTCGCGACCCGCGCCGCGCCGCACGTCCTCCGTCTAGTCGCACGTCCGCCGTCTGGCCGCACCGAATCCGGACACGCCGCAGCGACCGATCTCGCGCTTTCGCGCGGGTGTAGAATCCGGTCGGGCTCGGGGTCACCCCCAGACCGGGCCGGGAGGCGACCATGCGAAGAGAGGCACTCGCTACCGTCGCGCTCGTTGCGGCGATCCTCCTCGGATGCGGCGACAGTACCAAGCCAGACGGAGACGGTCGCATTCTCTGGAGTTTCCAGGCGGACGCACCCATCTATTACGGCTCCCCGGCGCTGAGCGCGGACGATTCGACCGTCTACCTGGGCACGTCCACGTGGTACTACGGGGCGGCGGATAGCGACCACGCCTTTTACGCACTCACCGTCGCCACCGGGAAGGTGAAATGGAGATACCCGCTGGGCGAGGCGATGGTGCGCTCCTCCGCGGCGGTGGCCCCCGACGGATCGGTCTACTTCGTCACCACGGGTCCCGATGAGATCGACGGCACCATCAACGATCACCTCGTTCGTCTTGATGCACGGGGGCGCTACCTCTGGAGCTACGACATCAATCCCCAGGTGAAGGGTTCACCGGTCGGCCACTCTTCGCCCGCGGTGGGTCCGGACGGCACCGTCTATGTGGCCGGCGACGTGCTGTACGCGATCAACCCCGACGGGAGCCGCAAGTGGAAGACGCTCGACAACCTCGGCGAGGACATGCGGAACTCGCCGGTGATCGGCGCCGACGGCACCGTGTATTTCGTCTATCACAACGTCCCGCTGACCGCGTTCGATCCCGAGAATGGCAGCGTGCGCTGGTCCACCCCGCTCGGGGTGAATGACCACTGCTTCGCCTCGCCGTCGATCGGCGCGGACGGCACGATCTACGTAGCCACGAACCCCGGGGTGCTCTACGCGGTCAGCGCGTCCGGGCAGATTCTGTGGACGTTCGACACCCGGACGGTCGGCTACACCGGCACCATGCGATCCTCGCCGGCGGTGGATGCGGACGGCACGATCTATTTCGGCACCAACGAGGGGAACCCGACCCCGGCGTTCTTCGCGCTTCACCCGAACGGGACGGTGGCGTGGCGGTTCGACCCCTCGGATCTCCCCTCCGACACCCCGCCCGACCACTTCGACATCTACTCGTCACCGGCGATCGGGTCGGACGGCACGATCTACTTCGGGCAGGAGTTCGGGCGCGTGTACGCGTTGGACCCGGCGGACGGTTCCATGCGCTGGATGGAGCCCACGCACGACGGCATCACCTGGTGCTCGCCCGCGCTGACCGCGGACGGCGTGCTCGTGATCGCCGATCTCTCGGGGCGCGTCTTCGCCATGCAGACCGACAGCCGCGGGCTCAAGACCTCGGCGCCCTGGCCGAAGTTCCGCCGCGACGCGCGGAACAGCGCGTGCCGGATGGGGGGCGGGTAGGCGTTCAGCAGGCCGGCGCGTCGGACTTGCGAGAGCAAACCGGCTAGCCCACAAGCGCAACGCGCAGGTCCATGACGTTGGTGCGCGTCGGGCCGGTGCGCACGAGCCCTCCCGTTCGCGCGAAGAACGGATAGGCGTCGTGGCGGTCGAGGAAGTCGCGTGGGTCGAGTGTGAGGATGCGCGCGGCGCGGGCCACGCTGGCGTCGGCGAGAGCGCCGGCGGCGTCGGTCGGCCCGTCCTCGCCGTCCGTGCCTCCGCTCAAGACGATCGCCCCGCGCAACCCCGCTTCGCCGAGGTGTGCGAGCGCGGAGAGCGCCAGCTCCTGGTTGCGCCCGCCCTTGCCGTGCTCCCCGCCTAGCGTGACCGTGGTCTCGCCGCCGCTCAGTATGCACGCGGGTGTCGCGATCGGGCGCCCCTCTTCACGCACGGAGCGAACCAGCCCGGCCAGCACGATGCCAACCTCCCGCGATTCGCCCTCGATGCGCGCGCCAAGATCCAGAACACGGTAGCCGCGCGCGCGCGCCAGACGCCCCGCCGCGCGCATCGCGATCACGTTGTTGCCGATCACCATGTTTCGCACGCGCGAAGGCAACCGCTTGGCGGTCTCGGGAAGCTCGCCCGCGGCGCCGCGCCGCAGGTGCCGCAGCACTCGCGTCGGCGTCTTCGCCTCGAGCGCGTACTTCGCCAGCACGGCCAGCGCCTCCGCGTAGGTGGTGGGATCGGGCGCGGTCGGACCCGAGGCGATCACGTCGAGCGGATCGCCCACCACGTCGGAGACGACGAGGCTCACCACGCGCGCGCGGCCAGCAGCTTCGGCGAGTCGGCCCCCCTTCACGCGGGAGAGATGCTTGCGAACCGCGTTCATCTCGTTGATGGTGGCCCCGCAGGAGTGAAGCAAGCGGGTCGTCCGCAGCTTGTCATCGAGGGTCACGTCTCCCGCCGGTGCGGGGAGGAGCGCCGAGCCCCCGCCGGAGATAAGGCAGAGCACGAGATCGCGCGCGCCAAGTCCGCTCAGGAGATCCAGCATGCGCGCGGCGCCGGCGACACCGGCCTCGGTGGGATTGTTGTCGTATCCCGCGCGGGCGCCGTGGAGCTCGACACGCCGCAATGGATGTACCTGCGCGTCGGGCACGTTGACGCAACCGCGCACGTCGTGCGCTTCGAGCAGACGATCCCCCAGCGCTTCCTCCAGCGCCTCGGCCATGGCCCCGCCCGCCTTGCCCGCCCCCGCCACGACGACACGGCGCACGCGATCGAGAGGGACCCGCACGTCCCCTCCGATCGTCAGCGCGTTCCCGCGCACACGCACCGAGCGGCGCACCAGGAATCCTGCGTCGACCGCGCGCACGCCCGCGCCCCAGATCGCGAGCGCGTCCTCGCGCAGTGTCTTGACCGATCTGCGTCGCGTGGCGCTCATGCCTCTCCTCGTGCAAACGTTGACCGTCCCCGGGGCGCTTCCTACAATGTCGCGACAGGCCTCCGACCGCCCACCCGAGGATCATCCATGTCCAAGCCCAGAGTGTTCGTGACCCGAGTCATCCCCGCCGGGGGCTTGGACCGAGTCCGGGCCGCCTGTCGCGCGGAGGTCTGGCCCGAACCGCTCCCCCCGTCGCACGAGATTCTGCGAGAAAAGGCGGCGGAGTGCGAGGGGCTTCTCACGATGCTCACCGATCGAGTGGACTGGCGATTGATGGACGACTGCCCGCGTCTCAAGGTGGTGAGCAACTACGCGGTGGGCTACAACAATATCGACGTGCACTCGGCGACCGAGCGCGGGATCGCGGTGGGCAACACCCCCGAGGTGCTCACCGATGCGACCGCCGACATGGCGTTCTGCCTGATGATCGCGGCGGCGCGAAGATTGGTGGAAGCCAACCGCGATCTCCTCTCCGGGCGCTGGAAGACCTGGGAGCCTCTGGGGCACGTCGGCCAGGATCTCACCGGTCGCACGCTCGGCATCGTCGGCATGGGGCGGATCGGGACGGCGCTCTCCCGCCGATGCCACGGCGGATGGGGCATGCGCATCCTCTATGCGGACGTGAAGCGGCGCGAGCGCGCGGAAGAGGAACTGGGCGCAGAGCGCGTGGACTTCGACGAGATGCTCCGTCAGAGCGACTTCGTGAGCGTCCACACCACGCTCAACAACGGAACGCGCGGCATGTTCAACGCCGCCGTCTTCCGAAAGATGAAGCGCACCGCGGTGTTCGTGAACACCGCGCGGGGCCCCATCCACGTGCACGAGGACCTCTACCGAGCGCTGCGGGACCGAGTGATCTTCGCCGCAGGGCTCGACGTGACCGATCCTGAGCCGCTTCCGATCGACGATCCGCTCCTCGCGCTCCCCAATATCGTGATCGCGCCGCACATCGCGAGCGCCACCGTGACGAGCCGGAACGCGATGGCGGAGATCGCGGCCGAGAACCTCCTTGCGGGACTGGACGGGCGGCCGCTGCGGGCGTGGGTGAACCCCGAGGTCGAGGGACACCGGCGCGTCTAGTGGCGTAGTATGGTGAGGTTTCTGAGGATCGAAACCGAGCCATGATCGATCGCCTGGAAATCCTGATCAGCCGCCTGCGGCGCCTCGTGAGCCGGACTCGGTGGAGTTCGCGGCTCCTCGGCCATCCCGCACCCCCCGCGCACACCGACGCGCCCGGCCTCGTGCTCATTCAAGTCGACGGCCTCGGCGAGAAGATCCTCAAACAGGCGCTCCAGGACGGCGACATGCCGTTCCTCAAAAGGCTGGTCGAACAGGAGCGGCACGAGATCCGGTCGGTCTACACCGGGCTTCCCAGCAACACCCCCGGTTTCCACGCCGAGCTCTTCTACGGCGTGCCGTCCGCGGTCCCCTCGTTCCGCTACCGCGACCCCGAGACCGGGCAGGTGGTGCTTCTCAACGACAGGGAGACCGTGGTTGCGCTCGAGTCCCGTCTCGCCGAGCAGGGACCGGGGTTGTTGGAGGGCGGTTCGGCGTGGGCCGGCATCTATAGCGGCGGCGCCACCGAGTCGCACCTCTGCGTGGCCACGCCGGGGCTGCGCCGGGTTCCGCGTCTGTTGCGCCGGCTCCGACTGGCCGGAGTTCTCGCCGCGCACACGTGGAACATGCTGCGAGTGATCGGCGCGCTCTTCCTCCTGACCGGCGCCGCGCTGCGCAACTGGACGCGCGGGCGGATCGATCGGCACGATCTGGTCGAGGAGATTCGCGTCATCCCCTTCCGCGTGCTGGTGAGCGCGGCGCTGCGGGAAATCGTGGCCGCAGGCGCTTCCATCGACACCGAACGCGGACTGCCGATCATCCATCTCAACTTCCCGGGCTATGACGACAACGCGCACCGTCGAGGGCCCGACTCGCGGGTGGCGCGATGGTCGCTGCGCGGGATCGATCGATCGATCCAGCGCGTGTGGCTCGCCGCGCACCGCGCCACGGCGCGCGACTATCAGGTCTGGATCTACTCGGACCACGGCCAGGAGTCCGTGGTCTCGTTCGAACGACGCACGGGCGAGGCGCTTCCCCAGGCCGTCGATCGCGTCTACGCGTGGGTGCGCGACATCGTCGGGAAGGAGGGCACGCCGCCTCCCGCCTTCGCCTTCCTGCCGGCGCGCGGAGAGACGCGCGCGCGGACCCTGGCCGCGGGCCTTCCCGATTGGATGGCGGGAGGAGAGGCGCGGCGCGGCTCTGCGGGCGACGTGCGGGCGAACGAGCGGCGGAGCACGCCTGCGGAGAGCGATGCCGATGAAGGAGCCCTGGAGGTGGTCTATCAGGGACCGCTGGCATCGGTGCACCTGCCCGCACGGCATGATCGCGCGTTTCTGGCGTGGTTCGCCGAGGTGCTGGCGGCCGAGGGGAGCGTGCCCTGGGTGCTCGTGCGCGAGAGCGAGACCTCGGCGCTCGCCTTCCACACGGACGGGCGATTCCATCGGCTGCCCGAGGATGCCGCGGTCCTCCTGGGCGACGATCATCCCTTCCGCGATCTCGCCGCACGAGACCTGGTGCGGCTGGTGAACCATCCGAGCGGAGGCGATCTGCTCCTGCTCGGATGGGATTCGCGCGGTCCCCTATCGTTCGAGGAAGAACGCGGAAGTCACGGCGGGCCGGGCCCCGCCGAGACCTCCGCGTTCGTGGTGCTCCCCCCCGAGTCCGCGCTGGCTTGCCGCAAGGTGACCGGCGTGCGGCCGCTCGATCTGCGCAGTCTGGCCTTCGCCATGCTCGATCGCGCCCTGGAGACGGGTCCCGAGCGAGGCCCCCGGATGGAGGTGCTGGGCACGCGCGAGCACGTTCTCGCGGAGGATGCAGCCGAGGTCCACCTGCGCCTCATGACCTACAACGTGCACGGATGCCGCGGCATGGACGGCAAGTACGCGCCGCACCGCATCGCGCGCGTGATCGCACGCGAACGCCCCGACGTGGTCTGTCTCCAGGAATTGGATCAGGAGCGCACGCGATCGGGCGGGATCGACCAGGTGGCGGTGATCGCGCGGCAACTGCGCGCCGACTATCGATTCCACGCAGCGGCGGAGGTGGACGACGGGCGATTCGGCAACGCGGTGCTCTCGGCGTTTCCGATCCGCTTCGTGGCGGCCGGCCCGCTTCCCTCCGCCGAACGGGCGAAGGACATGTTCAATCTCGAAGACCGCGGCACTTTGTGGGTGGAACTGGCGCTGAACGGCGCGTCGATCCAGATTCTCAACACCCACCTGAGCATTCTCCAGCACGAGCGGCGCCTTCAGGTGGAGGCGCTCCTGGGAGCCCAGTGGCTCGGTCACCCGGACTGTCGTGAACCGGTCATCCTGGCCGGCGACTTCAACGCCTCGCCCGATTCGTGGTCGGTGCGTCGGGTGGAGAGCCGGCTTCGTAACGTCGTGCCACCCGACCGCGACGATCGCGACCTGCGCACGTGGAGCGGACGCATGCCGCTGCGGCGGATCGACCACATCTTCGTCGGCGAGGGCGTGCGGGTGGAGGGCGTGCACGTGCCCCGCAACCGGCTATCCCGCGTGGCATCGGATCACCTACCGATGGTGGTGGACCTGATCTGTCGCGTTCCGGTGAGGATCGAGTAGACTACCGCCGTCCCCGGACCCAAGGAGGAACGTATGTTCAAGGAGTTCAAGGAATTCGCCATGCGCGGCAATGTCGTGGACATGGCGGTCGGTATCATCATCGGCGTCGCGTTCGGAGGGATCATCAGCTCCCTGGTGAACGACATCATCATGCCGCCAATCGGGCTCGCCCTCGGGCGTGTGGACTTCGGCAACCTGTTCCTCGTCATGAAGGAAGGCGCGACAGCGGGTCCCTACGCGAGCGTGGCCGCGGCCAAGGCGGCGGGAGCGACGACCCTCAACTACGGCATGTTCATCAACACGATCATCAACTTCCTGATCGTGGCGTTCGCGGTGTTCATTCTCGTGAAGCAGATGAACCGGCTGAAGAAGGACGCGCCGGCGCCAGCGCCCACTACGAAGGCGTGCCCCTTCTGCGCCACCGACATCCCGATCCCGGCCAAGCGCTGCCCGCACTGCACGTCGGAGATCAAGGCGTAGCCGGACGATCAGCGTAAGTACACTAGTCGCTCGGTCCGCGTCTCCCCGCCGGAACGCAGGCGAAGGGTGTAGACGCCGTTGCCCGCATGTACGCCGCGATCGTCGCGGCCGTCCCAGAAGAGCTGGTACGGTCCCCGCGAGAGCGTCGCTCCGTCGTGGAAGGTGCGGATGCAGCGGCCGGTCACGTCGAAGATCGCGAGGTCTGCGGGGCCGTCCTGCGGCACCGCGAAGAGGATCTCGGTCCCGGAGCGGAAGGGGTTGGGACGCACCGGCAGCAGCAGCATCGTGGGAGGGTGAAGCGGGAGCCCGCCGACGCCGGTGACCTCGAGCACGACGATGCACACCGTGTCGGCGCCGGCGTCGGTGACGATGAGCACTTCGCAGGTGTCCGGCCCCACGTCGCTCTCGGTGACACACGCCGAGAAACTCGTGCTGTCGCCGGGAAAGAGTTCGGCGGCAAGCCCCGCCAGGTCGAGCCGGCAGGCGGGGTCCGCGCCGGTGATCGACTGGATGTGCAGGAACCCATCTCCCGTGTTCTTCACCGAGATCGTCGTGCAGGCCTCCACACCTACCCGCAGCTCGGGAAACACAATGCCGGTGGGCGAAACCGCGAGTATCGGCTGTGCGGTGCACGCGCCGCATCCAAGCGTGAGCGCACGCACCCGCACGTCGTCGACGTAGATCCCGGTGCCGCCCACGCTGGCGTCGGCGCCCGCCTCGTAGACCAACCGCACGGAACGCCCGGCAAGGCCCGGATATTGGATGCGAATCGGCTCGAAATCGGGAAGCGTGCTACCGCACCATGCCGCAAGATCCTGCAGAGGGTTGGCGGAATCGCCGCTCGATCGCACGATCTGTGTGCGGTACTGCCCTTCGAAGAGCGTAGAGAACGCGCCGGCAAGCACGTCGGCGCCATCCACCTGAATCTTGAGCAGCGCGCCGTCGTACCCCTGGCGTCCGTCCCCCACCGCTTCCATGTCGTAGGTCACCGCGAACGAGACCTCGAGGAGATCCGCGTCCGGCGGCACCGCGAACGACGGTGAATCGAGACGGCTCCAGTTGGTGTCGGCGTAGTCGGCGCAGTACACGGAACGAGTGCCGGCGGAAGCGAGGTCGGCGGAGACTTCCCATGGATTGGCGACGCCCTTGCGCTGAAGATGGGACCACCCGGCGGGGAGCCCGGTGGCGACCGACTCGAATCCCTCGGCCAGGAGCAGCGTGTCCTTCACCACCATGCCCGTCGGCACGGTGAAGGTGAAGCCGAACACGCCGGAGTTCGACGTGCCTTCCAGCCGCAACCGGATCGGATCGCCGCAGGGGTAAGCGTCATCGAGGCGAATGCGGAACGGCGTCGCGCTTGCGCCGCTTGTGCCGGGTGCGAGATCCGGGAAGGCGGCGTCGGCCTGCAAGACGGAGACCTCCGCACTGAGGGCCGCGAGCGTGCCGCTGATGCCGCTCACCGTGCCGGTGCATGCGTTGCGCAGGGTGACGGTGAGATCGCCGATCTCCCCGGCCACGAGCGTCTCATCCGCGGTGCAGCCGATATCGGCCATGGTCACTCCGTCCGGAGTCAGCGAAACCGCCGCCGTGGCCGGGTCCAGCATACCCACATAGGTGTCGGGCGCAGTGGTGAGATAGTCGGCGGCATCGGTGCGCGCATACGATGCGAACATTCGCCGCACGCCCGCCCTCACCCGCGACGCGCACTGGTTGTAGTCGCCGATGTTGGGCTGGCCGGTGTCCTGCCCGTACTCGGCATGGAACGGCTCCGTCAGGAGCGAGATCGGGCAGCTCCAGGTGAGCCCGCCGTCCTCGCTATGGGTGGCGAGAACATCGGTGAGGTCGCTCCCGTCGATACCGGCGCGCTGGTCGTACCAGATCGCGTCGAGGCCGCCGTCGGCGCCCGCGCTGATCCATGGAAAGAACTGAGCGCGGTCGAGGCCAGGCGCGCTGTTGAGCGTGACCGGCACGCTCCAGTTCAGGCCCCGGTCGGTGGAGCGCGCGTAGTAGACATCGCTGAAGTCGGCGGTCTGAAGGTTGGCGTAGACGATGTGCAGGCTGCCGTCGGCGGGGCTCACCGCCAGCGCGGGAAAGTCGTTGATGCGATCGCTGCCATAGGGAGGCAACGGCTCCGAGCCGCCGAGCGCAATGTCCTGCGGCGCCGACCACGTCACACCGTTGTCGAGCGAGCGCACCAGCGACACCGTGCTTACCGCGCCGTAGGCTCGCCAGACGATGTACGCCCGATTGCCCGAGGGATCGAAGCGCGGGCAGCTCCCTTGCCCGTCTTCGTCGCGTGCGGAGAAGACCGTGACCGGGGACCAGGTGAGCCCGAAGTTGTCGCTGCGGATGCAGCTCATCTCCAGCGCGGCGCCGAAGCTCGTCCAGCTCAGGAGAACGCGCCCCGTCTCGGGGTCGACGTCGTTGAAGACCTTGTCGGCGAAGGCCGAGGCGCTTGTGATCGGTGTCGTCACGCGCGGCGCGCTCCATGTCACGCCGCCGTTGGTGGAGACGTGAATGCAGAGGCTCGACTCGCCGGCAGGCGTGCGATAGAGCGAGCTGTAGACAAAGGTCGCCGCGCCCGTCGAGGGGTTTACCCAGACGCTGACGCCGGGATCGCCGCGGACCTGATCCCCGCCGCCGACCACCGGCAACTGTCCGCCGTAGGCGAAGGTCGCGCCGCCGTCGTGCGAGTACGCGAAGCCGGAGACGCTGACGCCGCTCGGGTTGGAGAAGCCGTTCGCGTCGTTGAACCCGACGACGATCGTGTCCCCCTTCACGGCGATCGTGGTCTCGCTCTGGAAGCGAGGAGCGCCGGGCGTGAGGTTGAGGTCGCCGCCGAAGATCGCGGGAGCGCCCCAGGGTGCGGGCGCATGGGCCATCGCCGTCGCGCGAAGTGCGGCAAGCCGTTCGGGGTGCGCGTCGAGGTCGCGAAACAACTCTCCCATCGCGGAGAGGCGCGGTCCTTGTTCGGGTCGCTTGGCTGGGTCGCTCGCCATCGCTTGAGTACACGCGAGCAGACAGGCTGCGAGAGACGCGGCGAGAAGAGCTGGGCGGCGAGTCATGAGTCCGGGACTCCTTCGCAGGGGAATGAGGCGCATGGTCGCGGGGCGCGTGTTGTTGGGCGGGAGTATAGCCCCGGGAGGGTCACCGTGCGCGCCGCTGCGCGTGCGCCCGTCGCCCTCGCCGAAGGGGCCCCCGCTTCGCGGCCCTTCGGACTGCGGCCGACGGGCGACCCGCTTCGCAGCGCGCAGGGGCACCACGCGGCGCTATGTGCGCCCACCAGGGTTCAGCGCTTGGACCACCTGATCCGATCCCAGGTGGTCGGCGAGGTCCTCGCCGGGCATCCGGGGTCCGGGTAGCAGCCAAAGGTCATCGAGTCGGTCAGCGCGGGCGAGTTGCTCGCGACTTGGTAGTTTTCGTTCGCGGGGTCGCAGAACAGCGGGTCCGCGAACAGCAGCACATCGGCCCATCCACTCGGGCACTGCCCGGACCCAATCCCGAGATCTCCTCCACCATTCCCCCACAGCAGGTTGGGGCCCATCGTCGCTGTCGTGCCCTCCCACCAGCAGCTGATCCCGCACTCTTCGTTGTATGCGATGAGGTTGCCGTAGACTGCAAGGTCCACTCCGGTTAGGTAGAGGAGAAGTCCTCCGCCGCCGTCGTGCGTGAGGTGCTGACCATCGTTCCAGACCAAGGTGTTGTACCGGATGACCCCCTTCATCAAGAGCGCGGCGATGGCACCTCCAGACCCGGTATCGCCAAAGAACCCTGTGCCGACGGTTCGATTCCGCACAAAGAGGTTGCCCTCAATCGAGTACTGGCCCGCTCCGGAACCTCCAGCTGAGTAGATCCCCCCTCCGTGGTCCCCGGCTACGTTGTCCCAGAACTCATTACCCTCAAGAGCCGCCTGCCCCTGCACCATCCACACCCAGGCACCTCCACCGTCGGCCCAGCACTGATTCCCGCGGAACACGTTGCCCCTAATCTCGTAGTTGCCGTTGAAACAAGCGAGTCCGCCTCCGTTATGACCAGACTCATTGTTCTCGATGATGTTCCCTTCGATCAGTGCTCCGGAGGGTGGATCGACGTAGCGGGCTCCTGCGCAAATGCCACCGCCATCCCCACGGGACCCGCAGCTATTGCCCACGATCTTGTTCCCCCGGATCGTCGGCGAGCTTTCTTCGCAGCAGATGCCTCCCCCGTCCTGAGCCTTTCCCCAGATGGTGGACCCGCGCCCCCCCGTGATCGTGAATCCCTCCAAGACTGCTGCCCGGGTCTCCCCCCGGCGGATCACCACCACCGAGCTGTCCCGCAGGCTCCCATCCAGGATCGTCGCCTTCGGTCCTTCGGCGCTGCGCAGGACCAGATCCTTCCCCCGGTAATCCAGGTTTTCGTAGTACCTCCCCGGATGCACCAGCACCGTGTCCCCCGTGCGCGAACTGTCAATCCCCGCCTGCACCGTCGGGGCGTCCCCGCTGCCATCTACCCGAATCGTCCATGTCTTCGGTGTCCGGCGCACGTACCATTTCGTCGCCTTCGAGACCGCCCCTTGGTTGCCCTTCTCGTCCATCGCCCGCACGCAGAACCACAGCGTCGTGTCCCCTGGCAGATCCGTCAGGGTCAACTCCTCATGCTGTCCGGCCGCCTTCGGGATCAACGTCACCATCACCGGAGTGGCCGCGCTCCAGGTCGCCTCCGTGATCGCCAGCGTTGCGTAGCGGACGGCATAGCTCGCCGCCCTTCCTTCGTCTCCGTTGTCCCCCGACGCCGTCCAGGTCAGGGTCAACGTATACGGCTCGGTCCCGCCTGCCACCAAGTCCCGGATCGCCGACGGGGGGACCGTGTCGGCCGGCAGGGTCGCCACTACGTCATTGGACACCGGACTCTCGTGGCCCCCGTCATCTCGCGCCCGCAGCCCAAAGTGCAGCGTCGCCTCCCCCGTCAGACCCGCCACCCGTATCGTCTCCATCGTCCCGGCTGGGTGCGGTGTCTGTACGACTGCGAACACGATGGACCCTTCCCATGTCTCCTCCGTCACCGCGTCCGGTCCATACCGGACCTCGTACGCGGTGGCCGTCCCCTCGTAGCCGTCATCTCCCGGCGCGGTGAACTGCAGGGTGACCGCCTCCATCTCCACGGATGTGACCCGAAGGTCGGTGACCTGCGCCGGAGGAGTCGGGTCGGCGGTTTGCGCCTGCACCATGTTGGAGAGATCCGATTCGTTCGCGGCGTCGTCCAGGGTGCGCAGTGCCAGATTGTAGATGCGGTCGCGGGTGAGACCGCTCACGGTGACGGTCTCGGGGACGCCGGCCTGCCGGGGGATTGGCAGCTCCTCGACCACCGTCGCGCTGTCCCATCCGGCAGGAAGTGCGCTCAGCGAGTAGCGAAGATCGTAGGAGGCGGCTTGCCCCTTGTCGCCGTCATCGCCGGGGCCGGTCCATGTGACCGTGGCACTGGTCTCGGTCGTGCGGAGGAGCGCGAGGTCGGTCACCGCAGCAGGGGGGGTCACATCAGGGCCGGGGGACTTGTCGTCACCGCAGCCAGCGACGAATGTGGCGGCGAGGAACCCCGTCAGCAGAACGACAGACATTGCTTGAACGAACCGTCGCACAGCGACCCCCGCGTCACTCAGCCCACGAACACCATAGCACCGAAGATGCATGGACGGGAGCGCACGAAGCAGCGAGTCCAGCCGGCTGGACTCGCGCACCGTGCTCACCCGGGTGAGCATTGGGCGCGCCGGCAGCGGGTCGCGGGTCGGCAAGCGGCGCGTTCGCCGTGCGCGCGCAGCGGACGGGCGCTCTAGCGGGACCCGTTCGCGAGCACGCACGGCGACGCGAAGCGAAGCCGCGCCGCGACATGCGAAGCGGCGCGCAGGGAAACCCCGAGGCGAGACGCGAGGCGGCGCGCCGGGGCACCACGCGGCGCGAACTGCGCCGCGCCGCCTCGGTGTGGTAGCCTGATCCTATGAGCGACGAACGCAGCCCCGCAGAGATCCTCGATGCCCAGCGCGCCAAGGCGGGCAAGGTCGGGCTTCCCGTCACCCGCCGCCATATCTTCCTCTGCTGCGACCAGACCAAGCCGCAGTGCAGCGAACGCGAGCGCGCCAACGAAGCGTGGGACTACCTCAAGCGGCGCCTCCTCGAACTTGGGCTCTCCGAGCACGGCGGCGTGAACCGCACCAAGGCCAACTGCCTGCGCATCTGCCAGGGCGGCCCAATCGCGGTGGTCTACCCCGAAGGCGCCTGGTACGCGGGCTGCGATCCGCCGGTATTGGAACGCATCATCCAGGAGCACCTGATCGGCGGCCGCATCGTGCGCGAATACCTCATCCTCGAGCATCCTCTCGTCGTGGAGCCCGCCGAGTGACCGTCGCCGACGCCGCCCGTCTCAAACCCGGCGTCACCGTCGACGATCTCCCCGAGCCGGAAGACGCGGCCGTCGGCGCTGCAGCGCTCGTTCGCGGCACCGCTCTCATCTTCTGGGATCCGGAACAGCCGGGCCGCAAGCTCGACGCCATCGACACCGACCAGATCACCCCGGCCAAGGACTGCGTCTCGGAGAGCCTCGACGAACTCGACCGGCATTGGAAAGAAGGCGCATTCCGTCATCTCATGCCCGACTTCCGCGCCCGCGTGCATCGCGGCGAGACGTTTCTCGTGGCCGGCGACCGGTTCGCCATCGGGTCCTCGCGCGAGATGAGCCCGGCGGGATTGAAGGCCATCGCGGAAGAGGCCGGCCTCGACATGGTCATCGTATGCGGCGGCAACATGGGCGACATCTTCCGGCGCAACGCATTCAACCTGGGCCTTCACGTGGTGCAGTGTTCGGATGCCGTCGAGGACGCTCGCGATGGCGACCGCATGAGCTTCGACCCCGACACGCGCGCGATCGTCAACGAGACGCAGGGCAAGACCTACGCGCCGCTTCCGCTCACGGAGAAGGAAGACGAGATCCGTCGCTCGGGCGGCATCTTCTCGGTGGGTCGCCGCGAGCTTCGCGAGTCCGTGACCCGCGCGCCCTCGATCGTCTGGCCGGACCCCGCGACCGCGAGCCGCCTCACCACCACCGAGCAGATCGTCTGGGCGCATCGCGTGAACAAGCAGGCGGAGGCGAGGCCGGGCGCGACTTTGCGCGTCTACGCCGACCTCCTGCCCGCCTCCGACGGGACCGCTCCCTTCGCCATCCACACCTTCAACCGCATCACCGGCGGCAGCGCGATCTATCCGCGTCAAGCGGCCATCGCCAGCGATCACTTCGTCTTCACCGGCGAGGCGGCCGACGAGAAGCAAACCGAGATCGGTCGCGCGTTCGCCGCTCGGCACGGCCTTGCCAAGCCGTTCTTCGCGGACCCCGGCGACGGCATCTTCCACTTCTATTTTCCCGAGCAAGGGCTCGTGATCCCGGGCGCGTTCATCCCCGGCGCGGACTCGCACAGCCGCGCGTACGGCGCGTACGGAGCGATGGGCTTCGGCGTGGGCTCGACCACGCTCGGCTTCGGTTGGTCGACCGGCTACGTCTACTTCACGCCGGCCAAGGCGCGACGCGTCGTCTTCACCGGGGCCTTGCAGCCGTGGGTGAGCGGCAAGGACATCGTGTTGCGGCTCCTGGCCGGCTGGGGCGCCGCGCAGGCGCAAGGGATGTCGGTGGAGTTGGTCGACCGCGACCGGCAGCTCCCCATTGCCTTCCGCAACACGATCGCCAACATGATGGCGGAGGCGGAGGCGCAGAACGGGATCTTCGCTCCCGACGAGATCACGCTTCGCTGGTATCGCGACAAGGGACTCGCCGAGTTGCCCTACCCCGCGATCGCGCCCGGCGAAGACGCGCACTACGAGATCGACGAGACGCTCGACTTGGCCGACGTCGTCCCCATGATCGCCAAGCCGTTCAGCCCCGCCAACGCGTTCCCGGCGGAAGAGGTGGCGCGCGAGCGCATCACGTTCGATCGCGCCTATATCGGCTCCTGCACGAACGGGAGCTACGACGATCTGCTCACCGCCGCGCTCGTCATACGCGCCGCGCGCGAGGCGGGCGCCGGGCGGACCGCGCGCGATCTCCTCATCTTTCCCGGCTCTGGAGGCGTGCGCCGCCGCATCGAGTCCCCCGAACCGCGCCTGGGCGGCGACCCGATCGCCGATGTCTTGCGCGCCGCGGGAGCGCAAATCCGCGACTCCTGGTGCGGCCCCTGCTTCGGGCAAGGACCGGATGCCCTGGCCCCCGGACAGCGCGCCATCACGACCTTCAACCGCAACTGGCACAACAGGATGGGCCTTGGAGGCGAGGGCTATCTGGCCAGCCCGGCGGTCGTCGCTGCCTCGGCGCTCCTGGGGTACATGGCCCCGCCATCGGAGCTGGGCCTGGCCTGGGATCCGGCGCGCTACGAGCCCTGACGGCCCCACAAGAACCCGCACACTTCGAAGACAGCGCAACACGCGCTCATGTTGGTCCGTTTATAATCGTGCGCCTCACCCCCCGGTCCTCAAAGTCCACCATCCCACTGAGGACTGATATGTCCATGAGCCACTTCTGCCGCCGATACGCGAGACGAGACGGATCCGGCCCCGCGCCGGTATCGCGACGCATCGCCGGCGTTCTCCCGCTCGCGTTCTTCGCGGTGACTCTCGCGACGACACGCCCC
Source organism: Candidatus Eiseniibacteriota bacterium (assembly GCA_963762255.1). Lineage (GTDB taxonomy): Bacteria > Eisenbacteria > RBG-16-71-46 > JABDJR01 > JABDJR01 > CAVXKA01. The sequence goes on from CAVXKA010000001.1 coordinate 198,124, forward strand.
GCAGCCGCGGCGTTCCACACGTTCGAGCCGACCGGCGACGATGCGCAGTACCCGCCGACCGCGAACGGCCGCCTCATCGGCACGCCGACGGTTCGCACCTACTCGCTTTCGCGCGGCGAGAGCATCACGGTCGACGGCAAGCTGGACGACCCTGTCTGGCTCAAGGCGGAAGGGGCGACGGGATTCACGGTGTGGGAGCCTGATCGCGGCAAGACGCCCTCCGAGGAGACCGTCTTCAAGGTCGCTCACGACCAGGATGCGATCTACTTCGCGGTCGCCTGTCCGGAGAAGGACGCGGCGAAGATCAGCAAGAAGCTCTCCCGGCGCGACAAGTTCAGCAACTCGGATCTGGTGAGCGTCTACATCGACCCGTATCACGACCGCAGCACCGGCTACAACTTCCGGGTGAACCCGCTGGGCGTGCAGACCGACGCCTATATGTATAACGACGGCGAGCGCGACGACGACTGGGATGCGGTGTGGGAGGGCGAGGTGACCGAGGACGCGGGCGGCTGGTACGCGGAGATCCGCATCCCGTTCTCGGCCATCCGGTACCGCCCCGGCCTCGATACCTGGGGGCTGCAGGTCTACCGCTATATGCATGGCCGCGGCGAGGACACGGCGTGGGTGACGTGGAACCGCGAGCAGAGCGGGTTCGTGAGCCGGTTCGGCACCCTCATGGGCCTGGAGGACGTCCCCCCTCCGCGCCAACTCGAGATCCTCCCCTACGCGGTGGGGCGCGCTTCCGACCCGGTCGCTCCGCGCAGCGAGGACGGCATCGACGGACTCGGAAACTTCGGAGCGGACCTCAAGTACGGCGTCACCTCCGACCTCACCCTGAACGGTACCTTGCAGCCCGACTTCGGCCAAGTGGAGGCCGACCCGGCCGAGCTCAACCTCTCCCCCTTCGAGACCTTCTTCGAGGAGAAGCGCCCGTTCTTTATCGAAGGGAGCCGGTTCTTCCAGCAACCGGTCTTCACGATGTTCTATTCGCGGCGGATCGGGACCGGCGACGCCAACTCCCGCATCCGTTACGCGACCAAACTCACCGGCAAGACGAAGTCCGACGTTTCGGTGGCCGCGCTCGCCGCATCCACCGACGTGACCGGAGAGGGCCAGGCCCACAACTTCCTCAAGAGCGGAGATCAGACTGCGCGCTACTTCGTCACGCGCCTCGGCAAGGAGTTCGCCCAGGGGCGATATCGTTTCAACGTCATGCAAACCGCGGCGCTCAGGAGCGCCGACCGCACGACCTACGGCGACTTCGCCTCGCGCGATGCCTATACCACCGGCCTCGATTTCGATCTCAAGTTCAAGGATCGCAAGTACCGCATGGTGGGAAACTTCGCCGGCTCGGTGGTGGATCCCCGGGCTCTCCCCGACGATCCGCGGAGCGGCTTGTCCAGATACGGCACGGGCGGCCATCTCGAGGCCCAGCGCACGGCAGGAAAGGTGCTCGTATCGGCCTGGGGGCACTGGGAGACCGACCGGCTCGATCTCAACGATCTCGGGTACCTGCAGGCCCCCGACGAGATCAACCTCGGCGGCTGGATGCAGTACCGGTACAACCCCGAAGGCAAGAACAAGCATGTCAATCAGGCCCAGCTGACCCTGAACCTGTGGAGGATCATGACTGTACGGTGCCCGCACCGGCTACGACCTCCATACCCGGGAGCCGATCTGGTCCTACGGGCGGGGGTTCTTCCAGAGTCACGGCGCCACCCTCGAGCCCTGGATCCAATTTCGAGACTACCGGGAGCTATGGGCGGGGCTCGAATACGGCTCCGAGAACAATCAGCGTTACGAGACTCGGAGCACGGTGATGCTCCTGCCCGACGCCCACGGAAACGTCGTGGAAGCGCCCATTCCCGGAGGCGGGCCGCTCATGAAGGATCCCTTCTCGTATGGCGGCTGGGTGGGAGGCAGCAGCGATACCCGCCGGGACTTCGTGGCGCAGGCCACCGGGATCTACTTCGAGGATACGGCCAAGAACACGGTCAGCGAGCTGGAGACCTCGGTGCGCTGGAACCAGTCGAGCGCGGTGAACCACGAGCTGATCCTCAACTACGAGTACCGGCGCGACGACACGCAGCACCTGGGGAACTACGAGAACACCAACGGCGGGATCGGGGGCGTGAGCTACGTCTTCGGCGTGTTCCGCCAGCGCACCGTGGATCTGACCCTGCGCACGAGCCTCCTGTTCGACCGGGATCGGTCGCTCGAGATCTACGCTCAGCCGTTCATCACGGTGGGGAACTACACCCAGGCCAAGGAGCTGGCCGCGCCGTTCACCTACGACTTCATCCCTTACACCCGCGACGGGTTCAAGGCCTCCGACCACGACTTCAGCTACACGTCGGTCAACGTGAACGCGGTGTACCGGTGGGAGTACCGGCCGGGGAGCACGTTCTACCTGGTGTGGGCGCACAACCGATCCGACTACTCGGAGCGCGCGGCGGGGCCGCAGCACTTCAACAACCGCCTGCGGACGGGGGCGTTCTTCGATACCGAACCGGGAAACACGATCTTGGTCAAGATCAGCTATTGGATTCCGGTCTAGGCGCGGGCTGCGGGGCGCCGTGGGCCGTGCAGTCTCGATGACACCGTGTGCTAGACTGCCGCGAGTCCGTTCTCGTGGAACCCCTCGATCCGACACCCTCATCCCGTGAGGAACTCCACCATGCCGAAGATCCGCGCGCTTCTCGCCGCCGGCCTTCTCGCGGCCATGGCGGCCTCGGCGGGGCCAGCGGCCGCGCAATCGCTGGCCGCCTACGACCAGGCCCTCGCCGACGCCAAGGCCCAGAACAAGACCGTCCTCCTCGATTTCTACACCGATTGGTGAAGCTCTTGCAAAGCATTCGCCCGTGCGGCGGACTCCGATAGCGACCTCCAGCAGAGCCTCGGCAAGTTCGTGTTCCTCACCGTCAACGCCGAGAAGGAAGACGGTCCCGAACTCTCCAAGCGGTTCTCGATCGTCGGCTACCCCACCTACGTCGTTCTCAACGGCGACGGCGCCACCCTCGACCGATGGATCGGCTACGAAAAGAAGACGTGGCTGGCCTCGGCGCAGGCGGTGCTGGCCGATCCCGTCACCTTGGACCATCGCAAGCAACGGTTCGCCAAGAGCCCCTCGGCGCCCGATGCCGCCCGCCTCGCCATGGTCTGCGATTCGCGCGGAGAGTACGGCGAATCGATCGTCCTGTACCGCGAAGCCCAGCGGTTGAACCAGGATCCGGAGAAGGACTACCTCATGAACGTCTTCGTGGCGAGCTTCTATGCAGCTCGCAAGAAGAAGGCCGCTCAAGAGGACGTCGCCGCAGCCGCCGATGCGGTCCTCGCCTCGCCCAAGGCGAAGCCGGGGGAACTGGCGGACGTGGCCTATCTCATGGTCGTGACCGCGCGCGGCATGGAGCAGCCGGAGAAAGCGATCCCCTACCTCAAGGCCGCTGTCGAGCGCACGGAGGGAACGACCGACCCCGAAGTGCAGCGCTCGCGGGCGGACATCCTCGCCGACTACGCGCTCCTCGTGCTCAAGGACAACGACAAGGCGACCGCGTACAAGAAGGCGACCCTGCCCGAAGGGTGGATGACCGATCCCGGCAGTTTGAACGGCTACGCGTGGTGGTGCTTCGAGAACGGGATCCATCTCGACGAAGCTCAGGCGCTGGCGGAGAAGGGAGCCGAGCTGGCCAAGCCGGGGAAGGAACGCGCCATGATCCTCGACACCCTGGCCGAGATCTGCAACGCGCGCGGCAACCCCACCGAGGCGCTGAGCGCCGCCCAACGCGCGCTCGCCGAAGCCCCGGACGGCAAGCAGTATCAGGAGCAGGTTGAGCGGTTCGGCAAGCTCGCCGGCGAGAAGGGCAAAGGAAAGTAGAACCGCCCGAAGCACGATGTCCCGCGGAGGCGGCTCTCAGATCCTGGGGGCCGCCTCTTCATTCAATCGCTCTCGTTTCGGAAGCGCTGCCGCACTTCGGGCTCGACGCGTCGCAGCACGATCGGAGCGGCGGTGACCTGCCGCCCCGACTCCAGCACGATCTCGCGGATGGCGGAATCGCCCAACTGCACGCCCTGGGGCAGGCTCCACTCCGCGATCTCCAACGTGGCCGGGCCCGCGTCGAGGCCGGTCAGCGCGAACTTCCCATCGCCGTCGGTGAACACGTCGTGGTGGCTTCCGCGCAGGCGGATGAGGATGTCGGGCACGCCGACGAAAGACCCGCTCGCGTCCCTCGCGACGACACGTCCCTCCACCCCGGCCGCGCGACGGATCGCGAAGTCGGCGACCGCGTCCTCTCCCGGACGCAGACGGAGCGGAATCCGGTCGCGGGCCGGCGCGAGGTACCGAGTGGCCAGGCGCGCCGGATCGAAGAGTACGAAGTCGAGCCCGGGCTCGGCATGCTCCAGGCGGTATGAACCGTCTCGCGCGGTGATCATCTCCTCGCCGCTCCCAAGCCGAACCGTGAGGCCGGGTATGCCCGGTTCTCCGGCGTCGCGATTGCCGTTCGCGTTGAGGTCCTCGAAGACCACACCGCGCACCGAGCCGAACTCCGGCAGACCTTCAATCGTTTCCAGGCGACCGCCCCCGAACGAGAAGCTGCGGCTCAACCGCAGGTTCACGCGGGCTGCATCGGGGTCGCGCGCGCCCGCGCGGACGTAGGCGAAGCCCTCGATTCCGACGGTCAGATCTCCGAAGATGCCCTGCCGCCATCCCCCGCCGATTTGCCATTGATCGCGCGCAAACTCCTCGTCGTCCGCATCCTGCCGCTCGCGGGCGAGACTCAACCAGAGACTTCTCTCGTCGCCGGGATCCCACGCGATGCGGGACTCCAGTCGACGCTCGCGACTCGTCCAGCGGCCGTTCGGGAGCCGGCGCTCCACGCTCGCGCCCAGGAGTTCCAGGTTCAGCGTCTCACCCAACCGCTCCGACAGGCGGGCGGTCACGCGATCCTCGTGCCAGTCGCCGGCCTCCTGCGCGGGATCGCGGAAGAGGCCGCGCGAGTAGCCGAGGCTGCCGCCGTGGACCCGCGTGCGCCATCCGATCTCCCCTCCGCCGTTGAGGACGCCTTGATCGACCAGAAGGCTGTCCGGATCCACGGTCGAGCGCGCGCGGTACGCGGCGGTGGTTTGAACGTAGAGCGGACGAACGAGGGGCACGGTGGAGAAAGCGCGCAACGACACGCGCTCCTCGGGTGGAAGGCCGTCCGCGCGTCGCGTCAGATCGCGCGCCCAGTCGGCCGCCGCACCCAGGTACATGGCTGGCCGCGGACGGAGACCGGTCTCCAGACGCGCGCCCCACTCGTTCTCGTGCGGGCCGCGCAGGAGTCCGAGATCGCGATACGCAGGGGCGATGCGGCGCGCATGCCCCGAGATCACCGAGTGCTCGCCGGTGCGAGTGAATCCCGCGACGACGGTCGTGCCGAGGCGCGACGACCCGTCCTCCCTCGACACGCTCAGATCGCCGAGCCACGACCACCCGCGCGCCGCGTTCGCGGCGACGAGCAGCCGGGAAACCTGAAGGCCGGCGGGGCGCTCAGGCAGTGCTTGCTGGCGGTCCCACGAGAGATCCCAGCGACGGCGTGACCCCAGACTTCCGCCCAGCCCGAGCCCGAGTACGCCGGAATCGGTGGACGTGCGGCCCAATGCGGCGCCTCCCTGCCTCTCGGTGAGCGCACCTCCCCGCACTTCGACGCGCAGATCTCCGCGCCTCAATCCCCATCCCGCTCCGCGCAGCCATACCGGGGGGTGGAACTCCGAGGCCAGGTCGCTCCCACGCTCATTTCCCACCGCAAAGTCGCCGAGGTGAACCGCCATTCGGCCGACCGTGGTGGGGATGTCCGCGCCGGTCAGGCGGAATTCCCGGCCGCGTTCCGACACGTCCATCCACAAGGACCACGCTCCGGAGTTGGCCGGAAAGGCGACCCCGTCGAGGTGGTACACCCACTCTTCACGATGCCGTGCAGTACCGTAGGGGCCCCATTCCGCGTGCTGCCGCTCGACCCACGCACGAAACTCGCTGCGCGGCCAGGCGGCCGCGCATGCCGAGGGAAGCGCGGCGACGAGCGCAAGTGCGGCGATGAGGAGGGAGCCCGACGCAAGGATGCGTCCGGTCCGCGGCGCGTCGGACATCAATCCCCCAAGGAGGCCCGCGTCGGCTCCAGGGTGCACTCGCCGATCAACCGGCCGAAGTCGGCGAGATCGACGGTCACGCGCGCCAGAGCTTCCGGCACGAGACCGCCTTCCGGAATTTCGATGTCCACCCACCGCGACGACCCGGGCAGCACCGGAACATCGGGAAGCTTGCCGGGAGCACAAAGAGCGCATTCGCCGACCAGATACGCCACGTCGCCGGCCAAACGGAAGTGCGCGTCGCCGGTATTGTGAACTCGCATGCGCAGGCAGGGCCGGTCGCCTTTCGTCACCACGGAGAGCGAGGTGATCTCGGCGGAAAGCGCGGGGCGTCCGACCGTGATGTAGAGCATGCAGGCCACGCGACCGCGCACGTGCATGAGACGACCCGTCGACTTCGCGCGGTTCAGCGGCACGGATTCCAGCAGGAGCGCGGCCCGGAAGCCGTGAGCGACCGCCCGCTCGGGCACCAGGACGGTGAACCGGACGACCTGAGTCTGGCCCGGCTCGACCAGAAAATCGCGCGGCGCGAAAGAAATCCATGGCGCCGCCGAGGCGAGGGTGGTTCCCGCGGGCTCGAAGAGCGGCGTCCCCTCCTGATCGAGATGCCAGTCCTCGACGTAGGCGCGCAGACGCACCGCCTCCGTCCCGTTGTTCTGCACCTGGACCGCATTCGTGTACTCGGAGCCCGGCTCCGCCTGCAGCTCGAACCGGACGGGAGACACGTCGATCGAGAGATTGGCCCGAGCCATCCCTGCGGGAGCCAGGGCGACGACGGCGAGCACGGCGATGATCTGTCTATGCATGATGACCTCGTGGAGTGGCGCGCACGTTGCCACTCATGGCGATGAAAGCGTCAGGGTCGCGGTGGCTGTGTAATCTCCCGGCGCAGAGTCCCAGGAGTTCTGGAGGTAGAAGCCGAGAGTCGCGGTCGCCGTGTAGTGACTGACTCCATTCCCGAGAACCGCCGGCACCACAGTGGACAGCACTCCGCCACGGAAGGGCGGGCTCGGTGACGCGGTCCACGAGACGTTTCCGATCGGGATCACGTCGGTGCCGGATGTCAGGTCGGAGTTGGCGATCATGGTAAGTATCCAGGGACTGCCGGGGGTCGCCCGAGCATCGACCTTGACACTGAGGTTTCGTGGGCCGATCACCGGCACGATGTCGGGACTTCGATCCGGGAAGCTCACCGATCCGGTGATCGTGAGCGTGAGCGGGCCGGCGTGAGCGGGTGGTGGCGCGCCGAGACAGAGCGACACCACCACGCCGATTAGCACCGCCGTGGACCGAATGCCGCGGCCGCAGCTCCCCGTGACGGAGAGCTGCGCGGCCGTAGCTCGGCATGTGAACCGACCTTCGTATCCCAACAGACGATCCCCCCCGGGCGCTGCTGTTAGGGTGCAGTCAGGGTGTAGACCACATCCTGCGTGTAGTTGCCCACCGCGTAGGCCCAGGAGTTGTCCAGAAAGAAATCGAAGGTGCCGGAACGCGAGCCGGAACCCACCCAGCTTCCCGCGGACTGCGCGACGGCCGCGTGCATGGTGCCCGGGCCGTACCCGGCACCGCTCGCGGTCCAGGTGACATTGTCGATGTCGATCAAGTCCGTTCCGCTGACCAGGTCCCCGTTGGCGAGACAGGTGAGGGTGGCCACGCCGGCGCCCGTGGTGCGAATCTTCGCTTCCACGGATACCGAGTTCTCGGTGGCCGGGATGGGATCGACGACGTCGGGATCGGCGTCGGGGAAGTTGATGGTGGTCGGGGAGATCGTCAACTTGGCCCGAGCGGACACCGTCGCGTTGATGGTGAGCGTCTTCGAGTCGCTTGCCGCGTCGGCCAACAGAGGGGTCAGGGCCAGGGCCAGCATTGCCAGCCCCAGCACGAGAGAACGGTTCTTGGTCATGGTGAGTAACTCCTACGAAATACGAGTCCTTCGCCTTCAGTCGCATTTCCTTAGCGACCCGAACCCTGTAGTCGGCAGGAGAGGTGGGCTTCTTCAACAGAATCTCTATTCTGCTTGGATATTTCTGGTGAAATTTCACCGTACCGCAGTCGCCGGACCGGATCCGGGCGAACGGCGCGGAGGCGGGGGCTCGCGGCAACGGATTGTCTTCCAAGGGATTATGGTGGAGAATTGGCAAGCGTGAGCGAGCAGGACACTCGGGATCCGGCGCGGGCGGGAATCCCAGGCGACGATATCGATCGGGTTTCTCACTCGAGGCGGCGTCTCTGGCGACGCGGCATCGCGTTGCTGCTATTCGTTCTTCTCGCGCTCGGGACGTGGCATGAATCGCGAACGTCGGATATTCAGTCGCGGATCTTCGCCCGTTACGCCTCGCGGCTTTCCTATCGTTTCGAACCAGGCCCCACCGATTCGGTCGCCTACCCTACGGGCGGTCCATTCGATCTGCGCCGCGGCTACGCATTCATCCCCCAAGTAGCGGAAACCCTCGCCGCGCGCGACTACGCCGTGACCGGGCAGGCCCGCATGTCTCCCGATCTGCTCAAACTCACCCGCCACGGCATCTACGCGGTGTACCCCACAGACACGCGGGCCGGCCTCGAGATCCTCGACCGCGACGGGTTGCCCCTCTACACGCTGCGATTTCCCGAGCGCACCTATGCCCGCTTCGATTCCATACCGCCGATTCTCGTGAAGACGCTCCTCTTCATCGAGAACCGCGAGTTGCTGGACGAGCGCTTCCCGTATCGCAACCCCGCGGTCGAATGGGATCGGCTCGCCAAGGCGGCGTTCGACCTCGCGCTCAACAGCATCGGCATCGACCGCCCTCAGCCTGGTGGGAGCACGCTGGCCACGCAGATGGAGAAGTACCGCCACGCGAGCGAGGGACGGACGTCCTCCCCCGCCGACAAGCTGAAACAGATGGCGGCGGCGAGCCTGCGCGCGTACGCGGGGGGGCGGAACACCATCGAAGCGCGGCGAAACATCGTCCGCGATTACGTCAACTCGGTCCCACTGGCCGCCTATCCCGGCTACGGCGAGGTGAAGGGGTTGGGGGACGGACTCTGGGTGTGGTTCGATACGGATTTCGCACAGGCGACTCGGGTGCTGCGCTCCGCGGAGGGCGGCGCCGAGGCCTACAAGAAGGTGCTCGCGCTCTTCGTCGCCCACCGGCGGCCGACGTACTACCTCGTCTCCGATCGCGCAGCCTTGCGCGAAGACACCGACCGCTATCTCCGTTTGCTCGGCGAGGCCGGCGTCATCTCGCCGGAGTTCCGCGACGCCGCCCTGCGCGCGCCCCTGCGATTCCGCGAGGGTCCGCCGGTGCGCACCCGCCCGTCCTACATCGAGCGCAAGGCGACCAATGCGATCCGGGCACGGCTCCTGAGGCTCATGGACGTCGATCAGCTCTACACGCTCGACCGCTTCGATCTCACCGTGGAGAGCACGCTCGACGGCCCGACGCAGAAACGCGTCACCCAGATCCTGGGGCGCTTGAAGGAGCCCGCGTTTGCCGACTCGCTAGGGCTGCGCGAGTTCCGACTCCTCTCGAGCGGAGATCCGGGCGGGGTGATCTACAGCTTCACCCTCTTCGAGAGTACCCCCGACGGTAACCTGCTCCGCGTGCAGGCGGACAACCTCGACCAGCCGCTCGACATCAACGAGGGGGCGAAGCTCGACCTCGGATCCACCGCCAAACTCCGCACCCTGGTGAACTACCTGGAGGTCGTGGCCGGGCTGCACGCGGCACATGCGGGCCGGCCGGTCGCGGATCTGCGAAAAGCCGCGAACCAGGCCAAGGATCCCCTGCGCCGCTGGGCCTTCGCCTATCTCGCTTCCGCCGCGGACACCACCCTTCCCGCCGCGCTCGAAGCGGCGATGAACCGTGCGTACTCGGCCAGCTCGGACGAGAGATTCTTCACCGGCGGCGGGGTGCACACCTTCGTCAACTTCAAGTCCGAGGACGACGACAAGGTGCTGACCGTACGCGAGGGGCTGCGCAACTCGGTGAACCTGGTCTTCATCCGCCTCATGCGCGACATCGTTCGCTACTACACGGCGGATACACCGGGCTACGGGGACGGATTGTTGGAGGATGTGAATCACCCGCTGCGCAGGGGGTACCTGGAGCGTTTCGCCGACAAGGAGGGGCAGACGTTCCTCACCGAGTTCTACAAGCGATACCGCCACGAGACCCCGGCGGGTCGCATGGAGAAGTTGATCGGCCGGATCCGGCCCACCCCCAAACGGCTGGCCGTCATCTACCGGTCGGTGCGCCCCGAAGCCGGTCTCGATTCGCTGGCCGCGTTCCTGCGGGCCCACCCCGCGGGGTATGCGATCACCGACCGCCTTGCGCGCGATCTCTACGACACGTATGCCCCCGGTGCGTTCAGCCTCGCCGATCGCGGCTACCTGGCCGGAGTCCATCCTCTGGAGCTATGGCTGCTGAATTACTTGGAGAGCCATCCCGACGCCACCTGGCACGACACCGCGGCGGCGAGCGTGCAGGAGCGACAGGACGCCTACGCCTGGCTGTTCAAGCCGAGCAAGCGCGAGGGACAGGACAAACGGATCCGCGAGATCCTCGAAGAGGACGCGTTCAAGGAGATTCACGCAGCCTGGAAACGCCTGGGGTATCCCTTCGACAGCCTCGTCCCCTCCTACGCGACGGCCATCGGCAGCTCGGCGGATCGCCCCGCCGCGCTCGCCGATCTCATGGGGATCCTCGTGAACGACGGCGTGCGGATGCCGGTCGTTCGGATGACGCGGCTCCACTTCGCGCAGGGGATGCCCTACGAGGTGGTCTTCGAAGCGCGAAAGCCGGTTCCCGAGCGCGTCCTTCCCGCCGAGGTGGCGCGCGTCGCGCGCGCGGCGGTGATCGACGTCGTGGAGAACGGCACCGCGCGCCGAGGGTACCAGGCGTTCAAGCGCGCGGACGGGAGCACCATCCCGCTGGGCGGCAAGACCGGGACCGGCGATCACCGTTACGAGACCTATGCACCGGGCGGGCGACTCCTGGAGTCGCGCGTGGTGAATCGCACGGCCACCTTCGTGTTCCTGATCGGCGACCGGTTCTTCGGCACAATCTCATGCCACGTACCGGGGCCGGAGGCCGCTCGGTATGTGTTCACCAGCTCGCTCCCGGTGCAGCTCGTGAAGTCTCTGGCGCCGGTGCTGATGCCGCTGGTGGATCGGCCCCCGGCGGCTGACGGAGCATTGCCGCCCGCGTCAGCCGCCTCTTCGACAGGAACCGAAGCGGTCTACCCTCCGGCCGCCGGCGACAGTACTTCCGCCAACCCGGGAACGTAGCTGCCTCCCTTGATCACCTGGATGCTCGAGCCCTTGAAGTCGTCGCCGATCGGCTCGACGCGCCCACCCAGCACTTTCCCCAGGAAGGCCTCGGTCACCGCGTTGAACGACATGTTGTTCTCCGGCCTCGCGAAGCCGTGCCCCTCGTCGGGGTAGAGGACGTAGGTGACGGGGATGTTCCGGGCTTCCATCGCGGCCACGATCTGGTCGGCTTCGGCCTGCTTGACCCGGGGGTCATTGGCCCCCTGGCCGATGAGGAGCGGCTTCGTGATCTTGTCCACGTAGGTGAGCGGGGAGCGCTCGGTGAGCATCGCCCTCCCCGCTTCGGTCCGTGGATCACCGACCCGGGTGGCGAACATCTCGAGGAGCGGTGCCCAGTAGGGAGGGATCGATTCGAGCAGGGTAATCAAGTTCGAGGGACCCACGATGTCCACCCCGCAGGCGAACTTGTCCGGCGTCAGGGTGAGCCCGGCCAGCGTGGCGTAGCCGCCATAGCTGCCGCCTCCGACGCAGACCTTGCCGGCGTCGGCGATGCCGCCGGCGACGGCCCAATCCACCGCGTCGAGCAGGTCGTCGTGCATGCGCGTGCCCCAGGTCAGGTTGCCCGCGTTGATGAACTCCTTGCCGAAGCCGCTTGAAGCGCGGAAATTGACGGCGAGGATCGCGTATCCGCGGTTGGCGAACCACTGGTGGTGGGGATCGAGACCCCAGGCATCGCGGGCCCAGGGCCCGCCGTGGACCCAGAGCACCATGGGAAGCGGCGACGCCGGCTTTCCGTCCCCGTCCGGATCGGACCAGATCGGCAAGGTGTAGTAGCTGACCATGTCGAGGCCGTCCCGCGAGCGGATCACTACCGGGTGCATCTTGGCCAACGGTAGCCCCTCAAGATCCTTGCGGTTGGTGAACAGGAACTCGGCCTTCTTCGCGTCCCGGTCGTAGCGGTAGTAGCGCACCGGGCCGTCGTCCACCAGATAGACGACGATCCAGTGCCTGTCGTCCAGGGTGCGCGAGGTGATCTCGATATCGCCGTCCGCCACCGTCCGCAGGTACGCGAGATCGGGTTCGATGGTCTTGTCGAGGACCTGCCATTCCTTGCGCAGGTAGTTGAACGCGGCCGCCTCGATGGTCTTCTCGACCGGATGGGACATCACCGCGTCCAGGTCTGCCTTGGGATCCGAAGCGACCACGCTCTCCTCGCCGGTCTCCAGGTTGACGGCCACCAGAGCCGAGGTGTTTCGGTTTCGGCTGTCGATCATGTAGAGAATCTTGCCGGACTTGTCGAATCCCGCCGGGCTGGTGGTCATCATGTCCTCGGCGCCGATCTTCATGAACGGGACCCAGTCGCCGTTCGTCTTCCTGAAGATCTCCGAGCCTCCGTCGGCGGTGAAGCGGGTGGCCAGGCGGACTTCGAAGTCGTCATCGATGACGTACTCGAGCCATCCCTGGTCGTTCTGCTCGTGCAGGGTGCGCTCGCCCGTCGAGAGATCGACCCGATAGATGTCGTGCAGTTGGGGGTCGCGGTTGTTGAGGCCGACGAGGATCTCGTTCGGATAGAGGTGGCTGCGGGCCTCGATGCGGGCCTGGACCCCGTCGAAGGGAGTGAGATCCTTGGATTCGCCGGTGCCCAGGTCTACGGCATAGACGCGCCAGTTCTCGTCGCCTCCCTTGTCCTGGAGAAAGACGATGTGCTTGCTGTCGAAAGCCCAGAAGTAGCGTCGGATGCCGCGGTCGGCATCATGAGTCACCGGTTGGGCTGAGGCGGGGTTCTCGGCAGGTCCCACCCACACGTTGAGGACGCCGTCCACCGGGGCAAGAAACGAGATGTTGCTCCCGTCGGGACTGATCTGGGCACCGGCCTTGTCCGGGTTGCCGAATAGCACCTCCCGGCCGATGAGCGGCGTGTTGTCCGCGGTCCATACCGGCTGCTGCTGCTTCCCCGCGCAGCCGGTCAGTGCCGCAAGGGCGAGAAGCGCGACGAGGAGAACGATTCGAGGGTGTCTCACGGTTTCCAGCCTCCTGAGATGAGGTGCGGGCATTCCGGTCTTGCGAAACCCGGAAGGGAACGGTGGGACGAGGGGAGGGTTCCGGCAGACTAGACCCGGAGGGGAGATTGCGCAACCGTCGGGGCGCGCCGGCCACGGAAGAGGGGGAGATCCCGCGGGATCTCCCCCTCTTCACCGGCGAATACCGCCCTACTGAACCACGCGCACGGTGGCCGAGCCCTCGAAGGCCTCGCCATCCACGGTGACTCCCTTGAGGGTGAGAACGGCCGAGGGCGCGGAGACGATCGCCTTCACCGCGGCCTCGTCAAACTTGGCCACCAGTTCCCCGCGCGAATCCGCCTTGGTCCACGTGACCGGAATGCCGTTCAGGGTCAGCGAGGCGCAGTCCACCTTGCTGTAGGCGATCGTCGCATGAACGGTGATCTCACCGCCCTGGAGTTCACCGAGCAGGAGCGTCTTCGGAGCCACGACGACGGCCACTTCGCCGGCAGTCGCAACCGTCGGCACTGCGGAAACCAGAAGAGCCAGCCCGAATCCTAGAAAGCACACGATCCGCATCATCCTCTGCATCGATTCTCCTCCCGATAGTCTTGGGTTCCGTGTCTATTCTTCCCCCCCCACGTAGGGTCCGGAGTGTGAGACGGGATGAATGCGGGCCGGTTACGCGCGGGTGGGCCGGCGCGATGACGAGGGGTTTCCCACCCACCGGCGGAGGCCGCTTCGAACCCCCTTGGGGGCGCCCCCCGCACCGTGTACAATCTATCGCCCTATGATCAAAGTCTTCAGCGGAATCCAGCCCACAGGCACCTTGCACCTCGGCAACTACCTCGGAGCCATCCGTAACTGGGTCGCGCTCCAGGAGCGCCCCGACTACGAGTGCATCTACTGCGTCGTGGACTACCACGCGATCACGGTGGAGTACGAGCCGGAGCGACTCCACGAGCGCACGCTGGCGCTGACCCGCGATCTTCTCGCCTGCGGTCTCGATCCCGAGCGCAGCGCCATCTTCGCGCAGTCGCAGGTGCCCGAGCACACCGAGCTCGCCTGGATCTTCCAGGCCACCTCGACCTCGTACGGCGAACTGCAGCGTATGACGCAGTTCAAGTCGAAGTCCGACCAGCAGGCCTTCGTCACCGCGGGACTCTTCACCTACCCGGTGCTGCAAGCCGCGGACATTCTTCTCTACGACGCCACGCGCGTGCCGGTCGGCGAGGACCAGGTGCAGCACCTGGAGCTCACGCGCGAAATCGCGCGCCGCTTCAACCTGCGCTTCGGCGAGACCTTCCCCGAGGTGCTCCCGCTCCTGACCGACGCGCCCAAGATCCTCTCCCTGCGCGACCCCGAGCAGAAGATGTCGAAGAGCGCGGGCGAGGGGCATTTCCTGGCAATGGACGCGACCGAATCCGAAGCGCGCGACATGATCAAGCGCGCGGTCACCGACGTGGGCCCGCGGCCCGAGGGCGAGATGAGCCCCGGCGTGGCCAACCTCTTCGTCATCGTCAAGACGCTCGGCGATCCCGCCGTGTACGCCGGGCTGATGAGGGATTACGAGGGGGGCAAGCTCCGGTATGTAGAGCTCAAAGGGGCCGCCGCCGACTCGGTGTGGGCCACGATGGCCCGCATTCAGGAGCGCAAGGCGCAGTTCCCGGTCGAGAAGGTTCGGGAGATCCTGCGTGAGGGGGCGGCGAAGGTGAGGCCGCAGGCCCAGGCCAAGATCGCGGACGTCCGCCGGCGGGTCGGGTTGATTACTATATAGTTCAATTTTTCCGATGTGGTCTTGTTGCCCGGCCTCCTTGTGGCCGGTACACTTTTCGTCTTGCCAGCGGCATCCGGGGTCCCCGGAACCCGGTCGCGGCAACGAGGAGACCGATGCAGAGAAGAATGTTCCTGGCCAAGATCCACAGGGCGACGGTCACCCACGCCGACCTCGACTACGAGGGGAGCGTATCGATCGACCGTGACCTGATGGACGCCGCCGGGATCCTCGACCATGAGGAAGTTCACGTCTGGAACGTGACGAGGGGCACGCGCCTCGTCACCTACGCCATCCCCAGCCCGAGCGGGTCCGGGGTCATCTCCATCAACGGCGCCGCCGCCCATCACAACAAGCCCGGCGACATCGTGATCCTCGCCACCTTCGGGGAACTCACCGACGAGGAAGCGCGCCGTCACACGCCCAGAGTGATTCGGGTCGATGCCAAGAATCGGATCGTGAGCGCCGAGCCCGAGATCGCAGGTCCGGGGCGTCCTCGCGTCTAGTCCGTTCCTCGTCTGCTCCGCCCAATTCTCTGCAACTTGAGCCCGCCCGGTTGCGTCTTACCCGATGTCGCGCGCGAACGAACGCCCGGTGGCGTCTTCCCGTCGCCCCCGCTGCGCGTGCCGCGACGCCCTCACGGGTGGACGGACCATGCGCAAGTCGAACCCCTTTGTCCGCTTGCTGATCGCGATACTGATCGCCACCGCGCTCACCGGGATTCCGACCCTGGCAGGGGCGCGCACCACTCCACCCGGACCTCCGGTCTTCTGTCCGCCGCCGGTCGACCATAGCCCGGAGGCGAACGCGATCGAGAAGGCGGGCGCCCGCGGGCCTTCGAAGCCCTCATCGAACGCGCATGCTGCGCGGCCCGCCGCGCCTCCATCCGGTTCTTCACCTCCGGCTGCAACTTCACGCCGGAACCAATCGTAGTTCGCGACATTGGGGGGCTCCTCAGATGGCCGCCGGCGTGCGATGCGCGCCGGCGGCGCGCTCCCTCCGCCATGCGCCCATCGCTCGAAAGAAGGATCGCGCGCCATGAGAATCAAGAGCCGTCGATTCGGAATCCTCCTCCTCGTGATCGTCGTGGTACTCGCCGTGTCGGGAACGATCCTCGTCCGGCAGATCTCGGGGCGCGCGGACACCGCGGTCGCCTCGGCATCCGACTCGACGGATGCCGGTAAGGCATCGGGCAAGAAGAAGAAGGGCGACAAGGACAATGCGCCCAAGCCGGTTCCGGTCGAGACCGCGCTCGCGGTGGCGCGTGACATCCCCGCGTTCTTCAGCGCCACCGGATCCCTCGACGCGCGGCGTCGCATTCAGCTCGTCTCCAAGGCGCAAGGCCAGGTCGTAAGGCTCCTCGTCGAAGAGGGCGCCCGCGTTCGCGCGGGGCAGGTTCTGCTGGAGCTGGATCATCGTGAGGAAGAGCTGCTTCTCAAGGAGGCGACCGCCCGCGCGGAGACTGCCGCTAGCGGGCTCGAGCGCATTCGCGGCCTGCTCGACCGCGGCCTCGGTTCCGATCGCGATTTCGAGCAGGCCAGAACCGAGGCCGAGGTCTCGGCGGCGCAACGCGACCTGGCGCAGGTGCGTCTCGACGACAAGATCGTGCGCGCCCCGTTCAGCGGCCTCGTGACCGATCGCCTGGTCGAGCTGGGGCAGACCACCAATCTCGGGCAGCCGCTGGTGGGCCTCGCCGAGGCCCCGCCGATGGAGATCAAGCTCTTCCTTCCCGAGCAGGTCGTGAAGGATCTGCATGCCGACCAGCCGGTCGAGATCCGCCCCGACGTGGATGCCGGCGTCGCGCTGACCGGCATCGTGGAGCGCATCGCGCCCACGGTCGATCCCTCCACCTCCACCGTGAAGGTCACGCTGCGCGTGGACGACATCTCCGCCGTCGCGCGGGTGGGGAGCTTCGTGCGGGCGCGCATCACCACCGACACGCGGCAGGGAGCGGTGGCGGTGCCCAAGCGTGCGCTGGTCCCCGAAGCGGGAGCGACCTACTTGTATCTGGCCGAGGCCGACTCGGTGCGCAAGATCGCGGTCACCACCGGCTACGCGGACGACGACTTCGTGGAAGTGGTCACGGGCCTCATGCTGGGCTCCCGCATCGTGACGGTGGGACAGGGCGGACTGCGCAACGGCAGCAAGATTCGCGATCTCACGTTGGAGAACGCGGCCAAGTCCGAGCCGAAATCCGGCGGGACCGAGCCCGCGGCGCCTGAAGTCGCAGCGGCCGCCGAGAACGACTGAGATGCGCGCCCTCATCCGCTACGCCGTCGAGCACCGCGTGACCATGCTCATGCTCACGGCGGCCGCAGTCGTGTTCGGCGTGGTCTCGCTGGGGCGGCTGCCGCTGCAGCTTCTGCCCGATCTCAGCTACCCGACGCTCACCCTGCAAACCGAATACGCGGACTCGGCGCCCAACGAGGTGGAGAGCCTCATCACGAGACCGTTGGAAGAGGCGGTGGGAGTCGTGCCGGGGCTGCGGCGCCTGAGTTCGACGAGCGAGGCGGGCGTGAGCACTATCCGCCTTGAGTTCGGCTGGGACACCGACATGGACTTCGCCGCCCTCGACGTGAGGGAGAAGGTCGATCTGATCACGCTCCCCGACGACGCGAAGGCCCCCGTGCTTCTTCGCTACGACCCCGCCCAGGATCCGGTCATCCGGCTCGGCGTGTCGGGCGGCGCCAATGCCGTGCAGCTCCGTTACCTCGCCGATCAGGTGGTCAAGAAGGAGCTCGAGGCGATGCAAGGCATTGCCGCCGCCAAGGTCGTGGGCGGGCTCACGGAAGAAGTGCACGTCGACATCGACGAGCAGCGGCTGGCCGCCCTCGGGGTTCCCATCACCGGCATCACCCAGGTGGTGGGTGAAGAGAACGTGAACGCGGCGGGCGGGCGCCTGCGCGACCGCGACGCCGAGTACCTCGTGCGTACGCTGAACCAGTTCGAGGGTCCGGTCGATGTCGGCGAGACCATCGTCCAGCGGGACGGCGACCGCGTCGTCAAGCTCGCCGACGTCGCTTCGGTGACGCGCGCGCACAAGGAGCGCGAGATCGTCAGCCGCATCGACGGCGAGCAGGCGGTGGAGGTGGGCGTCTACAAGGAGGGGGACGCCAACATCGTCGACGTGGCGCGCCGCGTGCGGGCCCGGGTACCGGCCTTGCAGAAGATGCTCCCGGAGGGAGTGAAGCTCCAGGTGCTCTCGGACCAGTCCACGTTCATCCAGAGCGCCGTCAATCAGGTGCGCTCGAACGCGCTCATGGGCGGGCTCCTGGCCGTGCTCGTTCTCTTCGTATTCCTGCGCGACGTGCGCGCCACCGCGATCATCGCGCTCGCCATCCCCGCCTCCATCGTCACCACCTTCGTGCTCATGTTCCGCCAGGGGATCACGCTGAACGTGATGAGCCTCGGCGGGCTCGCGCTCGGCGTGGGGATGCTGGTCGACAACTCGATCGTTGTCCTCGAGAGCATCGTGCGACACCGTCGGGGTTCCGGCCTCTCGCTGGCCGACGCGGTGGTGAACGGCACCGAGGAGGTCGGGACCGCGATCACCGCCTCGACATTGACCACGATCGCGGTGTTTCTTCCCATCCTGTTCGTGGAGGGGGTGGCACGGCAGATCTTCAGGGACCAGGCGCTCACCGTGACCTACTCGCTCATGGTGAGCCTCGTCGTGGCCCTCACGCTCACGCCGATGCTGGCGGCGCTGGGGTCGCGACAGCGCAAAGCGGACGTGCCGGCGAGGGATAGCGCGCGCGGCTTCGAGGATGAGGGGCGGATCATGGAGTCGGTGCGCCGCCGCTACGCGCGCTTGCTCTCCGGGGCGCTCGGCCATCGCGCGTGGGTGATGGGCGCGTTTCTCGCGCTCTTTGTCGGGTCGTTTATCGGCGCCCGGTTCATCGGCACCGATCTCATTCCGTCCTTCGCCCAGGGGGAGCTGCGCTTCGATCTCGAACTGCCCGAGGGAACGCCGATCGAGCACACCGATCGCGTCATCCACGATCTCGAGCGCGAACTCCTCGACCTGCCGGGTGTGAGCGCGGTCTTCAGCAACGTCGGCGTCGCCGCGGAGGGCGGCGGCAATGTGCGCAGCAAGAAGGAGAACCACGCCGAGCTGAACGTGCGGTTGGCAGCGGGGTCGGGGCGCGCAGAGGAGGCGGAGGTCCTGGAGGGCATCCGCCGAAGCCTCGCCGAGGTCCCGCGCCTGACCGGCACGCTTCAGAACCAGCTCGCCTTTACGTTCAAGACGCCGGTCGAGGTGGAGATCTACGGCTACGATCTACGGGAGCTGAGCGACGTTTCCGACCACGTGGTGGAGACCCTGCGCGGCGTGTCCGGCCTCGAGGACGTCACCGCGAGCCTGGAGCCGGGAAGCCCGGAGGTGGAGATTCGCTTCGACCGCGACAAGCTCAAGCTCGCCGGGTTGGGACTTCGCGAGGCCAGCGAATCGCTCCGCACCAAGATCCTGGGAAAGGTGGCGACCGACTACAAGGACCGCGACCGGCAGATCGACGTACTGGTGCGCAGCGCCGACGCGCAGGAACTCTCCTTTGCCGACCTCAACACCATGGTCGTCGGCTATCGGGCGGCGATGCCGATCCAGCTTGCCTCGGTGGCCGACGTGGCGGTGGCGCGCGGCCCGGCCCGCATCCAGCGCATCGCCCAGTCACGCGCGGCGGTGGTGAGCGCGAATCTCGTGGGCCGCGATCTCGGCAGCGCATCGCGCGACATCGAGGCCGCCCTCGCCCACGTGTCACTGCCGCCCGATGTAACCCTTCAGATCGCGGGACAGAACGAGGAGATGCGTTCGAGCATGCGGAGCCTCGTCTTCGCCGCCGTGCTGGCGATCTTCCTGGTCTATCTCGTCATGGCGAGCCAGTTCGAGTCGATCAAGAACCCCTTCCTCATCCTCTTCACCATGCCGATGGGATTGATCGGCGTGGTGGCCGCGCTCGTCCTGACCCGCACCCCCGTGAGCGTGGTCGTGATGATCGGGGCGATCATGCTGGCCGGGATCGTGGTCAACAACGGCATCGTGCTCATCGACCTGGTCGGCCGGCTTCGCCGCCAGGGGGCGACGGTGCACGAGTCGATTGTGGAAGCGGCGCAGGTCCGGCTTCGTCCCATCCTCATGACGACCACGACCACGGTGCTGGGTCTCCTCCCGCTTGCGATGGGTCGCGGCGAGGGCGCGGAGATCATGACCCCGCTCGCGATCACCGTCATCGGCGGCCTCACCGTCTCGACGGTGCTGACCCTGATCGTGCTGCCCGTGCTCTACAGCCTCGTCAACCGCGATCCTCGCCCGGCGCGAGCGGTATAGGAACCGGCGGTCATGTGGATCACCCGGCTCGCCGTCCGCCGCCCGGTGTCGGTCATCGTGGTGCTGGTCTCGCTGCTCGTCCTCGGCGCGATCAGCGCATTCAAGCTCCCCCTCAACTTCCTTCCCAACGAGGAAATGCCCTTCATCGGGGTGTTCGTCCCCTACCCGAACGGCGTCCCCGGGCAGGTGGAGCGCGAGATCGCGCGCCCGATCGAAGAGGTCTTGAGCACGCTCGGCGGGGTCAAGCAGATCTTCAGCCAGAGCGATCCAGCTCAGTGCTTCGTAGGGGTCGAGTTCGACTGGGGTCGCGACGTCAACGTGCTGCGGCTGGAGGTGAAGGAGAAGCTCGACCAGATCCGCCCGGAGCTTCCCGCCGACGTTCGCGACATCCTTCTCTTCACGTTCAATACCAACGACATTCCGATCGTGGAAGGACGCATCAGCGCCCATGACCGCGATCTCTCCGGGAGCTACGATCTCATCGAGCACCGCGTCATCAACCGTCTCCAGCGCGTGCCGGGCGTGGGGCGCGTTCAGGTGGAAGGGGTGGAGCCCGCCAACGTCTCGGTGTACTTGAAGCTCGACAAGATCAAGGAACATCGGGTCGACGTGGGGCGCCTTTTCAGCGAGCTCTCCTCCAGCAACTTCAACCTCACCGTAGGCCAGGTCACGCGCGAGGGGCTGCGCTACAACCTGCGCTCGGTGGGGTCACTGGCGTCCGTGGCGGAGATCGAGAACCTGCCCCTGGACGATCGCGGTCTCCGGCTCAAGGACGTGGCCGACGTCGTGGTCGCGGAGCCCGAACTCACCTACGGGCGACTCCTCAACCGCGAGCCGGCGGTGGCGTTCTGGGTGCAGAAGGCCAGCGGCGCCAACACCGTCGAGGTCGTGAAATCGATCAAGACCGAGCTCGCGCGCATCAACAGCGATCCGGCGCTCAAGGGCATCGAAGTCTTGCTGTTCTTCGATCAGGGCGAGCAGATCACCAACAGCCTCAATGGGCTTCTCTCGTCGGGAGCGATCGGCGCGGGGCTGGCGGTGGCGGTCTTGTACTTCTTCCTCCTGCGCATAGGCACCACCCTCATCGTCTCGCTGGCCATCCCGATCTCCATCGTCGGCACCGCCTGCTATCTCTACGTGACCCATCGCAGCCTCAACATCCTCTCCATGATGGGGCTGATGCTCGGGGTCGGGATGCTGATCGACAACGCGGTGGTGGTGCTGGAGTCGATCTACCGGCGCTTGGGCTTGGGCGAGGACCCCGAGACGGCAACCCTGAAGGGCACCGAAGAGGTCGGCCGCGCCGTCGTGTCGGCCACGCTGACTTCCGTGATCGTCTTCGCGCCGATTCTCTTCGGCGGGAAGAGCGAGATCACGACCTGGCTCAAGGAGGTCGGGATCACGATCACGGTGACGTTGCTGCTTTCGCTCCTGGTGAGCC
Organism: Candidatus Eiseniibacteriota bacterium; assembly: GCA_963762255.1. Lineage (GTDB taxonomy): Bacteria > Eisenbacteria > RBG-16-71-46 > JABDJR01 > JABDJR01 > CAVXKA01. Next base: position 220,042 of record CAVXKA010000001.1, read on the forward strand.
TCACCCTGATCCCGCTGCTGACGTTCTCGCATCCTCAAGGGCGGTCGGAGGTCGGTCGCCCTCAACCCTCTGGTGGAACGCTGGGGGAATTCCTACGAACGGGTACTGCGCTGGACAGCCGTCCGCCACCCATGGATCACCGGCGTACCCATCGCGCTCGGCGTGGTGCTCCTCACCGTGGGCCTGGCGGCGGTGACCAAGTTCAAGCCGGACATCCTCGGCGACGAAGGGGTTCGCCAGGACTATCTGCAGGTCACCTACGACTTCCAGGACAACGTCGACTATCGGCGCGCGCACGAGTACGTGAACGACCTCGAAGCCGCGATCTGGGCGAGGCGCGACTCGCTCGACATCAAGCACCTGTATTCCTTCTACCAGGACAACTTCGCGATGACCCGCGTGTTCTACCAGGACGCCGCCTTCAAGGGGAGCGACCTGGCGGAGCTTCGCAAGAAGCTGCGAGACGGGCTTCCCACCCTGGCCGGTGTGGAGTTGCGCTTCGGCGACGACGAGGGGCAGCAGAGCGGAGCCAAGCAGTTCAGCGTGACCTTGTCGGGGGAGGATAGCGAGGAGCTGGCGGTGATGTCCGCCGAGGTCAAGCGCCGGCTGGTGCTCCTGCCGAGCGTGGCCGACGTGAGCACCGACCTCGAGCGCGGGGCCGAGGAAATTCAGGTGCGAGTGGATCCGGAGAAGGCGAGGCGGCTCGGTGTGTCGCCCGGCGAGGTGGCCGACATCATGGCGGTGACCTTCCGAGGCGTGCAGCTACCGAGAGTCCACGCCGACAACCGCGAGATCGATCTCTGGGTGTCGCTGCGACCGGAGGATCGCCAGACGCTCGAGAGCCTCAAGTCCCTCACCGTGGGGCTGCACAACGGCCGCGAGATCACGCTCGACCAGGTCGCCGAGACCGTGATGGGGAGGGGCGCCAACCGCATCACCCGCCAGGACCAGAAGACGGCGGTGACGGTGCGCGGGAGCCTCGAAGGAGAGGACTCCGACCAGGCGCTCAAGGACGTGCGCGGGGTGATGGAGTCCGTGCAATTCCCGCCTGGGTACGGGTGGAATTTCGGCACGGAGATCCAGCAGGCGCAGGAGCAGCAGACCGAGATGCTGGTGAACGTGCTCCTCGCGCTCTTGTGCGTGTACATGGTGATGGCGAGCCTCTTCGAGTCGCTCATTCACCCGGCGGTGGTGATGTTCTGCATCCCGTTCGCCGGGCTCGGCGTGATCTGGCTCATGGTCGCCACCGGCGCGCCGTTCAACCTCATGGCCATGATCGGCATGGTCATCCTGGTCGGGGTGGTGGTGAACAACGGCATTGTGCTGGTCGCGCACATCAACCAGCGCCGCAAGGAAGGGTTGTCGCTGGACGAGGCGATCGTGGCCGGTGGCCGCGAGCGGTTCCGCCCGATCATGATGACGGCGACCACCACGATCCTGGGACTGATCCCGCTCGCGCTGGGCAACGGCCACGTGGGCGATCTCAAGCTCTATCCGATGGCGCTGGCGCTGATCGGCGGCATGACGAGCTCGACCGCGCTGACGTTGATCTTGCTGCCGGTCTACTACCAACTCACCGAGCGCCTGCGAGTGCGGTGGGCATGGGTCTTCGCGTGGTTGGGACGGTCGCTGCGGCGGTTCGGCCGGTGGATGGCGTCGCGCCTGCCGTTCGGGCGGCGGCGTAGGAGCTCCACCGGACCGACGGTCGCGGAGCCCGCCGCATGACCGTGACGCGGCGTAGCGTGCCGCCCGGGTGAGCACCGAGAATCGATCGCGACGATACATATACGTAGATTAAACAGTGACGATGTCTACAAAAACATTCTGAGATGATCACCCGGGTGATCATCGGGCGCCAGTCCTGCGATCGCGATCACAGGATCGGCCGAACCTCCAAGGACGCACCGCCCATTCCTGCATGGTTCATCCGCTCCGGAGGTGCTACCCTCCCTCTCGCTGGGTTCCTCAGACCTTGCTCCACACACGAGACCATCCCTCGCGTCGCTCGAACGACACCCCTCGAAGAGGAGTCTCCCGCATGGCCTTCCGCAGACCGCTCGCCTGCCTTGCCATCGCTGTCCTCGTAGCGCTCACCACGTCCACAGACCCGGCAGCAGCCGAAGACCTCACCTACCAGCTCCCGCCCCAGGTGCTCGTCGATTTCGTGGACGCGCCCCTCACACCGGGAGTGAGCATCTCTCCCACCAAGGAGTGGATGCTGCTCATGGCCCGCCCGAGCCTGCCGCCGATCAGCGAGCTGGCCGAGCCGGAACTGCGGCTGGCGGGGCTGCGCTTGAAGCCGCGCACCAACGGTCCCAGCCGTGGCGGCTACGTGACCGGGCTCACGCTCAAGCGGGTGGACGACCTATCGGAGCGCCCCATCACCGGTCTTCCCGCGGATGCCCGCATCAGCGGCGTGCGATGGTCGCCTGACGGCAGCCGCATCGCCTTCGTGCTCACCGGCCAAACAGACATCACGCTCTGGACCGCAGCGGTCGCGGATGGCAAGGCGAAGCAGCTCACCAAGCGCCCGCTCAACACCGCGTTCGGGTTCACCTCGGCGTGGCTCCCCGACAGCCGCACGCTCGTCTGCCTCGCTGTCCCCGTGAACCGCGGCCCCGAGCCCGCCGCCGACCTCACCCCCAAGGGGCCGGTCGTCGATGAGAACCTCGGCAAGACGGCTCCCGCGCGCACCTATCAGGATCTTCTCAAGGATCCGCGCGACGAGGCGCTCTTCGAGCACTACGTCGCCGCGCAGCCGTTGCGTGTCACCGTGGACGGCAAGACCCAGGAGATCGGCGCCCCCGCGCTCATCACCGGCATCGAGCCCTCCCCCGACGGTCGCTTCCTTCTCGTGACCAGCGTGCACCGGCCGTTCTCGTACCGCGTACCGTTCTATTACTTCCCGGAGCGCAGCGAGGTATGGGATCTCGACGGCAAACTCGTGAAGCTCGTCGCCGACACCCCGCTTCAGGAAGGCGTGCCGATCACCTACGACAGCGTCCCGATCGGCCCGCGCAGCATGACGTGGCGCGACGACATGCCCGCCACGTTGATCTGGGCCGAAGCGCAGGACGGCGGCGATGCCGCGGTGGAAGCCGCGGTGCGCGATCACGTGCTGACCCTGGCCGCGCCGTTCCAGGGCGAACCCCAACTCCTCTTTCCCCTCGGTTACCGCTACGCCGGCGCGGACTGGACCACGGACGGTCGCGCACTGATCAGCGAGCGCTGGTGGAAGACGCGTCGTCTTCGCACATGGCTCGTCAACGGCAACGCGCCGGAGGATCCCGCACAACTGACGCCGGTCTGGGACCGCTCCTCCGAGGACCGCTACGCCGATCCCGGCGATCCCATGCTCGCCCCCGACGCGCGCGGCCGCATGCTGATCGTGGCCACGCCCGACGGGCGCTCGGTCTTCCTCTCCGGGCAAGGCGCATCGGAGGAAGGCAATCGCCCGTTCCTGGACCGCTTCAGCCTCGACACCCGCGAAGCGCAGCGGCTGTGGCGCTCGGAAGCTCCATACTACGAAAGCGTGATCGGCCTCCTGGACGACAGCGGACAACGCGTCCTCACCTCGCGCGAGTCGCGCGAAGCGCCCGCCAACTTCTTCATTCGCGATCTCGCCGACGGCTCGCTCAAGCAGCTCACCGCGTTCCCCCATCCCACGCCGCAGCTCCTCGGCATGACCAAGGAACTCATCCACTACACGCGCGCCGACGGGGTCAAGCTCACCGCCAACCTCTACCTGCCCCCGGGCTACAAGAAAGAGCAGGGGCCGCTGCCGGTGTTGATGTGGGCCTATCCGCAGGAGTTCAAGAGCGCGGATGCGGCGGGACAGGTGACCGATTCGCCGTATCGCTTCGACCGCGTGAGCGGGATGTCGTCGTTGGTCTGGCTCACCCGCGGCTACGCGGTGCTCGACGATCCCTCGATGCCGATCGTCGGCGAAGGCGACAAGGAGCCCAACGACACGTACGTGCAACAACTGGTGGCCAGCGCGCAGGCGGCGGCGGACGAGGTGGCGCGCCTCGGCGTGGGCGACCCGAATCGCCTGGCCGTCGGCGGCCACTCCTATGGCGCCTTCATGACCGCCAACCTGCTCGCCTACTCGGACATCTTCCGCGCCGGCCTTGCTAGAAGCGGCGCCTACAACCGCACCCTCACCCCGTTCGGCTTCCAGTCCGAGGAACGGACTCTGTGGCAGGCGCCCGAGGTGTACGCGGTGATGTCGCCGTTCAACCATGCGGACACGATCGACGAGCCGATCCTCCTCAGCCACGGTCAGGCGGACAACAACTCGGGGACCTTCCCCATCCAGAGCGAGCGCCTGTTCGACGCGCTGAAGGGACTCGGGAAGACCGCGCGGCTGGTCATGCTCCCCAGCGAGGCCCACGGGTATCGCGCGCGGGAATCGGTGCTCCACATCCTGTGGGAGTCGGACCGCTGGCTGGAGCAGTACGTCAAGAACGCGCCGCCTCGCGGTGCGAAGGGTGATACGTCGCCCAAATGACACCCTCGGCCCCCCAACTGCTTCCCCGGTGACTTTTGGGGTTGTCAGGCTGGACCGGCTTCGCTTAGCGTTGTCGGTCCAGCCCCTGACTCCGAAAAAGTAGAAGAGACCGGATGATCGATCTTCATGCATCGGCACGGCCGAGGTGCGTCTCGGCCGCGGGGGGCGCGACTGCCCTGCTGCTCCTCCTCCTCGCCATCCTGCCCGCGGCGTCCGCGCACGCTGCCAGCCTTCGCGGGACCAAGTCCGCCATGAACCGTCAGTACGCGGTGGCGCGGGTCAACGGCGCGTCCTTCGCGCGCACCTCCGCCGATGTCTATCGGTGCGTCGACCTGGGGACCCTGGTGCGGGTGGCCGGCAACGCAAACTTCGAGCTGGATAAGGTCTCCTACCCCTTCTGCCGGCCGGAAACGAAGGCCTTCATCGAGCACCTGGCGGCCGATTATCGCGCCGCGACGGGCGAGAAGTTGGTGATCACGAGCCTCACCCGCCCGATCTCCGCGCAGCCGCGTAACGCTTCGGACCTCTCCGTGCATCCGGCGGGGATGGCTCTCGACATCCGGCGCAGCAACAGCGGCGCCGCACAACGCTGGCTCGAACGGGAGTTGCTCGCTCTGGAGGGACGGAACCTGATCGACGCGACCAAGGAACGCCGGCCACCCCACTACCACGTCGCGGTCTTCCCCGGTCCGCAGCCCGAACTGTTGGCGGAGGCCGACGAGGCGCCGGCGAAGGCTCCGGCCGCCGCAGTCCGACAAGCCTCACCTGCGGTCAAGAAGACCCCCAGCGCGACCCAAAAGGGCGGCAAGACCTCGGTGCGCACCCACAAGGTTCGCCGGGGCGAGTCGCTCTGGCTCATCGCGCAGCGCTACGACTGCTCGGTGAGGGCCATCAAGAGCGCCAACTCCATCGCATCGAACCGGCTCAAGCCCGGCCAGGTGCTGCGCATCCCCGCCCGCCGCTGACTCCTGGGGCTATACTCACGGTTCGCCCCGCACAGGCGCGTGGATCCCAACACGCCGGAGGAGCATCCGTGGTCAACGCCGTCGTCCTCTTGAGCCTCGAGCGCGATCGCATCAACACCGTAGCCGAGCAACTGGCTGGCATGGAGGGGATCACCGAGGTCTACTCCGTGGCCGGGCAATTCGACCTCGTGGCCATGGCGCGAGCGCGCGACAACGAAGCCCTGGCCGATCTCATCACCGCCCGCCTGCTCAAGGTTCCAGGCATCCTCCGCTCGGAGACCCTGATCGCGTTTCGCGTCTACTCCAAGTACGACCTCGAGCACATGTTCTCCATCGGGATGGAGGACGCGTGACGCGAGCCGCGATGGCGGTCGCGGCGATGATCTGGGTGCTGGTCGGGGGATGCGGCGGCGGCGAGGCGGACCGCGCTGGAGCCGGTCACGCGCGGGCGACGCTTGTCGCGGAGCGCGACGCTTTCACGCCCGGAGACACGCTGATCCTCGGTGTGTCCTTCACTATCGAGAAGGATTGGCATCTTTACGGCAATACCGCGAACGATACCGGCTTCCCGATCCACGTCACCCCCAAGTTGCCGCCCGGGTACGTCGCGCTCGATCTTCTCTGGCCCGCACCGAGTCGCCATCTCTCTCCCGGCGACATCCTCGATCACGTCTATGAGGAGCGCGTCACCCTGCTCCTTCCCGTGGTGGTCCCCGCCGATGCCCGCATCGGCGACCGCGTGGACCTGAAGGCCCACATCGACTGGCTGGTCTGCCGCGATCTGTGCCTCCCGGAGAGCGCGGACGTGTCCGTGCGCCTGCCCGTGAGGGCGAACGGGGCACCGAACAAGGCCGTGGCTGCCCTATTCGCAGAAACCCGGGCTCGCCTTCCCGTCCGAGATTCAACGGAAGCCCGCGCCACACGAGAGGGTAAGATCGTCGTCCTCGAGGCTCCGGGCGCACAGGCCCTGGTCTTCTACCCCGGTCCCGGGTCCGCGCGGTTGGCCAACCCGATTCGCGACGCCGCAGGGACCGGCGCCCGACTCACGCTCACTCTCGCCGAGGCCGACACCGGCGGGGCGCCCGTCGAGGGCGTGCTCGAAATCACCCGCCCCGGCGGGACATCGTCGTTCATCACGGTTCGTCTCGGGTCCGCCAAGGGTTCCTGAGACCTTCATCGACCATCATCAAGGAGACCCCCATGCGCACTCGAAACGTTTATGCCCTCGCGCTCGCCGCGTTCGCCGTTCTCTTCGGCGCGCCGCCTCTGACCGCGGCCGCCGCGGACGCCGCCGGCACACCGGAGAAGCCGGCCGAGATGACGCCGGCCGCCCTCGGCGAGAAGGCCCCTGACTTCACCCTCACCGACACGGACGGAAAGACCCACAAGCTCAGCGAGTACACCGCGCAGGGTAAGATCGTCGTATTGGAGTGGTTCAACCCGGAGTGTCCGTTCGTGAAGAAGCACCACCAACTCACGCACTCCATGAACGATACCTATGCATTTGCCAAGGGAGCCGGAGTGGTGTGGCTCGCCATCAACTCGGGCGCGGCGGGCAAGCAGGGCGCCGGTCTCGAGAGGAACGCCGCCGCTCGCAAGGACTACGGCATGGAGTACCCGCTGCTCCTCGACGAGAGCGGCGCCGTCGGGAAGCTCTACGGCGCCAAGACGACGCCCCACATGTTTGTGATCGATGAGAAGGGTACGCTCATCTACCGGGGCGGAATCGACGACGACGCCAGCCCCAAGACGCTCGGCAAGACCAACTACGTCCGCACGTGCCTGGAGGCCCACTCGGCGAAGAAACCGGTGACGGCGAACGACACGAAGCCCTACGGGTGCAGCGTCAAATACGCCTCATAGGACGAATTCCAAGGTGGCCGGGCCCGGGGGATGTGCTAGCATCCTCTGAAATCATTATCCGGTAATTGTCCCAGGCCGGTCATGGAGATCATTATGCCTCAGGCGGGCCCAGCCACCTTGGCCATTGCTGCTGCATCGTAGGGTTCACAACCCGTTCCGCGCGATCGCCCCTCTGCGCGGGCTCGTCATCGCGCTCCTCGTCGCTCTCGCCTGCGTCCATCCGTGCGTGCCCGGCGCCGAGGCCCAGAAGCGCATCTACATCGCCAACGACGACCATACCGACTACTTCTGGACCGGAACCGACGTTCAATACCGGACAGCATTTCTGTCCATGCTCGACTACTACATGAACCAGATCGAGGCCACCGCGGGGAACCCCTCGGATTCCCGCGGCCGCTTCAACTGCGACGGCAGCCTCTGGGTTCGCGTCTACGAGCAGAACCGGTCCGCCCCCGACTTCGCGCGTTTGGTGGGACATCTGCGCGATGACACCATCACCATGCCGCTCAACACCCTTGTCCTTCTCTACGGCGCCATGCCCACCGAGGCGGTTCTGCGGAACATGTACTACGCGGGCAGACTGGAGCGCCGCGAGAACCTGCGCTTCCCCATCGTGGTGCCGATGGAGGACCAGACCCTGCCGGGCGGCGTGGCCTCGCTGTGGGCGGGCTCGGGCGCCAAGTACGCATGGAAGGGTGTGTGCGGCTGCGCGAGCAGGACCGACTGGGGAGACCGCCCTCGCGAGATCTACCACTTCACCGGTCCCGACGGTCAATCCGTCTGCATGAAGTGGAACACCATGCTGAACGGCTACCAGAGCGTCGGCGGCTACGCCGAGGCCGCCGATCCCTACGGCGTCGTGGATTACCTCGATGGCAACGCGGGTTTCCTCGCCCGCTGGCCCTGGCTCGTGTCCGCCGCGTTCGGCTACGGATGTGACGCGCTGCAGACCACGACGGGCGACTTCATGACCGCGTCCCAGATCAAGGCCAACGCCGGACGCCGCGTCATCGTCTCCAACGAGAAGGACTTCTTCGAGGATTTTCTCTCCCAATACTCGAGTCAGATCCCCACCTTCTCCGGCTCCTTCGGCAACGAATGGGATCTCTACACGGCCTCCATGGCCGAAGTCACAGCGAATTTCCGCCGTCAGGTGGAGAAGCTGCGCACCGCGGAAGCCCTGGCCACGGTAGCCTCGCTCCACGACGCGTCGTTCATGGCGGGGCGGGAGGAAGCCCGCGACCGGGCCTTTGTGGCCTGCGGCCTCTTCTACGAGCACGACTGGACCGGCGACGGCCCGGTGACGCGCAGCGTGCGGGCTCAGTTCCAGCGTGACCAGCTCGACAGCCTCTCCGCCTACACGAACCCCCTCTACGTCGACGCGCTCGCCGCCGTGGCGTCCCGTGTCTCACAGCCCGGTGGCTCCGAGCGCCACGTCGTGTTCAACCCGTTATCGTGGTCGCGCACGGACATCGCCGATCTCACCTCGCAGATCGCGCCGCCGCTCCGGGTCGTGGACGTCGCGCGGGGCACCGAGGTGCGCAGCCAAATCGTGAGCATCGGCGCCACCACGCTGGTGCGCGTGCTGGCGGACAGCGTGCCGTCGGTGGGGTACCGAGTCTTCGAGGTGCGCTCGGGGGCGGGGCAGAGCTACGGCCCGGCGGCCGCAGTCACGTTGCCGAGCTTCGACAACGGCACCTACGCGGTGACGCTCGGCGCGCGCGGGAACATCACGAGCCTCGTCGACCACAAGGACGCCAACCGGCAACTGGTGGATGGCAGCGGCAGCATCCACGACCTGGGCAGCGGCGCGGGGACCGCAGTGGTCGAAGCTTCCGGCCCGGTCTACGCGACGCTCAAGGTCGTGGCCGGGGGCACTCCCGCGCATGAGACCCGGGTCACCCTCTATGCGGGGCTCGACCGCGTCGACGTCGAAGGACGGGTAACCCAGAACTTCTCGTCGAATGTCGGCTACACGTCCGCATTCAACCTCCCCGGCAGCGTCATGCGCCACGAGGAGGTAGGCATGATCGCTCGTGTGGCGCGCGCCGCCGCCGGAGGGGACTACGCGGACGAGAACGCGCGCACCGACTATCTCACCTTCAACCACTTCGTGGACCTCTCGCAGACCGACCGCGGGGTGACCGTCTCCAACTGGGACAGCCCGTTCTTCCAAGCGGGCGGCAGCACGCCGAGCTTCCTCGATAGCGTCACCCCGTCGATCCGGGCCGTGGTCGGGATGCAGGTGGACGGCCTGACGCTTGGCATGCTGAACCAGGGGGGCGATACCAGCTTTCTCAACCGCTTCTCGCTGCGCACCCACGGATCTTACGACCAGGCGGCGGCGATGCGGTTCGCTCTCGAGCACCAGAACCCGTTGGTGGCGACTCGCGTCACCGGCAGCGCGGAGTCACCTCTCCCGGCGACGGTGTGGTCGCTCCTCTCCATCGACTCGCCCGACGTTCTCCTTTGGGCGCTCAAGCCGGCGGAGGAGGGCATTGGCTCGGGGATGATCGCGCGGGTGTGGAACCTCGCCGAGGCGCCACGCACCCTGAACCTGGCCGTGCCCGGGACGCCGGTGTCCTCCGCCATGCGCACGACCCATATCGAGACCGACATCGAACCGGCGAGCTTCGTGGCCGGCGTGCTCGCCGACAATCTCGCGCGCCAGGAAATGCGCACGTATCGCCTGCAGGCCTCGGTGACCGCGACGCCGGACGCCGAACGCCCCCCTGTGCCGCTGAGCCTGCGCATCTACCCCAATCCCGCGCCGTCCGCGGGACATGCCCGCATCGCGTACTCGCTTGCCGCCGCCGGGCATGTGCGCGTCGCCGTGCTCGACGCGCAGGGGCGACGGGTGGCGACACTGCGCGACGGCGAGGAGGCCGCGGGGCCGCACGAGCTGACCTGGGACGGCCTGAGTGCGAGCGGCACGCCGACGGCCCCCGGGATCTACTTCGTGCAGGTGCGCACACCGGCGGGGACGCGCGCGAGCAAGCTGGTGCGGGTCAGATAGCTTCTGCCGTACGCTGCAACAGATCCCACGTCTCGCGCAGGTGCGTCTCGGTGGTTTTCAGATTGCCCACCGCCAGTCGCAACGCAAAGCGGTCGCGCACCACGACGTGCGATAGGAACACCCGCCCTGTGGCGTTCACCGCGTCCATGATCCCGCGGTTGTGCGCGTCCAGCGCGGCGGCGTCGAGACCGGCCGGCACATGGCGGAAGAGCACCGTGCTCATGGGAGCCGGCGCCATCCGCTCCCAGCCGGGCACGTCGTCGATCCAGCCGGCGAGGGTCCGCGCCATCTCCACGTGGGCGCGGATCCTCTCGGCCATGCCTTCCGTCCCGAACGAGCGAATCACCATCCAGAGCTTGAGCGCGCGAAAGCGCCGCCCGAGCGACGGCCCGTAGTCCATGAGGTTGCGAGCCACGCCGTCCTCGGGGGTCATCAAGTAGGGCGCCACCAGGGAGAACGCCCCGCGCACGACCTCCGGCCTGCGCGTGTAGAGCGCGCTGCAATCGATGGGCACGAAGAGCCACTTGTGCGGGTTCACCACCAGGCTGTCCGCGCGCTCGCATCCCTCCAGCACCCATCGAAACTCGGGAACGACCGCCATCGATCCGCCGTAGGCGGCGTCCACGTGGAGCCAGATCCGCTCGCGTTCGCACAACGCCGCGATCTCGGGGACCGGGTCCACGCTGGTAGTCGATGTCGTGCCGACGGTGGCGGTGACCGCCATCGGGCTCCATCCCGCGCGGCGGTCCTCCGTGATGGCCGCCGCCAGCTCATCGACGCGCATGCGGAACGCGTCGTCGGTGCCGATCTTGCGCACTCCCTCCTGGCCCAGGCCCAGGAGCAAGGCCGCCTTCTCGACCGAGCTATGCGCCTCCTCGCTCGTGTAGAGCCGCAGCCGCGGGCCTCCCGCAAGTCCCTTCTCGCGTACCGCGCCCTCGGTGGCGGCCTGCCGCGCGGCCGCCAGCGCGACCAGGGTCGAGACGCTCGCGGTGTCGTTGATATGGCCGTCGAATTCCTCGGGAAGGCCCAGCATCTGCCGCAGCCAGGACAGCGCGACCGCTTCGAGTTCGGTCGCGGCGGGAGAGGCGCGCCAGAGCATCGCGTTCACGTTGAGCGCCGCTGCGAGCGACTCGCCGAGGATCCCCGGCCCGCTCCCGGTGATCGAGAAGTAGCCGTGAAAGCGCGGATGATTCCAATGCGTGATGCCGGGGAGGATGATCTCGCGGAAGTCGCGAAGCACGTCCTCCATGGGTTCGCCGCACCGAGGCGGCGACGCGGGGAGCTTCTGCACGATATCCCCCGGGCGCACCTGCGCCAGCACCGGATAGGCGTCGACGCCTTCGAGGTAGTCGGCGATCCAGTCGGCCACGTCGTGAGCGTGCTTGCGGAACTCTTCGGGGGGCATGTCGCCGTGAGCGGTCATGGGCGGCTCCGTTTGCTTGGATGGTGCATGCGAGGCCTGGGAGTATAGCGATTCACACCGGCCCGGCGCGGACTTGCCCAAACGCCCTACCGCGCTTAGACTTGCCCGGTTGATCCATCCCGGTCGCCCCCATGATACCGGGCGACCTTGCTTCGCAACCAATTGTCCGAAAAGGTCTTATCCATGGCATTGTCGCACCGTCCCGAGGACGAGCCCTCCGCCGAGCTAGATCGCGTCGAGACCCAGGAGTGGCTCGAGTCCCTCGACTACGTGATTCAGTCCGGGAGCGAGGAGCGGGTGGTCCGGCTCCTGCGCCGCCTGCAACGCCGCGCGGCGGAGTTCGGCATCGCGCTCCCCTTCACCGCCAACACCCCCTACATCAACACGATCCCTCGTCACGAGCAGCCGCGCTTCCCCGGCAACCGCGAGATCGAGCGGCGCATCAAGAGCCTGCTGCGCTGGAACGCGATGGCGATGGTGGTGCGCGCCAACCGCGAGTCGCCCGGCATCGGCGGGCACATCTCCACCTATGCCTCCGCGGCTACACTCTTCGAGATCGGCTTCAACCACTTCTTCCGCGGCAAGGATCACGAGTCGGGCGGCGACCAGGTCTACTTTCAGGGTCACGCCTCCCCCGGCATCTACGCGCGTGCGTTCCTGGAGGGGCGCATCACGGAGGGCCAGCTCGAAAACTTCCGCCGCGAGCTTCGCCCGGAAGGAGGGCTCTCCTCCTATCCGCACCCATGGCTCATGCCGAATTTCTGGGAGTTCCCGACGGTCTCGATGGGGCTCGCACCCATCACCGCGATCTATCAGGCGCGCTTCAACCGCTATCTCGAGGACCGCGGGCTCATCGAGCGTTCGGGAAAGGTGTGGGCGTTCCTCGGCGACGGCGAGCTGGACGAGCCGGAAGCGCTGGGCGCGATCACCCTCGCCTCGCGCGAGAGACTCGACAATCTGATCTTCGTGGTGAACTGCAACCTGCAGCGCCTCGACGGGCCGGTCCGCGGCAACGGCAAGATCATCCAGGAGCTCGAGGCGAACTTCCGCGGCGCGGGCTGGAACGTCATCAAGGTCATCTGGGGAAGCGACTGGGATCGTCTCCTGGCGCAGGACACCGAGGGCGTGCTGGTGGACCGCATGGAGTCCGCGGTGGACGGGCGACTACCAGAAGTACATCGGTGGAGGCCGGCGCCTACATCCGCGAGCACTTCTTCGGCACCGACCCGCGGCTCTCCGCGATGGTGGCGGATCTGACCGACGAGGAGATCCGCAAGCTCCGCCGCGGCGGCCACGATCCGGAGAAGGTCTACGCGGCGTACAAGGCCGCGGTCGAGCACACCGGCTCGCCCACCGTCATCCTGGCCAAGACGATCAAGGGCTACGGCCTCGGCGAGGCGGGCGAAGGAAAGAACATCACCCACCAGCAGAAGAAGCTCAACGAGGAGGAGCTGCGCGAGTTCCGCTCGCGCTTCGGCATCCCGATCTCGGACGAGGACGTGGCGCAGGCGCCCTTCTATCGCCCGGCCGAGGACAGCCCGGAGATGCGCTACCTCCACGAGCGGCGCGAAGTCGCTCGGCGGGTATCTCCCCGAGCGGCGCGAGCGCGCACCCAAGCTGGAGATGCCCCCCGCGGACATCTTCGCGGAGTTCACTGGAGCGGGCGAGGAGACGCGACATGGCCACCACCATGGCCGTTCGTCCGCATGATCGCCAAGCTCCTGCGCGACAAGAGCGTCGGCAAGCTCATCGTGCCGATCGTCCCCGACGAGGCGCGCACCTTCGGCATGGAGGCGCTCTTCCGCCAGGTCGGCATCTACTCGCACGTCGGGCAGCAATACGAGCCGGTGGACTCGCGAAACGCTCCTCTATTACAAGGAAGCCACCGACGGACAGATCCTGGAGGAGGGAATCACCGAGGCGGGCTCGATGTCCTCGTTCATCGCCGCCGGCACCGCCTACGCCACGCACGGCGTGAACACGATCCCGTTCTTCCTCTTCTACTCGATGTTCGGCTTCCAGCGGATCGGCGATCTCATCTGGGCCGCGGCCGACATGCGCTGCCGGGGGTTCCTCATCGGCGCCACCGCCGGCCGCACCACGCTGGCCGGCGAAGGGCTACAGCACCAGGACGGCCACAGCCAGCTCCTGGCCTATCCGAACCCCAACGTGCACGCCTACGATCCCGCGTTCGCGTACGAGCTGGCGGTGATCGTGTACGAGGGGATCCGCCGGATGTACGTGGAGCAAGAGCCCCGCTTCTACTATCTCACCGTGGGCAACGAGGTCTATCAGCAGCCGCCCATGCCGCCGGGGGTGGAGGAAGGGATCCTACGCGGTCTCTATCGATTCAAGCCCTCGGCCAAGAGGGCCAAGAAGAAGCGCGTCCACCTTTTCGGCAGCGGCGCGCTGATGCCCGAGGTGCTCAAGGCCCAGGAGATGCTTGAGAAGCAGTACGGAGTGGCCGCCGACGTGTGGAGCGCGACGAGCTACAAGGAGCTGGTGCACGATGTGCTCGAGGTGGAGCGGTGGAATCGACTCCACCCCGACTCGGAGCCGCGCCGGCCGTATATCCGCGAGGTGCTGGGTGACGAGGCGGTACCGGTGGTGGCGGTCTCCGACTATGTGCGGCCGCTCCCCTACTCGCTCTCCCGATGGATCCCCGGCGAGTTCACCGCCCTCGGCACCGAAGGTTTCGGCCGCAGTGAAGCCCGCGCCGACCTGCGCGACTTCTTCGAGGTGGATCACCGCTACACGGTGCTGGCCGCCCTCTCCGCGCTCGCGCGCAACGGCGACGTGGAGCGCGAGGTGCCGGCCAAGGCGCTCAAAGACCTCGGGATCTCGCCCGACAAGAAGAACCCGTTGAGTTCATAGCAAAGGGAAATCCCAAGATGTCCAAGGAAATCAAGCTGCCCGAGCTGGGCGAGAACATCGCCGGCGCGCAGGTGCTCTCGGTGCTGGTGTCCCCCGGGGATCGCATCGAGAAGGACCAAGCGATCATCGAGATCGAGACCGACAAGGCGACCGCCGAGGTGCCGTCGGAGTCGGCGGGGGTCGTGCGCGAGATCAAGGTCAAGGAGGGCGACCAGATCAAGGTCGGCCAGGCCATCCTCGTGATCGACGAGCAAGGGAACGGAGCGGGGGCGAAGGCCGAGGCCGTATTGCCTCAACCCGCGGCCGCGCCTCCCCGCGCCCCGGCACCGGCCGTTGTGACTCCGACCGCGGGCCCCCCGCCGCCGCCTCCACAGGCCGCCGCACCTCCTCCGGCTCCCGTAGCTGCCCAGCGCGCGCCAACCGCCCCGCCCGCGGCAGAGCGTCCGCCGCTGCGGCTCACCCCCACACCCGCCGATGCGCTTCCCGCATCGCCCGCCGCGCCCTCGGTGCGCCGGCTCGCCCGCGAGTTGGGGATCGACGTGAACGACGTGCCGGGCGTGGGCCCCGACGGTCGCATTTCGCTCGAAGACGTGAAAGCCTATGCGCGCCAGATCCTCTCGGGCGCAGCCCCCACCCTCGAAGATCGCGGCGCGCCGCGTGTCTCGACCGCGCCGGCCGCGGCGTTCTCGATCCCCGACCTCCCCGACTTCTCGAGGTTCGGCGAGGTGGAGCGCGTCACCACCAACAAGGTGCGCAAGGTGACCGCCGAGACGATGGCGCTCTCCTGGAACGTCATCCCGCACGTCACCCAGTTCGACCGCGCCGACATCACGGATCTGGAACCCTGGCGAGCGCGCTACGCGCCGCGCGTGGAAGCGGCCGGCGGTAAGCTCACCGTCACCGCGATCACGGTCAAGGTGGTGGCGTCGGCGCTCAAGGTCTTCCCCAAGTTCAACGCGAGCTACGACCACCGCGAGCAGGAACTGGTGCTCAAGAAGTACGTGAACGTCGGGGTGGCGGTGGACACGGAGCACGGACTCCTGGTGCCGGTGATCCGCGATGCCGACCGCAAGAACATCACCGCGATCGCGGTGGAGCTGGCGGAACTCTCCGAGAAGTCCCGCACCCGCAAGATCGCGCTCGACGATCTCCAGGGCGCCAACTTCAACATCTCGAACCTGGGCGGGCTCGGCACGACCTACTTCTCGCCGATCGTGGCCTGGCCGCAGGTGGCGGTCCTGGGCATGGGCCGGGCGAACGTCGAAGCGGTCTATCGTGACGGCGCGTTCGTGCCGCGCACGATCCTGCCGCTGGCGGTCTCTTACGATCACCGGGCGGTGGATGGCGCCGACTGCGCGCGTTTTCTGCGCTGGATCGCCGAGGCGATGGAGCAGCCGCTGCTGCTGGCGCTCGAGGGTTAGTCACCGGCGCCGCGTAGCGCCGCAGGGAGATCGCTCCGCATGTCCACCACGCAAAGCGCGCAACTCGTTGTGCTCGGCGCCGGCCCCGGAGGCTACGCCGCCGCATTCCTCGCTGCCGACCTCGGCATGGAGGTCGTGCTGGTCGACCTCGAGCCCAACCCGGGCGGGGTCTGCCTCTATCGCGGCTGCATCCCCTCGAAGGCGCTCCTCCACGTGGCCAAGCTCATCACCGAGTCGCGCGAGGCCGCGCACTGGGGCGTCCACTTCGAGCCTCCGCGCGTGGACCTGCCCCGCCTGCGCGCCTGGAAGGACGAGGTCGTCGGCAAGCTGACCGGCGGATTGGGTGAACTCGCCAAGCGCCGGAAGATCCAATACGTGCGGGGGCGCGGTCATTTCGAAGGGCCGAACATGCTGGCGGTGGGCGGCGCCGACGGCTCTCGCATCGCGTTCCAGCACGCCATCCTGGCCACGGGATCCAGCGCCGCCACGCTACCGGGGATCGAAGCCGGCGGGCGCATCATGAACTCGAGCGCGGCGCTCAAGCTCGAAGAGATCCCCGAGACGCTTCTGATCGTGGGCGGTGGGTACATCGGGCTCGAACTCGGCTCCGTCTATGCGGCGCTGGGGAGCCGCGTCACGGTGGTCGAACTCACCGGCACTCTGCTTCCCGGCGCGGACGCCGATCTGGTGCGCCCGCTGGCGCGGCGACTGGAGGGCGCGTTCGCGGCGATCCACCTCAACACCAAGGTGACGTCGATGAAAGAAACCGGAAGCGGCGTGAGGGTGACCCTCGACGGCGAAGCGGTGAAGGATCGCGACCAGACCTTCGATCGCGTGCTGGTGTCGGTGGGACGCAAGCCCAACTCCGCCAACCTGGGTCTCGATCGCACGCGCGTGGAGGTGAGCCCGCAGGGATTCGTGCAGGTGGACCGGCAGCTTCGCACGGCGGAGCCTTCCATCTTCGCCATCGGGGACGTGGTGGGCCAGCCGATGCTCGCCCACAAGGCCTCGCACGAGGGACGCACTGCCGTGCAGGCCATCGCAGGCCGCAACGTGGAGTTCTCGCCGGCGGCGATTCCAGCCGTGGTGTTCACCGATCCCGAGATCGCCTGGTGTGGGCTGACGGAAACCGAGGCCAAGGCGTCGGGGCGCAAGGTGGAGATCGCGCGGTTCCCGTGGGCGGCCTCGGGGCGCGCCACTACGCTCGACCGCTCCGACGGCGTCTCGAAGCTGTTGGTGGATCCCGAGACCGAACGCATCCTCGGCGTGGGTCTCTGCGGCCCGGGCGCGGGCGAGTTGATCGCCGAGGGCGTGCTCGCGATCGAGATGGGGGCGACGGTCGAGGATCTCGATCTCACGATTCATCCGCATCCGACGCTGTCGGAGACCCTGATGGAGGCCGCCGCGTCGTTCTTCGGCACGAGCACGCACGTCTACAAGCCGAAGCGGTAGCGGTCGGCGTGGTGCTGCGGCTTCACTCGGCGTCGCCGTGCGTGCTCGCGAACCGGTCCCGCTAAAGCGCCCGTCCGATGCGCGCGCACGGCGAACCCCTCGCTCACCGCAGCGCACACGGCGGCAGCCCATTCGCGGCGAGCACGGGCAGAATGCTCACCCGGGTGAGCATCTTGCGCGTATGAGTCGGCCGGGCGGACTCGCGGTCCGCGCAGACGCGGCGCGTAGCGGGTCGCCCGTCGACCGCAGTCCGAAGGGCCGCGAAGCGGGGGCCCCTTCGGCGAGGGCGACGGGCGAGACGCGAAGCGCCGCGCGCCTCTACGTCCTCTTGATCACCACCAGCGTCCGGTCGTCCGACCGCGCCCGCGCTCCCGTGTGCGCGTTGACCGCGTCGAGGATGCGCGCCACCATCTCGGCAGCCGGTGCCTCGCGATGGCCGGCCACCACGGAAACCATGCGGGGCACACCGAACTCGCGGTCGTCGGCGTCGAGCGCCTCGGTGATCCCGTCCGAGTAGAGAAGCAGAACCTCCCCCGCGCGAATCTCGGCGGAACCCTCCGGAATGGTCACCTTCGGCAGGATCCCGAGCACGAGCCCTCCGATGTCCAGCACGGCATGACTCCCGTTGGCCCCGAAGAGAACCGGGTGCTCGTGTCCCGCGTTGGCGTAGCAGAGCCGGTGCCGGCCGGTGTCCAGGATGCCGAAGAAGCAGGTCGCGAATTTCTCGCTGTCGGTGCTGTGGTAGAGGATCGTATTGGAACGATGCAGGCACTCCGAGGGAGACGCGTTCATGAGCGTCTGCCCGCGCACGGTGGCCTGAAGGCTCGCCATGAGGAGCGCGGCCGGCATCCCCTTGCCGGATACGTCGCCGAGGCACACCGCAAGCCGCCCGTCCTCCATGGGGATGAAATCGAAGTAGTCCCCGCCGACTCCCATCGCGGGCAGGCTCGTGCCGGCGATGTCGTACCCCGGGCAATTGGGAGGATGCTTGGGGAGCAGGTTGGCCTGGATGTCCAGCGCCAGCCGCAACTCCTCCTGCATGCGGATCATGGTCTCCTGCTCTTCGATCCGCTTCTGGTTGAGCGCATAGTTCTCGAGCGAGATGGCGGCCTGCGACGCCAGGGCGTTGGCCAGCTTCAAATCCCCGGCGGTGAACATGTCGTCGACGTCGCGCCTTCCCGCGCAGAGCACGCCGTAGACCGTGCTCTCGGTCCTCAGCAGCGCGCAGAGAAACGAATCGGGAAGATCGTCGCGGACCACCCCCAACTCGGCCGCGAGACCGTAGAACATCCGCGATTTCCCGGAAGCGACAAGCTCTCCCACCACCGACTCCTGCAGGAATCCCACAAGCTCCTCGGGCGCTCCCTCGCGGACCGGCGCGAACTTACCGATCCCCTCACCGGCTGGAATGAGCCAACCCATATCGGCGGCAAATATGTCCATCGCCTCCCGCAGCACCATCTCCATGTTCCGCTGGACATCGAGGGAGGTGGCCAAGCGCCGGGTCAGGCGGTAAATCAGGTCCAGTTCCTCGTAACATTCGAGGAGATTCCTGGTGAGGCTCTCGATGGTCTTGGCGGTCCCGTCCGCCTTCTCCTTGTCCATGCCGATTACGGTTCTCCGAGGACTTCCTGCAGCTTGGCTCTCATCTTTCGGGGGCTGAACGGTTTGGTCATGAACTCGTCCGCCCCCATTTCCATGGCCCGGCGCTCATCCTCTTCCTGCCCGCGCGCGGTGAGCATGACGATGTAGGCGCCCTTCGTATCCGGATCCTCTTTGAGCTGACGGCAGACCTCCTGCCCGGAAAGACGCGGCATCATGATGTCGAGAAAGATGAGGTCCGGGCGCTCCCGACGCGCCGTGGTCAGCGCCTCCACCCCATCCTCGGCCACCGCCACCTCGTAACCGGCCTTGCGCACCACGTAGGATACCGATTCGACGATGTAGGGCTCGTCGTCGCAGACCAACACCTTCTTAGTCATGCCGTTCCTCCTCCCGAGGGGCGCGCCAACCGGGGGCGAGAGCATGGGTGCTCTCCACGTCCTCCGGCTCTTCGCGAGCGTCGTCCTCCGCCACCGGCAGGGTGAAATGGAAGGTCGCTCCGTTGCCGGGCACGCTTTCCGCCCAGATCCGTCCGCCGTGATGATCCACGATTTCCTTGCTGATGGCGAGCCCCAGCCCGGTTCCGCCCCGCGCCCGGGTATCGGAGGCATCTACCTGGGAGAACCGGTCGAAGATCTTTTCCAGATGGCCAGGGGGAATGCCGCACCCCTCGTCACGGACCGAAACCCGCACGCGAGGCGTGCCGTTGCCCTCGAGCGGCTCCATGGCGCAGTCGATCCAGATGCGGCCGTCGTGCTCGCTGAACTTCACCGCGTTCTCGAGCAGGTTGGTGACAACCTCCTGGATGCGATCCCGGTCCACGCGCACCCGCGCGTCGGGGCAATCGTGCCGCCGAATCACGTCCAGGTTCTTCTCCTGGAAGGCCGGAATGAGCGAGTCCACCGCGGCCTCGACCACGTCCTTGAGCGGGAACACGGAAATCCGCCAGACCATCCGCCCCGACTCCAGGCGCGACATGTTGAGCAGGTTCTTGATGAGACGTCCCAGCCGGTCGCTCTCGGCGTTGATGATGCCGAGGAACCGGCGGATCTGGGGGGACTCCTCTTCCGGCTCGACCTCGTCGAGGAGAATCTCCGAGAACGCCTTGATCGAAGTCAGCGGGGTGCGGAACTCGTGCGAGACGGTGGCAAGGAATTGCGACTTGAGCCGGTCCAGTTCCTTGAGTTCCTGGTTGGCGGTTTCCAGCGCCGCGTTGAGCGAGCGGAGTTCGCGGGTGCGTTCGTGTACCCGGTCCTCCAGGGTGCGGTTGAGCGCCTCCAGCTCCCGGGCCGCCTTCTCCCGAAGGGCGATGCTCTCGCGCAGGGAGGCGGTCATCGCGTTGAAGGCCTCTCCCAGCGTCTGGATCTCATCGTGCGTCTGAACCCGGATCGCGTGGCTGAGGTTGCCCGTCTGGATCTCCCGCGCCCCCACCGTCAGCTCTTGGATCGAATGCGAGATCCGACCGCTGGAATAGAGAAGGACCGTGAACGCGAAGAGGATGGCGAGCAGGGCCACGGTGAGATTGATCACCCCCGCCGTTCGCGCCTCGGTTTCGAACTCACGGGGCACCGCGGTCGCGAAGACGACCCAGGGTACCTCACTCACTCTCTCCGCCGACGCCAGTCGCTTCCCGGAGTCGCCGGGGAGTCTCGTCCAGGGCTCGGGGACGGGATCGTCCTCACCGTGGGCCTCCACCAGATCGGCCAGCCGGGAATCGGCCTGCTGGATGTTCCGCCCGGAAAGCTCGGGACGCGTATGAAAGAGGATCTCGCCGTCATCGCTCCCGACCACGGCCAGCTCCCCCTTGGATCCGAAACGCTCCGCGGCGAGATCCTCCGGGAAGAGGTGCTTCAACCGCACGTTGGCCACCAGGGTGCCCAGTCGATCCCCATCCACCTCTGTGGAGTAGATGGGCATCACCAAGCGAAGGGAGCGAGGGCCTCCGGGAGCCATGCGATCGGTGAAGAGAAGATAGTCGCCGTCCTCGAGATCTTCCCCCTGCCCTACCGCCCGACGATCGGCCTCGGTGAATACCGCCTTGTTGGGCAGGGCTCGGACAAGCCCCGGGGGGGAGAACCATGCATCGGATCCGGGCTCTTCCGGCGGGACAGGGTCGGACTCCGCCAAGGCCGGTAGCGCGCGGAAGACGATGGCCAGTTCCTCGGAAAGCTCATCCGGCTGGATGGTCACTTGGAGTTCCTGGAGGAGGCTATCCTGTGTCGCGTGGAGCCGTTCGACCTCACTCCGGCTCCACTTGGACCCAAGCTGCTTGCCAAGCTCCTCGATCCGCTTGCTCAGACGCTTGCTGACAACAGCCTGCTGCTTGAGCCGCTCGTTCAGGCGCTCGGAGTCGGCGATGACGACGGCACGGGGAGCGGCTGGAACAGGCGGCACCGGAGCCACCGCCGCCCATGCCGCCTCAGGGGTAGTGAGGATCCCCGCCGCGCCCTCGCTACGACTGTAGTGAAAGACCAGGTCCCCTCGAGCGTCGGCCAGGATTACCCCGTCGTAGTAGTTCGCATACTCCTTGAACAGGTCCCCCAGGTAGCCCTCGAGGACGGAGTACGCCTTCATCTGACCGGCCGTGTCGCCGGCGTCGACAGCGCCGAGGAAATCCTGCACCGGTCGGTTCACGACGAGTATGCGGTCGTTGACCCGTCGCTCCAGCTTGGCGGACAACTGCTCGGCGACTTCTTCGGAGAGCCGCTCGGTGCGGTTCCCCACCATCTCCTCCACAGCCTTGAGCGAATTGAAGTATGCGAGAAGGCTGACGAGGGCGATCGGGAGCAGGCCGGCTACGGCGAAGAGGGCGAGGAGTTTGGCGCGAATGGAGGGAAGTCGAAGAATCTGCATTGGGGGTCCGATGAAGATGGCCCGCTACAAGAATGACACAGCTTCCCCCCGGTTGTCAGTCTCGAAGCTCGCACTCAGGAGCATCGACTTCCCGGCGCGGATCACGCGGAGGAGAGCCAGGGTGAAGTCCTTGAGCACCTTCACCGGCACCAGGACCACGTCCACCGGGATTTCGATTCCGGGCACACCCGCCGCGGCACGCCCGCGGATCCCGCCGAATGCGAACGAAACCGACAAGAAGAAGATGACCGTAACGACGAGCACGACCTTGCCGAGTCGCAGAAAACCGTTCATCGGCCGCCTCCAGCTCGGGCTCCGGCCGCGCTCGCCTCGAGGAGGTCCGCCACGCGGACGACCATCACATCGGTGGTGTTGTCGCCGTACTGGAAGGCATGAATACCACCCGGGTAGATGACGTCGGCGAACGGCCGTCCCCTGTCGGTAAGGTCGATGAAGTACCCCTTGCCGTCCGGTTCATCGACCGACTCTCCGATCGTGAATTGCTCCGAACCGTCGGCGGCCAGCGCCGCCACCGTGGACTGCTCGCCCCCCATCTTCCAGGCAACCACGTACTTGCCGTCCTTGGACCAGCCGAGAGGGTAGGTGCCCTTGTCGGAATGAAAGATCGCATGGCCCGGCTCCTGCCGCCCTACCTTGTTGACCTTTACGTCGTAGGTCCCGTCGGACCGCACCGTCATGTAGGCGATCCGCCCACCTTCGGGAGAGAAGTACGAAAGCTGGTTCACGCCCTCCTCGAACGAAACCTTTGTCGGGACACCTCCACCGGACGGAATCGTCCACACCTGGGTCTCCCCCCCCGCCGCACGCGTGTAGCCGATGGTGCGACCGTCCGGAGACCAGAGCGGGATGACATCCGTGCCGGGGGTGACCGTGACGCGGGTGGGGGCGCCCCCTTCCCTGGGGACGCGATAGATGTCGATGTTCCCGCTTCCATCGTCTGCGGCGAAGGCCAGCTCTTTGGCGTCCGGGGACCACGACACGCCGCCGGAGGCATTGTAGGCCAGGCCCTTCAGATCGAGTTCGCGGATGTCTCCCCCCTCGGCCGGCGCCCAGGCCAGGACGGCAACGCTCCTTGCGGGGCCTGATTTCTCGCGGGTGAAGGCCACCCACTTCCCGTCCTGGGAAACCATGGGCTCGTAGTCGGTGGTCTCCCCGGAGGTGAGCTGACGTTTCTCGCGGGTCTCGGGGTCGGCCACGAAAATGTGAGAACGCCTCACGCCGCGCAGAAACGCGATCGATCGCCCGTCGGGGGACCAGTCGGGGCGACTGTCGTCCTCGGGGCCGCTCGTGATCTCCACCGAGCGACCGCCGGTCATGTCGAGCACCCAGAGGTCCATGCTCCCGTTCTGGTCGGTGGCGTAGGCAAGGTAGCGGCCGTCCCGGGACCAGGCCGGCATGTCGTTCTTCGCCTTGGGCAGCGGGAGCGGCTTGAACCCGCCGCCACCGGGTGACCAGATGAAGAATTCGTTGGTCGGGGCGCCGAAGACGGTGCGGCTCACCACCGTCACGTCGCCGGGCCCGGGGCCGAAGCAACCGCCGGTCTCCCAGGCTGGAGTTTCGGCGATGACCTTGGGTTGTCCCTCGGCGCCGGTTGGCAGCAGCGCCAAGTCGTAGTTGTCTCTATTGAAGACCGAGTAGAGCAACTTGCTGCCATCGGGTGAAACCGACAGGAATCGCGCCGCACGGGGGCGCGGAAAGGACTCGACAGTCTCGCCCTTCAGGTTCATCAGGCTGATGCGGGATTCGGCTTTGTCGGAAAGCACGTAGAGCCCCTGCCCATCCTGCGCCCAGGACATCGCCACGATGGCAGTCGAATCGGAGCGGATCGCGCGCGGGGCGCCTCCCTCGGTGGGCATCAGGCGAATGAAGAATCGTGGGGGATCGGCCTGCTCGCGCACGGTGTAGGCGACGGAAGCGCCGTCGGGGGAGAAGATCGGACGAAGGCAAACAGATCCGCCCTCCGTCAGGCGGGTCTCCCGGCTTTCGGCTTGCACTGCACTTCGCTTAGCGCAGCCGGCCAGGGGGATCAGGAGAACCAGGAGACCCGTCATCGGGAGAGCGACACTCCGATGGAGGTAGCGCCTCAACGGATTGTGAAGACCTGCGTTTACCGGACCCATGGTGATCATGCTCCCTGGGGCACCGGCTGGCGGGGGGACCGGTTCCGCTAGCTCGACCTCCCTGGCCTCGGAGGATACCCCTCAGTCCATTTTCCTTTTATCACACCGAGGCCAGGAGAGGTCTATGGGATGCCATTGGGTGTTCCTCAGATCTGCTCTAGCATCCCGACTGCGGTGCGTTGCCGCCCCGCCGTCGAGCAGTACTAGAGCAACCCCTGTGCCGAACCCGGAATATACATTTAACTGATTGAACATCAATTGTTTAGGCCACTCTGCGTCGGGGCGGCTCGGCCTGCAGGACCCCACGGCACGTCACACATGGTGACGCGGTCCGGCATCAAAGCCCTCAACTTATTGACTGGAAAAGAATTATAACCGCAGGACCCGACCCGCTCTCTGTCATTCATGATGACTGGTGTCATCCCAGCTTTGGGACCGCTCCAACCCATGCTTGCGCAGCTTGTTGTGGAGGTTTGTCCGGGATATCCCGAGCAGGTCTGCGGCCTTCGCTACAACGCCGCCGCTCCTGCGCAGAGATTCGAGAATGATGTCGCGCTCGTACTCGACCATCGCCTCGGGAAGCGCCCGATCCGGGAGGGCGATTACGGACGACGATTGAGGCGTCCTCGACGCGGATTCGACGAGCGGATCCACATCCACCAGATCCCCTTCGCGTCGCATGAGCAGGCTTCGCTCCACCACGTTGCGCAACTCGCGCACGTTTCCCGGCCAGCCGTAGGCGAGAAGCACCTCTTCGCCGACCGGCGTGAATCCGCGCACTCGCCTGTTGGTTTCGTGCGCGATCTCCTCGAGGAATCGGCGCGCCAGAGGGAGGATGTCTTCGGGACGATCGCGCAGCGGAGGCACGGTGAGGTTGATCACGTTCAGTCGGTAATACAGGTCCTCGCGAAAGCGCCCCCCGCGCACACCCGCCGAGAGATCCGCATTCGTGGCAGCAATCATCCGCACATTGACCGGACGGTCCCGATTCTCCCCGACCCGCCGTACTCTGCGCTGCTCCAAGACTCTTAGCAGTTTCACCTGCAGCTCGAGCGGTAACTCGGCGATCTCATCCAGGAAGATCGTTCCGCCGTCCGCTTCTTCGAACAACCCCGCCCGTTCACGTTCGGCGCCGGTGAAGGCCCCGCGCGCGTGTCCGAAGAGTTCGCTCTCGATGAGCCCCGGCGCCACCGCGCCGCAGTTGATCTCGACGAACGGACCCCGCCCGCGAGCGCTCAGACGATGGAGGATGCGCGCCACGAGGCTCTTGCCCGTGCCGCTCTCGCCCAGAAGGAGCACGGTGGCCTCGGTTGGGGCCGCCGCTTCGACCTGCTGCGTCAATCGCTTCATGGCCGGGCTCGGCATCCGGATCCAGGAGAGATCGGGTTGCGAGCGCGCCGAGGATTCCAGCTCCTGCACCCGACGCCCGAGGTTCTTGGCCTCGGCCCGGAGCCGCAGCAGGAGATCCGCGTTGCGCATGAAAAGACCGGCATGGATGGCAAGGGTGGAGAGGAGCTTCAAATCCCCCGCCGCGAATCGCTCCTCCGGCCCGAACTTCCCGAGGCAGATCACCCCGAGAAATTCCTTCCCGCCGCCGAGCGGTGCGGCGATGAAAGCCTGCGGGAACTCGCTGCTTGCCGAACGCGCGGTGAGCCGCCCCTTGCGGTCGGAGGGCTCGAGCCGGCGCACCAGCGCCTGCGGCAGGTCATCGACCAGGTAGGGAAGCGCGCCCTCCTCCGCGAGAGCTTCGATGAGCGAGGTGGTGAGGAACTCGGGGACCGCGGGCTTCAAGCCCTCGACCGCGGTCGATTCGAGCCGGCCGGTGGGGCCTCGGCGGGCCACCCAACCACCCTGCGCCCGAAAGATGGTCAACGTCTCTCGCAGAAGGTAGCCGTCGAGATCGGTAACCGCGTCGGGCTTGGCCAGAACCTCGGCAAGGCTGTGAACGAAATCGAGCTCCTCGAACGCGCCGAGGAGCTTCTCGGTGACGTTCTGGAGCCGCCGTTCGAGATCGTGAGCTTCGCGGGGACTCATGTCATGGATTATGACATACGAATCATGATCCGTGACGAGGGGCAACCGAGGGCGACTCAGGGGCGCCGAGCGGCTTCTCCGACCCGCCGAAGGGTGCCCACCATGGCCTCGGGATCCTCCGACCTGAAGATCGCGCTCCCTGCCACCAGGACCTCGCACCCCGCCTCAATCGCGCCCGGCGCAGTCCGGACGTCGATCCCGCCGTCGATGTGGATGGAGTACCCGTAGCCGCGCGTGCGCTTGAGCTCGGCCGCCCGCGCCGCCTTGGGGAGAACCTCGGGGAGGAACGCCTGCCCGCCGAAGCCCGGCTTGACGCTCATGATGAGCACGACGTCGGCCTCTTCCAGCACGGGTTCCACGCGCTCGAACGGGGTCGCAGGATCGAGGGTGATGCCGGCGAGAACCCCGAGCGCGCGGATGCGGCGCAGAACCGCCACCGGGTCCGGACAGACCTCGATGTGCACGATGACCGCGTCGGATCCGGCCTCGACGAATTCGTCGATGCACGTCTCCGGGTTCGTGATCATGAGGTGCGTGCTGAGGTGAAGATCGGTCAGCCGGTTGATGGCTCCAACGATCATGGGGCCGAAGGTGAGGTTGGGAACGTAGTGGCCGTCCATCACATCGAGATGGAGGAGATCGGCTCCGCCGCGCTCCACCCGGTGCAGTTCCTCGGCCAGGTGCGAGAAGTCGGCGGCAAGCACCGAGGGTGCGATGCGGATGAGTCGCCGGTCGCTCGACGGGTTCACGCCGCTAGCCTCCCATGAGATGAATGGTGGCGGAACTGCGTACCTGCTCTCCGGGCTCGGGGGCGGTGGCGACCACACGCCGCGATCGGAAGCTGTACGGATCGTCGTCGTCGATCACGACCTGGAAGCCGGCGTAGCGAAGCTTTTCGGCGGTCAGCCGCATGTCTTGGCCAAGCAGGTCGGGCATGATCCAGGTGCGCCCCTCGGGTCCGTCGCTCACCAGAAGGTGGATGCGCTGAGCGGGCTCGACCACCGTTCCGGCGGGCGGGTCGCTCGCGATCACGAAGTCGCGCGTCACGTCGCGGGAGGGCACGCGGACCACGTCCCCGACCTGGTATCCCTCGTCGAGGAGATTCATTCGCACGAATCGAAGGCTCTGTCCGGCGAGCCCCGGCACCTTCAACTCCTCGCGGCCGCTGCTCAACACGAGCCTCACCCCGCGCTCGGGTTTGATGCTCGATCCGGCGGCCGGCTTCTGATCGATCACGACGCCGCGCGGCACATCGAAGGTCACGCGCGTCACCGTATCCCGCACGGCCAGCGCCATGGACTCTAGGATTCGCTCCGCCTCCGCCCGCGGCTTTCCGCGCACGTCCGGCATCGCGACCTCGGCGTTGTGCCGCACGAACTGCGGCATCACGCTCAAGTTGAACACGACGAGGGCGGCCGCCAACCCCAGCGACGCGGGGAGGACCCAGCGAAGCAGAAAGGCGCGGAGTCGGCGTCCCCGGGCTCCGCTGGTGAACGACCGCACGCGCATCCAGACCGAGGATCGCCCGCTGCTCACGACTTCCGCCGGAGTCTCGCGGCGAACGCGCCGTCCGTGTTGTGTCGATGCGGGTAGAGGAGAAGGCAACCCTCGGTCACCACCTCGTGCGGAAGGAACGCCTCGGCGTCCTCGAGTTCGAAATACGGGTGCGTGGCGAGGAACCCGTCGATCTGCCGTCGCCCCTCTTCAGGTTCCGTGCTGCACACGCTGTAGACCAGCACGCCGCCGGGACGCAGACAGCTCGCACCGGCCTCGAGGAGCCCCTGCTGCAGAGGCAGCAACGCGCGAAGCGAGGCCTCGGTCTTGCGCCAGCGCGCGTCGGAACGCCGCCCGAGAACGCCGAGTCCGCTGCATGGAGCGTCGACAAGCACCCGATCCGCCGGTCGGGCCAGCGTGAGGGTGCGGCCGTCTGCACACACCGCGGCGACGCCGGTCACGCCCATGCGTGCCACGTTCTCGCGCACGCGGGCCAGCCGGCTCTTCTGGACATCGACGGCGATCAGCAATCCTTGCGATCCCCGCCCTTCTTGAATTTGAGTGGCCTTGCCGCCGGGCGCGGCGCAGAGATCGAGCACGGTCTCGCCTGGTTCGGCGGCCAGAAGCTCGCAGACCAGGGTCTCGCTCTCATCCTGCACGAAGAAGTGGCCCTCATCGAACTCGGGAAGCCCCGGGAGAGCGATGTTGCCGGTCACTCGCAGGGTCAGGCGACTGTACGGGGCGGCCTCGACCTCGATGCCGCGGGCGCCGAGCGCGCGCCGCAGCGTCTCGCGGTCCGTCTTGAGCGGGTTCACGCGAAGCCCGACCGTAGCCGAACGATTGTCGGCCAGGAGCAGCGCGCGGGTCTCGTCGTCACCCAGCCGTCGCCGCCAACGGGCAACCAGCCAGGCCGGGTGCGAGTAGGCCACTGCCATCGCCTCGTCGGGATCGGTGAGGATCTGCTCGGGATCGGGCGCTCCCGCCCCCTCGCGCAGGATCTTGCGGAGCACCGCGTTCACGAGCCCGGCGGCGCCGGGGTTCGCATACTTCTTCGCCAGCGTCACGCACTCGTCGACGGCGGCGTGAGGAGGAATGCGATCCAGGAAGAGGATCTGGTAGAGCCCGAGTCGCAGCAGGTTCAAGATCCACGGCGTCAGCGTGTCGAGGCCGGCACGCACGTAGCGGCCGAGAACCCAGTCGAGACGTCCGCGCCAGCGGAGCGTGCCGTTCACGAGTTCGGTGGCCAGCGCGGCGTCGCGAGGATCGAGCGACCCGCTGCGCAGATCGCGGCTCAGAAGGAGATCGGCGAAGGCCTTGCGCGTGTCCACGTGGTAAAGCACGTTGAGGGCGATCTCGCGGGCGGACTTCGGCTGCGGCGGGCGTCCGCGCCGCCCGCGCGCGCCGGGCCGGACTTCGAGGTTCATCGCGCCACCGCCATGCGAGGACTGAGATCGGGAACGATCGGAGGGGGCGAGAGGCGATCTCCGGCCTTCAGGCCGCGCCCGCGCGCGAAGGCGGCACCTTCCATGTCGTTCCGTCCCGGGGGACGGACGCTGAGAAGATCCACGGCATCCTCGGCGGCGGCCACGCGCAGATGACGATGCGCCACCTCGAGGATCGTGTACGGCGTTCCTCTCCCCCCCGCCACCGGCCGCACCGCGCTCACCAGGATCGCATCCCCCCCCAGGAAGACGCGTGCCCCGGGAGAAGGGGTGGTGCCGCGGAACTGGTCCACGACCTCCTCGGCGGTGCGGGTAAAGTCGAGATATCCATGCTCACGGTCGAGTCGGGGAGCGTAGCTGGCCCCCTCGTCGGACTGAGGCGTGGGGGCAAGAAGGCCGCTCTCGAGCCCGCGGAGCGTATCGACAAGCAGGCTCCCCCCGGCCTCGGCAAGCCGCGCCAGAAGCTCGCCGGCGGTCTCCGTCGGCCGCACCTCGAGAACGTGGCGCTCGAGAATGGGCCCGGTGTCGATGCCCGCATCCATCAACATGGTGGTCACACCCGTGGTGCGCCGCCCATGGATGAGGCTCCACTGCGCGGGCGCCACACCTCGATAGGCGGGCAGAAGCGATGCGTGCACGTTGACCGCCCCCAACGAAGCGAGCTCCAGCAGAGGCTGCTTGAGGATCGCGCCGAACGCGGCCACCACGAGCACGTGCGGATCGAGCGCCCTCAACTCGGCAACCGTTTCCGCTGCGTTGACCCGCTCCGGCTGCAGCACGCGCAGACCGAGCCGCTCGGCGGTCACCTTGACCGGCGTAGGGACGATGCGTTGCCCGCGCCCGCTCGGCTTGTCCTGCCTCGTCACCACCGCCGACACGCGATGGCCCGCGGCGTGGAGGGCCTCCAGGCTCGAGCAGGCGAACTCGGGCGTGCCCATGAAAATGATGTTCATCGGTCGGACGCTCCAGCGCGACGACCCGCGGCCGCCATGGCCGCAGGCGCGCTCACTTCTTCTCCGCTTCCTGCTCTTCGGCGATCTTCTTGAGTTTCTTGGCGAGGAGCCGCCGCCGCACCGTGCTCAGGCGGTCGACGTAGAGCACTCCGTTCAGGTGATCGACCTCGTGCTGCACCGCACGGGCGAGGAAGTCGGTGCATTCGAATTCGAAGGGACGGCCCTTGAGATCGACCGCGCGCACGCGCAGCCACTGGTGGCGGACGACGTCCTCGCGCAGTCCGGGGATCGAGAGGCAGCCCTCCGGCCCCTTCTGCTCCCCGCGATACTCGAGGATCTCGGGGTTCACCAGCACGCCCACGTAGCTTCCACCGTCGTCGAAGGGAACGTCCATGACGGTCATGCGCAGGCTGACCCCCGCTTGCGGCGCGGCAAGCCCCACCCCTTCCTCCTCGTACATGATCTCGAACATGCGCTTGCTCAACGCTTCGAGTTCGGAGTCGAAGGTGGTGACCTCTTTCGCGCGGCGGCGCAGCACCGGGTTGCCGTAGATGGTGAGCGCAAGCTCCTCGAGGTTCATCAAGCCTCCCGGCTTTTCTCCACCACCGCGGTGATGGCGCTCTTGGCCACCTCCACGCGCACCTGGTCCGCGATCTTGAGCACCACGACGTTGTCCTTCGAACTGGCCACGGTGCCGAAGAGCCCGCCGGAGGTGACGACGCGGTCCCCCTGCTTGAGGGAGTCGAGCATCTTGACCGTTTCCTTCTGACGCTTGGCCTGGGGTCGGATGACCAGGAAGTAGAAGATCGCGAAGATGAGCACGAACGGGAGCAGGGTGAAGAGGAGACTCCCACCGCCGCCGGCGGCGCCGCCGCCCTGTTGGGGCGGCGCACCCATCAATAAGACAGGGTTCATAACCGGATTGCCTTTACCTTTCGTCGAACCGGGTTCAGGGCGCCTCCGAAGCGGTTCCGCTCCGGTAGTCATCGAGGAAGCGGCGCGACCACTCCCCGAACCGCCCTTCCACAAGTGCCTCTCGCATCCGGCGCATGGTTGCCAAGTAGAAGTGCAGGCTGTGCAGGGTGGCGAGCTCCGGACCCAGGATCTCCCCGCACCGAAACAAATGCCGGATATAGGCCCGCGAGTAGTGGCGGCAAGTATAACAGGAACACGCCGGATCGAGGGGTCTCGGGTCCCGGGCGTAGGCGGCGTTCTTGGCCACGAGCCGCCCCCGGCTGGTGAACACCGTCCCCTTGCGGGCGTTGCGAGTGGGAAGCACGCAGTCGAACATGTCCACGCCGCGCCGAACCCCGTCCACGAGATCCTCCGGGGTGCCGACTCCCATCAAGTACCGGGGACGGTCCGCGGGCATGCCCGGCATCCCCGCCTCGACCATTTCCCACATCGCGGTCTTGGGCTCGCCCACCGAGAGCCCGCCGATCGCGTAGCCGTCGAAGCCGATCTCCTTCAACCCGTCCAGGCAGCGTTCGCGGAGATCGGCATGCACTCCCCCTTGCACGATACCGAACAGCGAAGGATCGGCTCCCGCCACCGGTTCGATGCGATCGAAAGCGGCGCGGCACCGCTCGGCCCAGTGCAAGGTCAGGTCCACCGCCTCGGCGGCGTCGGCGCGTTCGGCCGGATACTCCAGACATTGATCGAACACCATCACCACGTCCGAACCGAGGGAGAGCTGCACCTCCATGCTCAACTCGGGAGTGAACTCATGATAGGAGCCGTCGAGGTGGGATTGAAACCGCACCCCCTCGCGGCGGATGCTGTTCAACGTGGCGAGACTCCACACCTGAAACCCGCCGGAATCCGTCAATAGCAGCCGGTCCCAGGACATGAAGCGGTGCAGTCCCCCCATCTCGCGGATGAGCGGATGCCCGGGGCGCAGGTAGAGATGGTACGTGTTGCCGAGAATGATCTCCGCGCCCAGCTCCCGCAGATCGGACTGGCGCAGGGTCTTCACCGAGGCCTGCGTCCCGACCGGCATGAACGCGGGGGTATGAACGCTTCCGCGGGCGTTCGCGAACACCCCGGCGCGGGCGGCGGAATCGGGATCGTGAGCGACCGGTGTGAATCGCAGGGGCATGGAGTTCAGACGATCAACATGGCGTCGCCGTACGAGTAGAACCGGTAGCGCGCGTTCACCGCCTCGCGGTAGGCGCGGCGCACCAGCTCAAGTCCCCCGAAGGCGCACACCAGGATGAATAGCGTCGAACGCGGGAGGTGGAAGTTGGTCACCATGGCGTCGACCACGTGAAACTCGTACGGAGGATAGATGTACTTCTCGGTCCAACCGTCCCCCGGGCGCACGTGCCAGCGGTCGGAGCCGGGGATGTGGACCTCGGCGGTCTCCAATGTCCGCACCACCGTGGTTCCCACCGCCACGACGCGGCCGGCGTGCGCGCGGGTCGATCCGATCTCCTCCGCAGCTTCGGGACCGATGCGGTAGTACTCGCGCTCCATGACGTGATCGCGCGGATCGAAAGCCACGATCGGGACGAACGTGCCCGCGCCCACGTGCAGGGTGATCGTGGAGAAACCCACTCCGTCCCGCTTCAGGCGCTCGAGGATCTCCTGCGTGAAATGCAATCCCGCGGTGGGAGCCGCCACCGCCCCCGACCGTGAGGCGAAGATGGTCTGGTAGCGCTCGCGATCTTCAAGGGTGTCCGGACGCTGGATGTAGGGGGGTAGCGGGATGTGCCCCTCGCTGTTCAGGAAGTCGCGAATGGCGAAGTCGGGGGCGAACTCGACGATGCGCGTCTTCT
Source organism: Candidatus Eiseniibacteriota bacterium (assembly GCA_963762255.1). Taxonomy (GTDB): domain Bacteria; phylum Eisenbacteria; class RBG-16-71-46; order JABDJR01; family JABDJR01; genus CAVXKA01. Next base: position 252,862 of record CAVXKA010000001.1, read on the forward strand.
CGTCCAGCTCCCTCACCACGTTCACCCGCGCGCCGGAGTCGCCCATGAGCAGCGACGTGCCCTCCGTCACCTTGCGCGCGGGGCGCGCGAAGGCCTGAAACGTGGGGCGATTCTCACGGCCCTGGACGGGGGTGAGGAGCAAGAGTTCGATCTCCCCGGTCCCTCCCTCGCGCTTGCCGAGGAGTCGCGCCGGGATGACCCGCGTGTCGTTGGCCACGAGCCGGTCTCCCGAGCGCAGCAGCTCGGGGAGCTCGCCGAACTGCCGATGCTCGATGCTCCCCCGCGCGCGATCGACCAGGAGCAGCCGGGAGGCGTCGCGCTCGGGGAGCGGCGTCTGGGCGATCAACTCTCTTGGCAGGTCGTAATCGAAATCGGAGATGTGCATGATCTGGAATCCTGCCCGGCGCCTACGAGGGCTCGAACATGTTGCCCTGCTCGGTTGCCTCTCCGGACCGGGTGATGCCGAGATGCGTGTACGCCCGCGGCGCCGCCGCGCGGCCCCTCGGCGTGCGCTCGATGAATCCCTGCTGCAGGAGGAACGGTTCGTAGACGTCCTCGAGCGTCTCCGGCTCCTCCCCCACCGCCATGGCCAGCGTGTTCAAGCCCACCGGACCGCCGCGGTACTTCACGATGAGTGCCTCGAGATAGCGGCGATCCATGGGATCGAGACCCAGGGTGTCCACTTCCAACAAATCGAGAGCGGCGCGCGCCACCTCACCGGTGATGACGCCGTCGGCCCGCACCTGCGCGTAGTCGCGAATGCGCCGTAGAAGCCGGTTCGCGATGCGCGGTGTACCACGGGAGCGGCGCGCGATCTCCGTGCGACCCGAGGCGTCGATGCGCACGTTGAGGATGCCCGCGGTGCGGGCGACGATCGTCTCCAGCTCTTCCGGCAGGTAGTAATCGAGCCGGTGGATGAGACCGAAGCGCGACCGTAGGGGCGAGGTGAGGAGTCCCGCCCTCGTGGTTGCGCCGATCAAGGTGAAGGGCTGCAACGCGAGCCGCACCGAGCGCGCCCCGGGCCCACGGTCGATCATGATGTCGAGCGAGTAGTCCTCCATCGCCGGGTAGAGGAACTCCTCGATGCTCGGGTGCAGGCGGTGAACCTCGTCGATGAAGAGGATGCCGCGCTCGCCCAGGTTGGTGAGGAGCCCGGCCAGATCGCCGGGCCGCTCCAGCACCGGACCCGAAGTGAACACGATGGGGACGTCGAGTTCCTGGGCCACGATCGCGGCAAGGGTGGTCTTGCCGAGGCCGGGCGGGCCGTAGAGCAGGAGATGATCCATGGCCTCGGCGCGCCCCCGCGCGGCTTCCAGCGCAATCCGCAGGTTCTCGCGCAGCGCGGTCTGGCCGACGAAATCCTCGAGCCTCCGCGGGCGCAGGGACGTATCGAGGGACGACTCCTCTTCGAGGAGAACGGGGTCGGTGATGCCGCGTGGGGTCATCGATGCCTCAAGGGGGAAACCGGGTGCGCGAACCCGACAACGCTATCACAGGGGGGAATCGGCCTCAACGTGCGGGCACGGCTAGAGGGCGAGCAACGCTCTCAAGTCGTCCACCGTCTCCGCCATCTCCAGCCCCTCGAACGCGTCCAACTCCTCCCGCTGGTGCGTCCCCCACAATACAGCCACCGGCGTCACCCCCGCCGAGAGGGCGGCGCGCACGTCGAGCGGGCTGTCCCCGACATAGACCGCGTCCGCGGGCGGAATGGACAGGCGCTCGGCCACGGCGAAAAGACCGTCCGGAGCGGGTTTCGGGCGCAGTGCCTCCTCACCGGTCACCGTGGCGTCGAAGAGTTCCTCGATCGCGAGCCCGTACAGCATGGCGTCGGTGCTGGGGCGGCCTCGCCCGGTGAAGAGGCCGGTCTTCCGCCCCGCAGCGCGGAGGTCGCGGATCAGTTCGACGATCCCCGGGAACGGCGTGAGCCCCGCGAACTCCCGCGCATAGCAGGCGTAGAGGCGCTGCACCGCCTCGTCGGCGTGCTTCTCCCCGACCCACCCCGCGATGATGCGATGGTCCGCCTCGCCCATGCGGGCGAGCATTTCATTCTTGTCGGGGAAACGGCCGAGGACAGGCGCCACCGCCTCGGCGAAGCACTTGAACGTCGCGGGAAGCGAATCGACCACGGTGCCGTCGAGATCGAAGATCACGAGGCGCGGTGAGGGACGGTCCATTTCGATTGAGACTCCTCGTCGTCAAGAAACCGCAATGTCCGCGGGCGCGGAAACGCCCGGGGTTCCGACAACCCCGGGCGTTCTGGCGATTTCCGCTGCCTCGGTGCCCGTCTAGGGCAGGAGCAGCATTCTGCGCGTCGCGGTCTGGCCGCCCACGTTCAGGTTGTAGAAGTAGATGCCGGGCGTGGCCGGCCGGCCGCCGTCGTCACGTCCGTCCCACTGCACGATCTGAATGCCTTCATCGACGTTACGGTCAAGAAGACCCCGGACCCGGCGGCCCGTTACGTCGAAGATATCGAGCACCGCGCGTCCGGCGCGCGACGCGCGGAATTCGATCGTGGTGCGCGGGCTGAAGGGATTCGGGTAGTTCTGAGCGAGATGAATGGTGACCGCGGGCTTCGGCGCGTCCCCCGGCACTCCGGTGGTGATGTCGGTGCAGTAGTTCCAGATCCCCACCGGAGGCATCACCGGATTCGCGACGGAGTAGACGAGGTCATCGAGGTAGACGGACCGGTTCGGATCCCCCGTGCACTCGTACGTGTCGTTGATCAGGTACTTGTACCCCAGGCTCAACCCGGTGGAATCGGGGAAGACGACCGCCACCGTGTAGGTGTGGTCGCTCCCGGTCGCATCCGGCGAGACGCCGTCGTCGAACATGGCGGTGAGCGAGGGGACGCTGAAGTCGAGCGGCAGCCGGTCGCCGTTCACCCCCACCGACGTGATCGGACCGCCGAACCAGTAGTCGGTGTCCACGCGGAAGATGACCTTGATGGCCTTGTCGGTGACCGAGCACCGGTCGATGCCGCGGGCGGGCAGTTCGAGCGGCCCCAGGGCGCCGCCTACCGTGTCGAAGGCTGCGTCGTTGAGGTAGACGTCGCGGTTCGACTGCCCGAGGCACTCGTACGCGCTGTTGAAGGTGAACTTGTAGTACACGGTCTTGTACGTCCCCACCGGGAAGCGCACCCTGACCGCGTAGATGCCGTCCCCCGCCGTCTGGTCGGGCGAGACACCGTTATCGGCCATGAAGATCCCCGGGGTGGCGAAGCTCGGAAGCGGCGCCTGGTCGCCGGTCACCCCTACCGTGTCGAGCGGTCCGGGCCCGAACAGGTTCGCGTTGACGCGGAAGAAAACGTCGATGGGGTGCTGGATCACGGCGTCGGGGTTGTCGTCGTTCCAGAAGGCGCGCAGCGTGTCACTGCTTCCGGTGTCGCTGGTGACCAGGAACTGACGGTTGGAGCGCGGCTCGAAACCCTGCACGTGGTGGAGGAATTTCCACTCGAGCGTGGCCTCCGCCTTGCCGGTCAGCGTGCTCTTCGAAACGCTCATCGGCACCGTCGTCACGTAGACCGAGTCCACGTCCGGGTCCAGCATCAGCGCGTTGTCCTTGGTCGGATTGAACGTCAAGGGGACCAGGCTCCCCTCGATGAAGAAGGAGTCGGGCGGGCTCGAGTGGGTGATCATGAAGACGCTCATGTCCCCTTCGAACCGCAGGCGCTTCAGGATGAACGACTTCTTGTTCCCCACGCCGTCGTTGACGATCGGGTTCCCGGCCTGATCCTGAACGTTGGTCACGGTCACGTCGTAGAAGCTCGCCGAGGGCGATGCGTTGGAGCCCAGGGTCAAGTGGACGATGGCGGCGTTGGAGCCGTCCACTACCGCACCGGTCACGGTGTAGGTGGCGGGACCGGCGTGAACCGCGTAGTTCGTCGGGGTGGTGGCGCCGGTGCCCACCGGCTCATTGAACTCCACGTCGATCTTGTTGGTGGACGTGGCGATCTGCTTCTGCGCGTCGACGGTGAACCCGGTCGCCTTGGCGCTCTGCAGCAGGGGCGGGGTGGTGTCGGAGGTTCCCTGCACCACAAAGGTCATCATGCAGCTCATCTCCACCGGGACGGTCACGTCCCAGGTCGTGCTGCTCGGGGTGGAAAGCTGGACGGCGTCGCTGCACATGGCGTCCAGCGGGCCCTTGGTGGTGCCGTCCTGGGTGACCCAGAACTCGACGTGGAGGGTGTCACCCGCACCCACGCCCAGCGTGCTGAGAGAGATCTTCCCCTCGGTGAAGGTGCCGTCGGCCATCCCCAACCCGTTCGGCCCATCGCTCACCACGGTCCAGGCCGCGCCGCCCCATTGGTAGAGCACCTCGTAGTTGTACGAGTTGCAGGAGGTGGGGACGACGTCGTAGAGATAGAAGTCCGGCTTCTTGGGCACGGTGTTCCACGCGATCTTGCGCGAGAACGCATCGGTGGGGCCGCCGGCCACCGTGTTCTTATCGATGGCCAGTCCCAGGTTGATATCGCACCACGTGCCGTGGTCGTAGTCGAAGCCGAAGTAGAGGAAGTTGGTGTCGTTGGTCAGGTAGATGTTGCCCTGATCCAACTGGGTGAACTGGGTGTCACCCCCGTCCGCGTCCAGCAAGTTGGCGACGTTGAAGTCGTTGGTGCCGTCCACGACGATCGTTTGCGGAACGAAAGCCCACGCCGGCGCCGCCAAGAGCAGAGCAGCGAAGAGCGGGAGCAAAGACGCGCGCAGAGTGCTCATTTCGAACCTCCCCCAACCGGGTCGGACATCCGTCCGACGGATGCGAAGCCTGCGGGTCGCTAGTGTGGCGTGGTTTGACCGGTCCAACAGAGCGAGTTGGGCGACCGGTGAAGCGACATTTTACTTCATTTGGGGGGTTCGCGTCAACGATGCAGCGCGCGCTGCCAGCGCCATAACATCATGTTAAATAATCATTTACAAGAACATGAGAGGTCGGTTCTCCCGTCCCCCGGACGAAGCCGGGGGCGAGCCTAGCGCCCTCGGCTAGCCCTTCACGCCGCCGAGCGTCAACCCGCTCACGAGGAAGCGATTGAGGACAAGGAACAGCACCACCACCGGGATCGAGACCAGCACGCTACCCGCCGCGTAGTTGGCCCATTCGGTCTGAAACGTCCCGGCCAGGGCCTCCAGCCCCAAGGGAAGGGTGAAGAGGTTCTGGTTGGACAGAACGACGCGGGCCACGATGAACTCGGACCATGCCGCCATGAACGAGAAGAGCGCGGTGATGGTGAGTGCGGGCAAAGAGAGCGGGAGCACGATCCTCACGAACGCTCCCATCGGCGTCAGGCCGTCGATGAGCGCGGCCTCCTCAAGATCTCGGGGTATGGAATCGTAGTACCCCTTCATCGTCCACACGCAGAACGGCAGTGCCGTGGTCACGTAGACGATCATGAGCCCCATGAGCGAGTTCAGGAGATTCAGCTTCTGCAGCAGCAGGTACATGGGAAGGAGGAGCATCGTGGCCGGGAACATCTGGGTGATCAGGAACGACGTGAGGCCGATCCGGTGCCCGGGGAAGCGGAATCGGCTGAACGCGTAGCCCGAGGTGGCCGCCAGCGCCACCCCGATCAGGGTCACCGAAAGCGATACGATGAGGCTGTTTTTGAGCCAGAGCAGGAAGGGCTTCTCGAAGAGGATGATCCGGTACGCCTTGAAGCTCGCTCCTTCCGGGATCAGCCGCAGCGAGGTCGAATAGAGCTGGTCCCCGGGGCGCAGGGAAATCCCGATGATCTGGAGGATCGGGTAGAGGGTGAGAAGCGTCACCACGATGAGAGTCGCGTGGACCAGCGCCCGCTGCCACCGGGGGGCCTTGATCTCCCCCATCAGTACACCGACTCCGTGCCCCGGGAGAAGCGCATGGTGATGAACACGAAGGCCAGCAACAGGAGGAAGATCACGATGGAAAACGCGGCGGCGTACCCGTAGCGGTACAGGGTGAATGCCTCGTTGTAGACGTAGGTGACCAGAATGTGGCTCTTATTGGCGGGCTTTCCGCCGTTGGTCACCAGCCAGATCACGTTGAGGTTGTTGAAGGTCCAGATGGTGCCGAGAACGATGGCCGGCACCAGCACCGGCTTCAGGAGCGGCAGCGTCACGTGGCGCAGCTTCCGCCACCAGTTGGCGCCGTCGATGGCGGCCACCTCATAGAGCTCGTGGGGGATCGACTGGAGCCCCCCGAGCGCAATCACCATCATGAACGGAAAGCCGAGCCAGATATTGGCGATGATGGCGGCGCTGAAGGCGCCGGTGGCGTCGGAGAGCCAGGGCACTTGCGGCAAACCGAACTTGTGGAGCCACAAGTTCACCGCCCCGTACTCGTAGTTGAAGAGTCCCCGCCAGGTCAGCGCAGAAATGTACTGCGGGATGGCCCAGGGGAGAATCAAGAGCGCCCGGTACGCCCATTGGCCGCGGATGGGGCGATTGAGCAAGATGGCCAGGGCGACACCGAAGGTGACGTGGAAGAAGAGGTTCACCACCGTCCACACCACCGTCTTCAGGAACACCCAGTACATCGGCGCGCTCGTGAAGAGTTCCACGAAGTTCCGCAATCCGACGAACTCGGGGTTGCGGAACGTGTAGAGGTTCATGTTGGAGAAGGCGATGCGGAAGTTGTAGAGGAACGGGTAGGCCACGACCAGGACCATGACCAGGATGGACGGCAGGACGAGGGCGTAAGCGAGAGGAATGCTGCGACGGTTCATCGCTTCATGGACTCGATCTTCTCCACCGCGTCCGCCTGCATGTCGTGCGCCGCCGCCTCGGGAGTCTTGCTCCCGTTCATCACCGCCTGCATGTTCGGGCGCATGGCGTCCCAGATCACCCGCATCTCAGGCACCACCGGCATGCGACGCCCTACCTTCCACTGCTCCAGCGATGCCAGCAGCGTTGCGTCGCCGCGAATCTCCGGCCGGTCGTAGGCGGCTTGGATGCTGGGGAGAATGCCCAGCTCGACCCCGAACCGCGCGGAAATGTCGGCCGAGGTGAGGTAGTCCAGCAGTTCTTTCACCACCGCCTCCTTGGCGGCGGGGAGGTTCACGTTCACCGAGTATCCCTTGCTCCCGATCATGGGCGCGGCCCAGGGTCCACCGGGCTCCGCGCGCGGGATGCGGGCGAGCTTGAACGGCACCCCGGCCTGCTGGTAATCGCGGAAGGACCAGGGACCGTTCACGATCATGGCCACCTTGCTCCCCTTGAACAGAGTGTCCATGAGTTGGTAGTCGCACTCCCTGGGCATGACCTCGTATTTGTCGCGCAACTCCCGGAGGAACGTCAGAGCCTTCACGGTGGCCGGACTGTCGAGGGTGGGCCGCCGCTCGGCGTCCATAACCCAGCCCCCGTAAGCCGTGATGAAGGGAACGAGCCAGAAGGGCTCGTTGAACTCGAAGGCCAGCCCGTACACATCGACGCGTCCCGACGACTTCTTCATGGCCGCCTGGGCCGCCCGGATCAGGTCCGCGAAGGTCTCGGGCGGGGTGCCGACCAGTTCCGTGTTGTAGAGCAGGTTCAAGTGGTTGCCGACCTGGTCGGGAAGCGCCCACACGTGTCCATCAAGGGTATCGAGCGCGGCGGGCAGGAACCGCGCCCATGTCGCGGGGGGCAGGAACTCATCGAGCGGGCGGATGATCTGGAGAATGGAGAACGGACCTACCTGGTCCGACGGACCGTACACGAGATCCGGTCCCCCACCGGCCAGCGCGGCGGTCTGGTACTGGCTGCGCAGGTTCTCGGTGTCGTAGTGCACGAGCGAGACCGTCAGCCCCGGGTGGCTCGCCTGGTACTCGGCGAGGATCGCCTCCATCACCGCCTTCTCCTGCGGGTCGCGCTGCTCCCAGATGACGATCTCCACCGGGCCGGCGGGCTTGTCTCCCCCGCTCTTCTTGCCGCCGCATCCGCTAAGAAGCAGACCCGGGATCGCGGCCAGAAGCACCAGGGCCGCCGCGAACCCGTGACCGAGCCGTGACCTGTGCCGGAGTCGCATGGGCATTCCCTTCTTAAGGAACAACGAGCAACGAGTTCTTGCCGCCGTACCCATCGTCGGCGGACTCCGGGTTCGCGGGGTCCGTCTTCCACTCGGAGCCGTTCACCACGAACTTGTATTGGTAGCTCCCGGGATCCAGAGGCTTCACGACAAACCACACTCCACCATCCCCCTTCGTCAAGGGATCAGCCGAGGTGTTCCAACTGTTGAAGGTCCCGGCGAGGCTCACGTTGGCGGCGCTGGGGGCACTGAGCGTGAACCGCCACCCCGCGTCGGTCTTGGTGGGAGCCTGGGCGGCGCCACCTGCTTGGGCCTGGCCCGCCGGAGCCTGTACCGCCGGGGCGGCCGGAGCCGCGCCTCCGCTCGGTTGAGCGAGGCCGGGGTACGGGCGCGTGCGATCGCAACCCGAGGCCACGAGCAGAAGGGCCAGAGCTGCCGCGATGCCCGGAAGAACGCGGCCGCTCACCGACAAGATCGTGCGTGACTTCATGGATGTCCTCCATCGAGGCGGGGCGAGCGGCTTCATGCCGCCCACCCGCGCCGGCGAGGGATCATTGCTGAGCTACGGTGAACTGCTGGCGCCGCTCGTCGAGGGTGAAGACATACGTCCCCGTCCCCGGGAACTGCACCTTGAGCGCGGTCCCTTGCCCGCTCACCGGCCGCACCGGGAACGTCCCGGGGAGCGTGAGCAGCGTGTTCTCGTCACCGCCGTAATCTGGCGGGGTGTCGAACGCGCCGTCGGTCAGGAACTTGAAGAACTTCGGCGCCCCGATCATATCCGCCGTGATCGCGAGCGTGACCGTCCACACGCAAGGCGGGGACTCGACCATCTGCGGGGCCTCGGCGGGATCCCACGAGGTGAACTCGCCGACGATCTGGATCGTGTTGAAGGCCGAAGTCCCGGCCGCCAGGGTGATGCTGCCCAGGTCCACATTGGCGCCCGCCACCGCCACACCGGAGCGGGTCTCTTTGACGAAGCAGGGAGAGGAGATCTCCACCTTGTACGTGCCGTTGGGCAGCGTCTGGAATCGGAACGTCCGCGCGGACGCGTCGCTCTTGACCGTGGCCAGCGGCGTTGTGGCCGTGCCCTGGTACAGGTCCACCGTCGCCTGCGGGTAGGGGCCGGTGGAAAGACCCGCGAACGCTACCGTCCCGGTGATCCCGCCGGTGGGCACGGTTCCCAAAAGGGTCGCGGAGAACTCGAGCCCGGACTCGTCGAGCCGGAACACGTAGTCCCCACCGGTCAGCACCGAGATCTTGAGCGCCGTCCCCTGACCGGAAACTGGCATCACGGCATAAGTCCCCGGCAGAGGCAGTGTCTCGCTCTCCGATCCGCCGTAGTCCAGCGGGCTGTCGAAGGCGCCGCCGGTGACGAACTTGAAGTTGTAGGTACCGGGTTGAATGGTGAGGGTGTCGACCCAGACGCAGTTCGGGAGTTTGGTCATGGACGGGAATTGCAGGCTCCACGCGTTGAAATCGCCCAGAACCTGGATCTTCGTGAACGCGCTCTCGCAGCCAGGCACCAGGGTGATCGTCCCGATATCGAAGACCTCGCCCCTCACGTACGCGACCGCGTTATGGCGCCCCTCGAGGTACCCCGGTGCGGTGACGACGACGTCGTAGTTCCCGCTGTTGAGCCCCTTGAAGGCGAACGCGCTGTCGGTCTCCGCGCTTGCCAGAACCGTCGTCGTTCCCGCGGTCCGGACCTTCACGGTGGCGGTGGGCCGTGTCGAAGGATGATCGGCGAACTGCACCACGCCGCTCAAACTGCCGGTCAACTCGGCCAGGGTAATTGCGCCGAGATCCGTGTCCTGGCCGTTGGTGAAGGCCACGCCGGTTCGGCGCTCCTGCGCGAAATCGGTCGCGGTGATCACGACGTCGTAGCTGCCGGTCGCCAACCCAACGAATGCAAACGCGCTGTCGGTCTGCGCGCTCTGCACCTCCGTCGAGGATCCCGCGTTGAAGACCGTGACCGTGGCTTGCGGCCGCGGGCGCGGATTCCCCTGGAAGAGCACCACACCCTTGAGCGCTCCACCGGGCACTTCGAGCGTGACGTCACCCAGGCGAGATTCCCGATTATGCCGGACGACGATACCACCGAGGCGCTGCGTCAGGTACCCGGGGCTCGTCACCGTGACCTCGTAGAGCCCGACCCCGACATCGATGAAGCTGAACTCGCCGGTCTGAGGATCGGTGGAGGCGATCAACGAACCCGCCTCCGCCCCCGGAGGGGTGATGGAGAACTCGCCCGTCCCCTCGTTCAGCACGATCTGGTATTCCCCGGCGGTCTTCACCGAGATCTTGAGTGCGGTTCCCTGCCCCGAGACAGGGAGGGCGGGATAGGTTCCGGGCACGACCAGCACATCGTTTTCGCTTCCGCCGTAGTCGGGCGGACTGTCGAACGCCCCTTCGGTGACGAATTTGAACAAGTACGTGCCGGCCTGGATGGTCAGGGTGTCGATCCAGACGCACTCCTGATCCTTGGTCATGAGCGGAGCCAGGGTCAGATCCCACGAGGTGAACTCGCCGGCGATCTGGATCTTGGTGAACTGGCTCTGACACACCCCCGCCGAGGGGGCGGCCACCACCACGCGGGCGCTGGGATAGGGCGGCGTACCGAGTCCCTGGAACACGACGCGTCCCACGATGTCCCCGCTGCCGCCGGGGCCCTCGATGCGCGTGACATCGGGGTTGTCCCCGCAGCCACCGAGCCATCCCAGGACGGCCGTCACGAGGAGCGCCGCGGCGATTCGAGTCGCCCGTCGCCGGGTCCTATGCAAAGGATCGGATGCCATCCACATGCCCTGTCCCTCTTCCCGGTCCGCGCGGGACCGGTGGGTCAATCGACAATCAAGAGCGAGTTGAAACCGCCGTATCCGTCGTCCTTGCGCTGGGGATTGTTGGGATCTTCCTTCCAGTTGTTCTCGTCGACGACGAACTTGTACTCGTAGCGTCCCGGCGGGAGGTGTTCGCGCCGTTCCCAGATGCCATCCCCATCCGGATCTTCCATCTTGCCCACCTGGTAGGTGCCGGTCTGCGCCTGGCCGCCGAGCCAGTTGTTCTCGGGCCAGTTGCCGGCGAGCTGAACCACACGGGCCGCCGGCGCCTGAAAGCGGAACAGTACGGTCCCGTCCGATTGACGGGTGGGAGGCGGCAGCCGCTTCTTGATGAAGTTGAGGCCGCAGCCGGTCTGTCCCGCCGCCAGGGCGATCAGGATCAGACCGAGAACGAGCTTGCGCATGAAAGATCACCTCTCCATCAGAACTTGATAATCGCCTCGAGCTGGAAGCGCTTCTCGTCTTCCAACTCCTGCTCCGCGCTGCGGACGGTGCCCGCCATGTTCAGGTACTGGGTCTTCGCCGCGTTGCCGTCGGCTCCCCGCTCGAAAATGAACATATCCCGGCCGATGTGCTTGTACTCGTTGGCCACCCCGTCGATCACCCACGGGTCCACTCCCCAGGACAGGCCCATCTCCATGGCCGGCGTGAACCGGTACTTGAGCTCCACGAAATGCGAGGTGAAGGTGTCCTTGAGCCGGAGCACCGGATCGTCGTAACGGACAATACGCGTGTCGGTGTTGAGACCGAGCCGCCGGGTGAGATCGAGGTGGAACGCGATCTGGTTGTCCCAGTACTTGGGCTTACGGCTCAAGCCGGTCGAATTCAGGATTGCCCAGTACTCCACCGAGACATTGCGCGGGCGGTAGAAGGTCCACTTGGCGTGCGGCTTCCACGAGACCACGTCCTCGCCGCCCAGCATCACCAGACGGTCCACCGTGACCACGTGCTCGCCCTGCTCCAGCCAGAAGTTGTTGCTGTCGAACCAGAACTGATCGGTCCACGTCGCGCGGCGGTCGTAGCGGAAATCGTAGTAGTCCACCTTGAGCTCGGCTTCCCAGGGCCAGAGCTTCCATTCCGCTCCGTCGAACTTCACCCCGGTCCGGTACGTGGTCACCGCGTTGTAGCGGGTCTCGGGCGCGTACGTGCGATTGACGAGATCCGCGTCCTGGAACTCCATGGCGCCGGTCAGGTGCCAGCCTCGATAGGCGAAGTAGTGCACTCCGGCCGTGAACCGGCGGCTGGTGTTGAGCCGGAGGGTGCGGCTGTTCTCTCCACGCAGGGTCTGGGTGGTATCCGCGCCGGTGCCGTTGACGGAATCGATCCCGGAGTAGGTGATCTGGCGGTACTCGCCCTTGCCCGTTCCGATCCAGCTCTCGCCGCCGAGGACCTCGCCGAACAACTCGACGCCGGAGGGATCGTTCCGATAGCGGAGATCCAACCCGCCGCCGTGCCAGCTCTCCACCGTGCGCGGGAAGTAGCGGACGAAAAGACGGCGGGAATCTGCGGAGAGCGCTTGGTCGTCCACGATCTGGACCAGCGCCCCCGGGTTCCGCCCGCGATCCACTCGGTAGGAGACTCCGGCGGTCAGACTCTCTCCGAGCGGGCGCGTCCACCGTGTGGCCAGCACGTTCTTGTTGTTGTCGGACGTGTTGACGTTGTACCGGCTGGTCCCGAACGCGGTGCCGCTCGGGGCGCCGATCACATCGCTCTTCAGGGTCTGGAGCGGAACGTCCTGCGGGCTGTCGACGCCGCCGGTCCGGAAATCATCCGAGTACAGAAGGCGCCCCTCGAACTTGCCGAACTGCCGCCATGCCATCACTCCCTGCTGGTTGTAGCCCCAGGAGTGGTGGTACAGGCCGACGTCGCCGACCAGGTGCAGCGGATCGTCCCACACGCCCACCGAATCGTTGTCGAAGGCGACGAGGTTGATGTCCTCGTTCTGCAGGAGGAGGCTCCCCCGGTCGAAGCGGAGGTTCGACTCCCAGAGTTGCACGTTCTGGTTCTGGTTGTTGATGTTGGTGAGAACGTGGGCGGTCAGATCTTCGTTCACGCGGATATTGAAGTCGAGGTCGATGTCGAAGTTGGGCCGGTCCAGATTCCACTCGGGGTTGCTCCCGGGGATCTTGCGGTCCTGCATGAGCACGATGTAGCGGGATCCCAGGAACACCTTGGGGGAGAGCTCGGTGTTGGAGGTGGCTTTCAGGACCACCACTTTTCCGTCCCCGCCGATCTTCACCAGCGAGTTGCCGAAGTCGCCGCCGGTGACCGGATTCTCCGGATCCGCCACCCATTGTCCGTCGACCACGAACTTGTACTGGTGCTCGCCGGCGGTGAGCGGAACAACGACGGACCACACCCCGTCTCCACTCCGGGTCAAGGGCGCGACGGTGGCATTCCAATCGTTGAAATCGCCGGCCAGGCTTACCTGGCCCGCGTAGGAATCGGTGTAGGAGAACCGGACGCCTCCCGCCGCCGATTCGACTCCCGCCCCGGCCGGGGCCGCCCAAGGCAGCGCCAGCACCAGGACGAGCAGCGCCCATCCGATCCGCCACAGGCCCCTCGGCGGGGCCGTCCGAAACGAGGTCGGGATCGATCGCATCAGAAGGTCCCCTTCAAAGTGAGACGGACCAGATCCTTGTTGTCGGCGCTTCCCTCGAGGTTTCCCTCGTAGACGGGGTTGCTTCCGCCGCCGATCCAGAACGGACCGTAGGCCAGGAACAGCTCCAGGTTGGGGCGGGGCCGGTACTGAAGCTCGCTGAAGAGCCCCTTCCTCACCCGGGCGGGGTCGTTGCCGAACGTGAAACGGTTGTACATCTTGACCGTGCTGCTGATGTTCACCGAGGTTTCGAACGAACCGAGTTCCTTCTGGAAGACGGTGCTGAGATCCCGGATCCGGAACTGCAAGCGCATCCAGGCCAACTTGTTCTCGACCTGCATCTCGGCGAAGACGTCGTCGTTGTCGGTGACCTGCTTGATCGTGGTGTTTCCGTCGTTCTGCCAGTCACGGGTGGTGCGCTTGCGGTAGAACAGCTTGCTGGTGAACCCGTTCACGAACTCGACGTAGGCTTCGGAGTAGAACTCGGTGACATGCCGGCTCTGGTTCACGCGCTTGGTATAGGAGAGGTAGTTGTTCGAAAGCGTGATGGCCCGCCCCGGAACCAGGTACCAGGTGTTGACGTAGTAGCCGTTCTCGTCGCTGTTGCCGTCGCCGAGCTGGTTGCGGAACTGGGGCCCGTAGTACCAGCAACTGGGGGCGACGTTGAGATACCCGACCCGATAGTCCCCCACCCGTAGAGACCGGATCTCCGCTTTCACCACCGCGTCGTCGGGAAGCCCGTCCTCGGGGTGGCGGAGGCTGAACTTCGAGACGTCCATCGCGTCGCTGCGGTAGGGGGTGCCGACCGTGCGCTGCTGGCCTTCCGCATACTCGAGCGAGAAATCGATGTTGCTCCACGTGTAGCGCAGGTCGCCGGCCCAGACTTCGGTGACCGAAGCCTGATCCACCCCCGATCGCTTCACCGTGTTCTTGTGGTTCCAGGTGACGCCGCTACGGAGCTTGCCGCCGAAGAACTCGCGCCGGAGTCGGCCGATGTAGGCGTCGTCGGTGGCGGTCGGCTTGTCGGGAAGAGAACCGTTGGAGGGATTGCTCTGGGAAGAAAAGTCGCTCGCGATCAGGTTGATGTAGGTGGAGCCCTTGACCCCCAACATGGAATCGCGCGACCAGAGGTTAAGCCGCACGCCTTGCGCGTTGCCGCCGTCGTTGGAGGATCCCCCCTGGACGACCTGGATGAGGTGGTTGTCCACCCAGAAACGATCCTGGCGGCTGAACAGGTAGGTCTCGATCCCCTTTCCGTTCACGTCCCGGTTGTAGCGCACGTGGGCTTCTCGGTACTGGAAGAGCGGTCTGCGGTTGCTGTTGCTCCCGGTGTTCCACTCCGCCTCGAACTTGGTGAATGCCTCCAGACCCGGGATCGGCTGGCTGAACAGCCGGAACTGCGTGTTGTTGAAGGTGTCGTTGCTGTTGCTGTCGAAGTCCCACTCGTAGCGGCGGTCCTGCTTTCGGACGTCGAGCTGGAAGACGTACTCGCCCTCAAGGCGGGTGAACGCCAGGACGGGGAGGGCCCCGGCCAGCAGGGCGGAGACGGCGAGCGCGGCAACGAGGAGGCGGGGCGAGCGCGGGGTCATCGGCGGGCCCCCCTCTCGGGAAGACTCAGACGGAGCGATGCCCGGTAGGTGTTGCCCAGCATCGCGTGAGTGAGGAACGCAGTGTCGACTTCCCAACGCGTTCCCTTGACGCCGATGCCGCCGGCGAATTCCTCGTCGTAGATCCCGGCGCGGACGGCGAAAACATCGTAGAACCAGATCTCCCCCGCATAGTTCCACGTGGGATGATCGCCGAGGTCGGACCGGCTGCACATGATCGTCGATTCCGGACGCCAGCGATAGGACGCCGACAGCTCCACCCCGCCGGGAACCTTGTCTCCCCCGCTGTCCCCGATGAAGTTGAACTCCGGCTCGCCGAGATTTCGCAGCACGGCGCCGAATCGCCAGTTCGTCCGTTCTTGCCACAGGAGTCCGAGATCCCCGGTGAACTTGGTCTTGGATCCGAAATCGCGGTCGGGCCCACCCGCGTGACTGTCGAAGGATACGGCGGCGAGCTTACCGGTGGCGCCGAGGTGAACGGCCCGGTTGTTGTCGCGATATACCCAGCGCCCGTAGGAGAGACCGATCAGATCCTCGGACACCACCCCATCCAGAGCCAGTCGGTGCCAGGATAGAGCCGTTCCCCCTCCGGCGAAGGGGAGCCCGGCGACCACGGACCCCGAGGTGAGATCCTCGACCATATAAGGACGCGAGTAGGTGAATAGACCCTGGGGCTGAGCGAGGACCGACAGCGCTGCGGGATTCCAGTGAGCGGCGGAAACGTCCTCGACGGCAGCGCCGAAGCTCCCGGCCAAGGCAAGTCCCCGCGCATCCACGTCAACACGTTCGAAGTAGGCACCGGCCGGAGCCGCGAGAAGAAGCACGGCTAGAAGCGCAAGCGGCAGCGCGCGCGTCATCTCATCGCCCTCCCGCCGTTGGAACGATCCGGCGCCCGCATCACCGGACCACCGCGATGCCGCGCCGGGCCTGGTCCTGGTCGGGCTCCAGGACGATCTGAAGGACGTAGATGCCGGCCTTGAGCAGCATCCCGTCGTCGTCGCGTCCGTCGAAGACGTTGGCCACATGGGGTTCCGGAGCCTCCAGCTCGGCGGGCGTGAAGGCGTAGCTGTCATAGATCGTCCGCACGCGCTCGCCGTTCATATCGAAAACCCGCGCGGTGAACTTGATGCGCCGGGTGCGCCGCAGGTTCTCGTCGGTGATCCGCGGCGTCACGGTGAACCGGAATCCAAGGACATCGCCGAGCTCGGGAGCGATCGCCTTGGGCACCGCCGTGAACTGATCGATCTGCAGGGCTTGCCCACGCACCGGCGGCGGCACGAAGAAGTAGCTCTCGACGTAGGCGGCATACTCCTCGGGAGTCTGCTGCGCGGAGGGCACCCGAACCGGAACGCCGAAATCGGCCACATGGTCCGGCGTGGCTCCCCCCGCAGCATTCACACGGTCGAGGGGGATGCGCACGAAGTTGTCCAGCACCACCGGGACCGCCGAGTCGACTTGCGTACCGCTGATGTTGTCGGGAGCGGTGTCGGGCCCGCCCCCGCCGTCGCCGCCGGTCGTGACCCACGCGGCGAGCCGGATCTCCGTGACATCCGTGGGCATGACATAGACCGAGTCGCCGTAGTCGGCGCTGTACTCCCATGTCCCCTTGCCGAGGAAGATCGTATCCCAGGGGATCGCCGCCTCCATGGCCCGGTTGGGAAGATCGCCGTTGAAGTTGGCGACGGTGAGGAAGCTCTCGGTAGCGACCTGGCTGTCCCGATTGGGCCCGGTGTAAGTCCAGAGCTGGGGAACGGTGTTGCGGTCCCAGGTGGCAAGGAAGACCTCGGGATTGAATCCGTTGTCGAACGAGACCGAGCGCCGCCACCCTCCTTCGATCGACGAGAACGAGGTCCACCCCGGGTTCTGGCGGTCGGGCAGGGTGTCGAAGAAGATCATGATGTTGTTGTTGAAGCTGTACCCCTCGACCGCCACATAGAGAAAGCGTGCGTCCCACGTGATGCGAATGTTGTTGATGTCGTTGAAGCGGCCCCACTGGGAGTCGATCGCGCTCTCCTCGGGCGCCCCATTCGGCGTGCGCTGAAAGATCGTCTCGTCGTCCAAATAATCCGCGGTCGACCCGTCGATGACGATTCGATCGGTGAGGTCGATCGCGGTGCCGGCGCGAGCGATCGGAGCGGACAAGAAGAGAGCGAGAATGACCACCGCCGGAAGTGCCCGGCAGGCGGGCAAACCGCCGCGCAGCGCACTCTGCGAGGCCGTTCGCAGCCAAGAGCGGAGGGACGAATGGAGGTTCACGCGTTCAAGCCTTCCGAGTGAGGGCGAGCCTGATGCGGAGAGGATAGGGTCCCGTTGGACCGCTCCAAAAACTAGTGGAGAGGTCGCCGGGTGTCAAGCCATCGGGGACATCGGAGGAGGATCCGTGCGCCGACCGGTCAGGGTTGGGACACGGGCGGTGGGCCGCTTGACTCGCGCGCCACCAACCGGGTGGGAACGACCCGCTCCACCGGTTCCGGATCCCGGAGTTCGAGGATCTCGAGCAGGAGCTGGGTGGCCATGCGGCCGATGTCGTAGATGGGCTGCGAGAGGGTCGTCAGACGGGGGCGCACGTAGGTGGTCAGCCGGATGTCGTCCGCTCCAACGACCGTCAAGTCCTCTGGGACGTGCAGTCCGAACTCCTCCTGCGCCACGCGGAGCGCTCCCAGGGCCATCATGTCGTTGGCCGCCATCAGCGCCGTCGGGCGAGGGCGACGTACGAGAAGCGCCCGCGCCGCCTCGGCCCCACTCGATTCTGAAAAATTTCCCCAAAGACGAAGGTCGTCCTCCATGGCGATTCCCGCTTCGGCGAGGCCGTCCAGAAATCCGAGGCTGCGGTCCTGCCCCACCGTCGTGTTCTCGAGCCCGCCGATGAACGCGATGCGGCGGTGCCCGAGCGAGACGAGGTGACCGACCATCTCGCGGGCCCCGGACCGGTTGTCCGCGTAGACCGCGCTCGCTCCCGGCATGCGGGTGTTGACCAGCACCAGCGGCGTCCGCAATTCGATCAACTCGCGGACGTAGGCATCCTCCTTGATCGTGCCGAGCAGCAGCATGCCGTCGGCGGCGCCCTGCCGAAGCAGGCGGCGATGGGTCGCGTGTTCGAGGAAGCGCGCGTTGGCCATTTCGATCACGAGTCGATACCCGGCCTCGGAGAGCACGTCGGAAATGCCGCTGATGGCCTCGGCGAAATAGACGTCGGCGAGCACGTGCGATCCGGTGGCGGGCAGGATGACCGCCGCGGCGTTGGCGCGCCGGCGCGCGAGGCCGCGGGCCATGGTGTTGGGCTGGTAGCCCGCTGTCTCGATCACTTCGAGCACGCGGTCCCGGGTCACGGCGGTGATGCGCGGGTCGCCGTTGATGACGAGCGACACCGTCGAGCGCGAGACGCCGGCCAGGCGCGCGATGTCCCGAATGGTGGGCTTCGCAGTTTCGTGCACGAGAATCCTCTCCGAAAAACCGCGGGGATTCGTTGCGTTGGATCGGTCCAATTATACGCCTCGGCCTCGTCCAAGCCGAGCCATCGCCACGAGGGCGACCACGCCCACGGCAAGGGCCCCGATCAGGATCCCGAGCGGGGGGACCGCGTCCTCCGCTAGCCAGGGAATCCGCCCCACGACCGCCGTGTTCGTGGCCAGGACCGCGATCGCGTTGTTGGCCGCGTGGAGCACGATCGAGGGCCAGAGGCTCCCGGTCACCAAGGCCACCCAGCCAAGGACGAGCCCCAGCACGGCGGTGGGAAGGAGGCGGTACAGATCGAAGTGGAAGGCCCCGAACAGGAGCGCCGACCAGAGGACAGCCTTGGCGGGGGAGACGCGCTGGAGCAGCCCCCGGAGCACGTAACCGCGGAAGAGAGTCTCCTCGCACAGGGCAGGCAGGACGGCGAAGACGAGGATTGCCAGCGCGAGCCCTCCCCCGCTCTCTGTGGTGACGAGACGGTGCATGATCTCCCGATAGGACTCGGGGATCTGGACCACGACTCCCTGCAGGATCGCCGCCAACGCGGCGAGGCCGGTGGCGACCGGCGCGGCGAGCAGAGCCAGGAGCGGGAGCGCGGCGGGTCGGGGGCGACCGAGCCGAAGCGTGCGCACGATCGGGATGCCCAGCATGCGCAGTGAAATGAGCGGAATCCCGGCGATGACCGCGAGTTGGGTCACGGCCAGCCCGAGCTTCACGCCGTGCATCTGGAGCGGCGTGCCGACGTAGAAGAAACCGAGGAGCACGAGAAGGAAGACGGGGGCCACCACCGAGGGAGTGAGCACGCCTTCCCGCGTGCGCTCGGCGCGGGGGAGAAGGCTTCGCCACGAGAATCGCATCGCACCGCCGCCGTCCTCCAGCATGGTCTCGGCGCCGAAGAGGCTTACTGCGCGATGCAGCAGCAGGAGTGCGAGCCCGGTCATGACGGCCATGGTCACGACCAGGAAGGGACCGGGCACGTTCCCGAGGAGGAACTCGCGAGAGAGAAGAACGACGTTGGCCACCGGCACCAGGGCCAGGGTCGGGCTCAGCTCGATCCCCGGCAGCATGGTGACGTAGGCGGGAGCCACGCAGGCCAGCACGAGCGGCGACAGATAGTTCTGCGCCTCCTTGAACGATCGTGCAAATGACGCCACCAGGACGGACAGCGCGCTGAAGAAGAGCGCCATCGGGATCATGATCGCGAAGATGAGGAGGATCGCCCGCCAATCCACGAGAGAGACCAGTCCCTGCGCGGCTGACCCGCCCAACTTGGCGCTCCCGATGAGAAAGAAGATGGTGAAGGCGATCGAGACGAGGTTGGCCAGCGTGGTGACCAGCGACGCGATGAACACGGTCAGGAACTTGCCGAGGACCAGATTGAAACGGCCGGCGGGGGTCACGAGCAGGGTCTCGAGCGTTCCCCGCTCGCGCTCTCCCGCGGTCACGTCGATGGCGGGATAGAACGCCCCGGTCATCATCATGATCACGAGGATGACGGGGAGGAATCGCCCCACGAACGAGCCGCCCATCTGGCGTGCGTCAGCGGCGTTGTCCACGCGCACGTCGAAGGGACGGGTGAAGGTCTCGGGGAGGCTGCGCTCGGCCAGCCGCCGGGTCACGACCCGGTCACGCCAATCGAACAGGAAGTTCTCCATACGGTCGCGCATTTCCGTCCCGCGATCGCGCGAGAGGTCGACGCGCACGACGGCCTCGGCGCTGTCCTGGCGCGCGATCCGCGATTCGAAGTCGGCGGGGAGCTCCACGATGACATCGATGTCGCGCGCCTTGAGAGCGGAATCGGGCTGAGCGGGCTGGAGGAGGACGAAGGTGGTGTCCGCGGCGAGCGCCTGCGCCAGCTCAGGGGCCGCGTCGGCGGGTACGAACGCCACCCGCGCGCGGCTCTGGCGAAGCTTCTCGACCTGCTGGAGCCCCAACTGGGAGATCACGATGATGAGGAGCGGGTAGATGAGCAGCGGCAGCACCACCATGGCGAGGATCGTGCGCCGGTCGCGCAGCGTGTCGAGGGTTTCCTTGCGCCAAACGAGAAGGATCTCAGCCCAGCTCACCGTGCCGCCTCCCCCTCGGCGAGCAGCGCCAGAAACACGTCCTCGACCATGCTCTTCCCGGTGCGGCGGCGGAGATCCTCCACCGTCCCCGCGGCGACGATCCGCCCCTGATGAAGGATGGCGATCTCGTCGCAGAGCCGTTCCGCCTCGCTCATGATGTGGGTCGAGAAGAGGACGCACTTGCCCTCATCGCGTGAGCCGAGGATGAACTCGACGAGATGCCGGCTGGCGAGCACGTCGAGGCCGGTGGTGGGTTCGTCCAGGATAAGCACCGGCGGGTCGTGCACGATCGCGCGGGCGATCGAGACCTTTTGCTTCATGCCGGTGGAGAGATCGCCGCACCGCTTGTGCTGGAACGGGGCGATCTGAAGGCGATCGAAGAGGAAGTCGATCCGGCGTTCCGCGATGCCGGGTTCCATGCCGTAGAGACGGGCGAAGTAACGCACGGCTTCCCGCGCGGTCAGCCGCGGGTAAAGCCCCGTGGAGCCGGTGAGAAAGCCGATCCGGCGTCGGACCTCCGCCGGCGCCCCCGTCACGCTGAAGCCGCCGACCTCCGCGGTTCCCCCGGTGGGGGGGATGAGGGTCGAGAGGATGCGCAGCGTCGTGGTCTTCCCCGCGCCGTTCGGGCCCAGGAGCCCGAAGATGCGGCCGGGCCCCGCATCGAAGGAGATGCGGTCGACGGCGAAGAAGGGCGCGCCATCGGGCGAGGAATAGGCCTTCGAGAGCCCCTCGACGTGAATCGCCCCGGAGATGCCGGTCATCGGTCCTTGGGCGCCGCGTCGCGGTGTTCGGTGTAGTCGACGTCGATCACCCGGCCGCTCTCTTGCGGAGCCTCTGCGCGTGTGCCGCGCCGCACCTCGGGTCGGCCGCCGGGTTGCCCCTGCCCCGCCAGTGCCCGCACGACAACGAGTACGAAACGCACGAAGACCACGATCAAGACCGCAATCAGGATGCGCAGCAGCATACGGCCGATACCCCCGACATTCACCCCGGTCCAGGCCGGTGCCCGATCAGTGAAAACTCGTCCCCGAGGTCCGCATGTAGTCCTCGATCGCCATGCAGGCCCGGCTCTCCTGGTCCTCGAAGACCAGCACTCGGCCCCAGTAGCCGTCGATGAGTCGCAGCAATCCCTCGTGCCCGGGCACCTGGAGAGACTGCAGCCACGCTTCGATGCCTTCAGCTTCGAGAATCTTCTGCACGGTGAGCGCGGCGATCTCGTCGGGAGCCAGGAACACCGTCTTCGTGCGGAGTTCCCGATCGCGGATATCCGGCGGGGGCTCGTGATGCGGGGCGACCTTCACCCCGCAGTCCGGGCAGAACTCCTCGCAGATTTCTCCCATCCCGCAGTTCGGGCAGGTATGCATGTCGACCTCCGTCCACCGATCCCAGCACCGCCTCGACCCGCGCGAATCCTAGCACAGCGGAGCTGAAAAAATGGGCGCCCCTCGCCGCGAAGGCGAAGGGCGCCCAAGGAGGTAAAGATGCGCCGTCTAGAGGACGGTTGTTACTTGATGACCACGAACTCGATGCGGCGGTTCCGCGCGCGACCGAGGTCGGTGTCGTTGCTGTCGATCGGCCGAGACTCGCCGAAGCCGCGCGTCTGCAGGCGGCTTGCGTCGATTCCGCGGTTCACCAGGTAGGTCTTCACCGTTTCACCCCGGCGCTCGGACAGCTTGAGATTCGACTCGTCGCTTCCGATGTTGTCGGTGTGACCCTGGATCTCGACACGGATCTTCGGGTTCTCCTTCATGATCCGGACCACTTCCTCGAGCACGGGGATAGGATCGGCCCCGCTGATCTCGGCGGTCGCGAACTTGAAGTTGATGTAGGCCAACGGGAAGTAGATCGGGGCCTCGTCCGGGCATCCGTCCGAGTCCTCGAACCCGTTCACCGTCTCCGCCTCGTTCGGGCACTTGTCGTTGACGTCAAGGATGCCGTCACCGTCGTTGTCCAGATCCGGGCAGCCATCCTGATCCTCGAACCCGTCCATGTCCTCGGCCTGATCCGGACACTGGTCGTTGACATCGAGGATGCCGTCCCCGTCGTTATCGAAATCGGGGCAGCCGTCGGTGTCCTGATAGCCGTCGAAGTCCTCGGGCTGATCGGGGCACTGATCGCTGACGTCCGGGATGCCGTCCTGGTCACGGTCCTTCATCCCGCCCGACCGATACAGGTCGCGGCGCTCGCCGAAGTCCAGACCGAGCGAGAACCGGTGGTTCTCGTCCATGAACTTCTGGGGCTCCACCACGTACGCGTAGTCGAACTTGAAGAACTTGACTCCGAGGCCGAAGCCGCCGGCGAAGTTCCCATCGTCCACGCCCAGACGGAGAGCACCCGAGAAGTCCTCACTCAGAGGCACCCAGTACTCCGCGCCGCCGTGGAAACGGTAGTTCTCGTCGTCGCGCGTCTTCTCGACATCCGCACCCAACGTCAGGCCGTCGACCGGCGACAGCGCCGCGCCGAAGCGCAGGTTGGACGGGACGTCGTTGACGTCGCCCTGGTCCTGGTCTCCGACCTTGGTGAACAGATCCTGAACGACGATGCCCAAGCGGGCATACTCGGTCAGTGCGAACTGCGCACCGAGATCGAAACCGATACCGTTGGCGCCGTCATCGCTGACGCTGCTGGCACCGATGCCTTGGGTCACCAGCTTGCCGGTGATTCCCAAGTTGACCGGACCCGCAGCGGTGGCCGCGGAGAGCATGATCGCGTTGTCGTTGAAGTCGTAGAGACCCTCAGCGGCTCCGGTGCTCCCGGTTTGACGGATGTCGGTCATGTTGGCGTTCACCCAGCCGAGTCCGAGAGCGAATCTCTCCCAGCCGTAGGCAGCGCCAACGTAGTTGTGATTGCGATCCACGGTCATCCCGCCGGTAAACATCCCGGACAGGCTGAATCCGCGGAGCAAAGAAAGGCCGGCCGGATTCCAGTAACCGGCTGCCACATCGTTGGCAACCGCGCTTCCGGTACCGCCCATGCCATAGTATCTAGCCCCAATCCCGGCCCGCAAGAACGGAGCCAAGTGGTTGCTCTGCTCCTCGACAGCGTAAGACGCCGCGGGCGCCACTGCCGTCAGGAGGAGGCCGATCAGGGCAACGGCCCATGCGCCTCGGTTCCTACGAAACATCTCCTTTACCTCCTTGCTCATCCCTGCAGCGCTTCCAGTCTGAGTGCCGCACAGCGAGAGAGCCGTGGGGCCGGAAATCCGGCCCCACGGTCCTCGATTACCTCTCGTTCCAGATCGCGAGCTTCATGACGCGCGGCTCCTGGCGCGAACCGTCGTCCACAACGATGCGGACGATGTACATGCCGTTGCCGAGCGCCCGGCCGTCATCGGTCTGGCCGCCCCACTCGATCATCACAGGACCCACGCCCTTCGTGCCCTTGAAGGCCGTCGCGACGTAGTCACCCGCCCAGTCGTAGATGGTGACTTCGACGTCCGCCGGCTTGTTCAGCACGAAGGAAATCGTGGCGTTGCCCACGAGCGGGTTGTACGGGTTCGGGATCACCTTCGCATCCATCACCTGGATGACGCCGCCGCCCACCGTGAAGCTGCAGATGGTGCTGAACTTGTTGCCCAGCTTGTCCTCTCCGCTTAGCTGCACGAAGTACGTGCCCGTTTCCAGGAGATTGCCCTCGTTGGTGATCGCGAACGAGACCCCGTTCTCAGTCACGTCCATGTTCTGGATGTTGTTCTCGCCCACAACCGCGCCGGTCGGGCCGGTGACCCGGACCTGGATGCTGTTGACGTCGATCCCAACACCCTCGTCCGTGAAGGACGCGGAGAACACGTACCGGTTGGTCTGGCCGACCGGATCGGGGGTCGTGCCATCGCAGACCACGCCAGGCGACGAGGGGAAGACCTCCGGCGCCACGGTGTCGACGATGAAGCGCTGCTCCACGAACCGGCTGCCCGCGTTGAACACGTTGTCCATCGGACCGGTCAGGTAGACCACGTAGACGGGCGTTTCCGAGCCGACCTCGTAGGTCTTGGTCACCGGCGCACCGATGCCCAGGAAGAACTTGATCAGATCGAGGATAGACGCGTCGTCCAGGTGGTACGCCAGCGGGTCGAGGACCAGACGGTGGGTGTAGAGAGTGATCTCCATCACCGTGCCGTTCTCGATCGTCCGGCCGCCGGTCAGCACCGCCAACGGAACGTTCAGCGTGTCTTCGGGCGAGTACTCGCTCAGCGAAGGCGTCACGTAGGGCTCCAGCGCGTTCGCGGTACCCGTGTAGATCAACGTCCGGGTCTCGATGTCGTCCGGATGACCGAGGTTCTCACCACCGGCCTCGTTGATCGTCCACACGTCGTACTTGAACCCGTCGTCGCCGAACATGAGCTTGCTGTCATCGCACAGGATGCCGTACAGGTTGAAGATATCGCCGTAGCGCTCGCACAGAGCCTCGGCGGTCTCCTCCTCACAGCTATCGTCCTTCCAGTCATGGGCGATGGCGATGTCGTCGATACGGTCTTCCTTGAAGAGGATGCCCGAGCCGCCGTCGAAGAGACGGACGCCGAGGATGTCCTCTTCCAGGTTGATGTAGCCGGCGACATTGCTCAGCTTCGGACTGCCCACGAATCCGCCGTGGAACTCCACGTAGGGAGCGGTCCGATCGACCCAGAACTCGTACGTGAAGTCGGCCCCGTAGACCGAGAACTCGTTCTCGTCCTGGAACTCGAAGCGGAGCGTGTGCATCCCTTCCTTCAGCGCTTCGTTGTTCGCGCAGCTGTGACGGTAGTCCCACGCGATGGTCTGGTTTTCGTTGGTCACGTAATCCCAGTCGAACTCCGAGCCGGGATACATGAACCAGTCACTGTACGAGCTGTACGCGAGCTTGTTGTCGATGTAGAGCTCGAACGAGTCGGTGTCGATCTCGTCGCTGGAGGTCCGGATCACGCCGCGCAGGATCGGATCCTGATCGGTGTAACCGTTCCACTCGGGCGACATCGAAACCTCGACCGGGGCCTTCTCGTCGGTGGCGACCACCGTCCAGACGGTACCCGAGATTTCCATCGTGTTGAAACGGATCACGTTGGCTTCGGTATCGACCTGGATGTGGTTCACGTCCGCACGAGTCCACTGGTCGCCGTCCCACCAGCGGACGGAGAGCTTGGATTCGTCGTACGAGCCGCCGGTGGTCTTGACCAGGTCGGACTCCTTGTAGCGGATCCACCCCTTCGCCTGCCAGCCGTTGTCCGTGTCACGCGTTGTGACGTCCCAGTCGGACTTGTGCAGCGTGGACAGGTACGACGGACCGATGGCCTCGACGTACTTGTCCTGCCACTCCGGCGTGACCGGGCGATCGGTGCGCTTGATCAGGAACCCGCGCTGCGAAGTCACAGCACCGGCCGGGATCTCCATCGCGAAGTCGTCGGTCGGGTAGCCGTCGGCCGCGAGATACCCGCGCCCGTCGACACCGGCGACGCCGTTCGTGCCGCGATCCATGGTCGTCTGGTAGAAGTAGAGGTACATCATCTTCATCTCGGTCTTGGGCGCAGGGGCGTCGATCGACGTGCGCTTCTTGCTGGCCGAGACGTAGAGACCCACCTTGGCGCCTTCGGTCGGGTTGACACCCTCGAACGCGCCTTCCAGGGTCGGAATTTCACCCACCCACACCTTGCTGTCGTCGATCTTGGTGTTCATCTCGGGAACGAACTCGTCGATCGCGCCCAAGCCGTCCTCGGCAACCATGACCACGAACGGAGCCAGGGTCGCGTCGGTGGTCGCAGCTTCGACCCGACCGCCGGTGCCCTCGATATCCGCGGCCGAGGTCAGGCCGTTCGTCTCGGGGGCCGGCAGGCTCCCACCACCGTTCCAGTAGCCACCGAGGTTCCCCGTCATGAAGAACTTCGGAGCCAGCAGGTAGCCGAGGTTGTCGACCGGCGTGAACACCGTGCCGCCGTTCTCCGTCCGGTCAACCCGGACCGTGAGGATCGGCGTGTTGGGCAGGTCGTAGAGCCCGCTGAAGATATTCGGATCACCGTCGGCCGGCGTAACGCCGCCCTGACCGATGATGCCACTCTTCATCGTCAGCGCACCCTCGTCGGCCTTGGCCGGGAGGGTGGGGAGCTCATCGCTGGCAACCGCGCGCAGCTCGAGGAGCTGGCCTGCGGTGAACGTCGAGGTGACGAGTTCCGAGAACCACAGATCCTGCGGCTTGAGCCAACCGCTAGGAGCGTTCGGTTGCACGTCCAGACCCTCGCCGGTATCCGTCGAGGTTCCGATGGTCGTCCACTCGGCGTCGTTCACCTTGCGGTACTGGAAGAAGACCGTAGAGGCCTCCTTCTCGCCGAAGGTGAGACCGTAGACGCGGTCGATGATGCCCTTGGTGATCAGATCCTTGAAGTGCGGGTTGAAGGCCGACACCTGAGCCAGCGGAACCGCCACGTTCTCCACCGTCACGACGACGATGTTGTGGCTGTCGCCGCAGTTGGCCGCCGTGTCGGTGGCCCGTGCCACCAGCAGATAGTCGCCGTCGGCGAGGCCACTGGTGTTCCAGAGAATGCCCCACAGCCCGAGCGTGGCATCGTAGCCGGCGGTCCCGAGGAGCCGCCACACAGGCGCGTTCTCCCCTGTCGGGACGCTGGCGAGGAAGAACTGGACCTCCTTGACGTCGGTCAGGTCCTTGCCGCCGGTGCCGGTGTTCGGGATGTTGGGTTCGTCGTCGTTCACGGTCGCGTAGATGCGGACCTGGTCGCCGGCGGACACATCGGTGATCTGATCGTTGTCGATCGGATCGATCGTCGTGTCGACGGTCTTCAGGGCCACGTGCGTGATCTCGATGTTCGGGTCGACGTTGTCCACCACGGTCTTCTTCGCGAGGACGTTCTTGGTGGTGTTGCCGGCCACGTCGGTGGCGACCAGGCGCCAGTCGACAAGTGCCCCCGTCGCACCGAACTCATCGAGCAGGTCGACCGTGCTGCTGAAGCGCGTCGTCTTCCCGTCGAACATGGTCATGGAGCCGAACGAGGTCCAGTTGAGGTCAACGTCCTCGTCCGCGGACCACTTCCACTGCCAGCTCAGGCAGTTCTCCCAGGAGTTCTTGTACGCGACATCAGTGTCACTGCTGGTGGCGATAAGGTCGGCAACCCGCTTGTCGGGGCTGCAAACCACATCACCCACGTTCTCCGGCACCAGAACCTTGTTGTCGGTCGGGTTGACCGCCGCGAAGGCAGGACCGGTGCGGTCGATGATGATCCGCGTGATCGCCGGGCTGGCATCGCTGTTGCCCGCGTCATCGGTAGCGATGGCGGCGAGTTCGTACGATCCGTCGGCGAGCGGGGCGGTGGCCCAGCTGTAGATGACCCAGGTCTGGATGTTGTCCAGGTCCTTGAGCCAAACATCGGCGTTGATCATCGTCCACGTGCTGGTTCCGGCCTTCCGATACATGAACTTCACGTCCTGCGTATCGGTCGCGCCGTCCAGGATGCGGGCCCAGAGCTGGCTCACACCGTTCACGCGGATGTTGTCAGGATTCTCGATCAGCACGTTCTCGGCCACGTTGCAGTCCGCGCCCGAGTAATCACGCATGATGTGGGTGATGGTCGCCTTCGGGGCGATGGTGTCGACGAACTTCACCGGGGCGGTTCCGCCCGCCGTGAAGTGCTCCACCACGTCCGTCGTGTTGCAGACCAGATCGCCCACCTCGACCGAGATGTTGTAGGTCTCGTTCGGGATCAACGGCTCCCCGTTCATGTCCCGGTACTCATTCGTGTTCCAGTGGAACGCGTAGGGCCGGGTGTAATCGGGGTTGTCGTTGGTCGGCGGGACGCCGAACTCCTCGTCGAGCGCGACCCACGAGCCGAACTCGTTCAGATCCGTCGCGAGCTTGTAGTAGTAGGTCACGTGCAGATCGTCGTTGACGAGCACGCTGCCGCCGCCGGTGGCCTCGATGAGGACGCCGTCAAGGGAGTTGCGCTCGACCTGAGTGACAACCGCACCCGTCTTCGGGTTCTTCAGCGCGATGGCCATCTTGGGGGCCGTGTTGTCCACGATGAGGTGGTAGATCGCATCGTTGATGCTGACCTCTTCGTTACCCCACACGTCCACCGAGCGGACACGGACCTGCACCGAGTTCCCGTCAAGCGCGTCGTTGTACCAGATGTAGGAGCCATCCGGGTACTGCGCGAGGGTGTTCCACTCAGCCGACCAGATCGGGCCGAGGTGCGTGCCGGCGGCGCCGGTCACACCAGAAGCCTGACCCAGGATGAGGTCGCCGCCGCAGTTCATGTAGCACGAGCCCTCGGCGATGAGGATCCACGGGCCGGTGACGTTCGGCTTGCTCGGATCAACCCGGCGTCCTTCGAAGAACACCCGGCCGCCGAACATCGAAGCGTCGCCCTGCGGCGTGGAGGCGTAGAGATAGATATCACGCGCCACCGTCCCCAGCGCCCTGGCTCCGGTCAGATCCTGGGCAAGGACGTTGTCGTCGATGCCCATCAGGTACATGGGCTGCTCCGAACCAGCAAGGCCCTGGATCGGTTCCGGCTTGGTGACCATCAGGTAATCCAGCGCAGTCCGCGGATAGGTCGCGCACTCGTCATCGCGACCACCAGCCACCGCGATCAGCTTCGTGTCCTGCGGAGGCGTGTGATCCTGAACGATCACCGCATCGAAGGACACGATGCCTGAGCAGTTGCCGGCATTGTCCCGCGCCACCACCTCGATGGTGTAGACGCTGTCGGTCGACGTCGGCAGGTTGGCCGGGGTCACCCAGTCGATCTTCCAGAGGTCGTCTTCGCTGGTCGCGGTGCCCGCGTCGTCGAGCGTCCCGAGACCGATGATGTTCCGGTTGTCGTCGCCGTCGTAGTAAGCGAACTGGACGGCGTAGATGCCGGAGGACTGATCCTGGAAGTCCTGGTAGTCGATCGTCGGCCAGTTCCCGTAGCTGTACCAGAGACCGTCGTTGACACGCACGGCCAGCGGGACGGTGTCACCGCCCGCGACGTGCACCGGCTCCGTGCCAGCGCCCGCCTCGAACTGACGATCGCCCGCGTACAGGTAGGTCAGGTCGGGGCTGTACGGATCGACCCGCAGCAGGATGCCCTCGTTGGCTTCGTTGGTGTTGCAGGCGTAGTCCACCGCGCGTACCCGGAAACGGTACTCCTTGGCGGGCAAATCTCCGTAGATAACCGCCTGTCCGCGTGGCATGAGGTCGGACATCGTGTCAGCCAGAGCTTCCAGGCTCGGGATAACGAGCTGCCACTTGCCGTCGGGATTCAGGTTGTTCCCGACCGCATCGCGATACTGGAAGTAGCCGAAGTCGCCAGCAAGGCTGATCCAGGTCGGGTTCTCCGGGTCGGAGAAGTCGTCCAGGAACTCGAGCCACATCTGGTTCACGACCTCGGTGTCGTTCGCCGGATCCGTCACCGACGCGTAGAAGGTGATCGCCGGCGAATGCTCGGGGCAGATCGCCGTCTCGGCGGGGAGGAGGTCGGCGCGAATGATGTCGTGATCCTCGAGCGTCGTGCCGCCCACGCCCTCAGGACCCACGCGCGTGAGCATGAAGTCAGGCGCGATGTGATCGATGATGACGGGGAAGCTCGGAACGTCCTCGGGGACGCCGTCGCCATTCGTGTCGCTCTGGACGTTACCGTCCGCGTCGGTCGCATAGGCCCGCACGTAGTACGTGCCGTCCGCGATCGGATCGGTGTCCCAAACGATATCCCACTGGGCCAGCGCCGGCCCCGGCAGGACGGTGAAGTTATAGTCGACGTCGATCGTCGTCCAGGGACCCGCACTGCTGGTCGCGTACTGGACGATGACCGTAGCCACGTCGAATCCGTTCCAGCCGGTGGCGACACCGAAGATGCCGATCTCGCCGCTCAGGGCTAGCGTCGGATCGAACGGCTTCTTGCAGTGGTCGTCGATGAAGCTGGCGTCGGGCCAGCACTCGGCGCAGAAGCGCGCGATCATCGCGACCGGACCGGTGGTGTCGTTCAACAGGATGTTGACGTTGCAGTCGAGCGCCGCGTCCTCCGCCTGATTGTTGTCGACCATGTCGACCGCACGGGCCCTGATGCTGACGTAGAAGTCGCTCGCCAGGTTGGCGGCCAGGAAGCCGGTATCCCACGAGCAGTGATACATCCCGTCTTCGCCGACCACTTCAACCCACGGGTCGTCGTCGTCGTTCAGAGGCGTGCAGTCGATCGGTGTCCAACTGGACATGGAATCCCATTCCATGCCGCCATGGAGGCTGTACTCGAACTGGACGTAGGCCACGTCAGTGTCGGTCGTGCTGGCAGTCAGCTCGATCACGTCGCCGATCGGGAAGATCGTTCCGTCCGTCGGCTCCGTGATGCACGCCTGCGGGATGTCCGCGTCCACCGTGATCTCGGCGCACACCTCGGGCGACTGTGCCCGCGGGTGACCGCACGAGTAACCCCAGTTGAAGCAATCGTCGATCGCTACGACCCGGAGCTTGTAGGTGTAGACGGACTCGGCGGCGTCGTCGGTGATGCCGTCGAGGTTGTTATCGATCCCGTCCGTGAGCGGGTTCATCCAGCCGGGCAGCGAGAAGGTTCCGCCCCACCCGCCGTTCAGCGTCCAGATGAAGATCTTCCACGAGTCAAACCCGTCCTCGAAGATCGTCCGCCAGCGCGTCTCGGTGTCGTCCACCGAGGCCTGCAGGATAATCCCCGTGAGCTTGACGATGTCGCCGGTGGCCGGGACAGGGTCGCGGATCTCCACGTTGACCTGCACGTCGCCTTCGGGGGCAACCATGGTCTCGCTCAGCCAGATGCTGTTGACAATCGGCCGGGTCGGGTCGTAAGTGACCCAGATCTGACCGAGAACGCCCGAGACCCCGCCCGACACGAGGTTCGTGGTCGAGTTGCCGGCCTCGTCGACGACCGTGATCAGAACCTGCTTCAGCATATTGACGCCGAACAGGGCCGCCGGGTCGTCGGTGCTGTACACCCACACGTCCGACGGGAGCA
This sequence comes from Candidatus Eiseniibacteriota bacterium, assembly GCA_963762255.1. Classification (GTDB taxonomy): domain Bacteria; phylum Eisenbacteria; class RBG-16-71-46; order JABDJR01; family JABDJR01; genus CAVXKA01. The sequence goes on from CAVXKA010000001.1 coordinate 284,334, forward strand.
CGATCGTGGAAGAGCTGAAGCGCGGATCCGGAATGTTATCGACCTGGTTGTCACCAATCATGTCCACGCTGAAGGAGTAGCCGTAGCTACCACCCAGCGGCAGGACTGCGTTGTACTGATAGATCCCGTCACCCAGGTTTGTCATCTCGACGTTGTAAGCCAAGATGCCGGGGATCGTGATGGTGACGTTTTCGACCGAGTCGGGATTGATGGCCTGGAAGCTCCAGCTATTCGCCGTCACGTTGGCCAGGTCATCGATGTAGAACGTGATCGGGATCGTGATCAGCGAGTCGTCTTCCGCCGTGTAGTGCGTGAAGTCGATCGCGGTTCCGCCCGCGATATTCATGAACACGCGGACGACGTCGTCCTGAGTGGTCACGAAGAACTGGTGCTCGATCCCGGTCAGCTTCGACTTGCAGGACCCGAAATCACCGCTAATGTCGCTGCCCCCGTAGGTCTCGCAGAGGGGGTTCCCGGGGTAGTTCGGGTTGAGGTGGCAGGAGTCGAGACCATAGACCGTGAACGTCGGCGCATCCGTGTCGTTGATCGGGAGCGCGAAGCCCTCGGTCAGACAGAGCTCGGAGCACGGACGGGAGCTGATGAACACCGAGTCCCAGACGCGGTAGGCCACTGCGATGATGTCGTAGTGGGTCACGTCGGAGTACGTCGGCTCCGGGACCAAGCCGTTGAAGGTGTCGGCATCCCAGGCCACCGAGTACGGGTACTCGTTGTCGCCGGCACCGATCGGCTTACAGTCCGTGACGTTGTAGTCGATCGTGACCACGTCGTCCACCGCCATGCCGCTCCCGAAAGTGATCGTGCTGGTTCCGGTGATCGTGTAGTCGAGCTTGGTCGGCGCGACCAGCGCGGCGAAGTCCGCCGGGCTGTACCACGTGGCGGCGACACCGCCCACCCAGACCGTCTCACTACCGTGCTCACCGACGGCGCCCGCCGCCCAGATCGAGTGATTGGTCGTGGCGCTGTACGGATAGACCGTCGCAACGTCCAGGATCTCACCCTCGATCCGCTCAGCGTAGTAGAACTGCACCGTGATGCCGGTGTAGTCGCCGGCCACGTCCACGTCGGCCCTGATCACCACTTCCTCACCGGGGGTGAGGCTGTCGGCGTCGACACCGATTCTCGTGACGGACGTCACATGTGCTGTCTGGCGATTCAGGCTGAACCGATAGGGGTTCCCGAAGATCGGCGTGATGTTCCCGTTGACGTCGGTCGCCCGCGGGAAGAACTGGTACACGCCGTCCGTCAGGCCCGCGATGTTCCAAGCCGGGGCGTCGCCGGGCGGGTTCGGACCCGCGGCGCCGTCCAGGTCACCGAAGATGTAGGGATAGGTGGTATCCACCATGCCCGGCACGACCATCCACGCCGTCGTATCGTACGGCGCGGCGCCGCCGGCCTTGCGGTACCAGATCTCCACCTTCTCGATGTTCGTGTTGTCTTCGGCGGTAACCAGCATCGAAAGCGTGGTCGGCTCGAGGCAGTAGGTCTCGAGGTTGCCACGGAGAACCGTGTTCGCCTCGAGCGTGTCCACCTCGGCAGTGACCACCATCACGATGTCGGTCTCGGGACCCACGTTTTCGCCGAGAACCACGCACGCCTTGCAGGCGTCGGGATCGATGTCGAAGTTTCCGTTCGTGTCGTACGCGACAGCCCGGAAGTTCGTCTCGGTGTCGGTCGTGATCGCGAGATCCCCGTACAGGAACTTCGCCGTCCATCCGTCCACCCTCACCATGTCGGTGGAGATGTAGACCCAGGTCGAGTCGACGCCGTTCCGCCAGTAATAGAACCGAACGGAATCAACGTCAGCGTCACTCGCTCCGCCCATAGGCTCGGCGATCAGGGTCAGGAAGTCCTGCGGGAAGATGTGCAGGCAAGGCGGACCGGTGGGCAGAACCACCGGATCGCCGCCAGCCGCCGGGATGTAGGACACCACGCAGAACTGCGGAGCCTCACTGTCGATGCAGTACTGCTCGAACCAGATGCGCGTGTTGCTGTCCGGAATCCCGTCACGCGGCGAAACGTCGTCATCCGTGTTGCCGAGAATGTCGGTCGCCACGGCACGGACGATGTAGCAGCCGCTGAGGCCGGTCACATCCCAATCCATGGCCCACAGGTCGAGATCGTCGTCCGAACCGTCGGCCGGGTTGTCCTTGAGGATCCAATCCGCCAGATCGAACGCGCTGTTGTTGTTCACGTCGCCGATGTACTCGTCGGCCGCGAAGTTCGTCAGCACCGTCCCGGGGGACATCCCGGCCTGGGTGACGACGACGATCACATCGGTGGCCGGCTGGAACGTGCCGTTGTTGTTCACGTCACGCACGATCGGGTCGACGGGGTTGTACCCGTCGCCGTCGACGTCCCAGTACCGGTAGTACTTGCCACCGATGGCCGCATCGAGTGCCCGGGCAGGGGCGTTCTTCAATACGCGCTCGGCACCCGTGCCGGCGCGGAGGATGACGTCGCCCTTGTAGCCGCGCTTGTCGGGAACCAGACCGTCCACGCCGATCGTGATCCAGGGGCCGCCGTCCGGCTGGCCGTCGGAGTTGGCGTCCGCGGTGTACTGGAACTCGACCTTGTTCACGGCGAGGTCGTGGATGTAGACGTTCGCGAACAGGCTGTCCACGTTGCCGGCCACGTTCACGACGGGCTGGATGTAGGCGCGCAGGCCGAGTATCGTCCAGCGTCGCGGTGGCCGTGCAGGTCATGTCCGGCATGCCGTTGCCTTCGATGTCGTAGGCGATGGCGCGCAGATCGTAGCTACCCGCCACGAAGCCGCGCGTGTCCCACGTCACCGTGGCCACCCACTCATCCGGACCGACGCTGATGATCGGGTGCTTGACGCCCGTCGGATCGTCGAGGACGTCGGGAATGCCGTCGCCGCTCGTATCCGCGGGCACGCCGGTGATGGACACCAGCGGGAACCAGGTCAACGTACCCACCGGGCGGTACTCGAACTCGACGCGGACCACGTCGTTGGTGGTCGGGTCGCCGTCGCCGTCGGTGAAGCACGCCGAGATGTCGACCGCGCTCTCCACGGGGACGAACGCGCCGTCAGACGGGTCGTAGTCGGACCCGATCTGGCAGAGGCACGCCATCGGCGGAGTGCAGTCGACGATGATGAGTTGCAGTTCGTAGCAGGTCGCGTCGAGCACGCCCGGCGAGACGAAGAGGCTGTCGCAAAGCGACTGCGGCTCCACGTTGCCGAAGTTGTCGGTCGCGATCGTGCGGAAGTAGAGCGTGTCCTGGGCCGCAGGCGGGTCGTTCGTCATCGGGCCGGCGGTGGTCCAGTCCCAGGTGAACGGCGCGCTGACGTCGGTCCCGAGGGCCGCCCAAGCCGTGCCGGTCCAGTACTGGAATTCCACCGTGGCGACGTCGTTCACGTCACCCGCGATGTCGGCTTCCAGCGTGTAGGTTGCCGCATCCAGGAACCCGTCGTCGTCGTTGTCCGTCGAGATGACGTCGCAGACCTGGGTGCCGGCGGCATCCGGGTTGATGTCTGCCACGCCGTCAAACGGCGGAGGAGGGATGGTCGCGATGGGCGCCACGCTGTCGATCGAGAAACGCAGCGGCACCGCCCAGTTGGCGTTGCCCTGGTAGGCGTGGTCGAAGGCCACCGCGCGGATCCGGTACTCGGCTCCGTCGGCGAGGCCGTACAGGCTCTTGATCACCTTCATGTTCAGGTTGCGCACGTTCTGCGTCGGTAGTTGAACGCGAAGGAGGTGCTGTTGTTGTTCAGCGGCACGACCGGCGAATCGCCGGACGCGTTGAATGCGAATCGCGTAGCTGATGATGTTCGGGCGCGCCCAACGCAAAGTCCGCGTCGGCCAGGTTGTCCGAGCCCTTGGTCACCGCGGAGTTCCGGTCCTTGTTCCCGAAGACCCCGTCGTTGGCCGTCAGATCGTCGAGGGTCAGGTTGAGATCCTTGGGCTTGGAAGCCGCCGGGGTGCCCTTGTACTTGGCAATGGCGGTCGGATCGCTGAACCCGGCCACGTAGATGTATCCACCGTAGGTCAGGTCGGACATCAACTTGCCGGCATCGACATCGATCACGACCGCGCTGGCGTCCACGATGCCGTCTTCGTCGTCGTCCGACGCCGCGGTGTAGGTCTCGACTTCGCTCGCGTCGTCGATGACGCCGTTGCCGTCGTCGTCCACGCCGTTCGTGTCCGACTCGTCGATGTTGAACCAGATGTAGCCGCCGCTAATCCCGTTGATACGGAAGAAAGCGTCGTTGTCGTTGTCGATGCGGTCGTTGAGACGATGCACGCCGTTGGCGTTGCCGAGGACATCGGCGTTGCCGTCGGCCTCGATGGCGTTGGCCACCTCGGGATCGAGGAGGTCGGCAAAGCCGTCGTTGTCGTCGTCACCGTTCGTCACGCCGAGGACGTTCCGGATGCCCGGATACCCGTCGGCGTTGGCGTCCCCGGTCGGGTCGAAGTTCAACCACTGGAAGTCGGCGTTGTTCGAGGTGTTGGGCGTCGCATCGATCTGCAGGGCGACGAAGATTACGTCGTCGTCCGACAGGGTCGAGTCGGCCAGGTTGAAGAACGGCGCCACTTCGCCGGCGGGGAGCTTATAGACATGGTCCCCGGGCTCGATGATGTTCGCGGCCCCGGAGCTCGTCCAGGTGCTCTCGCGAGCCAGGAACGAGATCTCGGAAACCGTGGGGGCCTGGCTGTCCTCGGTGCCGAGGAAGGACTCATCGTCCACCAGCCGGTGCTCCATGCTCCACGACGGAACGTGGGCGTGCAGCGGCATCGGATAGCTGGCCGCCTTCCCCTCGGTGATCTTGTTGATGAAGTCGGCGTAGACGGTCGAGGCGGTGCCGCTGTCCCAAGCCGCGTTGTAGTTGCGGTTCGAGCGAACGGCGTTGTCCTCGACGGTCAGCACGACCGGGACATCCTCGAGGACCGCGAAGTTGTCGACGCCCTCCGGATCCGCCACGAGCTTGGTCGCGTCAAGGTAGTACCCGATCAGCAGGTACCGACTGTTCTCGTCGACGTCGTTGCAGTCGAGGTTCGCATCTCCACCTGTGTAGATCTTGTCGCCGTTGCGGTCCAGGAACGTCTCGCCCTGGTCCCACCCTGCGTTTCCGTTCTCGTTCACGTAGGGCTCGGGGTAGTCCTTGACCCCGTCGGCGTCGGTGTCGATCCAGTCGTTGTCGTCGTCCACCATGTTGGCGCCGAGCGAGGTCAGGAGAACGGAGTCGGCGCCGGTGGTCGTGACGTAGCCGGTCAGGTCCGCCCAGATGTAGAGCAGGTTGTTGACCGCGTTGTTGTTGACGACGGAGATCACACCGTTGGTCCCGTCGGAGATCGCCACGGTGGGATCGTAGACCCGGCTCTCGACCCGCAGCGTGTCGCCACCGGAGTAGATCCGATCGGCGTTCGTAGGATCGAACGCGTTGGCGATCCGCTCCAGGCCGTTGTCGTTGATGATCGGCGTCGAGTAGAACGACTCGACCTCCAGCACGCCCGTCCCCTGCGTGCTCACGAAGTAGAGCACGTTGTAGGAGGTGTTGATGGGGTTGAGGGCGATCGGGCCGAAGGAGCCGTCGACGCCGGGCGTGTGGTCGATCAGGCCCGACCCCAGCCAGATGTACCCGCCGTCGCCGTCACTCTGGCCGACGACACCGTCGCCGTCCGTGTCGGCATAGACGCGTACCGAGTCCGCGTCGACCGGGGCCGAGCCCGGGTCGCCGCCGGCGAAGTGCAGGCCGGGACCCACTGAGGGATGCTGGACGCCGAAGATGTGGATCATGTCGTCGTCCACACCGTCGACGAAGTCGACCGGCCGAGACAGCGGACCTGCTACCAGCCGCCCGAGCGGAGTGAGGTCCGACGGGTCGTAGTTACCCTCGAGGTCCACCACCACGGCGGCGAAGATACACATTGTCGCCAAGGGCAAGCGTCTCGCCCTTGGTGTCGGTGTCGCCGGCGTTGATGAGGTAGGTAGCGATCAGATCGCTGTCGAGGGCGAGCAGCATCGGATTGGTCAGCGCCTCGGCGAACTCGACGTTGTCCGTTACGTACTGCGCATCCACCGGGAGGCTGCGGCGCGCATAGAAGAGGACATAGGTCGCATCGTCGACGCCGGTCTCGTCGTAGCCGACGAAAGCCGTATCGTTGCTGTCATGGGTGAGACCTGGGTCAGCGGCCAAGATCAGCTTCCGAGGCGGCGAGAAGTCGCGAATCCACGAGTTCTGCGTGCTCGGAGTGGCATTGGTGCCGCTGGCGTAGGTGATCGAAACGGAATTCAGGAAGATCCGGTCGCCCTGAGTCCACGCCTCGGAAAGATCGGAGATCTGAACCTGCGGACCGGTCCCAGGGAGGGTGACCGTGATACCGGCCGGGTTCATTCCCTTCATACCGAAGTTGGCGGCACCGGGAGCGGCCGAGAAGTCGACGTCGAACCAGACGTTGATGCGGTCGTCGGTCAGATCGTCGGTGCCGCTATCCCGGTAGTTGGCCAGGATGATGATGGGCGACGCCACGACGGTGACCGTGGCCCCGGCCTGGGTCTGGTTACCCTGGTAGTCCAGGATGACGGCCGGTGTCGAGGTCGAGACCGTCTGGCCGACGGGGCTCCCGCCGCCGATGCCGTCGAGGCGCAGGACGTTGTCGCCGTCATCCGAGCCGATCGCGGTGTAGGTGCGCCCTGTGATGGCGAAGACGGCGGCGCCGGGAGCGGCGAACACCCCGCTCTGGATATCGTCGGAGAAGACCAGCGTGATCCGGTTGAGGCTGGCGTCATAGCCCGCCTGCAAGAGGATCGGCCCTTCGTTCTGGGTGATTTCCCAGCGCAACGAAGTGCTGGGCTGGACCGGGCTGGTGGCGGTGCCGCTGCGGCGACCGCTCAGCACGCCGGCACCGGTCAGGCGGAGCGAGGTGATGCCCTCGCGGATCTTGCCCTGGTCGGTGTCGTTGTTGAAGGTGATGTCCACGAACCGGTTGTTGACCGCGAACCCGTTGATGACGGGGTTAACACCCGTGGTCGCAAGCTCGGGCGCGGTGAAGTAGGTGCGGGCGTTGGCGCCGGCGGCGATGGCGGTCGTGATCTGGTGGGTGAAGTACACCCGCATCACATCACCGACCGTCGTGTTCATGCCGTCTTCGGTGCCGTTGGTCACCACAACCCGGGTGATCGCGGGGCCCGTGGTCACCTTGATTCGGGAGGCGTCCGTCCAACCCAGGTGGTCCTTCGGGTTGCGCAGCGCCACCTTGTCGGTCGTGGTGAGCGCCGTCGCAAGTCCCGGATTCGGGACGGTGCCGTTGAGGCCGGTCACCGCGATGACGTTCTTGTACATGTTCAGCGTCGGCGCGTCCGCGTCAGCCTCATGCTGGGCAAAGGAGAGGTTGCTGATGGTGATCGGCGGGTTCGCGCCGCGGAAGATCAGAAGGTCATCCGCGGTGAAACTACCGGGCGCCACGGCCTCGTTGAAAACGAGCCAGAGGACGTCGTCCGCCGTTCCGGCCGCAGGACCGGCCCAATAGACCGCGTCCGTCAGCGCGGGCAGTTGCCTGGTGGGGAGCGCATCCGGACGCTTGTTCGTTCCGGTGAGCCCCAGCTTCTCAATCGGCGGAGCCGGCGCCGCGCCCGTGAACGTCGCGAGGCCGAAGGCCACCGCAACCGCCACGAGAGCAAACGCCATCGTGAGCCTTACTCTCCAACTCATTCCAGCACCCTCCTTCTTGGACACCTGACCGGCGCTCAGCTTCATGCTTCTTCCGAAACCCAGAAGATGAGTCATTGTTCTCCGCTTTCCCGGTTTCATCCGTTGCACTCGGACCTCCCTCCGGCTGAACGCAGGCGTTGACGCATACATTCCGTCAAAACCGTCTTCGAGCTGTTCGAACCAAGGTCTTTCTTCATGTTCCTACAAACGCAAAAAAGGAATCAGCGCATAGCTCTCTTCCATCGCTATTGGCGCTGTCCGTCCACTCCAGGCCGACACGATTCCGAAAGTAACGCAGATCCCTTTTTGATCGAGGCGAGTCTGCCGTCTGTCTCTACTTCGGTCAAGTCGCTTTGCGTGCCGTTACCCTCCGCCCTCGAAGATCGCGTAAGCGCTCCGAGGAGCGGCGCCGCGATCACAGGTCCGGCCTGTTACTCACCTCCGTAAGTCGAGTGAACTAAACGGTCTTCCTCATGAAAACCGCAAGCACAAGCGCCGGCAATGTCCCACACCCTGTTTTGGACTGTCAACACAAAACGGGCCGCTTGGGCCTGGTGGTAAGGAAGGCGGGACCGGACACGTTTCGGCACGTGCCGAGAATATGACCGGCTGCATCAGGATGGACCTGTGCACAACCCTCCTTGTGCTGAGTAGTCCTATGTGACCAGTTCGGATTTCCCCCCCCAGGGGAAGTGCGGAACGGTCGGCTTCAGGGTGCCGGAACACTTCGCGAACCGCATCGCGGCTCACGAGCCTACGGTTTCGGCACCCCGACCGGGGAAGTTGAGCCCGATCGCTCGGCACGTCAAGAAGAAAAATGAAACAAAGGTGCTCTGCTGAAAAAGCTACACGCTGAATCGGATATTGAGAACGTCCCCGTCGCCCACAACGTAGTCCTTTCCCTCCAGCCGCAGCAGGCTCGCAGCCTTGGCTTCCGCGAGCCCTTTCGCATCCAGAAGTTCTTTCCATCCAACGACTTCGGCGCGGATGAAGCCGCGTTCCAGGTCGCTGTGGATCTTGCCTGCGGCCTGGGCCGCCCGGGTCCCGGAGGTGATGGTCCAGGCCCGCACCTCGTCCTCCCCCACGGTGAAAAAAGATTGCAGGCCCAGAAGGAAATAGGTGGTGCGAATCACCCGATCGAGTCCCGACTCGCCGATGCCGAGGAGTTCCATGAACTCCGCCGCCTCGGTTTCCGTGAGATCGGCGATCTCCATCTCCGCGCGGCCGCAGATTTCCACCGCGGCGGCGCCCGGACGCGCGGCAAACGCCTCGGCGAGTCCCGCGCCGCGCGCGCGATCTTCGTCCACGTTGAACACCACGAGCAGCGGCTTCGCCGTCACCAACTGAAAGCCGCGCAGCGCGCGCTCCTCCTCCACGGCCAGGTTCATCTCGCGCATGGGCGTGCCCGCTTCCAGGCTTGCATAGCATCGCTCCAATAGCGGGAGTTCCTCGGCGTCCTGCTTCGCGCCCACCTGCTTCCCCTTGCGTAGCTTCTGGAGCTGCGCGTCGAGCACCGCCATGTCCTTGAGGATGAGCTCGTCGAGGAAATCTCCGAGATCGCGCATCGGGTCCACGGTGCCTCGCGGGTGGGGCACCGAGGCGTTCTCGAAGGCGCGCACGACCACGAGGATGAGGTCGGAGATCGTGATCTGCTGGGGGAGCAGGGCGTCGGCTTTCTCCTTGCCGCCGGCGGGCCCGGCGAGGTCCACATATTCAATACGAGCCGGCGTGTACTTCTTGGGATGGAAGAGATCGCGCAAGCTCTCGAGCCGCGCGTCCGGCACCTGGACCGCCCCGATGTTGACACCACCCGAAGCAGAGGCGAACGCTCCCGTGGGCGCGTGCGCCCGGGCCAGGATGTTGAAGAGCGTGGTCTTTCCGCTCTGCGGATGGCCGAGTATTCCGGTTCTCAAACGCGGTCCTCCGGGACGAAGGGGTGGTGAGCCGTGCTGGAATCGAACCAGCGACCCTCTGCTTAAAAGGCAGATGCTCTACCGACTGAGCTAACGGCTCGAAACGTGATGCGGGGCGCGGACCGTCCGCACCGCTTTCATGAACGCCGGGCGTCCACGGTCTGCTCGCGCGCCTGCCCCACCGAGACGAGACCCACCGGCACGTCGGCGATCTCCTCGATGCGGCGAAGGAACCGCCGCGCGGTCGCTGGCAAGTCCTCCATGCGCCGCGCAGCGGCCAGATCCTCGGTCCAGCCCTCCAATTCCTCGTACACCGGCGTCGCGCGCTCCAGAGCGCTCACCCGCGCCGGGAACTCGGTCAGGAGGTCGTCGCCCACACGATACGCCACGGCGATCCGGACCCGGTCCTGGCCGGTGAGAACATCCAGTTTGGTCACGGCCAGGATGTCGAGCCCGTTCACCCGGGCGGCATAGCGCAAGGCGACGCCGTCAAGCCATCCGCAGCGGCGCGGGCGGCCCGTGGTCGCGCCGAACTCCGCTCCCTGGTCGCGCAGGAGACTTCCCGCCTCGTCGTGCAGCTCGGTGGGGAACGGCCCGAGGCCCACCCGAGTCGTGTAGGCCTTGGTTACCCCGATGACCTCGTCCACCCGGCGCGGGGCCAGCCCGGTGCCGGTACATGCGCCTCCCGCGGCCGCACTCGAGGACGTCACGAACGGATAGGTGCCGTGATCCACGTCCAGGAGCGTCCCCTGGGCGCCCTCCAGAAGAAGCCGCCTTCCTTCACGGGCGGCACGATCGAGGAAGAGCGCGGTGTCACGGGCCAGGGGCTCGAGTCGGCGCCGGTAGGGGCCAAGCTGCTCCTCGACCGCGTCGGCGTCGATAGCCTCCGGGGGAAGCGCCGGCACGAACCGCTCCCGCCAGGCCCGCTGGCGCGCGAGAGCTTCCCGGAAGCGGTCCCGCTCCAGGAACTCCCCCACCGTGACCCCGATCCTCGCCATCTTGTCCCGGTAGGCGGGCCCGATGCCCCTCAGCGTGGTCCCCACCGCTCCCGGCCCCTTCTCTTCCTGCTCTTCGATGGCCCGATGCGCGGGGAGGATGATGTGGGCGCGTTCGCTCACCCAGACGCGATCGGCCCAGGCAACACCCTTGCCGGCGAGGCTATCCAGCTCGGAGAAGAACCCCTCCAGGTTGATGACGACGCCGTTTCCCACGACGCAGGTCCGGTCGGGGTGGAGGATGCCGGAGGGGACGAGATGGAGCACGGTCGTCTCGCCGTTCACCACCACCGTGTGTCCGGCGTTGGGCCCTCCCTGGTAGCGCACGACAAGGTCGGCCTCGTCGCTCAGAAGATCGACGATCTTTCCCTTGCCTTCGTCGCCCCATTGGGCCCCGACCACCACGCGAACCGACATTGACAACCCTCTCTGCTAAGTCCCGGAAACCACGATCTCCCAATCTTCGACCATGAGCGAAGCAGTATACCGGCCGGGCGGGGCAATCACACAAAAAGGGCTCCGGACCGGAGTCCGGAGCCCCAATGATTAATTTCGGCCAGGGGGATCGAGTCGTCGCTACTTCCGGCGACGCTTCGCGCTCATCGCACCCCCACTGAGGAGGCCGAAGCCCAGCAGCAGCAGCGTGGCCGGCTCGGGGACGCCACTTATAGGGGCCTTCACATCCCCGGTGCCGAATCCGGTGAAGCGAGAGAGATACTCCCCGTCACCGTCCACGCCGGCAAGGTTCGGCGGCTGAAACGTCCCGTAGTCCGTCACCAGAATGTCAAACCCAAAGTCAACCGGCGCCCCGATCGTGATCCCGAAAGGAAGGGCCTGCCCCTGGATCAACTCGGTCCTGGCGCTGCCCTTGACCGCGAGTTGGTTTGGGCTCCACGCATACTCAAGAGGAGTGTCGAAATTGAGGGCCAGGATCGTCGAGCCGATGAAAAGGTCGAACCCGAAGCTCGGGAACGGGCCCACGCTCTTCAGGCCGAAGCCGCCGGCGGCGGGGATGTTGAATACGCCTGGGATGTAGATGTCGGCGTAGATGTTGTTGTAGAAACCGCCGAGGTGGTTACCACTCGGCATATCGAAGAAGTCCATGGTTGTCAGCGCGTCTGCGAGTGACGTGTCACCGGGCCGGGTGGAGTTGGCGCCGCCGCCGTCAGAGATGACCCCAGTCGTACCGTCGTACATCAGGTTCAGGCCGGTGAACGAGATCTGGAGCGAGTTCGCGGAAACAGGCCCCGCAACAAGCAGCGCCCCCACGGCGAGAACGGCCAATACCTTTTTCATTTCAATGACCCCCTTGGCTGTCGTGACGCAAACGTTTCCAATACGCACACCACCACGCTGGGGTGGTGTGCTCCTGGGGGAGAGTTGTGCAGGATCCATGCCCGCGGTGCATCCTCTCCTCGCTCTCCAACACAACTGATTATAGGTGATTGGATTCGTGCATTGCAAGCAACAAGAGAGTTTTCCTTCACTTCGTATCGGATCCGACGCGTCTTGTCAAATCCGCCGACATCATCGCGAAGTCAGCGTGGAATCCCAAGGGGAGAAAGCGTTAACGGATGCGGATCGTCAGGGGTTTCTTCGGTCCAGCCACCGCGGGCGCACGACTCAGGATAACTCGCTCAAGCAATAGTGATTAGCGACGGTTTTACGGATTTCACGGCGCGTTCCCGTCGGGAAACATAACACTTTCTGTTGGATCAGTGCTGAAGGTACCGGCCCGTCGACGGAGATTCATCAAGGGCTGCTCCCGCAACCGCGCCGCCGGGGACGCGCTCGAGCGCGTGGCGCAGCACCTCGTCCATGTGCTCCACCTCAATAAAGCGGAGTCCTCGCCTCACTTTGATCGGGATCTCGACCAGGTCTTTGGCGTTGGCCTTGGGGATGATGATGACCTTCGCGCCCGCCCGCTTGGCCGCCACTACCTTTTCAGTGAGGCCCCCGATCGGCAACACGGTGCCGCGCAAGGTGATCTCGCCGGTCATGGCTACATCGGGAATCGTGGGGACCCCGGTCAGGGCGGAAACGAGAGCGACGGCCATCGTGATGCCCGCCGAGGGGCCGTCCTTGGGGATCGCCCCCTCCGGCACGTGGATATGGATGTCGATGTCCTGATAGAACCACTTGTCGAGGCCCCAGGCCTCCGCGTTCTTGCGGGCATACGTCATGGCCGCGACCCCGGACTCGCGCATCACCTCGCCCAGCTTCCCGGTGAGGTTCAGGGTTCCCTTCCCCGGCACCGTGGTCACCTCGATCGTCATCACGTCTCCGCCGGCTTCCGTCCAGGCGAGGCCGTTGGCGATCCCGACGCGATAGCGCCGCTCGAGGGGGCTCTCGATAAAGCGGGGCGGGCCCAGGAATTCGGTCAGGCGCGCACCGGTCACTTTGACCGGCATCGGCGCGGTCCCCTCGGCCTTGTGCCGGGCGATCTTCCGCGCGATCGCGCTGATCTCGCGTTCGAGGCTGCGCACACCGGCTTCGCGGGTGTACTCGGCGATGATCGCGTTGAGCGCGGCGTCGCCGAGAACCATGTCCTCGGCGGCGAGACCGTTGCGTTGGATCTGCTTGGGCAGGAGGAATTCGCGGGCGATGGAGAGCTTCTCGGTCTGCAGGTAGCCCGACAGCTCGATGGTCTCCATGCGATCCAGAAGCGGAGGCGGGATCGCCGGTCGGTAATTGGCGGTGGTGATGAAGAGCACCTGGGAGAGGTCGTAGTCGACTTCGAGATAGTGATCGTTGAACGTGGAGTTCTGCTCGGGATCGAGCACCTCGAGCAGCGCCGCCGCGGGATCGCCGCGCCAGTCGGAACCGAGCTTGTCCACCTCGTCCAACAGGATGAGCGGGTTCACCGTCCCCGCCCGTTTCATGGCCTGCACGATGCGGCCGGGCATCGAACCGATGTACGTGCGCCGGTGGCCGCGAATCTCCGCCTCATCGCGCACGCCGCCCAGCGACATGCGTCACGAACTTGCGGCCCATCGCGCCGGCGATGGACATACCGAGCGACGTCTTGCCCACGCCGGGCGGGCCGACGAAGCAAAGGATGGGGCCCTTGATCTGACCGGACAGCTTCACCACGGCCAGGTACTCGAGGATGCGCTCCTTGACCTTCTTGAGTCCGTAGTGATCCGCGTCCATGATCTTGCGCACTTCGGCGAGGTCCAGGTTGTCCTCGCTGCGCTTCTTCCACGGCACCGCCACCAGCCAATCGAGATAGGTGCGAAGCACGGTGGCTTCCGGGGACATGAAGGACATCTTGGAGAGCCGGTCCAGCTCCTTCTCCGCCTTCTCGCGGACCTCTTTGGGGAGCTGCGCCTTCTTGAGCTGGCGCTCCAGGTCCTCGATCTCGCCGGCGAACTCGTTTTGATAGCCGAGTTCCTTGCGGATCGCCTTGAGCTGCTCGTTGAGGTAGAACTCCTTTTGGTTCTTGTGAACCTGGGAGCGGACCTGACCCTCGATCTTGCGCTCCAACTTGACGATTTCGAGTTCGGACTGAAGGGTCTGGCTCAGATGCGCAAGTCGCTCCGCCACCCCTTCCAACTCGAGGATTTCCTGCTTGGCCGCCACCTTGATCTGCAAGTGGCTGGCCACCGTGTAGGAGAGCACCGCGGGATCGGTGATGTTGTTGACGGTGAGCAGAACCTCATCGGAGATGCGCCGATTGAGGTGGACGTACTCGTTGAAGGCGCCGGCCACCGCTCGCATGACCGCTTCGATCTCGGCCCCTGTTTCGGACGATTCCTCCAGCGCTTCGACGCGGGCGAGATAGAAGTCGTCGGCGCCGAGGAACCGGCGCACGCGGGCCCGGCAGAGCCCCTCGACGAGCACCCGCATGGTTCCGTCCGGAAGCCGGAAGAGCTGCAGCACCCGCACGATGGTGCCCAACCGGTAGAGGTCTTCCTTCTGGGGATCCACCACGTCCGGCTTGCGCTGGGCGGTGGCGAAGAGAATGCGGTTGCCCGCGACCGCTTCCTCGATGGCGTTGACCGAGGGGACGCGCCCCACCAGGAGGGGAACCGTCATCTGCGGAAACAGCACGACGTCCCGCAGGGGAAGAAGGGGAAGCTTCTCGTCGAACTCCAGAACCTCGCCGTCGCGTTCGATTCGCATCAACACCGTTGTTTAAGCGCCCTTCTTCTTGGATTCGCGAGCCCAGGTCATGATGGGAGGGCTCTTCTTGCGGATGACGTCATCGGTGACCTCCACATGGGTCACCCCTTCCAGCGACGGAATGTCGTACATGATGTCGAGCATGGCCTCTTCGAGAACCGCGCGCAGCCCGCGGGCGCCGGTGCCGCGGATCATCGCCTGGTGGGCGATAGCCTTGAGGGCGCTGTCGGTGAACGAGAGGTCCACACCTTCCATTTCGAAAAACTTCTTGTACTGCTTGCTGATGGCGTTCTTGGGCTTGGTGAGGATCTCCACCATCGCCGCCTCGTCCAGGTTGGAGAGGCTCGCCACCACCGGAAGCCGTCCCACCATTTCCGGGATGAGACCGTAGCGGAGCAGGTCCTCGGGCTCGACCTGCGAGAGCACTTCGCCGAGGTTCTTCTTCCGGTTGCTCTGGATGTTGGCGGCGAAACCCATTTCCTTGCGGCCGATGCGCCGCTCCACGATCTTCTCCAGGCCCTCGAAGGCGCCGCCGCAGATGAAGAGGATGTCCTTGGTGTTGACCTCGATGTACTTCTGCTGCGGGTGCTTGCGGCCGCCCTGAGGCGGCACGTTCACGATGGTCCCTTCGAGGATCTTGAGCAGCGCTTGCTGCACGCCCTCACCGGAGACGTCGCGGGTGATCGAGGGGTTCTCGCTCTTGCGGGAGATCTTGTCGATCTCGTCGATATAGGCGATGCCGTGCTCGGCGTTCACGAGGTTGAAGTCCGCGGCCTGGAGCAGGCGGACCAGGATGTTCTCCACGTCCTCGCCGACGTAGCCTGCCTCGGTGAGGCAGGTGGCGTCGATGATCGCGAAGGGAACCTTGAGAATCCGGGACAGGGTGTGCGCGAGCAGCGTCTTGCCGGTGCCGGTGGGACCGATGAGCAGGATGTTCGACTTCTCGAGCTCGACGTCATCCTTGGTCGGCGGCGAGAAGATGCGCTTGTAGTGGTTGTAGACCGCCACCGACAGCGTCTTCTTGGCCATGTCCTGCCCGATCACGTACTCGTCGAGGATCCGCTTCATGTCCGCCGGCTTGGGCAGGCCTTCCCGCCCGACCGGGAGTTCGCGGTCGGCCTCCCCGTCGAGGATGTCGTTGCAGAGCTTGACGCACTCGCTACAGATATAGACGGAGGGGCCCGACACGAGTCGGCTCACCTCGTCCTGTCCGCGTCCGCAAAATGAGCATTTTATCGGGTGTGGCGTCGTCACTCGTCGCTTCATCCGTTCCTCAAAGAGACCCTTGGTGCCGTCGATGCCGTCTTCCGGTTATCGGCCTATCCCTGCTGCCGCTTAGTGATTACCTCGTCCACGATACCGTACTCCTTGGCTTGATCCGCCGACATGAAGAAGTTGCGGTCCGTGTCCCTTTCGATCCGCTCCAGAGGCTGCCCGGTGTGGGCGACCAGGATCTCGTTCAGCCTGGCCCGGACGACGAGGATCTCCTTGGTGTAGATCTCCACGTCCGACGCCTGGCCCTGGGTGCCGCCCAGGGGCTGATGGATCATGATCCGCGCGTTGGGGAGGATCGAGCGCTTGCCCGCCGCTCCCGCGGCCAGGAGCAGGGCTCCCATGCTCGCGGCCTGGCCCATGCAGATGGTGGCCACGTCGGGCTTGATGAACTGCATGGTGTCGTAGATGCCGAGCCCTGCCGTCACCGATCCGCCGGGGCTGTTGACGTAGAGGTAGATGTCCTTGTCCGGATCCTCGTGCTCGAGGAAGAGGAGCTGGGCGATGATCAGGCTCGCCACGACGTCATCCACCACCGTGCCCAGGAAGATGATCCGGTCCTTGAGCAGGCGGGAGAAGATGTCGTACGCGCGCTCTCCGCGCGCCGACTGTTCGACGACGATTGGTACCAGCGACATGAGGGCTATTCCTCCACGGGATGGTGGCCGACCACGGCCACGGTCACTTGGGCCTTCTCCACCAGTCTATCGAGGACCCGGCGCCGGAACAAATCGTCCCGCAGCCGCTCCAGCGACCCATCCTTCTTCAATTTGGCCTTCACCTGAGCCACCTGCTGATTCTCCTGCTGGGCGAACGACTCGAGTTCCTTGTCGAGGTCGGCGTCGGTCACCTCGATCCCCTCCTGCCGCGCCACCGAATCCATCAGGATGTCGATCCTGTAGTGCTGGCCGATCTGGTCCCGGTAGTGATCCCGCACCTTCGATTCCTCGTCGGGGGGCATGTCCGGGTGCTCTTCGCGGGCCCGTTCCACGATGCGGGCCACGGCCCCGTCCACCACTCCTTCGGGGAGATCGAACGGGTTGAGTTCCAGGAGCCGGTGTACCAGCTTGTTCTCCAGGTGCTGCATCGAGTGCATCCGCGCCTCCGCCTCGAGATTGAGCCGGATACGCGACTTGAGATCGTCGAGTCCGACATCCTCGGCACCCAGCACCTTGCGGGCGAAGACGTCGTCGAGGGGGAGCCACACCTTTTCCTGCACCTTGGCCACGGTGACGTGGAACGTGCGGGTGCCCCCGGCCAGCTTGTCATCGGGATAATCGGGAGGGTACGTGAGCGGAATCCGTTTCATGTCGCCCAGGACCACGCCCAATAGCTCGTTGTTGAAGACCTCCGGGGTGTGGGGGCCGCCCAATTCCAGCGAGACCTCGGTGGGCTCCTTGTCGGCGGGGGGATCGCCCAGGGCGCTTAGCTCAAGATAGCGGATCACCACGACGTCCCCCTTGTGAGCGGGGCGGTCCACGTCTTCCAGGTCGGCGTTCTGGTCGCGGAGCCGGTCGAGAACCTTCTGCAGATCCTCCTCGGTCACCTCCGGTTGCTCGCGGGTCAACGCGAGCCCCTCGTACCCCTCGACTTTGATCTCCGGCATCACCTCGACGGTGGCCGTGAACGCCAGGGGCTGCCCGGACTTGAACATCAGGTTCGAGACCCGCGGATCCCCGAGAGGTTTGAGTTCGTGGTCGCGGAGCGCTTGATCGATGGCCTCGGGGAGCAGGCGCCGAAGCACCTCTTCCTCGACGTCCTCGCCGAGATGCCGCTTGGCGAGCTCCACCGGGACTTTGCCCTTGCGGAATCCGGGGAGCACCAGCCGGCGGCGGTATTCCTCCACCACCCGATCCAGCTCCTCGTTCACCACGTCCGGCTCGATTTCGATTTCGAGCACTCGCTTCCAGGCCGGTTCTTCCCTGACGGTCACCTTCATGAGCGTGGACTTCTCCTCAGTATGTTTCCGGGGGATTCATGGCGCGGAACGCCCGGCGCGACGCCGGGCTGCCCGCCCGTTTCATCGGGGCTGGTGCGAGAGGGGGGACTCGAACCCCCACGGGTTGCCCCACTGGATCCTAAATCCAGCGCGTCTGCCAGTTCCGCCACTCTCGCGCCCACAGGTGTGACGGAGGACCGGCGAGTATACCACCAAAGCCGCGGGTCATCCGCCGGGGGGCTAGCCCCGCACGTGAGCCGCCAGGAGATCCCCGATCTGGCTCGTGGAAAGGCCGCAGTTAGCGGAGAGGCTCGGGATGCGTTTGGCGCGCAGGTTGGCGGCGATGGCCTCCTCGACCGCGCGCGACGCGTCCTTCTCTCCGATGAAATCGAGCAGGAGCTGAGCCGAGGCGACGGCCGCCACCGGGTTGGCCACGTTCTTTCCGGCGTACTTGGGTGCCGAGCCGTGGATCGGCTCGAACATGCCGGCCCCGCCGGGGTGGATGTTCGCGCTGGCCGCCGATGCCCATCCCGCCCTGGATCATCGCGCCGAGGTCGGTGATGATGTCCCCGAACATGTTGCGGCACGACCACCGACGTCGAACCACTCCGGGTTCTTCACCATCCACATGCAGGCGGCGTCGATGTAGGCGTGGTCGCGCTCGATGTCGGGGTACTCGGCCCCCACCTCCTCGAAGGTCCGCGTCCAGAGATCCGTGGCCCGCATCGCGTTGGCCTTGTCGACCAGGGTGAGCTCGCTTGCGCTTGCGCTTGCGCGCGAGATCGAAGGCATAGCGGATCACGCGCTCGTCCCCTTGCGGGTCAGGATCATCTCCTGGATGGCGACCTCGTCGGGGGTCCCCTTCTTGAAGAACCCGTCGATGCCGACGTAGAGGTCTTCCGTGTTCTCGCGCACGAAGACCATGTCGATGTCGGTCGTCACTTGTCCTTCAGCGGGCAGAGGTGCTCCGCGTAGAGCTTGATCGGACGGAGGTTGATGTAGAGGTCGAGCCCGAAGCGGCACCCCGCCGACGATCGCGCGCTCGAGGAGTCCCGTCTCGACCCGCGGATCGCCGATCGCGCCGAGGAGGATGGCGTGGTGCTGGCGGAACTCGTCGAGGGCGGACGGCCGGCATGAGCTCGCCGGTCTTCAAGATAGTGCTCGGCGCCCCATGGATAGTCGGTGGGCTTGAACTGGAGAACCTCGAACTTGTCGCCCGCGGCACGCAGGACCTTGAGAGCCTCCGCCGTCACTTCCGGGCCGATCCCGTCGCCGCCGATGACCGCGATGTTGTAGCTCTTCACGTTTGACTCCGTCTTCGCGGCGCTCTCGCCGCGGTGCAGGGATCCGCGGGCCCGATCAGGGCCGCTCGACGATCATGGCGATGCCCTGGCCGCCGCCGATGCAGGCGCTGGCCGCGCCGCGCCGCACGCCGCGGCGCTCCAGCTCCAGGGCAAGGGTGAGCAAGAGTCGGGTGCCGGTCGCGCCCAGCGGGTGGCCGAGCGCGATCGCGCCGCCGTTCACGTTGACCTTGTCGCGGTCGAGGCCCAGTTCCTTCTCCACGGCGAGATACTGCGCCGCGAACGCTTCGTTGATCTCGAACAGATCGATGTCCTTCAGCGCCAGCTTGGCCTTCTCCAGCGCGCGCCGGATGGCGGGGGCCGGGCCGATGCCCATCTCGGCGGGCTCCACGCCGACGAAGGCCCAGGCGACGATCACGGGCCAGCGGTGTCGACCGCCGAACGACTTCGCCACCGACTCCTCCGCAATCACCAGCGCGGCGGCGCCGTCCACGATGCCGCTCGCGTTGCCGGCGGTGACCGTGCCGTCCTTGCCGAACGCGGGCAGGAAGTTGTCGCGAGTTCCTCGAGGTCGGTCGCGGTGCGCAGGTGGTCGTCCCGATCGACGCGGATCGTCTTGCCGCGTCCGCGCGGGACCTCGACCGGCACGATCTCTTCGGCGAACAGCCCGCCTTCTGGGCGCGGGTGGCCTCGGTGTGGCTGCGCAAGCGCGTACACGTCCTGCATCTGGCGCGTGATGCCGTAGCGCGCGGCGAGCTTCTCGGCGGTCTGCGCCATGTAGAGGCCGCAGTGGGTGTCGAGCAGCGCCACCATGAGCGAGTCCTCGAGCTGCGCCCTGGCCGAGCCGGAATCCGCGACGCGCGCCGCGAATCACGTGCGGCGCCTGGCTCATGTTCTCCATGCCGCCGGCGAGCACGATCCGACGCTTCGCCGAGCAGGATCTGCTCGGCCGCCGTGGATGACGGACTGGATGCCGGAGCCGCAGAGACGGTTCACGGTCAGCGCAGGCACGGGGATCGGCACGCCGGCCTTGAGCCCGACGTGGCGGGCGCCGTAGATGGCGTCGCCGCTGGTCTGCAGGGCGTTGCCGATGATGACGTGATCGATGCGGTCGGGGGTGACACCGCTACGGACCATGGCCTCGCGGGACGCGATCGCCCCGAGCTCCACGGCCGAGACCTGGCCGAGCGCGCCGCCGGGCGCGCCGTCGCCGGTCTTCGAACCCTCGTACTCGCACATCGGCGTGCGCGCGCCCTCAACGATGTAGACGGATCGGCTCATCACGCTCCCTTGAACGCGGCCTTGCGCTTCCCGAGGAAGGCGTTCAAGCCTTCCTTCATGTCTTCGGAGGCGGCGCAAAGTCCGAAGAGATGCGCCTCGTACTCGAGGGCGTCGTCGAGGCCAAGATCGAATCCGGTGTTCACGGCTTCCATCGTGAACCGCAGGGCGAGCGGCCCCTTCTCGAGGAGAGTGGCCGCGAGCTTGCGCGCCGCATCCATGAGTTCGGCGGCGGGCACCACCATGTTGACCAACCCCATCTCACGCGCCTCCGCGGCGGGAACCATGCGGCCGGTGAGCACGAGATCGAGCGCGCGTCCCTTGCCCACGAGCCGCGAGAGCCGCTGGGTGCCGCCGTAGCCGGGGATGATGCCGAGGTTCACCTCGGGCTGGCCGAGTCGTGCGCTCTCGGCGGCCACTCGCAGCGTGCAGGCCATCGCGAACTCGCAGCCGCCTCCCAGGGCATAGCCGTTGATGGCGGCGATGACCGGCTTCCCCAGCTTCTCGATGTCGCGGGTCACGCGCTGGCCGCGCCGCGCGAGATCCACCGCGTTGATCGGGTCGAGCCGGGACAGCTCCTCGATATCCGCTCCCGCCGCGAACGACTTGCTTCCGGCGCCGGTCAGGATGACGACACCGACCTCCGGGTCACGCTTGGCGGCGGCGAAGGCCTCGCCCAGCTCGCCCACCAGCTCGTAGTTGAGCGTGTTCAAGGTCCGGGGACGGTTCATCGTGATGACGCAGACGCGATCTTGCGTTTCGACGAGCAGGGATTCGTAGGTCATCGGGACGCTCTCCTGTTCAGACCAGTCCTTCGGTCGGCGTGGGTGGATCGACGCTGTAGTCGTAGAAACCGATCCCCGACTTCTTCCCGTGATAGCCGGCCATCACCATGCGCTTCAAGAGCGTGGGCGCCGCGTATTGCGGCTGCTTGAACTCGTCGAACATGATGTTGGCGATGTAATAGGTGGTGTCGAGACCGACGAAGTCGAGAAGCTTGAAGGGACCCATCGGATAGCCGGCGCCGAGCCGCATGGCGCGGTCGATGTCCTCGACCGAGGCCACGCCCTTCTCCAGAGCGCGCACGGCGTCGAGGATATAGGGCACCAGCAAGAGGTTCACCACGAAGCCCGGGCTGTCCTCCGCCAGAATCGGCTCCTTGCCGAGAGCGCGAGCGAAGGCCATGCCGGCCTCGACGGTCTCCGGCGCGGTCCGCACGGACTTCACCACTTCCACCAGCTTCATGAGCGGAACCGGGTTGAAGAAGTGAAGACCGATGAAGCGATCGGGGCGCTGTGTGAAGGCGGCCATCTCGGTGATGGAGAGACTCGATGTGTTGCTGGCGAAAATCGTGTGCGCGGGGCACACCCGGTCGAGCGTGCCGAACACCTCGCGCTTGAGGTCCATGTTCTCGGTGACCGCCTCGATCACGAGATCGCAGTCCTTGAGTCCCTCTAACGCCGTCACGCCGCGGATGCGGCCCCAGACGGCGGCGGCTTCCTCCGCGGGCATCTTCCCCTTGGCCGCGCGGCCGTCGAGGAAACCCTTGATGCGGCCGAGACCCTGGTCGAGGAGCTGCTGGTCGAGTTCACGAACCGTGACTTCGAGGCCGGACTGGGCGGCGACCTGAGTGACACCGGAGCCCATGAGTCCGCAACCCACCACGCCGACTTTCTTGATCTCCATGGGGAGGCACTCCTTAGGGGGCGGAACCAAACGCAGGGAAGCGCCGCGAAGCATCGGATCGGCGGCGCCGAAGCGAGGGGCGTAGGCTAGCACCCGGCCGGAGGCGGGGGCAAGGCAAGGGCGAGCGGCAAGGCAAGGGCGAGCGGCAGAGAAGGGCTATTTCTTCTTGGGGTGCGCCGCTTCCCACTTGGCCACGTCGGGGGCGAAGGCGGGATCCTTCTGGATGGCGTCGCCGAGGGGCTTCCCCTCCCCCTTGGCCTCGACGATCGAGCCGTCACTTCCCACGGTGATGTCGAGTACCGACATGTACTGCCCGCGGTTGCCGGCCCGGATGATCACGGTCTTGCCCAGCCGCTCGGGCTCGAACTCGTACCCGGGGCTGTGCCCCACGACGAGGACGTCGATCCCCGACACCTCGGCCAACAGCCGCTTCGCGTCGCCGGGCCCCTCATGAAAGAGCACGACCACGACATCCGACTGTCGGCGCAGCTCGGGGAGGACGCGGAGCAGGGCCGTCTTGGAATCCTCGAACGTGAAGTCGTCCTTCTTCTGGACGCCCCGGGTCTTGTTGAAGGCGTAGTACGAGCCGCCGGTCACGCCGGTCACGCCGACTCGGACGCCTTCCTTGTCGAAGACCGCGTATTCGGGAAACACGAGCGCCCCGGCCGAGTCCTTCACGTTCGCGGAGACCATCTTCACCTGGGGGTTGCGGGCCGCCAGCGCCTTCAACGCCGTCAGCCCCTCAAGCAGCTCCAAGTCCCCGGGAGTGACCGCCTCGTAACCCATCCGGCCCATCAAGTCCCAGATGAACTCGGTTCTCTTCCAGGAGTCCGGGGGCTTGTCGTCGCCGAAGTTGCCGGCGTCCACCACGAGCACGGGTCTTCCCATTGCCCGCTCCGCCTTGATCACGGTCGGCCTCTTGTCCAAGCCCCCCAGCATCTTCTTGCTGCAACCGCAGGTGATGACTTCACCCACGCTGGATGCGGTGGCGACGATGGTCACCTTGCCGCCGGACGCGCGGGCGGCGGTCGCGAGGCCGAGGGGAAGAAGAAGACCGGCGGCGGCGATGAGAATGACCGGCCGGCGCTGCGCGAGGTTCAGGATCGACATCGTGGGCTCCTCAAGGATGTGAGACGGCGGGGATACCTGTCCCCGGCGGTCCGTATTCCTGCGGGGCAAGGCCCGAACTACTTCGTGCGAATGAAGATCCAGTACCCGATGGCCACGAACAGGGCGCCCACCATGACCGCCGTGATCTCGGGTCCGTACCGGTCCACCACCGGCTGGAACACACCCCCCAATGTGGGAATGTGCAGGTTCGATACCGCTTGCTTGGCGGAGTCCGTGGCCCGGCCCACCGTGCCGCCCAGACCTGTCCGCGTCGGGGTGCGCGTTGAGTCCGACCCGCTCCCACGGGAAGTAGCGAACGACCACCCAGGCCGCCACCACCAGCACCGCCAGCCGCACCACGAACCGGAAGAACCACCCGAAGAACGGAAAGCGCGGTCCGAATCGCGGCGCGGGTATGCTCACCGGCCTCGCGGCCGCACCCAGCGGCTTGGCGTCCTTGCGTGCCGGCATCCCCTTCAACTTGTTGAGAAAGAGGAAGAGCCGGTGCCACTCCCGCTCGAACTCCTCGCGCTCGCGGTCGGATCTTGCGTTGGGGGCGGCCAGCGTGGGGTACCGGGTCATGAACTCGCCGAGGCTGCGCTGATGCGAGAGCAACTCCTGCAACCCTCCACCACCGCCGTTGTGCACGACCGCCGTGAGGTCTTCCGCGATCTTCCCCTTGAGAGCCAGGAATCGGTTCTCCTCCTCCGGAGAGACGTCGGTCGCGCCGTGCCTGTTGGACACCAGGTTCCGGTACTCGACCCACTCGCGAATCAACCGATCCAGCCGGCTCTTGTATCGCTGCTCGGCGAACATGGCAATCACCTCACCGCAGCGCGGCCGGGTTCCTCGAATTGGGACCCGGGGCCGGCGCTACTTTCGCTTGAGACCCTTGAGCTTCTCCGGATCCTGAATGCGCGTGACCACATCCACGTAGTCCACGAAGCCCTGCTCGTAGAGGCTGAGCAGCGCGTCGTCCAGCAGCATCATGCCCTCCCGGTAGTGGGTGGCGATGGCGTTGTTGATCTGGTGGACCTTCCCCTCGCGGATGAGGTTCGAGATCGGCGAGTTCACGAACATGACTTCACGAGCGCAGACACGGCCCTGGCCGTCCGTGCGCCGCAGAAGCGTCTGAGAGACCACCACCTTGAGGGTGAGGGAGAGGCGCGTGCGGATCTCCGCCTGATGCTCGAGCGGAAACACATCGATGATGCGGTTGATGGTCTTGGCCGCGGATTGGGTCGAGAGCGTCGAGATGACGATGTTGCCGGTTTCGGCCGCAGTGAGCGCGATCTCCATGGTGTCCCGGTCGCGCATCTCTCCGACGAAGATGATGTGGGGCATCTGGCGGAGCGCGGCTTTCAGCCCCCGCGGATAGGACATGGTGTCGAAGCCCATCTCGCGCTGGTCGATCACGCAGACGTTGCTCCGGAACATGAACTCGATGGGGTCCTCGATGGTGATGATGTGCTTGGGGACCCCGTGCAGGGTGTTCAGGTGCTCGATGTAGGAGGCGATGGTGGTGGACTTCCCCGCTCCGGTGGGCCCCGTGATGAGCAAGAGCCCGCTGGGAACGTTCACCATCTGCATGAGCACGCGCTCGGACAGCCCGAGCTGCTGATAGGGCGGGATCTCCAGGGGCACCAGCCGCAGGACGGCGGCTATGGTGCCGCGCTGCTGGTAGACGCTCACGCGGAATCGGGCGAGATCCGGCACGTGGTAGCCCACGTCCAGCTCCCGCTCCATCTCGAAGGTCTTCCGCTGCTCCATGGTCAGGAACTGGTAGACCAGGTTCTGGGTCTCGCTCCCGCTGAGGATCCAGTCGGGGTCGAGCGCATGGAGCGCGCCGTGGATGTGAAGCGTGATGGGTGCGCCGGCGGAGATGAGAATGTCGCTCGCGCTGCGGTCGACCGACTCGCGGAGGATCTCCATCACGTCCATGGCTGGTTACCTCTGATCGCGGATGATGGTGGGGGTCACCTCGATGAGAAGATCGGTCTGGGTCTTCTCGATCCGGTAATGGCGGAAGAGATAGCCGATGACCGGAATGTCGCCCAAAAGCGGCACCTTCTTGACCGCTTCCTTGGTCTCTTCGTTGAGGAGGCCGCCCAGGAAGAACTTCTGCCCGTCCCGCACCCGCACGACCGAGGTCGCGCGGCGGGTCGAGGTCTGGGGCAGGTCGTTGTCGGGACCCACGAAGGCCACGATGGTGGACACTTCGGGGCTCACCAGGCTCGTGATGAAGCCGTCATTGGAGATGCGCGGGGTGATGTTGAGCTTCACGCCGACGTCGATCTTCTCGAGCTGCACGCTCTGGAACGCCCCACCCTGCACTCCCCCGGACTGAAGGCTGGTGATGACCACCGGCACCGTCTGGCCGATGAAGATCTCCGCCGGTTGGTTGTCCATGGTGGTGATCTTGGAGTTGGCCAGCAGCTTCGCGTTGCCGTCGGTGATGAGGGCGTCCAGGGTGATCTCGAACGCCTCGACCTGCCGGTACCAATCGTCTGTCTTGCCGTACTTCACGAAGGGCAACTCGCTAGGAAGCGCATCGTTGCTGGAGGAACCCGGGTCGCCCTCGGTGACGATCTGCGTCCAATTGGTGATCTTCGCCCAGTCGATGCCCAGCTCCTTGAGCGTGGTGGTGTTCACTTCGACCAGGCGCGCCTCCAGCATGACCTGGGCCGGCTTCGCGTCGAGCTGGCGGACGATGCCGTCGATCTCCTCGATGATCGACTGCGGCGCCTTGACGATGAGCCGGTTGCCGGAGCCGTAGGAGCGCATGTCCTTGGACACCACCGCCAGGGCCTCGGTCACCTCGTCCGCGTTGGCGTATTGAAGCTCGAAGACGCGGGTGGTGAGACCGGTCTGAGTGGCGAGCCGCTGGAGATCGGCGACAAGGATGGAGTTGCCCACCCGTTCGTAGCCGAGACCGGCCGCGCGCACCACGAGGTTCAACGCCTCGATGAACGGGGTGTTGGTCAGGTGGATGCTGATCGTGCGCCCCTGGACCTCGGGGCTTGTCACGATGTTGAGCTGGCTCCGGTCGGCCAGGATCTCCAGCACCGTGATCACCGGGGTGTTGTCGGCGTCCAGGCTGATGAGCTGGCTCTGCGCGGCCTGCGTGGCCGCCTTCCTGCGCGAGGACGGGCGATGCCGCCAGCAGCAGGGAGGCGATCAACAGGCCCGCGAACCGGCCCGTTCTCCAGTGTCCCGCCTTCATGGCTCTCACGGCTGTCTCCTTAGAGTGAGTGTGTGCGTAACTCCATCCTTCGTCACGACGACCGCGCTCTGGCTGATGGAGGTGATCGTCCATCCCTCGAAGGACTGCCCCACGCGCAGGCGGCCGGATATGCCTCCCTCCGACGAGAGCTGAACCTCGGGGTCCACTTGATCGAACAGTACCAAACGTACGTCGGGAGGGGTGTCCGACCGGGTCTGCGCATCGGGCCGCTGCGTTGCGGCGGCCGGTCGCGCGGGCAGGTGGAACGGATCGCGCGACGGCGTCCCGACGTCGCGGAGCGCATCGTCGCGGGCCTTGGCCTCTGCCGCCGGCGAGGTGCCGACTCCGGGGGACGAGGCGCGGGGCCCGACCACCGGTGAGAGAACCGCGTCCGCGGCGGCCAGGGACCGCACGACGAGATAGATCCCCGCCGCCAGCAAGAGCACTGCGGCAAGAGAACCCATCCCGTTTCGGCTCTTGCGTCGCGACCTCACGGTCTTCCCTCCGGGTTCAAGGTCAACACCGAGACGTCGAGGTTCAGGGTCACGCCGGGATCGTCAAGCCCCGTGCCCATGGTGAACGAATCCACGATGACCAGCGGGGCGGCCAGCTCCAGAGCCTGGAGGAAACGTATCTGCTGGGTGAAGCTCCCCTGCACGGACATGAAGTAGGTCGTCCGGGTGAAGGGGGGCGTCTCCGTGCGGGCGCCCAGACGCAGGTCCAAGCGCCGCAACCGAGCTTGCGCGCGAATCCGCTCCAGTATCCGGAGCGGGTCCGCTTCCCGATAGGCATCCAGCCACTGCGCTGCCCCCTCCGCCTCACCGGATACATACTCCGCCAGGGCCGTGGCTTCAAGCCGCTTTCGATCCGCCTCGAGGGCGCTCTTCTCCACCACGGCGCGGCGCGCGAGAAGCCGGCCCAGCTCCCGCTCCTGGGGACGGACCCAGAGCAAATCCACCCCGAGCGCGGCCACGATGACCAGCACCGCCAGGATCAGCTCGGGGGTCTTGCCGCGCCAGAACCGGCTCATGGTGCAGGCTCCGTCTTAGGGGCAGCCTTGGGCGGTGTCTTGCGCAGCACGACCTCGAAATCCTGGAGGCCCACGCCGCTGGCTGTTCCCAGGTCGATTCTCGGGTATTGGCGACCCACCGTGGGGCTATCGCGCAGGGTCTGCATGAAGACGATCACGGGGTTGAGATCGAGCGAACCTCCGAGGATGCTCCCCTCCAGGTTCAATCCGTCCAGATTCCCCCGCCCGCGGCCGGAGGCAGCGTCGATCTTCGCGAGGATGAGGTCGTTGGGCAGGGCCCTCGCCACCGCCGCGACCGTCGTGGCCCAGTCCACCCGATCGAGACGCGCCTGGACGAGCTGTTGCGCGAGTCGGGCCTGTGAGGTCTCGGGGGCTTCGTGCGTGTGCGCTTCCAGGGCGACGATCGAAGCGCGCAGATCGCTGACGCGCCCGCGAACCTGAAAGCCGGAGATGACGAGAAAGCCTATGAGGAGGAGATCGACGCCGACCACGATCCCCAGGATCGATCCGCGAAGAATGCCCCGACGCACCACTGCGGCGCGCTGCAGCCGCTCCGGGTACAAGTTGACTTGGTACTTCACCCGATCCTCACCATGCTGCCAACCCGACCGCGCTCACCAGCCGGACCCGATCTTCGGCGGGCGGAGCATCTCCCTGGATCTGGATGTTCGTCAGCGGATCGACCGGCACGAGTTCGGTGCCCAGGATGGCGGCCGTGCGTTCCTTCAGCCCGGCAACCAGCGCCCCGCCGCCGCACACGTACACACGCGCGACCTGACGGATACGCTGGCGGACGGCCAGAAAGCGGAACGTCTCTTCGAGTTCGAACGCGAGGTTGCGCGCGCAATCCTCCGGGGAGCGCTCGGCGGGGCCCTCGCAGGTGAACTCCATCGCGCGCACGTAGAGATCCCCGCCGGGTGCGACTGCGGCCAGTACGCTCGACTCCGCGCCAAGATCCAGGACCACGCGGGCACCATCCCCCGCTTCCAGGGGATAGGCGTCGAGCACGGCGTTCACGACGGGGAGAGGCTCGGCTCCCAGCGCCATCGGATCGATGCCCACCGCGTCCAGGATCCGTAGCACCTCGTCGCGCTGGGCTCGGGGCGCGGCTACCAGGACCACTTCCTTGCCGGGGGCCCCTCCTCCTTCGACGGCGGGTGCGTCTCCCACGATCTGGAAATCGAGGCACGGCTCCTTGAGGCTCTCGAGCGGGAGGTGTTTGCGCGCCTCGAAGGGGAGCGCCCGGCGCAGTTCGTCTTCGGTCAAGGCGGGGAGGACGACCTGGCGCACGCACACGTCCCGACCCCCGACCGCGGAATACACGGAGCCGAGCTGGCGGGACTTGAGACCGACACGCCGCAACAATGCGGACAGCGCGCTCGCGCGCGCTCGCATACGATCGGGAACGGACCGGTCCACCGGCTCCATTCCCCAATGGCTGAGAACCGGCCGGTCGTCGGCACCGGGCTCGAGTCGAACGAGCTTCACGGTGTGACGGCCGAGATCGATTCCCGTTGTGGCTGCACGACGCGACAGCACGTGCCCTCCTTGGCTGCTGCGCCCTCAGGGCGACGGGCTATGGTACGACGTTCAGCTTCCGACCGCCACCTCGCGCCAGTCCAGCAGTTCGGTGACGCCGGACTTGCCTCCGAAGGGGAATCCCTCGAGGTACGGCGGCAGGTCGGGGATGAACCCCGGGTCGAAGGTAATGTCCGGGTTGCCATGGTTCGTCCAGTTACCCAGGACGACCACCGTTCCGGTCACGGAGAACTGCCCCTGGACGTCAACCACATCTCCGGTCACGTAAAACAGGGCCGGGTACGCGGGTGTGCCTACCGTTGTTTGCGCGTTGGACTGGTCGACATTGTGGACGATCGCGGCAATCCCGTTCCGGGGTTCGAAAACGACATCGGTCTTGAGACGAAGGGTTCCACCGACCCATCTCTCAGTCTTCAACCTCTCGCCCGGGACCCCCATGTAGCGAGTATTGATGATGGTGGCAGTGAGGGACGGGGATCCGGGGGTTTGCTTGAGGACGATATCTGCCTTCGTGCTCCCGGAGTACGCGCCGAAATTCACCACGACCGAAGTATTCCCGGCGGCGGTGTTCAGGGGGAAGATTGTGGATCCGTCCCCGAAGAAAGTCTCCGGCGAGCTGGATAGATCAAAGCTAAACGTGGTGTCGCCGAAACGTCACCTGCATGCCGACCTTTCCGGAGAACGGGTTGGTGGCGGGGGTGATGTCGATCCCGTCCCGGTCGTAGATGCGCGCCACGTTGGTGCCGCCATGGGCACCGTGCAAGTTCGTGGCGAGGACGTAGTAGTAGGTGGAGCTGGGGTAGTACTCCGGCTCGGTGTAGATGACGGGTGGAAAGATGTCGAATTCGTCGCTGTAGGTGCCACCGCAGTCCAAGTGCACGTCGTGCTTCCCGAAGTCGGCCACGTCGTTGACGTGGATGTGGCCCTAATGCAGAGCTTTCCTTTAGCTTCGATGTCCCCATCACCACCATCGCGGTCGCTTGCTCCGGGGGCTCCACGTTGAACCACGCCTCCACCGCGCGGGTGGCGCGCCGGACATGCCCCTCGGAGTAGACGTACAGCGCGGAATCGCCGGTGACTGCGTACACGCTGTCCACGGTGGTGACAAAGAAGGTGCCCGCGCCCAGGGCGGTCGACGCCACCGGTCCTCGCCACGTCCCCTCGTTCAGGAGTTTGGAACGCGCCAACTCGATCCCGGCATCGGCCAGGTAGAAGGCTTCGGCGGTATCCTCCCCGTAGATGGCGGCCTTGGTCTCGTACGAGGCCATCGCGAAGAAGGCCATGCCGGTGATGACGACGAGGAACGAGAAGACGACGACGGTGAGCAGCGCGAAGCCACGTTCGTCACCGAGCGATGGCCGGCGGGTATCGATTCTTGCGGTCCTCATAGTTGCCTTCTTCCTCCGAGCGATACCGCCAAGGGTCAAGGGGTGGCCTTGTCCGGGAAATTGCGGTTGCGGATGGCCGCGGTCGTCTCCATCTTAACCCGGTTATCGGCCGCATCGCGCAGCTCCAACACGATGAAGACGGAGGTGGTGTCCTCGTTGGTCTCGAACGAAGAGCTCCGTGCACTCCTGATCCGCGAGCGGCGCATAGCTCTGCTCATCGCTGGACTGGAGCACCTTCTGGACCCCGTCCGACACATCCCGCTTGTAGGCGCGGAACTCGGTGCTGTCACGGAGAGCCAGCCGGTCGGGGTTCGCGCTGTCGACGTCGATCCATCGCGCGCGGCGAACGTCGCGGGCGATCTGCTCGACGGCCCGCGCCGCCTCCTGTTGCATCACCAGTTTCCTCTGTCCCTGGCGAAAGGACCGCTGATTGGTCAGGACGATGGTGCCCGCGGCCAATGCGACCAGCAGCGTGAGCATCAGGGCGATGACCAGCTCGATCATCGTGTAGCCGGCTAGCCGGCGCGCGCGGGGAGCGGCTCTCACGGGTACCGCCTTCCCACAAGCGTGGTGAGCCAGAGCGTGTCCGGCACGACCGTACCTGCGTCCAGCGTCCTGCGATCCCAGATGACCCCTACCTTCACCACCGAGATATCGTCGTTGGCAGGCGGCGGTTCGTCGTCCGGGTTGACGGCCAGGGAGACCTCGTAATGTTGCCCGTCCACGATCACGGTGGAGTTCACCACTGTGCCGTCGAGGGAATCCAGATGGGCGTACGTCCACCGACGGGCCTCTTCGATCCGTTGCTCTCCCACCGCGGTCGCCTTACGGCGGTCCTCCTCGAAGTCAATCTGCGTCCGGCCTCGCGCGTAGAACTGCGCGAGGCCAAAGAAGACGAGGATGAGGATGACGGCGGCGATCATGACCTCGAGAAGGCTGAAGCCTCTCTCGGCGGACATGGGAAACCGGCGCGGGACGCGACGGGTCATGGTGTTCTGTCTATTCCTTCCGAAAGAGCGCAGAGGCTGCCCGGCCAGGGGGGACCGGGCAGCCGAAGCGACTCAATCCCCGATATCGGTCTTGATCACCCCGTTCTTCGTGATGTCGGCTACCTCAAGAACCAAGGTTGTGTTAGCCCCCCCTACCTTGGCCGTCAGACCGGTCGCAGTGACAGCGAACGGTTCGGTCTTCGCTTCTCCCGCCCCGTCTGTGATCTCATACTTGAAATTCTCCGAAGATGTGAGGTCCACCACACCGAGGCTGTCCGGCGCCACAGGCCACTTATCGTTCTCTATGGCATACGCCTTCGATGCCGTGATGATCTCACCCATGCGCCCGCTGGCCTCGGTCATGCGCGCGTTCTTGATGTACTTCCCGTAGATCGGGATCGCGATGGCGGCGAGGATCCCGACGATCACCACCACCACCATGAGCTCGATCATGGTGAAGCCCTTCTGGTTCTTGTTCTTGCGGAAGCGGTTCATTGCGAAACCTCCATACGTTCACGGTTGTCGATCCTGAAGCTGCGTCCCCACCCCACCCCGTCCGGGCCCCCCTTGGCCCGCGCTTTGAGAAAACCCGCGTCTCAGTAGTTGTCGCCGCCCTTCATGATGGCATCGCCGAGATAGAAGATCGGAAGGAACATCGTCACCACCACCGTCCCCACGATGATGCCGACCAGGACGATGAGGATCGGCTCGATGAGGCTCGTGAGCCCCTGCACCGCCGCCTCCACCTGCCGGTCGTAGAACTCGGACGACTTGAGCAACATCGAATCCAACTGGCCGCTCTCTTCACCGGTGGCCATGAGCTGGAGCACCATCTCCGGCATGCGCCCGGTGGCGCGGAAGGCGTTGGTCAGCTCCTCGCCCTTGCCCACCCGGTCCTTCACCTGGTCGAGGGCGCGAGAGAGCACCGCATTGCCGGTCGCCCCCTTGGTGAGTTCCATCGCGTCCAGCACGGGAAGGCCGCTCTGGAGGAGGATGCCCAGCGTGCGGTTCATCCGCGAGATGGTGGCCTTGCGGATGATGGGGCCGAAGACCGGCGCGCTCAGAAGGAACGAGTCCTTCATATAGCGTCCGGCGGCGGTCTTGGACCAGAGCCAGAACGCGAGAAAGACGAGGACCGCGATCCCGAGCGCAACGAGCGCGTTGTCGCGGATGAGGTGACTCACGTTCACCACCGCGCGCGTGGGCCCTGGAAGCTGCTGCCCGAAGTCGGCGTAGATCTCCTCGAAGGTCGGCACGATCTTCAGGAGCAGGAAGAGGGAGATCGCGATCGCGAAGACGAGCACGAAGACCGGATAGCTCATCGCGGAACGGACCTTTGTCTTGATCGCGTCGAGCTTCTCCAGGTAGATCGCGAGTTCGCCCAGGATCTTGTCGAGGGTGCCCGCGCCCTCTCCCGCCCGCACCATGCTCACGTAGAGGCCGTTGAAGATGCGCGGGTGTTCGGCGAGAGCGTCGGCGAGGCTGTTGCCCTGCTCCACCGTCTCCGCCACCCGGGCCACCGTCCGGGACAGGGTGCGATTGCTCTCGTCCTTGGAAAGCCCGCGCAGGCCGCGCACGAGAGGGATGCCCGCCTCGAAGAGCGTCGAGAGCTGCCGGGTGAAGAGAGCGAGATCGCGAGTGGAAACGCCGCCCGACAGGACGGGGCGATTGATCCGCTCCTTCCAGCCGGTGGCCCGACCCCTGAAGATCGCGTCCTCGGCGACGTGCAGAACGATGAGCCCACGCCGGTGCAGGTCGTCCACGACCTGATCGACGCTGGCCCCGCTCATCACGCCGGCCTGCTCTTCACCGGTATGCGTCTTGGCGACGTATGCGAAGTTAGGCATGTCTATTCCTCCGCGAGACACACGCGGAGTACCTCCTCAATCGTAGTCTGACCGCGGGAGGCCTTGGCCAACCCGCTCTGCTTGAGCGTCTGCATGCCCTGGGCCATGGCCTTCTCGCGGATCGCGTCGGCGGGCAGGTTGCGGGCCACCAGGTCGCGCAACCCCGCGTCCATTC
Organism: Candidatus Eiseniibacteriota bacterium; assembly: GCA_963762255.1. GTDB lineage: Bacteria > Eisenbacteria > RBG-16-71-46 > JABDJR01 > JABDJR01 > CAVXKA01. The sequence goes on from CAVXKA010000001.1 coordinate 317,837, forward strand.
GCATGATCTCGAGGATGGCCATCCGGCCTCGGTAGCCGCGGTCCTTGCACTCGCCGCACCCGCGCCCTTTGCGGAAATCCGCGCCCTTCAAGTCCTTTTTGTGGAGGCCGAACGCAAGGAGCATGTCCTCGGGCGGCTCGTACGGTTCCGCGCAGTACGGGCACACCCGTCGCACCAGCCGCTGCGCCGCCACCAGCGTCATCGCGCTGGCTGCCTGGAACGGCTCCACCTTGAGCGAGAGGAGCCGGACCGCGGTGGACGGAGCGTCGTTGGCGTGGATGGTGGAGAACACCATGTGCCCGGTCATGGCGGCGCGCACCGCGATGTCGGCGGTCTCGCCGTCGCGGATCTCCCCTACCATGATCACGTCCGGATCCTGGCGGAGAAAGGTGCGCAGAGCGGAGGCGAAGTTGACCCCCTTGCGCTCGTTCACCTGCACCTGATTGATGCGGTCCATGTGGTACTCGACCGGATCCTCCACCGTCATGATGTTGATGGTGGGGTTTCGGATCTCCAGGAGCCCCGCGTAGAGCGTGGTCGACTTCCCCGATCCGGTGGGGCCGGAGAGGAGCACCATCCCGTAGGGCTGCTTGATCGCGTCGCGGAACAGGCGGAGATCGTCGCCCTCGAAGCCGAGGCTGTTCAGGTCGTAGTTGAAGTCGGTCTTGTCGAGAAGCCGGAGCACGGCTTTCTCGCCGTGCACGGTGGGGAGCGTGGACACGCGGATGTCCACTTCCTTGCCCGCCGCGCGGACGGTGAAGCGCCCCCCCTGAGGCGCGCGGCGCTCGGCGATATCGATGTCGGCGAGGATCTTGATGCGGGTCATGACGCCGGTGTAGACGGTGCGGGGCGGCGTCACCGCATCGTAGAGGAGCCCGTCCACGCGATAGCGAATGACGAGCTGGCGCTCGTGCGGCTCGACGTGGATGTCGGTGGCGCCCTCCTTCAAGGCCTGACCGATCACCTGGTTCACCAGGTTGATGATCGGCGCGTCCTCGGCGCGGCGCTTCGCCTCGTCGGCGTCAAGATCCTCTTCCTCGGTCATGTCCTCGCCGAGGACGATCGCCGCCTGGGCCAGGGCCTCCTGCACCTCGCGGGAACCCTCCAGCCTCCCGTAATGGCGCTCGCGGGCCTCTGTCACCACCGACTCGGGGCCTATCACCGGGTCCACGCGGCGGCGCGTGATGACGCGCAGGTCGTCGAGCGCGTCGAGATTGAGGGGATCGGCCATCGCCACGCGGATGTTACCGTTGTCGATGCTGAGCGGCAGGACGTTGTACTTGCGGGCAAGATCGGCCGGCACGATCGCCAGCGCCTCGGGGGCGACCTTGTCCTTGCCGGGATCGAAAAGCGGGATACGAAGTTGCGCGCTCAGGATCCGGGTGACCTCATTCTCGGTTACGATGCGCAGGCGGACGAGCACCTGGCCGAGGCGCTCATGGGTACGCACGTGCTCCTCGAGCGCGTGCCCGAGCTGCGCCTCCTGAATGAGGCCCGCCTCCAGAAGGAGACTGCCGAGACCCCGAGGGTTCGTACTCACGAGCACCTCAAATTGATTAGCAGATACGTAAGGTCCAAGTTGATCCCGCCTACCGCATGGGGGATCGGCAATCGACGCGGCTCGATGAAAGAACAGCACAATGTTAGGGTGGGGTTCCAGTCCAGTCAACAAAGATATGATGCAAAGTGTATTTCATGCACCAAACACGGTAAAAAGAGTCGACAAACCTTACAATCCCACACAAGTGGGTGGAAAGAAAAGCGCATGAGGCTCAACCGGTACCTCGCCATGAGCGGCGTGGCCAGCCGTCGCGGCGCGGAGAAATTGATCGCCGAAGGGCTCGTGCAGGTGAACGGTAAGACCGTCACCGAACTGGCCACGTTCGTCGAACCCGGGGTGGATCGCGTCCAGGTGGACGGGCGCCGGTTGAATCCTCCGCGGACGTTCACCTATCTCCTCCTCAACAAGCCGGAGGGGCTGGTGACCACCGCCCGCGATCCGCAGGGGCGATCGACGGTGATGGAACTCGTGCCGGCGCGGCCGCGCGTCTTCCCGGTGGGTCGACTGGATCAGGACACCTCGGGGGCGCTCCTCTTCACCGACGACGGATCCCTTGCTCACGGGCTCCTCCACCCGCGCTTCAAGATGGAGAAGGAGTACGACGTGGTGGTGGAAGGGGCGATCGATGAAGAAGCGCTCGAGGGGCTTCGCCTCGGAGTGATCCTCAAGGACGAGCCCAAGCCGACGGCGCCGGCCACGGTGGAGGTTCTGGAGCGGCGACACGGGCGGACGCGCTTGCAGGTCATCCTGCGCGAGGGGCGCAAGCGGCAGGTCCGCCGGATGCTCGCCCTGGTCGGTCACCCCGTGCTCCAATTGCGTCGCGTGCGAATCGGCCCGGTGCTGCTCGGCGATCTCGAGCCGGGTGTCTGTCGGCCTCTCACCGAGGCCGAGGTGAAGGCGCTGCGCCGCTTCGTCCAGAAGAAAGGAGAGCAGGATCATTCGTCCTGACCGCCGGCTTGCCATCGCCGTCACCCTCGCCGCCACCGCTGTCATGCTCGCCGCCACCGCCGGATGCTGGGAGACGCCCGCGCCCGCCGGTCCCTCGTTCTCGCTCCTCGGCTCCGCCGTCGTGGACAGCGTCACGCAGATCGAGGTGGCCTACGCGAGCGACACCCTGACCGTGCGCGGGACCTTGATCCTCCCACCCGGCGACGATATCCGGCCCGCGGTGGTGTTCAACCACGGCGGCGTGAGCGGTGTGAGCGAAGACATGAAGCGCCGCGGCCGCGATCTCGCGCGGCTGGGATACGTCGTTCTTGCCCCCGCCTATCGCGGCGAAGGCGGGAGCCAGGGCACGGTCGAGGTCGCGGCGGGCGAAGTGGACGACGTGCTTGAACGGCGCCGCGATCCTTGCCGCGCACCCGCGCGTGGACCGCGCGCGCATGGCGGTGGCCGGATCGAGCCACGGGGCGCTGATCGCGGTGTTGGCTGTCGCGCGCGAACCGGATCGCTTCCGCTGCCTGGTCGAGGCCTGCGGGGTGATGGAAATCCACGGCTGGTATCGCTACCTGGTCGAGAACGGATTCGACGTGAGCGATTCGCTGTCGGTGGCGGTCTACGGGCGCGGCCCCGAGGACAAGCCGGAAGCCTTCGCGCGCCGTAGCGCGGTGCGCGTCGCTCCGTCGGTGCGCGTGCCCGTCCTCATCCAGCAGGGCGCCCTGGACCGCACGGTCCCCGTGGAGCAGGCGGTTGCTTTCGAGAATGCTTTGCGGGCGGCGGGCCACACCGAGGTGACTCGGCGCGAGTACCCCCTCCTTGGACACGCGTTCTGGTTCTGGAACGACCCCGAGAAGCACACCGCCGCGGAGATCGCCGAGGCCGACTCCGCGTGGGCGGACTTCACCGCGTTCCTGGGAACGCAGCTCGCCGCGCGCTAGACCGGCCGCTTCGCGAAGCGGCGGGCCTACACGCGCCGCGCGCTAGGGCAGTACCCAGACCCGGCGCAGTTCGCTCGTCTCGTTCCCGCGCACGCGAACGAAATAGATTCCGCGCGGAACGCGCCGCCCGGACGCGTCGCGCCCGTCCCACGCGATCGTGCCGGTTCCGGACCCGAGCACATCGATGCGCGGGCCGCAGACGAGCCGGCCCGACGTATCGAAGACCTCGAACGACACGGTGAGCGAGGAGCCGGTCTCCACATGAAGGCTCATCGGACCTGAAGAGGGGTTCGGCGACACCTCCCCGAGCGCGAAGACGCCCTCCGGGATTTCCGGCCGAACATTCATCGGCACGCGCACGCGCATGAGGGACGAACGCGGACCCTCGTTGCCGCTCCCGTCCACCGCGGTGACCGCGTAGACGTACTCGCGTCCCGGGACTACCTGCCGGTCCTCCCACGCACACGCTTCCAGCTCGTCCCGATAGAGCGCGGGCGTGGTCGCGGCGCCGCGACCACGATAGAGCCGGTAGAACGCAACATCCGGCTCCGGAGCGGCGGTCCAACTCAGCGCCACCATTCCTGGAACGTCGGTCCCGCGTGCGAAGTCCTCCACAGCTCCCGGCGGCTGCGTGTCCGGCGGTGGCGGAGGCGGCGGCGGGCTCACGATGCGAGCGGTCGCCACGTTGCTCATCGGGCTCGCGTTGTCGGTGTCATCCACGGTCACCAGCGCAAAGGCGATGGTGATGTCGTGGGGAAGCCCTTCCAGCACAAGCGTCTGCTGCGTGCCGGCCGGCGACGGTGACGGAGCATCGGCGATCGGCGTGGCGGTGGCCCACGTGGATGCGGCCAGCCCGCCGAGGCGATAGCGCATGTCGTAGCGAGCCGCCTGCCCGCCGGCGCCATCATCGCCCGGCGCGACCCAGGTGAGCGTGATCTTGAAGGTGTCGGTCACCGCGGCGGACAGATCCGCGACCGCTGCCGGTGGCGTCACATCGACCGGAGGTGGCGGGGGCGGGGGCTCCAGCGTACTCGCGGAGACGGCGTCGCTCAGGTCGCTCCAGTTCCCGGCGTCGTCGCACGAGCGCACGCGGAAGGCGTGAGACGTCCCCGGGCTCAGCCCCTCCACGTGCACCAGCTCGTGCATGCCCGAAGAGGCGGGGTGTCCGGTGGAGATCAGGGATGCCGTGTCCCACTGTGCCGTGGCGAAGACATCACCCGATACGCGACGAAGATCGTAGGTCGCCACCGATCCGCCCGCGTCGTTGGGGGCGGTGAAGGTGAGCCTCAACATTGTCTCGGTGCGCTCGATGACCAGGAGGTCCGCGATGACGGTCGGGCCGGTAGTGTCCGCGGGCGGAGGCGGCGGGGGCGGAGGCGGAACGGCGGTGGTGCCCGACGCCGTCGCGCTCACGACGCTCCAGTTTCCCGCGTCGTCCACCGAGCGCATGCGGAAGCGATACGTGGTGGACGGCGTGAGGCCGCCCACCGCGTGGGTCTGCACGACTCCCGGCTCGGCCGGCGCCGGCGGTGCGGCGGGTGTGGCCCCCTCCCATTCCGAGTCCGGGAACGAGGCGCCGGTCGTGTAACGGATATCGTAGGCCGTCACCGTTCCCTCATCGTCCATGGGGGCGGTGAAGCGGACGTAGATCGAGGTCTCCCCGCCCACGAGGGTCGCGAGATCGATGACCGCGCGGGGGCCGGTGGTGTCAGGCGGGGGCGGTGGAGGGGGCGGGGGCGTCGCTCCGGACAGGGTCGTGAAGCTCAGCACGTTTCCGACGGAACTGGTATTGGGCACCTCGTCCTCGGCGCGCAGCGCGGCATAGTAGGTCGTGCCCGGAACGAGCGAGGTTACCTGCACCGATTGGAGGGTTCCGGCCGCGAGAGGCTTAGGAAGCCAGAAGATGGACATCGCCAAGTCCCAGTTCCCTGCATCGATGGGGAAGGTCGCGATGCGTCCACGATAGATCGTCGCGGTCCCGCTGATGCTGTCGTCTCCCGGCGCGGTCCACCGCAGCGCGGCGAACGTCGAGTCGATCGAGATCGCCTCCAGGGTCGTGATCGCCGCGGGCGGGATCGTGTCGTAGAGAGGAGGATCGACCAGCGGTGTCCGGATGCGGTAAGAGTAGGTCTGGAGCGGCCCGATGTGGCCGACATCGTCCACCGCGCGCACCGCGAAGTAGTACCACGTGTCGGGCGTGAGGCCTCCGATCGTGATGCTCTCCTCGGCTCCTGCCCATCCCGGCACGATCGAGTTGGCAACCTCGGTCGCCGCGTCCCAGGTCGCACCCTCGTAGACGGCGTTCCCAAATCCCGCCCTGTACCGGATCTGGTACGAGGTCGCCCTACCCAACTTGCCGTCGTCCCCCACCGCCTGCCACCGGAAAAACACGGAGTGAGAGGTGATCCCTATCCCGCCCCAGTAGGCGTCCACCTCGGCGGGGGCCAACGTGTCGGCCGGCGCGGGCTCCACGATGCGCGGCCCGATGTAAGCGTCCCAGCCCTCGATCGTGGGAAGTCCGGCTTGCGCGATGAGGGTGGCGTTGTTGGGGTTCACCACCACCGAGGCCTCGGCGTAGTCCCGCCGCCAGATGCTCAAACCACCGACTTCGTACGTGAATGCCGCGCCGGTCGGTGCGCCGAGATACGTGTCGTACTCCGGCTCCCACCAGACCGAGGCATGCGTCGGGGCCGTGCTGTCGAGGCTGAAGTAGCCGTCGCCGAGAAGCGCGGTCGCCAACCCGAGCCGCTTGTGAGCCTGAAAACGTCCGGTGGTGTCCGGCAGAGCGCGTGTGCCCGACCCCTGCGAGTTGATGGTGGCGAGCTGCAAGGGCGAGGCGAGGTAGCTCTCGAGCCCCCGGAAGTAGGAGCCGCGGTCGAGGAGGGTCCACTTCGTCCACGCGTATCCATAGATGTTGTTCTGGTCGGCGGCACCCCCGTAGGGGAAGTTCTCGGCCATGGTGCCATTGAGAGCGTTGTATTGGGTGTTGGCGCCGTTGCTCATGACCGGCACACCGGGGCCCACGAGCTGGCGGATGAGCGCGGTACAGGAGTCGTTGGCGGCAAACCACCACGCGTCAAGCTGGGCGGCGACGTCGGCTAGGCCGTCGCGGTTGCTGTCGATCTTGGACCGGAGACCGGAGTTGAGCCAACTGATGCTGTCCCAGACATCGTCCAGGAAGATCCCGTCCCACTCCGACTGACCGTGCTGCCATACCTCGTCGTCCATGAAGTGGGCGAACCACTCCCAATAGGCCTGACCCTGGGTGTTGACCGGACTGTTGGGCGTGAGGTTGGTGGATCCCTTGTTCGGCCAGTCGCTCACCACGCCGCCCGAAGTGTCGTGCAGCCAGAAATCGCTGGTAGAGATCCCTTCCCAGTACTTGTAGGCCACCGTGGCCACCGGGAACTGGTCGCCGGTCACCCAGGTGCCGTTGATCGGGATGTAGCCCAGGATCACGATCTCGGGGTTCATCGCCCGTATCTGATCGATCGCGCCCGGGTTGTAGTACGGGAAGTCCGCGTCCAGCACGAGCACGTCCCACTTGGCGAGTCCCTGAAGATCCACCGGGGTGACGCTGGTGCTGAGGAAGATGTTGAGGGTCTTCGGATACCCGGTGCGGGCGGGTGCGGTCGAGGGAAACAGTCCGAGCAGCACGAGGACGAGCGACAAGCTCGCCAGAACGCGCACACGTTGGGGGCGGGACAGGGTCGGACGGGGCTTCATGCGCATGGATGCCTTCGGGAGGAGGGACTAGGCCCCGGCGACACCCTCCGCGACGTTGCCGGAACCTTGTTATCGGCATCCTCAATCGCAAGGCGCGGGCCAAATGTCACCGGGCTCATGTTTGAGGTCAGAGATACGCAACCCGATGCCACGACGCCGGTTCGCAGCCACGCTGCCTCGGCGGGCCCCCCCCATGCGCCGCCCGCCGCGGAGCCGGGCTATCACCCTGCGGGGCGCACCGTGCGCAATGCACGCCCCGGGGCCCTACCGCTAGAATCGTCGCGGGTTAGGGCAGCACCCAGACCCGACGAAGCTCGCTCGTGTCGTTCCCTCGCACGCGGACGAAGTAGATCCCATGCGGAACGCGACGGCCGGACCCATCGCGCCCGTCCCAGGCGAACGTGCTGAATCCGGGGCCAAGGTTGTCGTAGCGCGGGCCGCGGACGAGCCGGCCCGAGAGATCGAAGACCTCGAACGACACCGTCAGCGAAGTTCCGGTTTCCACGCGCAGGCTCATCGGACCCGAGGCCGGGTTCGGTGACACTTCACCCACCGCGAAGGCGCCGTCCCTGAGCCTCGACCCGTCACCGACCGCCAAGGGCTCGTGATAGGTGGTCGTGAAGCTCAGCACGTTTCCGACGGGGCTGGTATTGGTCACCTCGTCCTCGGTGCGCAGCGCGACATAGTAGGTCATGGCGGGAGCGAGGGAGGTCAAGTCCCCGGACTGAATGGTTCCCGCCACAAGAGGCGTAGGAAGCCAGAAGATGGGCATCGCCAAGTCCCAGTTCCCTGCATCGATGGGGAAGGTCGCGATGCGTCCACGATAGATCGTCGCGGTCCCGCTGATGCTGTCGTCTCCCGGCGCGGTCCACCGCAGCGCGGCGAACGTCGAGTCGATCGAGATCGCCTCCAGGGTCGTGATCGCCGCGGGCGGGATCGTGTCGTAGAGAGGAGGATCGACCAGCGGTGTCCGGATGCGGTAAGAGTAGGTCCGGAGCGGCCCGATGTGGCCGACATCGTCCACCGCGCGCACCGCGAAGTAGTACCACGTGTCGGGCGTGAGGCCTCCGATCGTGATGCTCTCCTCGGCTCCTGCCCATCCCGGCACGATCGAGTTGGCAACCTCGGTCGCCGCGTCCCAGGTCGCACCCTCGTAGACGGCGTTCCCAAATCCCGCCCTGTACCGGATCTGGTACGAGGTCGCCCTACCCAACTTGCCGTCGTCCCCCACCGCCTGCCACCGGAAAAACACGGAGTGAGAGGTGATCCCTATCCCGCCCCAGTAGGCGTCCACCTCGGCGGGGGCCAACGTGTCGGCCGGCGCGGGCTCCACGATGCGCGGCCCGATGTAAGCGTCCCAGCCCTCGATCGTGGGAAGTCCGGCTTGCGCGATGAGGGTGGCGTTGTTGGGGTTCACCACCACCGAGGCCTCGGCGTAGTCCCGCCGCCAGATGCTCAAACCACCGACTTCGTACGTGAATGCCGCGCCGGTCGGTGCGCCGAGATACGTGTCGTACTCCGGCTCCCACCAGACCGAGGCATGCGTCGGGGCCGTGCTGTCGAGGCTGAAGTAGCCGTCGCCGAGAAGCGCGGTCGCCAACCCGAGCCGCTTGTGAGCCTGAAAACGTCCGGTGGTGTCCGGCAGAGCGCGTGTGCCCGACCCCTGCGAGTTGATGGTGGCGAGCTGCAAGGGCGAGGCGAGGTAGCTCTCGAGCCCCCGGAAGTAGGAGCCGCGGTCGAGGAGGGTCCACTTCGTCCACGCGTATCCATAGATGTTGTTCTGGTCGGCGGCACCCCCGTAGGGGAAGTTCTCGGCCATGGTGCCATTGAGAGCGTTGTATTGGGTGTTGGCGCCGTTGCTCATGACCGGCACACCGGGGCCCACGAGCTGGCGGATGAGCGCGGTACAGGAGTCGTTGGCGGCAAACCACCACGCGTCAAGCTGGGCGGCGACGTCGGCTAGGCCGTCGCGGTTGCTGTCGATCTTGGACCGGAGACCGGAGTTGAGCCAACTGATGCTGTCCCAGACATCGTCCAGGAAGATCCCGTCCCACTCCGACTGACCGTGCTGCCATACCTCGTCGTCCATGAAGTGGGCGAACCACTCCCAATAGGCCTGACCCTGGGTGTTGACCGGACTGTTGGGCGTGAGGTTGGTGGATCCCTTGTTCGGCCAGTCGCTCACCACGCCGCCCGAAGTGTCGTGCAGCCAGAAATCGCTGGTAGAGATCCCTTCCCAGTACTTGTAGGCCACCGTGGCCACCGGGAACTGGTCGCCGGTCACCCAGGTGCCGTTGATCGGGATGTAGCCCAGGATCACGATCTCGGGGTTCATCGCCCGTATCTGATCGATCGCGCCCGGGTTGTAGTACGGGAAGTCCGCGTCCAGCACGAGCACGTCCCACTTGGCGAGTCCCTGAAGATCCACCGGGGTGACGCTGGTGCTGAGGAAGACGTTGAGGGTCTTCGGATACCCGGTGCGGGCGGGTGCGGTCGAGGGAAACAGTCCGAGCAGCACGAGGACGAGCGACAAGCTCGCCAGAACGCGCACAGGTGGGGGGCGGGGCAAGGTCGGACGGGGCTTCATGTACATGGATGCCTTCGGGAGGAGGGACTAGGCCCCGGCGACACCCTCCGCGACGTTGCCGGAACCTTGTTATCGGCATCCTCAATCGCAAGGCGCGGGCCAAACGTGACGGCGATCATGTTCCGGGTCGGGAGCGCGCCTAATCCATTGCGAAGCAGCCAATTAGAGGTCGTAGCGCCCGGGCGCGTCCCCGCGGCTTGGCCTGGTCCCCCGCCGTCGAATTGCTAATTACTTGCCGTAGGTAGACAGCCTATCGCATTCTCGGGCGTGCCTTCACCCCCCCCGGGGGAGGTCCCAACGGGCCGAAGGAACAGGGGAGGTCATGCCCGGCGAAGCTCCCGCTCAGGGCCGCGTTATAGCCCACGTCGACATGGATGCGTTCTACGCATCCGTGGAGGAACACGACGATCCAACGCTTCAGGGCCTTCCCGTGGTCGTGGGGGGGCCTGCAGAGAAGCGCGGCGTCGTGGCGGCAGCTTCGTACGAATCTCGCCGCTACGGCATCCATTCCGCGATGCCGATGGCGCGTGCCCTCGCCCTGTGCCCGAACCTGGTGCGCATCTCCCCCCGCATGCCGCGCTACCGCGAGGTCAGCAGCATCATCATGGGGATCCTGAAGTCGTTCACGCCCCTGGTGGAGCCGATCTCGCTGGATGAGGCCTTCGTGGATCTGACCGGTACTGAAAGCTCGCTGGGATCTCCCCGCGAGACGGGCGGACAGATCCGTGCCGCGATCTCCGCCGATACGGGGCTCACCGCATCGATGGGCATCGCTCCCAACAAGTTCCTGGCCAAACTCGCTTCCGACGAGGACAAGCCCGACGGCCTCACGGTGATCACCCCCGAGGAGGCTGTGAGCTTCGTGCAAGGACTGCCGGTCGAGCGCATCTGGGGGGTCGGCGAGAAGACCGCGGCCAAGCTCCACCGCATGGGGCTCGACCGGGTCCTGGACGTCGCGAACGCGGAACCGTCGGTACTCAAGCGGCAGTTCGGTGTCGTGGGTCTGCGCCTCTACGAACTGGCTTGGGCGCGTGACGATCGTCCGGTGGTGCCGGATGCCGAAGCCAAATCGGTGAGCCACGAGGTGACCTTCGCCAAGAACCAGCGCAGCTTCGAACTCTTGCAGGGGGTGCTGGCCGGCCTCTGCGAGCAGACCGCGCGGCGGCTGCGGGAAGCGCGCTTCGTGGGGCGCACGGTGAACCTGAAGGTGCGCTACGGAGATTTCACCACCATCACGCGCCAGGATTCGCTGGGGCACCCCACCGACGAAGCGGGCGAGATCTACGCGGCGGCCAGCCGCCTGCTGGAGGCGGAGCGGGGGGTGAACGCGCGCGCGGTGCGGCTACTCGGCGTCGGGGTCACCGCGCTCCTGCGGCGCACGCAGATGAACCTCGATCTATTCGCCGCGCAGGGCGGGGAAGGCGATCCGGAGGGTTCGGATTGGGACGGTGAGGTGGAGGCGGAGCCGGAGGGCGAGGCGGAGCCGGAGTAGGAAGAAAGCGCGCCCCCGGTCGGAAAGAAGTGAGCGGACGCCGGGAAAAATCGGAAGGCCGAGCCCGGTCGGAAGGCCGAGCCCGGCTGGAAAAGGAAACGGGGGCCGTCCCCGTCCCTTGGTCCGGCCCCCGTCGTCTGCTTCGCGTTGCTAATGCGGGACCGTGGGGATCCCACACCCGGATGAACGCCCCTGATGCGTTCGTCCGCGCCCCAAGCGCAGGGCAGTCCCACATCAATGCACGATCGATGCCACTTGCCGGTGGACCTGTGGATGGCACCTTGCCGAGTCGTTTGCATGCGGCCCGGAAGACGGAAGCGCTCTGCCCGACCGCACTTGAGACGGCGGCGCGGGGGAGCGCTCCGTGCATGCGCTTGTGACCACGCAAACTGCAACCTTTGCGCGCGGGCGCGTCGCAGGGTCAGTCTTGCGCACTGCCCGCGCATCCTTTGCAGGGCGCCGCTCCAAGCGGGCCCGGACCTCGCTTCCCCTCAATCGCGGCCCGGGATGGTAGGCTTGTCCGCCGTGATCGGAGGGACGCTGCATCATGGAGTCAAAACGCATGCCCACCCGTGACGAGGCCTGGGCCCTGCTCTGCGAGTACACCCGGAGCGATTCGCTGCGCAAGCATGCCCGGGCGGTGGAAGAGGTGATGCGCGCCTATGCCGGCGATCTCGGCGAGGACGCAGAGCTCTGGGGGCTGACCGGCCTCCTTCACGACTTCGACTACGAGGCCTACCCCGATCCCGCGCAGCACGCGGCGGTGGGAGGGAAGATTCTGCGCGAGCGGGGCTACCCGGAAGCGCTGGTGCACGCGATCGAGGCCCACAACGAAGCCAACGGGTTGGGTCTCGCCCGCGCCGCCGCGCTCGACAAGGTTCTCTTCGCTTGCGACGAGTTGACCGGATTCGTGACCGCGGTCGCGCTCGTGCGGCCCAACAAGAGCGTGCACGAGGTCACCCCGGAGAGCGTGAGGAAGAAGCTCAAGGACAAACGCTTCGCCGCCTCGGTGAGTCGCGAGGAAGTGCGGCGCGGGGTTGAGGAGCTGGGGGTCGATCCCGACCGGCACACGCAGTTCGTCATCGACGCGCTGCGCCGCATCGCCCCCGAACTCGGGCTCGAGGGCACGGGAAGCGTTTGACGGAGCGGAGTAGTCCGGGGGCGGGTGCGGTATGACCGGCCAGTGATCCCGCGTGGGCGGGATACGGAAAGGGCTTGCATGAACTCGACGGTGCGATCGGTCCTGGCCTCGGCGATCCTGTTGATCCTGACGATCCCCGCGGGGGCGGGGGCAGGGGCGGAGATCCCAGACCAAGCGGTCTGCCAGGTCTGCGCCGTGAACGGCGAACACAAGGGGCCGGAGAAGGTCGCGTCCGCCAGCATGATCGACGGCGTCACCTACTACTTTTGCTCCAAGAAATGCCAGGACTCCTTCAACGCAGATCCGGCCGCCTACGTGCTCCCCTCGATTCCGTGGCCGGCGCCCAAGGCTTCCGTGCGACGTCTGGACGGGGTCATGCTGCCCCTCGAAGGACCGCGCAAGAAACTGACCCTTGTGAATTTCTGGAAGGCGGCCGGGTGCGTTCCCTGCGAGGAGGCCGTGTCGGGGTTGGAGCAACTCCTGCACGAGCGCGGATATCGGGGGCTCGCCATCCTCGGGATTTCGATGGACAGTGACCGCAACGCCGTCGAAGCGTTCTTGCATGCTCACCAGCCCACGTACCCGGTCGCAATGGACCTCGGTGACGAGCCGGCGTGGGCTGCCTTCCACGTGAAGACCGCTCCCACGTCGTTCCTCATCGATCGCCAGGGTCAGGTGGTTGGGCGATGGGCAGGGAAGACCGATCCCGCGGCCATGCTGGCCACGGTCGATTCGGTTCTTGCTTCGACCCCGCAGCGCTAGCCCTTTCCGCGTTCGGGATCACCCGCGGGGAGCCGGCCAGCTCAACCGGCCCGTCGGTTGACAAGCCCCGGAACAGCGTGCCAGCCTAGACCATTCGGCGCGGATTCCACGATCGAACCCAGTCGGGCGAAGGGCGCTCATGAAGATCCCCGGCCGCCTGCTTTTCCTCATGCTGATCGCCCTCCAACCCGCGACCGGCCTCGCCGATCCCGATCCCGACGGCGAGCGCGACCCGGCCCGCATCGCGGCTCGGGTCCTCGATGGCTCGTATCAGACGGAACTGCCGACGGTGCAGTCCCCCTCCGAACCGCCCCCGGTGTCGAGCATCGACCTCCCTGCGAGCGTGACCGGTCCGCTGGCAGAAGCGTTCGAGGCGCTGGGCTGGGTGCTGCTGGTCGCGTTCGCGGCGCTCGTTCTCCTCACCCTCGGTCGCGAGATGCATCACCGCCGCGAAGGGCGGGATGAGGCGCGACAAGCGGGGGAACCCAGCGGGACCGCGGAGATGACCGGGTTCGAGTTCCCGGATCCGGAGGCACTTGCCGCCCAGGAACGGTTCGCGGAAGCGATCCACATCTATCTGCTGTGCGCACTGGTGGAACTCGGCCGGCGGGGGAAGGGGCTTGTTCCGGACTCCCTCACGAGCCGGGAGATCCTGCGCCGCGTCCACCTCCCACCCGGCGCGGGCGAGGCGCTGGGCGAGCTGGTGAGGGCGGTGGAGATCAGTCACTTCGGCGGCGCCGACGCGGGACGTTACGACTACGAGCGGTGCCGCTCCTCCTTCCACCATTTCGCGCGCGCCTGCGAGGAGGCCGGGCGGTGACAGCGCCCCGATTCCGTCAGGCGACCGTCGCCCGGCTGGTGGTGCTGGCCGCGATTTCCTTCGCGGCCACCGTAGTACTCAGCCTGTTCGGCAACGACCTTTCGGGGACGCATTCCTACCGGGCGGATTCGTACAGCCGATCGGCCATCGGACATCAAGCCATGGTGGAAACGCTCCGAGGACTCGGGCTTCCGGTGGTGGTGAGCCGCCACCGGGGGACGGCGCAGGCGGGCGGGTCGACGTTGCTATTGCTCCTCGAACCGGAGTCGTTCTCCGAGGACTCGGGGCAAATCCTGAGCGACGCGTTGGCCGATGCGGGCGACGCACTGCTGGTCCTTCCCAAGTGGATCGGCGTGCCGAGGCGGGGCAATCCCGCGTGGGTCGGCGAAGTCCTCCCCGTTCCCGAGGTCCGGATCGAGCGACTGCTCCTGGGCGTAGAGGTCGAGGGAACGGTCGTCCACGTCCCGGGCGGTGAGGGTTGCGTTTGGCAGACCGGCCCCTTCGGATACGCACCCTTCCTGAGTAACGCGCAGCTCCTTCGCTCGGAGGACGTCATCCCGATCATCGCGCGCGACGAGGGGATCCTGCTCGGCGAGATACCTCGTGAGGAAGGCCACCTGTGGGTGCTCTCCGACCCCGATCTCCTCTCCAACCACGGCCTGACCAAGGGGGATAACGCTCGATTGCTGGCGGCGGTGATCCAGCGGTTCCTCACACCCGGCGGCGTCGTCGTGATCGATGAGACGCTTCACGGCTACGTGGCTTCAGCGTCGATCTGGCGTGAACTATTGCGATTCCCTCTCGTGCTGACCACGATCCAGGCCCTGCTGGCAGGGGCGCTGCTCCTGTGGATGGCGGTGCTCCGCTTCGGTTCGCCCGCACCCCACGACGTGGGAGCCGGGCCGACCAAGGAATACCTCATCGAGAACACCGCCGACCTCCTGCTCCAGGGAGGCCAGGGCGCACACACCCTCCGCCGGTACTTCCAGACCAGCCTGCAGGAAGTGGCCCACCGACTCCACGCGCCTCCCACGCTACCGGTCGAAGCGCTCACCGGCTGGCTGGAGGCGGCAGGCACAGCGCGAGGAGTGTCCACCCGGCTGGGCGACCTCGGCCGCCGGATCGAGGAGGCGGCGGCGGCGGGCACCGGGGATACGGAGGTGCTGGTGCGCCTCGCCGGGGACGTCTACACATGGCGAAAGGAGATGATGCATGGAGCTTGAACAGCTTGCAGCGACCACGAACCGAATCCGTGAACAAATCCACCGGGTCGTGGTGGGTCAGGACCCTGCCATCGATCTCTTGCTCATCGCTCTCGTCGCGGAAGGGCATGTGCTCATCGAGGGAGTGCCCGGCACTGCCAAGACGCTTCTTGCCCGGTGCTTCGCCGCCTCCCTCAACCTTGCCTTCAACCGCATCCAGTTCACGCCCGACCTCATGCCGGGGGACGTCATCGGCACCAACCTGTTCGATTTCCAGACCAACCGGTTCACGCTGACCAAGGGCCCCATCTTCACCCAGATTCTCCTCGCGGACGAAATCAATCGGACGCCGCCGAAAACCCAGGCGGCCCTGCTGCAGGCCATGCAGGAGCGAACCGTCACCATCGACGGTCGCACCCATCCCCTCGAACCCCCGTTCCTCGTGGTGGCCACCCAGAACCCGATCGAGCAGCAAGGCACCTATCCCCTACCGGAGGCACAGCTCGATCGCTTCTTGTTCAAGATCCTCATCGACTACCCGGAGCGGGACGAGGAGCGCGAGATCGTCGGACGACACGGTCGGGGGATGGCCACACCTTCCATCGCCGACTACGGCATTGAGGCGGTCGGTGACGCCGATCTGTGCCGCAGCGCTCGCGAGGTGATCTCGGAGATCCACCTCTCCTCCGAGCTGGTGGACTACGTGGTCGATCTGGTGCGCGCCACTCGCGAGCATCCCGCTCTCCTATACGGCTCGTCGCCGCGGTCGGCCAATATGCTCGCGGTGGCCTCGCGGGCCCGCGCCGCGCTTCAGGGGCGCAGCTACGTGATCCCGGACGACATCAAGACCCTTGCCCCGCCGGTCCTCCAGCACCGCCTGCTTCTGGCCCCTGCCGAGGAGTTGGAGGGAACCACGGTGGCGGGAGTGGTGGCGCAGATCCTCGAGCAGGTCCCTGCACCGCGATGATTCGACCTGCTCCGCGCGCCGGCGTGTTGTTCCTGCTGGGGCTACCGATCGCCCTGCTGCCGGTGCTTGTCTCGCCGTCCCTGTGGGGGGTGTGGCTCGCCTACACCGGCGCAGTAGCGCTGCTCCTGGGCGCCGACGCGATCCTGACCGTTCCCACGCGCCGCCTGATGCTGGAGATCACAACTCCCGCTACGCTCCACGTCGGCGAACCCGGACTTCTCCACCTCATGCTTCGGGTGAAAGGGGGCAGGACGCCGCTCGACGTCGATGTCGTCTGCGATCTCGATCGCCTGCTCGAGCCCCAACCGCCCGTGCGGGTGAGAATCGCGGGGGGCGAGCCGGGCGCGGCATCGCTCGGTCTGCGTCCCTTGAGGCGGGGCCTCGCCGAGGTGCGAACGGTGTGGTTGCGCTGGCCGGGGCCGCTCGGGCTGATCCAGCGCCAGGACCGGCGCGAGATCGGGCGCGAGATCCCGGTGCTGCCCGACCTGCGACCGGTGCGCGCGGCGGCGCTGCGGTTCACGAGCCAGCGGTCCTTCCTCTCCGGGCTCAAGCCGGAGCGCCACGCCGGGGACGGCAGCGAGTTCGAGACCCTTCGTGAACATCGGTCGGGCCTCGATTCCCGGGCGATCCACTGGAAGGCGTCGGCCCGACATCGCAAGTTGCTGAGCCGAGAGTTCCGGGCGGAGCGCGACCACCAGATCATCCTCGCCGTCGACACCGGACGCCTCATGCAGGAGACCCTCGAGGGGGTCCCCAAACTGGATCACGCGGTGAGCGCGGCCCTGCTCCTGGCCTACGTATGCCTGCGAAGCGGGGACCGCGTGGGGCTGTTCGGCTTCGACCAGGAGGTGCGGCACTACCTGGAACCGCGGGGGTCCTCCGGAACGTATGCGCAAGTGCAGAAGGCCTGCGCACACCTCACGTATCACGATACCGAAACCAATTTCACGCTCGGCCTCGCCGAACTCTCCGCCCGGTTGCGCCGGAGGTCCCTCGTGGTGCTGCTCACCGATTTCGTGGACACGGTGACCGCCGAACTCATGGTGGAGAACCTGGACCGCCTGTCCCAGCGCCATCTCGTGCTCTTCGTCACCCTCCGGGATCCAGGGATCGCGTCGCTGGCCACGGCCGCTCCCGCGCAGCTCCCCGCCATGGCGCGGGCGGTGGTGGCGTCGGATCTGCTTCGCGAGCGGGAGATCGTCCTGCGCCGGCTGGGCCGGTTGGGTATCCACACCTTGGACATCGCACCCGGAGAACTTTCCACCGCCCTGCTCAACCGTTACCTCGACATCAAGCGGCGGGAGTTGATCGCATGAGCGGCGTTCCCCTCAAGAGCGCCCGGTTCCGGACGGAGCGGGAGGAATCCTGGCGTGAACTCGAGACGCTGGTGGACAAGGCGGAGCGGGAGGGGCTGAAGAAGCTCGACGCAGAAGAGCTCGGCCGCCTGCCCATGCTCTACCGTGGCGCACTTTCCTCGCTCGCGGTGGCCCGGGCCATCTCACTCGACTTGAACGTACTGCTGTACCTGGAGGGCCTGGCCGGGCGCGCCTACCTCTGCGTGTACGGCGTTCGCCGCGACTTGAAGTCGCTGCTCGCGGTCTTCCTGCGGGCATCTTTTCCGGTCACCGTGCGCCGGCTGCGGTGGCACGTCGCCCTGGCCTTCCTGTTCCTGGCCCTCGGCACGATCACCGGCTTCATCCTCACCCTGGCCGATCCAGACCGCTACTTCATGTTCGTTCCCGAAGCCATGCAAGACGGTCGTACGCCGCTCTCCAGCACGGAGAGCCTGCGCGCGGTGCTGTTCGCGAAGGATACCGATCTGAGTTCCTTCCTGGCCACTTTCGCCGCGTTGCTCTTCACCCACAACGCCAAGGTGGGAATACTCGCCTTCTGCCTCGGGTTCGCGGCGGGGTTGCCCGTCTTCTACCTCCTCTTCACCAACGGGGTCGTCCTGGGGGCCCTGGCCGCGGTCTATCACACCCACGGGTTGTCGTTGGCGTTCTGGGGGTGGATCCTGCCGCACGGGGTCACCGAGTTGACTGCGGTGGCGCTCTGCGGCGGGGCGGGTCTGGTGCTCGCCCAGGGCCTACTCTTCCCCGGCCGGCACCACCGATTGCAGAACCTCGCCGTGCAGGGGCGATCGGCGGGGCTGCTGGTGCTGGGCGCCGTGTTCATGCTCCTCATCGCCGGTCTCATCGAGGGCATCTTCCGCCAGGTGGTCCTGGATACCGGGGGGCGCTACCTCATGGCCGGGCTCACGCTCTCCTTCTGGGCCGCGTACTTCCTGCGCGCGGGGAGAGGAGCCCCATCGTGACCCAGCCCCGCTCGTTGCGCCGCCCCTTCGTTCTCGAGAGGGACCAGCACGAGATCCACCGCATCACGACCCCGGACGGCGTTCCTTTGCCGTTCGTCATCGCTCCCGTGGGGAGCCGACTCTCGGCGTTCCTGTGGGACACGCTGATCATCTTTGCCGGAGTGCTCGCCCTGTTGCTCTTCATTGGGTTCATGGGGATGGGCGCGCCGTTCGCGGCCGCCTGGACGATACCGGTGGCGATCATCGCATCTTTCCTGGGCTGGAACTTCTACTTCACCTGGTTCGAGCTTCGCTGGCAGGGAGCCACGCCGGGCAAGCGAAAGCTGGGATTGCGGGTGATCGACGCCCACGGCGGGCAGCTTTCCGCGGAATCGGTCATCGTCCGCAACCTCACCCGCGATCTCGAGCTCTATATCCCGCTGCTCGCCCTGATCCGGCCGGAGCCGACGGGGATGGGGGCGGCGGCCTGGCTGCAGCTCCTGGCGCCGATGTGGCTGGTGATCTTTGCGCTGCTCCCGCTGTTCAACCGCGACCGGCAGCGGATCGGGGACCTGGTCGGAGGAACTCTCGTCGTGCTCCTCCCCAAGCGAACGCTCCTGGCCGACCTCGCCGCCGCTTCGCCATCCACCGCCTCTCCACGCGATCCGGCGATCACCTTCACCGAGAAGCAGCTTTCCGCCTACGGCATCTACGAACTGCAGGTGTTGGAAGAGGTGCTGCGGATGCCGCCGAGCCGGACCGCCATCGAGACACGGGCCGGCGTCGCGGAGAAGATCCGTGGCAAGATCGGCTGGGATGGCCCCCCGACCCGGGACAAGGTCTTCCTGTCCGCCTTCTACGCCGCACTGCGCGCCGACCTGGAGCGCAAGATGCTCCACGGCAAGCGGCGTGAGGACAAGACCTCGTCCCCGGATCGGAAGGGAGCCCGCTAGGCGAAGACCTCGGCCAGGTCGTGGATCTCGAACCCTTCCTTGTCCACGCGCAGGAGGTAGTAGGCAACTCCCGCGGCCACCGCGTTCAGCGCCTGGCCGGTGGTGGAGATAAGAGTGTTCATGAGCTGCCCGATCACCGCGTTCTGGATCGCGCCCGTCAAGAGCAGGCCGACACGCGACGCCACCAGGCCTACCACGATCGAGATCACCCCGAGGACGACGATGATCTCCACGAGGGGCCAGCGTGCCCCGCTGGTCAGGTTGCGGCTCCGGTCCAACGAGGCGCCGACACCAAGCCCCTCTACGACCACCGCGGGCACCACCACGAAGAAGGTGGCCGCGGCGATGATCCCCGGAATGATGAGGACGAGAAAACCGATGCCGACGATGACCCCGGTCACGAGCGAGGCGGCCAGCACGACCCAGAAGCGACGAAGGACGACCCGGAGGCAATCCACGATGCGCACCGGGACTCCATGGAGCTGCTGAAAGACGCCGTACACCACGGCCGCGGTCATGACCAGCGACAGGGTCAGGCTCAACACCGTGCCGGCCCCGAACGTCAGCCAGTGCGTCGCGGTGACGCCCTCGGATCCCGTCGCCCCCAGCGATAGGACCCAAAGCGTGAGCGGAAGGTTGACCACATAGGCGATCGCGGTGAACGGCAGGAAGTTCCGGAAGTAGGTGGAGAACGATTTGTTCAGGACGCTGGCGACACCGAACTCCTTCGACATGAAGTACCCCCTCCTCGGCTTAGTGCCCGCTCCGGTTCTGCTGGAGCTGCTCGTTGAGCCCCTTCAGCAACGCGGCCACAAGATCGCGCGCGGGACGGGCGCACGCATCCGCCGCCCCAAAGGTCTTCGCGCGTTCCTTCGCGTCGTCCAGGTTGGGCCCGTCGAACACGGTCTTCAGAAGGCCGCAGGCGTTCATGAGCGCGAGCAGCGCGGCGGTGCGATCGTCGGGTCGCAACGACCCGCTCACCACGCGGCGAATGCGGTCATGGAGGTCGCGCTCGACCGTCCGGTCGCGCTGCGGGTAGCGCGTGACCGGGAAGAGGCCCAGTAGCTTCCCCTCTTCCGCCTTCAACAGCCTCCGTTCGACCAGCGGCTGTGCCACGCGGTCGGGCAGCTTCTTGATCTTCTGCGCCGCCGTTCCCACCCACGCAGCCGGTTTCTTCGGCTTCGCCTCCGCGGCGATGAGCGCTCTCACGTCGTCCAACACGGGGTTGCCGGTCGGGGCGACATCGCCCACCACGATCCTCTCGTCCTCCATTCGTATCTGACCGCGCAGGGCGAGATCGACGAGGGCGGCGGCGGCCAGGCCGGAGGGCAGGGTCTGCCCCGCGCGGTCCTGGCCGGTGCGGTCATCCAGCGCCAGCAACAGCAGCTCTTCGGGAAGCGAGAGACGTTCATCCATCATGGCGGGAGCTTACCTCGTGGTCGCGTTTCTTGAGCTTGCGCCACAGCGTGCTGCGGCTCACCCCCAACCGGCGCGCGGCCTCGGATGCGTTGCCGCCCACCGCCTCCAGCGTGCGGCGGATGTACAGCGACTCCACGTCCTCCAGGGTGAGGCCGTCGGGGATCTCGAGCCCCCCCTTGGGGCCCTCCAGCCGCGGCCGCTCGCGCTGGCGCAGAGGCGGGGGAAGATCCTCCGGGCGGATCACCGAGTCCTCGGCGAGCGCCACCGCACGCTGCACCGCGTTTTCCAACTCGCGCACATTGCCGGGATACGCGTAGCGCAGGAGCAGCTCCTGCGCCTCCGGCGAGAACCCCGCCACCGTCTTCCTCATCTTGACCGCGTAGCGATCGAGGAAATAGGCGGCCAGAAGCGGGATGTCCTCGCGGCGATCGCGCAAGGGCGGGATCTCGATCTGGAACACGTTGAGCCGGTAGTAGAGATCCTCTCGGAAGAGCCCCTCCTCCATGGCCACGCGCAGATCGCGGTTGGTGGCGGAGATGATACGCACGTCCACGCGCACCGAGGTGTTGGCCCCCACGCGGCGCACCTCGCCGTCCTGCAGGACGCGCAAGAGCTTCACCTGGCTCGGCTGAAGGAGTTCCCCCACCTCGTCGAGGAAGAGCGTGCCGCCGTCGGCCTGCTCGAAGAGGCCCTTCTTGTCCGTGGTGGCGCCTGTGAAGGAGCCGCGCACATGGCCGAAGAGTTCGCTCTCGAGCAGGTTCTCCGGAAGCGCGCCGCAGTTGATGGCGAGGAAAGGCCGGTGCGCGCGACGGCTCTGGTAGTGGATGGAGCGCGCGAGAAGTTCCTTCCCGGTCCCCGACTCGCCGGTGATGAGGACCGCGCTCTCGGTGGGGGCGATCTTCGACACGAAGCGGAAGATGCGCTGGATGCGCGGGCTACGGCCGATGATGTTGGCCGCTCCCGTGACCGCGGAATCTTCGGCTGGGCGTAGTTCGAGAGGTTCGGGCATCTTAGGACGCAACGTGGCGCTCATGGCTTGGTGTGGTTCAACGGATCCTGATAGGTAGCGACCCGGTGAATGTACCGTTTGCGCGGCCCGAGGGGTAGGCGTTTCGAGAGTGCGGGGCGCGGGGAGTCCGGCGGTCAGTGCCCGGCGCGGACCCTCAGTGCCCGGCTCGGATCGTCAGTGCCCGGCTCGGATCGTCAGTGCCCGGCGCGGACGGTGCGCCGGTTCGCCTGCGCCTGCTGCACGCGGCGGGGCGAGAGTCGCGCCTCGACCGACGAGGCAGGGTAGAACTCCTCCTCGCGCTCGTAGAACCAGAACCGGCTAGTCACCTTGTAGTGCGCGGCGATGGAGATGCCGTTTTCGTTGAGCGCGATCACGAGATCGTCGGCGCGCAGCGGCAACTTCTTCTCTTGAATGAAGTCCATTACCTGACGACGCACATCCCTCTCGGAACGCAGGGTGCGGTTCCTGGACACTTCCTCCATCTTCCCTTGGAGCATCCTGTTCTGAATCCTGGGAGAGAGGAAGATGTGGCCGACATGAATGGCCAGAATGAAGAGCGCGACACCGAACAATCCTCTGATCATAGTTCGACCCTCTCCGATGGTCGGGATGCGTCCTGCAACGACTCCCTTCGTATATCGGCCGGGATCACCGAGGGGTTGAGCCAGGGCGGTAGGCCGGGGCCGACGGTCTGGGGGCGCAGCCTCAGGGGCGGTGGCTCAAGGCCGGCGCCAGCGAAAGGCTGCCCACGTGTCGCGCCGAAGCTCGGCCTCCAGCGCGTAGCCTCGGGCACGCCAGCGCGCCGAGGCCTCGTCGGCCTGCTCGTCGCGCAGCCCGGAAAGCACGACCCGCGCGCCGGGGGCCAGCACCCGGTCGAGGCCGTGGTCGACAGCGAGGTGCTCGCGCGCGGTGAGGTTGGCCACGGCGAGATCGAAGCTCGCTTCGACGAAGGGAGCCGACGCGCAGTGGATGGCCTCGGCTCGGCCCCGCGCCGCGTTGAGCGCCAGGTTTCCGAGCAGGGAGGGGATCGCGTCGCGGTCGGCCTCGGTGAGGAATGCGCGCAGCGACGGTGCGTGCGCGAGCGCGCCCAGCGCGAGCACTCCGCTCCCCGATCCCACGTCGAGGAGTCGCCGCGCGTCCGAAAGGCAGGGTTCGAGAAGCTCCCACGCCATCGCAGTGGTCATGTGGGTGCCGGTGCCGAAGGCGCGACCCGGTTCGATCCGCACCGCGATCCGCCCGCCTGCCACGGGCTCGGCCCACCACGCGGGGAGCACGATGAGGCTGTGCCCCAGCTCGGTGGGACGCCACGCCTCCTTCCAGATTCGCAGCCAGTCCTCCTCCTCCACCGTGAACGCATGGACGCGCACCGCCCTCGGCTCCTCGCCCGCGCGCGCCACATGCGCGCGCAGGTCCTCGGCGACCCGCTCCGCATCCCACCTGGTCTCGGAGAACGCGGCGATGTGCCCGGGGTCCTCGGGATCCTCCTCCAGACCGAGGATGGGATGATCCCAGAGCGCGGCGACGACAAACTCCATCGCGGCAGCGGGCGCGCGCACGTCGAGGCCGTGCCAACGCCGATGCGCGTTCGCGATCGCATGCGTCCCGTTGATCGCACGCGCCGCGCTCATGGCGATCGCCGCAGCGAGTCCGCCGCGGAGGGGAGCCAGAGCCAGACGCGATATCCGTCGTTGGAGAACACCTCCCTGGCGTCGGGCGGTGGATGAAGGCGGTCGGCCTCGGGGAAGCGCTGCACGATGTAGATCGGTGCGCGGAACGCCCGCAGAAGATCGATCTGCTCGGGATCGAGCTCGATGCCGCGCAGAAGATCGTAGTGCGCGGTGCTGCGCCGAACCATCGCGTTGGTGCGGTAGGCCACCGTCCAGTCCTGGGGTCGCCGGCCGTAGAGCGCGGTGCGGCGCGCCGCCAGGGAGAGATCGGGCCCGATGTCCGCCACGACCGCGTCGGCCGGGGTGTGCTCGCGAAGCCAGGCCACCGTCTCGCGCGCTTCAGGAGTGAGCGCCGGCGGGGTCGGCGCGCCGAGGTAGCCCGCCACCCCGACCACCGTGCGAGGCACGAGCACGAGGAAGAGCGCGATCGCAACGAACACGCGACCCACTCCGCGCGCGCGCGCCCAGACGAGCGGCACGGCGGAACCCGCGGCGAGGGCGAGCGGCACGTAGGCGAGGGTGATCGGCCCGATGAGCGGGTCGGGCCCGGGGAACTCCACGACCAGGCAGAGCGTGAAGAGCAGCACCGTCCACACCGTCCACGCCTGCCGGCGCACGTCGGCCGCGGCGAGGAAGCTGCCGAGCACGCCGACCCCGAAGAGAAGCGCGGGGAGGAGCGCTCCCGCCACGTGCGCCGCCTTGCCCGGCGAGAGGCGCAGGAAGAGCGCGGGATCGAAGGGGACGCCGCGCAGGATATGAGCCAGGTACGGCGCTCCGACCAGAAGGGCGAGCACCATCGGCAGCACGGTCCCGGTCAGCTCCCACCCGGGACCGCGGAACGGGTTCAGCCGGCCGGCGATCCAGACCACCGGAATCGATATGAAGGTCACGACCATGGTCACGATCCCCACTCCGCCATGGAAGAGGAGCATGCCGAGCGCGGCGAGAAAAGCCAGGAGGTTCCAGCGCAGGCGGTTCTCCCCCAGCGAGGCGACGGTGGCCATGAGGAAGAGAAGCATGTAGACGAGGCCGAGCACGAAGGGCCCCGCGGTGAGGAAACGATCGAGGAAGAAGGTGCCGTTGAGCGAAAAGAAGAGGAACGTCGCTCCCCAGATCGCGCGCGCATGCGGGAGCGCGAGAAGGGTGAGCAGCTTATACCCGGTGAAGACGAGCACGAAGGCGGCGGTGAGGCTCCCCCCCGCGAGGAGGACGTCGGGTGTTACGCGTGTCGCCCCCTGGAGCACGGCGAGATAGGCGTGAAAGATCCAGAACGAGCGGAGCGGTTGGCCCGCCATGAGCGGATCCCCGACCGGCAGGCCGTGGCGCAGTATCGCCTGGGTGACGGCGAGATCCAACGCCGCGTCGCCGGAGACTCGGATCCAGGCCCGCGCCAGAAGCGGAAGCGCGATGAGGGCGAGCACCGCGGTGGCGAGGACAAGGACCTGCTGGCGATCGGATCGCCTGCGGAGGAACCCCGGCATCTCCATCGAGACCGCGTACTCCTCGATCTCGCGGCGCGGATGCGGGGCGAACACCACGGCGAGCACGGCCAGGAGGACGATCCAGGGAGCGGTTTCGTCGAGTCGCACCCCGCTCAAGGTCAGGAGCAGCGCCATTCCGACGGAGAGCACGGGGGCGAGGATGAGGGGAAGGATCCACGAGGCCCAGAGCCCGAAGCGATTCTCCACCCACAGCGCGGCGGCGAGGCCGGGGAGATAGGCCACGCCGAGGAGGCCGAAGAGCGCGGTGAGCGCGGCCGGCGAGCCGGGGGCGCGGGTGATTGCGAAGAGGGCGCCGAGGGTCAGCGCCGAGGTGGGCAGGATCGCGCGACCGAACGGCGACTCGGGCGGAAGCGGGAACTGGGTCGAAGTCAACACAACCCCCTGACCGGAACCTCGCGCTCTTGATAGGATGCGAGATTCGTCAGCGTCGTTCCTCTTTGCACGAGGTGGATCACCGGGGTGTACTCGCAGCGCATTTCGTGGTTCTGGCCTCTCTCTTTCCTCATCGCTTTGGGTCAATTGCTCCTGCTCGTGACCCAGAACGCGGGAGGGCCTCCGTTCGCCCGGCTCCTCCTCGCGGCTTGGACGTTGTGGATCCCGGGCGTCTGGCTGGGGAATCTTCTCACAAAGCCGCGGACGGGTCTTCCCGCCCGCCTCCCCTTGCAGGTCGGCTCGGCGATGGCGGTGGTCTACGTGATGCTCGAGGCGCGCGCGGCGGGGTGGCTTCCCGCAGACGCCGCCGCCTTCGGGATCACCTGCGTCTCGGCGGTGATCGGCCTCGTGTTTCTGCTCCTCCCGGGCAATCCCGGCAGGCAGCGTCGCGCGGCGCGTTGGGAGGCGCGCGAGGTGCGACACGCGGAACCGCAAGTGCTGGCCGCCTTCGCGATCCTCCTCGCCGTCACCGCGATCCTGGCCCTGGCGTTCGGATCGCCGCTCTCGCTTCGGTTGGACGGCGTGGACCAGGTGGGGGCGGCTCGTCTGGCCGGATCGATGACCCCCGGCTTTCCGGCGCCCGCCTACCACGAGCACCTGGGGCTCGCGGGGAGCGATCCGCACCGAAGTCTCGCTCACGGGCTCGTCGACATGCTGGCCCGCATGTCGCAGCTCCCGCATCACCGGGTGTGGGGTCTGCTTCCCGCCGTGCTGGCGCCGCTCCTGCTGCTCTCCGTGTACGGGCTCGGGCGCGTGTTGTTCCGCGACGAGAACCTCGCGGTGGCGTCGGCCTTCGCGTACCTGCTGGTGACCACGGTGGGGTTCTCCAACAACGAGCTGCGCCTGCTCGCGTATCCCGATCGATGGGCGCTCATCCCCTACTGGACGGCGGTCGCGCTCTTCATCGACGGCCTCGACCGGCCGCACCCGCGCATCGGCATCGCTCTCGGCCTGGTGTCGCTCGCCGTGTTCGGAACCCATCTGGGAATGGGCTTCATCCTCGTGCTGGCGTTGCTGGCCATCGGCACCTTCACGTGGCTCTCGGTCGACCGAGTCATCGAGGGGATCCCGCTCCTTCTCGTGCTCTGGGCGCCGGTCGTGCTCCTCTCCGGCGGCTACGTGCTCCTGCGCGCGCTGCTGCTGGGCGGGCTCGAACCGCAGGGAGTCCCCGCGCTGGGGATGCTCGTCGCCGGGCCGGGACGGTTCGCGCTGGATGCGGGACAGGTGCCGGCGGTGATCCGGCTCGCCGCGGTGCTCGGGGTGGTGGGGCTCGCGGCGATGCTGCGCGAGGCGCACCTGAAGATCTCCGTCTACTACTTCGCCGCGGGGACGGTGCTGGCGCTCGTCCTCGGTTACGTGCCGTGGATCACGCCCGGCGTGGAGCGCGGGCTCGGACCCATCGTGCATCTCTTGCCCCGGCTCTGTCCGCTGGCCTGGATTCTGGTCGCGGTGCTCGCGTGGGCGATCCGAGGGCTGGTGCGCTCGGAGGGACACACGTGGCTGCGTTTCCTCACGGTGGGTCTCGGGATCGTCGTGACGATCTGGCTTCTCATCGTGGGAGCGAGCAGCCTGGCCTATGCGCCCGGGAAGCTGCGCGGGCAACGGGCCGCGGGGCCCGAATCGTTGCGACCGCTGGCGGACTCGCTGCGCGTGCGCGTCTCCGGCGAGCCGGTGGTGCTCTGCGACGCGGCGGGAGCGGCTGCGCTGGCCGCGTACACGCCGGCTCGATCGATGTTCGTTCCGTCCGATCCACGCGCGCCGCGCGCCGAGGCGTGGCGGCTCTACGCGTCGGCGAGGGAGGCGCTCGTGCCCCCCGCGAATCCAAGTTCGGTCTTCGATTCGTTGCACGTCGAAGTCGATCGCAGCCGCGACGTCCTTGCCGCGTTCATGGACCGCCACGAGGTCGATCTTCTTGTACTCCCGCACAGGACGGCAGCGGCCGAGTGGCCCGGCGCGAACTTTGCCCGCGGCGATGCGTGGTTGAGCCGCAGCGGCACGGCGGCGTGGGAGACCTGTCTCGATGCGGATATGGATCACTTCGAACGCGTCGATCTCTCCCCGCTAGGCGCGGCGTACGCGCTCTCCTTCGCGCCGTCCGAAGCGGCGATCGTGCCCGAGGTCGTCGGCTCACCGGCTCCGCCGCGCCCGCCCGGCTTGCTTCGTTCCCCTGCTCCCGCGATCGCGCAGCTTCTCGTGGACGCAGCCCGCGTCGCCCCCGGCGACACGCTTGTCGTGCGCGTGCCGTGGAACGCGCCGACCTCCGCCGGCCTCGACCCCCGCGGCTACCGCCTGCGCGTCGAGCTGGTGATGCTCTCCGAGGCCTCTTCCTTCTGGCGCGCGTTGCCTCGGCGCGCGTGGCGCACGATGACGGGGACCTGGTGGGAGCGCGGCGGCGCGACCGGCGTGGAGATGCCGCTCGCGGGCGGATTGTCCCCCGCGCAGTGGAGCGGTAGCGGCGAGGAGACGGTGCGGCTCCCCATTCCGAAATGGCTCGGGCCCGGCACCTACGATCTGCGGGCACGCGCGCTGCCCGGAGCGCTCTCCGCGGACCGCGTTCGCGGCGGCGCGTCGATCCTCCCATCCTCACCGCAGCCGGTCCTGGTCACCGTGACGGCGCGCGGGCGGTAGACGCTGCCTTTTGCCTTGTAATGGTCCTCCGCGCGGAGGACCATTGTCGGTCTACCCCTCCGCGGACCGGCGTGACCCGGCCGTGCTTCGAGTCGCGCACACGCTGGGAGTGGATGAATGACCCGCACCGTACCCCCCTCCGACCCCAAGCCCCGCATGACCTCCCCACCCGCCGATCACCTATCCGACGAAGACGCCTACGAACTGCCGGTCAAGGGCTTCCAAGGCACTCCGGACGAAGTGGAGCGCCAGTGGTTCGAGCAGTGCTACACGGGACGCGGCGACTCGATGGCCCAGCTCACCTGGCGGGCGGTCATCATGGGCTCGATCCTGGGCGGAATCCTCTCGCTGACCAACCTCTACATCGGGCTCAAGGCCGGTTGGGGGTTCGGCGTGGCCATCACCGCGTGCATCCTCTCGTATTCGATCTGGACCGGCTTCTACAAGATCGGGCTGGCCAAGACGAAGATGACGATCCTCGAGAACAACTGCATGCAGTCCACCGCCGTCGTCGGCGGGCTACTCGACCGGCGGGACGCTGATCTCGGCCTTCGCCGCCTACATCCTCATCAACAACCACGACGCTGCCCATCCCGATGATGCTGGGCTGGGTGTTCTTCCTGGCCGTGCTCGGCGTGACGATGGCGATGCCGATGAAGCGGCAGATGATCAACATCGAGCAGCTTCGCTTCCCGAGCGGCATCGCCGCCGCCGAGACGCTGCGCGCGCTCCACTCGCAGCGGCGAGAAGGGCGCGCGGGCGGCGCGGGCCCTGGGCATCTGGGGCGGGCTCGCCGCCGCTCAACCAGTTCTGGCTGGACGGTCTGCGGCTCATCAACTCCGCGACTGGGAGCGATTCCAGCTCTCCAGCCTCACGACCTGGTTGAGCGAGAAGACGCTCGGGCCGACCTGGATCGGGCGAACAGTGACCATGCAGTGGGACCCCATCTTCATCGCCGCCGGCATGTTCGTGGGGATGCGGGTCTCGGTCAGCATCCTGATCGGCTCCATCACCTGCTGGATGATGTTCGTCCCCTGGATCCAGGCGCACATCCCCGAAGCGGCCGGCGTCACCGGGTTCCGCGAGCTCGTGCAGTGGAGCCTGTGGGGCGGCACCGCCTGCATGGTGACCTCCGGCATCCTGGCCGTAGTGCTGCAGTGGAAGAGCGTGATGCGGGCGTTCAGCGGGCTCGGCGGCATGCTCTCGCGCAAGCCGAAGCAGGTCGGGCCGGTGGATCCGATGAAGGCGCATCGAGGTGCCCAACTCCTGGTTCATCAGCGGGCAGTTCATTTCGCTCATCGGCATCGCGTGGCTGGCCCACGCCACGTTCGGCATGCCGTACTGGCAGAGCGCATTGGCGGTCGTGCTGACGTTCGCTCTGGCGCTGGTGGCGTGCCGAGTCACCGGCGAGACCGACACGACGCCGATCGGCGCGATGGGCAAGATCATGCAGCTCACCTTCGGCGGGCTGGCCCCCGGCAACATGAACATCAACCTGATGGCCGCCAACATCACCGCCGGGGCGGCGAGTTCCTCGGCTGACCTGCTCACCGACCTCAAGAGCGGCTACCTCCTGGGCGCGCACCCTCGCAAGCAGTTCATCGCGCAGTTCGCGGGGATCTTCATGGGGACGCTGATCACCGTGTTCGCGTTCAGCGTCATGGTGCCGAACGCATCGGTGCTGGGCTCGGACCAGTTCCCCGCCCCGGCGGCACAGACGTGGCGAGGCGTGGCCGAGGCCATGGCGCTCGGGCTCTCCCACATGCATCCGGTCAAGCTGTGGTCGATCGTGATCGGCGGGCTGGTGGGCATCCTCCTGCCCGCTGCTCTCGAGGATCTTCCCGAAGGTGGCGAAGTGGTTGCCGTCGCCGGCCGGTCTCGGCCTTGCCTGGGTCTTCCAGTGGTACTACGGCGTGCTCTTCTTCATGGGCGCGGTGATCGCGGCCCTCTGGCAGAAGCGGCGCGCGAAGCAAGCCGAGGAGTATCTCTTCCCGATCGCATCGGGGATCATCGCGGGCGGCGCTCTCATGGGCGTCGTGTTGATCTTCTGGGAGAACGGCCCCGATATGCTCAAGATCCTGCTGAAAAGGCAATAGGCAGGGTCTCGTTCGAGGTTCGTGAGGGAGCGCCCGCAGTCCGGAGCGCCGCGAAGAGACTCGCCCGTCGGCCGCAGTCCGAAGGGCCGCGAAGCGGGGGCCCCTTCGGCGAGGGCGACAGGCGAGTCGCGTAGCGGCGCGTCAGGGCAGCCGCGCGAACCGCGCGCGCACCCAACGGAACGGCAGGAACATCGATACCTCGCGCCGGTACGCACGGTACTCCTCGCCGAACTCCGCGAGCAGCTTGCTCTCCTCGAGATATGCGCCGATGACGAGATAAAGGCTCAGCATGATCGAGGTGACCAGGCTCGCCGCATCTTTCGGCCGCACCCACAGGATGCAGAGTCCCGCCGTGTACCACGGATGCCGGATCGCGCCGAGGACGCCTCGGCGGGACAGTCCGCCCGCCGCGCCCATGCCGGAACGTGCGCGCCCCGCCAGTCCAAGGAACACGTGCAAGTCGTACACGCGCCCGCCCGCCCAGAACAACGCGAGCGATGCCGCAAGCAGCGGTGCGCCGATCGGGATCCATGCACCCCACCAGTCGAAGACGACCGGACCGCGGAGACTGAGCGAATACGCGTAGATCGGAACGAACGTCACGAACGCGACCACGTTGAAGCCAACGCGCACGAAACGAAACCGCGGCCCGAGCCTGGTTTGTAGTGCGCGCTGCACGCCCCGCGCGATGAGGAGACTGTGAAGCGCGCACCATGCGGTCCAGAGGAGTGCCAGTCGCCAGAGATCAGGAGTCACGGCTTGGGCCTCGGATTCGGCTGGAGATCAGGCGTCAACGTGGGAGGCATAGAACCCGCGCGCGCGGCGGCGCAGGGCCTCGGAGGGGGTTACGCGCAGGCCGACGGTCTGCGTGAGCGCATCCAAGCGCGCCGCGATCTCCCCGACCCCGCGCGCGTCGGCGTAGCGCAGCAATCCGCCGCGGAAGGGCGGGAAGCCTGTGCCCATGACCATGCCGAGGTCCACGTCGAGCGGCCGCGTCACGATTCCCTCGTCGAGGCAACGCGCGGCCTCGTTCACCATCGGCAGCACGAGCCGGTCGAGCACGTCGGTCTCGGTGAACGTGCGCCGCACCGGCGAGCCCGCGGCGGCCTGCGCCTCGGGCGACGCGTGCCGTGCCTTTCCCGGCGCGTAGACGTAGAACCCGCGGCCGCTCTTCCTGCCAAGATCGCCGCGTTCCACCAACCGCCCCAAGGTCGCCTGGCGCGGGAGCCGGTCGCCGAATTCCATCTCCACGACGTGCGTGACCTTGTCGGCCACGTCGAGGCCGATCTGATCCAGAAGCGCGAACGGTCCCATCGGCATGCCGAACGCGGTGAGCACGTCGTCGATCATCTCCGGATCCGCACCGCTTTCGAAGAGCGCGAGCGCCTCGCCGAGGTAGAACGCCAGAAGCCGGTTCACCAGGAAACCCGGGCCGTCCTTCACCAGGATCGGCGTCTTGCCCAGATCGAGCGCGAGCCGGTACGCGGTGGCCACCGCCCATGCCGCGCTCTTCGGTCCCGCCACCACTTCGACCAGCGGCATGCGGTCCACCGGATTGAAGAAGTGGAGGCCGACGATGCGCTCCGGACGAAGCGCGTCTCTCGCGATGTCGGCCACGCGCAAGGACGATGTGTTGGTCGCGAGCACGGCGTCGTCGCCCATCACCGCCTCGAGTTCGTTCATCACCTTGCGCTTCACATCGAGGTTCTCGTTCACCGCTTCGATGCCGACCTGCGCGAGATGGAAACCCGTGTAGTCGAGTGTGAAGGAGAGTCTCTCCAGGCGACGGTCGCGTTCGGCGGCGGTGAGGCGGCGGCGGCGCACGCTCTTCGACCAGATCCCGGCCGCGGTGTCGAGCGCCCCGGCCAGCGCGGGCGCGGCGATGTCCTTCACGCGGATGGGGAGCCCGCCCTCCGCGGCGAGCCATGCGATGCCCCCGCCCATCACGCCCGCGCCGACGACGGCCAGCCGTTTCACGTCGCGCGCCTGGTCGAGATCGAGGCCTGCCGGCTGTTTCGATTGTCCGGAAATCTTGAAGAGCCACGTCAAATTCTTACTGGTATCGGTGACGATGGCCTCGCCGAGGAGCCGCGCTTCGTTGCGATACGCCGCGATCTCGCCCATGTGAAAGCCCGCCGACACCGACTCCATCGCCAGATGCGGCGCGGGATAGTGCTCGCGCGGAGCCGCCTTGGCGAACGCGCCCCGCGCCTTGCCGAATACGAAATTGCGCAGGAGCGGTACCGCGGCGATCACGCGCTCCTTGCGGCCCGGCCGGTGCGGCGCGAGCTTGCGCGTGCCGAGGAGCACCTCGCGCGCCACTGCGCGTCCCATGCCGGACGGCACGAGCGCGTCCACCAGGCCGCGCTTGAACGCGGCCTTCGCCGGCACCGTCTTGCCGGCAAGGATGATGTCGAGCGCGGTCGGGATCCCGACGCGCCTCGGCAGGCGCTGCGTCCCGCCGAAACCGGGAAGGATGCCGAGGCGCACTTCCGGGAGGCCCACCTTCACCGCGTCCACGTTCTCCGCGATGCGCCAGGTGCAGGCGAGGGCAAGTTCGTAGCCGCCGCCCAGACACGGGCCGGTGATGACCGCCGCCGTCGGCCGCGGGAAGCGCGCGATGGCTTCGAACACCGCCTGCCCGTAGGCCGCCTTCTCCGCGCCGAGCCGCGCATCCGTGATGCCGGCGATCTCGTTGACGTCGGCGCCCGCGATGAACATGCCCGGCTTGTCGCTCGCGAACACCAGCGCCTTTACCCCGCGTCGCTGTGCCTCGTCGAGCGCGTCGCGCAGCGCTTCCATTACCGGGGTGCCGAGCTTGTTGATCTTCTCGCCGGGCAGATCGAACAGGATCCAGCCGATGCCGTCCTCGTCCACATGGAGCAGCACACCGGAGGCAGGCGGTTCCGCTGCCGGGCGCTCGAAATCGAGCCGGATCTGCGGAGGAGCACCGGACGGCCCGCGCGGATCGATCATGCGCGCTCCAAGAGGACAGCGCCGCCCTGGCCGCCGCCGATACAAAGGGTGACGAGGCCCAACTCCACGTCGCGACGGCGCATCTCGAGGAGCGCCGTCAGGACGAGCCGCGCGCCGGTCGCGCCCACCGGATGGCCGAGCGCGATCGCTCCGCCGTTCACGTTGAGCCGGTCGGGATCGATGGCCCCGATCGCGCGGGACCGGCCCAGTTCGTCGCGCGCGAACGCATCGGAAGCAAAGGCCTTCAGATTCGCGAGCACGACGGCGGCGAATGCCTCGTTCATCTCGACGAGACCGATGCGGCGCATATCCACGCCGGCGCGGTCCAACGCGCGCGCCGTCGCGAAGGCGGGGCCGAGACCCATGCGCGCGGGTGAGAGCGCCGCAAATTCGGTGGACCGAATCCAACCCAGCACGGGGAGCCCGCGCTCCCGCACCGCACGCTCGGAGGCCAGCACGAGCGCGGCCGCGCCGTCCGTAATCTGGCTCGCATTGCCCGCGGTGACGGTGCCGTAGCGGCGATCGAAGGCGGGCGCGAGCTTGGCGAGCGCCGCCATCGATTGCTCGTGGCGCAGTCCGACGTCCTCCGCCGCGAACTTGCGGTAGTCGGGCGGGAGTGGCACCGGCGTGATCTCGGGGGCCAGGCGCCCCTCCTTCTGCGCCGCGGACGCCAGCTCGTGACTGCGCAGCGCGAACGCGTCCTGCTCCTCGCGCGAGAGATGAAACTCGCGCGCGAGCACCTCGGCGGTCTCCCCCATGTTGAGCCCGCAGAAGTTGTCGGTGAGGCCGACCACGAGACCCAGGATCGGCTTGAAATCGGCGGCGCGGAACCCGGCGAAGGCCCCGAGCCGCGCCGGCAGGCTGCGCGCGCGCATGACGCGCTCGAGCTTGCCCTTCATCGACTCCGGAAAGAGGAGCGGGATCAGCGACATCGATTCGGTGCCGCCCGCCGCGATCAGGTGCGCGCGCCCCGTCTCGATGCGCAGCATCGCGTCGGCGATCGCCTGCAGCGCCGAGCCGCAATTGCGGTTCACGGTGTAGGCGGACGTAGAAAGCGGACACCCCGCGCGCAGTGCGACCACACGCGCGATGTTGGTGGCGTCGGCGGGCTGCGCGATGTTGCCGAAGATGACCTCGTCGAGATCCTCCGGCGCCACCCCGGCGCGCTCCATCGCTTCGCGCAACGCCACACGACCCAGTTCGCAAGCGGGGACCCGCTTCTGCACGGACCCGGCCTTGGTGAACGGGGTCCGCGCTCCGGCGACGACGGCGATTCGCAGCGTGCTCATGGCGAGCCCGATTGTGCCGCGATCGCGAGGATTTCGCCAGAGGGAAGCGAAGCGGTATGATCCCCGCCGTTCCGGAGCGGGAGTCGCCCGGCGGAGGACATGCCAAGGTGCTCAACGCGGTCGTCATTCTGGAAGCGCTTCTCTTGATCGCGGCAGCGGTGTGGACGTGGCGCCGCGCGCGGCCCGTCGCCGCGCCGTACAAGCGGCCACTCCTCACCGCCCTGGTCTGGATCCTCGTCCAGGGCGGATTGCTCGCCGCGGGCTATTACGCGTTCCTGAGCCGGCTCGAAGCGACGGGACCGGACATGGCGTCGCGGATCGGGAGCGCCGCGTGGCCGCTCTACGCGATTCAAGTTCTGCGTGCGCTGGCGTTGCTCCTCGCCATCGGGGCGTGCCTGCAAATCGTCAGGGGAACGGGTCTTCATCGGAGACGGATGGTCCTGCTCGCCGCAGCGCTCCTTGTCTCCTGGTTCGCCCCGTTCCCGGGCAGCGTCTTCCTGTTCATCCTGCTCCTGCGTATGAAGTGGGTGGAAGCGTTGCACGGCTGGGGGCGGGCGGCGGCGCTGGGCGGGGCGCTTGCCGCGTTCCTGGCGCTCCTGATCTGGCCCGTCACCCGCGTGGCGGGGGGCACGGCCCAGACGACGCTGTACGGGTTGACCGACGAGCGCGCGGTGTCGCTCCTCCAGGGTGAACTGCCTCCCGACGCTCTCGTCCCGACCGCGCTCGCGCGTCCGTTCGACTTTGCGTTCCGATTCTTCGCCAACATCCTGCGCGCGCAGGCAGCAGTCCTCGTCCTCCAGCTCCTCTCACTGCCCGTCCACTTGCGTAGCGTGAGCTTGAAGCGCCGGTTCAGCATCGCGTTCAGCCTCTACCGAGTGATCCCGGGGCTCCTGACCAGTCTCGTCATGCTGGCGGGCGTGTACTTCGGGCTCGGCCTCTACAAGTCGCGCGGCGTCAATCACGCGTTCTTCGATACGATCCGAAGCGCGCAGACCGCGGCCGGGCTCGTGCTCTCAGCG
Organism: Candidatus Eiseniibacteriota bacterium; assembly: GCA_963762255.1. GTDB lineage: Bacteria > Eisenbacteria > RBG-16-71-46 > JABDJR01 > JABDJR01 > CAVXKA01. Next base: position 353,255 of record CAVXKA010000001.1, read on the forward strand.
GACACGACGGGCGCGATCGACGAAGCGGCGGCGGCGGAGACAGCGATCGCTTGCCGGCCGTGGCTGACCGACGGTGAGGCGACCGCATACTTCGTGCTTCGTCGGGTCGAAGTCCCCGCGACACCGGTGGTGCCGCCGGACAGCCTCGCCGAGGTCCGCCTCACCACGCTCGCCGCGTGGAGTTCCCCCGGCACACCCGACGATCTCGTGCGCGCCAACCTCTACGGCGCGGGCGAAGTGGATACAGTGGGGGGACTTTTTCAGGCAGGCGAGCGCTTCTACCTCGCCGCCGCGCTCGCGCGCAAGTCCTCGGGGGAGGCGCTGGTGAGCGAGGTCTACGTCCCCGTCGATTCGCTCTACCTGGAAGTCCTGGCCGAACGCGTGGGCGTGGACATCCGAATGCGGAGCCTGCCCGGCGTGCGCATCTCGTCCACCACGGTGCAGGTCGGCGACGACAGCGCGATCGAAGCCGAGGTGGAGGGACCGGCACTCGCCGAGAGCCCGCGCACGCCAGCCTTCACCGTCTCCGCTGCATTCGGCGAGGAGGGTGACGGCCTCTTGCGCACCAAGCGCCTCGTGGCGCGGCAGTTTCTGCCCATTCTGGACTGGCGACATGAAGCCGAGGAATCCTCCGGCTCGACCGCCCTGCTGACGCTCTCCACATCGCCGGCGCTCTTGCTTGGCGGGATCGTAAGCGCGCCGTACGTGCTCTCGTCGAATATCTTCGCGATCGGGCTCTTTTTGGCCGTCCTTCTCCTGTTCACCATCGCCGAGTCCTCCGCGGTGCGCACGGGACGGAGCATCATCGACGGAATCCTCGAGGACGCGAAGAGCCTTGCTACGGCCGCCGGACGCTTCGGCTCTGGCGATCTCGACTATCGCATCCCCGATCCGGGCAAGGACGAACTCGGGCAGCTCGCCTCTGCATTCAACTCCATGGCGGCCGACTTGAAGCTGCGTCAGGAGGAGTTGATCGAGAAAGAGCGGCTCGAGGCCGATCTCGCGCTGGCTCGCCGAATCCAGGAGCGGCTCCTGCCGCAGGGCCCGCCGTCGGTGGCGGGACTCGATGTGGCCGGCGTCGCCATCCCGAGCCTTGAGGTCGGGGGCGATCTTTTCCACTTCTTGCCGCTCAAGGGCGATCGCCTCGGACTCGCCATCGGCGACGTCTCCGGCAAGAGCATCCCCGCCGCGCTCCTCATGTCCAGCGCGCTGGCGATCCTGCGCGCCACGACGAGGTTGGAGAGCGATGTCGCCGACGTGCTCACGCAGATGAACGCGTTGATCGCGGAGCAGGTGGAGCCGGGCCGGTTCCTCACCTTCTTCTACGGTGTTGTGGATCCGCACGCGCGTAAGATCCGCTATGCCTGCGCGGGTCACAACCCGCCGCTCGTCGTGCGGGCCGACAGCACGACGGAGTGGCTCGAGCACGGCGGGCTCGCGTTGGGCATCCTCCCCGACACGACCTATACCGCAGCGGAAATCGCGCTAGGTCCTGGAGATGTGTTCGTGCTCTATTCGGACGGCCTCACCGAGGCCTCGCGGCCCATGCCCGGCCTGACCGAAGCGGCGTCGCCCGACGAAACGGAATACTTCGGCGAGGAGCGGCTGCTGGCGGCGGCGAGAGCGCGTCACACCGAAAGCGCGAAGGAGATCCTCGACGGCCTGGTGTCGGCGGTGCATGCGTTCGCGGGGGACGCTCCGCAGTCGGACGATCTCACCGTGGTGGTGGTCAAGGTGCGAAGCGAAACCGCGTGAGATCCTCGTCCCCGGTCGCGATCTTCACCGGCCCGCCGTCCGCGCGGTAGAGCGCGACAAAGAACTGCTTTCCGGTCGGGAGCGTGTCGATGCGCCGCCGGACCGCGCTCAAGCCGGCGGCCGCCGCGAGCTCGTCGAGTCGCTCCGGCGGCACCAGATGCAGGCACGGCTCCAACACCCGCACGCTGGTGAAGGGCGTCTCGGTGACAGGAGCGTGCTCGCCGAACGGGAGCTGCAAGACCACCGAGAGCATCCCACCGCGACGTAGCCAGCTAGCGAACTTGCCCACGACGTCCTCGGGCGGGACGTATTCGAGTAAGAGCGCGCAGTGGACCAGGTCCAGGGAATCGAAGGCGAGCGAAGGATCGCGCACATCCGCGCAGACCAACTCGAGCCCGTGCAGACGGTCCGCGAATCGCTCGCCGAGTGTGCCCAGGTACTCCGGATGGATGTCGATACCCACGATTCGCGCGGTCTCGGTCGGGATGTGCTCGAATCCGTTGCCGGTCGTGCAACCGGGGACGGCCAGCGCAGCCGGGCGCGTCTCGGCAAGCACTTCGCGAAGCACTTCGTTGAGATAGCCGAGCTGCTGCACCGCGGGGCTGGCCATGTGCCCTTCATAGTCCGCGACGGGAATGGAGAGCCAGGGGTTACGGTCGGGCCCGGTCACGGTGTCCACGCCGCCTTGAGGTAGATCTCCCCCGTCGACGCCGACAGCACGCGGGTCAGCTCGCCGTTCTCCACCGGGGTCTCGATATTGGCCCCGGTCTCAGCGTCGTACTGGTACCACGTCCCCGAGGTCGGGAACTCGATCGTCATCTCGTGGTCCTCGTGGTCGAAATTCAGCGCGACCACGACGTCCGTGTTCGCTGCGTTCTGCCCGACGAAGCGCCAGTAGTTGATCGTCTTGTTCTCCTGGCAGAGGCTCTGGTCCGTGTTCCAATTCGGACAGAAGAACTCGACCCGCCCCGACGCCAGCGAGGGGTGACCGAGCCGCAGACGGATCAGGTTCCGGTACACCAAGCGAACGCTGGCGTCTCCCTCGCTCCAATGCAGCTTGTTGGGCGCGGGATCGTCCGGGATGAACGACTTGTCGCCGATCTCCTCGCCCATGTAGAACATGGGCATCCCGGTCGCGGTGAACAGCGCGAGCGCGCCCAGCTTGGCCTTGCGCAGGCCGCCCAGGGTCTTGGCCTCGGCGGAGCCGTCGCGTTCGACTTCATCCACCAGGTGACGCTCGTCGTGGCTGACGATGTAGCGCACCGACATGTACGGCGCGGACAGGTACGGAACCGGAGAGAGCACGTTGGACAGACCCCACATCGGGTTGCTCTCCGTCTCGAACGAGCCCCGTCCGGTGACCCAGGTCCGCCCGATGTAGGGACCCTCCTTGAGCAGGGCCATCACGATGTTCTGGAAATTGTTGGCGAGCCCGCCCCAGCGATCGGTGTGCTGGCCGCCCCACTGGGCATCGAAACCGGCCTTGCTGATGGCGTCGTTGGGCGGATAGTAGAAGTCCTCTGCGATGAGAAGAAATTTCGGATGGCGCGCCTTGATCTCGTCCCGCCACCACTTGTATCCGACGTAATCCTCGGGCACGACCGTGTCCATTCGAAACCCGTCCACCCCATACTGCTCGATCCAGAAGAGCGCGACGTCGAGCAGAAACTGCCGGCACGCCGGAGAGAACCAGTTGAGATCGCGCATCCCCCAGTCGGCGCCGGTGGTCTGTTGATAGTTGATATAGGTGCCGGGGGTTCCGGTCTCGTCGATGGCCTGGAGCGGCGCGCCGTCACCGAGATGATTGAACTCCAGGTCGAGGATCACCGCCATGCCATGCGCGTGCGCCGCGTCCACCAACCGGCCGAGATCCTCCGGGGTTCCGTAGTCGGGATTCACGGCGAAGAAGTGGGCGGGGTTGTAGCCCCAGGTGAAGCCCGGCGCCGCGGCCGTCACCGGCATCAACTCGATCGCGTTGACACCCAAGTCCGCGAGCGCGGGCGCGCCCCCTTCGATGCCGTCGATCACCCCCTGGAAATCGCCCGAAGCGCTGAAGTCGTGAACGAAGAGCTCGTAGATGACGAGGCGGTTGGGATCGACGACGCCGTCGAAGGGCGCGGTGGGCGCAGGGAGCGGCTCTCCGAACACCGCGTTGTAGCTCCCCAGGCTGTCGCTCGCGATGCGCGTGACGCGCGGATCCACGATGGCCCGCGTGACGTCCCCGAACGGGTTCTTGAGGACGAACCTGTACTGGTGGACCCCCTCGATCTCGAACTTGATGCGCCAGGTCGTGCTGTCGGGATCGAGGGTCATCCGGTACGCGCTATCGGCCTCGGCCCAGGCGTTGAAGTCGCCGGAGAGATAGACCGCCGGGACTCCCGGAGCGACGAGCGTGAACTCGGTGCGCGTGTCGGGAGGGGGCGGGGGCTCGGTCGTCTTCTTGTCTCCACAGCCCGCGAGGGCGATCGCGAGGCCGACGGCCGCGGCGAGAATGGCAACGAGTAACGCAGGACGGACGAAGCGCCTCGCCATGGCGATTCCTTATTTCCCCGCCGGCGCGTACCGAGCGGCCACGTACTCATCGAGGATGCGCAGGAAGTCGGCGACCAGCGTGGGGCCCTTGAGCGTGAGCTTGAGCGCGCCGTCCACAAAGACCGGCGCCTTCGGCTCCTCACCGTTTCCGGGAAGCGAGATGCCGATATCGGCGTGCTTGGATTCGCCCGGGCCGTTCACCACGCATCCCATGACCGCCACCTGGAGCCGTTCCACGCCGGGATACGCGCGCCGCCACTCCGTCATGCGGGAGCGGACGTGACTCTGGATCTCCTCGGCCAGTTCCTGAAAGTAGGTGCTGGTCGTGCGGCCGCAACCGGGGCAGGCGGTCACCTGCGGCTCGAAGTGGCGGAGCCCCATCGTCTGCAGGATCTGGCGACAGACCTGCACTTCCTCGGTGCGGTCGCCGCCGGGTCGCGGGGTGAGGCTCACGCGAATGGTGTCGCCGATCCCCTCGTGCAGCAGCACTCCCAGCCCGGCGGCCGAGGCCACGATCCCCCGCACGCCCATGCCGGCCTCGGTGAGGCCCAGATGAAGCGGATAGTCGCAGCGATGCGCCAGCTCGCGGTAGACGTCCACGAGGTCGGGCACACGCGAAACCTTGGCGGAGAGAACGATGCGATCGTGCCCCAGGCCGTACTCCTCGGCCAGCTCCGCCGAGACCATCGCGCTTTGTACCATCGCCTCGATCAGGATCGCGGACGCGTCGCGCGGCTCCGCCGCTGTCCGAGTTCTCATCCATGAGCCTGGCGAGGAGCGCCTGATCGAGCGAGCCCCAGTTCACTCCGATGCGCACCGGCTTGCCGTGCTCGACCGCCGCTTCGATGATGCGCCGGAAGTTGGCGTCGTGGTGGCGACCCTGGCCCACGTTGCCGGGGTTGACGCGGTACTTGTCGAGCGCGCGCGCGCAGTCGGGAACCTCGCCGAGGAGCAAGTGCCCGTTGTAGTGGAAATCGCCCACCAGCGGCGCTGCGACCCCCGCGTCGTCGAGGCGGCGGCGGATCTCCGGCACCGCTTCGGCGGCCTTGCGCGTGTTGACGGTGACGCGCACTAACTCGCTTCCCGCGCGGGCGAGATCGATCACCTGGGCCGCGGTGGACGCGGCATCCTCGGTGTCGGTGTTGGTCATGGACTGCACCACGACCGGATGACCGGCGCCGATGGGTATACCGCCTACCCAGCAGGTCGGGGTGGCGCGCCGCGCGATCACGGGAACACGCCGAGTTCGAGATAGGCCTGCGCGACCTTCTCGATGGCGATGGTGAAGGCCGAGGTGCGGAGCGTCGTGATGCGGTCGTCCCTGAGCATACGCTCGGCGATTTCGTGGAACGCCGTGGCCATCGTCTCCTCGAGGCCCGAGTAGACGATGTCTTCCTCACGCGCGCCGTGCACCACCATCGCCCGCATCTCCGGAGTCAGCTTCTTGCCGGTCAGTTCCTCCAGCGCGGTCACGATGTGGCCCTGCGACGCCTCCTGGAAGCGCTTGTCCATGCGCCCGAAGCGCACATGCGAGAGGTTCTTGAGCCACTCGAAATAGGAAACGGTGACGCCGCCCGCGTTGAGGTAGAGATCGGGGATGACCACCCTTCCGCGCTCGAACAGCACGTCGGCCGCGTCGAAGGTGGTTGGACCGTTGGCGCCCTCGGCCACGACCTTCGCCTGGATCCGGGGCGCGTTCTCGCTGGTGATCTGCTGCTCCAGAGCCGCGGGGACGAGAATGTCGCACTCCTGCTCGAGCACGGCGGCGGGATCCGGGATCGACACGGCGCCGGGGAAGCCCAGGATCGACCGGGTCTCTCTCCAGTACGCCATGACCTCTTCGAGTGCGAGCCCGTTCGGGTTCACGAGCGTTCCGTCCCGCTCGGAGAGCGCCACCAGCTTGCAGCCGGACTCGGCGAGGAACTTCGCCGCGTAGTAGCCGACGTTGCCGAGTCCCTGCACGGCGACCCGCTTCCCTTCGAGGCCCACCGGCATGCCCAGCTTCTTCATGAGCTGGCCGTGGTTGAGGCACTCGCGGATGCCGTAGAACACGCCGAGGCCGGTCGCCTCGCGGCGGCCGCGGATGCCGCCCTGGCTCACCGGCTTCCCGGTCACCGCGGCGTCGGCGTTGATATCACCGGGGTGGAACGTAGCATAGGTATCCACCATCCACGCCATCTCGCGCTCGCCGGTCCCGTAATCGGGAGCGGGGACGTCGATGCCGGGGCCGATGAAGTTCTTCTTGCACAGTTCCGCGGTGTAGCGACGGGTGATGGTTTCGATCTCGGCGTCGGTGTACTTGGGAACGCTGATCTTCACGCCCCCCTTCGCCCCGCCGAACGGCGCGTCCACGATCGCGCACTTGTAGGTCATGAGCGCGGCCAGCGCCATCACTTCGTCCTGGTCCACCATCTGGCTGAAGCGGATGCCGCCCTTGGTGGGAAGCCGGTGGTGGCTGTGCTCCACCCGCCAGGCGTGGATGACCTCGTAGGTGCCGTCCCGCTTTTTCAGGGGGAATTGCATGAAGTAGACGCTATTGCAGGAGCGGATCTGATCGAGCAGCCCCTGGGGGTAGTCGAGCAGGGCCGCGGCGCGATCGAAACTGCGGTTGACGTCGCCGAAGAAACTGGTCTTGGACACTCAGAGGCCTCCGGTTGGGGAAGAAACGGCGGCGAAGGGTATCACGAGGTCCGGATCCCGTCCCGTTCGACGAAGAAGGAGATCTGCTGCTGCAGCTCCTCGGGGCAGTCCGATTTCACCTTCACCACGGCGATCTTCAACGCGTGGATGCGCCAACCCGCGAGCTTCGCTTCCTGCCGGTTCCAAAGCCTGACGCGCTGTCCGCCGGCCACGAACTCCAGACGGTAGTTGCGGATTTCGAGGAAGCACCTCGTATCCTCCACGCGAGGATCGCACCCGTCGTCCTGGAAGAAGACCTGCAGAGTGCCTGTGTTACCCAGGCTCCCGTACCCCTCGGTGAAGACGCTGAAGTTGGGACGCCAATCGGTGACGGCCATGAAACGCAGACCGCTTGCGTCGGAGATCCTGATCCCGTTGGCGGCCGGCACGCCCCCCACCGACTGCACATCGAAGGTGTAGGACTGCCCCACCTCAACCGGTAGCGAGTAGCCCAGGTCATCGAGGGTGAGCACGATCGTCTGGCTCTGCGGCGTCAGCAGCCGGTACTCGTACCCCGCTGGTTCGCCGGCGATATACTCGATGGACTGCACGGTCGCGGTCAGCGTGTAGGGATCGCTGGCGCGACTGGGATCCAGATGGAACGTGAACTCCCCCTCGGGAGTCCGTTTGCACTCCTCGGGTTGGTCGTCGCAAGCGGCGGCAACCAAGCCGAGACCCAGCGCGGCCAGGATCAAGCCGGCGCGAAGCCGGATCGGTGGACGGGTCAGTTTCACGGAATCCTCCTCTAAGCCCGGACGCAGGACGCCCTGCCCCGCGGGCATGCCGCCGGGCGCGAGGCGCCGCGCAAGGGTGAGCATACCCCAGCCCGCTCTCAACCGGCGGCCGCACGCTTGGACGACCCGCTCTCAACCGGCGGCCCGGCGCGCCGATAACCGGGACGTGAGCGGATTCAAGTTGTTGATCGCCAGACGGTTGCGCATGGCCTCGGGACCCGGGGCACTGAAGCGTCTGCGGCGAGAGCTGCGTGACACGCTGGCGCGAAGCGTCCCCTTCCCGGAAGCGCGCGAGCTCGCGATGCTCGCCGTCGAGGAAGCGGCTGCGAACGTCTTCGAGCACGGCTACGGCAATCAGGCGGGATGCCCGCTCGAAGTCACGGTGCGGATCGGTGAGCGGGAACGCTTCGCCGTCATCCTGCGCGACCGCGCGCCGGTGTTCGACGTGACCTCGCTTCCGCCGGCGGATCTCGATCGTCTTGCGCGCGAGTTCGCCACGCGGGGCCGCGGACTGGCCATCGTGCGCCAGATCGCCGATTCGATGCGGCACCGCGCGCGGCGCGGCGGCGGCAACGAGCTGACCCTGATCTTTGACGCCGAGCGACTGGCCGGCGGTGTGGAGCACCTTCGTGAAGAAGCAGCCTGATTCTCGGGCACATCTTATCAGCATCTCGCGCTTGAGCGTGCGCAACGGCGTCGAGGTCTCGGTGCAGCGCTTCCGTGGCGCGGTACGACAGGCGACGATTCATGATTTCGAGTCGCGGCTCCGCGAGGGAGGCGAGCGCTCGCCGTACTACATCGTGGACTTGTCCGAACTCGAGTACATCGAGGCTGCGGGGCTCGGCCGGCTGCTCGAGCAGTCGGTCGCGCAGGAGCGGCGCGGCGGCTGGCTGCGCGTGGTCGCCCCCTCCTCCACGGTTGCGATGATCTTCAAGCTATCCGGCGTCTCCGATTCTCTATGGGTGGCGGCCACCGAAGACGACGCGCTCAGGGATTTGCCGGAGAGAGCCGCCTAGATCCGCGCTTGTATGAGAGCCTCGGCGGGGCTAGAGTAGAAACAGTCCCCCCCAATCCCGCGGAGGCCGTTATGTGGCGTCCTGGGTCCTTCCGCGTCCTTGCTCTCGCCTCGGCGATGATCGGCGCGCTCCCGTGCGTCCTTGCCCCTGTTGCCCTTGCCGGCACCCAGCCCTATGCCCGCGTCGCGCTGCACGTGAAGGCACACACCACGAAGGCGTCCCTCGTCTGCACCTCAGGGTCCCCCAACACGCAGAATCTCCCGTGCTCCGAGTATCGGACGAACTGGATCGTCCAAAACAATTGCGACGTCTACCTGGTCGTCGGACACGGGGACCCCACCGCCGGCATCGCCGGGGTGAACTGCCGGATCCTATACGAGAACGCGGGGGGCTACGGCGTCGACGTGTTCGGGTGGACATTGTGCGCCGACCAGGAAGCGGTCGGGGCAGGCACATTCGGTAATTGGCCGGAGTCGGGAGGCTCCAACACCATCACCTGGAACCCCACTACCAACTGCCAGCGCACGGAGATCGGAGACGAAGGGGTCCACGCGGTTGCGGGAGCCTTCTACGTCTATGCCTACACCGCGGATTACCTGACGATCTCTCCCGTCGAGAGCGCCTTCGCGATTTGGGACTGCCGGGGAGGCACGACCAGCAGCAGCTATAGAGCGCCTGGCGTGCTCTTCAGCACAAGCGGATACGAATACGGCGAGAACCCCTGTGAGCACTCCTTTTACACTCCGACCTGCCCGATCTCTCCCGACGAGGTCGATTTTGGCTCGATCTGGGCCAGCGACTATCGGGACTCCACGATTCTTGTCCTCAACGAGCAGAGCACACCGATCCAGGGTACTTGGTCGGTGAGCGGGGGCAGCTTCTCGCTGCGTTCAAGCGGCGATCCCTTCACATTGGCGCCAGGGGCAACGGTGCCGGTGACGATCCGATTCGACCCCACAGGGGACGGGTACACAGAGGGTTGGCTGGCCAGTGGCAACTGTCATGGGATCAGGCTTCTCGGGCACGCGACCGCTCCATGCGTGTTCACACCCGATCGGCTGGGCTTCGAGCAGACCGCAGTGGGCGAAACGCGGACTCTCCCTGTAGTGCTTCGCAACGTCCATCCCGCACCATTGAGCGGCACGGTGTCACTGAGTGGGAGCGGCTACCATCTGGGGGCGGGGACGAGCACGTATTCGCTGGCTCCCGGGGAGTCTCTGGCCCTCGAGATCGAGTTCCAACCTGGGACCCCGGGGTATCACGCCGGCACCCTCTCGGCAGGATCCTTCAGCCGCACGGTGCCCCTGACCGGCAACGGCATTCTCGCGTGCACTGTCGCGCCCACGACCCGCAACTTCGGAACCGTTGCCGTCGGTGCGTACCGCGACATCGATTTCACCGTGACCAACAACCTCCAGCAACAAGTTGATGGGCAGGTCACTGCCGGCACCTCGCCCTTCCGGATTCTGGCCGGAGGGGAGCCCTACAGCCTCGCGCCGGGAAGTGCCCACACTTTCACGGTCCGATTCGAGCCCCGGGAGTCCATCGAGTACTCCGGCACCGTTTCGCTTGGATCATCCTTCGGCACGATGTCCCTTTCCGGAACCGGCAAGGTACCTTCGCAGACCTGCCTCACGCTCCCCGGCTCGGATCTCCTCTTCGGCTTCACGCAGCTGGGCGTGGGCCGCACCGAGATCGTTCGGTTCGCCAACACGGGCGAGGGCTCGTTCGCGCTGACGCTGAGCGAGGAGAGCATGTCGCCCAATTTCTCGCTCCCGAACGGCGAAGGCCCCTTTGCCATTACGACCGGCGACACGCTCGACGTCCCGGTGCGCTACGACCCACTCACTACCGGGGTTCACGTCGGCACCCTCGTCACCAGCTCGCCCTGCGCCAACGTGCAGTTGGTTGGGTTCGGCCAGCGCAGTCCGGTAGCCTGCATCGCCGCCGTTTCCGAGCTCGACTTCGGGGACGTGCCGGTGGGCGCATCCCGCGAAATGGAGTTCCATCTGTTCAACTACTCCGGAGACTTGGCGCTCGGAGATGTCTTCGTGTCGTGCGAGGACTTCTCGCTCACGAGCGACCTATCCTACCGGGTCTCGTGGGCCGATTCCGAACTCGTGCGCGTGCGGTTCGCCCCCAGAACGCTGGGCTCGCAGAGCTGCGCGGTGGCGGTGACCGGGAGTTGCGGCGACACGATCGAGATCGCCGGCTACGGCATCGCGCCCCCCGACACCGCGCGCGCCCGTCCCTGGCTCTTTGCGGCGAGCCGGCCCAACGAAGCCGTGCAGCGACTCGTCTACGATGTCCTCGCCGCCGCTCACGTCGAGATCATCATCTTCGACGTCGTGGGGCACGAGCTGGCGCGCTTCGACGAGGGTGTTCGAGCACCGGGACGCTTCGAGGTGTCTTGGGACGCCCACCAGCGTCCGGGCGGGATCTATTTCGCGCGCATCGAGGCGGCGCGGGCCAGCTTCACACAGCGGGTGCTGCTGCTGCGATGAAGCTGTTGCTTGGTGCGCTCATGGCGCTTCTGGCCGCGCTGCTCTCGGCGGCGCCCGCTCTCGCCGGCACCCAGGACCAGGCGCGGGTCGCGTTGCATCTCAAGGAGCACACGACCAAGACCAGCACGGCTTGCACGACGTGGTCGCCCGCCGGAGAGGGGCGGCCCTGCGGCCAGTTCGTGACCAGGGCGTACCTGGGAGGGGGCTACGACGTCTATCTCGTCGTCGCTCACGGCGACTCGACCGCGGGGGTGGCCGCAGTGGAATGCAGGGTCGAGTACAACGGAACAGACCAGCAGGGTGTGGACGTCTTCGGGTGGACCCTTTGCGCAGACCTCCAGTCCAGTGACGCGGCCTGGCCGGACGCGGGAACCAGCAACCGCATTACTTGGAGTTCCATTAGTGCCTGCCAGCGCACGGTGATCGGCGGCGAGGGCGTTCACGCTGTGGCGGGCGCGTTCTACGTATTCGCCTACTCGCCGGATGTGCTCTCGGTAGTCCCTCCATCCACCGGTTTCGCGGTAAAGGACTGCAGGGGAACCAGCAGCTTGATCGAACAGGGGGTTCCCAAGATCGCGTTCAGCTCGTCGGCCACAGTCGACGGTCATAACCCCTGCCTTGATCGATGCTGGAACCTCGTTCCTACCCGGATTGAGTTGGGACAGGTTCGGGTCGGCGAGGTGCGCGATTCCACAGTGGTCATCCGCAACGCGAGCGGACAGACAGTCTCCGGACGTTGGACGGTTTCCGGGGGCAAATACGAAATCCTCTCCGCAGACCCCCGCTTCCAAATCGAGCCTGGGCAATCCACGTCGGTTCCCCTCAGGTTCGCACCGCAATCCTGGGGTGGGGATACCGGATACTTGTGGCCCCACGACTCCTGCAACCAGGCCATCACGCTCTTCGCCACCGGTATGTTCGGGTGCGCGTTCGAGCCCAACTCAGTTCATTTCTCCCCTCTGGCGGTCGGCGACGCCGAGACTCTCGCCGTCGCCGTCACCAACAACATGAACACCGCGCTGGCGGGCTCGATCCAGATCGCCGGCTCCAACTTCAGCCTCGGGCAGGAGGCGGACACGGTCACGTTGGCCTCGGGGGCATCCACGAGTATCGCGGTAGCGTTCCACCCGTCTCGGACGGGAGTGTGTTCGGGGATTCTCACGGTGGATCACGCCTGCGGCGCCATCCTTCTGGACGGGCATGGGGTCGTGCTGTGCACGGCCACCCCGGAGAAACTCGACCTGGGCGAGGTGAAGGTCGGCGAGTCGGGTCATGCCGAGTTCGCGGTCACCAACAACCGGCGCACCGCGATCTCGGGTCAATTCACGGTCGACAACCCCGCCTTCACCGTGCTCGACGGGGAGACGCCTTTCCTGGTCCCACCGCAAAGCACGAGTCGCTACGAGGTCCGGTTCGCCCCAACGATCAACGGCATGTTCCGCGGTACGATCACCGTGGGCTCGCAGTGCTCCACGGTGGAGGTGAGCGCACGCGGCCGCGATCCGTCCCTGCGCTGCACTGTGCTTCCTGGCTCCGACGTCGATTTCGGACTGATCGCGGTCGGGCTGAGCAAGATCGGCAAGATCCGCTACGTCAATCTGAGCGAGCAGACATTCACCCTCCACTTGAGCGCGGCGGAGCTGCCCGATGATTTCACCCTTCTTGACGGGGAGGGACCGTTCACCGTGCCGCCCGGCGACACGCTTGCCGTTCGCATGCGCTTCGCCCCCCGAGGCCTCGGCACAGCCACCGGCACTTTGCTCGCGGATCCTCCCTGCGCGGGCGTGCGCGTCACCGGCGTGGGCCAAGCGGGTCCAGGCCGGTGCGTGGTCGAGACCGCCAGGTTCGACTTCGGGGATGTCCTCGTGGGCCGCTCGCGAACCCTCGAGACGTACTTCATCAACCTCTCAGGCGGAACCGCGCACGGCTCGGTGTATGTGCCCTGCACAGATTTTGCTCTGGCCGGCGCCACCGCCTACCACCTCGCCGTGCGCGACTCACAACTGGTGCGCCTGCGCTTCACCCCCACTGCTCTGGGTACGCAAGCATGCGCGCTCGATGTGACCGGGGACTGCGGCTACCCCGTCATCGCCACTGGCCGTGGCATTGCGCCTCCTGACACTGCACAAGCGCGGCCTAGGATCGCGTCGGTGAGCCGTCCCGCCGACGGCGTGCAGCGCCTAGCCTACGAAGTACTCTCCGCCGCGTCGGTCGAGATCGTGATCCTTGACGTCGCCGGCCGGCGAGTCGCCCGCTTCAACGAAGGAGTGCGCGTCGCGGGGCACTACGAGCTCTCGTGGGATGCGCGGGTGCGGCCGGGCGGCATCTACTTTGCGCACATCACGGCGGGCCGCGCCGAGGCCACCGCGCGGATGCTGCTGCTCCGCTAGCGGTTCTTGAGCCTCGGATCGAGCGCATCGCGCAAACCGTCGCCCAGGAAGTTGAGCGAAAAGAGCGTGACCCCGAGCGCGAGGCCGGGGAAGAGGATGAGCCACCACGCCGTGTTGAGCGCGGTGATCGCGCTTGCGCCCTCGGCGGCGAGCAGCCCCCACGACGCGTTCGGCGGCTGCACACCAAGCCCCAAGAACGATAGGAACGCCTCCTCCAGCATCACCGCCGGCACGGTCAACGTCGCGTAGACGATGATGGGGCCGAGCAGGTTCGGGATCATGTGCCGAAAGAGGATGCGGCTCGGCTCCGCCCCCAGAGCGCGGATCGCCTGCACGAACTCCTCGCCGCGCAACTGCATCATCTGACCGCGCACGATGCGGCTCATGGTCAGCCACTGCACCGCGCCCAGCGCGAGGAACAACAACACCAGATGCCGGCCGAAGTACGCGACGAGCAGGATCACGAAGAACATGAAGGGAAGGCTGTAGAGGAGATCGACGAAGCGCATCATGAGGCTGTCGGTGCGGCCGCCGCGATAGCCCGCCACCGCGCCCCAGGTGACGCCGATCACGAGGCTCACCAGCGTCGCCACGAGCCCGACCGCCAGAGAGAGCCGGCCGCCGTAGAGCGTGCGGGTGAGCAGGTCGCGGCCGGCGAGGTCGGTGCCGAAAGGATGCCGCCAGCTCGGCGGCTGAAGCTGCCCGGCCAGGTTCTGCTCGTCGAACGTGTAGGGCGTGAGCCACGGCGCAAGGAGCGTGACCAGCACGACCACGATGAGCACCACCGCACCCGTCGTCGCCATCCGGCTCTTCAAGAGCCGGCGCAGCGCGTCCTTCCAGAAGCCGCTCATCGCAGTTCCACTCGCGGATCTACCACCGCGTAGAGAAGGTCGACCACGAAGTTGAGCGTGATGAGGAGTCCGCTGTAGAGGAGCACCGTGCCCATGGCCATCGTGTAATCGCGGTTGAGCGCGGAGTTGACGAAGAAGCTGCCGAGGCCGGGCACGTTGAAGATGCGCTCCACCACGACCGAGCCGACGAGAATGCTGGCGGCGGCAGGGCCGAGAAAACTGAGCACGGGCAGGATCGCCACGCGCAGCGCGTGCTTGACCACCACCGTGCGCTCGCGGAGCCCCTTCGCCCGCGCGGTGCGAATGAAGTCCTGGCGGATGACTTCGAGCATACCGGCGCGGGAGAGACGGGCGATGTAGGCGGCGCGCAGTGCGCCCAGCGTGAGCGCTGGAAGGATGAGCTGCGAAAGCGTCCCCCACCCGCCGGCGGGAAGCCATCCCAGCCAGAACGAGAACACGATGATGAGCACCGGACCCAGCACGAAGTTGGGGATGCAGATGCCGAGGAGCGACGCCCCCATGAGCAGGTAGTCGCGCGCCTGGTTCTGATAGAGGGCGCCCATCACGCCGGCAGGGATGCCGATGGCGAGCGAGATCACGAGCGCGAGCGCTCCCAGCGTGAGGCTCACCGGCAGCGCCTGGGCCACGATCTCGTTCACGGTGCGCCCCGGGTACTTGAACGACGGCCCGAGGTCCCCGTGTAGCAGGTCGCCCATGTAGCGCACGAACTGCTCGGTCAGCGGTTCGTCGAGGTGATACTTCGCACGAAGATTGGCCTCGATCTGGGGCGGCAGCGAGCGCTCGCCATCAAAGGGGCCACCCGGCGCCGAACGCATGAAAAGAAAGCTCAGAAGCAGGATCGCGAACAGGAGCGGAATGGTCGCAAGAATGCGCCGGACGAAGAAGCGGGTCATGGGTTCGAGAGCCTAGCACCTTACGGCGTCATCGTCCTCACGACACGCAATCCGATGTTGTCATTCCTGGTCACCGGGATGAAGCTGTTCCGGCTCGCGCAGCGGAGCACGGTGCCGTCGGGGGAGCTGTACCACGACCCGCCGCGAAGGACGCGGTAGGTTCCCGATGAGGGCCCCGGCGGGTCGGCGATCGATCCGGTCCCAAGCCCGCACACGAACCAATCGTTGCACCACTCCCAGACGTTGCCGGCCATGTCGTAGAGCCCGTTTCCGCCGATGAACTTCCCGGCCGGGTAGCTCATCACCGGGCTCGTCCAACTCACGCACCCGCCGGGTTGGCCCCACCAGTTCGCACGCTCGCACGTCGGCGACTCGTTCCCCCATGGATAGATCCGCTCGTCGTCAACCTGCGTCGCGTACTCCCACTCCGCGTCCGTCGGCAGGCGATACCCTGCGGCGGTGTACGGATCGCCTCCGTTGCAGATCCATGTCACATGACTGTAGGCACGCGCCGCTCCGGCATGGAGACTGAGCCAGTCGCAGTACGCCACCGCCCCGTACCAGGTCACAGCCTTGGCCGGATAGTCCGGGCTGATCCCCCGGCCCGCGTCTCGCAACGAGAACTCCGCGCCGGAGAACGCGATCTCCGAGCCCGCGTCCTCCAGATATAGGAGCGCGATCTCCGTCCCAGTTCTTCCATCCAACCGGTCGTAGACCACGGAATCCGTGACCGCCACATGTCCCTGGTCGTAGGCCCATTGCACCATGTCCAGGAACTGCTGATTCGTGACCTCGCTCTGACCGAGATAGAAGTCGTGCGTGAGCGTCACGTCATGCTGCTGCGTCCCGCAGGAAGAAGACGCTGATCCATCCCCCATCGTGAACGAACCCGCAGGGATATGCACAAAGCCCGCCGGCACGGATTCCGCCGGGAGGATCGTCGCCTGAGCCACCCCGCTCTTGGTCGGATCCGCTTGGCTGGTGGCCCTCACCGTCACCGTCGCCGGGAAGGGTACCGTGGCGGGCGCAGCGTAGAGCCCCGAGGAGGTGATGCTCCCCTTGCTCCCGAGGTTGTCCAAAGACCACGTGACGGCGTGATTGCCTGCCCCGGTCACCGTCGCCGTGAATTGCCGCGGCTCGTTCACGTAGATGCTCGGCGCGGGCGGACTCACGGTGACCACCATCGCGGGTGTCACCGTGACCGTTGCCGTTCCGCTCTTGCTGCCGTCCTCCTGGCTTGTCGCGCGAACGGTAATCGTCGCTGGGGTGGGCATGCCGGCCGGGGCGGAGTACAGGCCGGTGGCCGTGATCGTCCCGTGGGTGGCTTCCCCGTCCAAGGACCACGTGACGGCCAGATTGTCCGTTCCGGTCACCGTCGCCGTGAACTGCTGGGTCTGGCCGAGGGCGACGGTCGCCGTCGCGGGTTCGGCGTCCACCGCAATGGGTTCATTCGGTTTGTCATCCGAGCAGCCGAAGAGAAGCCAGAGGATCACTACCGGAAAAAGCGTCCGGATCTTCATGATTCGCCCCTTGCCACGGCGGCGCCGGCGCGGCGCGCACGGTTCGTGGTCAAGCCCCAGGAATTGTCACAATACAACCCGTGCCGTGGGCGAGCAAGCAGCGTCTTAGTCGGCGCCTCGCGTGCTCGCATGACCAGGCCCGGGGACTGCGTTCACCGCCGCCGCCCGCGGCATCTCCAGGTCGCGCGGATGCCCGCGATGGCCGCGCAGCGGACGAACCGCCCGCAGATCGATCATGTTGAGGAGATTCGGCTTGAGCCCGGAGAAATCGCGCTCGTCGTAGAGGTTCTGCACGACGTAGAAGTAGAGCGGTAGGATGACCGCATCCTCGACCACGACCTTCTCCTCGGCCTCGTGGAGCAGGCGCATCCGCTCCACCGGGTCCAGTGTGAGCGCCGCGCGCGCGATCAGCGCGTCGTAGCCCGGATCCCGGTAGCCGGTCCGGTTGTTGCCGTTGGTCGAGGTCCACACATCGAGAAAGGTATTTGGGTCCACGTAGTCGCCGATCCAGCTCCCGCGCGAGATCCAATAGTCGAGGCCCTGCGTGGTGGCCAGGAACACCTTCCATTCCTGGTTCACGAGATCGACGTGGACGCCGAGCGCCTCCTTCCACTCCTGCTGCAACACCTCGGCGATCTGCTTGTGCGCCTCAGACGTGTTGAACAGAAGCTCGACGTGCGGGAACCCCTCACCCCCCGGATAGCCCGCTTCCGCGAGCAACCACCGAGCCTGTGCCACGTCGCGCCCTGCCAGACGCGCCTCTCCGTAACCGGGCACGCCGGGCGGCACGAGGCTGTACGCCGGCTCCTGCCCCGCACGCAGCACGTACTGGGTAATGTCCTCGCGGTTCACCGCAAGCGAGAACGCGCGGCGCACGCGGGCGTCGTCGAACGGAGCCCGCGTCACGTTGAAACGATAGAAATAGGTCGAGAAGTAGGGCGCCTGGTGGAAGTCGGCGCGGCGTATGAGCTCCGGCACGATGAAGAGCGGGATCGCACCGGAGTCGGTCCAGTCCAATACCCCGCTCATGTAGAGGTTGAAGTTCGCGTTGATGTTGTCGCCGACGAGCGCATCGGTGGTCTCCAGCGCGATAGCGCCAGCGTTCCAATAGCTCGGATTCCTGCGGAAGCGCAGGCTCCGGTTCAGGGACCAGCGCTCCAAGGTGAAGGGGCCGTTCGTGACGAGGTTCTCCGCCCGCGTCCAGAGGTCTCTATGCGCCTCGATGGTCCACGCCGGCACCGGCAGCAACGTGTAATAGGAGCAGAGGTCAAGGAAGTACGCGCATGGGGAGTGCAGGGTCACGACGAAGGTGGAGTCGTCGTCCGCGCGAAATCCCAGCAGCGCCGGATCGGTCAGCTCCCCGCGGTTGTACTCGCGCGCTCCCGCCACCGGATAGAGGAGCGACGCATAGCGGGCCGCGGTGGAGGGTGCCAACACCCGCTCCCAGGCGTAGGCGAAATCCCGCGCGGTGACCGGGCGACCGTCGCTCCAGTCCGCAGGACGCAGATGGAAGGTATAGGTCAGCCCGTCATCGCTCACCTCCCAGGCGCGGGCGATGCCGGGGACGATGCGCAGATCGGCGTCGTGGAGGGTGAGCCCCTCGAAGAGGTTCAACGCCACCCGTCCCGCGGTCTGATCGGAGGCGAGTCCGGGATCGATGGTCTCCGGCTCCGATCCCAGGAGCCAGACGAAGTCGGCAGGCGGTTCTTTCCCACCGCATCCGGCCAGAATCATCCCGATGAGAAGGAGTCCGGCGAGGCGACTCCGGCCGATCGCGTCGTGCGCACGCATGGGCGAGAGGGTAGCATTTGACGGGCGCGGCCGAAGGGCCGATATTTGTCCGTATCGAATGCGTTGAGCGGGCCGACCCCAGCGAGGAGCACACACATGAAGAACCGCCTTTTCCAACTGCTGAGCCGGGGCGCCCCGGTCGTTCTTCTCATCGCGCTCTCCGTCGCGCCAGCCGGGGCCGCCGTCCTCGGCATCGGCGTGCATGGCGGCTGCGTCAAGGCCTATGACGCCGACGAGGGAACCGGCGCGTATGGCGCCCACCTCGACCTCCACCTGTCGCCGTGGTTCGCGCTGCAAGGCTCGGTCGACGCGTGGCTGGAAGAGAGCATCCCGCTGAACTCCGATACGTCGGTCGGCGATCTCAAGGTGAAGAGCATGCCGCTCACCGTGACCGCGCGGCTCTACCTACCCATTTCGTCCACCTTTGCCCCGTTCGCGGGGGCCGGCGCGGGCATCTACTACGTCGAGAAGAACTACCCGAAATCGCTGAACGATCTCCACATCAACGACGACACTACCCAGGAGTTCGGCTGGCACGCGGCGGCCGGGGTGGAGGTCAAGATCGCTCGGTTCGTTTCCGTCTACGGCGAAGGGCGCGCGATCTTCGCCGACACCGGCCACAAGTTGGACGACAACGTGGTCTCGGACATCAAGGATTTCAACTATGACTCGGTGGCCTTCACCGGCGGTCTCACCATTCATTTCTAGCCGCGGAACAGGTCGAGGGGAAGGGGGCGAGCCGTGAATCGTTGGCTCAAGAGAATCCTGGTTCTCGCCGCGGTGGCGGCGGTCATCGTGGTGCTGAGGATGACCGTGTTCCGCCCGGAGCCGGTGCCGGTGACCGTACATCAGGTCGGGCGGGGCCGCGTCGAGGACTCGGTGGTGAACTCGCGCGCGGGCACGATCAAGTCCCGACTGCGCGCCCAGATGAGCCCCGGTATCTCCGGCCTCGTCACCGCCATCCCGGTGAAGAAGGGGACTCCCGTGAAGCGGGGCGAGGTCATGCTTCGCATCGACGACGGCGAATACCGCGCTCAGCGGAACCTGGCCGCGCGCTCGCTCGACGCGGCCAAGGCGGCGGCCAATCAGGCTTGCCTCGCCGCCGATCAGACCGCGCGGGACCGCGCCCGCGCCGAGGGCATGGCCCAGAGCAATCTCATCTCCGAGCAGGCGCTGGAAGCGGCGCGCACCCAGGCCGAGACCGCCGCCGCCGCATGCACCGCGACGCGCGAGCAGGTGAAGCAGGCCGAGGCCTCGGTGGCCGCCGCGCAAGCCATCCTCGACAAGACGGTGATGACCGCGCCCTTCGACGGGGTGGTGCTGGACGTCACCACCGAGGTCGGCGAGTGGGTCACGCCGTCGCCGCCCGGCGTGCTGATCCCGTCGGTGATCGACGTGATCGATCCCGATTCGCTATATGTCAGCGCGCCGCTTGACGAGGCCGACGTGGCGCGCGTGCATCCCGGGCTTCCGGTGCGCATCACCATGGACGCGTTCCGCGGAAAGTCGTTCCCGGGCACGCTCTCCTATGTGTCGTCCTTCGTGGAAACGCGCCAGGAGCAGAACCGCACGCTCACGGTGGAGGCGGTGTTCACGGAGGGAGGCCTTCCTCCCAACGTGCTGCCTGGACTCTCCGCCGACGTCGAGGTGATTCTCGATGCCCACGACGACGTCGTGCGCATCCCCACCTACGCGCTTCTGGAGGGGAGCCGCGTCCTGGTGGTGCGCGGCGAGAAGCTGGAGTCGGTCGAGGTGAAGACCGGGTTGCGCAACTGGGAGTTCACGGAGGTGACATCCGGCCTTGAGGTGAATGATCGCGTCGTGGTCTCGCTGGACCGCCCCGAGGTCAAGGCGGGCGCCAAGATCCGCGTCACCACGGAGTCCGGAAAATGAGTGCGCCCTCGGGCGGCGCCGGCGGCCCTTCAGAAGCCTCGGCCTCCGCGATGATCTCGCTGCGCGGCATCTCTCGCACCTATGACGTCGGCGGACGACCGGTGCGCGCGCTGCGCGACTTCGACCTGGACATCGCCACCGGCGAGTACGTCTCGATCATGGGGCCGTCGGGCTCCGGAAAGTCCACGCTCCTCAACATCGTGGGCTGCCTCGACCGGCCCAACTCCGGTTCGTACAAGCTCGACGGCGAGGAGACCGCCGATCTCTCCGAGACTGAACTCTCGCGCGTGCGCCGCCACAAGATCGGGTTCGTCTTCCAGTTCTTCCACCTCGTGCCGCGGTTGACCGCGGCCGAGAACGTGGAGCTGCCGATGGTCTTCGCGGGGACCGACGCGCGCGAACGTCGCGAACGCGCGGCGCGCGCGCTCGCCTCGGTGGGGTTGGCCGACCGCGTGCATCACCGGCCGGACCAGCTCTCGGGGGGCGAGCGCCAACGAGTCGCCGTCGCACGCGCGATGGTCATGGACCCGGCGATCCTCCTGGCCGACGAGCCCACCGGAAACCTCGACAGCGCGTCCGGCGCGGAGATCGTGGAGCTGATCGAGACCATGAACGCGCACGGGTTGACGCTCTTGGTCGTCACCCACGATCCGGCGATCGGCGGGCGGGCGCGGCGGCGGATCCGGCTCGCGGACGGGGTGAAGGCGGCGGACGAGGGGCATGCGCCGGCCGTCGGCCAGACCTGAACGCATTGTGCCCTAAAGAGTTGTGGCTGTCTTCGCTAATTGTCAATTGAATTGACAATTAGCCATAGAGTCTCTATCCTGGCCCCATGTTCATCCCTCGGGCGGCCGGCGACAGACTCCTCCAGTTGGCTCGGGAGTACCCGGTTCTGGCTGTGACGGGCCCCCGCCAATCGGGCAAGACGACCTTGGTGAGACGGCTCTTCGAGCAACTCCCCTACGTCTCCCTCGAAGAGCCGGATGTGCGCCGTCTCGCCACCGAAGATCCACGCAGGTTCCTCGCTTCGTACCTCGACGGTGCCGTGCTGGACGAAGTGCAGCGCGCTCCGGAGATCCTCTCGTACCTGCAGACTCTGGTTGACCGGGATCCCCGGCCCGGCCGCTTCGTGCTCACAGGATCGCAGCAGTTCGGACTGCTGGACCGCATCACGCAGACTCTCGCGGGGCGGATCGCGCTCGTGCCGCTGCTTCCCTTCTCATACACCGAGCTTGCCGCCGCGGGCCGAGCGCCCGACCGGCTCGAGAATCTGCTGTTCCAGGGGCTCTATCCACCGATCCACGATCGCGGACTGGACCCTGGCACGTGGTACGGCAACTACGTGACAACATACGTGGAACGAGACGTTCGCCAGATGGTCAACGTACGCGAGTTGAGCGGATTCGATCGGTTCGTTCGCATGTGCGCGGCGCGCTGCGGACAGATCCTGAACCTCTCGGGGCTTGCCGCCGACTGCGGCATCACGCACAACACGGCCCGGGCATGGCTGTCCGTGCTGGAGGCCAGCTATCTGGTGCACCTTCTTCCGGCGCATCACCGCAATTTCTCCAAGCGCTTGATGAAATCCCCTAAGCTCTACTTTTTGGACACAGGTCTTGCAGCCTGGCTTCTCGGGATTCAGAGCCCCGATGCGCTGCTCACCCACGCAATGCGCGGCGCGCTCTTCGAGTCCTGGGTCGTCTCGGAACTCCTCAAGGGTCGTCACCTCAAGGCTCCCGGCTCGAATCTCTACTTCTGGCGCGACCGCTCTGGCTTGGAGGTCGACGTACTGGTCGATCAAGGCGAGATGCTGGTGCCCGTCGAGGCCAAGTCGGGACAGACCGTGGCTTCCGATTTCACGACCGGCATCCGACGTTGGAGCGCGCTGGCCGGAGCCGCCGCCGCGCGCGGGTGGGTGGTCTACGGGGGCGACGCGGCCGTCCCGCGGGACGAAGCCGAAGTGCTACCCTGGAAGCAGATCGCACGATTGGTGAGCGAACTCAACCCGACACCTCAACTCTGAACCTATGCGCTTCGCTGATCTCCTTCGCTTCTCCGCCGGCGGCCTGCGCGGGCATCGTCTGCGCACCGGGCTCTCCCTGCTCGGCGTGTCGATCGGCGTGGCGTCGGTCATCATGCTCACCAGCCTCGGCGAGGGCGCCCGCCTCTACGTGACCGGCGAGTTCGCCTCGATGGGGAGCAACCTGCTCATCCTTCTCCCCGGCAAGACGGAGACGTTCGGCGGCGCACCGATGATCAGCACCGCTCCCCACGACCTCACCGTGGACGACGTGGAGGCGGTGGTGCGTCGGGTTCCGCAGATCCGCCGCGCCGCGCCGCTGGCCCTCGGAACGGCCAAGGCTTCGTACGGCGACAAGAGTCGCGACGTCACCGTGGCCGGCACCACGTACGACATGCTCGTCATCCGCAGCCTCTCGCTGTCGATCGGCCGGTTCCTCCCCGAGGGCGTGCGCGACGCACCGGTGGCGGTGATCGGCGCCAAGGTGCAGCGCGAGCTGTTCGGCAACGAGAGCCCGCTCGGCGAGACCATCCGCATCGGCGAATGGCGGTTCCGGGTGATCGGGGTCATCGCCGCGCGCGGCACGTCGGTCGGGATGAACATGGACGAGATCATCGACATCCCGGTGGACACCGCGCTTCGCGTGTTCAACCGCACGAGCCTCTTTCGCGTGCTCTGCGAGGTGACCTCGCACGAACAGATGGACGCGGCCCGCGACGGCGCGATCGCGGTGCTCAAGGAACGCCACGACCAGGAGGAGGACGTGACCGCGCTCACCCAGGATGCGCTCCTCGCCACCTTCACCCAGATCCTGCGCGTGCTGACGCTGGCTCTGGCCGGCATCGCCGCGATCTCCCTGAGCGTGGCCGGTATCGGCATCATGAACGTGATGCTGGTGTCGGTGGCGGAACGCACACGCGAGGTGGGGCTGTTGAAGGCCGTCGGGGTCACGCGCGGCCAGGTGGTCGCGGTGTTCCTCATCGAGGCCACCATCATCTCGACCGCGGGCGGCCTGGTGGGGCTCGCCGCCGGCCTCGGCGGCGGGAAACTGCTCATGCACTTCTACCCGGACTTCCCGGTGCAGCCCCCGGTGTGGGCGGTGGTCGCTGCGCTCGTCATCTCGATCTCGGTGGGGCTTCTCTTCGGCAGCCTCCCTGCAAGGCGCGCTGCGGCGTTGGATCCGGTGGAAGCGCTCATGCGGAGGCGGGCATGAGCTTCGAGGACGTCTTCACCCAGGCGTGGCGCGCGGTGCGCGGGCATCGGCAGCGCTCCGCGCTGACGATGCTCGGCATCACGATCGGCATCGCCTCGGTGATCCTCCTCACCTCGATCGGCGAGGGGACGCGCGTTTACATCCTGAACCAATTTACGCAGTTCGGAACGAATCTGGTGTCGGTCAATCCCGGCCACACGGAGACTTCGGGGTCGCCGCATGGACTGGCCGGCACCGTGAACCCGCTGACGCTCGCCGACTGCGATGCGCTGACGAGGCTGCGCGGCGTGGAGAAGGTGATCCCGGTCGCGATGGGCGCGGCGCCGGTCGAGCGCGAAGAGAAGACCCGCAACGTGTTCGTCTACGGTGTCACTTCCGACGCCGCCGAGGTCTGGAAGATGGGCGTGCGGGTGGGCCGCTTCCTGCCACCGGGAGATCCTGACTACGGATCGCCGGTGGCCGTGCTCGGCCCCACGCTCAAACGCGAACTCTTCGGCGAGCGCAATTCGCTCGGCGAGCACGTCCGCATCGCCGGGCAGCGCTTCCTGGTCATCGGGGTCATGGACGCGAAAGGGCAGTTCCTCGGCATCGACATCGACGATGCGGCCTACATTCCGGTGTCGCTGGCCATGCCGATGTTCAACCGGCAGGACCTGCAAGAGATCGATGTTCTGGTGAACAACGCGTCGGTCACCGACTCCGTCGTCGTCGCCATGCGGCGCACGCTCATGGACCGACACAACGGCGACGAGGACTTCACGATCACCACCCAGAACGAGATGCTCGACACGCTGGGACGCATCATCGGGATCATCAGCCTGGCGGTGGGCGGAATCGGCGGGATCTCGCTCCTCGTCGGCGCGATCGGCATTCTCACCATGATGTGGATCTCGGTGAGCGAGCGCACCGCGGAGATCGGGCTGATCAAGGCGATTGGAGCCACTCCGCAGCAGATCCTCTGGCTCTATCTGAGCGAGGCCGCGCTGCTCTCGACCGGAGGCGGCGTGCTGGGGCTCGTGAGCGGCATGGGCCTCGCGCAACTGCTCCATCTCTTGGTGCCGGCGCTACCGGTGCGCACGCCCCCCGAGTACGTCGCGCTGGCAATGGGGGTGAGCCTCACGGTGGGGCTCGTGAGCGGCATCCTTCCCGCGCGGCGCGCCGCGGCACTGGACCCCATCGAGGCGTTGGCGGCAGAGTAGGGGCGAGGTCCAAGCGTGGCGCTTCGCATGTCGCGGGTCGTCCTCGCCGAAGGGACCCCCGCTTCGCGGCCCTTCGGACTGCGGTCGACCCGCGACCCGCTACGCGCCGCGCACACGCACCCCGAGTCCAGCCGGCTGGACTCGCCACGCGAAGCCCGCGAGGGCGGTCAGTAGCGCTGCTTGATCCGGCTCCAAGTCGTCGGCACTACGGGCACGTCGGCAAGGCAGGGGTTGAAACCCGGCGACGCGCCGAATCCGACTCGCGCCGCCGGCGCAAGCTGCGGATGCTCGACGCCGACGCAATCGATCACCACCATCTCGGAGTCCGGCGTGTCCGGGTTGCCGGTGACTTCGAAAACACCGCCACCGTAGGCATACACGTAGAAGACCGCGGCCAACGTATGTACGCCCTCCGCGCCGACCGTCGCGCGCTGGCAGTTCGCGACGGGATCCCAGGTGATGCGGTTTCCGGTGCCTGCCGCAGGCCAGCCACCGGTCACCTCCGCGTCGGCGCAGATCCAGTAACCGAACACGTCCACGCCGACGAATTCGGCGGCCTCGTAGTCGATGCCGCAGGAGAGTCCGGCAACACCGGCCGTGACGTCCGGGCTCACCGCCATGAGATAGATCGCCCGCTCGACGACCCCGACCCCTCCCTGCACGTTGTACTCGGAGCACGGGATCTCCATGACCGCGGAGATTACGGAGTTACTGCAAAGATCCACGGCTTCGCGTAGTACGCCGGACTTCGGACTGTACCTCTGCCCTTCGTGCAGCGCGATGACCGGTGCGAGGGCGGCTTCGCCGGCGAAGGCCGGGGCCGCGACTGTGGAGAGAGCCGCAAGGAGAAAAAGAACGCCCATCGGTCGCATGGTTTGAACTCCTGGGCACGGGGGGTAGCGGGAGTGTACACCCGGGTGATCACTTTCCCCGCGTGACCGCCAGCACTTCGTCGAGCACGAGCCCATTGGTGGCGATCCCTTCCCCGCCGTCGATCCGGGCCGCACCGCTCCAATCGGTGAACGTGCCCCCCGCCTCTTCGAGAATCGGCAACATCGCCGCTGCGTCCCACACCGCCATGCGGGGATCGATCATCACCTCGGCGCGGCCCGTCGCCACCAGCGCGTATCCATAGCAATCGCCCCAGGACCGCGTGAGCCGCGCCCGCGCCTGCAATGCGTCGTAGACCGCGCGCCGGCCCAGCCGTTCGTACGTGGCGGTCGATGTCGTGGTGAAGAGTCCGTCGGCGAGCCGCGCGCACGATGACACCCGCGCGGGACGCTCCGCCGCTCCCGGCCTGGACCACCACGCACCACCGCCGCGCATGGCGTACACGGTCTCTTCGAGGGCGGGCAGGTGGATCACGCCGACTAGCGGGCGGCCATCGAGTTCCACGCCGATCAACGTGCCGTAGAGCGGCACGCCGTGGATGAATGACTTGGTGCCGTCGATGGGATCGAGGATCCACCGCCAACCGCTCGTGCCCGCGGCCTCCCCCATCTCCTCGCCCAGCATCCCGTCGTGAGGGAACGCGGCGGCGATGCGACGGCGCAGGTGCGTTTCCGCCTCGCGGTCGGCAATGGTGACCGGCGAGTCGTCCCCCTTGCGCTCCACCACCAGGTCTGCGCGGCAGAAGTGCGCAAGTGTGAGCCGCCCCGCCTCGGTCGCGATTTCCAGCGCCAGGGACAGCCGGTGCTTCAGGTCCATCGAATCCATGACCGTCTCCTCAGGCGCGTGGCGCGGCTATTGAACCGCTTTCCACAGGAACCCCGCCTTCTCCATCCGTGCTTCGATCCGCCCCACGTGCCGTGCGTACGCGCGGCTCGTGCTCCCCGGATGCCAGCGCGACGGGCGCGACAAACCCGCCGCGAGCTGCGCCGCCTCGTTCTCCCCCAGATCGCGCGCGCTCTTGCCGAAGTAGTGCCGTGCGGCGGCCTCGGCGCCATACACGCCCGGACCGAACTCCACCACGTTGAGATAGAGCTCCAGGATGCGCCTCTTGCTCAGGTCCTTCTCCAGCTCGCGCGTCAGCAACAGCTCCTTCGCCTTGCGCAGCGGATTGCGCGACGGGGAGAGCCAGAGGTTCTTGGCCAGTTGCTGCGTGATGGTGGACGCGCCCCGAGGCGCCTCGCGATCCTCCCACGCCTCCTCGATCGCCTTGCGGATCTCCTCGGCGTCGAAGCCGTGATGCGAGAAGAAATTGATGTCCTCGGCCACGATCACCGCGCGCTTCAGGTGCGGCGAGATGGCGCCGTACGACGCCCACCGCCACCCGACGTTCGCACCCGGGTTCCGGTGCTTGTAGCTCTCGATGAAGCTGGTGGTCTTCGGATTCTCGCGCGCGAGCTTGCCGACCCGAGGCCAGGTGATCGCCTCGTAGCCGGCGAAGAGCACGGCCAGCGCGAGCGGCGCAAGGAGCGCGATCAGGCAGCCGCGGCCCAGGCGGCGCTTTCGCGCCGCCCGGGCCGCACCTTCAGGCAGCGGCTCGATGTCGGGCGGCGGCGAGTCCGCAGGCGGCGACTCCGCGGGCGGTGTCGGCTCCCCGGTCACGCTGGTGCCCTAATCCCGCACCAGCGGATGCGTGAGGCAGTGCGGCCCGCCGCGCGCGCGCGACATCTCGTGGCTCGGCAACATCACGCACACACGCGCGTCGTCGTCGAGGTCCACCTCGGCGCGCCCCAGCAACAGGTCCTCCGCGTCCACCACGCGATAGCCGTGCCGCGACAGCTCTTCCGCCGTTCCGACGTTGCGGTCGTAGAGCGTGATCACCCCCGGAGCGAGCGCGAACGCATTGGCGCCGTCGGTCCATTGCTCGCGCTGCTGTTGAACCGGGTCGGCCCCGCCGCAGGGAATGGGCTCGAGGTCGATGCCGCGCGCCTTCAATGCGGACAGCAGATTCGTTCGCGTCTGAGTCTTGAAATCGGGCGAGTAGAGGTCGATCTCGCACACCGACGCACGCTCCGCCCCGTCGGCGAGGATCACCGGAGGAAAGACCAGCGCCTCGTTATGGTCCACGCGCGTGATCAGCGTATCGAGGTGCATGTACGCGCGACGATTGGGGATCTCCACCACGATCATCCAGCGCGGCCCGTCCAGTCGGTGCGCCAGGCTCTGCGCGAGAGCGCGCGTCGCGGTCGCGTTCGTGCGCTCGGAGTGTCCCACCAGGATGACCTCGGGCGAGAGCACGAGCACGTCCCCACCCTCCAGCCGGGGACGATGCTGGTCGAGGTAGAGCGGGTGCTCGGGCAGCGGCACGAGCGGATCGTGGATGACGGGAGCCCCGGAGAACTCGGGATGAAAACGGAAGATCGCGCGGGAGAGAAGCGCCTCGCGGTGGCGAGCCGGCGCGGCCATGGCCGCGAACACGACGCCGTCTCCCAGGACGAGTTGCGGGTCGCGCTGGAAACACCAATTGGGCAGCGGCGGCACCGCGAAGAGATCCGCCACCTCGACCCCCGACCGTCCCGTCTCGGTGCGCACGCCGGCCACGAGCATCTCGGCCAGCTCTTCCTCCGAAACTTCCTCGGCCCTGTCGTGCAACGCCGGAGCCGTCTCGCGGAGCAGGACCTCGACCACCCAATCGCGCGCTTCCGGGTCGGCGAGGGTCTCGACCAAGAGGTCCTGAGCCTCGACCATTTCGATTCCCAGGAGCTGCAAGACGCGGCGGAACATCGCGTGCTCTTCGCGCGCGCGGTCGCCGAAGAGGACGTCGTCGAAGAGAAGCTCGTCCATCATGGCCGGGACCATGACGTCGATCTCGCGTCCCGGTTCGTGGACGAGCACCTTGCGCAGGCGGCCGATCTCCGAGGTGACGTGAAGCATGTCCGCGATCCTCCCCCTCTACGCCCCGGATTACTATCAAATCCGCGAACCCGAGTGTAGGACTGCATTGTGCTTCCCGCCCCCGAAGTCGACGAGAGCCCCCAAGTCATCTCAAAACAATAAGTTGCGCCGATCAGAAATCCGCATCTCGACGCTTAGCTTCCGGGGCCGCCGCGCCGATAACTGCGGTGACCAAAGCTCTCGCCGAGAAGGATGCAGACCATGCTGGAGCCCCATCACAAGGAAGCTCGTGCGATCAACCGCAAGGGGTGGACCCTCTGGTTCGCGGCGTTCGCCCTGATCATCGCGTTCGCCACCACGGTCCACGTGCTCAACCTCCGGTTGATGGCGATCCTGAACCGGACCAACGACACGGATCTCTGGATCCGCAACGGGTACTACACCGGCATCGGGCTCGCCGGGCTCGTCCTTCTCTTCATCCTCTACACCGCGCTCAAGCAGGTCCAGCTCCAACAGGTCACCCACGCGCTGAGCCGCGAGGAAGCCGAGCTGGAGGACGTCACCGCGCGGCTCTCCGAGATCTCCGCGCTCTTCCAACTTGCCACGACCCTCAACCTGCGCATCGAGGTGGACGACATCGTGGGGCTCATCGTGCGGCGCGTGGTGGCGACGCTGCGGGCCCAACAGGCCTCGATCATGCTGTACGACCCCAAGTCCGACATGCTCGAGACGCGTGCCTACTACGGCGTCGAAGGCGAGTTCGCCTCGCAGGGCAAACGCCGGATCGGAGAGGGGATCGCGGGCTGGGTGGCCGAACGCCAGGAAGCCATTCTCCTCAACGATGCCGCGCCCCCCGACATGAAGCAATTCTACAAGACGGACCGGAACATCTCCTCCGCGCTCTCGGTCCCCCTGCGCGTGGATAACCGGTGCGTCGGCGTGCTGAACGTCAACCGCATCAGTCATCCGGAGCCGTTCACCAATCGGCAGAAGGACATCCTGCGCATCTTTGCGGAGCACATCGGCACCGTGATCGAACGGGCCCAGGTCATGAACGAACTGTATGCGAAGAATCGCGATCTCGAGCAGGCCAACATCCGGCTCGCCGATCTCAACCGCATGAAGGACGTCTTCCTGTCCACGGCAAGTCATGAACTCAAGACGCCGCTCACGTCGGTGATCGCCTACGCCGAGGTTCTCACCGATCACGCCGACACCCTGACTCGCGACCAGAATGGCGAGTTCCTCGGCCGGCTGCGCTCCGAGGCGGAGCGGCTCATGAACCTGATCGAGGACATCCTCGACGTCACGCGCATCGAGACCGGCAAGGTCGAGCTCAAGCGGCAATCGCTCCTCATGAACCAGGTGACACACACCGCCGTGCAGACCGCGCGTCCGATGGCGGAGAAGTACGAGATCAATCTGGTGGAGGAGTTCAGCCCCGAGGTGGATCTCGCCAGCGTGGATGAGGTGAAGTTCCGCCAGGCGCTCGTGAACCTGATCGTGAACGCGATCAAGTTCAGTCCGAAGGACGGCACGGTACGCGTGCGCACCCGGTCCGATGCCGACGACATCGTGATCGAGGTCGTCGATCAGGGTCCGGGGGTGGCGCCCGAGGACATCTCGCAGATCTTCACGCTCTTCGGCCAGAGCCTGCGCGGGAAGACCGACAAGGCGAAGGGGCTGGGTATCGGCCTTCACCTGGTGAAGGCGCTCGTCGAGATGCACGGCGGTCAGGTCGGGGTGGACAGCACGGTAGGCGCAGGCAGCGTCTTCTGGATTCGGGTCCGCTCCGAGGCCGCAGGCACCCAGGGCGCGGCCAAAGCGGCCTAGTCGGGAATCGCCAGAAATAACGGCCGCATTTTCCGCGCCGCCACGGGGGCGAGATCGCCCGACCGCATCGCTTCCCAGAGGTCCCCTGCCTCGACCTTGCGATAGGAGGTGCCGCACGCCTCGATGCGGTACCGCGCGGCGTCGAACGATGCGCGGGCGCCGGAGTCGAGAATGTAGACCGCCCGTGATTCCGGCGAGGGCGCCGATTGCCCGGAGCGCACGCGCACCTCCACCGCGCGCGGCCACACCCGGCCTCCCGAGAGCACGCGGACTTGTGCGAGCTGGCGTCCGGGTACCCCCATCGCGATGACCTCGCGCCCGGCGAGGTCGGCGGTGTCGAGCCGCGCCGCCAGCGCCGACGCCGGGTTCGCGCCCAGGATCGGCCGCACCCAGAGGTCGTAACCCACGGGCAGACAGAGGACGAGCATCCCGGCCGCAGCGAAACGCACCGTATCCCCGCGATGCCGCGACCAGGCATGAAGGCCGAGCATCAGCGCGATCCACACACCGCCGAAGACCGCCAGGCGGAGGTCGAGCCGAAACCCCGCCGCGA
Organism: Candidatus Eiseniibacteriota bacterium; assembly: GCA_963762255.1. GTDB lineage: Bacteria > Eisenbacteria > RBG-16-71-46 > JABDJR01 > JABDJR01 > CAVXKA01. The sequence continues at coordinate 384,435 of CAVXKA010000001.1, forward strand.
CGCACAGGATCGCGACGGCGGCCACGAGCGTCAGGATCGCCGCGCCCGTCCTCAACATGATCCGGCGGGCGGACACCTCGCGCGCGGCGGTCACCAGCACTGCAGCCAGCCATGCCGCGAGCAACGGATACGCGGGCAGGAGATATCGCGGTCTCGTCATGTTGCCGATCGAGAAGATCACCAGCAAGAGCGCGCACCAGCCGAGAACGAAGAGCGACTCGGCGCGGAACTCGCCCACGAATCGCTTCAACGCGGCGCGCGCAGGTCTCGCGCCGGCGACCGCGACCAGAGACCAAGGGAAGAAGATGAGGAACGGCGCGGCCAGATAGACGGCCGCGTGGCCCGCGCGCTCTCCCCAACTCATCGTCAGCCGCGAGCCCACCTGGTCGGCGAAGAACCCCTGAATCGCGGCCACACCGTGTACCCCAGCGACCAGCACGAACCAGAACGCCGCGATCCCGAGTCCCAACAGCATGGCGGGCACATGAACGAGCCGCCGCGGCCCGACGCCGCCGTGTCTGTGCATCATCCACGCGGCGATGAAGACGTAGGCGAGGAGCGCGACCCCGAGCATCCCCTTCGCGGCTATGGCGAGCCCGACCCCTCCGTAGCCCAGAACGAGATCGCGTCCGGAGCGTGTTCCTTCGAAGAGCGCGCGGGTGAAACCCCAGAGCCCGAGCGTGATGCCCAGGCAGAGGAGGATGTCCGGGGTGGCCCGCATCGAGGCGCCGTGCAACTCGTCGTTCGAGACCAGCAGCACGACCGTCCCCAGCGCGGCGGTTTCGTCGCGGAACAGCGTCCGCGCGGTCAGGTACGCGAACCAGATGACGAGGCAACCCGCGATGAGGAACAGGATGCGCGAGGCGAACACGTTGATCCCGAGCACGCGGAAGCCGGCGGCGACCATCCAGTACGCAAGCCCGGGCTTGTTGAACCGGGGGGTTCCGTCGGCGAAGTGCGGCGTGACGTAGTCGCCGGTCTGCACCATGCGGATGGCGGCGTCGGTGTAGTACTGCTCGTCAGGGTGCCCGCGCGTGACGCCTGCCAGGATGGGAAGGTGCAGGACGAAGAAGAGTACGATGAGGGCAAGGGCCCAGGCGGCGTGCGATCCGGGTTTCATGAGGCGTAACACTCTAGCCGCCCCACCGCCTCCGCGAAAGGGCGAGTCAGTCCTTCGGCTGCAGTAGCTCCCGGAAGGGGGCAGTCCCCCACAGCGGCTCCAGATCAATTTCCCGGTGCACCCCGAGGCTGTAGGGCACCCCGGCCGCGAAGGACTCGCGAAGCAAACCGACCGCTTCGTCGCCGTCGCCGAGGACGGCGGCGATGCACGCGCGGCGATAGGTGTTTGCACCGAAGAGATGGTCCCCGGTCATTCGCTTGAGCTCATCCGCCGCGCGCATCGCATCCTCGCGGTTCCCGAGACGCGCGGCCAACGCGCCGTGAATGCCCAGGCAGCGCAGGTTCGCGGGCTGCGTCTCGAGCAGAACAAGGCAGACCGAGTCCGCCTCCCCCCAGTGCTCTCCCCACCGCATTGCGTCGAGGAGACCATCGAGCAAGTCCGCATTCCCTGCCGCGCCCACCAGCTTTCCGCGATACCACGACGCGGCCCGGTCGGCGATCCCGAGGGAGGCATCACGATTCCCGTGGGCGCGCAGCTCCGCGGCGGCCACGAGCGCCACCGCACCAGGCTCGTCGCCGGCGGAAGCCGTTCCGAGGCACTCGTCCACCACGCGATCGACCTCCTCCGGACGATCGAGCGCGGCCAGGGCCTCCGCTTCGATGTCCCGCAGATCGAACGGCCCCGCCCCCGCGGATCGCCCTCGGTGCGCCTCCTCCAACTCGCGGCGGTACTCCCCAAGTAGGTGCAGGGCGACGCAGAGGTTGCCGGTCCATGTGACGCCCATGGCAAGTCCCACCCAAGGCCGCGTGCCGAATCTGTCGTATGTATCCACGGTCTGTCGCGGGTGATTGCTGAGCCGGGCCATGTACCCAACCCAGAGCGCGATCATCGGATCCTCGGGGGCTAGTTTCTGCGCGAGGCGCGCTTGCTGCAGCGCCTCCGCGAAACGCTGATTCGTATACGCGACGAAGACGTCCAGCCAGTACCGCCCGAGGGGCGGGGCCTGATCCCGCATCCCGCCCAGTTCACGCAGGATCTCGTCCACCCGCGCATGGTCGCCAGCCGTATGAAGGATGAATCCCGCGTAGAACAGGGGAGCCAGGAACGACGGATCGAGTTGCGCAGCCCGATCGAAATGCTCGAGCGCCTTCGCGTCGTCGGTGAGGAACAGCTCGAAGCCGAGAATGAACTCACGATAGGCGTCGTAGCGCGGCGGGCGCTGAACGACGATGCTGTAGTCGGATCCCCAGTCGACGGCCATCGCGCCCATCACCTGCTGGCGGAGCGCGTCGATCGCCTCCATCGGCGCGCTCCGGTGGGCACTCACGGGATCGAGCGCATGCCGCAGCGTGCCGTGCACGGCGTCGGTGATCTCGGCCTGGAAGCGCAGCGTGTCTCCCTGCAAGTAGTACGTCCCTGAGACCACCGTTCCGGCACCGGAGGCCTCCGCCAGCGCCCGTATTGGATCGCGCGCGGCCGCTGCCGCGGAAACCACCGAGGCTCCCGCGAAGAGCACCGTGGTGCTCGGGGCAACCTGGATGCCCTCTACGCGCGAGAGGCCCTGGGTGATCCAATCGGACACCATACGCCCGAGGGGATCGAGACTCGTGTCACCGGTCTGATTCTCGAACACCGCCACCGCGATGCGCTTGGGCACAAGGTTCGTGGAGGGTGTGTCATGCCGGCCGCGAGATCGAATGAAGACTCCGATCGTGATCGCCGCAGCGATCGCTATTGCGCCCGCCGCGAGCAGCACGGCGGCACGGCTGCGCTTCGACGGGACACCCGCGGGTTCGGGTCGGGATCCGGTGGAACGCGTCGCGGCGGAGTTCAAGGCAAAGGCCAAGTCGCGCGCCGATTGGAACCGCTCGGCTGGGTTCTTCTCCATACAGCGGCGCACGATGGACTCGAGGCCGGCCGGAAGGGCGGCGATACCCTGCGGCACGATGGGCGGAGGATCCTCCTTCAGGATCGCGCTGATCGTATCCGCGGGCGAGGACCCGTGGAATGCGCGCTTTCCGGTGAGCAATTCGTAGAGGACGGCGCCGAGGGTGAAGATATCCGTGCGCGGGTCCACCGGCTCCCCACGCACCTGCTCCGGCGACATATACCCGGTCGTGCCCACGACCGACCCCGGCTCAGAGCGCACAGCCATCGTCGGAGACCGCGAGTGCCGATCGTCGAAGACCAACTCCGCCGCCGACGCCAACCCGAAGTCCAGGATCTTCACGTGTCCGTCCTTCGACAGGAACACGTTCTCAGGCTTGAGATCCCGGTGCACGATCCCCTTCTCGTGCGCCGCGGCAAGACCCTTCGCAATCTGGGCGCCGATCTCCGCCGCCTTGCGCGGGGCGATGGCCCCCGCCTTGAGCCGCTCGCGTAGCGTCTCGCCCTCCAGGAGTTCCATCACCGCGAAGGTCGTGCCTTCGTGGACGCCGAAATCATGGATGGCAAGGATGTTCGGGTGCGAGAGCGCGGCCACAGCCTTCGCCTCACGCTCAAAACGACTGATTCGGTCGGGATCCTTGGCGAGGGCGGGCGCGATGACCTTCAGAGCGACGTCGCGCTCCAACCTGGCGTCACGGGCGCGGTAGACCTCGCCCATTCCGCCGGCGCCAAGGAGGCCGACGATCTCGTAGGGTCCGAGCCGGGTTCCGGCTGGGAGAGCCATGGGCGAGACACTACGACCGCAGGCGGTCGCCGTGCAATCCGATTGCGCGCGGGGCGCGGTCAGCGCGGCGCGACCGGGGACGCGCTCGAGCGCTCACCGCAACACGACAAGCGGTCGCGCGACGCGCCGGCCTTCCGCCTCCAAGGTGACGACATAGCGCCCGGATGCGACAGGGACCCGCGCGTCGTCGCGCAGATCCCACGCGAGGCGTTGCTCGCCCGCGTCCGACCAGCCGGAGTGCAACAGTCGCACGACTCGTCCAGCCACGTCGTGTATCTGAACGCGCGTGTCGCCGGCGCGCTCCAGCCGGAACGCGATCGTGGTTGCACTGTGCGCCGGATGCGGCGCCGTGGCATGCAGCGCGAGCCCCGCCGAGGGCGCGACGACCGGTACTGCCGTGACCTCTCCCCCCCGCAGTACGGCCACGCGCCGCGACTCGTGGAGCGCGGCGACCAAGTCGGGCCAGTCGTCGGAGTTCACGTCGCCCACCGCGACCGAGGCTACCGGCTCCCCGAGCGACATCACGGTGTCAAGGGTGAACGCTCCCGCGTCGTTGATGAGCAGCGCGATCGTCCCGGTCGGACCGGCGGTGACGATGTCGAGATCCTCGTCCAGATCCACATCGGCCACAGCGAACGTCGAGAGCGGCGCTCCTACCGGCACCACAGTCGGCGCCAGGTAGGGCGTCTGACCGTCGCTTGGGTACACAGAGACCACGCCGCCTGCCGGACCGCTCGAGGCCACCACCAGGTCGTACCAGCCGTTGGCCGTGATCTCCGCAATCGTCACCGCCTTCGGCACCGCCTCCGCGGCGAGCGAGTCGGCGAGGTAGTAGTAATAGCGCTCGTAGTACTCGTACTCTGCGGTGAGCAGCGTCACGCGCCCCGGGTCCGCGCCCGGGTTCCCGTTGGCCACGACCGCATCGCCGACGCCGTCGTAGTTGAAGTCGATGGATGCGATCCCGCAGGGAGATGGACCGGCCGCACCACTCGTGCGCCAGAAGAAGTTGCGCTCCCCGTCCGCTTCGTAATGCGTGAGCATCCCCGAGGCCCCTGCGGTCTCGAACCCGGGGGCCACCCCCCAGAAGCCCTGGGAAATCGTGATGGCGCAGGGACCGGCGCTGGTGGGATAGGAGACCGGCGCTTCGAAGCCGGCGCCGGTTACGCCGAACAGCACGGATGCGGTATTGGACAAGGAGTCCGCGGTCACCACGTCGAGGTCGTTGTCGGCGTCGAAGTCGACGATCGCCATCGCCACCGGATGCGCGCCGGTCGCATAGGCAACCGGTGTCGAGAAGACGCCGCCGCCGTCTCCCGTGAGCACGGTCACCACGCTCGTGCTGTCGTTGGAGGTGACCACATCGAGCGTGCTGTTTCCGTCGAGGTCCGCGAGCGCCACCGCGCGCGGGGCCGGACCCACGGGCCAGTACGCGGGCGTGCCGAAGAGGAGGCCGGCGTGGGCGGGGGCGTGCGCGCCCAAGAGAAGCGCGATTGCGACGGTCGCGCCTACGCCGCGCAGGGCAGAGAGCATCACGTAGTTCATGTCACGTACCTCCGGCTGTGGAAGTCGTGGGCATCATACCTATTCGGGCGCGCATGAGGGAAGCGAGGCCCGATCGTCTGTTAGAATGCGCTTCTCGAAGTCTTCAACCGCCACGAACGACAAGTGACGCCCATGAACACACACCCTAGCCGCTGCACCGTCTGCCAGTCTCAACCGCCCGGTTTTGCCTGTGGCCTCAATCCCCGGGTTCAAGCCGCCGTCGGTACGGCAACGGTCACGCAGGCGTATCGTCGCGGGCAGACCGTCTTCCTCGCGGGAACACCTGCCAGCGCGCTCTACGTCGTTCATTCCGGCCAGGTCAAGATCTTCCGCGGCGGACTCGGGGGGGAAGTTCAGGTGATCCGGGTGCTCGGGCCGGGTGAGATCCTCGGGTACCGCCCCCTGCTGGCAAATGAGCTATACGCTTCCAGCGGTGAGGCGGTCGAGGATTCCGCCCTCTGCGTCATTCCCGCGGCGATCGTCCGCGATCTCTTGCGCGACATCCCCGAGTTCGCGATCGAACTCCTCGCCAAGCTGGCGCGCGAGCTGCGTGTGTCCGAGGACTTGATGATGGGTCTTCTCCACCATCCGGTCCGCAGGCGTGCCGCCCGGGTGCTCCTCGCCCTGCTCGAAGATAATCGGCACGCGTCCGACCCGATGATCCTCCGGACCCGCCACCTCCGCCGTCAGGACATGGCGCGCATGATCGGGACGACGCCCGAGACCTTCTCTCGTGTGCTGCGGGACTTCTGCCAGCGCGGGATGGTCTCCCTCTCGCGCGACCACATCCGTGTCCGCGACATGGATCTGCTCAAGAAGGCGGCCGGGTAGGCCCGTCGAGCCCGCCCGCGCGGATCCGACCACCCACCTCGCTCAGCGGCTGATCTCAGCCGCGGTTGCGTCGAATCGCCCGGGCAGCATGGGTGCCGAGCATCGTGACAGCGCCCGACTGCCCTCGCAGGACGATAGGGCACAAGCAGTTGAGTATTTGAGCCCCAACCTCGCAAGATGGATCCGGAATTGCATATCTCACAGTCGGGGGCAGCAAAACAAGCAGATGAGGCAACCATGAGAACGATGAGAAAGACACCGATGCTTCTAGCCCTCTTCGGGCTCGCCCTTGCGGCGTGGGTCGTTCTCCCCGGTTGCGGGGGGGAGAATGACCTGGTCACATCTCCCTCCGCCTCCCAATGGGCGAGCGGCGATCCCGCCAGCTTCTCCCCGCCTGAAGGAGGCCTGACTGATAGAAGGATAGTGGGGGGAACTCATTTCGCCACCTGGACTCTTGTGGCCAGCGGCTGGGTGACCCCCGAGGCGTCCGTCAAAGTGGAAGGCTCGCGCTACTCGCTGAAGTTCCCGAAGGGAGGCGTAGCGAAGCGAGAGTTCATCACCATCTGCGAGCGCGACCCGATGGTGGCCGACGTGGAGTTTGGACCGCATGGGACATGGTTCGTCATTCCCGTGGAAGTGACGATCGATTACAAGGGAACCTCCAACGACCCCGAATCGAAGAACTACAACGGGATGGAGCCCGCGGTCTTCTGGTACGACCCGGTGGCGCGGGCCTGGCAGCCCATCCCTTTCACGGCGGACAAAAATCTCAAGAAGGTCACGTTCTACCTGGAGCACTTCTCCCGCTACGCACTGCAGGGCGCGACCGATGACGGCGAGTGGCAGTGGACGCGAACCGGGAAGCAAACCGAAGACCCCTTGGGCGAGGGCCCGTCAGATCTGAATTGAGATAGAACCTCTGTCCTGTGCGGCGGCAAGGGGCCGGCTTCACTGCCGGCCCCTTGCCGCGCCCCCCCCCGATTACGCCGCCCCGCCGGGGCTCCTCCTCAACGCCTCGAAGCGCGGGAGACCGTGCAGCGACTCCAGGTCCGAATCGTTCTCCATCCATCCTCGCCACAACTCGCCGTGCACGACGGTCTTCTCCAGGCAGTCGATCGCCCGCTCGGCGTTGCCCAGCAGGGCGTACACACAGGCGACGTTGTAGAGAACCTGGGGTTCATCCGGGTCGATCGCCAGCGCCCGCTCGGCCCACTTGTGGGCCTCGTCCAAGCGCTCGCCCAGTTGGCACAGCGCGATCGCGCTGAAGTACAGGGCGCGGGTCTGGCCGGGGTTCACCTCGAGGTGCTTCTGCGCCAGCTCGACACACCGGCGATATGTGGCGTCCGATTCCGCCTTCAGGCCGAGACCGCGAAGCGCGCTGCCCAGCAGCGCGGGCGCCTGGTAATCCTCGGGGTCAGCCTCGCACGCGCGGCGAAACCAGTACACGGCGTGGTCCTTCTTGCCCTGCGCGTAGAACCCCCGCCCGAAGAAGTAGTAGGCCTCGAACAGCGTGGGGTCCAGACGGATCGCGGTCCGGAACTCCCGTTCCGCTTCCTCGTAGTTCTTGCGCAACGACACCGCGACGCCGCGCGCGACGTGCGCCTCGGCGAGTTCCCCGTCCAATTCCACCGCCCTGCGGCTGGCGCGATCGGCCGCCTCAATGCTCTCCTCGTTCGAGTCCCAAAACATGCACAGATAGGAATGACAATCCGCAAGACCTGCGTGCGCGCCGGCGTACTCGGGATCGATCTCGATGGCGCGCTCGAACATCCGGCGCGCGAACTCGATGCTCTTCCGCCTGAACTGGCGGAAGTACTGGCGGCCTTGCAGACCAAATTCGTACGCCTCGACGCTGGTGGTGGGCGCCTTGGCGATCGCCCGCCGCTCCTCCTCGCTGAGAACGACCTTCAACGTCTCCGTGATGGCCTGCGCGATCTCGGCCTGTATGGCGAAGACATCCTCGATCTCCCGATCGAATCGTTCCGCCCAGATCGTGCGCGCGCTCTGCGTTTCCACCAACTGCACCGACAGGCGCAGGTGGTTCTTGGCCCGCCGCAGACTACCCTCCAGGACAAACGCCGCGTCGAGTTCGCGACCGGCCTGGACAGCGTCGATCGGTTTGTCGCGGAGGGGGCGCACCGAGGAGAGCGACATCACCGAGAGACCGCTGATTCGCGAGAGTTCGATGATGACGTCCTCGGTCACTCCATCGCGGAAATACTCATCTGTCTTCGATCCACCCGGATTCTGGAAATACAGAACGGCCAGGGAGGTTCCGGCCTTGCTCGCTCCCCCGCCCGCCAACCACGGCGACTCCATGACGACCTCATCCTGCGTGTCAGCCCCACGACGTCTCTCCCGAAAAGGATGTCACGATTCCGGGGGCCTGGAAACGGGAACAGCGACCACGCCTTCCTGCCCGCGCGCGGAAGCGGCGGGGGGAGCTTCGGGGCCAACACATTACTTTTCTAGTCATTTATCCTCTTTACGCTAGCCGATCTTTATGGTAAATTCTGCGTGATCCTGCGTGTCGCGAACCCCAGGTCGGGGCTCGCCAAGTCGTCCACTTCTCCCCCGTAAAAGGAGCCCCCCCATGCGGATCGCTAGCCTCGTCACCCCGCTCTGCGCCCTGGCGCTTGTTGCCGGGAGCCTCGCGCCGACCCAGGCGACGGCCCAGGTCCCCACCTGCTGCGTTCTCCCCGACAATGGAGGCGGCACGGTCAGCATGCCGCCCAACTGCCCGGAGGGCTACGAGGGCAGCCCGATGGTCATCGTCGACGGGTTGCCTCCCGGAACGACGATTCAGTCCCCCGCCCGGCTCGGCAGCTTCTTCAACACCTCCGAGGTTCCCGGTGGAACTCTGGGCGGCACGCTCGCTCAGTACAACGGAACGCTCGATCTCGACCTCCAAGGCACCGGCACTCTGCTCGGATTCCACCGCGTCGTGGCGATCCCGATGCAGGGCGAGATGCACACGGCACCCCGGGCCCCCGGAAACCCCGTCCAGAGCTTCGACACGGACATGTTCTTCATGCAGGGCCAGATCACCGGCGACCCCGACTTCGATCTCCTGCGCATCACCGCGGGGACCGGGTTCGGAATGCCCAGCCCCGGACACACCACGCTCACCGTCCAGGCCGGCGGTGACTACGCCGTGGACAGCTTCTTCGACATCACGTATCGCATCGATTTCGTCGGCCACCCGGGGAGCCCGCTCGGCGGGATGTCCGGTTCGACGACCGCCACGATCCGGATGACGACCTGTCAGTCTCCGGTGCCGGTCCAGCCTTCCACTTGGGGCACGGTCAAGCGCCTCTACCAGTAGCCGCGCGTTCGGCGGTGAGGCTCGGCCGGAGGGGCGACAGCTCGACCGGAGACGAGCCTCACCGCCTGCTCCTTGCCTTCTCACACCGCCACCGGGGCCTCGGTGGGGTGACCCCCGCAAACGCTCCCTGTATCATGTCTCCCGCTGGAAGGGAGGCGACGATGGGAAACTCGAAGCGTACGGCGATCTCGGCTGCGTTGTTGATCGCGGCCATCTCCACCCCCGCGGGGGCGCAAGCGATAGAAGACATCGCGCTGCCCGCGCCGCGAACGACGGGCGGCAAGCCCCTCATGGACGCGCTCCGCGAGCGCCACTCCTCGCGCGAGTTCAGCGCGGCGAAGCTCCCGCTCCAAGTTCTCTCCGACTTGCTGTGGGCGGCGGCCGGGATCAATCGACCTGAAACCGGCAAGCGCACCGCGCCGTCGGCGCGCAACTGGCAGGAGGTCGAGGTCTACGTCGTGCTCGAGGAAGGCGCCTATGTGTACGACGCGGCTGCGAACGTGCTCAAAGCCGCGGCCGCCGGCGACCTTCGCAAGCAGACGGGATCGCAGGACTTCCTGGGTGTGGCGCCGGTCGACCTGGTCTACGTGGCGGACCTGGCCAAGCTGAGCGAGGCGTCGCCGGAGGATCGAATCCTCTACTCGGCCGCGGATGCCGCGTTCATCGGCGAGAACGTCTACCTGTTCTGCGCCTCGGAGGGGCTCGCCACGGTCGTGCGCGGAAGCGTGGATCGCGCGGCATTAGCTGCCGCGTTGAAGCTCCCGACGGAGAAGCGCGTCATCCTCGCGCAGACGGTCGGGTATCCGGGAGAACCGGCGAAGCCGTAGCCTCGCGCAGGCCTTCACGCTCCGAGCTTGACCCCGGGCCTTCACGCCCCCAGCAACGCCAGAAGCGGCGTCAGCGTGAACGGGCAAAGCAGCGTGGTCACGAACACCACCGAGGTGACGAACGAGGGCTCCACCTCGTACTCGGACGCCAGGATGATGGTGACCACCGCCGAGGGCATGGCCGCCTCGAGGATCCCCGCCTGACGCGCCGGGCCTTCGAGCCCGAACACGCGCGCCGCCGCGATCGCCAGCACAGCTCCTCCCACCAGCCGCAGCCCCACCGCGGTGAAGAGCGGGCGCGCGCGCCCCGCCCACTTCACGCCTCGCAGTTCGATCCCGAGGATCACCAGAAACACCGGAATGCACGCTTCGGAGAGGAGCTTCACCGTGCGCGCCACCGGGAACGGGAGATCCCAGCCCTGGTGGGACATGATGAGGGCAGCCGCGACCGCCCACACGGTCGGCACCTTCGGGAGCCCGAGCAGTGCCGCGCGCACGCCTGCTTTGCCCAACGAGGCGATGAACACGCCGACCGTGTAGGTGAGCACCGACGACGACACGAAGAAGAGGCTGGCCTGAGCGAGCCCCGCATCGCCGAACGCGAAGTAGTTCACCGAGAGCCCGATGTTCCCCGCGTTGGGCAGGAGCACCACCAGCACCGTGGCCGCGGTCAGCGAGCGCGGCCACCGCATGGCTCGGGCGATGAGGAAGGCCACGCCTCCGAGAACGAGCAGCACCGTGAAGGAGAACCCGGCCATCCTTCCCATGTCCCCCAACGGGACACGGCTTTCCAGAAGAACCTGGTACACCAGACAGGGAGAGAAGACGAGGAAGCCGATGCGGGCCACCGACCTCGCCTGCACCTGTACGCGGGCGGCAAGCGCGTAGCCCACCGCCGCGGTGAGGATCACCGGAAGAAGGTTATCGACGAAGAGCCGCAGCATGCCGCGGCCCTACATTCCCCCGATGGCGGCCCGAGCGGCGGCGTAGAGCGGTCCGGGGACCACGCCGAAGAAGAGGATCCCCAGCACCGCAATCGCCAGCGCGGCGGCGATGGCCACGTTCGCGCGAGCGAGCGTCGGCTCACCCGCGGGCGCCGGACGCATGTACATGAGGACCACCACACGCAGGTAGTAGTACACGGACACGAGTGAGGCCATCACGCCGATCACGGCCAACAGCACGTGCCCCTCTTGAACGGCGCTCGTGAAGATGTAGAACTTGCCCACGAACCCGCCGGTGGGCGGGATGCCGGCCAGCGAGAACATGAAGATCGCCATCGCGAGCCCGAGCCACGGCTTCGTGAACCCGAGCCCTGAGAAGCTCTCGATCGCGGTGCCCTGCTCGTTCTCACGGGTCGCCAGCGCCACCACCCCGAACGATCCCAGCGTGGTGAGCGCGTAGACCACCAGATAGTAGAGCGTGCCGATCCCTCCCAGCTCCGTCCCCGCCACCAGCGACACCAGCACATACCCGGCGTGAGCGATGGCCGAGTAGGCGAGCATGCGCTTCATGTCCTTCTGGACCAGCGCGAGGATATTCCCGACCACCATGGTCAGCACGGCGAGCCACCAGACGAGCGCCGTCCACTCGGGGCGCGCCCCGTCGAACGCCATGCCGAGCACGCGCAGGAGCGCGACGAACACCGCCACCTTGGGGCCGGCCGCCATGAACCCGGTCACCACCGTGGGTGCCCCCTGGTAGACGTCGGGCGTCCACATGTGGAACGGCACCGCCGAGACCTTGAACCCGAACCCCACGAGCAGGAACCCGATGCCGGCCAGGAGCAGCGGATTCTGGGCGACGCCTCCCCTGGCGATGTGCGCGGCGATCTCCTTCAAATGCATGCTGCCGGTCGCGCCGTAGACGAGCGCGATGCCGTAGAGGAGGAACCCGCTGGCGAACGCGCCGAGGAGCAGGTACTTGATGCTGGCTTCGGTGCTGCGCACATCCCGCCGCCGGAACGAGGCCAAGACGTACTGCGAAACCGAGGCGACCTCGAGCCCGATGAAGATGGTGATCAGATCGAGCCCGGCCGCCATCGCCATCATGCCGCTGGTGGCCAGGAGAATGAGCGTGTAGTACTCGCCGCTCTCCACCTCGTGCCGGCCCGCGTAGCCCGCAGTGATGAGCAGCGTCATGAGCGCGGTGAAGGCGAGGAGCATGTTGGCGATCTTGGAGATGCCGTCCACCGCCACCGATCCGGCGAACGCCGGCGGACCGGAGGGGGTCATCGCCGCCGCGATCAACGCCGCGAGCGAAGCCACCACGCCGAGGGCAAGGAGGCCGCTGCCCGCTTTCCCCCGCCGTCCGGAGGAGACGAGAAGCGTCGCGCACCCCGCCGCGGCCAGGATGATCTGCGGCAGGATGGCGATCCAGTTGATCGAGACCCCGGTCATCACTTCACCCCCTGGGCGTGGGCCGACGGCGCCACGTCCATCCGCGTCCCGTCGTTCAAGATCATCGAGTGTTCATCCCCGCCCTCGGCCGGGGCCGGCGCCGTCACCGGAGCGCCCGCCTGGTCCAGCACGTGCACCACCGAGGCCTCCATCGTGTCGAGGAACGGCTTGGGGTAGATCCCGATCCAGAAGATGAGGATGAGGAGCGGCAGCAGGGTCGCGAACTCCCGCCCGCTCAAATCCTTGAGTCCCTTGTTCTCCTCGTGGAGGACCTTCCCGAACATGACCCGCTGATACATCCAGAGCATGTACGCGGCGCCGAGGACCACGCCGCTCGCCGCAAGCACCGCGGCCACCCGGTGGGATCCGAACGCGCCCAGGAGGATGAGGAACTCGCCCACGAAGCCGTTGGTGCCGGGAAGTCCGATCGAGGAGAGGGTCACGATCATGAAGCAGGCTGCGAAGAGCGGCATGACCGCGGTGAGCCCGCCGAAGCGTTCGATGAGCCGCGTGTGTCGCCGCTCGTAGATCATGCCCACGATGAGGAAGAGCGCGCCCGTCGAGATTCCGTGGTTGATCATCTGCAGGAGCCCGCCCTTCATCCCCTCCATGTTGAGGGCGAAGATACCGAGCATGACGAACCCCAGATGGCTGACCGAGCTGTAGGCGACGAGCTTCTTCAAGTCGGGCTGCACCATCGCCACCAGCGCCCCGTAGATGATCCCGATCACGGCCAGCGCGAGCAGCCAGGGCGTGGCCGCGGCCGTCGCCGCCGGGAAGAGGGGCAGGCAGAAGCGCACGAAGCCGTAGGTTCCCATCTTCAGCAGAACGCCGGCCAGGATCACCGAGCCCGCGGTGGGGGCCTCGACGTGCGCGTCCGGCAGCCAGGTGTGGAACGGGAAGAGCGGCACCTTGATCGCGAAGGCGAGCGCGAAGGCGCTGAATAGCAGCACCTCCTGCTTGAAGGTGAGCTGGGTGTTGTAGAGATCGATCAGGTTGAAGGTCAACGTCCCGGTCTGCGCCTTGTAGGCCAGCGCGAGGAAGATGATCGCCACCAGCATCAGGAGGCTGCCGAACATCGTGTAGAGGAAGAACTTCACCGCGGCGTAGATGCGCCGCTCGCCGCCCCACACGCCGATGAGGAAGTACATCGGGATGAGCATGGCCTCCCAGAACACGTAGAACAGGAAGAGATCGAGGGAGCAGAAGACGCCCAGCATCCCCGTCTCCAGCACGAGTAGGAACGCGTAGTAGCCGCGCGTCCTGTCCTTGACCGCGCTGAACGACGCCAGCACCGCGATCGCGCTCAGGAGCGTGGTCAAGAGCACCAGGAGCAGCGTGATCCCGTCCACTCCCAGGTGGTAGCTGACCCCTAGCCCGACGATCCACGGCACGTTTTCCGTGAACTGGAACGCGGCGGTGCCGCGGTCGAACCCGAACCACAGGGCGAGCGAGATCAGGAACGTCGCCAACGCCACCGCGAAGGCCACCATGCGGTGGGCCTTGGCGGGCATGGGAACGAGCCACAGGAGGAGCGCGCCCAGGAGCGGGAGGAAGATGATCGTGGAGAGGAGCGGCATCAGCGACCCCCTCCCAGCAGCACGTAACCCATGATCAGGATGGCCCCCACCATGATCGCAGCGGCGTAGTTGCCGACGAATCCGCTCTGGATCGGGCGGAGGAACCCGCCGACCCCGCGCACGACACGCCCGGCGCCGTTCACCGCGCCGTCGATCAACTCGACGTCCACGACCTTCCAGAGGAATCGCGAGAAGGCGATGACCGGCTGCACCACGCCGGCGTTGTAGATCTCATCCACGTAGTACTTGTTCCAGAGCACCTTGTACATGCCTGCGAAACGCGCGCCGATGGCCTTCGCCCGGCCCGGCTTCACCACGTAGGTCTGCCAGCCGAACCACACGCCCAGGATCGCGATCGCCACCGAGAAGGCCATGAGCCCCAGTTCGAGGCCCATCGAGTGGGCCGCCGCGTGCACGGGCGCCGCGCCCTCGGCGCCTTCCGCGCCGTGCGTCGCTCCGTGTGCGCCGACCAACGGCCCCAGCCAGTTGTGCATCGCGTTGGCGCCGACCAGGAGCGGCAACCCCAGGAACCCGCCCACCGTGGACAGCACCGCGAGGATCATGAGCGGCACCGTCATCACCTTGGGCGATTCCTTGGCGTGCTCGTAGACGTGCCGGTCGCGCGGCTCGCCGAAGAACGTCATGGCCACCGCGCGCGTGATGTAGAACGCGGTGAGGAGCGCCGCCGCCGCGCCCACCACCCACAGCACCTTCCCCAGCCCGCCGAGGCCGCTCGACGTGAACGTGTTGTAGAGGATCTCGTCCTTGGAGAAGAACCCGGCGAAGATCGGCACTCCGGCCAGGGCCAGCGCTCCGATGATGAACGTGTTCTTGGTGATGGGGAGCTTCTTGCCGAGCCCGCCCATCTTGCGCATGTCCTGCTCGTGATGGCAGGCCTCGATGACCGACCCCGATCCGAGGAAGAGGAGCGCCTTGAAGAACGCGTGCGTCATGAGGTGGAAGATCGCGGCCACGTACGCGCCCGCGCCCACCGCGAGGAACATGTACCCGAGCTGAGAGACCGTCGAGTAGGCGAGCACGCGCTTGATGTCGTTCTGCACGAGCCCGATCGTTGCCGCAAAGATCGCGGTCAGGGCGCCGATCACCGCCACCGTCGCCAGCGCGGCCGGCGCCAGGGCGAAGAGCCCGGAAGCGCGCACGAAGAGGTAGACACCCGCGGTCACCATCGTGGCCGCGTGGATGAGGGCGGACACCGGCGTGGGGCCTTCCATGGCGTCGGGGAGCCAGACGAAGAGCGGGATCTGGGCCGACTTGCCTGTGGCGCCCAGGAAGAAGAGCAGCGCGATCGCGGTGGGGAGCGCGGCGCCGGCCGTGTAGACCAGGGGCGCCTTGTGGAAGACCTCGGCGAAGGTCAGCGAACCCAGCGTCCAGAACAGGAGGAACATCCCGATCAGCACGCCGAAGTCGCCGATGCGGTTGACGATGAACGCCTTCTTGCCCGCGTTGGAGGCCGAATCCTTCGTGTACCAGAATCCGATCAACAGGTAGGAGCAGAGGCCCACGCCTTCCCAGCCCACGAACAGGAGCAGGAAGTTGTCGGCGAGGACCAGGATCAGCATCGCGAAGGTGAAGAGGTTGAGATAGGTGAAGTAGCGCTTGTAGCCGGGGTCGTGCGCCATGTACCCGAGGCTATAGACGTGGATGAGGAAGCCCACACCGCTCACCACCAGCGCCATCACCGCCGACAGCGGATCCCAGAGGAAGGCGACGTTCACGTGGAAGTTGCCGGCGGCGATCCAGGGGAAGAGGACCTTCGTGATCGCCCGCTCTCCTACGGGGAGGGCGCGCAACCCGAAGAAGGCGCCGGCGGCGATCACGAACGCGGCCCCCACCGAGGCGCAGGCCAGGTAGCCTGCCAGCTTGCGCGGCATCCACTTGAGCGCGAGCCCGTTGATGAGGAAACCCAGGAGCGGCAGGATTGGAATGAGCCAGAACGCGTTCAACACCGCCCTATCCCCTCAGCAAGCTGAATTGGTTGACGTCCACCGTCCCCTTCTTGCGGAAGAGGTCGATGATGATGGCGAGCCCCACCGAGACCTCGGCGGCGGCCACGGCCAGCGCGAAGAACACGAGCACCTGACCGTCGGGCGAGTTGAGCGCGCGCCCGAACGCCACCAGCGAGATGTTGGCCGCATTCAGCATCAGCTCCACGCACATGAAGATGACGAGGATGTTGCGGCGGAAGAGCACACCGAGCACGCCGATCGCGAAGAGTGCCCCGGCCAGGATCTGGTAGTACGCGACAGGCACGGACATCATGACCCTTCCCCCACGCCCACATGGCCTTCGAGCCCGCGGCCGTGCCGGCGGGTGATGGCCACCGCGCCGACGATGGCGACGAGCAACAGGATCGACGCCACTTCGAACGGATACATGTACCGGGTGTAGAGAGAGATCCCGATGCTCTCGGCGCTGCCCAGTTTGGGGCCCGCGTTGCCCGGGGCGCCGGAGAGGACCAGGGTTCCGCCCAGGAAGGCGAGCTGGACCAGCAGGACGCCGCCGAGCACGACCGCCATTGCGCGCTTCCACCCCGTCGCGATGCCCTGCGCCTCGCCCGACTCCTCGTAATTGACCGAGAGGAGCATGATCACGAAGATGAACAGCACCATGATCGCGCCCGCGTAGACCATGATCTGCAAGACGGCCAAGAAGGGCGCATGAAGCAGGAGATAGAGCCCAGCGGTCGCCGCGAAGACCCCCACCAGGTTGAGCGCGGCGTAGAGCGCGTTGCGGTGCAGCACCACCCCGAGAGCGCACGCGACGGCCATGATGGCCATGAGGATGAAGCCGGCTAGAGCCACGTCTTACCCCTTGAGCGCCAGGAACAGCGCGGTCGCGAAGATGTTGAACAAGGCCAGCGGAAGGAGGAACTTCCAACCGATCCGCATCAACTGGTCGAACCGGAACCGCGGGAGCGTTCCGCGCGTCCAGATCGCGAAGAAGATCAGCAGGAACACTTTGATGCAGAACCAGAGCGGGGAGAGCCACACCGGGCTCGGCCAAGGCACCAGCCACCCGCCCAGGAAGAGCAGGGTGATCATCGAGGTGATGGTGATCAGGTTCGCGTACTCCCCGAGGAAGTACATGGCGAATCGCATGCCGCTGTATTCCGTGTGATAGCCGGCCACCAGCTCGGGCTCGGCTTCGGGAAGGTCGAACGGCACGCGGTTGATCTCGGCGAAGGACGCGATGAGGAACAGAACGAAGGCCAGCGGCTGCATCACGATGAAGGGAAGCTTGTGCTGGGCGGCGACGACGTCCACCAGGCTGAAGGACCCCACCACCATCACGATGGAGACGATCACCAGCCCCATGGTGAGCTCGTAGGAGATCATCTGGGCCGAGGACCGCAGGCTCCCCATCAGCGAGTACTTGTTGTTGGAGGCCCACCCGCCGAGGAAGATGCCGTACACGCCGATGCTGGAGAGGGCGAGCAGGAAAAGGAGGGCGATGTTGACGTCGGTGATGCGCAGCGCCACGTCCCGACCGAACATGTGCACCGTCTCCCCGAAGGGGATGACCGAGAAGGCCATCAGCGCGGGGACGAGCGAGAGGATCGGCGCCAGCAGGAAGAGGACGCGATCGGCCTGGGTCGGCGTCACCTGCTCCTTGGTCATGAGCTTGAGGGCGTCGGCCGCGGGCTGAAAGATGCCCTGGGGGCCCGCCCGGTTGGGGCCGAGGCGCGCCTGGATCAGCGCCACCACCTTGCGCTCGAGGAGCGTCAGGTAGGCCACCGAGGTGAGCACCACCACGAACACCACCAGGACCTTGGCGAGGAGTTCAATCCACCATGCGGTTGTCACCACCCCACCTCGCAAAGCTGGCCCCCTTGGGGGCAACCTTTCTCGACATGCGCCTCGTATTCGCTCCGGAACTTCTCGATCCCGCTCCGGATCGGGTTGATGGCGCCGTCGGCGAGCGCGCAGATCGTGCGCCCGCCTCCCATTTCGCTGCACAGGTCGAGGAGGAGGTCGATCTCCTCCCGCTTGGCCCCGCCGTGCTCGAAGCGATGCAGGATCCGCTCCGCCCAGTGCGTGCCCTCGCGACAGGGGGTGCACTGGCCGCACGACTCGTGGGCGAAGAATTGGGTGAGGATGAGCGTCGCGCCCACGATGCAGGTCGTCTCGTCCATCACCATCACCGCGGTGGAGCCCATGGCCGATCCCGCCTTGGCGATCGAATCGAAGTCGAGCGCGGTGTCGATCTGGTCGGCGGAGAGGATCGGGGTCGAGGCACCGCCCGGGATCACCGCCTTGAGCGCGCGGCCGTCGCGCATGCCGCCGCAGTGGTCGTAGATCAGCTCGCGGAGCGTCACCCCCATCTCGAGCTCGTAGAGCCCCGGCTTTACCACGTGGCCGCTCACGTTGAAAATGCGAGGCCCCGTCGAGTTCGTCACCCCGGTGGCGGCGAACCACTGGCCGCCCTTCATGACGATGGCGGGGATCGAGGCCAGGGTCTCCACGTTGTTGATCACGGTGGGGCCGCCGTAGAGGCCGACCACCGCCGGGAAGGGGGGCTTCAGGCGCGGATGACCGCGCTTGCCCTCGATGGAGTCCAGAAGGCCGGTCTCCTCGCCGCAGATGTAGGCGCCGGCGCCCGCGACCACGGCGAGGTCGCAGTCCCAACCGCTCCCCAGGATGTTCTTGCCCAGGTAGCCGGCGGCGTAGGCCTCGCGCACCGCGTCGGAGACGCGATGAATGGGGAGCCCGTACTCGCCGCGGATGTAGATGAAGGCCTGCTTGCTCTCGATGGCGTAGGCGGCCAGGAGCACGCCCTCGATCAGGAGGTGCGGGTCGCGCTCGAGAATGATGCGGTCCTTGAACGTGCCGGGTTCGCTCTCGTCGGCGTTGCATGCCACGTAGCGCGGCTTGGGGATGTTCTTGGGCACGAAGCCCCACTTGGCTCCGGCGGGGAAGCCCGCGCCGCCGCGCCCGCGGATCCCCGAATCCTTCACGACCTGGATGACCTGGTCGGGCTTGTACTCTTTGAGCGCCTTGCGCAGGGCCTGGTAGGCCCCGTTCTGCTCGGCCACCGCGAGGGTGAAGGAGCGCGGCCTGTCGACGTTGGCGGTGGTGATCCGGAGCGCCTTGCTCACTGCCCCTCCTCCTTCGTCACCGCGGGGGCGGCTTCGGCGGCCGCCTCACCCGGCGCCGGCGGCACCGCCAGGTGCATCATGATCGCCTCGCTCGCGGTGGGGATCGCCTTGCCGTCGCTTCCCCGCTCCGGCACGATCCCGTCCATCTCCAAGTAGCCTGCCGGCGCGATGGGCGGCATCTCGTCGCGCCGCAACGCATCCAGAATCGCGTCCACATCGGCACGGCTCAGGTTCTCGAAGTAATAGGGCCCGATCTGCATCATCGGGGCGTACCCGCAGGCGCCGAGACACTCCGCCTCGAGCAGGGTGAACTTGCCGTCGGGGGTGGTCTCGCCCACCTTGATCCCGAGCGTGCGCTCGAGGTGGTCCACCATCTTCTGCGCTCCACTCAGGGCGCAGGACAGGTTGCGGCAGACCTCGATCTTGTATCGACCGCGCGGCACCAGGTCGAACATGGTGTAGAAACCCACCACCTCGGCGGTCATGTTGTGGGGGAGGTCCAGAAGGTCCGCCACCATCACGAGCGTCTCCGCGTCGAGGTGGCCGGCGTCGGCCTGCGCGTAGTGAAGCGCGGCCATGACCGCCGACCGGCGCTGCGGGTAGCGGTCCCGGAGAGCGCGGATCTTCTCCTGGGTCTCTGCCGAAAGCTTTGCCATGGTTCCTCTTCGTCGCTCCCCCGACCCGCGCGATTCCCCCGGCCGGATCGACGGCGAGGGACGGCGTCAGGGCGCGATGGGTGCCCTCAGTCCTTGAGGGCGTCGATGCCGGCCGGGAACCCGGTCAGCGGGAAGTCCTTGCGCAGCGGATGGTGCTGGTAGTCGTCCGGCATCAGAATCCGCCTGAGGTCGGGGTGGCCGCGGAAGCGGATCCCCATGAGGTCGAACACCTCGCGCTCGGCGTAGTCCGCGCCGAGCCACAGAGGCACAACCGAATCGATCTCGGGTGTCTCCCCCGATACCGGGCACTTCACGCGGAAACGAATCGCCTGGTCGAGATTGAGCAGGTGGTAGACCACCATGAAGCGGGGCTCCTCGGGGTAGAGATCCACCGAGGTCACGTCGTGACACATCCGGTAGCCCCAGGTGTCGCGAAGGAACTGCATGAACTCGAGAACCCGGTCGGGCTTCAGAACCGCGGTCCACTCGCCGCGGAAATGCACGATCTGGAGAAGCTCCGAACCGAACTGCTCGCGCAACGCGAGCGCGGTGCGCTCAGCGTACTCGAGATCGGTCCGGGAAGAGGTCCGGGCGGGCTCCGCCGGCGGGGCTTCGGCGCCCTCCGCCCTGGCGCGAATGCCGTAGGGCGAAAGTCCGGCGGGAGTGTAGGGCCCGCCGTAGCGCTTACCCTGTGCGTTCTTCGACTCAGGCTTCATGGTTGGTCTCCTGAAGGAGCCGGTCGCGCTGCGGTCCCCACTCCAGAGCCCCCATGCGCCACACGTACGCGTACCCCACGAGCAGGATACCCAGGAAGACCAGCATCTCCAGGAAGAGGAACATGGCCTGCTGGCGGAAGATGACGGCCCATGGATAGAGGAAGACGGTTTCCAGATCAAAGACGATAAAGAGCATCGCCACGACATAAAAACGGACGCTATATCGCTCCCGCGCGTCGCCCACCGGCGGCATGCCGCACTCGTAGGGCGCATTCTTGGAGGCGTCCGGTTTCGAGGGGCCGAGGATCCAGGCGAGAACCAGCGCCACGACGGCGAAGCCGCCCGTCAGGATCAACATGACCAGAATCGGTACGTAGAGTGTGGCCATAGGTGCTCTTCAGTACCCCCCACCCCCGGTCCCGAAGAGGCGATCCTATCCGGCAACCCACTGCGAGGGATTCACTTGTGAAACTTTGCACAAACGACGGGCGAGTCTAGGTCGGGCCCCGGGGAGTGTCAATCTGATTCTGGGGCGGCGCGGTCCGGTTTGCCCTCCCGCACGGGCTTGGCGCCGTTTTCGAAGCGTTCCAGATCTGCGGGGGTGTTGATGTTCGCCAGCGATCGGGCGGTCTCTTCCGCGCCGGCCGGGAGGACCCTGGTCGCGGCCTCGTCGAGGACCCGCTGGAGGGGAACCTCCCCGGGGAGGGCGGCCAGGAGCGGGGCTAGGGACCGGTGGTAGAGACCGGGCAGGGGGTGGCGGCGCCCCGAGGCCTCTCCGAAGCAGACCGCCCGGACGGCTGGGGGCTCTTCGGGGGGCAGCGCGGCGAGAAGCGTCCGCAACAGCGGGGGGTCCACCCCCGGCATATCGTTACCCAGTAATAAGATCCATGGTGTAGCGCTGGCCTCCATCGCGGCGCGCAGACCCTCGGCGGGGCCCAGGCCGGGCCGCTCCGAGCTGACCACGTCCACCCCGAACCCGTTGTACGGACCGGGCTCCGAGGCCACCACCCGGGGCCGCAGACCCAGGGCCTTCAGAGCCGCGACCGCCCGCGCCAGGAGAGGTCGGCCGGTGATCGGGGCCAGGGCCTTGTCCGTGCCGAACCGGCTCGACCGCCCACCTGCCAGCACGAACCCCTCCACCCGGCTCGCCAGATGCTTTTCTGACATGCGTTTGACCCCGCGCCGTTCCTTACCTAGACTGCTGCCGGTTTTCCACTCGGTTTCCCGGAGGGTATGCCTTGCCCCAAGAGGATCGCAAACCGGCCGGAGGCGGCTCGTTTCCCCATCGTCTCCGTCGGTCCCTGCAACTGACGCCGGGACGGTTCCGCGGCATCGACCGTTGGGCCGGGATCGCCTCGTGGATGCTCATCATCGTCATCATCCTCGGGCAGGGCTACCAGCTCCGTCTGCTCCAACGCTACCCCGTCAGCCAGGCGGTGGCGATCCTCCTCGTCGTGCTCGTGATTGCGCGGCTCTTGCTCGACGCGCTGGGCACCCCCCGCCCCCGCCCGTTCTTCAGGGCACATTGGCTGGAGCTCGTGCTTCTCGGGCTCATGGCCGTCACACCGATCACCTTCTGGGCCATCGGATTCCTCCTCGCTCTGCGGGTGCTCATCCGGGCGGGGTCGCGGCTTCTTACTTCACCTTCCGGACGCGGCTTCCTGCTCGGCGTGGCCCATAGCCCCGCCCGCACCATCGCAACCAGCTTTCTCGGCGCGATCGGCGGCGGCACGCTCCTGCTCACCTTCCCCGGAGCCTCGGCGAGCGGCGAGTCCGCCCCCCTCATCACCGCGCTCTTCACGTCCACCTCCGCGGTGTGCGTGACCGGGCTCACGGTGGTGGACACCCCCGTCTACTGGTCGACTTTCGGGCAATGGGTGATTCTGCTGCTCATCCAGGTGGGGGGGTTGGGCATCATGAGCCTGAGCGCGTCGGCGGCCCTCGTCTTCGGACGCAGCTTTGGCGCCAGCTCGCGGGGACTCTTCGAGGAGGCCTACGAGGAGACCGCCAAGCGGGACATCACCCACCTCCTGCAGTTCATCGTGGCCTTCACCTTCGTCACCGAGATCGTCGGGGCGCTCGTGCTCGGCCTGCACTGGTCACGACACATGCCGCTCTTGAGCGCGCTCTACCACGGGCTCTTTCATTCCGTCTCCGCCTTCTGCAATGCCGGCTTCTCCACCTTCTCCAACAACCTCGCCGGGTGGGTGAGCGATCCCGTGGTGACGTTCGCGGTGACCCTCCTCATCATCATCGGCGGCATCGGCTTCACGGTCGCGATGAGCCTCCTCGGTCTCGCCCGCCACCCGCTCCATCCGGTGCTGTGGTGGCGCCGGGAGCGCACCCATACGAAGCTCGTGCTGACCGCGACCGCGGTCCTGATCGTGACGGGCACCCTTGCTTACTTCTTCTTCGAGTACGAGAGTTCGCTGGCCGGACTGCCGCTGGGCTCGAAGCTCCTCGCTTCCTACTTCCAATCGGTGACCGCCCGCACCGCCGGGTATAACACCGTCGATATCGCCGCCACCGCGCCCATCACCGCTACCATCGTCATCGTGCTGATGTTCATCGGAGGATCGCCCGGAGGCACCGCGGGCGGCGTCAAGACCACCACCATGGGCATTCTCATCCTGTCCCTGCGCTCCCTCTTGCGTGGACGGCGCGATGTCGAGGTCTTCGGGCGGAGGATCCCCGACGAGACGTTGCTCAGAGCGGTCTCGGTGACCCTCTTGGGCGGCACGCTCCTCGGCCTGGGCGCGATGGGCCTCTTTCTGGTCGAGGTGAACAAGAACTACCTCGACCTGCTGTTCGAATCGGTGTCGGCGTTCGGCACGGTGGGGCTCTCGCGCGGAGTTACCCCGACGTTGACACCTATGGGACAGCTGATCATCATCTCGCTCATGTTCGTGGGACGCACCGGCCCGCTCACCCTCGCTTTCGCGGTGGGCAAGTCCGGCGCGCGCACGTTCTACCGCTACCCCGACGGGAAGATCCTGGTGGGGTAGGCGCCCTGCCGCGCACGTGCGCGACGCGACGCCGAACGCGGAGTCTTTCTTTGGGCGCCCCGCGGCGCCGGACTGAGAACCCATGGAACGCTACGTCGTGATCGGCCTCGGCGCTTTCGGCGGCCCGGTAGCCCGTCGGCTTGCCGAGCGCGGCCAGGACGTGCTCGCCATCGACAAGAACGGGCGGCTGGTCGAAGAGGTCAAGGACCATGTCTCGCGCGCCGTGGTGGCCGACGCCACCGATCGCGACACCCTCGAGGCGCTGGGCGTGGCCGAGTTCACGACCGGCGTGGTGGCGATCGGCGAGCATCGCGAGGCCAACATCCTGGTCTCCGCGCTCCTGCGCGAACTCGGCCTTCCACGCATCGTCGCCCGCGCCACGAGCCCGCTGCACGCGCGCATTCTCACCGCGGTCGGCGTGCACAAGGTGATCTCGCCGGAGGAGGACTATGGGGCGCAGCTCGCCGACACGCTCGTCTCTTCGGTGACGCTCGAGCGCTTCCCGCTCGCCGAGGGGATCCTGGTCGCGGAACTTCCGATGCACCCGAACATGGTCGGCCGCACTCTTCGCGATCTCAGCCTGCGCGAGCGGTTCGGCGTGAACGTGGTGGCGTTGCGCGTCAAGCGGCGAACGGTGGATGACGAGGGACAGATCCAGGAGACGACCGAAGTGACGAGCTTCCCCGAGCCCGATCAGGCGCTCTCGGAAGGAACCGTGCTGGTGGTCATCGGTTCGGAGGAGGCGATCGACGCTCTAACCGGAGCGTTCGGTCGCTAGCAATGTCTCCCCTCAGCAGCAGCCCCTGGCAGGAACGGGTTCTTCCCCGACGGCGCACGCTCACCGTGCGAGCGAAGCTGGTCTGGACGCTCACCCTGCTCGTGCTCCTCTCCCTCATACCCGTGGCCGGCTCGTTGGTGGCGCTCCACCGAGCCCGCACCGCCATCTCGACCATCCTGCGGACCGGGATCGATCCCTCGCTCCTCGTCGACGACGTCCAACTCGCACTGGCCCAGGCGAGGCTGGCCCGTCTCGACTTCCTGTTCACCGGAGAGGCGATCCGCGGCGAGGACGCAGCGGACGCGGCGGGATTCGTGCGGATCCTCGTGGAGGGCGCCCGCGAATCCTGGCCCTACGACACCGAGGAATTCGACCGCCTGTTGATCCTCGCGCGCACCTACGAGAACGCCTCGCGGGAGATGGTGGCCATCGGACCTCCCCCGCGACCGCAGCTTGTCCTCTCTCACGTCAAGCAGGTGGAGGAGGCTCGGTCGCGCTTCCTGACCCTTCGGTCGCAGGCGGAGCGGGCCCGCACGTCGCGCGAGAGGGATGCCGCGCTTCGAGAGGCGCGCGCCCTCCTGCTCAACCTCGACGACACCGTCTACATCACGGTGGGACCGGGAACCCCCGCGGACTCCCTCCTGCAAGCGGTGATCCGATCGGAAGCGCGCATCGAGGACATCTCCCACGCGGTGTACGCGCAGGCCATCCGCCACCTGACGCAGCAGCGCACAGGGCTCGAACGCGCGCTCTCGCTCACCGTGCGCAATCTCATCTCGATCATCTTCGTTGCGCTCGTCCTCGCCTTGGCGGTCGCTTTCACCGCCCCCAAGTGGATCCTCCTCCCCATCCGCCGGCTCACCCGCCTCATCCATTACGCGCGCACCTCGGGGCCGCGCCCCAGCGCGATCCCGGTCGGTAACGACGAGGTCGGCCAATTGGCCGGATTCCTCCAGGAGCACCTCGATCAGGACCGTGAGGTGGAGGAGACACGGCGGCGGTTCCATCGCGCGGGGGTGCAGCGCGTCGAGGCGCTGGCGGAAGGCGGCGATTACTACGTGGCCGGGATCGCGCCCCAGGACCACCTCGCCTTCGTGAGCCGCGGCTTGCGCGACGCCCTGGGGATTCAGGCGCTGGCCTCGGTGGCGCTCCCCTTCGACCAGGTGTGGCCGGATCCCGCGCTCATCGAGGCGGTGCGAACGTTTCGCGGCGAGCCGGAGGACGAAAAGACGATCACGTTGTCCCGCGACCCGTTCAAGGGGCGCTCGGCGAACCTGGTGCGAAGCCGCGCCGGGGACCGCGCGGAGGCGGAGATCCTCGTCCTCGTCAAGCGCGACGCGGACTGATCGACGCCCGAACGGCGCCGCGCCGCTCTCCGGCAGGTTCGATCAGCTCCCCAAGAGGTTCTTGATGTCCTGCTCGTAGACCGAGCCAGGGTAGAGCCCCACGTATTTCTTGTAGATCTTCCCGTCCTGGCTGATGACGAACGCGGTCGGAATGCCGGTGACCCCGCCGAAGTCGTTCACGATCTTCTGGGTTCCCATGAGCACCGGATAGTTCATCTGGTAACGCGCCACAAACGGTTTCACGATCGACGGACCCTGCTGATCGAGCGAAACCCCGACGATCTCCACGCCCTTGTCCTTGTAGGCCGCGTAGAGCTTGTTGAGTTCGGGGATCCCCTTGCGGCAGGGGCCGCACCAGGTTGCCCAGAAGTCCACGATGACGACCTTCCCCTTGAACTGGGCGCTCTCCACCGGTCTCCCTGCAAGGTCGACCAGCGACCAGGCGGGGGCAGGCTTGAGCTGGCTGGTGTCGACTGCGGGCCTGGCCTGCTGGGTGGCGCCGACCGGAGTCGTGGTCGCCTCGGCGGTCGCCAGGTCGGCATTGGCGGCGACGGCGGGCTTCCCGGCCTCCTCGGCGGCGGACTCGCGAGATGTGTCCCGGCCTGCACCGCATCCCGCCAAGAGGGCGAGGGCGACGACGGCGATCACAGTGATTCGGTGCAGCATGGTTCCTCCGTTCCAGGGGCCCAATCGTGACGTGGGAGAGACAGTATAAGCGATGGTTTGGTCACGGCACCCTGCCGGCCGGGGTCGAACGAGCCTCCCGGATGGTCCGGGCCACCTCATCCACCGTGTAGAAGTCGGCCTTCAAGATCTCCACCCCGTCCGGTCCGTAGATCACCAGGAGCGGGATGGTCAGGCGTCCGGTCTCCTTGAGCTTGGCCTTGCCGTCCGGGTTGTGCCCGGTGATGTCGACCTTGATCGGGGTTACCCCCGGCCCCGAAAGGAGTTCCACCACCTCGGGGGCGTGGAGCACCCCATGCTCCAGGCTCTTGCAGTTCAGGCACCATTCCGCGGTGAAGTCCATGACCACCACGTCCCCCCGGCTCCGGGCCGTCTCGAGCCGCTCCGGGGTGTAATGGATCCACTCGATCGGCCCCTCGTTGGTGAGACGGATTCCGCCCAGGATCGCGCCGGCAACAGCCAGGATCCCCAGCCCCCCGAAGAAAGCCCGCTTCGCGGCCTTTCGCGTGATCCGCGCCGTGCGATAGGCGAGCCAGAACCCCGCGCCGGCTATGAAGGCCATGACCGCCCACCAGTAGATGCGGCTCGGCGGATCGGGCGCGCGGCTCGTGAGGGCGCTCAGTCCGACCCCGATGAAATAGGCGGCGGCGGCCAGCATCAGGAGCCCCATGACCTGCTTGATCAGTTCGCTCGCGGGGCCGGTGCGCGGCATCTTCTTGACCAGGCCGGGCCACGCCGAGAGCACGAAGTAGGGGAGCGCCATCCCGATTCCGATGGCGGCGAACGTCGTGAGCGTGGTGGCGGCCGGCCTGGTGGCCGCCCATGCCGCCGCAGCGCCCATGAACGGCGCGGTGCACGGCGTGGAGAGAACCGCGGTCATGATCCCGAAGCCGAACGAGCCGGGATAGGTCTCCTGGCTCGGGTTGAAGGCGTAGATGAACCTCGGCACCTGCACGTAGAAGATCCCGGTCATCGCCACCGCGAGCACCGCAATCACCACCCCCACTCCGATCGTGAAGAGCGGGTACTGGAAGAGCTGGTTGGTGGCGGTGAACCCGCTCGCTGCCGCGATGAGCCCGCCGAGCGCGAGCCAGAAGAACACGACGCCCAGCGACATGACCACGCCCAGCGCGAACATGCGCCGGCGATTCCCCGCTGCGTTGGCCAGGCTCATGATCTTGATCGGGATCACGGGCAGCACGCAGGGGGTGAAGTTGAGGAGGAGCCCCCCCACCATCGCGGTGAGGAGCAGGAGGACGAACCCCCATCGTGTGGAGGCGTCCACGGAGAAGCTCAGGTCGAAGAGATCGAAGCCCACGCGTTCGACGGCCCCCGACGCGGTCGCGGAGAGCCCCGCGAAAAGCTCTTCGTTGATCGGGCGCGCCGTCTCCCCCGCCGCCGCAAGAGGGATGGATTCCTCCAGCTTCGCCACCTGCGGCAGAAGGCAGTTCTTGTCGTCGCAGGCCTGGTACTCGACCTCGAGCGTGACCTGAAGCGGGGCCGCGCCGGTGCTCGAACCCGCGGTCGCATTCGGGCCCGCGCCGGCGTCCTTCGCCACACGCATCGGCACGTAGAAAACGGTGTGGCCGGAGAACGAGAGGAGTTCGCCATCCGCGTACTCCACCTTCACCGGGTGCGGCTTCGGAAAGCGCGCGGACTCGAGCGTGAGGGCCTCGGAGGCGTCCACCACCCGCACCGATGTCGGATAGGGCACAAAGTCCCCCACGGCCTTCACCTGCGCGGGATCGGGGTTGATATGGAAGCCGGGATCGATGTCGACGACGATGGCCAGCGTGAGCGCCGCGCCGGGCACCGCGCGGTCCGCCGACCACGCCGCGCGCACGTGGATCGCGTCGGTTCGAGGACCCGCGCTCGTGATCTGCGCGATGTGCTCGTCGGTCACCTCGGGGACGCCCGCGTACAGGGGGGCGGCCGACAGCATGGCAACGACCGCGAGCAGCGCGACGATCGGCAGCGCGGCAAGGAGTGGACGGAGGTGATGCTTCATGCTTGGGGCTCTCGTTGGTTGGGCAAAGGGCGTTGAGTTTACCGCGGCGCCTCGGCTTGATTCCCCCCACCGCGTCAATTAGTCTTTCGGCAAGGAGTTAGGGCGACGAAGCGCGTCCAGTATACGTCATGACCGAACTGCCCCATCTAGACCCCCAAGGCAAGGCACGCATGGTGGACGTCGGGGCCAAGGCCCCCACGTTGCGTCGTGCGATCGCCTCGGCGTGGGTGCGCATGCGCCCGGAGACGCTCGCCCTCATCGCGCAAGGGGGACTCCCCAAGGGAGACGCCCTGGCGGTGGCGCGCCTGGCCGGGATCGGCGGCGCGAAGCAGACCCCCTACTTGATCCCGCTCTGCCATCCGCTCCCGCTCGATCACGTCGGCGTTGAGATCACTCCGGTTCCTGAGCGGCACGCGGTGCGCATCCTCACCGAGGCGCGCACACGCGCCGCCACCGGCGTGGAGATGGAGGCGCTCACTGCCGCCGCCGTCGCCGGGCTCGCCCTCATCGACATGGTCAAAGGCGTCGACCGCGAGGCGCATATCGTCGAGGTCCGCCTCGAACTCAAGGAGGGGGGCAAGAGCGGGCGCTGGGTGCGCGAGGGTTTTGTGGAGCGCACCGAGGGCTCGGCGTGATCCGCGCGGCGGTGCTCGTCGTTTCGGATCGCGTGAGCGCGGGCGGGCATGAGGACCTGAGCGGACCGGAAGCGGCGCGGGTGTTGACCCGCGCCGGCGCGGAGATCGCGACCATCGAAACCGTCCCCGACGAACGCGCGGCCATTGCCGAGCGCCTATGCGCGCTGGTCGACGGGGGCGTGGACCTGATCGTCACGAGCGGCGGCACCGGCTTCGCCGCGCGCGATGTCACGCCGGAAGCCACGCGCGACGTGATCGAACGTGACGCGCCCGGGCTCGCGGAACTTCTTCGCCGAGAGACCGCGCGCGCCACACCGCTCGCCGCGTTGAGCCGGGGCGTGGCCGGCATCCGCGGGCGCGCGCTCATCGTGAACCTCCCCGGCAGCCCGCGCGCCGTGGCGGAGTGCCTCGAGGTGCTGGTCCCGCTCCTCCCTCACGCGGTGCGCCTCCTGCGCGGCGAGGATCCAGGGCACGCCGCGTGGCCGGGCGCGCACGAAGAGCCGTGAAGCCGCTTCTGCATTGGGAGGCCGCGCGCACCCGAGTGCTGGACGGCGTGCGTGCGCTTGCGCCCGTGACCCGCGCGGTGGCGGATTCGCGCGGGTACGCGCTCGCCGAAGCCGTGATGGCCCGCGAATCGATGCCCCCTTTCGACAACTCCGCGATGGACGGGTTCGCGGTGCGCGCGGCCGACGTGGCGGGCGCCTCGCAGGCGTCGCCAGCGGTCCTGCGCATCGTCGGCACGATCGCCGCCGGCGCGCGCGATCTCCCTCGCGTGGGCCCCACCGAGGCCGCCCGCATCATGACCGGCGCTCCGATCCCCCCCGGCGTGGACTCGATCGTGCCGGTGGAGCTCACCGACACGTGGGACGGCGAGCGCCGCATGTCGCGGGCCGCGGAGAGCATGGCCGACCCCGCGCGCGTGCGCGTCTTCGCGCCCGTGCGGCCGGGTGACCACGTGCGACGCGCGGGCGAGAGCGTCACCGCGGGCGCGTTGGTGCTCTCACGCGGCGAGCGCCTCGGCCCCGCGCAGATCGCCATGCTCCTATCGGTCGGTGTGTTCGAGACGGCGGTGCATACGTTGCCCCGTGTCGGCGTGATCTCCACGGGCGACGAGCTCGTGACGGATGCCGCGCCGCTTCGCGCGGGGCAGATCCGCGACTCGAACCGCCCGGGGCTCCTCGCCGCGATCGCGGACCAGGGCTTCGTCGGGGTCGATCTCGGAGCCGCGCGCGACGACGCGGACGAGATCGAGCGGCGCGTGCTGGACGGTCTCGCGCGAGTCGACTTCCTGCTCACGAGCGGTGGCGTCAGCGTGGGCGACTACGACCTCACCCGCCGCGTTCTCGCGCGGATCGGCGACGTGGAGGCCTACGGGGTCGCGGTGAAGCCGGGCCGGCCGCAGCTCTTCGGCGCGGTGCGTGGCGTGCCGGTGTTCGGCCTTCCCGGCAACGCGGTCTCCTCGCTCGTCGTCTTCGATCAGTTCGTGCTTCCCGCGCTCAAGAAGATGGCGGGGCGCCTCGACGTCTTCCGCCCCGTCTTTCCGGCACGGCTGGCCGAGCCGCTCGGCCGCACGCCCGACCGCGTGGAGTTCGTGCGCGTCAGGCTGGAGTGCCGCGACGGCGAGTGGATCGCTTTCAACACCGGGCCCCAGGGTTCGGGTATTCTCAGCACGATGGCGCGGGCCAACGGCTACGTCATCCTCCCCGCAGGCGTGGAGGAATTCGCAACGGGGAGCTCGGTGCCGTGCCAGCTCCTGACCCGAGATTGACCACCCACGGGGTTTCCTTCGGAGGTAACCAAGTGTCTCAGCTTCGCTCCGGCGCGCTTGTCGCAACCGCGCTCGCCCTGCTTCTCGCCGCATTCGCCGTTTCCGCGGAGGCCGGTCGGCTCTCGCCGCGCCTCCTGCGCGCCGAGCGCGCGTTGCGCGCAGCGGCAAAGGACCCCGCCGAGGCCTCGGCGATTCCCCCGCTCGCAGAGACTGCCATCGCGAACCGCGCGACGGGCGGCGTACTGCCCGCTGCCGGTGAGGAAGCGCGACTCTCGCTCCTCATCCTCACCGACAATCCCGACGCGCTGCGCGCTGCGGGCTTCGCGGTTCGCACCGTGGCCGGCGAAGTGGTGACCGCCACCGTCCCCGTCTCCCGCCTTCGCGAGCTGGAGTCCGTCCCCGGCGTGCGCTGGGCGGAACTCTCGCGGCCGCTCGAGCCCAAGCTCGACGTGAGCCTCTCGGAGATCAGCGGGGCACAGGCACACGGCGCCGCTCAGCCTCCGTACCCCGTCTCGGGCGCCACCGGTCGCAACGTGATCGTGGGAATCGTGGACAGCGGCATCGATCTCGCCCATCCCGACTTTCGCAACGCCGACGGCACCTCCCGCGTGGAGTGGGTGTGGGATCAGAACGATCCCATCGGGCCCAATCTGGGCGGGGTCTACGATTACGGAACGGTGTGGGCCTCCGCCGCCATCAACGCAGGCACCACGCGGCAGCAGGACACCTACGGCCACGGCACGCACGTGGCGGGGATCGCCGCGGGCAGCGGCCGCGCCAGCGGCGGGACGGTCGCTCCGTACACCTACGTGGGGGTCGCCCCGGAGGCCGACCTCGTCATCGTCAACACCGACTTCTCGACCGGCGGCGTCATCGACGCGGTGCAGTGGATCCAGGGAGTCGCGGAGGCGATGGGACGTCCGTCGGTGGTGAACCTCTCCCTCGGCTCGCAGTTCGGCTCGCACGACGGCACCGATCAGCTCGACGTCGCGTTTCGGGCGCTCAGCGGTCCCGGCAAGATCATCGTGGCTTCCGCGGGCAACGAAGGGAATGCGGGGATCCACGCCGAGGCCTTGGTGCCCGCCGGCGGCTCTCTCAACTTGCAGTTCACCATCGGCCCCTACGCCGCCAAGCCGGGCAACACCGGATCCGCGCAGCAGGATGCGCTCATCATCGAGAGCTGGTATCCCGGGGCGCAGACGCTCACCTTCCAGGTCACCTCGCCGCGCAGCTTCAGCTCGAACACGATCGGCCTCAACCAGGAGGTCACCAAACAGACCAACGACGGGACGATCTACGTCGGTGTGGTCCGGGCGGTCCAGAACAACGACAACACCTGCGAGATCGATCTGTGGGACTCCAACGCCACGTATCCTCCGTACGCGGGAACATGGACGGTGCGGGTGAACAACCCGGGGGCGACGGCGGTGCCGATCGACTTCTGGATCCCCTACGACGCGCTCGGCGGCGGCGAGGCGCTGACCCACTGGGCGACCTACGAGGCCGCCCGGGAGACGGTCGGAAGCCCCGCTACGTCGGACTCGGTGATCGCAGTCGCCGCCTACGTCAGCAAGTCGAGTTGGCCCTACGGACAGAGCTCGATCTGCAGCTACGATCCGCCGCCCCCCTTGGGCAGCCTCGCCTCGTTCTCGAGCCGCGGACCTCGCCGCGACGGCGCGCTCAAGCCCGATATTGCCGCACCGGGAATGGGCATCGCCTCGGCGTGGTCCTCGACCGGAGATCCCTACTTCTACGACAACGTGGCCTGCGCCAAGACCAGCGACGGCTATCACGTGGTGAGCCAGGGCACGAGCCAATCCTCTCCGCACATCGCGGGAGTGGTGGCCTTGATCCTGGAGAAGCACCCCACCGACGCAAACCGCCAGGTGCTCGCGCGCCTCAGGAACTCCGCGCGCAACGACGCGTGGACGGGGACGGTGCCCAATTGGAACTACGGCTACGGCAAGGTCGACGCGCAGGACGCGATCGACGCTTCGACCCCGGTGCGGCTCCTCGCGATGGGCGCGGCCTGGACCGACGGCGCGGCGACGGTGAGCTGGACGGTGGCCGAAGCCCAGGTCGGCGCGCAGTACCAGGTCGAGCGAAGCGCGCGCGAGGACGCGGACTTTAGCCCCGCGAGCGAAATGCTCAGCGGCGGGCCTTCGTTCGCGTGGATCGACGAGAGCCCCGATCTCGACGAACCCTGGTATCGCGTCATCGCGTTCGCACCGGACGGCGGGCGCGAGGTGCTGGGGACGGTGCGCCTAGAAGGGTTGCCCACCGTCCTGCGGCTCGGGCAGAACGCGCCCAACCCGTTCACCGCGAGCACGCGCCTCTCGTTCTCGCTCGATCGCGCGCGGGACGTGCGGGTCGATGTGGTCGATGTGAGCGGGCGGCGAGTGACCACGCTGGCGACAGGACTCTTCGCGGCGGGACCGCATGTCCTCGACTGGGACGGCCGCGACGCCCAGGGGCGGCCGGCGGCGGCCGGCGTCTACTTCTGCCGCCTTCGCGCGGACGACACCACGCTCACGCGACGCATGGTGCTGAAGCAATGAGCCTCGCGAACGATTGGAGGCTGAGACGATGAACGGACAAGAGCTTCACCTTCTCGTCAACCACGTCCCCGTCATCGGATCGATGGGCGCGTTCCTGCTTCTGGCCATAGCATCGGTCACGCAGTCGAAGGCGCTGACGAGGACCGCGCTGGCGTTCACCGTGCTGGTCGGGGTGAGTTCCGCCGTCGCGTTCCTCACGGGGGAGCCCGCCGAGGAGGTCGTCGAGCACCTCCCGGGCATCGTGACCGGCGCGATCGAGCACCACGAGGAGATGGCCGACCGCGCGTTGTGGCTGGGGATCGTGACCGGCGTTGTGGGGTTGGCGAGCCTGTACTTGGGCCGGCGTCACCCCGGAAAGCGATCGGCGGTGCTGCCAAGCCTCGTCCTCATGATGGCGCTCGTGGCGCTCATGGCTTGGACCGCGCACCTGGGAGGCAAAATCCATCGCCCGGAGCTCACGGGCGCCGGCGCGGTGATCGCCCCCGGTGGCGAAGAAGCGCGCGGCGACGATGACTGAATCGACGCGCCCCGTCATCGTCTTCCACGCCAAGAACGAGTTCGAGGCGCAGATGGCGCGCGATGCGTTGGCGGCGGGCGAGGTTCCGGTGCTCCACCTGCCGAGCCTCACCACCGGGCTCTTCGGCATGATGCAGACGACACGCGTGGCGGTACCGGAGGATTGCGTCGAGGAGGCGCTCGAAGTGCTGAACGAGGCGGGCTTCACCGGCGCGGTGGAAGAGGCCCCGCGGGGGCTGAACGCCTTCGGGGACGCGGTGCGGGAGGTGTTTCCGGTGACCGGCAAACCCGGATTGGGCTGGCAGAGCCGCCTCTTCCGGGTGTGGGCACTGGTCGGGTTGATCGCGCTCGTCCTGGTCGTGTACGCCGTTCTCAAGGGACGCTGAGCCCCGGGGGGGCCGGCGCGCTCTCGGCAGGGTCCGAAATAATTCTTGCGCGGGGCGGCACCTGTCTCTAGTAGACTGATCGGTAGTTCCCACCCCCCCTCGTCCACCCGGTTCGACATGTCTAACCAGGAGGACACCATGTTTCCCCTTCGTTTCTCCCCCGTTGTCGCGGCATGCGTGCTCATCGTGGGGCTCGGCGCCGCGGCGCTTCTTTCTTCCCCTGCCCCCGCCGGGCCGACCGGCGCGTGGATCGGCGTCCGTCTGCAGAACCTCGACGACAACCTGCGCGAGGCGATGAACATCGACCGCCATGTGCAAGGCGCGCTGGTGAGCAACGTCATGGACGACAGCCCGGCCGAGAAGGCGGGCCTCGAGGACGGCGACGTCATCGTCGAGGTCGCCGGCCATCGCACCACGACCCTGGAGGAGGTCACGAGCGCGGTGCGTGAGCTGGAGCCCGGCGAGAAGGCGTTGATCGTCGTCTCTCGCGGCGGACAGACCCGCGGTCTCGACATCGTGCCCTCATCCCGTTCGGAGTCCTTCGCGTGGACGGACCAGGGGGATAAGGGCGACCGCAAGGTGCGCAAGCTCGTGATCGAGTCGGACGAGGACAAGGAGGAGTTCGAAAAGGAGCTGCAGGAGCTTGCGGAGCACGGCCAGCTCACCGAGGAGCAGGCGCGCAAGATCGAACGGAAGGCGAAAGAGATCGAGAAGCACTTCCAGCACGATGCGCAGGGCGACCATGACCGCCAGATCCGCATCATTCATGCGGATGGCAACAAGGGCGGGTATCTGGGCGTGCAGTCGATGGAAGTGGGACAGCTCGCCGACTACTTCGGAGCGGCGAAAGACGAGGGCGTGCTGGTCACCGAGGTCGTCGAGGAGAGTCCGGCGGCGGAGGCCGGCCTCAAGGCGGGAGACGTGATCCTCGCGGTGGGTGACGAAGAGGTGAGCGACCCCGAGGAGCTGCGCGAAGCGGTGCGCGGCCAGAAGCCCGGGGAGAGCGTGAAGATCGAGATCCTTCGCCGCGGGACACGCTCCACGGTGACGGCCAAGCTCGGCGATGCCTCCGACATGGGCGACGCGGAGATGTTCTTCATGAGCCCGGAGGACGGAAACGTCATGATCCCGGAGATCCCGCGGATTCCGCGGGCCCCGCGGATCGACATCCAGGCTCCGAACTTCCAGTGGCGGGGCGACGGCGACGCGCACGTCCTGCGCCTGGACGACGAGGAGCTCCAGAAGTTCAAGGAGGAGCTGCACAAGAGCCTGGATGAGA
Organism: Candidatus Eiseniibacteriota bacterium; assembly: GCA_963762255.1. Lineage (GTDB taxonomy): Bacteria > Eisenbacteria > RBG-16-71-46 > JABDJR01 > JABDJR01 > CAVXKA01. Next base: position 420,181 of record CAVXKA010000001.1, read on the forward strand.
TGCGCAAGCAGCTCGACGAGATGAAGCGCGAGTTGAAGCGCGCCCACGAAGACACGGACACGGACTAACTCACGGGTCGGGACCCGGGAGGATGGGGCGGAGGCGATCCCGCATCGGTCGCCTCCGCCACCGAGTCCCAGAACCGCGCACTCTCTTCGAGGTACCCCGCGCCGCTCGACGCGGTCTCGACCGCCCTCGCTCCCGCCTTCTGCGCGAAGGACGTCACCTTTTCGAAGAGGCTCGATCCCCAACCGGCCACTCCGCGCGCCATGCCTTTGGTTCCGCGCATCGCGCCCTCGCTGACCGCACGCCGCGTGAGCGATGCCACGCGCTTCGCTCCGTCCCCCACCACGGAGCCCAAGAGTCCCGCGGCCTCCAGCGACGCGCTCCGCGTGACCTCGCGGCGGTCCCCCTCCAGCCGCAGCGCGCAGTAGCGGCGCGCGAGCGCGCCCACTCGCAGGGTGAGGAACGCGTTCGCCGAGCCGTCGAGGAGGCTTGTCACGAGAAGCGACACCAACGGATCGGTGCCGTGCACCGGCAGTAGCCCGGTCAACCCCGCGGTGACCGGGGCGCCCAGTACGGCCAGGAGCTCGCTGTCCTGGATCTCGCCGGCCACGAAGACCGACGCGCCTACGTTCACATACACCGCCCACAACTCGCGGGGCCGCGGCCGCTGGTAGTAGAGCTCGGCGATCTCCTTCACCAGGCGGATCTGCGCCGAGAGCACGATCGCCGCATCCAGCCGCCCGCTCTGCGAAATCGCGGTTGCGGTGAACACGGCGGCGGCGTGGCGCGCCACGATCTTGCGCGCCTGCTCGTCCAGATAGCCGACCGCCTTCGTCGCTTCCGCCTCAACCACCGCCATGTCGCGCTTCTCGCGCAGCGCCGCATCGAGAGCGCCGACGTCCGCGTGGCCCGCGCGCACGACCGGGTTGCGAGCGAGGCGCTTCGCGTAGCGCCGGACGAACTTCTCCCACGCGGCGCCGCGCTGCTCTTTCGGGCGAGTCAACGCGCCGGGAAGGCGCAGCACCTGGGCGATCGGGACCAGCACGAGCAGCACGATCCCCGCCGCCACCGCGATCAGCACCACGGCGCCCAGAAGCGGGTGGACCGCCCGCGCTTCCCGGTAGAGGACGAGCCCCGAGCCCAGGAGCCCGACCACGGCGAGGATGGCGAATCCGATCAGGATGGGAAGCACGATGGCGCGCAGGGTCTTCAACATGGAGCCAGCATACGCGAAGCCGTGGGCGCCGGGCGAGAAGGACAGCGCTACTCCCCAAGCCGCACGGGTCGGGAGCCTCTTCGTCGGCACTCCCCAAACCCGGCGCGTTGGGCGAGAATGGAGCCCATGAAGGAACCCGCGCGCCGCGCCAAGATCGTCGCCACCATCGGGCCCGCTTCGCGAAGCGAGGCGATGCTGCTTCGCCTCATCCGCGCCGGCCTCGACGTGGCCCGCCTCAACTTCTCGCACGGCACCGCGGAGGAGCACGCCAGGACCGCCACGCTCGTCCGCCGCTTGGCCAAGGCGGAGGGGCGCACGGTGGCGATCCTCCAGGATCTTCAGGGCCCGAAGATCCGCGTGGGAGAGATCGATGGCACGCTCACACTCAAGCGCGGCGCGCAGGTCACACTCACGACGCGCTCGCTCGCGCCCACCCCGGAGTCTCGCAGGGCCGCGCTGCGCGCCGGCATCATCCCGGTCACCTACCGCCGGCTCCTCCGCGACGTGAAGAAGGGCGACACGATCCTTCTCGACGACGGGCTCATCCAGCTTCGTGTTCTGAGCACGACAACGACCGAAGTCGTCTGCCGCGTGATCGAAGGCGGACCTCTCACCTCGCACAAGGGGATCAACATCCCCGGCCGAAAGCTCAGCACCCCGGCGCTCACTCCCAAGGACCGCCGCGATCTCGCCGCGGGGGTGAAGATGGGCGTCGACTACGTGGCGCTCTCCTTCGTGCGCGAGGCCGCGGACATCGAAGTGCTGAAGCGCGCGCTACGCCGCCTCAAGGCCGACATCCCGATCATCGCCAAGATCGAGAAGCCGCAGGCGGTAGAGAACCTCGACGCGATCCTCGAACACGCGGACGGCATCATGGTGGCGCGCGGCGATCTCGGCGTGGAACTGCCGCCGGAAGATGTTCCGATCCTGCAGAAGCGCATGATCCGCGCCGCGCGCTGCGTGGGGAAGCCGGTCATCACCGCCACTCAGATGCTCGAGTCGATGATCCACCATCCGCGCCCCACGCGCGCCGAGGCCTCGGACGTGGCCAACGCAATCTTCGACGGGACCGACGCGGTGATGCTCTCCGCGGAGACCGCGATCGGCGCCTATCCGGAGGAAGCGGTGCGGATGATGTCGCGCATCATCGAGCGCGCGGAGCGGAGCCCGGCCTACCAGTCGCTTCCCTCGCCGGTGGCCGCGGGCGAGTCGCAGTCCGTGCCGGAGGCGGTGGCGGAGGCGGCGGGCAGCGCGGCGCGCGAGCTCGGCGCCGCCGCCATCGCGGTGTTCACGCAAAGCGGTGGCACGGCGCGTGTGGTGGCCAAGTTCCGCCCGATCACCCCGGTCTACGCGTTCACTCCCATGGAGAGCGTCCGGCGCAGGCTGGCGCTGGTGTGGGGCATCCGCCCGCGAGACGTCGCGATGCTCCCCGGCACCGACGACATGATCGACGCGGTCGTGCGCGGGCTCGTCCGCGAGGGCGCGGTCAAGCGCGGCGATCTCATCGTGATCACGGCCGGCACGCCGGTGCAGCGGCCCGGGAGCACGAACTTCCTGAAGGTGCACCGAATCGGGTAACCGGGGCGGGCAAAGGCGCCCAGGCCGAACGCGCGCGGCCCCGCCGCGAAGCGCCGTCGGCGGGGTTGCCCGATAGGGCCCGTTCCCGCTATCCTTTTCTGTCCCGTCGTCGGCCCGCCCACGCCACTGAATCGCTCGGACCGTATGAAACTCGTCATAGTTCCCCGCGCCGAACATTCGATCTCACGCAAGCTCATCGATGAAGATGCGCTCCGGGTGATGTACCGCCTCCTCAAGGCGGGGCATCACGCGTATATGGTCGGCGGCGGGGTGCGCGATCTTCTCCTCGGGCGCACCCCCAAAGACTTCGACATCGGAACCGACGCCCACCCCAACCAGATGAAGAAGCTCTTCCGCAATTGCCGGCTGGTGGGCCGCCGCTTTCGCCTCGCCCATGTTCATTTCGGCGACAAGATCATCGAGGTCTCGACCTTCCGCCGCCGCGCGGAGTTCGAGGAGCAGAACGGCGGCGATCTCCTCATCCGCTCCGACAACACGTTCGGAACCCCGGAAGAGGACGCGCTGCGGCGCGATTTCACCATCAACGGGCTCTTCTACGATCTCGAGACCTTCTCGGTGATCGATTACGTGGGCGGCATCGAAGATCTCCACCGCCGCACGATCCGCAGCATCGGGGATCCCGACGAGCGCATCCAGGAAGATCCGGTGCGCATCCTGCGCGCGGTCAAGTTCGCGGCGCGCCTCGGCTTCGACATCGATCCTCCGCTCTGGGCGGCGATGGTTCGCAACGCGGCCGACATCCACAAGTGCGCCAAGGCCCGCGTGCTCGAGGAGATCTACCGCCTCCTGCGCGGGGGCACCGCCGCCGCCTCGTTCCAACTTCTCGCGGACTGCCGACTCCTCAAGGAGCTACTCCCCGAGGTGACCGAGTTCCTCGACGACTCGCGCTCCGAGCGCGACGGCGACCGCCGATTCTGGCAGTACCTGAACGCGATGGACGAGCTGCGTCGCGAGGGTCAGGACATCTCCAACTCGCTCCTCCTGGGGGCGCTGGCCGTTCACCTGGTGGGATGCGAGGTCGGGGTGGATCGCGAGCGGGAGCCGAATCCGCCGGAGCTGGGCGGCATGATCGACGATCTGACCGCCGAGTGGGTGGACCGGCTCGGCGTGGCGCGGCGCGATCGCGAGCGCATGGCCCAGATGCTCCGCTCCCAACCGCGTTTCACGCACACTGGTGGGCGCCGTTTCCGCCCGCGCAGCTTCGTCGCCAAGCACTACTTTCCGGACGCCTTGCAGCTTTTCGCGCTGGGGTGCCAAGCCACCGGACTCGAGTTGGACGCGCTCTCTCGCTGGCAGGAGTTGAACGAGCAGATGCGCGGGGAAGAGACCCGAGGCGGCGCGGGGGGCGGAACGAAGGCGGCCCTCGGCGAGCGCGACGCAGCGGGAGATCACGCAGCGGGAGGTAACGCGGGTCGAAGCAACGCGGCGCGAGACAATGCGGAGCCGCTCCCCCGAAGCCGGCGTCGCCGCCGTCGGAAGGATCCCGCCCAGGCCGTCACCGCTGTCGCGGTCGAGGCCTTGCCGGTGAAGGTGGAGTCGGAAGAGGATGGCCAGGGCCGGCGGCGACGCCCTCGCCGCCGGCGCCGGCACCGGCGCTAGTAGCGGTTCCGGGGACGGAAGCCGCCGCGATCTCCGCCGCCGCCGCGCTCATCGCGCGGACGGGCTTCGTTCACGTTCAGGGCGCGGCCGCCGAAGTCCTGCTTGTCGAGTGCCGCGATCGCGGCATCCGCACCTTCGGCCGCCATCTCCACGAAACCGAAGCCGCGAGGCCGACCCGTTTCGCGATCCGTGATCAGGTTCACCGAGTCCACGGTGCCATAGTGGGAGAAGAGCTCACGAACCGATTCCTCGGTCGCGTTGAAGGGAAGGTTACCGACGTAGATCCGCTTGGACATGTTTCCTCACTGACTTTCCCGTTAGAAGACGTACGCACCAGTCGCCCACGAGCACCGCACCCCGCACCGGGGCCGACTCTACCACACCCCCCGATCCGGCCCAAAGCCCCTTCGGCCACCCGAGAAGGCTACATATCGCGCCAATTCTCGAGCGGGGCGGGCCGATTCTGGAGGATGCCTTCGATGCGCTCCATCACTTCCGGGGTCATCCGAACCGCAACCTCGAGCGCCTTCATGTTCTCGGCCACTTGCTCGCGCCGCGAGGCGCCGGTGATGACCGTGCTCACCTGCGGGTTCTTGAGACACCAGGCAATGGCAAGCTGAGCGAGTGTCGCGTCCAACTCCCGTGCTATGGGCTCCAGCTTCCGCACCTTCTCCGCGTTGGCGCGCGCCGCGTCGTTCTCGAACCCGGCCCGCAGCCACTGCATGTTGGGCAGGCTCAACCGCGAGCCCTCGGGGATCCCCTTCAGGTACTTGCCGGTGAGGAAGCCGCTGGCCAGCGGGCTCCAGATCGTGAGCCCGAGCCCGACGGTGTCGTAGAGCGGCGCGAACTCGCGTTCCACCTTGTCGCGCTCGAGCATGTGGTACTGCGGCTGCTCCATGACGGGAGGCATGAGATGCTCGCGCCGCGCGATCACGTGCGCTTCCATGATCTCGGCTGCGGTCCACTCGCTCGTGCCCCAATAGAAGGCCTTCCCCTGCCGGATGACGTGATCCATCGCCCACACGGTCTCCTCGATCGGGGTGAGCCGGTCGGGGCGGTGACAGAAGAGAAGATCGACGTAGTCCATCTGCAGACGCTTGAGCGCGGCGTCGGTCCCTTCGAGGATGTGCTTGCGCGAGAGGCCGCGGTCGTTGGGGCCCTTGCCGCCCCAGAACATCTTGGTGGAGATGACGAGGTCGGAGCGCTTCCACCCCGCGCGCTTCACGACGTTGCCCATCACGGTTTCGGCCTGACCGCTCGCGTAGGCCTCGGCGTTGTCGAAGAAGTTCACGCCGGCGTCGTAGGCCTCGACCATGCAGTCGTAGCTGCCGTCGTCCCCGACCTGGCTTCCGTACGTGACCCACGCGCCGAGCGACAGTGCGGAGACCTTGAGACCCGAGTGGCCGAGACGACGGTATTCCATGGGCGATCCTCCTCTTCACGTGCGAATTTCGATATCCGGCGACAGCGCCGGGACGGAGATCGTACCATCACTCGACGGCCGGGAACGGACCCACCCGGCATGGAGGATCTTGCATGTCACCCGCCGGCGCCGTTCCCGAGTTCCGCATCGTCCCCGCCCGCCGCGAGGACATCCCACTCGTCCTCTCCTTCATCCGCGAGCTGGCCGAGTACGAGAGGATGGCCGACCAAGTGGTGGCCACCGAGGCGACGCTGGCGGAAGAGCTTTTCGGCGTGCACCCGGTCGCCGAGGTGCTCCTGGGCTACGAAGGCGCCGCGCCGGTCGGCTTCGCCGTCTTCTTCCACAACTTCTCGACCTTCGTGGGACGGCGGGGGCTCTACCTGGAGGATCTCTTCGTGCGCCCCGAACATCGCGGCAAGGGCTACGGCCGCGCGTTCCTGGTCGAGTTGGCCCGCATCGCCGTCTCGCGCGGGTGCGGCCGGTTCGAGTGGGCGGTGCTGGACTGGAACGAGCCCGCGATCCAGTTCTACAAGAAGCTCGGGGCTGTGGCGAAAGACGAGTGGACGGTGTTTCGGGTGGACGGCGCCGCGCTCACGGCGCTGGCATCGGGCAAGCCTGCGGACTGATCGCCGGCGTCGCGCGCGGTCCTATCGACCGTTCGCGGCGCGCTCCTCCACCGGCGCGAGCCCGAGCGTCTCCACCGCCGCGGCCAGCCGCGACTGCCTGTCGGGATCGGGCGCGAGCGCCTTTCCGACGGCCTCGGAGAGCGGGAGCGGTTCCTCCGTGGCGAAAAACGCCAGCCGCGCGAACACGTCGCGGAACCGGCGCTCGTTCCAACTGCCCGACCGCACATCCAACTCGCCCAGATGATCGAGGAACACTTCCACGCCTTCGTTCCGCGAGTGGACGGCCACGTCGAGGGCGCCGCGTCCCAGAAGATCGCGCACGCTCACCATCGCGGCCAGCAGCGCGGCCGGCGACACTTCGGAAGCCACCCACTCGGTCGGCCGCTCGCCGTACTCCACGAGGACGACGCCGGGCCGCCCGGAGAGGGATCGCACGACATCGAGAAACGCCTGCGTGATCCGCGGGTGATCGCCGCGCGCGGCGAAATGGATGACCCCGCCCGGTTCGGTGCGCACACGGTAGCGGGGAACCGCCGGGGCCTCGGGGCGTTCCACGCGGCGACGCCCGAAGAGCCCGCGCCACCCGGAGAAGCCGCACCACTTCGGCAGGGCGCGGAGCTTCGCGATCCGGCCGATCCTCACCGCAGCACGACCCGCGTGGAGGAGATCGAAACGCCGTTCGCGGCAACGCGCGCGAAGTAGACACCGCGCGCGAGCGAGCCCGCGCCAAAATCCAGGCGCACTTCGGCCGGACCCGCGGGGAGCATTCCCGCGAACGGCGTCGCCACCCGACGGCCGCGGATGTCGAACAGATCGAGTGTGACCATGGCCTCGCGCTCCAACCGGAACCGCGCGGTTCCGGCGCCGGACAGTGGATTCGGAAACACCGAGAGAAACGGCGGAGGCGGCTCGCCGCCCCCTCCGGGCGTCCCGGTAGAGGTATCGGCGGCCACGCGCACGATTCGAGCGACGGCGGTCCCGCCGCTGGAGTCGGTGAAGGGTTCGCCCGATCCGGTGTCCACCACGTAGAGGGCGCCGTCGGGGCCGATGGTCAGGCAGTCGCTGGCGAAGAGGTTGCCGAACCCGCTGGCCAGCACGCTGATCGCGCCGGCGGGCGTGATGCGCAGCACGGTCTCCGTGGCGATGTTGGCCACGAGCAGGTCGCCCTCGAACTGCCCTCTCGTGTCCACCACCATTGCGCACACGCCGTTCAAGAGGGTCGGATTCTGCACGAAGGTGCTCAAGGCACCGGTGGAGTCGGCGAAGAGGATCGACGAGGTGCCGTCGATGCTCGATGCGTACGCGGCCAAATCGGGATCGGCGACCAGGAGCCGCCGGCCGAAACCGAACATTCCCAGCGCGGGGGCCACTCCCTCGGCGCCGTTGACCGGCGACGCGAACGGCACGTAGCCGGTGCCCGCTTCGTAGCGCTCCACCCGGTTGGATGTGTTGCTGACCAGGTAGGGAAACCCGCCGAGCGGCCCGGCGGGCAGACAGGCCAGGGCGCCGGTGTTGGTGGCGTTCGTGCCGGCGGCGATCTGGCTCACCACACCCGCCGAGGTCACGCGAAGAAGTCCGTTGGGATCGGCGATCACGAGGTCCCCCGCGAAGGCGCCCGCATGATCGAAGTCGAGCCCTTCGGGCTTGCTCAGGAACGAACCCGACGCCAGCACGCTCACGGTGCCGGCGGTCGTGATGCGCAGCACGCGATTGTTCAGCGCGTCGCCCACATAGATGTTGTCGCTCCACGCACCGCTCTCGCCGGCCGCGATCCCCATCGGCACGCCGATCCCGCTTCCCGACGCGAACTCGGTGGCGTGGAAACCGGAGGCCACGGTGAGACCCGGGATCCCACCCGCGATCGTGAAGAACGTCTCGAAGGCGACCCGCATCGGCGTGGCGTCGGAGGCGGTCGCCGAGGCGTCCAGGTGCAACGCGATCACGCTCCCCTCGGACCAGTCCTGCGACGGCGTGAACACCACCGCGCTGTCGGCCTCCCAGGTGAAGGCGCCGGGCACCGCAGGAATCACCGAGAACGCGGCCTCGACCGACGCGTGGTTCATCGCCCGGTTGAAGCCGAGTCGCAGCGCGGGCCGCGGCGAGGCCGTCGTGGCCGCATGCGCCGGCGACTGCGTGTCCACCGCCGGCGTGGCACCGGTAACCGCCGACGACCGAACGAGGATGCGTGCATGCCGCGCGGGCACAGTCAGGCTGATGGATCCGCCGGAACCCACGCTCAAGCTGAACGACGGATCGCGCAGATCGGCGAGCGCTGTCCCGAAGGTCCATCCCGTCGAAAGGGATCCGCTCGAGCGCGCGGCCGAGGAGGAGTTCAACACCACCACGACGTCCTCGGTGGCGCCCGCGCGGCGGTACGCGTAGATGCCGGCGCCGGCTTCGCTCTTCAACTCCGTGAAGGCCCCGGTGCGCAGCGCGTCGTAGCGCGAGCGGATGTCGTTCAAGTCACGCGTCCGCTTGTAGAGCGGGTGGGTCATGTTGAAGTTGTCGCCCAGGCTCGGGCCGTACTCCCACGCCCCGTCCCACATGTCTTCGCGATCGTAGGGATCGCCCCCACCGTCGAACGCCTGCTCGGTCCCCTGGTAGACGCAGGGCACGCCTCGCGTGGTGAGCATGAAGTCGAGGGCCGCGTTGAGCTTGGTAGCGTCCTGGGCTGCCCCGCCGGAAGAGAGGAATCGCGCCACATCGTGGTTGTCGAGAAAGGTGACCAGCCTCTCCTGCGCGGCGGGGTCATAGTTGCCGAGCGCGGCGTAACGATCGGTGAGAAGCGACGTGCGCTGGCCGAAGGCGAAGACATTGTCCATCGTCCACTTCATCGGGAAGTAGAGCACCGAATCGAGCGTGAAGGCTCCTCCCGCCTTGGTCCCGGTGTAGGAACCGCACTTGGCGTCGCTCCCGTCGAACACCTCGCCGTAGAAGAAGATGTTGTTCTTGCCGAGCGACGCGGCGTGGGCGCGCACGGCCGGCGTCCACGTCTGCCAGAACGGCATGTCCACGTGCTTGACGGTGTCGATGCGAAAACCGTCGCAGTCCGACACGTCGATGAGCCAGTTCATGGCATCCACGAGTCCCGCGACCACGGACGGATCCTCGGTCTTGAGGTCGTCCAGGCTGGAGAGCTCCCCCAACACCTGGTCGGGGTCCACCCAGTTCTGGATCCCCCCGTTGTTGTGGAACCAAGCCAGGTTATTGAAGAGCCCTCCCGGCCGCTTGCTGGTCCGCCACCGCAGCACGTAGGGGCTCGGGTCATCGTGGAACGCGGGGTATCCGGAAGTGCCGGAGTCGATCATGTCCCCCATGTGGTTGCAGACGATGTCGACCACAAGGTACATGCCGCGAGCGTGCAGCGCGTCGGCGAGCGCGCGCAATTCCGCCTGGGTGCCGAAGTGGGGGGCGATCGCCTTGAAGTCCCGCGCGGCGTAGCCGTGGTGCTCCCCCCAGACGTTGACCACCACCGGGCTGATCCAGATCGCCTTGAAGCCCAGCCCCTGGATGTAGTCGAGTTTCTCCATGACCCCCGCGAAGTCCCCGCCGTGCACGTTGCCCGAGTACCACGAGCCGTCGCCGGCGAACCCGGGGTCGTAAGAGCCCTCCGCGTTGTTGTTGGCCGGATTGCCGTCGAAGAACCGGTCGGTGAAAATCTGGTAGATCGGCACGTCGCGCCAATCGGCCGGCGACGGTGTATACACGGCGGGTGCAGCGACTGCGGCGGGCGCGCCGAGCGGCACCCGCGGCGCGAGCGGCAAAGCAAGCGCGAGCGTGAACGCCAACGTGAGCGCAGATGCGATGACAATCCGCCGCATCATCGCGCCCTCACCGCACGCACGGTGCGCACGCTTCCTCGGCGGTCTTCCGCGCGAATCCAGTAGATCCCGGGACCGACGTCGAGCCCCGCGGCATCGCGCCCGTCCCATCGCCAGGGTTGTCCCCCCACCGCTTCATGCCGCACCACTCGTCCCTCCGCGTTAAGCACCCACATGCGATCCGCCTTCCATGCATCCGTGGACCCCACCGCCACCGAACCCAGAAACGGGCTCGGCCAGGCGACCAGCCCCGCCATCGTCGCAGGCCCGAGCTCGCCCACTGCAAGCTGCGACGTGTCCACCAACAGCTCACCCATCACGAACCCGGTCATCGTCGCCCGGCTCACCCCCAGGAGGTGCGCGATCGTCGCGCCGACATCCTCCTGACGGCGGGGTTGAGAACTGATCACCCCGGGCAGGAAGTCCGGGCCTCGCGCGATCAGGAAGAGCGTGCGGCAACCCGGGCAGCCGTCGCCGTGCGCTGTGAACCCACCATGCGCGTCGTCGTGACGGCCGTGATCGGCGGTCACGATCAGGTCGGTGTCCCCGGCCAGAATCGGGTCGGCCTGGATGAAGTCCCAGAGCGCGCCGGCCAGGGAGTCGGCGCGGCTCAGCGCGCTCAGGTAACCGGTCCAGCTTCCGGTGTGCGCGGCCAGATCCACCGAGGCAAAGTTGAGGCACATGAAAGTCGGGTGATCGGCCGCCAGCACCGCGGTCGCGGCGCCGAAGGTCGTGGGGTCATTGCGCAGGGCGACGTTCAACGAGGCACCGTAGGCGGCCCCAAACCCCGGGTAGGTGCTGTACGTGAGGGCCGAGAACTTGTCCTTCCCTCCGATCATCCAGACCGAGGACTGAGGGAGCCCCTTTTCCTTGCGGAGCAATTCGAAGAGCGTGGGTCGGGTCGGCCGCTGCGTCGCGTCGTTGGCGATGAGCTGCGTCGTGCCGGTGATGAGGGTGGAGTGCCCGGGGAGGGTCTCCGTCTTCCCCATGTTCGAGAAGGCCGTGATCCACCCGCCGGAGGGGGCGAGCATGCCGCTCAGGACCGGCGCGCGCGGGTATCCGGGCTCGGCAAGGAACTCCGTCTGGCGCGGCCCATCGATGACCAGAAGCACGACATGGCCTGCGGCGGCCCACGCCGAGGCTGCGGCGCCAAAAATCAGGCCGCAGGTGACCGCGACCACCAGGGCGAAGCGTCGTCTCAGCCCCCCGTCAGGGGGCCTGCGCCAGGAAAAGCGGGTCATCTAACCCCCTGCCGTTGCAAAACCCGATGCCTCCCCCTATAGTCCGGTCGACCTCATGCCGATCGGGACGGTACAGAGGGCACCCACCCGTCCCCGCTCGGAAGGCAGTGGATCACGGCAACCCCTCCTGAGCCGCTCCGCCGCCAACAGCCCGCGACAACCTTTCGAACAGGACGACATGAAGTCTACCAGGAAGCAGAGCGTTTCTTACGTGCGCTCCGGGGCCCTCACCCGGATATTGCTCGTGCTCACCTGGGTCCTCCTCGCCGTCGCCACCCCTCGGGGGCTCCACGCCGACTTCTCCGTCTTTCGCGCGCCCTCTCACATCGTGAGCCTCTTCGCCCTCCCGGGTGAGGACGTGCCCTTCGATCTGGCCACCTACGCGGGCACGGTGCCGAAGCTTCTCGATCGCTACCAGATCGAATCCTCGGATGGGATCCAGGTGGTGCTCGAAGACAAGTGCCGATTCGTTCTGACCGCGCCAGGGGAGGTCGGAATCTACCCGGTCAGCTTCCAGGAGCTCACGGAACCCGGCATCCCCAAGCCTCTCCCCTACCGGGTCCAACTCGTCGTCATGCGCCCCGCCACCGAGGCGGTCAACGGGGTTCTCAACGGGTACCCCATCGGGGTCTATCCGACCGGTGACTCGAACCAACCTTGGCAATTCGAGTTCCCGCGAGGTTTCGTGGAGATCACGGAGACGAACCGGAGCACCCTGCTCAGCGACCACATCAGCCTCTCCGACATCGAGTGCAAGCTCGACGCCCCGTTCCCGCGGTACGCTGCTGTTCGGACCTCCCTGCTGATGAAGCTCGAAGGTCTGGCCGACCAGCTCTTGCAGCGCGGCTTGCCCGGCGACGCGATCAAGGTGCTGAGCGGATTCCGCACCCCCGGTTACAACTCCGAAGTCGGTAACCGCACGACCTTCAGCCGACACGTCGTGGGGGACGCCGCCGACATCTACATCGACCATGACGGGAACGAAGCCATGGACGATCTCAACGGCGATGGGCGGGTGAACCGCCGCGATGCCATGCTCCTGCTCGAAATCGTGGACGAGATGGATCACTCCGAGGACTACTCGGCCCTCGTGGGCGGCGCGTCCGCCTACCGCACCACGGGCTCCCACGGCCCCTTCGTCCACGTCGATACCCGAGGCTACCCGGCCCGCTGGTAGGCCCCGGCCCCCCCTAAAGTCCGGCATCCCTTAATCCGATAACTGGTTGTCACAGTTTCCCCTCGATGGCAAAGGGATCTCGTGAAACCCAGAGTCAAGCTTATAGTCGGCCTCGTCATCGCCGCGGCGTCGGTGCTCGTGCTCATTTCCCTGGTGCGCCAGGGCAAGTGGGATCTCGAGCACGTGCTGCTGTGGACCGTGGTGTGCCTGGTAAGCGAGCTCTTCTGGGTGAAGACGCCGAGCGGGGACTCGGTTCAGAGTCTCGCCGCCACCGCCAAGCTCTCGGCTATCCTCATTCTCGACGTCTGGGCGGCCCTGCTCACCATCTTCGTGAGCACGGTGGTGGGGAACTTCATCTTCCGCCGCTCGAAATGGTATCGCGCGGTCTACAACGGCTCACAGCTCCTGCTGGCCGGCGCCGCGGCGGCCCTCGTGTATCAGGCCCTCGGTGGGACCCCCTTCCTGAACACGTTCAGTCTTCCCGGCGGACAACGCATGGAAGCGGTCGCCGGAAGCCTGGCCGATCGTCGGTTCCTCTCCGCGTTCCTCCTCGCCAGCATCAGCTACATCATGGTCAACAACACGCTCATGGCCTGGCTCATGAGCGCGATGACCGGCCGGCGCATGACCACGCTGTGGAAAGAGAACTGCCTCTATGCGGAGGAAGTCCAGAGCAGCCTGGCTCTCGTGCTCCTGAGCCCGCTTCTCGTGCTGCTCTACGGGACGCTCGGCGTGCCCGGACTGCTCATCCTCTTCGCGTGCCTGGCGCTCGTGCACGCCGCCAATCGCCGCTACCTCGCGGTGATCCGAGCTCAGGAAGACCTACTCCGCTCGGAACGCATGGCAGCGATGGGCGAGATGGCCGAGGAGATCGGCCGCAGCCTCGGCCACTACCTGAACGATCTCAAGGTCAGCGCGAACAGGGTGTTCCAGCGCGCCCGTCATGCGGGCGGGGAGAAGGTCCTGCACAGCGCGGAGGTCATCCACATCAACGTGGGGAACATGTCGGCTCTGGTCGACGGCCTCGCCGCCTTCTCCCATCAGGAGACCCACAAGGTCCCCACCGACCTCAACGAGCTGGTCCGCCGCACCGTGGACTTCGTCCGGCCGCAGAATCGATTCGACGGGATCCATTTCAAGATCACTCCCGACCCGATCCTGCCCATGGTGAGCATCGACCCCGCGCAGTTGCAGCAGGTCTTCATCAACCTCCTGACCAACGCCGCCGATGCCCTCGCCGAGGTAGACCGCCCGGTAAAGAAGATCTTCGTCGAGACCCACTACGATCCGGGCGCTCAGCGCGTGCGGGTCGCGTTCTCCGACAACGGACCCGGCGTCCCCGACGCCAACCTGAACCGCATCTTTGAACCGCACTTCACCACGAAGATCACCGGGCACGGCTTCGGGCTCTCCACCGCCTTCCGTATCGCCGCCAACCATCGTGGGCTAATCCGGGCGAGCAACATCCCCGGCGGCGGCGCCAACTTCCTCATCGACCTGCCGAACTCCTAGCCCCTTGTGTCGTCAAGCGGCGACACCATCTGTCGTCAAAAATTGACGACACCCTAACGCTTTGCCGGTTCGTAGTTTAAGCTGATGGTCGCGCACGGTGTCACCTGTTGTTGACGGCGCGCACCGAGACACCCCCTCCACCCGCCGCGCACAACTGCCAGCTAACTTGTTGTATTAATTAGTGTTGAGGCATTTGCCCCAGGGACATTGCAAATGGCACGGCCGTTGCGTATATGGGTCAGCGTGGTTGGCAAGAGGCCCTGAAGACCTGAACCCGAAGAAGGGGGGAGACAACAATGCTAGGCATCATCACGAAGATGCTCGCTCTCGCCGGTGAGTGGCAGTGGTACGGCGAGTGGCAGTGGTTTGGCGAATGGCAGTGGTTCTAGTCGCCTGACCGGCGGGGGCACAGGCCCCCGCTTCTCTTTTGAGCCCGGTCTTCGCGCCTGCGGAGGCCGGCTCCAGCAGACGACTCGACATCGATCGGCTTGAAGTTCCGCGACCCAGCGGTGCCGGCTTCCGGCAGAGCATCGTGAGGTCTGTCTGCGGAGCCATTCCCCAATGGCTCCGCAGGCGCGTTTTCGCCCCCTCCATCTCGCCCCACGGCTTTCCCCACCCCGGGGTCCAGACAGTCGGTCATCCTGCCGAAAACCAAAGGGAGAATTGCTCACTCCAGGCACTCACCCGGTGAAACACCACATGCCCGTCTCCACCGATTCCATCCTTCAAACCACGGTGGACCTCACTGCGCCTGCCCCGCTCGCGCGGCAGGCGGACATCCTGAACCGTTTCACCGGAACCCCAGCCGTACTTGCCACGGTCGAGGCGGCGACCCGGGATGAGGATCCTCGCACTCGGTTTCGCAAGCTCGCCGAACTGTTCCGCAAGGCGGACCCCGAATCCGCGGTGGAGATCCTGAAGATCGCCGGCAAGCTCTGCGTGCGGGAGGAGGCAAGCGGCCTTCGCCTGCTGTGCAGCTTCCTCGAGGTGAAGCGGCCGGGCGTGGAGGTGCTGCACCAGTTGGCCGCACTCTCCAGCCTGGAACGCGTCTCCCTGCGCATCGTGCAGGGAACCTGGCGCGAGCCGGACGGTTCGGATCATGCGAGCTCCGCCCTTCCGATTGCGGAAGTGCTGCGCGAGGCCGCCGAGGTGGGAGCGATATCTCTCGAAGGGCAGGAGCTCCCCCGAGACGCCGCGACGATTCGCGGGGCCCTGCAAGATCTGCGCGAGTGGTTTCGCGGCGTCGAGACCCGTGTCAGCGACGGCCAGAAGCCCGACATCCGCGCGCTTCAGTTTGTGGCCCAGATCGGCATGCTCGAGATCAATCTCATGGAAAAACGGGTCTCGGAGATTGCCGGGTCCATCGACCCCTACGACGTGCGCGGTATGGGCCGCCTCATGCCGATCGTGAGCCGCTACGACCAGGACATCGAGCACATGAAGAGCGTGGTGTCCCGCCTCACCACCTATGAGCCCTTCTACGAACGGCTGATCTCGATGGAGCATGCGGTCTCCTCCAGCGAGATGGAAAAGATTCAGCGGCGGTTGCTCGCCGATCCCTTGGCGCAGCCGCTCGGACTGATCGTCCGAGGCATGCGGGAGAACCCCATTCTCGACCGGGAGTTCATCTTCCTGGTCTCTCTCGTCCACCAGATCTGGACGCTCCGCTCGCTCACGGTCGAGAACGCGGGACCACGCCCCGACGCGCTCTCCGTCTTTCTCGAGGTGGTGCGGCACGGCCGCGGCGGGAGCGGCGTGCGGTTGACGCTGGAACAGGATGTCGCGGATTCGATCTGGCCGACCGTCCAGACGTGGGGGGTGCTGCGGAGGGCGCCGGACGCGTTCGAGGTCCGCTATCGGGAGGACCGGGCCCTCGACTTCATTCACCCCGATGGCACGCCGCGCCTCCCGGCACGCCCTGACGAGCGCCAGCCGGCCGAACTCTCCCTCAAGGAACTCGTTCGGGTTCAGATCAACAACGAGCCGTTCGTGCTGGGGATTCTGGACAACCCCAAGGCCACCCAACTCCCCGGGCTCATGGCGATGGTCGTGAACCAGACGCGCAGCCTTCGGGTGCTCGACCGGATCATGCGGGAACGTTCGCTCTACACCGGTCCGGCCAACAAGGACGTGCCGAGGCTCCTGCTCATGAGCCCGGCGCGGATCTCGATGAACAGCCTCAAGCGGTTCATCCACGTTCGGTTCGTGAGCAAGGTGGACCTGGAGAGGCTGTCACGGCGAGGTACGGAGGTCCGGGAAGAAGTCCGGCGGGAGATCCTGGCCTACTTGGGCACGTTGCGGAAGTGAAACGGGTCGCGCGCCTCTGATCGGTCTTCGCGGGGATCTCCGTCGTACATCACGACGCCGGAATCGCCGCACTCCGGGCACTCGAACTCGTCTAACGCCGCCGAGGTCTGCACGCACAGCTCACAGACCTCATGTCCGCAAGTCGGGCACGCGCCTACCGCGATCTCGTCATGGTCCGTGCACCTCAGCGCCGCTCACCTCCCCTGCCGTCGGGGATTCCTCCCGCCGCTACCAGGTGTACTCCCCGACCTTGAGGCCCAGCTTGAACGCGATCGCGGTCTTCTTGGCGTACCAGAGCCACGTGTTGATCTGGTTCCCGCTCTCCGTCTCCTGGTAGGTGTAGACCGCGTCGGGGGCTCCCATCTTCTGGAACGCCTCGAGCTCTTCCTTGATCGCGAGCCCCTGCGCCTCGGCGACGGGAAGCTCCTTGCCGGCGATTGACTTGGAGACCACGAGCGCCATGACGGTGTGTTCCTGATCGCCCTGCTTGGCCAGCACCTGGGCCAGGAACTGCCAGATCGCCGGATCCGCGGGGGCGAGGTTCAAGTATTGCCCCACGACCCGCTTCGCATCCTCGAGGTCCTGCGCGCTGAGATGAGCCTGGATCTCGTTGAAGAGGGAGTTGAGATGCGTCTCGCGGGTGTCCCCCTCGGGGGGGGCCAACTCGGCCGCCTTGGCGAAGGCCGCCGCCGCCTTGCGGAAGCACTCCTGGGCCTGAGGGGAGATCGTCTCGCCACTATCCCCGCGCGCGAGTGCCCCGCCTTCGGTGAGGTAGGCAAGACCCATGTCGAAGTAAAGGACCGGATCGTCGGGGCGGGTGTCGAGGACCTTCTGCAGAAGCTCGCGCGCGGCGCGGGCCGAGTCTGCAGCCGCCTGCGCGACGGTACCGATCGGAGCCTCCCGGACAAGGCGATCTGCAGTGTCGATGAGCCCGTTGGCGGCATCCACGTAGATGCTCTCAAGGAGCTTCCTCAAACCGGCGTTCTCGGGATCGACGGCGAGGCCCTGCCGGACCAGCTCCGCGGCCGCGCTCTTGTGATCCGAGTTGATGAGCGCCACAGCCCCCTGCTGATAGGCCCGGCTCTCATGAGGGTCGAGCAGCCGCGCGACTTGGAATTCCACGCTCGCCGCGTCGAACTTCCCTTCCTTGGCGAACTTGAGGCCTCGGTTGTAGTGATCGACCCAGAAGTGCTGGCGATTCTCGTTGGTGAATTTCTTGTTCGACTTGTCCTTGGGGTCCACCGCGAGCGCGCTGTCGAACTCCGCTCCGGAGGTGGCGAAGAGGCCCAGAATCTCGGTCAGGAGCGCTTCCTGACCCACCGCGCCGGCGTACTCGTTCAGCATGCGCTCGCTGCCATACTGGGCCAACGCGATCGCGTAGCGGGCGCGGTACTCCGCCTTCTCCGGACAGAGCTTGACCGAGCTCTCGAAGTACGACACGGACTTGTCGTACACCTTCTGGGCGAAGTAGAGCTTGCCGCTTCGGAAATCGTTGGCGCAGTTCTCCTCACCCGCCGCGGGCAGGGTGAGGACCGCCAAAGCTACGAATGCCGCCAGCGCACCACCCAGGGTTCTCCGTCTCACGTGCACCTTCGTTCCTCCTGTGTCCGTAGCCCGGTCCGGACGATCTCAGCGCCCCCCAAAAAAACCGGGGGCAGTGTAGCCCACGACATGGTCGACTACAATGCGCCTCCCCGGTTTGGCAGGTCATACTGCTCTCCCGCCCGAGTCCTTCCCGCGGACGGAACCGCCCGCCCCGTCGCGCCGTGGCATTCTGGCGCCATCTCAATACGCACCAATCAATTAACGAAAGTGGCGTCGCGCCCGTTCTGGATGAGGCGATCGACCTCATCCTGGTTCAACTCGAAGGTGTCGATGGCGAGGAGATACTCCTCGCTGAGCGACGTCGCCGACACGGTGGGGTTGTCGGTGGCCAGGGTCACCGGAACCCCCGCATCCATGAACCGCCGCAGGGGATGTTGGCCGATCGTCTCGACCGCGCCGGTGTGAAGGTTGGAGGAGATGCACACCTCGAGAGTGACCCGGTCCTTGGCGAGCCGTCGCACCAGCTCCTTGTCCTGGATTGCAGTCACCCCGTGGCCGATGCGCTCCACCCCCAGGTCGTCGAGTGCGGACCAGACGTTTTGGGGACCCGTGTCCTCACCCGCATGAGCGGTGAGGCGGAACCCCATTCGACGGGCCAGCGCGTAGGCTTCCTTGAAGAGGATCGGCGGAAACGACCGCTCGGCGCCGGCGATGTCGAACCCCACCACTCCAGGGCTCTCGTGGTACCCGGCAAGCTCTCCCACGACTTCTCGCAGGAGAATCTTGGCCATGTTGCCGCCGTGGCCGCGGATGGCGATCACGGTGATCCCGAGCTTGAGGTCGGAGTACTTCTTGAGCGCGTCCTTCATGCCCGCCCGAACCGAGTTCAGCACCTGACGGCTGGTGAGCCCGGCCCGGCGATGGATGACCGGGTTGATGCGCAACTCCATGGTGCGCACGCCATCCAGGTAGGCGTCCTCGCAGATCTCGAACGCAATCGTGCGGAGGTTGTCGTAGAACTGGGTGTACTGGAGCGGCACGTGGAACTTGTCGAGGTAGTCGAGAAGGGAGCGGTCATGCTCCTTGTCCCAGCAGAGCATTCGAGAGAAGCCCTCGAAGTCCATCCCGGGGATGGCCGAGTAGTACTTCTGCGAGAGGTGCCACAGGGTGGCGGGCCGGATGGCTCCGTCGAAGTGGCGGTGGATCTCGGTGAGACCCTTCTCCCTGAGGTAGGCAAGCTTTTCGTCGCGGGTCCAGTCACGCACTCGGGGAACCCCCTCAAGCGCCCGGGCGCGCGGCCGGCGGAAGGCCCGCCGCGGGGGAGCTTCGGGGGATTATACGCGGTCCGCGGAGCGCGGCTCAGTGATAGAGCGTCTTGATCTTCCCCCACGTCACCGAGCGGACGGAGACCGGCGCGGTGCAGGACTCCACGAGCGGGTTGCACCCCGCTGTGCCGATCTTGCCAGAGTACGTCGCGCCGCCGATGGAGATCCAACCCTGCCGGTCCACGCTCACGACGCGTTCGGCCCCGTCGCAGTTGGCGATCTTCACCAGGCCGGTCGAGGAGTAGCCCGTCACCCCCATCGCGGCAGGCGAGTACGCGCCGATGTAGAGATACCCCACGGGCACCAGGAGCTTCTGTTGGCAAGTGCTCTTGAACCATGTGATGGTGTTGCCGACACCGGATTGCGGCCAGCCGTCCTGGGGAAACTCAATTTCGGCGCAGTGATTCCAGGACCACACCGCGATGCCCGTGGCGGGCGACTCACCGTGGTCGTACACGAGAGTGGCCTGAATGCCCGTGATCCCGGTGCTGCCCTCGTCCAGGGTGCGGGGGCTGGCCAGGAAGTACACGTAGTAGGGTGTGCCTTTCGCAGACACCGCGTCGGCGTGCGTGACGATGTCGTCGTATTCAGTCGGGGTGTTGCCGCACCCCATTCCGGGTTCGGCGGGCACGATGTGGAGGAGGACGGCGGGCTCGGCGGGAGGAATGTCCGGAGGCACCGGGGTGTCGATCCGTTCGAACTTCTGCACGCGGTCCGGTCCCAGGACGTAGACGTTGCAGTTCTCATCCACGGTCACCTTGACGGGCTCGACCGTGCCCCACTTGCCCAGTTCGACTCCGCCGAGGTCGAAAACGTGAACTTCCTTCTTGCGCCTGTCTCCCACATAAACGTGCCCGTCGCGGTCAATTGCCATACAGCTTCCAGACCAGGAGATCCCCCACATCTGAACGAAGCTTCCGTCCACACCAAACTCCTGCACACGGCGGTTTCCGGAGTCGAGGATGTAGACGTGGTCATACATATCCATCGCAATGCCCATGATGGGGCCGCTGGTCTGCCCGGGACCCGAACCAGAACGTCCCCCAGTACCCCGTGAGCGTCCCGTTCGGCGAAAACCTCCGGACCGAGGGAATCCCACCCGCGGCGAAGAAGTCGCCTCGTTGGCTAATCGCGAATTCTCCGCCGAACGCGAAGCCGCTCGTTCCCGCATAGTCGCAGAATGAGAAGACCAGGGTACCCGCGGTGGTGAGCCTGTGAAGCAACTTGGAGTCGCATTGACCCGATATCCAGTTATCGGTGCCGTAGAGAAAGCCGCTCCGATCCATGGCGAGTCCGCGGAAGTCGCACACGTTGGCGGGCAACGGCAGCACCTCTGCCTGCGCCAGGTCTGCCGTCATCCGGTTGAAGTCATAATGCTGGTCCGACCAGAAGAGATAGCCCGCACCCACAGTTGCCGTCAGAGGCTCACTTGAGATCGGCGCGGAGGCCAGGAGTTTCGGGGGAATGGCCGCTTCGGCAAGCGCCGCCGACGCGAGGACGGAGATCGCGGAAAGAACGAGGGCGCGACTGAGGACTGAGCGGGTACTCATGGACCACCTCCTTGAGGGGTTACCCGGATGATAGACCACAAACGGGGGAAAGGCGGCCATCAAGTACATCGAAAACTGTGCTGGAAAACCGACTAAACAAGTCAGAATAGCGAGAGATCGCCTTGCAGCCCCAGCAGCCGCTGCAGGATCCGGGCGCTCTTGACCGCCCGCCCCATGTAGCAGTTGTTGAAGAAGACATAGGTGCGGTTCGTTTCAGCGGCGAGCCTGCGGATGCGATCGAGCCACTCGCTGAGTTCCTCCGCGCTGTAGTCCCAGTCGTAGCGCTCGTGCCCTCCTTGCCACCATGTCGCCTGGTTGCGACCGTGGAAGCGCACGTAGCCGGTGTCGATGGTGGCGGTGGCGACCGGCGGCATGAGCCCGGGCAGTGCCGGCTCGTCCACCGCGCAGAAGCCGAGGCTCAATCGCTTGAGGTAGTCGTAGACAGGCTCCTGGTTCCAGCTCTCGTGGCGGAACTCGGCCCACAGACGCATGTCGGGGAGCGCCTCGCGCAGAAAGGCAAGGTGCGCGCGGTGACGCGGCTCATTGCGGAAGCCGAACGGGAACTGGAGGAGCACGCCGTCGAACTTGCCGGCCGCGCGCAGGGGGTCGATGGCGTCAAGGAACGTCCGATAGAGCGCGGTTTCCCGGCTCTGGGCGTGTGTCATCTCCTGATGCGCCTTCACCACGAAGAGAAAGTCGCGGGGAGACTTCTTGGCCATCGTCTCGAAGCTGCGCGCGGGCGGGATGCGGTAATAGGTGGCGTTGACCTCCACCACCTGGAACATTCGCGCATAGTGCGTGAGGAATTCCGACTTGGGAGTGCCCTTGGGGTAGACGGGCCCGACCCAGTCGTCGAACGAGTACCCGGAAGCTCCGATGAGGAGCTTCGACTCCAACTCCTCTTGGGTGAGAAGGTTGCTCTCGCTCATGGTTCGCGTTCCTCCCGCAAGAATACTCCGGCCGGAAGGAGGAGGCCCTCGCCGAAGCGGTTGCGTATCCGGTCCCCGGCCCGGATGAGATCGCGGCGACGGCGATCCTCGATCAAGAACCCCGGGGCGGCTTCCCCCGACGTGAGCTCCATTCCCGCCACGCCCAATAGCCTCAAGGCGCGGCCTCGGCGGGCCGCTTCCAGAAGATCCCACGACGTCAACGCCAGGATGCGCGCGTCGTCGGTGGGCTCATCGAGCGCTCGCTGACGGCTGAACCGCTGCTGCTTCACCTTGAACCGAACCGCCACCGTGCGCGCCAGAAACCGATGCCGGCGCAACCGGCGCGCCACGCGATCTGCAAGAAGCCAGGTCGTGGCGCGGAGGAACGGAGCGGAGACGACGTCTTCCGCAAAGGTCGTCTCGTGCCCGGCGCTCTTGGCGAGCGGCTCCTCTCCGGCGGCCAATACCTCTCGGGTATCTTCGCCGCGAGCGCTCGCGCTCAACTGGGTGGCCCAGCGCCCGAACCCCTCGCGAAGCTGACGGGGATCGGCTTCGGCCAGATCGCGAACGGTAACGACCCCGCGCCGCGCGAGAAACTCGCCGGTCTTGGGTCCGACACCCGGGATCCTGGAGACGAGTTTTTCGCCGAACACGTTCAGGAAGCGGTCGGGAGGAACCGCACTCACCCCACCCGGCTTGGCCAGCGAGGACGCCATCTTTGCTTGAAGCTTGTTGGCGGCCGCTCCCACCGTGCAGGAAAGCCCGCGCTCGGCCAGGATGACGCGCCGGATTGCCGCACCGATCTCCGCCGCCTCCGCTTCCCACGTGTTTTCGCTTGCCGGAGGGAAGGAGAGGTAGGCCTCGTCGATGCTCGCCGGCTCCACCAGCGGTGAGAATCGGTCGAGAACGGCCAGGACCTCGAGCGATTCATGCACGTACTTGGGAGGATCCACCGGGAGCACGAAGAGGTGAGGGCACAGGCGGAGCGCCTCGGCCATGGACATCCCCGAATGCACCCCGAAGCTCCGCGCCGAATAGGAGGCGGTCGTGACCACCCCGCGCTTCCCCGGCCCGCCCCCCACCGCAAGCGGCATCCCTGCCAGCCGGGGATCGGAGCGGATCTCCACCGAGGCGAAGAACGCGTCCATGTCGACATGGAGAACAAGAGGCCGGAGCACGGGTTTTTCCTTCACATCGTCCGGGACAGTCGCTAGGCTGCGGGGGGAGTTTCCGGGGAAGCGGATGTCATCATAACATACCAGACATATGTTTGGTATCCCCACTCCTCTCGATCCTCTATTCTTATGAGCTGCTAGTACTTAGTGCGTAACATGGCGAGGCTTTCCGCCGCGCCGCAAAGGGAACCCATGAACCTCGACTCCCAACCCACCGTGCTCACCCGCGGGATCGACTTCGATCTCACCCCGGAAGCCGTGTTCCTCAACATGAATCGCATCCCGGGGTTCTTCTTCCTGGACAGCGGCATGGCCGACCACGAACTGTCGCGCTACTCCTACATCGGGGTCGCCCCCTTCCTCACGCTGCACAGTCGCGGCGACGGGATCGACATCGTGGAGGGCAAGAGGGTCCGCCACCTGACCGGGAACCCGCTGGCGATCCTGCAGTCGCAGTTGCAGCAGATGCGCCTCATGGGTGGAAGTCCCCTGGTGCCGTTCTCGGGGGGCGGGGTCGGGTACTTCGGCTACGAGCTCGGCCGTACGACGGCGGGCATTCCGCTCCACGCCACCGATGATCTCGGTCTCCCCGAGATGCATGTCTCGTTCTACAAGACCATTCTCGCGTACGAGCACAAGACCCGGCGTTGGATCGGGGCGGCGGTAGACCTGAGCGGTGGACGCGGCACCACGATCCGCAAGCGGCTCGGGAACGATATCGAAAAGCTCCGCGAGCTGGCCTCGAAACCCCACCGAGGAATCGTGACCGCGGCGACCACGACCGTCGAGGCTTCGCCCACGGAAGAGGAGGAGATCGCCGCGTCGCCCGAGGTACACCCGGATCGCCGCTATCAGGTGGATGGCGTCGACGTTGTCTCGACGATGAGCCGGGAGGAGTACCTGGCCGGTGTGCGCAAGATCAAGGAGCACATCGCCGCCGGAGACATCTACCAGGCCAACCTGACCCAGCGCTGGAGTGTTCCCTACGCCGACGAGCCCGGCAAACTCTACTCCGCACTCCGCCAGGTGAGCCCTGCCCCGTTCGGGTTCTTCATGAACACCGGCGAGTGCATCATCGCCGGATCCTCGCCCGAGTGCTTCCTCTCCTTGCAGGGACGCGCGGTGGAAACGCGCCCGATCAAGGGCACGCGGCCTCGGGGGGCCAGCCCGGAAGAGGACGCGCGGATGAGGCGTGAACTCGAGGAGAGCGCGAAGGACAAAGCCGAACTCACCATGATCGCCGACCTGGAGCGCAACGATCTCGGCCGCGTCTGCACGGCGGGAACAGTGGAGGTGTCGGAACTCCACCGGCTCGAGTCCTTCGCCAACGTGCATCACCTGGTCTCGGTGGTGCGCGGCGAACTGCGCCCCGACGCCGGCTTGCAGGATCTCTTCGAGGCCACGTTCCCGAGCGGATCGGTGACGGGCACGCCGAAGAAGCGGGCCATGGAAATCCTGGATCAGGTGGAAGGCACCGCGCGCGGCCCCTATACCGGCGCGATGGGCTACATGGGCCTCGACGGCTCGCTGGCATTGAACGTCGCGATCCGCACGCTGGTGTTGTCGCAGGGCGTCTGCCACCTCGGCGTGGGGGGAGGCATCGTGGCCGACTCGAATCCCGAGGCCGAGTACGAGGAGTGCGTGGCGAAGGCGCGCGGCATGCTGGCCGCGCTCCGCGAGACGCTGGCGACGCCGGTGAGTTCGTGAGACCGCAATGGCCTTCGTCTTCCTGAACGGCGTATTGGTCCCCGCCGAAGACGCGATGGTCCCGGCCGACGATCGGGCCGTCCTTTTCGGAGACGGCGCCTACGAGACCATGCGCACCTATACCGGGCGCTTCTTTCGTTTTCCGGAGCATCTGCGCCGGCTGCGGCATACGCTCGAGGGCATGCGTCTGCCGTTGGCGACGAGCGACGACGCGATCGCGCAGGCCGCATTGGATCTCATCCGGGCCAACGATCTGCCCGAGGCCCGGCTGCGACTCACCGTGACCGGCGGGCGTCACGATGGAGCTATCCGGTTGCGGCGCTCCGGCGCGCCAAACCTCATCCTGACCGCCTCG
The DNA here is from genome assembly GCA_963762255.1 of Candidatus Eiseniibacteriota bacterium. Taxonomy (GTDB): domain Bacteria; phylum Eisenbacteria; class RBG-16-71-46; order JABDJR01; family JABDJR01; genus CAVXKA01. The sequence continues at coordinate 445,294 of CAVXKA010000001.1, forward strand.
CTCCTGGTCCCCCCGCCCTCGGAGCACTACCGCGACGGCGTGGACGTGGTGCTCTCCCCCTGGTCCGTGCACAGCGACTCGCCGCTTCCGCGCATCAAGACCGTCAACCGGCTCATGCACCTCATGGCCAAGGAGGCGGCCCTGGAGCAGGGCGCGTACGAGTCGCTCTTCCTCGACGAGACGGGTGGCATCCTCGAGGGCACCGCCACCAACGTGTTCTTCGTGGTGGACGGCGTGTTGCGCACCGCCTCGCTGGAGAGTCCGCTGCTCGAGGGGGTCACGCGGGAGGCCGTACTGCAGACGGCGCAGGAGGCGGGTGTGCGCATTCAGGAAGGGCGGGTCGGCGCCGAGGAACTGCTGAGAGCGAGCGAAGCGTTCCTCACCAGCACGACGATCGAACTCCTGCCGATACGCACGGTGAACGCGAGGCCTGTGGGCACGGGCCGCCCCGGCCCGATGTGGCGCGCGCTGTTCGAGCAGTTCCGCGCCAAGGTGAGCGCGGAGATCGGCGTCGCGCTCGCGCCGCTGCCGGTGGGGTGATCGCCCATGACCCCGGCATTGCCGCAGTCCGAGTGAACCCATGAGACGAACCCCCGTCATTCTCGCGTCGATCGCCGTGGTGCTGATCGCGGCCGTGGTCGTCTCCGGCCGGCACCGCGTTCCCGAGGGCGAGATCTGGGTCCGTCTTGACCGCGGGAGACATCCCGTGGCGGAGGTCGCTCCCGGTTCCCACTGGTGGCCGCCGCTCTCAGGCGGGATCGCGCGTTTCCCCGCCGCACCCGACACCATCTTCTTTCCCGACCCCGCGCAGGCGGAGACCTACCGCCTCTTCGACGCTGAGGGGAACAGCATCCCGACGCGCTTCGCGGTGACCTACCGCGCGGAGCCCGGCCGAGGAGTCGCGCTCGCCCGAGCGCTCCTCTCCAGTGCGACATCCGTCCGGACCGGCGCGACCTCCGCGCAAACCGGCGCGCGGCGCGCGCGCGACGCCGGACTCGCCGACACCTTGCGCGCCCGGCTCGCCCTCGACGGCCGCGCGCTCGCCGCCCGCTTCTCGGGCGATGCGCTCCGCGCCGACGGAGGCCGCGGCCTTGCCGAGGCCCTCGCACAAGCCGTGCGCCTCGACGGGCTCACGGTCACGGCCGCGCCGGTGAGCGGCGCCGCCCCCGGCGGCGGGGTGAAGGTGCTGATCGTGGGCGTGGACGCCGCCGACTGGCTCGTGGCCGATCCGCTCCTGCGCGCCGGGCGCATGCCGAACCTCGCGGCGCTCATCCGGCGCGGCGTGCGCGCGGATTTCCACACGCTCACACCCATGCTCTCGCCGCTCCTCTGGACGTCGATCGCCACCGGAGTCACGCCGGACCGCCACGGCATCCTCGACTTCCTCACCCCCGATCCGCGCACCGGCGAGATGGTGCCGGTCTCGAGCGCGCTTCGCCGCGCCCCAGCATTCTGGAACATCCTCAGCCACTTCGGCGTGAGCCAGGGCATCGTGGCGTGGCTCGCTACCTGGCCGGCGGAACCGGTGAGCGGGCACCTGGTGGCGGATCGCTTCGGCTTCCTCGCATTCGCGGGGAAGGTAGCCGAAGGGGACCAAGGCATGACCTGGCCGCCGGAGTACGAGGAGCATGCGCGGACGCTGGAAGTGCCGGCGACCTCGCTCCCCGTGACCTTCTGGAAGCGCTTCTTCGACGTCCCCGACAGCGAACTCGAGAACCTGGGACGAGGGGGTTACCAGAAGGGGAACTTCCTCGAGAACTTCGCTCTCACGGTGAGCACCGCGCTGACCTATACCGCGATCGGCGAGGACGTGCAGCGCACGGCCGATCCCCGCGTACTCGCCGTGTATTACGAGATGATCGACGCCGCAGGGCACCTCGCCATGCCCTACGCACCGCCCCGACGTCCGTACATCCCGGAGCGCGATTATGATCGCTACCACCGCGCGATGGACGGCGCCTACGAGCTTCAGGACGAACTCCTCGGCCGGCTTCTCGCCGGGGCCGACACCGCCAACACCGTGGTCGTCGTGCTGAGCGATCACGGGATGAAGAGCGGCGACGCGCGCCCGGCCGGGAGCGCCGAGATCGAGGGAGGCGAAGCAGGACGTTGGCACCGGGATCCCGGCATCCTGGTGCTGGCCGGTCCCGGCATTCGCCGAGGCGCGGTGCTGGCCGGTGACGCGAACCTGCTCGACATCGCACCCACGCTGCTCGCGATGCTCGGCCTTCCCGTGCCGCGGGCGATGATGGGAAAGGTGCTCACCGAGGCATTCGACGTCGCGGGACAGTCGCGGTTCGCGCCGTCCTTCGTGGATTCGTTGGACCTACGCCCCGAGGTGTGGACGCCGCCCGCATCCACCGGCGCCGCCCTTCTGGGACCGGCCCAGGCGGCCATGCACAATAACCTCGGGCTCGTTCTGGAGTCGGAGGGGATGCTCGCCGAGGCGGAGACGGAGTACCGCCGGGCGCTGGAGGCGCTCCCCGCCGATGCCAACGCGCGCAACAACCTGGGAAGCATTCTCTTGAGGCAAGGCCGCACCGCTGAGGCGCGCGACATCCTGGAGCGATTGCACCGCGAGCGCCCCGACTACGTGCCGGTTCTCTTCAACCTGGCCATGCTCTATCGGGAGTCGGAGCGCTTCCCCGAGGCGGAGACGCTCTATCGATCCATCCTCCAGCGCGAGCCCGGCAACGTGAAGGCGGAGGTCGATCTCGGCCACACGTTGGTGCGATTGAACCGGCTCGACGAGGCGGAGACGCTCTTCCGAAGCGCCCTGGCGATGAACCCCAACGAGGTCAACGCGCACTTCGGGTTGGGTCTGGCGGCGGCGACGCGCGGCGATCTCGCAACGGCGGCGGCGGAATTCCGTCGCACCCTGGACCTCGATCCCGGGCACGTTTCGGCGGCCCAGAACCTGCAAGCGGTGGAGCGAGCCCTGGGCGCCTCGCCGCGTTGACCACCGAGCCGACCGCCGCCAGCTGAGGATCGGATCAGTTCACGTTCCGGTGCCGCACGTCCCGCCCTTCGATGGCGAAGATCACTTCCTCGGCCACGTTGGTGGCGTGGTCGGCCAGTCGCTCCAGATACTTGGAGATGAAGATCAATCGCGTGGCGCGGCTGATCGTCTTGGCGTCCTCCAGCATGTAGGTCAACAGCTCGCGGAAGACCTGCACGTTCAGCGCGTCCACTTCGTTGTCCGCGACCAGCACGCGCCTGGCCTGCTCGACATCCCCGGTCACGAACGAATCCAGGGCATCCCGGATCATCGTTCGCACCTTCTCCACCATGACGGGCAGGTCGATGTAAGGCTTGAGCTGGGGCTCGGTGTTCAACTCCACCACGCGCTCGGCGATGTTGACCGAGAGATCTCCCATGCGTTCGAGATCGGTGGTCACCTTCAGGGCGGCAACGATGAGGCGCAGATCCCCCGCCGCCGGCTGGCGGAGCGCGATGATCCTGACCGAGAGATCGTCGGACTCCATCTCCATCAGGTCTACATCGTGGTCCCGCCTCTGCACGTCTTCGGCAAGCTGCGAGTCGCGGGTGGTGAGCGCGGTCAGGCTGTCCGCGATCATGGCCTCCACGAACCCGCCCATCGTGAGAATCTTCTTCTTGAGTTCCAGAAGTTCGGCATCGAACTCCTGGCGCACGACTCGCGTCACTAGCCGAACCTCCCTGTGATGTAGTCCTCGGTGCTCTTCTGCTGCGGGTTGGTGAAGAGCTGCTTGGTGGGGGCAAACTCGATGAGTTCCCCCATGTAGAAGTAGCCGGTCATGTCGGAGACCCGCGCCGCCTGCTGCATGTTGTGGGTCACGATGACCACGGTGTAGTGCTGCTTCAGGCGTTGGATGGTCTCTTCGACCTCCGCGGTGGAGATGGGGTCGAGCGCCGAGGCCGGTTCGTCCATGAGAAGGACGTCCGGGTTCACGGCCAGCGCGCGCGCGATGCACACCCGCTGTTGCTGGCCGCCCGACAACGAGAGCGCGGACTCGTTCAATCGGTCCTTCACCTCGTCCCACATGGCCGCCCGCCGCGCGGACTCTTCGACGATCTCGGCCAGCTTGGCCCTGTTCCTGGTTCCGTTCACCCGCGGCCCGTAGGCGATGTTCTCGAAGATCGACTTGGGGAAGGGGTTCGACTTCTGAAACACCATCCCCACCCGCCGCCGCAGGTTCACCACGTCGACCCCGCGGGCGTAGATATCTTCGCCGTCGATGCGGACCTCGCCCTCGATCCGCACGCCGTCGATGAGATCGTTCATGCGGTTGAAGCAACGGAGAAAGGTGGACTTGCCGCAGCCGGAAGGGCCGATCAGAGCGGTCACGCGGTTGCGGGGCACCTCCATGGAGACGCGCTTCAAGGCCTGCTTCGTCCCGTACCAGAGATCGAGGTTGCGCGTAGTGATCTGGATATCCATTGCTAGTGCGCCGTCATCTTGCGGAAACGGTTGCGCAGAAATACCGCGGCGAGGTTGAGCACCGTCACGAGCATGAGCAGCACGACCGCGGTGCCATAGGCCATGGGTCGCGACTTCTCGATCTGCGTCCCCGAGGTCGCGATGACGTAGAGATGATAGGGAAGCGCCATCACCTGGTCGAGGAGCGAATGGGGCAGACGCGGCAGGAAATAGGCGGCGGCGGTGAAGAGGATGGGCGCGGTCTCGCCCGCTACGCGGCCCACCGAGAGAATGGATCCGGTGAGGATTCCCGAGGCCGCGGCCGGAAGCACCACGCGCCGCACCGTCTGCCACTGCGTCGCGCCCAGCGCCAGCGACGCCTCGCGGTAGGACTTCGGCACCGTCTTCAGCGCCTCTTCGGTGGTGCGGATGATGACGGGCAGCGCCACCAGGGCCAGCGTGAGCCCGCCGGCGAGGATCGACGTTCCGAACCCGAGCCCCTTCACGAAGAGAGCCATGCCGAAAAGCCCGAACACCACCGAGGGCACGCCGGCCAGGTTGTTGGTTGCGAGCCGGATGGCGCGCTTCAGCAATCCTTCCTTGGCGTACTCGTTGAGGTAGATCGCGGAGAGCACGCCGAGCGGGAGCGAAACCGCTACCGCCACCGCGGTGAGAAGAAGCGTGCCTACGATCGCGGGGAGGATACCCCCTTCCGTCATCCCCTCGCGCGGCATCTGGGAGAGGAACGGCCAGGAGAATGCGGTTGCCGCGCCGCGACTCAGCAGGAACCAGAGAATGATCGCGAGAAGCCCGACAATGACCAGGCTGTTGAGCCGGAGCAGGTTGAAGAAGACTTGCTCCTGGCGGAGCCGGCTGTCCATGTCACTCCGCCTGCCGGTAGCGCGCGCTTACCAGATCCGCCACGAGGTTGATGAGAAACGTGATGACGAAGAGCACGATCCCGATGGCGAAGAGCGTCATGTAATGATCGCCCCCCTGCGGAGCCTCGCCGAGTTCGGCGGCGATCGTGGCGGTGAGCGTGCGCACCGGCACCAGGAGGCTCTTGGGAATCTGCGCCGCGTTTCCGGTGACCATGAGTACGGTCATCGTCTCCCCGACCGCGCGCCCCACGCCGAGCATCGCCGCCGCGGTGACGCCGGAGAGCGCGGCCGGCACGACCACGCGGACGATCGTCTGCCAGCGGGTCGCACCCAGGGCGAGCGAGGCCTCGCGATAGGAGCGAGGCACGGCGCCGAGCGCGTCCTCGGAGACGGTGACGATGGTGGGCAGCGACATGATCGCGAGCATGATGATGCCGGCGAGCGCGGTCTCTCCGACGTTGAGATCGAAGAGTCGCTGAATGAACGGCACGACCACCACAAGGCCGAAGAAGCCGAACACCACGGAGGGGATGCCGGCGAGCACTTCGATGGTGGGTTTGAGGATCGCGCGCACGGTGGGGTGCGCGACCTCGGAGAGATAGACCGCTCCCGCCAGCCCCACCGGAAGCGCCACCACGATCGCGCCCAGGGTCACGAGCAGGCTTCCCAGGATCAGGGCGAGGATGCCGAACTGCGGGGCGGGCTCGGCGGTCGGATACCACGCCGACCCGGTGAGGAAGCTCCACAGCGTGATGGGGGGAACCCGAACGCGTTCGACCGCGGCGGCAGCGGCCGGAGCCTCTTCGAGCTCGTCCTCGAACACCGACGCCACGCTTCCCTCGGTGCGCGCCACCAGCTCGACGAGCGTCTTCACGTCCTCCTGCGCGTCGAGGTCGTCGTAGTTGAGATAGGCGATGGGAAGCGGAGCGCCCCCCAACTCCGACCAGTCCGTGATCTTCCGCTCGGAGACGCTGCGCAATTGCGGGCCTGTGATCGTACTCACACCGACGCCCGAATGCGCGACCAGCACGTGCCCGTACTCGAGCGGCGTCCGGCCGATAATCCCCGCGCCTTCCTTGAACAGGAAGCCGATGATGAGGAGGATCGTTGCCGAGGAGACGAGGGCGGCTCCGAAGAGCACTCCCCGCATCCCCCGATCGGCGAGCTTACGAAAGGTCACTGCACTCTCAGAGCTTGACCGTCCACTGGGTCACGAGCTCGTCGTCGGCCTCTTTCCCCTCGGCCTCGTACTCGGTGTGCACGAGGTTGACCTGCCAGCGGAAATTGGGGCTGAACACCTTGGCGATCTGTCCGGTGACGAGGAGCCGTCCGTCGTCGTCGAGATCGGTGTTCGGATCGAACTGCTCCACGCGAGCCCCGGGCTGCCACCCGCTCGCGGTGAGGTAGACCGCTTCGCCGAAGACACCCAGGAAGGTGGGCGCCTCGAAGTTGACGTGGTGCTTCGCCACGGTCGGCGTTGCCACGGCCTCGTAGTTGTCGCCCCCGAGGACCTCGCCGACGAACTGCAGCTTGCCGCGCTGGAACAGGACATCCCCGCCCCAGACCGCGAAACTCTTGCCGCTCTCGGTGGTGTCCCCCGCCGAGGCCTCGAGCACATCCAACCGATTCATGGCCACGTTGGCGCCCAGCGTGAGTCCGGTCACCGGAGTGACCTCACCGCGGCCGACGATCTGCTTCCCCTGGTTCGTGTCCGCCTTGTACCCTGCACCGGTCCCGTTGACCACGGCGAGGTTGAGGAGGACCGGAACGTCGAACTCCCAGAGGTCGGCGGTGGCCATGACCCCCAGATCGTAGGAGGAGGCGAAGAGCTTCTTCTCCAGTACCCCGTTCACGTAGGCCCGCTCGATCAAGTTGAGATCGGACGAGGGCATCACGAACTCCGAGGTGCTGAACGGCTTCTTGAAGCTCCCCATCATGACCGAGAAGGCCGGGTAATCGGCCTTCCACGGCGTCCACTCGAGATAGGCGTCCAGGAGTTCGACTTTGTCCGGCACCGCGTTCACCTGGAGGCGACCCTTGACGTTCGGCGCGATCGCGGATGTGAGGTAGAACCTCGCCCGCCGGACGCTGAAGCCGTTCTCGTCGGCGCGGTCACCCGACAGCACGTAGTCATAGCGCGGCTGAAGATAAAACTTGATCTCGAACGATTCCGGGCTGTAGCCATACTTCTGCTCGGTAGGCGCCGCGCCCGCCACTTGCGCCGCGATGACGCCGACGGCCAAGACGGCCAGCAGCACTCTGCTTCTCACGAATGGTTCCTCCCCTGAAGGTGGTCACTCGATGCAACGGAAACAAGCCGCTAGCCTACCACTAGGACACGGGCTTGATCGGTACATAGCCCACGTCTTGCACGAGCTTCTGACCTTCAGGGGACAGAATGAAATCGATGAACGCCTTGGTCTCGCCCTTGGGCGCGCCGTTGGTGTAGTAGTACAGATCGCGGGCGATCGGGTAACTGCCGTCGAGGGCCGCCTGCGTCGAGGCCTGCACGTAGGGGGCCTTGGCATCCTTGGCCACCGCCAGGGGGCGCACGCCGTCGGTCAGGTAGGCCATCCCGATGTACCCTATTGCGCCCTTCGTCTGACTGATCGACTGCACGATAGCGCCGGTGGCGGGGGCGAGAAGGGCGGCGGCGGTGTACTCGTTGTTGCCCATCACGTGCTCCCGGAAGAACGCGTAGGTTCCGCTCGATGACTCTCGCGAGTACACCACGATGGGCATGTTCGAGCCGCCCACGTCCTTCCAGTTGCTGATAACTCCGGTGAAGATGTCGCTGAGTTGCTGCATGGTCAGCTTCTGGACCGGGTTCTCCGGGTGCACCACGACGGTGAGCGCGTCCCTCGCGATGACGACATCGGTGACCGCCACGCCCTTCTGCTTGGCCTGACGCTCCTCTTTCGTCTTGATCTCCCGCGACGACTGCGCGATATCGCAGGTGCCGTCGATGAGGCCGGCGATCCCGACGCCCGACCCCCCGCCGATTACGGAGATCGAGGCCTTCGCGTTCTTCTGCAGGAACACTTCCGCTTCCTTCTGGGAGAGCGGCAAAAGGGTATCCGAGCCCTTCACCACCACACCGGCCCACACCGGCGCGGCGGCAAGAACCGCGGCAAGAATGAATCCAGCAAGTATGCGCATCGTGTCGAGCCTCCTCTAGCGTTGGAGAACTGTGATTGCGCAAGACCGTACGCCCCGTTTGTGACAACTCGGCGACGGGGATATGAGGATTCAGGGACGATCCGTGCGCAAAGTTAATTTGTTGCGTAGTAATTGGTTACGCGCCAGGAACCGCCGCCGGCAGGGTGAAATAGAACAGCGCGCCTCCCTCGGGAGCGTCCTCCACCCCCACGTCTCCGCCGTGGAGCAGGACCGTGTGCTTGACGATGGCCAGCCCCAGCCCCGAGCCGCCCTCTTCGGAGGAGCGCCCGGTGTCGATCCGGTAGAACCTCTCGAAGACGCGCTCGCGCAGATCGCGCGGCACGCCGGGACCGTGATCGAGCACCTCGAACCGCACGAACCCGTTTCGCCGGACGGCGCGCACGCGCACGATGGAGCCCGGCGGGCTCACCCGGACCGCGTTATCGAGAAGGTTGAGCAGAACCGTCTCCAGTCCGTGGCGATCCGCCATCACCGCCGGCAGCGAGTCCGCTTGCTCCTTCTCCAGGCGAATGCCGCGCTCTTCGGCGCGAGGTCCGAGGGTTTCGACCACCTGATTCAGCATCGCGTCCACGACCAGCGGCTCCAGAACGAGCTTCGCCTGCGCGGACTCGAGTTCGGCGAGCCGGGACAGATCCCGCACCAGCCGCTCGAGACGCCGCCCGTTGCGGGCGATCACGGCGAGGAACCGGGCGCGCTCCTCGGCGGATAGATCCTCCGCATGCTCCAACGTCTCCAGGTAGCCGAGGATCGCCGATAGCGGCGTGCGCAGCTCGTGCCCGATGTTGGCCACCATCTCGCGTCGCGCGGACTCCAGCCGCCGCAGGCGAGAAACGTCATGCAGCACGATCACGATCCCGCTTTCGAGCGGCACCAGCGTCACGTTGAGCGTGTGTCGCTCCGGCTCCAGGACCCGAAGCTCGACGGTCTCCGCGCGGTCCTGCGCCAGCACGCGATCCACCGCCTGCTGCAGCTCGGCGCTGCGCACCGCCTCGACCGGCGTCCTCCCCACCAGATCGTCCCCGCTGCCGAGCAGGTTTCGCGCGGCGGCGTTGGCCAGCGTGATCCGTCCGGCGGCATCCAGGGCGAGGATGCCGTCGGGCATCCCCTGCAAGAGGCGCTCGAGCCGCAGCCGCTCGATCTCGACGGCAAGAATCTCGTGCCGCAACGAGTCGGCCAGGTGGTTCACCGCCGACGCGAGTTCCTGCACCTCCGCGGCGCCGCGCGGCTCTACGCGTCGATCCAGCGCCCCGTCGGCGATCAGGCGCGTCTCCGCGCTGAGCTGGGCCACCGGACGCGTGATGCGCCGCGCCGCCACGGTGCCGAGCAGTGCGGAGAATCCGAGCGCTCCCAGCACCACCGCGATCAATCGCCCAAGACCGCGGTTTTGCTCGGCGATCACCCGCGTCATGGGAAGCGCCGCGCGGGCCGCGCCGAGGGGCCGCACCGCCGGCCCCCAACGCACCGCGACATAAGCCATCGGCGTCTTGAGCGTCGGGCTCTGGCGGGACGAGCGCCCCACACCGCGCTCCAGCGCCGCCATGACTTCCGGGCGCTCCCGATGGTTCTCCATCGCCTGCACGTCCGCGGCGGCCACTCCGGATTCCGCAAGCACGGCTCCGCCCGCGTCGATCACGGTGAGACGCATGCCGGTCTCGCGGTGGAGAAGTCGCACGAGCCTGTCGCACTCCCCGCGTAGCCGCGCGGGATCGGCGAGCACGCTGTCACCCGCGGCGGGCAGGAGCGCGGCCAGCACGCGCGCCTGATCGAGCAGGCGGTCGTCCAGCTCCTGGCGACGCTCGCGATGCAACTCGACGTTCCACAAGAGCGTGACCGCCCCCAGCGCCACGAGGCTCACCGCAAACGAGAGCAGGGCCAGGCGCGCGTGGATTCGCATCAGGCGCGGAACCGATAGCCCACGCCGCGCACGGTTTCGATGGCGTCCGCGCCGGCGCCGAGTTTGGATCGCAGCCGTTTCACGTGGGTGTCGACGGTGCGGTCGGTCACGAACACGTCGGCCCCCCAGACGTTGTCGAGCAGTGCCTCGCGGTTCAAGACCCGGCCGGGGCGATCCATGAAGAACGCCAGTAGATTGAACTCCGTCGGCGTGAGGACCAGCGCTTCGCCGCCCACCGTGACCTCGTGCCGGCCCCGATCCAATTGGATGCCGCCTCGCTGGACGACCTTCTCTTCGCTGTGCCCGTCCGGTGTCGCACGCCGAAGCAGCGCTTTCACCCGAAGCGTGAGTTCGCGCGGGCTGAAGGGCTTCACCACGTAGTCCTCGGCGCCCAACTCGAAACCGACGACGCGATCCACTTCCTCGCCGCGAGCGGTCAGGAAGATCACCGGGATCGAAGCGGTGGCCGCGTCCTGGCGGAGCTTGCGCAGGATGTCGGTGCCCTGGACGTCGGGGAGCATGATGTCGAGGAGGATGAGATCGGGGCGCTTCTCCGCGGCCAGTCGCGCCCCCTCGGAGCCGCGCGCCGCGGTCAACACGTCGAAGCCCGCCGCCTTCAGGTGGTGGGCGATCAGATCGAGCAGGTCGCGTTCATCGTCGATCACGAGCACGGTCTGCGGCATGACGTCCGCATTCTAGGGCAAGCCCGCGCGAGGCGACAGCGCGGGGAGCGATCGTCACCAAGATGTCACCGGCGGCCCGGCTTGGCCGGAGCCGAGCGCACGGTCCGTCACCCGGCTTGGCCGGCGCGGCCACTGCGGGTATACTAAACATCCGTTTCCTATCGCGCCGCCGAACCGAACGCCCCGGAGGGTTTGACGCATGACCAGCACCGACCTCGGCCACGACTTCCCGCGCTGGCTCGCCGAGGTCCAGGCGGACCGCCACTACGCCGGACAAATCGCCCACGTGGAGCGCCTCCCGGAGCGCGAGGCGCGCTACGCCGAGCTCGATCCGCCGCTCTCCGCGCTCCTGCGCGAGGCGCTCGCCGCGCTCTCCATCGAGCGGCTCTACACGCACCAGGCCGAAGCCGTCTCCGCCGCGCGCCGCGGCGAAAACGTGGTCACGGTGACCGGGACCGCGAGCGGTAAGACCCTCGCGTTCCTGCTGCCCATCCTCGAAGCGCTCGAGAGCGATCCGTCCACCACCGCGATCCTCCTCTATCCCACCAAGGCGCTCGCCCAGGACCAGCTCAAGGGGATTCTCCGGCTTGTCGAGACGCACCCCGGGCTGCGCGAACTCGTGCGCGCCGGCGTCTACGACGGCGACACCTCGCAGAGCGCACGCCGCAAGATCCGCGATGAGGCGAACCTCGTGCTCACCAACCCCGACATGCTCCATCGCGGAATCCTCCCCTATCACACCAAGTGGCACCGGGTGCTGCGCCGGCTTGAATTCGTGGTGACGGACGAGGTCCACACCTACCGCGGCATCTTCGGCTCCAACGTCGGCAACGTGCTGCGCCGCTTGCGCCGCGTGGCCGCCCACTACGGCGCCTCGCCGGGTTTCCTCTGCTCCTCCGCCACCATCCGCAACCCCCGCGAACTGTGCGAGACCCTCGTCGGGCTCCCCTTCAGGCTGGTGGACGACGACGGCTCGCCGCGCGGCCCCAAGACCTTCGTGCTCTGGAACCCGCCCTATCTCGACAACGCACAGATGGAGCGGCGCAGCGGCAATGTCGAAGCGAAGGAACTTCTGGTGCGCCTGGTCGAGCGCGGCGTCCACACCATCGTCTTCACCAAGGCGCGCGTGGTGACCGAGCTCATCTACAAGTACGCGCGCGAGGAGTTGCTTCATCGCCGCGGCGGCCTCGCCGAGAAGCTCAAGCCCTATCGCGGCGGCTACCTCCCCGCCGAACGGCGCGAGATCGAGCGGCAGCTCTTCGGCGGCGAACTTCTCGGAGTGGTCGCCACCAACGCGCTCGAACTCGGCATCGACATCGGCGGGCTGGATGCGGCGATCCTCGTCGGGTTCCCCGGCACGGTGGCGAGCATCTGGCAGCAGGCGGGGCGCGCCGGGCGTTCGCGCGACGAGGCGCTCACGCTCTTCGTCGGCTACAACGATCCTATCGATCAGTACCTGCTCAAGCACCCGCGCTACTTCTTCGCGCAGAACCCCGAGGCCGCGGTGTGCGATCCCGCCAACCCCTACATCCTGGCCGGACATCTCGGCTGCGCCGCCTTCGAGCTGCCGCTCACCGCCGCCGACCGCGATCTCTTCGGCGCCGAGTCCACCCCGGTGCGCGAGATCCTGCGCGAGGAAGGCGAGCTGCATTCGGTGGAAGATGAAGACTACTGGTCCACCGCGGAGTTCCCGGCCAAGCGCGTCAACCTGCGCACGATCTCCGACGACACCTACACGATCGTGGACACCGACAACGAAGACGCGGTGATCGGCACGGTGGACGCGATCTCCGCTCCCGAGCTGGTTTACCCGGAGGCCATCTACCTGCACGAGGGAGAGACCTTTTTCGTGCACGAACTCGACCTGGAGAAGAAGATCGCGCGGGTGAAGCGCGTGTCGGCGGACTACTACACGCAGCCCGTGCTCGACACCTCGATCCGCGTGAACGGTTCCCGCGAAGAGCGCGCCGAGAACGCGGAGATGCTCACCCTGGTCGACGCCACCGTGACCTGGGCGACGACGATGTTCAAGAAGATCCAGTTCGGGAGCATGGATTCGATCGGATACAAGAACCTCGACCTGCCCGCGCAGCACCTGGAGACGGTCGCGCTCGGCTGGTCGCCCTCGCCCGGCGTCGCCGCTGCGCTCTCCCGCGAAGGACTGAACCCGGTGGAGGGTTTGATGGGCGTGCGCAACCTGGCCATCACCGTCTTTCCGGTGCTCGCGATGTGCGACCGCGCCGACGTGGGCGGCGTGATCGACTCGTCCAACACCGGACGCCCCACGCTCTATCTCTACGACCGCTTTCCCGGCGGACTCGGCTTCGCCGAGCGCGCGTTCACCGACTTTTCGCATCTGGTGCGCGAGGCGTTCACGCTTCTGGCCGACTGTTCGTGCGCGGACGGTTGTCCCTCGTGCGTGGGCCTTCCCATTCTCCGACCGGCCATCCATCAGGATCCCGATGCCGGCCCCGGTTACCCCATCCCCGACAAGCGCGCGGCGCGACTTCTCTTGGAAGCCGTGCTGGGCGGGCGATGAGGCGATGACGCGATGATGCGCGAGGAGCTGCGTCGCAAACTCTCGGACGTCTCTCGCGGGCGCCGCCCCGCCGAGGCCCCGGCGCCATCGAAGAAGTCGCGGCGATCCCTGGCCGCGCTCCCCATCGAAACGCTCGTCCCCGGCATCGAGGTAGCCACGTCGCGCGGACGCCACTGGCGGCACGAGCGGCCTTTGGCCGAAGCACCCGGCCTCGCCGAGGCCGCGCGCGCACTCGCCCCCGGCGCCCTCCCCGATCCGGAACAGACCGAGGTGTCCTGCCTGGGCGACAAGGGGCTCGAAGGCGCGCTATTCCTCGACCTCGAAACCTGCGGGTTTTCCGGAAACCCGCTCTTCCTCACCGGAGCCCTGCGCATCGAGAACGGGCGGCCCATCTTCATCCAACTCCTCGCGCGGCACTACGCGGAAGAGGCGTCGGTGGTGGAGGCAAGCCTGGAGCTCCTGCGGCGACACCCGCTTCTCGTCACCTTCAACGGCAAGTCCTACGACGTTCCGTTCCTGCGCGAGCGGGCCATTCGCCACGGCCTCGACTGGACGCCCCCGGCCGGACATCTGGATCTGCTGCACTCGGCGCGGCGGCGCTGGAAAGACGTGCTCCCCGATTGCCGCCTTCCCACGCTGGAAGAGCGGCTGACCGGCCGGCGGCGGGCGGGGGACGTGCCCGGCAGCGAGGCTCCCGAGCGCTATCACGCGTTTGTGCGCGGCGGACCGGCGAGCGAGCTGGTGCCGGTGCTGCGGCACAATTTGCTCGACCTCGTGACGCTGGTGGCGCTCCTGGGGGCGCTACCCAGATCGGGGGTGGCCATCGCGCATAAATCCTGACGCGGCATAGACATTGAGACTTGACAGCCTCCCGCGATCATGGCTAGCTTGATTGCGTCGATCCGTGGACATCCCGGCTTGCCGGTCCGGCTCGCGACTATTTTTGTTTCGGATTGCGTCCGGCTAAAGAGGAGGAGGCTCTGTCATGAAACGAGTTCTACTGATTGTCACCGCCGTGGCCGTGGTCATGGCGATGAACGTTCCGGCCTGGGCCGGGACCAACCCCAACTGCGTGTTCACCCTGCACGCCAAGGGTCACACGACGAAGGCCACGACGATCTGCACCACGTGGAGCCCTAACAGCGGCACCCCGCTTCCGTGCTCGAATTACAACACGAGCTGGCCGACCAAGCTGGTTACCGACGTGTACCTCGTGATCGCGCGCGGCGACACGGCCCTGGTGCCAGGGTGGGGGCTTGCCGGCGTCTCCTGCGGCGTCTACTACGACAACGCCGTGGGCTCCGGTGTGGACGTGTTCGGTTGGACCCTCTGCGCCGACCTGGAGTTCACCAACGGGAACTTGACCTGCCCGCCCGACATACCTCCCTGCGAGTGGCCGATCTCCGGCGGTGGCAACCGGATCACCTGGGTGATGACCACCAACTGCCAGCAGACGATCGCCGGCAGCGACGGCGTACACGCCGTGGCCGGCGCGTTCTACCTCTACGCGTATAACCCGGACATCTTCTATCTCACGCACAACAGGAACCTGATGATCCCCGAACTGGCCGTGGCCAACTGCAAGGCCAACACCGACCTGCTGCCTTTCAATCGGGCCGGCCAGGTGGCGTTCTCGACGGACGGCTCGGCGCTCGGCTGCAACCCGTGCACTGAGCCCGATTGGGAGTGCGACCCGCCCACGCCGGTTGAAGAAACGACCTGGGGCAAGCTCAAGACCAACTATCGGTAGGACCAGGCGAGCGAGCCGGGGGACAGGGATGCCCCGGAGTCCGAAGCCCGGATCCTCGACGCGATCCGTTCATGCGGGGCGAGGCCACCCGATCGAAGGGGGCCTCGCCCTTCCTCTTTTTCCCGCCGCGGTCTACGCGCTCCCGTCGCTCGATGACGCGGTGGCCGCGTTCACCGGCGAGCGCCCCGCGCTCGTGTATGCCCGCTACGGTCACCCCACGGGGCAGTTGGTGGAGGCTCGTCTGGCCGCGCTGGAGGGCGCCGAAGAAGCGGTTCTCTTCTCGAGCGGGATGGCCGCCATCGCACTCACCGCGATGTCGCTCTGCCGCAGCGGCGATCATTTGCTGGCCTCCGCGGAGATGTACGGCGGCACACTCGAACTCTTGCGCACCGTGCTCCCGGCGTGCGGGATCGACGTCGAGCTCGTGCCGCTGGAGGAGCTGGGCGCCCTGCGCCCGCGCTTGCGCGAGACGACGCGGCTCGTGCTCGTCGAATCGCCCACCAATCCGCTTCTGCGCGTGGTGGACTTCGCGGCGCTCTTCGCGGGGCTCGGCACGCCGCGACCGGTGGTCGCGCTGGACGCCACCTTCATGACCCCGCTCGGGCAGGACGCCTGGAGCGCGGGTTTCGACCTCGTGCTGCACTCCGCGACCAAGTACCTCGGCGGCCACGACGATCTCACCGCCGGTGTGGTGACGGGTCGCCGCGAGCTCCTCGCGCCGATCCGCGACAAGCGCCGCGTGGTGGGTGCGATGTGCGATCCGCAGACGGCGTGGCTCCTGGAACGCGGGATGAAGACGCTGGCCGTTCGCTGGGAGCGGCAGTGCGCGAACGCCCTGGCTCTGGCGCAGCGGCTGGAGGCGCATCCGCGAATCGAGCGCGTGCACTACCCCGGTCTGTCGACGCATCCGCACCACGAGCGCGCCACGCGCCAGATGAACTCGTTCGGCGCGGTGCTGGCGTTCGACGTGGCGGGAGGATTCGATGCGGCGCGCCACGTGTTCGACCGGCTGCAATTGATCGCGCGCGCTCCGAGCCTGGGCGGGGTGGAGAGCATGGCCCTCCACCCCGCGACATCCTCCCATCGCGGGCTCTCCGTCGAGGAGCGCCGCGTGGCTGGGATCGGCGACGGCCTTCTGCGCTTGAGCGTGGGCGTCGAGGACGAAGCCGACCTCTGGGAAGATCTGCGCCAGGCGCTGGAGAGCTAGTTCGTCGAGGCCGGCGGCAGATCCCGCCACTCCACGATCAACCAGCGACTCTCGCCCCGCTCGACGACCTCGCGCAGGTAGAACTCCTGGCGGTCGCCGCTGACCTGGAGCGTCGGCTTCCCCACTCGCTCGATTCGTAGGAACGTGTGGGCCACCACGACCCTCATCGTATGCTCCAGTCCGCGCGCGGTCGCAGGCGCGACCGAGAGCTTGGCGAGCCGGATCACCACACGCTTCACCTCGGAGGACTCGAAGAGGCGCTGCGCCGAGCGGAGCTCGTCCTCGAGACCCCACGATGCGCGCCCTAACTCCCGCGCGTCCTGCGGCTGGAACCGGAACACGAACTCGGGCGCGAAGAGCTCCCGGTATGCGTCGATGTCGCGGTTGGCATAGGCCGCCTCGAGGTTGGCGATCACGTTCATCGGTTGGACCGGGGAGAGGTACCCACGGGGAGTGAGTTCCTCGTCGGCGATCGGGGTGGGTGCCACCGGATGTTGCCTGCGGGAACATCCACCGGCGGCGAGGACGACGGCCAGAACGAACAATAGGATTCGCCTGGTTCTCATGGCTGGTCTCCTGACCCAAGCCCGGGTTGGCGATGTCCTCGCCCCGCTGTTTCTGCAGGAGACGTGCCACGACGTGTGCGCTCTGCTGCGATCCCCGATCGCGCTCATCGCGCACTTGAGACGGAGCGGACCCGATCTCGGGCGCTCGTGGTCCACGTGCGCGTCCTCCCGGGCTGGTTCCGCGCTTCGCAGTGGGAAGGGGCTATCCGGTTCGGCGGTGACGAACTTGCGTCGCGGATCGCCGAGGTCGCGTCGGTTCCATGTGCGCCGATCGCGGAGCGTTTCGGCCCCCGCCGAGTCTCCGCCGGCGCAAGTGCTACGCAGAGGCGATGTTTCGGGTGAATTACTCGCGGCGGAGATCCCCGACGTTCACGCGAGACGATCGGCACGACCCCTGCATATAGGAATGTCGTTCGCGCGACCAGGGACGGGCCGCGCGGGCAAAGCGAACCAACGCTGTCGAAGTTACCCTCTCGTTGGAGCGCATTCGGGGGACGAATCTCCGTGGTCGAGAAGGCCCTTATCGGACGGGGGGGGCTTTCTCGAGTGGGCACAAACGTTGCCGGTGGGAGGTACGAGGCTGCACCCCAGTCCGGGTGCCCGTATATGTGTTTGAAATCAATGGGTTTCGGGGATCGGCGTTTTGGCGAGAATCGTCCCCACGCAGCGATGGTGCCCACTCGAAGGGTGGTTTTCGAGTGGGCAGGAAACACGCGTTGCCCCCCCCCGGGGGAACACACCGCTACTGAGCCTCTCGGTCACGCCGCCGAGATGGACAGCAGTGCACTAGAATGGCAAGTCGTCATCATCCACCTCCGCCGGCAACTCCGTCAAAGAGACAAATTCATCCTTCCAGTCAGTCGCCTTCATGATCTTAAGGCTGCCATTCTCCCCGAACAGATCCGCGCGGACCTTTACCAGGTACTTTTCCTTCGGCCAGTCAGCCAAGTAGACACGATAATCAGGTTCCTTCCAATCGTCACGATCCACCACCTTGACCCGCCGTGCGTCAAGGAGGGCATCCATCTCGCCCACCGTCTCGAAGTAGACTCTATAGGGCACTTTCACAGTGCTCCTAATGGCTTCAAACACCGGATGGTTGCTCAGCAGAATGTCCCGGATGGTCGCATCACCTTCCTTTCTCTCTTTCGTCAGAAAGTCCACCAACTGATTCAACGTCCCAGCGGTTGCCTCGATCTTCTCAAGAATCCGAACCTCCTTCTGACGTGCATGCTCCTGCAATAGCATCTGCAGCAACCCCGCCCATTGTTCTCGAAGGAAGAAGATGATGTCGCTCGTGACCTCAAACGGCTGAATCGGGTTTCTGCCGGAGAGGGCAAAGAGCTCTTCTAGAAAGCCGTACACCCGAAGATCGTTCACCGCGCTGGGGGTGAACCCCTTGACGGTCTTATTGGCCAAATAGGTGCCATGCTCAGCATAGACCGCTCGCTCAACGAAAATGTAGATTTGCTTTCCCAGTTTCGCCGCCGTCCTGAGTTCATTCTGGGAGATAGAGTAGCGCGCGTCTCTGGAGTCGGTGCCGAACTTGCCCCCGACTATGTTGATCAAGATGTCGCAACTCGCAATCTCGCGGTAGCAGTCTTCCTCCAAACTTTCGGTGACTCCGTATGGAACCTGACCGCGTTCGAATAATACGGGGTCATAACCCTGCTCCCGGATGAAGCGCTCGAGATCCGCCCGTACGTTTCTTAGGTCATAGTATGTGGAGCTTATGAAGATCCGAGGACGAGCCACGGTTAACCTCCCTTTGCATCGGCCAGAGCACATTCCTCTGATGATTGGGGGCTGCCAGTGCATGGTCCCAGGGCGGGAACGCGATTCACCTTTCTTACAGTCGCTTGCCCGACTCTGGCATGACGGCTGCCCGCCCCCCGGCGCACTGTTGACAGAGACAATCGCGCTCTAGACAGGAACGACACGCGCCTTGACCATGCGCTCGCCCAGATGTGCGTACAGATGGAACTCACTGCCACCTTGAATAGGAACCTCCACCCCGGCTTTGCTCGACGGCTGTTAGCAATGAGGATGTTGTCTGTGATGCATTGGAGGCGATCACCTCTTCATCTGGCGACTGTCTACTTGAGCATCTTCACGAGGCCTTCCAAAGTCAATTCCCACCGATCAAGTACGCGGCGCCATGCAGCACCCCAGTCACTTACCGGGTAGGAGATCCCAAAGGCACGGCATGCGTTGACGACCTTGGCGTTTTCGACATGGGCTGGATGGAGATTATTCCGCAAGTCCCGAATCATCCTCAATCCGGCAATCACCCTGCCTACGTCTTCGTTCTCTACATCCCTATCCGGTTTCAAGAGTATCTCCAGGGCATCAATGGACCTCGGCTGAGGCCCGGCGCCACCGTGACTCTTCTTGCCCGGTATGGCAATCGCTTCAACGTAGGTCGCTAACGTCTGTATGCTGTGGGCAAACTCCATCTTGTTCGTCGGAACCCTGGCAAAGACCAGTGCCGCTTCGTGCGGGACACGGCCGAAGAGAGGGCTGCCGAACTTCTTCTCGAAGAGTCTATCCACTGAATCGAGAAGCTCCACAGAGCGAGTGCCGCTGGGGTTCCCATCCGGTAGCCTGCCCTCTAAGCTGGGCTCGTGCGAGACTCTTCGGGCAGGTGTTTCGGAGAACACGCCGGGAAACCTCAGGACAACTCTGTACCTATGGCCGCGAGTGGGCTCTGCCCTCTCCCATCGAACCCGGCGATCGGCCTCGATACTATCGACGGGGTCGCTCAGCTGCCGCCGCTGGGAAGAATACGGGTGAACCGTTTCTTCAAAGACCATCACATCCGGGAAGGGTAAAGCGTCACCGATCACGATGTCGAATGACAGTCGCTCTGTGGCGACGTGCACGTCGTGATAGATATTGAGCTCCCAACTGGCCTTCTCGCCAGTTGTGACGTATGCTGGGGACAATGACATATAGTCAGTGATTGTGGTTCGACGAAACAGCTCATTGCTGGTCAATTCGTGACTTGTCTGGCCGACCCTTAGGTGGTCAGCGAAGCGCGAAACGTGGAAATCGATCGACTCTTCCCTGCCTAGTCCAGCGAATGCACCTCGCGAGATTACCGTGTGCGCATCGTAGATCACGCGCTCATCCAGGATTTCGACTGCGACTGATGCGCTGCCTTGTGGCACGTCTGGCTGCACGGTCGTTGATCGACGTACTTCGGCCTTCGCGGTCCCGTGCAACTGGATCTCAAACCGATCACTGAGGAGAGTGCACCCAGGGCGAGTCTGCGAGCTTGTCCCTGATTCCGCTTGAGACCCAATGAAGATCTTCCGAATGAGCGTGGCGGCGGCTTGTCCCAGGGCCAGGAAGAAGCCCGCAGCGTCCCAGCTGATACCGCTCACGAGTGAGTGGCGGGAGACTGCTTCGTGATGCCCACCTCAGGTGCCCTCGCAATTACTTGGCGCTGCTCCGCTGCCCACGTCCAACGGAGAACGTAGAGGTTACCCACGACAGGCTTGTGAATGCGCCATTCAATCTCCTCATAGAAGGGGCTGGTTGCGGCGCGAAGACCCGAAATGCTGCCATCCGCCGGCTGAAGCAGTACTGGTGGATCCCCGCTCCCGAATGTTGGCGGAGAAGGCAGGGGCTGAGGCTTGCCGTCTGGCTCCCGGATCTCGCCCCATGCACCGACGATTCGACATGCTGGTGAGACGACTCTAATGATCTGCGTTTCGGTGGGTATGACTACGCGGACTCCGAGAAACTCCGAGATGTCGGGGAAGTAACCGGTGAAATCGGTGAGCACCCATACATCAACCACTTCCCCACGCTTCGGGGTATGCTTGAATACCGCGTCGATTATAACGCCGCCTTCCGGATGAGCGTGTTCGAAGACGTTTAGGTTTTCGCTCTTGTCGACGATTGTCGCGGAGGTGTCATGCAACACCTCCCCGTTGGGTGACTTTCGTGGGGTCGCCCCGCGGAAGCTGAACCCCTGCACATTGTCGGCGTTTATGCGACGGACTTGGTGGCGTCGGTATGTGGCGCGGAAGCAACTGGAGTCTTCGAAGGAGAGGATGTTCTCTGCCTCCAAGATGGTGGTGGGCAGAATCGTTGAAAGCTCCCGAGCCCGCGCTCGCTCCCGAGCTAGGAAGCGGGTGACCAGGGGCAGGAAGATAATTAGGGCGGCTAGCTGCAGGGCTAAGCCAATCGCCCCCAGCAAGTCGAGTCGGAAGCGATGCGCCAGAAGCGAGTAGCTAAGTAGTAGAATCGCCGCCCATATGGCAAGGAGGATACGATCGGTACGGGTCGGCTGGGTACTTCTCTGCATCCCCACCTCCCTGGCTCAGCGCCATGGCTCGCAGGTCGAGCTCACCCCTGTAGAGCAATTTCGTCCGACAGACCCGCGGGGAATTTCCCCCTCCGGCTACCAGCCGTTGTCAATCACGCCGTCGTTTCGGAATAGCATGGCTCCCCTTCTCAATCAGCAATGGTCTCTCGGTGCATAAGCAGGAAGGGCGCAGTACCCACCACCCATGCTGATAGTATTCTAACATAAACACGTGCGGCCTTTGTCGATCACCTTTCAGAGCGCTCAACTCCAGCCCGCAATTCACGCTTCAAGACGGCGGGTAGGATGCAACCCACTCGCGTGTTCGTCAAGCAAGAATGTAACGCAGAAGTCCTTCCTGACGCTTTAGGTATCGGAAGCGGACAGCCGGCTTGTTACCCCGTCGAAGCTGCGCACATTCCCAGCAATGGTCCAACAGCCGGTTCGTTGGAGCGGTCCAATGCGAACATCCTCCTGGCTATGAGCCACTGCGGCTAACTTCCAGTCGGGGCGGACAAGGCGCTACCGGTCCGCTGATCAATGACCATTTGTCGGCGGACCCAAGCCCGGATGGCAACTTCCCCTTGACCCCGTCGCGTCTCGGCTCCCCAATGGGGTCTGGAGGTTGACGTTATGCCGTATTTGTCACCACCTACGCTCACTCGCTCCGAACAGGCCGCCCTGCTCCAAGCAAGCTCGGTTCACCCCCGCGATCACCTCGCCTTCTCCCTCGCCCTCGGCACCGGACTGAGGCTCGCGGAGATCGTCGGCCTCAACGTCGGCGATGTGTTCAGCGCCGACGGCAAGCCACGAAGCCGCATCCGTCTTCGCCGCGAGATCGCCAAGGGCGGCCGCGCCGGCGACGTGTTCCTGCCGGACGCGCTGGGGCCGAAGCTCGTGCGGTTCTGGGGGTACAAGGTGCGGTCGGGTGAATCCCTGTCGCCATCGTCACCCCTCCTCTGCAACCAGTCCGGTCTAAGGATTTCCAAACGCCGCGTCCAAATGACATTCAAGACCTGGCAGGTGCGCGCGGGGTTCGATCGGATCTATGGCTTCCATGCGATGAGACATTCGGCGATAACTTCTGTCTACCGCATGTCCCGCGATCTCTTCCTCGCGCAACGGTTCGCAAGGCACGCGAGCCCGATGACCACCACCGTCTACACCCACATCGGTGATGAAGAACTCATGCAGGGCATCCGAACTTTGAACTGCTAGCCGCCCACGGCCAGTGGTAGAATTCATGGTCCTGAGTGGTGACGAGCTTCATTGCTGCCCACCGATTCCCCCAGGTTGGGGCATCACTCGGGAACGCCGGGCCTAGCTCACGCTGGGCCCGTTCGTTATGGCGGCCACCAGTTACATGTCCACTGGATGCCGAGGGATGCGTAGCGGCACTGCGCCAAGGTCCCTATGCTGGCGAGTGTGGTTGCGGGCAGCGATGCCTTCACAAACCGACTTGCCAGGCTCTCCGGAGGATTGACAGGTTCGCCTGCAGTCCAGATGCCCAGTCAGGGCCATGTCTGTACGTGGTACGCGTACGGCGGCAGCGGGAACCAACAACTCACTGCTATCGGATCAGACCAGTGGACGGCCACGTTCTGGGTTCTCGCCCCCCGTGCTGCCTGATAGGATGGCGTCCTTAGGTTCCGTGACTGGACTAGTTGGGGGTAACAATGGCCGACGGTACTCACGAGCAAACAATCAATGCGGCGCTAGGGGAAGTGCTCGCCGGCCTCATCCATGGATGGAGGGTCAGCGCAGAGAGAATCGGTGGGGTCGTTGAGCGCGGGGGCCGTCCTGACATTCTGGTCGAGGATCAGAGCGGTTGGCCCGTGGTGATAGAGGCAGAGGTAGGAAATCATCGTCAGGCCGAACGGGATGCGCTGGCAAGGCTTGGCGGTCGTCTGAGCCGCGCCCCCAGGACTATCGAGACTGCGGTGGCCTTGGTGTACCCGGAGGCCCTTCGTCACAAGGACGCCGGAGCACTTCGGAACGCCATCCTGTCAGCGCGCTTCGAGTATGCCGTGTTTACCTCGACCACCGACCACAGCGCACAACGATTCCCCCTCTCTGGTTGGCTAAGTGGCGGCGTTGGCGACCTCGCAATGCTCACCCACCGAGTCAGCGTGCCACCTTCGCGAGTCGAAGCCCTTGCAGTAGCGCTCGAGGGAGGTGTGAACCGGGCCGAGGGTTACTTGTCGGCACAACATCCGCACGGATCCCCGATCGGGAGCCGCGTCGCTGGAGCCCTTGGGCAAGTGGACGACGAAGCCGGTCAGAGCCGCAAGATGGCGTTGACAGTAGTCACCAACGCCCTTGTCTTTCACGCGGCTCTTGCCGAAGCAAGCATGCTCGTTCCGGATGTCAGGACCAGGAGAGACCGTCCGGTAAAGTCGCCAATAGCATTCCGGGTGAATGCGGCATTCCGCCCGACCCCCTTGCTTGACGAGTGGGCCGCGATACTCATCGTGAACTACTGGCCCATATTCCACACGGCCAGCACGGTCCTTCGCGAACTGCCCACGCGATCGGCTGCCGCGATTCTGGATACTCTCTGGCAGACTTCCGAAGATCTGATTGCCGGAGGAGTGACCAAGTCTCATGACTTGACCGGGGTCATTTTTCAGCGCTTGATTGCCGATCGCAAATTTCTGGCCACTTTCTATACAAGACCGGCCGCAGCCGCTCTACTTGCCGGCTTAGCCTTGCCGGTCCATCGCCCACTGGCGGGCGCGACTTGGGAGAGTACGAAGGATCTTTCCGCAGTCCGGATTGGCGATTTTGCCTGCGGTACAGGCACTCTGCTGTCGACAGCATACCAGCGACTCAGTCTTCTGCATGAGATTCACGGCGGCGATCCGCAGGCCCTGCACAAGGAAATGATGATGCACGGCCTTGTGGGGCTGGATGTACTGAATGTTGCAGTACACCTAACCGCAGCGATGCTGGCTGGCACGCATCCCGATACTCCGTTTGCTGGAGAGTGTCTGTTGACCATGCCGTATGGAACCCACGAGTGGGGGTGTTCCCTCGGCTCATTGGACTTGCTGGCCGCCCAGATTCCCATCGACTTCATGCAGGCAGCAGCCAAGACTGCAGGGGGGAAGGGCGAAGAGGATGTACGGGACCTGATGCGCCGGGTCGGACACGGACAGTTTCAGCTTGTAATCATGAATCCACCGTTCACGCGACACGGTGCACACGAAGGGGAGAGGATCCGCGTCCATAATCCAGCGTTTGCCGCCTTTGAAGCGGATGAGACGGAGCAAGATGCGCTTGCGCGACATCTCAAGCGGCTCGCAAAGGGAAGTTGTGCGCACGGACATGCCGGGATGGCCTCCTACTTCGTGGAGCTTGCCCATCGGAAACTCGCTCCCTCCGGTGTCGTAGCCCTCGTGCTGCCGATGAGTGCCATGAGTGGCCAAGCCTGGGAAGGTGTCCGCGTGCTTCTACGGGATAAGTACGACAGCATCCTCGTCGTGTCTATCGCGGAGCGAAAGAGCTTCTCACGGTCATTCTCAGCAGACACTGGCATGGCAGAGTGCTTGGTACTGGCCGTACGTTCCAAGCCGAGGGGGCGCATCAAACGTGCGCATTTTGCCGTACTCGATGGGCAGCCGCAGACGACCCTTGAGGGCGATTTGATCGCAGCGGCGATCACTGCGGCGATTTCATCCGACGACGTGAGGAAGCTGGAGGATGGTCCCTTTGGCGGGACTCGTGTTTCGCTAGGAAGTACAGAGGTCGGCGAGGTCATCGACTGCCCCCTTCCACATGAGGGGGGGTGGCCAATGGTCGGGGTCAACGGGGTGAGCCTCGGACAGACAGCATACCAAGTGAGCCAGGGGCGGCTCTGGATTGAAGGCACAGCATTCGAGCAGGCGCCGGATCTTCCGGTAGCAGCGATCGCGGACATCGGCGCCCGAATGGGTCCACACCACTTGGACATATCAGGCGCCATGCTCAAGGGGGACGGACTGCCCCAGGGCCCCTTCTCCGTGCACCCGGGCATGCCTCCCGGCGCCGGTTATCCCGCCCTCTGGAATCATGACGCGGACAGAGAGCGCACGCTCGTAGTTACTCCCGATTCTCATTGCCAAGTCCGTGACATTGGCGGGCAAATACCTCAACGACTTCAAGAACGTGCCGCGATGAGGTGGGCCACGGCCACGCGAGCACACTACAACCAGGATCTACAATTCAATTCACAGTCGTTGATAGTCGCGATGACCGAGCGTCCGTGCATTGGTGGGCGGGCATGGCCTTCAGTCATCTTTGACGCACCCGATCACGAATTCGCATTTGCTCTCTGGTGCAATTCAACACTCGGGCTACTGTGCCACTGGTGGCAATCAAACAAGTCACAATCTGGCCGAGGAACGACGACGGTCACCAGCGTCCCGCTTTTCGCGACTCTGGATGTTCGAGCCCTGAGTAAGAAGCAGCATGCGGCCGCCAAGGCAGCCTACAATGCCATGTCACATCTTCGCTTCCTGCCCTTTGATCAGGTAGACGAAGACCCCGCACGAGCCGAACTCGATCGCCATCTCTTGGTGGATGTACTGGGCTTGAGCGGGCGGTTCTGTCACTCGCACGGACCTCTGGCATTGCTCCGCCAGAAGCTTGCGGCGGAGCCACAGATTCAGGGGGGAAAACGAACGCGAGTCGTCTTCACGAGGAATGGGGAGACTAGTGAACCAAGGTCCGACCGTTGACCTCGCACGCCGCGCGTATCGTTGGGAGGGTCATCCGAGTGCAAGACGGGGCATCTTCCCGGAATCGCGACCCATCGCTTGCTTACTGACCCAGGCCAAGGAGGAGCGCCGGCAGAGATCTATCGCTTCTCTTTTCTCTTGGACTTCTCTTCGGACCGTCCACTGATCGTCCAGACTTTCTTGTCGACCGCCCGCTTCGCCCAGTCAGGTGCCCGGTCAGCAACCCGGTCAATACCATCCCAAAAGTCCTTGCTGTCCTGCCGTTGCGACTTCGTGTTCTGCTTCATCGTGATTCAGCTCTCAATTTCCTAAGAATACGCGCAGCAGCAGTTTCACGTTCAGAATAGGCTGTTGCCGCCTCATGCATCCTTACCTGCCACTTACTCTTGACGAGTTTACCATCTCTAGCTTTGCGCTTCAACGGCCCATCTGGCCCAGTCTTCATGGAGAAGAGGGTTGCGTACCTGCTCGGTGCCACCCCGATGAAAGGTTCCAAGACCACAAGGGGCCTCTGATGGGCGTCTGCCACAGTAGGTCGTCCCTCCAATGTGACTGCATCCGCATGGAGCTCGGCTGCGAGGCTCTTTGGGTACGGCTCGATGTAGACGACGTGCTCGATCCCAGCAGCAACGATGTGCTTTGCACAGTTGTGACAAGGAAACGTCGTGCAGTAGAGAGACGTTCCTTTGACGGGTATTCCTACTCGACTGGCCGCCAGTACAGCCGCCACCTCAGCATGAACAGCCCGCCCGAATTCGGTCAGGCTGACCAGCCTACTGCCGGACAGCGCCACTTCAAGCTCCGCGATGTTACCTGTTGGGCGCCTCTTCCGGTTTGATTTGGCACTCTTGGGCCATTTCTGATGTAGCTCGGCGAGAAGCCCAAGAATCTGGACTCTGTTCGAATCATGGCCCAGCTCAACATCTCGCTTCCGGTACTCGTCAGTACACCAGTACTGTCCCCCTCCGGCCTTGGGAACTTCATTGCAGCCGACACTTATGACATCGCCGTCTCCATTGAGAATCGCGGCCCCCACCTGTCGCGACAGGTCTGCGGATCGTAACCCTGCGGCTTGGGCCAAGAACATGCCGTACTCGTCGATGTTGGGAGATAGGACAGCCGCCCCGCCAAGCAGGGACATGAAGCGGTCTAGCGAGCTTTTCACAGATTCCACATTGGCGCTGCTAACGAAAACATCGGAAAGATGAAAGGTGTCTCGTACTTGCTGCCCCCACTTAATATCCTCTGCCTGATCGCGCTTGATGAGTGTGTCTACCTCTCCTCCCGATATGCCGGAACTGCCCAAGGCAGCGCGGCGCTCCTTCTCGCTCGCGTGCACGCCAATGAGCCAAAAAGAGTCTCCGTATATGTCCCGCAACGTCTGTACTTCCGCGTGGTGCTTCAGTTGCCGGACAATGTACGCCCGTTTGCGGCGCTTAAATGGATCAGCCGTCCTCGCGCGCTCAGCGATAACTCCAGCCGCGAGAAGGGCCAATACATCTTCGCGGCCGGTGATCTTGCGGAGTTCATTGCCTTGATCCATCAATCCCATGATTCTCTGATACTCCCGCGTCCCTTTGTGCTTTCTCTGTCTGGAGGGCCAGCGCGAGTGAGCCAGGGATTCACTCAATCGAATGTACTCAACTGGGTACTTCACGGTGCCCAGAAACGCAGCCAGGGCCTGCACCGCCAAGTCGACACGCGCCCCAACTGCGGATGTTAGACCAATGATCAGTTCCGGTTCCTTGGCATCCAGTGACGCGATTGTTCGCATGGTGTCTCCTGTGGGCGCTCACTTTGCGTCGTGGACTTCAGGACTCGTCGAGACGCGCTACGCCAGGACGATGCGCGGAGTCAGGCGGCTCCTCGGCCGACGCCGGGGCGTCTGGAGAATACCAATAGATCGCATACTCTCATCGGCCGTTGCGCTTCAAGAGGACGGTTCCTCAGGGGCGCTGCTTCCCCGCCCTTACAGACCAGTACACCACTCACCTGTGTAGTCCACAGCGCCTCCAGTTTGCGGTAGCCGGTCAGCAGTCACGTCCGCCCCTCGGGACTCACTTTCATCGACTAGACTGGTCCTGGCAATCGACAGTTCTTCTTTGTGTCAGAAGACGACATGTCGCAACGGGGGCATTTCGGGGTCAGTTCTGGGCCGTCCGGGACGCGGCAGGGGCCGCTAATGGGCATTTCAGGGGCAGTTTTTGGCCTGTTTTTTCGCCTCTGGCGAGGCCGCAGGTGAAGCCGAACACGCCTTAGTCTATATATTTCAAATAGTTACGCGATCCAGTCCTCGGCCGCCTAATGGGCATTTCGGGGTCCGACCCCGAAAACGATGCCCATTACGGGGGGTCTACGCCAGGGTCCATGCCGCGAAATCGCCATCAGCGGAAAGGCCGATGCCGTTTTTCGGGCTCTTTCTCCTGGGGCCACGCCCATTACAGGCCCCTTTCGGGGGTCCGGATGCCCCTGTTTGGATCTCCTTAGAGGGCCGACGGGAACGCGTCACCGAGCGACGAGATCGCGTCGACACTGTCACCCGAGGCATGACTGCACCGCCGCAGGACCGACAAAGCACCATTCTCCGTAGCCCAGCGTGGTGGGCACGTAAGCGATTGTGGAATAATCGTTTATAGGCGTGACGGAGCCAGCGCGAACCCCTTAGGCGCATGCGCTGACACTCGACACTCCCCCAGATAGGCAACCTTCCCACCGTCAGGTGCCTGTTCGACAAAACACGCGTTGTGACATTGTGGGTACTGGATGTGAAAATAGGGTTGTGCATGCGCCCAGTCTCTGGTACCGTCTCTGCGTGGTCATTTCTAAGAGCAGTTACCCCACGAGTGTTCTGACCCCGGAGGAGTGCGAGAGGCTCGTCCTCGCGTTCTCTGAGAAGTCGACCTCGGGTGCTCGCAACCGCGCCATCGTGTCGTTGGCTTGGCGTGGCGGACTCCGTCATAGCGAGTTGGTGGCTCTCAAACCGGGTGACTACAACGCCGTGATGAATGAACTCACCGTTTGGAGCACATCGCAAAACGCCGGGCGCAGGATCTCGCTCGACCCGGAGACGAACTTCTTCTTCGCGCTTTGGATGGGTGAACGCACGGCCCGGCGCAAGCGGTTGAACATCAAGCATGAGCACCCCGTGTTCTGCACGATTGAACGCGGACGCTTCGGTGAGCCGCTCAGCGAGAACTACATCCGCAACATGATCGATCGGGGTCGGAAGAAGGCGGGCATCTCGAAGAAGGTCTATGCCGAGTCCCTCCGTGACGCGCGGGCGGTTGAGCTGCGCTACGCAGGATTCAGCCCCATGGCAGCCCTGCACTTCCTTGGCGACCGCAGCTTTCTCGACAACCCGCGTTATGGCCCACTGCCGGCCGGTGACTTCAGCGGGACTCATCTGGAGAAGACTGCATGGCTGGTGGATCGCCCCAGATTGAAATTCTTGGTACAGGGGATGACCTTGACCCCGCGAGATCACGAAGACCAGGAACTCACATCGCACGTGCAGTGGACGCAGGTCGTCGCCGATCGAAGCGGCGCAGTCGAACAGTCGTTTAGTCACGAAGAGGTGCTTTCCAAGTCGCGGTCGGGCGGCACGGTTGAAGAGAAGGTTGATCGTCTAGAGCGTCGAATCGAAGAACTCACCCACGCCATCGAGACGCTCACGCGCCTCGCGAAGGGAGGCGACTCCTAGATTCATAGGATTGCGAGTAGTGCCCGTTCGTACCCCCGGGCCAGGATCGGATCCACAGCAATCGTACAGAGTGGTCGCCTCATCGGACTTTCTCTCAGGCCCCACTACGCCCGGCCTTGGGCGTCCCGTTCCACATTCCGCCGACTGCTTCTCCTCGGCGTCGGCGTGGAGGATTCCTGATGCTTGAATCCGCCCGTGTCACTCCCATGTACCGTGACAAGTACGAACGCGCCCAGGCAGAGGCTAAGCGGTTCGAGGATTGGTGTAAGACGGCGTGGCGAGAAGACCCATTGCCGTTCTCGTCACGGCCCCGTCCCGGCTTTCCGGTGGGCCTCCTGCCCGATGTTGTACGCGACTTCGTCACCGCGGTGGCACAGGCAATAGCTACACCCGTCGACTTACCCGCGGTGGTCGCCTTGGCCGTGTTGTCAACGGCCGCAGCCAAGCGAGTCCGTGTGCGAGTGAGGGCGGGCTGGACTGAACCCGTCAACCTATACGAAGTACTCGCCATGGAGTCGGGCTCTGGAAAGAGCACGGCCTTCTCTCCCCTCACCGACCCCATCTTTCGCTTTCAGAAAGAGGCGCGGCGGGAGCAGGCAGCTGAGCTTCCCCGCGTCCGCGCACGACGGCAAGCCGTCGAGGATCAGATTCAGGGGGTGAGGCGCCAGATTGGCAGGATGGGGTCGAAACCGGCCGAGCTGACCGAGCTCAACGCACGACTTGAGGAGCTCAACGTCAGCTTGGATGCCCTCCCCATGCCGGTCTCGCCTTTGTTCATAACGGAGGACGCGACACCCGAAGCCCTCGCAACAGCCATCTATGAGCACGGTGAACGCATGGCGGTATTGAGCGCAGAGGGCGGCGAGGTCGTGGAGATCATGGATGGCCGGTATGCCAAGAACCCCAACATCGGGATCTACCTCAAGGCCTACACGGGGGACCGGACGACCATCCTGCGACGAGGACGGGAAGAGTGCCTCGAGCAGCCGATTCTGACCCTCTTGCTGACCGTCCAGCCCGCAGTCATTCCCCAGATGATCAAGAACGAACACTTCAAAGAGCGTGGACTCCTGGGACGGGTCCTGTACTCCATACCACAGAGCACGCTGGGCCACCGGGAATTCAGCCGACCGCCCGTTCCCCCAGAGGCCCGAGAACGCTACAGCACCGTCGTCACGCAACTCATGAGCATGAGCGAGACGATCGAACTCGACGTATCCAATGCGGCCCTCGCCGAGTTGTGCGCCTTTCATGACTCTGTTGAACCGCGCCTCGATCGGCACACGGGCGACTTGGCCTACATGCAGGAATGGGCGGCCCGCATGCCGGGTTTCGCGGTTCGCATCGCGGGTCTTCTCCACGTCGCCGACTGCGGCGGCACGGAGATCCAGGGCACGACGATGCACCGCGCCGTGCGGCTTGTGCAGGAGTACTTCCTTCCCCACGCGCAGCTTGCCCACGAAGTTGTGTTTCTGGATGAGCGACTGGCCGGAGCGAAGGACCTGCTGGAAGTGATCCGGTCCAAGGGCTGGTCCTTGTTCACGGGACGGATGCTGCATCAGGCGGTGAGGGGCCAGACCCGGTTTCACAAGCGGGAACCGGTAACCCAAGCGCTCGAAGTCATGGAGCAGCGCAACTACGTGAAGGTGATCCCCGGGAAGAAGGACGAATGGATGGTGCATCCCCGATGGTTGGCCGGGGAGTGCGCAGAAGAAAGTGAGGATCTCTGAGCATGACTGAGACGGTTGGACATTCTCACGGAAGTCATGGGTCCGTAGGCAGTTGGCTCTCGTTGAGCATGTTGAGCATGCTGAGCCGCTTCGGGGAACAGGAGAGTGAAGTACTTACTCTTACTCTCTCTGAATCTACCGGTCCCCGCGCGGGGGATGGCATTCTCAACATCCTCAATTCCGGCAATCTCAATCGCGGATTGACGTTGGGTGAGTACCGCCACCCACTCAGGACATCTCACCCCATTCTCATGCCGGGTGCGCATCCTGTCGCAAGGACACGCAGTCCCCGTGCGGGCCCTCCTCCTGCTCCCCACCGGACGCCGGGCCTGAAGCACATCCTCCTGGCCCTTGTCGTTCTCCTCCTCGCGGCCATCCTCATCCCCAGGGCGGCGGGAGCCATCGTCATCCCGGCCCCGGTCAGGACGCGGGTGACTTGGTCCACGAGCCGCGCGGACACAACCAAGGTCAAGGCGACGTTCCTCGCCGAAGCCGAGCCGACCACCGGCAAGAACGGCGACCCCAACGGCATCTACATCGCGGACCCCGCATCGAGCGCCTACCAGTGTGTGGGGCTTGTCTCGTGGGCCGAGTCCATCCCGGACTCCGTGCCGGCCACGTTCACGCGGGCCACGTTGACGCTGTACAGGCTCAACGCCACCGATGCTCCCGCCGTCTACGACACCCTCGAGATCGCGCCGGTGACCATCACCTGGAACGAGGCCAAGGCGACCTGGCTCAGCCGCGCGGCGGGGAAGACTTGGTCGGCGTCGGGCGGAGACGTGGACACCTCCCTTGCAGTGGTCATCCGGGCCGAGGACATCCCCAACCTCTGCAGCGGTGCGGCGGACTCCGCCGTGACCTTCGACATCACTCCGACAGTCGTGGCGTGGCGGGACCACGCGGTGGGCTCGTTCGGGGTCCGGTTGGCGTGGAAGAACGGGGTCGCACCGGCGATCCGGTTCCACGACAACGCCGCCCCTGAAGCCCTGCGACCGGTGCTCACGATCGAGACCGTCACGATCCGAAGGCCGAGAGTCATCGGTCTGATCCGGCGGGCGTTCGGGCCCACGGGAGGGTGGGTGCGCCGTGGATAGCGCACGCCAACAACGCCGAACGACCCGCGACCGCAGTCACGAGTCGTCGGCGGGGACCGGTGGCGGCTACTTCACCCGCGCGTCAATGAGGCGCTGGACCGCGTCCACGTCCCCGCGAGCGGCGGCGATGGCGACCTGCCGGACGAACTTGGACGCCTTGCCCGGACCGGCGGCGGCGTGGATCGCATCGCGTTCGGCGGTCGTCAACCTCATCGCGAAGACCACCAGGTCTTCCTTCGCCTCCGTGGGCGCGACAGGCGCGGCGTCGGGCACGACCGCCAGGCCACGCGTCTTCATGTCCGGGGTCCCGGATTCGGTCGCGGCGTCGGCGTCCGTGTGCGCGGTCTCTTCCGCAGCCATCGCTGCGGCGATCGCCGCCTTCTCGTCACCCTGCGCTGCCATCCACTCGGCGACGGTGGGCTTCTGGTCAGTCGCCTCGGCGTCCGCCTTCTCGCGAGCCTTCTTCTCCCGGGCCTGCCGGGCCTTGGTCACCGTCTCGTCGATCTTCTTCTTGCTCATGGTTTCTGCCTCCTGGTGTCGGCCGGGCTTCATGTCCGGCACAGCACAAGGAGTGCGCTCAAACGAGAAGGACTCCACTCAATAATGCGATCCACCAGAACAACGCCCCACCACCGCAAGCTCCACCTGTGGTCCGCGCTTCCGCCGTATCTCGGCGGAAAGCGACGCCTTTGTCCGACGATCTTCCGGGAAGTGGATCGCATCCTGCCAAGGCGGCACTGGTCTGGGCTGACGTTCCTGGACGGGTTCCTCGGCGGCGGCTCGGTGTCCCTCTATGCCAAGGCGCAGGGCTTTCGCGTGGTGTCGACCGACATCGCGGCAAGGTCGCTTGCCATCGGGCAGGCACTCATCGAGAACAGCAGGGTCCGGCTCACGCGTGAGGACGTGTTGCGGCTCGCCAAGGATGACGGTGCAGCACCGGGCCGGGTCGAGACCGACTACTCACCCTCCACGTTCACGCACGTTCAAGCCCGGTTCATCGACCGAGCGTTGCGCATCGCGGATGCCACCGAGGACACGGCGAAGGCGGCGCTCATCCGACTCCTAGCTATCCGCATCGCGTTGCTCGCGCACCCGATGAGTCAGATTCGCAAGGGCACCATTCATCGGATGGAGACGGGCGAGTACGAGGCCATCACCGAGAGTTGCATCTACAGCTATGTGGATGGGCTGCGGCTGACCCGGCCCGACAAGCTCTGGCAACTGGCGCAGGCGATCAACGCAGGCGTCTTCCAGGGCGAGGGGCGCGTGATCCAAGAGAGCGTGTTCGACAGCACTCCCCACGATCAACGCTGCCGTCGCTTACTACGACCCGCCGTATCCCGGCGTAATGAGCTATGAGAAGCAGTATCAGGTTCTCGACGAGATCCTTGAGGGCAGTGGCCGCCCGACCAGCCCGTTCACCGCGAAGGACGGGGCCGGGATGCTGGACTCGCTCTTCGAGGCGTCCGCCCACATCCCGATCTGGGTGCTCTCCCTCGGGAACGCCGTCGTTGGCATCGAGGAGTTGGAGCAGAAGATGACCCGCCTCGGCCGGCAGACCCGCGCCATCGAGATCGCCTACCAGCATCTTCCCGCCGTCGCGACCGCGGAGAAGAAGGCGACGAACAAGGAGTTCCTGGTCGTCGGCTGGGACGAGAGCGCTGTGGAGCGCATTGCCGCTTCCAGCGCAACTGTTCTCGTGACCTCCCCAGTCCGCAAACAAGCGGCGAAGCGGCAGAAAGCGCTGCCCAAGCGCTCCCGCAGCGCTGTTACCCCCCACTCCGAAGAGGTGATGACCCGTGGCTAGCCCTGTCTCCGACAAGCGCCTCGGCGCGCGCATGATCCCGATCGACGACCTCGTCGCCCACCCCCTGAACTCGAATGTGATGCCCGAGGATCTCAAGGAGAAGTTGAAGGTCCAAATCGGGCGGACGAAGCGTTACCCCTACCTCGTGGTGCGTCCCCATCCGGACGATGCCGGCAAGTTCCAAGTGCTCGACGGCCATCACCGGGTCGCCATCCTGCGCGAACTCGGCCACACCGAGGCCCGCTGCGACGTGTGGGATGTCGACGACCGGGAGGCCAAGCTCCTGTTGGCCACCCTGAACCGTCTCCAGGGTCAGGACCAGCCGATGCGCCGGGCACAGTTGATCCACGAGTTGCTCGGTGAGATGAGCCTCGACGATCTTGCCGGACTCCTCCCCGAGACGGACAAGCAGCTCGAAGAGTTGCACGCGCTGTTGGAGTTCCCGGCCGAGGAGATCGCCGCTCTCCTCGACGCCGAAGCCGAGGAGGCCGAGAAGGTGCTCCCCCGCGTCATCTCATTCGTCGTCACCCCGGAGCAGGAGACCGTCATCGAAGAGGCGGTCGAACTCGCCTCGGACGGCACCCCTGGCCGGGACCGCAAGGCCAAGGGTCTCGCCAACCTCGCCACCCACTTCATGGAGAACCGCCGTGAAGAAGCCGCTTCGTAAGGTCCGGGAGGAGGCACGCCGCCTCTACCTTGCCGGCGAAGCCTCTTCCAACGTGGAGATCGCCACCCGACTCAAGGTCAAGCCGCACACCGTGGCGCGCTGGCGGAAGGAAGAGGACTGGGATGGACTGCGGCTCAAGATCGACCGCCGGGCCGCGGAGATGTTCGTCGAGAAGATCGCCACCGACCGCGTCACCCTCAATGTCCGTCACTACCGCCTGTGGGATCTGTTGGTCACGAAGCTCATGGAGGACTTGAAAGGCCAACCGGGAACCGACATCCGGGAGTTGGACCGCATCGCCGGCATCCTGGAACGGGCACAGAAGGGACAACGCCTCGCGAAGGGTCTTACCACGACCGGCGAGTCCGAAGAGGAGATCCTGGCCAAGGCCGAGGCCCAGCAGCGTCACTTGATCGACGTGTTCATCGACAGTCCGGGACAACGTCTCGGACGAGGAGATCCGGGACCGCATCCAGCCGCTCCCTGGGCCATACCTGACGAGGCGGACGCTGGAGCTGGCGACCCCGGCGACCCGTGCCCTGACGGAGCCTCTGGCGACGTGGGCGGCGAAGAAGATCCGACTGGACGGGGTGCCGTTCCGGTTCGAGGGCCATGCATACCTCAAGGCGATCTACGACGACACCTCGCCGCACGTGGTGCTCTCCAAGGCGGCGCAGATCGGCGGCACGACCTGGGCCATCCTGCGTAGCTTTCATGCATGCATCCAGGGGTTGAACGTGGGGTACTACTTCCCCACCCAGACCGATGTCTACGACTTCTCCCGGTCGCGGGTCGGACCGCTCTTGAAGGACAACCCGTTCCTCGCCGCCCGGCTCCAGGACACCGACACCGTGGGCTTGAAGCGGATCGGAGAGGCCAACCTCTACTTCCGAGGCATGAAGTCCACGGTCGGGATGAAGTCCGTCCCCTTGGACATGCTGGTCTTCGACGAGTTGGACGAGGCCACCCCGGATGCGCGCGCGCTCGCGTGGGAGCGGATCGCGCACAGCGACTACAAGCGGGTCATTGAACTCTCGAACCCGTCGCTTCCGAATTACGGCATCGACGAGCAGTTCGAGAAGTCGGACCAGCGGCATTGGACCTTGAAGTGCCCGGCCTGCGGGGAGTGGACCTGTCTGGAGCGGGCGTTCCCGGCGAAGCTCGGTCAGGAGGTCACGGTGATCCGTCAGCGCGACGACGGCACCTACTATCGCGCCTGCCCCAAGTGCACCGCGGAGTTGGATCTCGATTTGGGTGAGTGGGTGGCGGACTACCCGACTCGCTCCATCCACGGCTACCGCGTCTCGCAGCTGTTCTCCGTGAAGATGGACCCGGGCGAGATCTTGGACGAGTACCGGACCACCAAGTTCCCGGAACGGTTCTACAACTTGAAGATTGGCATCCCCTGGGCCGACCTCGAACGCCGCCTCGACGTGCAGACCGTGCTCGACCTCTGTCGCACCGGCGATGCCCCGTTCGGGTTCAACGTCATGGGCGTCGACACCGGCAAGGCTCTTCACGTGGTCATCCTGCGCACCAACGGGTACAGCGTGCGCCCGGCTCATCTCGTCCACGTCCAGACCTGCCACGAGTTTGCCGAGTTGGACGCCCTCATGAAGCAGTACCGGGTGCGCGAATGCGTGATCGACGGGCTCCCCGAGACCCACGCCACCCGCGACTTCGCGCTGCGTCATCGAGGCTGGGTCTTCCTCAACTTCTTCAACGAGAGCCAGCGGGGCAGCGTCCGGTGGGATCGCCGGGAGTTGACCGTCAACATCAACCGCACCGAAGCCCTGGACGCCTCGCGGGCCATCGTGCGGGACAAGAAGCTCACCCTCCCACCGAGGAGTCCCGAGATCGAGGAGTTCGCCCGCCACATGAGCTGCGACGCCAAGGTGTTGGACGAGGACCCCGAGACCGGAGCCAAGAAGTACCGCTACGTGCGGACCGGAGCCGACCACTACTCGCTCGCGTTCACCTATGGGCTGATGGCCCTCGACGGGATACACATGCCGGTGAGCCCGGAGCAGGCGCGAAGACTCGCGGGATTGTTCTACGGGTGATGAAGAACGATGCAGAACCTTGGAACGACGCAAGCAATCCCCCGTCCAGCCACACGGATGACGGCATCGGTGGGGGGGATTCCCTTGATGTCATGGCGACACCGAGGTAGAGATGTGGACAGGAGAGATCGGATAACGTGCGATCCATCAATCAGATAGAGGCGGTGCAAGCGGGGCACACCGACGCGTTGCCGCAGGCGGTCCCGATCCGCGCTGGCGTCTACATGCGCGTCAGCACCCGCGAGCAGGCTGAGAAATGGAGCCTGTCAGCTCAACGCTCCATCCTCACCGCGCACGCCGAGCGCATGGGTTGGGCGGTGCGCGTCTATGACGAGGGTGCCGCGTCCGGTGAGACCATCCAAGACCGGCCCGAGATGCACCGCCTCCTTGACGATGTGGAAGCCGGTCGCGTTGACATCGTGCTCGTCATCGAATGGGAGCGCCTCTCGCGGGCGTCCGACCTCACCGACCAGGCCCGGATCACGAGCACCTGCCGCCGCGCCGGGGTACGGATCGCCACCCCCGAGCGGACCTACGACCTGCGGCTGGCGGAGGACGACTTCGAGAGCGACCTGCACGGCATCCTGTCGAAGAGAGAGAAGCGTAAGCTCCTGGAGCGCACGAAGCGCGGCCTCCACGAGGCCATGGATGCCGGGAAGTTCGCCGGGGGACACCCGCCCCTCGGGTACCGGTTCGACCGCCAGACCGAGAAGGTGGTGCCCAACCCCGACGAGATACCCCTGGTGCAGCGCGTGTTCGAGTCCCCACTCTCGGCATGGCGACTCTCCCGGGAACTCAGGCTCGAAGGAATCAACCTCCACTACGAGCGGATCCGGCGCACCCGGAGCTTACCGTTCTACCTGGGTCTTCGTCCGAACTCACGGGGCGAGCTGGTCCAAGCCGATTGGCCGGCAATGATCGACCAGGAGACTTGGGATCGACAGCAAGACCGTTCCAGAAGAGTCGCCCGGCGCAGCGCACCGGGAGCGAAGCCCAAGTACCTCCTGTCCGGGATCATCCGGTGCGCCAACTGCGGCAAGGCCGTTATCGGGGCACCCATCCGGCCCTCCAAGACAACGGGGATGGCGCTCCACGTTTACAAGTGTTTGGAACCACGGAGGTGCCCGGCCAGAGGGGGGCAGCTCACCGGGTGGCTCGTGGACCTGCTCGTCCTGGACGCGCTCAAGGCGCACGCCGGAGACCCGGAGATATTGAAGGACCGCTACGCCCGGGCCATGGAAACGGCGGGAAGTCAGGACGCAGCCGCCGAGCGCGATGCTCTGAAGGCTCAGGTGCGCGATCTCGAAGCCCGGCAGGCCCGGCTCGTCGACGCCGTCGAACAGGCACTTCTCCCGGACCACATCATCCGCAGGCGCCAGAAGACACTCGACGCCGAGATGAAGCTGGCGCGCAGCCGCCTGGACCACTCGGTGGACGCCGCGATTATCCCTTCGTTGCCGGACCTGCGAGCGATCCTGGCTCTAGCTGAGGGCTTGGAGAAGGCGGACCGTGACGGCCAGCGCGAACTCCTGGAACGTCTCGCCACCGCCGTCGCGATCGATCCGCGCACGCGGACGTTGACCGTGGTGTGGCGGCTCGGCGGCGAGACCCGATACCGAGTTCCACTGTTCCGAGGAGGCCCCAGCCGACGCGTCGAGACCTTCATGGAGCGGGTGGCGGAGTCGCCCGGAGACTTCGTTGTCCCATGACGAGAAAGCCCTTCGAGATGCCCAACCGCGCCGCACGGCTGATACCCCGACAGATGGTTTTCGTCGTCAAGTGGCGTCTTGGTGGCGAGGCCGAGATCCTCGTCCCGCAGCACCGATGCGGGCCGGAGAGAAGCATCGCGTCTGCGACCCCTCGCGAAGTCTCGGGGAGTTGGGGCTGCCGCGAACGGCGCAACCCATCGCCACATAGAACATAAAACACTATATGACAACCACTTACACACAAACACCGAGAGACGCGGAATGACTACTCACGTGTTTGGTATACGGTTCAGGTCAAGCCTTGTCGATCACCATAGAATACGGACTTGGTTCGGTGTAGATTGGCGTTAACGAGGCGCAGCTAGCCGTCTCCCAAATTGCTCGCTGGCCACAGGGGTTCACCGTATGGTTTCTGCTCATGATGTTGCCGCCTATATCCTAGAGCGACGCGGCCCCATGACCGCGATGAAGCTGCAGAAGCTGGTCTTCTATTGCCAAGCGTGGTCACTCGTTTGGGACGACGAACCGCTATTCGGCGAGAAGATAGAGGCTTGGGCAAATGGGCCAGTGGCCCGCGATCTCTACGAGGTCCACAGGGGACAATTCAAGGTGTCGGAATGGCCATCCGGAGATCCGAATGCGCTCGACCTAACTCAGCGTGAAACAGTGGATGCTGTGCTTGGGTACTACGGCCACAAGACATCGCAATGGTTGAGCGATCTCACGCACCGCGAACATCCGTGGCTGGATGCGCGTGCCGGCCTCCGGCAGGGAGAGCGGGGATCGAAAGAGATTACACCTGCCGCTATGGCCGAATACTACGGAAGTCTCTAGAGGCGAATGGCCAAGAACAGATCCAATCGTAAGGCCCCGAAGGCAGCGATTTTGCCCACTCCAGAGAAGTCACCCCATGCCACTGAGGGTATCGACTTCCTTGACTTGTGCCCGACATGGAAGGTCGGGACCCTCGAATTGCATGGCCAATTTGGTTGGACAGCCCTTGCCGCCCCTGCGGTGGCCGCAGTTCAATCGCGCTTGTCTGCCTTCGAAACAATGAATTGGAAGGATATTCTCTTCAAGGGAAAGAAGCAGAACCACCATGTTGGCGTCCATCGCATCTGCAATGATGCCCGGCGGCGTCTTGAGGAGCTCGGACTCTCCGACGTGGACAAGCTAGTTTCCCTGCGCGTGGGAGCGACGGAGCGCATTTGGGGGATTCTCGATCAGGGATGTCTAAAGATCTTGTGGTGGGATCCGACGCACGCCATATGCCCATCCTTGCCGAGGTAGCACCGGTTCCGCCATCCATACGCCCCCAGGATCAGGTG
Organism: Candidatus Eiseniibacteriota bacterium; assembly: GCA_963762255.1. Taxonomy (GTDB): domain Bacteria; phylum Eisenbacteria; class RBG-16-71-46; order JABDJR01; family JABDJR01; genus CAVXKA01. Next base: position 485,527 of record CAVXKA010000001.1, read on the forward strand.
CACTAACGTCCACCGAGCACCCCCATGCACAGGCACGGCGCCGTAATCACGCGTGCGAGCGCCTCACGATCGCAATCCCCAGTTGTTCGCATAGGCGCTGAGCGGTGGCCTGTTCAACCTTGCCCACGACAGATCCCGGAAGTGCGCGTCCTTGCGCGCTGGCCCTGGTATGTTCGCATGTGCCTTGGCTGCGGCGTACGGCATGATCCACGACCTAATTGGCCCATCCTTGGGCTTGAAGAGGAAGACGATCCAGTCACATTCTCGCCGGTCATCGAAGTTGAACCACTTGCTGGCCTTCCAGCCCTCGCTTTCGCTTCGCGTCTTGACACTTACCCTAATCAACCCATTACCAGTCTCGACGGCAAGATCGTAACCCTCCCAGTTGTCCGGCATTTTCGTGGCAGGTTTCCCTGCGAACGAGAACTGGCTCAACGCGTAATGCTCTCCAGCATCACCGAGCATCTTTGATGAGACCTTCACTCAGAGTCACTCCCGGACAATTTCCCGTTCCCGGTCCGATCCAATTGTCCACCTCACCGACGACGACCGGCTATCTTTCAAAGACGCATCCTACTCCCCGGAGCGGGCGGGGACCGCAGCGGTTCGTTAGCGGGCGGCAGACAGAGATAGCGTGGCCTATGACACTAGCCACTTGCCAGTGCTCGGGCCGCCAGCTGCCGGTCTATCCTTCTGGCTAGCTTGCTCATCTCCTCCCTATACGCGGCCTCAGCGGCCTCGAAATTGACTCTGTCCAAGGACAGGGATTGGACGAAGGTGGGCCGAAGGCCTTCCTCGATCTTGCGCCTATAGCGCTCAAGTCGATCAAGCACATCGTATTCGTAGCGCGATTCGGGCCGCCCCCCGAGGTCAGTGGGGTTACCGGGGATTGCGACATCGCGTACAAGTTCATCCACCCGGTGAGCGATTAGGTTTCGAAAGTCCAGCAGCCCTTGGACCTCGCTGCTCTCCTCCCGGGTGAGGACACCTTCGTCCACCAGGACGGCAAAGGCCTTCTTGATCAGTTGCGTTGCCCTTTCAGGGAGACGCTCAGATGCGTCCTCACGGGGAAATGTCCGATCGGTCGCGCGAATCGACTCAACGACATAGCGCTTGAGGCTCTCTGCCTGGAAGAGCACCACTACCATCTCAAGGGCGCGGAACTTCAGGATGTTCTTCTCGAGTGCAGGCACCTTCACGTCAATGTTCCATTCCGTGTCCAATCCGTGGGTGATCCGATTTCGGCCATGCTAACGCTCAGGCTCAGCAGCAGGCCGAGTGTCATGGTGGGTGCTCCGCGCCCGCCGTGACACGACAGGCCCTCAGCTGCAGCCGGTTGTTAGGTCTTCCTCTTCCACTCACCCGCCAACTGCTGGAGAAAGTACGCCGCTTCTGCTGAAAGGTCCCACTGATCCTCGATGCCGACCAGGGCACCCGACAGCAGATCTAGCAAACCATCCATATGTCGTGCAAACCCGACCACGTTGATTACGAAGTGCTTGGGCAAGGACGGGTTCATCCTGGTATCGACTGGATATCGAAACGTAAACGACAATGGATCCACTTCGTCAAGAGATCTAACGAGAGCTTCGAACTCTGCCCAGCTTGCGACACCCGAGACCTCACAGTCCCATTTCCAGTCCATTGCGCCAAACACAGTAGCCAGCACTGGAAGAAAGGGAACCAGCCTGTGCTTTCCAAACACCCTACTCAGGTCAGTCTGTTCGTCCGAGATCAAGCCAAGAAGCTGCTCGCCGCGGAACGCGATCGCTTTGAAGTAGAGCTCCATGGAGTGCCTGTACAAGAACAGAATCGGATAACCTTCGTAGTCTGCGTGACCGTGTGACTCGGCAAGCCGAGTGGCAAGGATCTTCCCCGCATCATGGTAGCCATGCGCAAATGCACCGAGCTGAACAGATGTAGTCCCCGAGAAATTGAAGACAACGTTTCCATGTTGATGGTCCGGGCCAAAGACTGGGTGAATCTCTGAAGCGTGCGTCACATTGTGCTCCGAAACTTAACCCCTCACCGCTCAACTGCACCCCGCGCGGCTACCTGCCTTTGCGTCTTTGCCTTCCCCCCGCGCGGGCGGCGGCTGCAGCGGGAGGTGAGATTCCAAACCGCACCGGTGGTGTGTTCTCAGTTATCCACTGGTGCACCATGTCACACTTCGCGCGTATCCGTTGGAAGTTCCGCGGTTCTCTAATGTCTTCCAAGACTTGCCGGATATCCGGAAATCCTGCCGGCAGTGACCGCTCCGCCGGCGCAGCTTGGAGGTTTGGAAAACCCTTGTGGACGATGATATGCCGCGCGGTCAGAACAAACCGCAGTGCATCAAGGACATCCGTCGGCATGACTGAAGCAGCCCTCTCTTCCAACTTTGCGTACGGGAGGTCGAAGACCATCTGATCACTGAACGAGTCGTTTGCGAAGTACGAGAAGCGCAACCTCTGGGCGATGTATTCAGAGGACATCAAGAGCCATGCCACGAACACACCAGCATCCGAAAGATGCCGATGGTTCTCCTTGGCCACCTGCTCTTCAAGCTGCTTGATCCAACAACCCCAGTGGTCGTCATTGCCCAGGGCTTTTGCCCCGTCCCACCGCGCAGCCTCCGGAGCTTGAATCTCCTCGATGTCTTCCTTTCGAGCCGACTCGCGATTCATCGACCTCTCCACTTAGGAATCTAACGTGCTGCCAGTCAGCCGTGCCCGCGACGACCGGCCTCCCGAGCATTCTACACCACTGACCATTGCCACCCGGTTTGGTGGCTCCAAGCAGACCATGTTCGCCAAGATGCACGAGTTCGACTTGGCGTTCATCGAGGTGCTGGTGGACCGGAGAACGGGCAGGACGTTGTGGAAGGCGACCCCATAGCGGCACCGGCGGCCGAAGGCCAGCACTACGCCGGCGGTGACAGAGTCAGTCAGCTCGCCGACTCGGTCTCCAGGTCCCGTTTCAGAACGATCTGGATAGTGATATCGAAATAGGTCAGGCAGTCGCGGTAGCGCCGCTGGCCCTTCGGGGAGCCTTCATAGCCCTCACAGTGTTCCAGGAACTTCTGCTCACGCTGACCGTTCGTGATCATTCGGTGAACGAGCATGCCGATCTCAACACCCCCCCCATAGCATTGGGGATTCCTGCAATCAATCGCACCCCGGAAGTTCTTCTCCGTGAAATGTAGTTGGCGCCCGGTCGGTCGCCCAAGCACTGATTCAGAAACCTCAACGGACAGGTGGGCAATCGTGGGATAGGCCTCCGCGAATGTATTGGCGCGCGGGGCAAACGGACGATCCACATTGCGAAGCAGGTCCGTGAGCTTGTCTCTCCTCGAGGAACTCATTCATGTCCTCACTTCCACAGGTCCTGCACGTCTCTCCTCCCGCGCCAAAGACATTGGCACCGGATTGAAGCAGCATTCCGTGAGTGTGGCAAGTCTGTGGCCGCATCGGCGTCGCTCAGCAGGAGAAGCGGGGCCACGCAGCCTCCCACCGGTCAGCCGCGCCCGCGACGACCGGCCACTGACCTGCATTCCGCTCCCCATGAGCGGGCGGGACTGAAGCGGTCGTTAGGCAGATGCTAGCCAATGCGGCGGTACTCCCCTTCGAAAGACACGTTCATTCCGAAGTAGCCCACGATGTACTTCTCGGTAGCGATGAGTCGATCGCCATCGAATTGGAGTTCCAGGCGGTACTCGTCACCACCCAGGCTCGCGTCCGAGAACACTGCACGGTCGTCACGCACTTCCGCCTCAAAATCCAATTCACCAAGGTTCGGCCCGTACTCGCGAGTCTTGCCCCACACTGCCATGCCAGTCACCCGCACATCCCCATTCAGGAGGGTGCTGACCTGAAGTTCTGCGCTCGAGAAATCGCCTTCACGAACGTAGTGCCCCGACGCATCACCCTTGCCGCGGATAGTAGCCTTGCCGATCGCGACCGGTTGATTCCATGCCCGTTCGATCACCTCGTGCAGGTCCCTGCGAAAACGCCTCGCCTCTTGTGGCGTCAGACCTTTGCTTTGACTTGTCCGACTGTCGTACTGATCGTGATGCTCGAAACACATGAACGCCAGGTTGTCCATGTCGTTGTTGTCGTTGCGGCCATCGAGGTGCGCGATCTGACCCGACTTGATGTCGAGATCGCGGTTGAGCCCGTAACATATGCAGCATCGTCGACGGCAGAGGACCAGAACGTTCTCCTCTGTGTCCGAAGGGATTCTCTTTCTAGCCATCTTAGGGACCCCGTCTGCCTTACATGTCGCCGCTCAACCGCAACGACCGATCGACCCTCAATGCTGGATTCTACTCCCCAGGAGTGGGGGCGGCTGAAGCGGACCGTCAGGCTATTGGATACTCATGCAATCAGGTTCCGGATGGCTTGGCGAGTTGGCTCGTCTCCAACGACTGTTGCCAACCGCCGCTCCAAAGCCTGGGCATACTCCGGTGCCGCGCGGCCTGAAGATACAATCAAGAGAGCCAACCGCAATTCGTCGATCAGCCTCCACTCCTCTGCCGTGATACCGGATGGGTCCTTGCGTCCGGCGACGGCAAAGCCATCGATGTCCCCGCCGAACTTCCTGTAGGTGGCGACCTTTTCGGGTGTCAACATAGCGTGAAACAGCCTAACGCCTTGCCGATCAGCGGCCGGCCGCAGGCCGGGCCGCTGCATCGGCTTGTTGGGCGGCCTACGCGCAGTTTCTCAGAAGAAGGGGCCGCCCGCACTCTCTGGCTCAGTTATGGTCCGCCTTCGAATGCCCACAGAGCTTTTTCGTGGGCGGACGGATGTTGATGCACTTCTCGGGACTGCCGGAATCCGACCTCCAGCTCGGGCAGCTGCATTCCTTGCATCCGCCTGCAGCCTTGTCTTTCCCAGCGCCCTCTTTCTTGGTCTCGGACATCGTGATCTCCTTTCTTACTGAATCGGGCGACTTGTGATCCGATCAGTGACAGCACGAGGCAAGTCTCCTCAAGGTCAGTAGCCCGCCCAACGTGCTGCCGGTCAGCCGCGCCCGCGACGACGGGCCCCCTTCAAAGCCCTATTCTACCCCCACGAGCAGGCGACGATCCTGGTGGCATCCTAGCCTGTCTTCTGCGCGTAGAAGAACGCTACGTCCCGTGCAATCCGTTCAGACCGAGCGCATTTGGCCGAGCCGATTTCCAGCCCAAGTGCTTGCTCGAATTGCTTCTTCTTCGGCGCAATCCACGGCCGGCCATTCCGATTCGTCTGATGCTGATAGAGCACGAGAAGGTCGCGCGGAATCAGTGCCGCCCAGATGGCCCAGACCTCCGATTCAAGAATGTGCTTCAGACTCGGAGACTCAGGAGCCAGGCCAGTATCGGGGTCAAGAAGGACAACCGTCGTACTCCCACTCTCACGGGCTTGGATGGCTTCTAGGACAGCCCGTTGGTAGGTTCCGCGATCCTCGAATGTCATATCAAGGACTCCGATTGAAAGTTGGGCGCGAATGAAGCTCGTGAGCCCTGAAGCGCGCCGGATGTCTCGGAAGTGCTGCAGAACAGCGTCGGGCATCTTCACGGATACATCACCGATACTGAGGGAGGGCCATTGTCCAGGGCCGAGGCCCTTCCATTCGGTTGGCCTATGGTAGGCAACGTGAAGGATGCGGGAGGCTTGGTGAAGCTGTGCAAGGTGAATGAGCACGCCCCATTTCACGAGGTCCTTGTTGTCGCCATACCACTGATCTTGCATGCTCCCACCGATGTCACCCCGGCTGAATTGGCCAGCGAGATCGCTCGCCCAGATGCCGTGCCCGCAGTATAGGCCTTCAGTACGGCTTCTGGCTTCCGGTCTTGCTACCTGCAGCCGGTGGACTCTGTCACAGTCCTGGGGCGCGGCGTTCAAGGCCCCGTCAGCTTGTGGACATTAGGCGACCGGTGCGATCTGCTTTCCTTGGGGAGGGGCAGCGTTTGTGCCCACTCGACTCGACTGGACATGAACCGTGTGTCTCCCGTGGGAGCCACGGAGATTCGTCTCCCACTTTCTTTCAGCGTCGGGACTCGGAAGCTAGTCGTACATCGACTTGATCGCGCCCCAAGTCGTCAACCGCACCGGCACGGAGAGGGCCTGACAATCCGCATCCGAGCAGACCCAGCCGCAGCGTACTACGCTCCATACGCCGCCCACGTACTCACACGCACGCTCCGAGATTTGCGACAGGCCTCCTGCACACCCGACGCCGGGATAGCAGCAAGCCATCATGCCCGAGCTCCACCCCGCCTTGCACGGGTCGTCAAACACCCAAGGACATGTGCAGGCACCATGGACGTTCCAATCATTAAAGTCAGGGCCAAAGCCGATTTCTCCCAGCGAGACGAGGTCGATGCCAATCGTGTAATCGGTCCATTTTAGTTCCGTGGCCTCGCCCGCGCAGTTGATCACTTGCGCCGCGCGTTTACTCGTGTCGAGGCTGCCGATCGCGAACTTCCCGGATCCGCCGATGAGGCAGACTCCGAGCAGGACCGTGCCGTCACCCTCCGGATCCGCCGGATCGGGGTTGGTACCCACGCAGGTGGGAAACTCGATGTCGATGGTAGTACCGCTGTCGAGCCAATCAGGAACCAAGGTCGCGTTCGCACACCACTGCGGTGGATCCAACCACGGTGCCTGTACCAACACGCCCGGGTCGCACTCGATCTTGAAGGAGACCCGCTTGAGCCCCACGGCTGTATTGATGTCGGTCGCCAGAATGTAGAGGGTATACCACGTGTCTGCCGCACCGACGACCTGGAACCCCGCGTCGTAGACCGGCGTGTCGGCGCAGCGGGAGGGAATCACTTGACTGCAGCTCCCCTCCTGGGGAATTCCCGGCACCAGATGCAGGGCGATCTTCGTCAGCTTCAGATCCCCCGGCGTCGCCAGAGCGCCCTGCGCCGCAACGAGAAAAGGCAAAGCCATAAGAGCGGCTCTGCCCAAAGTCTTCATTCTGGTGATCGGCACTTCACGCCTCCCTCTGAGCCGAATCCCACTCCTCAGGAGGGGACGGCCACACTTGTATCAAATGGTCAATCGGTCTCCGATCCTTCCTTCTTCAGGGGGTCAAACCACGTACCGCGCCACATAGTATAGCTCCGCTTCAGATATCGGGGACAACGCTATTCCATAGGAGACGGGTCTTTTCTCCGCGAGAGTGACGGCAATCGCTCAGAAATTGACCGCCACCCCGATCACCGGACCGTTGAGGTCAACATTCTCGGTGGACGTCCATCGATAACCGGCCTTCACGCTCACCACCGACCGCCGTGCCACCGCGAGCAGTGAGCAGTCGGTGATCGTGTTCCCGCCCATCGAGGCCCACGACGGGCGAAGCTCGAAACCCAGAGCGGATGTCGGGTAGACGCGAAGCGGCGTGGTCAAAGATGGGCCGGTGGTGTTCCGGTTTCCGGAGAGCGTCGCGTAGCCGTAACCGAGGTCGATCTCGACCGAACGCGAGAACGACATGCGGTAGAGGAAGTGCGCCCGCGTGATCGTCATCACGTCCTCGGGGCGGCGCTCGCGATACCCGATCCTGCGAACCTCGATGGCGATCGGACCGTAACCCGCTTCGGCGCGCACCTCGGTGGCGGACACATCACCGCCGCTGTCCTGCATCTGACCATCCACGGATACGAACGGGATCAGCGGTTCGCCGACGGCGCGCATCGGGAACTCGCTCGCCCACTCATCGGACGAGGAGCCCTGCACGCGTACCCAACTCCCCACACCCCCATAAACGCTGCTCCAGAGGGAAGCCCGCCCGAGTTCCAAGAAGAACGCGATCCCGAAGTCATCGCCTTCGTCGCAGTCACAGTCGCCGCGATGGTGGCCCCGACCGCACCCACTGCGTTCGTCCCCGTGATCGCGATCCCGGTCTCTCCCGGAGCGGGTGGCTTCTTCCTCGAAGCGAGCGAGCGTACCCTTCTCGCGTTTCTTTGTGGCGTGCTTCCCCAAATCCTCGGCCAACAAGACCCCGGGCGCGCCGGCAAGTAGCGAGAACACCAGGGCCAGGAACGCTATCCATCGCATGACGACCTCCCGGTGAGAGCACCCGGGAGAGAATCACGATTCATGCCACGGGACGGGGCCCTGCGGCAGCCGCGGGCCGCCCGCGTGTCGCACCAGTCCCACAAGGTGTGGCCCTCGTGCGACACGCGAAGTGCCGCGAAGCGCGCCGTCTAGTGCGCGATCACCGATCCAAACACCGGCGAGCGCTGCAACGCCTCGATCGCCGCATCCGAGAGCGTGCCCCAGCCGACAACCGCCGGCTTGGCGCCGTTGCCCGCCGAAACACCCGCCATCTGTCGCAGATCCACCAGCGGGATTGCGGCACCGTAGGCCTCGTTGATCGTCCGGATCGTCTCGTTGGCGAGAAGCGCGCTACCGAGATCGGTCGGGTGAATCCCGTCCAGACCGATCACCCCACCGCTCACGAACTCCGTGGTGTAGTCGAGTCCGCCTACCTTGATCCCCTCGACGGTCGCCTGATGCAGCAGCTCACCCATCCCCACGACGGGGATCCCGTGCTCGGCGGCTACCGTCGTGACGACATGGTTGAACTCGATCACCCGCTGGTTGATCAGGCCTAGCTCGGTGCTGTTCAAGACCACCACGTCGGGGAGCGGCGTCCCCGCGCCGCCCAGGGCCACCGGGATCCCGATCCCCTGGCGCATGAGCGAGATCGCCCCGATCGTGACCAGGTCGGTGAGCGCGAGCGGTCCGTCCGGCCCGATCAACGGCACGAGCTGTCCGCCCACGATCACCGGCAGGCTGGTCGCGGGATTCACCACGACCGGCGGCACCGTGGTCGCGAAGGGAATGCTGGTCACCCCCGGCACGTCGTAGACCACGAGCTTCGGGGCCGAAGGCAACGCAAGCAGCGTCGTGATGAGCTGCCGGTAGTTGGCCTCGAAGGTGGCCACCGCCGGCGGCGTGGTGTCGGAGGTGACCGCTCCCAGCACCTCGTTGGCGCCCAACTCCACAACGACGAAGGTGGGTGCGAGCGACGACGCCAGATACAACATCGTCCCCTGTCCCCGCATCACCAGATTGAAGTAGGGATTCGCCCCGGAAGTGACCGTGTTCAGGGCGTCGGCCACGGTCGCTCCCGGCACCGCGAGATCGTTGTAGGCTGCCAAGTACGTCGTGTTCACCGGTGCGCCCGGCGTCAGGATCGGCTCGATCACGGCCGGGACCAGGCTCGTGAGCTGGAGCGTGCCGGCGCTTCCCGGATCTCCGTAGCCCGGAATCACGAACTCGCCGGTCTGAGCCGTGGTCGCTCCGTGCGAGACCACCTGCTTACCCAGCGCCTTGGCCAGGAGCGCGACGTGCGAGTTCACCTGCCGCGACTCGGTCAGCCCCCCGTTCTGGTAGCCGGCGGAGATGCTGGTGCCCAGCACGGCCAGCGTGGTGAAGTCCGCGCTCCCGGTGTCGACCGGAGGCGCGCTGATCGGATCGATCTTGGCGCAACCGACGGCGAGGACGGTCGCCGCCAGCGCGCACGCCATGAAAACGAAAAGTCTTCTGCGCATGGTGGTCCTCCTCTAGTACCGGTAGCCCAGGGTCAGGCCGGCGATTTCGACGTTGTTGGCGTAGGTCCCCTCGTACCCGTCCCGATTGATCCCCTCGGTCTCACGGTCCGGCATCACGAGATAGAGCCCGAACAGATCCGCGTGGAACTGCCCCCAACTCTTGCCGATCCCCAGGCTGATCCCGTGTCGGTTGTTGTCAGGGAGAAGCGGGCTGACCGCTTCCGTGGGCTGCGGTGTCTGGTCGTAGTAGTAGCCGAAGCGCAGTTGCACGTCGGGCCGCACTTGCAGCTCGGCGCCCGCGCGGAAGAAGAACGCGTCGTCCCATTCCTCCGTGAGATCCTTGCTGAGCGATTCATCTTCGAACCGCAGCGGCAGCGTCTTGAACGAAGACCACTGCGTCCATCCCAGATCCCCTTCCAGCGCAAGTTTGGGAGAGACCTGCACCGCCAGCGCGGTGACGAAGATGGCCGGAAAGTCGAGGTCGGTCGAGACGCTCTGGTCTGCGGGGAACAAGAGCTGGAGCTGCGGATCGAGCCCCGACCCCGCACCGGTGTAGTTGAAGTCCGCGTCGCCCTCGTAGGTGATCTCGACCTTGCTCCTGTAGTTGGCACCCAGGGTGACCGTGGGCATCACATCGACCTGCATGCCGAACGTGAAGCCGTAGTCGAGGTCGTTCTTCCCGTTGAGCTGCACGGTGCCCATATCGAGCACTTCCGGCTCCAGAGCGTTCGCATACGCGGGGTTGGGCTGCGCGACGTGGCGTCGCAGCTCCAGGCTCGAGTGTACGGCCATGAGCCCGGCGCCCACACGGAAGCGGGGTCCTAAAGAGACCGCGGCCGTGGGGTTGAAGTAGAAGGGCGTGATCGAGGCCTTCGTGGACAGGAACCGCCCAGAGAACTCGTCGGGATCCTCCCACTCGGTGGTGAGACCGAAGGGGTTGTACACGCCGAACCCGACCACCATCGCGCTGCTCACGCGCTGCGCCCAGTAGAGGTGCGATGGAAAGAAAGCCGCCTTGGGCGACTTCTCATGCACGCCGTAGCCCGGCCAGGGTTCCACGCCCGCGAACTCGCGGGTCACGTAGATGAGGCTGGTCCCGAGCTCCAGCTCCCCGCTCTCCACCTTGGCCAGCCCGGCCGGGTTGTAGTAGATGGCCGACGCATCGCCCACCCGCGCGGCGTAGGCTCCGGCCGAGCCCATGGCGCGGGCTCCCTGCTCGTAGAGACTGAACCCGGCCCCCCACGCGACCGTGGGCAGAACCAGGAAGGCTGCCAGCAACAGCGGCAGCCGGTGTGTCCTTGTCATCGTCCTCTCCTTTCCAACCCCCTCTGCGAGGGCGCGCAAACTCGACCAGCGTGCCTGCGGTTCGCAGGCGGCGGCTTCGGATCCGGCCCTACGATCGGCCCGGCTCCGACCCCGCCTCTTCGGCGTAAAGCGCCTCGATCCGTGCGGCGTACTTCTGCACCACCTGCTTCCGCTTCACCTTGAGGGTTGGAGTCAGCTCTCCAGCCTCCAGCGTCAGCTCGTTATCGAGGATGTGAAACCTTCGGATCTTCTCGTAGGGCGCCGCGTCCGTCTGATGACGCTCGATACGCCGGCGCATCAGATCCAGAACCCGTGGGTGGCGCACCAGCTCGGCTAGCGACATCTTGCCCAGGTTCTTGACCACCCGGTAGCTCTCGATGTTGGCGAAGTTGGGAACGATGAGCGCCACGAGATACGGGCGTCGATCCCCGATCACCACCGCCTCGGCGATGAACTTGTCGGTCTTGAGCGCGTTCTCGATCGGCTGCGGCGCCACGTTCTTTCCACCCGCAGTGACGATGAGATCCTTCTTGCGGTCGGTGATGACGAGGAACCCGTCGGCGTCCAGATGCCCGATGTCCCCCGTGTGCAGCCAGCCGTCCTGGAGCGTCTCGGCGGTCGCCTCCGGCATGTTGTAGTAGCCCTTCATGATGTTGGGGCCGCGGGCAAGGATCTCCCCGTCCTCGGCGATGCGAATCTCTACGCCGGGGACCGGCTTGCCCACCGTGCCGAGCCGGATGTCCTTGAAGGTATTGATCGCCAGCACGGGCGAACTCTCGGTGAGGCCGTATCCTTCCAGCACAATCAGCCCCGCCGCGTAGAAGAACTCGGCGATGTCGGGGGCCAGGGGCGCACCGCCGGACACGAAGAACCGCAGGCGGCCTCCCGTCCGCGCGCGCAGCTTGGCGAAGACGAGATGGTCGGCGATGCGGAACCGCAACGCGAGCCAACCGCCGACCGGCTTTCCGGCGAGCAGGCACCGGGCCCGCGCGAGCCCCACCGAGCGCGCCCAGAAGAAGATGCCCTTCTTGATCGGTCCGCCCTTGGTGGCGGCGTCGAAGATGCGCGCGTAGATTTTCTCGTAGAGCCTTGGCACGCTCACCATCACCGTGGGATGCACGTCGCGAAGATCGTCCGACACCGTGTCCACCGAACCGGCGTAGGCGATGGTGGCCCCCACGAACCACATGCAGTAGAGACCGGCCATGCGCTCCAGGATGTGACTCAACGGCAGGAACGACAGGGCGGTGTCCCGTTCGCCGAGGTCGAAGATCTGGAGCGCGGCGAGCACGTTGGACACGATGTTGGCGTGGGTGAGCATCACGCCTTTGGGTGGGCCGGTAGTGCCGCTCGTGTAGATGAGCGTAGCCAGATCGTCCGGTTTCACGTCCGCCGCTCGACGACGATAGAGATCGGGCTCCGCCTCGCCGAGCGCTCTGCCTCGGGCCCGAAGTTCCTCCAACCCCATCCCGCCCGTCACGCTGGTGGCGTCGTCGAACACGAATACCGGAAAACTATGCCTCTGCTGGCGGAAGCGTCCGAGCTTGGCCGCCTGCTCCGTGCCCGAGACGAAGATCGCCCGCGCACCGGAATCCTTGAGGACGTACTCGACGACCGACTCGGTCAGGGTGGGATAGATGGGAACGGATGCGAGGCCGGCGCTGAGAATGGCCAGGTCGGCCTCGGCCCATTCCAGACGTGTCTCGGCGAGGATGGCGACGCGATCGCCCGGCGCCATCCCGAGCGAGACGAGGCCCAGGGCCATCTCCCGCCCCGCGTCGGCGAACGTGGACGTGGAGACGTCTTCATAGACGCCGGCCACCCGGCGGCGAAACGCCCCTCGGGTGTGTTTCTCCATGCCTTGGAAGTAGAGGTCGTTGAGGGTCTTGGGCGACATGCTGCGTCCTCCACGGAGACGACCTCGGAAGCGGGCGAAAGTAGGTGAGACATAGCACCGGGGGGAGGGGGGGTCAAGCCATGACCGCGGGGGAAAGCAAGGAGCCGCGCCGGTAACCCGGCGCGGCTCTCAGGGGCCACAGGCCCAAACTAGAAGATAGTTCTTGTCAGCTAGCCAGTTTCGGCAGACTCGCGGTGTCGGTCTGGCCGAGCATCGCGTTGATGCGGTCGACCAGCTTGCGCGGGCTGAAGGGCTTGGTGATGTAGTCGTCCGCCCCCACGTCGTAGCCCGTTTGCATGTCGACATTGCGCCCCTTGGCCGAGAGCAGGATCACCGGGATGTGCCGGGTGCCCTCCCCCGCCTTCAGGGTTCTGCACGTCTCGTAACCGTCCATCTTGGGCATCATGATGTCCAGCACGATGAGGTCCGGCTTGCACTCCTGCACCTTGCGCAGGGCCTCCTCGCCGTCGAGGGCCGTGACGACCTCATAGCCTTCCATGCCCAGACTAAAGTCCAGGATGTGCACGATGTAGATCTCGTCGTCCACAACCAGGATGCGTCCACGAGACATCGGTACTCACCTCCTAAGCGCCCGCAACCGGGGACCGCTCGCGGCCCCCGCCCCCTCGGGCGAGCCCCGCCAGCCTGTTTGGCGGCGGGAAATCGGCGCTAGCCCCCGACCCATGTTCGGGGTGTCTGACTCTGGTATCGGTGCGCCCGGGCCAGACTTTACGTTTTTCCCGAAGGAGGGGAATCCCCCCCAGCGGGCCCCGTCTCAGCCGTCCGAGCCGGTCCGGTAGATCTGCGTCGAACTCTGCCGGCGCTCCCGGACCACCACGCTCCCGGGCCTCTGCTTCCCCACGTGCTTCAACTCGGCCACCACGTCGTTCAGCATCGCCACATGCTCGATCTGGTAGCGGTCCGACTCCACGAGCGCGATGGTCACGCTGACGATCGGAAACTGCTCCAGCTTGTTCTGCCGGTTCGCGATCTCCACGTACCCCTGGGCGCGCTCGGCCGGCCGGTAGTACTCCGGGATCTGCGCGTCGAACCGCTCGATGATCGCCCCGGCGACCTCGTCCGCGCGGTCGGGGGTCGTGATCAACACAAAATCGTCGCCGCCCACATGCCCCACAAAGTCGCGCGGGTTGCCCTTCTGCTCCACGGTCTCGGACAACACGCGGGCCATGAGCTTGATCACCTCATCGCCGGCACGGTAGCTGTAGTAGTCGTTGTAGGCCTTGAAGTGGTCGATGTCCACGTAGAGGAACGCGAACACCCGTCCTTCCTTCAAGAGAGCCTCGACCTCGGCCTCGATCGCCGGGTTCCCGGGAAGTCCGGTGAGCGGGTTGCTGTGCCGCTGGGCCTGGCTCCACCCGATCAGGTTCTTGACCCTGAGCAGCATTTCTTTTCGCTCGTAGGGCTTGGTCAGATAGTCGTTCGCGCCGTCATCCAGACCCTCCAGCTTCGAGTCGATGGTGGCGTTGGCGGTCAGGAAGATGACCGGGAGATGCTGGAGCCTTCGGTCGGCGCGAATGGCTCGGCAGACTGCGCGCCCGTCCAGGTTCGGCATCATCATGTCGAGAAGCACGAGATCGGGTACGTCGCGCTCGAGAAGTTCGAGCGCAGCCACGCCGTCAACGGCCTCGAGGGTCTTGTACCCCGCGGCTTCCAGTTGAAACGTGAGGATGCGGCGGATGCTGGGGTCGTCCTCGACCACCAACACGCGATCCTGGCTCATGGCCCTGTTATCGGTTGTTCAGCCGGGGACTGTAGGGGATTCTGGCGGGGGCCCTGACGCTATCCGATTGTAGGGAATTGCGTTACAGCTAAGACTTTGGAGATCCTTGGGATGCGGGTTTGGAAACCCGACCGGCCGCTCAGTTTCCGAAGGAGGTCTGGAGGAGGGTGGGGACCGCCGAGAGGTCCCACGCGGAGGATTCCCCGCGGGCCAGGCGCATCGCGCCGGCGAGCCCCACCATGGCCCCGTTGTCCCCGCAGTACTTGAGTTCGGGCGCGGCGAACGCCCAACCCTTGGCGGCGCAGGCCTGCTCGATGCGCTCCCGCAGGGCCCGGTTGGCCGCGACTCCGCCCGCAAGGACGACCGTGGAGACCTTCGCGCGCTCGGCGGCGCGCACCAGTTTGGTCGCCAACACGTCGACGACGGCGGCCTGAAACGAGGCCGCAATGTCCGCGCGTGCGGAATCTGCAAGGCGGTCAGCGCCCCCGGCTCCCTTCACGTGATTGCGCACCGCGGTCTTGAGCCCGCTGAACGAGAAGTCGAGCGAGTCGGCTTCGAGCCACGCGCGCGGGAACGCGACGGCGCGCGGGTCACCGCCGCGGGCCAGCTTGTCGATCAGCGGTCCGCCCGGATAGCCGAGTCCCAGGAGGATCGCCACCTTGTCGAAGGCCTCGCCGGCGGCATCGTCGCGCGTGGAGCCCATGATCGTGTAGCGATGCCACTCGCGGGCTTGGACGATCTCGGTGTGCCCCCCCGAGGCCAGGAGCCCCACCAGCGGCGGGCGGATCCCGGGATCGCTCAACAGCACCGAGACCAGGTGCGCCTCGAGGTGGTTCACCCCGATGAATGGGATGCCGCGGGCAGCGGCCGCCGCCTTGGCGAAGGTGAGCCCCACCAGAAGCGAGCCGATCAGCCCCGGCGCGTAGGTGGCCGCGATGCCGTCCAGCTCCTGCCAGTCCACGTTCGCCTCGCGCAGGGCCTCGCGCACGACCGGGTCGATCAGGCGCACATGGGCGCGCGAGGCCAGCTCGGGGACGACACCCTCGAAAGGAAGATGCTCCGCCTGGCTCGAAACCACGCTGGAGAGCACCCGCCGGCCGAGGAGAACCGCGGCCGCGGTGTCGTCGCAGGAGGTCTCGATGCCGAGCACGGGGCCATCGGGCAGCGCGAAGGGCGGGTGGGTCATGCGAGGAGTCTACCAGCCCTCCCCTTGTCGGTCCCGTGAGGAACCGGTAACGTACACGGTCCGGTGTCGACGATCAGGGGGGATCATGCACGAGACGGTCAACCGAATCCGCAAACGCATCCGTGACGACGCGCCTCAAGAGGACTTCGCCAGCCTCTTCTCGCAGCGGTTGCAGGAGAACGGGGTGAGCCGAGCGCTCGCCGAGCCCCTCTCCGCCCAGATGGCCCTCCTCTACCAGGAGGCCTTTCGCTGGCTGCGCGCGGTCGACAAGTACGCTCGACCCGCCGAGGATTCGGACCCGGCTCCGCTCTTGCGCCAGATCCAGTTCACGAGCCGCCGCCTCGCGACGGTCCTCGACGGCGCCGTTCCATTCCTGGAGCGCGCCGAGGACAACCTGAGCGAGAACAAGGAGATCACGCACCGCGAGAGCGGGTACGAGCGTGAGGTGGCCCCGTTCTCCCGCGTGGACAGCACCGAGGACATCCGCGCGCGTTTCGCGGCGACCCCGGGGTTCGCCCTCGCCTCCGCCGCCGAGGGCGCGCAGATCACCGCCGATCTCCTCAAGGTGATCTACATCGAAAAGCGGGTGCGCGACGGGATCCCCAAGCCGGCCGATCTCTATGCGCTGGTGGTCGAGGTGATCCTGGACGGACGCCGCCACGTGGCGCCGGGCCTCGCCGAGGGCTCCGAATTCATGAAGGCGCTCAAGACAGCTGTGGAGAGCTGAGACGGCTGTCGAGAGCTGAGGGTCGCCGCGCCCGCCGGAAATCTAGCGCGCGCCCATGGGCCTAGCGCGCCGACAGGTCGTCGCGGCGCGCCTTGAGGCGATTCAGCGCCCGGCGCAGGGCGGCCTCGGCGCGATCCACGTCGATGTCCGTGCTGCGCTTCTCCAGCCACTCCCGCGCCCTTCGCGCCGCGGCCTCCGCGCGGTTCGACGTCGATGTCCTCGGGGCGCTCCAACGCATCGGCCAGGATCGTCACCGTGTTGTGGTTCACCTCGAGAAACCCGCCCGAGACGACGTAGACCGTCGCGTTGCCGCCGAGATCCTTCACCGTGAGCTTGCCCGGCATGAGTTGGGTCACGAGCGGCGCGTGATCGCGCAGCACGCCAAGGTACCCCTCGGATCCCGGGGCGACGATGGAGAGCACCTGCTGGTCCAGCACCGCCTTCTCTTGCGTGAACACGGTGAGGCGGAAGCCCTTGTCGGCCATGATCAGGACTCCTGGCTCCGGAGCCTCTCCGCCTTTTCCACCGCTTCCTCGATGGTGCCCACGAACATGAACGCCTGCTCGGGAAGATCGTCGTGCTTGCCGTCCACGATCTCCTGGAAGCTGCGCACGGTATCGGCGAGCTTCACGTAACGGCCTGGAGTACCGGTGAAGGTCTCGGCCACGAAGAACGGCTGCGAGAGGAACCGCGAGATGCGACGCGCGCGGTTCACCACCAGCTTGTCGTCGTCGGAGAGCTCGTCCATGCCGAGGATGGCGATGATGTCCTGAAGGTCCTTGTACCGCTGGAGCATCAACTGCACCTGCCGCGCCACCTTGTAGTGGTCCTCGCCCACGATGCGCGGATCGAGGCTGCGGCTCGTGGAGTCGAGCGGGTCCACCGCGGGGTAGATGCCCAGCTCGGAGATCTGGCGCGAGAGCACCGTGGTCGCGTCAAGGTGCGAGAACGCGGTCGCGGGAGCGGGGTCGGTGAGGTCGTCGGCGGGCACGTAGATCGCCTGCACCGAAGTGATTGCGCCCTTGTGGGTGGAGGTGATGCGCTCCTGGAGCGCGCCCATCTCGGTGCCCAGCGTCGGCTGGTACCCCACCGCCGACGGCATGCGGCCGAGGAGCGCCGACACTTCCGAGCCCGCCTGGGTGAATCGGAAAATGTTGTCGATGAAGAGGAGCACGTCGCGCCCTTGTTCGTCGCGGAAGTACTCGGCCTGGGTGAGACCGGAGAGACCGACGCGCAGACGCGCTCCGGGCGGCTCGTTCATCTGCCCGAAGACCATGACCGTCTTGTCGATCACGCCCGACTCCACCATCTCGAGGTAGAGATCGTTTCCCTCGCGGGTGCGCTCGCCCACGCCGCAGAAGACGGAGAACCCGCCGTGCTCGGTGGCGATGTTGTGGATCAGCTCCTGGATGAGCACCGTCTTGCCCACGCCGGCGCCGCCGAACAGCCCGACCTTGCCGCCCTTCGCATACGGCGCGAGGAGGTCGACGACCTTGATGCCCGTCTCGAAGATCTCCGACTCGGTGGACTGCTCCTCCAAAGAGGGAGGAAGCCGGTGGATCGGGCTCGTCATCTCCGGGTTGGGCACCGGCCCCTTCCCGTCGATGGTCGTGCCGAGAAGATTGAACATCCGCCCCAGACATTGCTCGCCCACCGGGACCGCGATCGGGAGCCCGGTGTCCTCCACCGGCATGCCGCGCGTGAGGCCGTCGGTGGACGACATGGCCACGCAGCGCACCACGTTGTCGCCGATGTGCGTGGCCACTTCGAGGGTCAGGTCGATGCCCCTGGCCTCATCGCGCAGCTTGAGCGCGTTGAGCATGTTGGGCAGGGCGTCGGACCGGAACTCGACGTCCACGGTCGGGCCGATCACCTGCTTGACGTGGCCGATGTTCTTGCCGGCCGGCTTCGCCGCTGTCGGCGTGTTCATTGGCTGGGTCGTACTCATTCGATAGTCTCCGTCTCACGTTGCCGGCGGCATGGGCGCCGCCGGATCCACGCCGGCCGCTTGCGCGGGGCGCTATTTCAGCGCTTCCGCGCCTCCGACGATCTCCGCGATTTCCTTGGTGATGGCGGCCTGACGCGCGCGGTTCCGCACCAGGGTGAGCTTGTCGATCATCTCTACCGCATTGGTCGACGCAGAGCCCATGGCCACCATCCGGGAGCCGTGCTCGGAGGCGGAGGCCTCGAGCAAGGCCATCAACATGCGGTTGGCCACGTAGCGGGGCAAGAGCGCCGCGAAGATGTGCTCCGCGTCGGGCTCGAAGATGGGATTCTGAAGTTCGGCCTTCCCCGCCGGCGGCTCGATAGGCAGGAACGTCTCCTGGGTCAGCGAGCGCGACACCGCGGAGATGAACCGCGTGCCGAGGAGGTGAATCTCGTCCACCTCGCCGTTCAGGAAGAACCCGACGATCTCCCGGCTCATGGCCTGCGCCTTGGGCATGTCCACCGGGTCTCCGATCTCCTGATAGTGCTTCAGGATCGGATAGCTCCGCCGCCGGAAGTAGTCGCCCCCCTTGCGGCCGATCGTGATGAGAACCGTACGCGCGCCCTCCTCCGATTTCATGTGCGCCTCGGCGCGGCGGATCACATTGGCGTTGTACGACCCGGCGAGCCCCTTGTCGCTGGTGACGACCACCAGAGCACGCCGCGCCACCGCGCGCTTCTCGAAGAGCGGGTGATCCAGTTCGGCGGCCGCCGCGGCCAGGTTCTCCAGCATCTCCCTCATCTTGCGGCCGTACGGGCGCGCGGCATCAAGACGGCCCTGCGCGCGGCGCAGCTTGGCCGCCGAGACCATTTCCATGGCCTTGGTGATCTGCTGGGTATTCTGGACGCTGCGGATACGGCGCCGGATGTCTGCGAGAGTGGCCATGCGTTATGCCTTGAAGCTCGTCTTGAATTCCTTGAGCGCTGCGTGGAGCTTGTCCTGGACGTCCTTGGCCAAGTCGCCGGTAGCGGCGATCGCATGCGGGATGTCCGGGTACTGCGTGTGCACGAACTCGCGGAACTCCGTTTCGAACCGTTTCGCCGCGGAAGTGGGGATGTCGTCGAGATATCCCTTCCCGGCGGCGAAGATGATGATGATCTGATCTTCGAGGGGCTGCGGCACGTACTGATCCTGCTTCAGGACCTCGACCATGCGCTCGCCGCGGCGAAGCTGGGCCTGAGTGGACTTGTCGAGGTCGGAGCCGAACTGGGCGAACGCGGCCAATTCGCGGTACTGCGCGAGGTCGAGCCGTAGCGACTTCGCCACCACGCGCATGGCCTTCGTCTGCGCGTTGCCGCCGACGCGACTCACCGAGATGCCCACGTTCACCGCCGGCCGCACGCCGGAGTAGAAGAGGTCGCTCTCCAGGTAGATCTGCCCGTCGGTGATGGAGATCACGTTGGTCGGAATGTAGGCCGACACGTCGCCGGCCTGCGTTTCGATGATGGGAAGCGCGGTCAGCGAACCTCCCCCGTTCGCGTCCGAAAGCTTGGCCGCGCGCTCGAGGAGCCGCGAGTGCAGGTAGAACACGTCCCCGGGGTACGCCTCGCGTCCCGGAGGGCGGCGCAGGAGGAGCGAGAGCTGCCGGTAGGCTGCGGCGTGCTTGGAAAGGTCGTCGTAGACGACCAGCACATCCTTGCCGCTGGCCATCAACTCTTCGCCGATGGAGACCCCGGCGTAGGGCGCGATGTACTGAAGGGGGGCGGGGTCGGATGCGCCCGCCACCACCACCGTCGTGTACTCCATCGCGCCATGCTGTTCGAGGACGGCCACCACCTTGGCCACCGTGGATTCCTTCTGGCCGATGGCGACGTAGATGCAATAGAGAGGATCGCCGGCCTTGTTGGTTTCGCGCTGGTTGATGATCGTATCGATGGCGAGCGCGGTCTTGCCGGTCTGCCGGTCGCCGATGATCAACTCGCGTTGGCCGCGGCCGATGGGGATCATCGAGTCGATGGCCTTGATCCCGGTCTGCACCGGCTCCTTCACCGGCTGCCGGTCGATGACGCCGGGGGCCCGTCCTTCCAGCACGCGGAACTTGCTGGTGACGATGGGCCCCTTCCCGTCGAGCGGCTTGCCGAGGGGATCGACCACGCGGCCGATCAGCGCATCGCCCACCGGAACCTGGGCCACCTTGCCGGTGCAGCGCACGATGTCGCCTTCCTTGATCCCGGTGTCGGGGCCGAAGAGCACCGCGCCCACGTTGTCCTCTTCGAGGTTCAGCACCATGCCGATCACGCCCCCGGTGAACTCCAGCAGTTCCCCGGCCATGGCGTCTTCCAGGCCCCACACGAGGGCGATTCCGTCGCCCACCTGGAGCACCGCGCCCCGGCTCTCCATCTCGAGCTGGGTCGTGTACTTCCTCAGCTCCTTCTGGATGATGGCGCTGACTTCTTCAGGTCGAAATGACATCGTGACTCCTCGAACCGGCGGCGACCCGCCGCGATTCCTCTCGGCCTAACCTACGTCGACACGGAGCAACCGGTCGCCGAGCTCTTTGAGCCCGCGGCGCAAGCTGCGATCTATGACTTTCTTGCCCATGTGAACGATGACCCCGCCGAGCACCGACGGATCCACGCGCTTCTCCAGCCGCACGTCCTTCCCGGTGAGGCGGTCCAGCTCCTGCTTGAGCCGCGCCTCCTGGGTGGCGTCCAACGCCACCGCGGAGAGGACGTTCGGCCCGCACGAGGCCCTGGTGCTCCTCGTAGAGTTGCTGCACGTCGCGACAGATCTCGGTCAGGTGCGCGATCCGTTTCTTGTCCATGAGCAAGAGCAGGAAGTTCACGGTGAGCGGATCCGCCCAGGGCCCGATAACGGTGCGGATGAACTCCTCCTTGCCGTCGGTGAGCACCTCCGGCGTGAGCAGGAAGTTCAGGAACGCGGGGTCCTGCCGGTTGAGGGCGAGCACGTTGGCCAGATCCCCGGCCACGCGCGGGAGCTTGTTCTCTTCGAGGGCGGCCCCGAAGATCGCGCGCGCGTAGCGGTGGGAGATGGTCGTGGTGAGCATGGCCTAGGCCTTCTCCTTCGCCTGCAGCTCGTCCAGGAAACGTTCCACGAGCTTGTGGTGCTCGGGTGCGTCCATGCGCTCCTGGAGCAGCCGCTCGGCTGCGCTCAACGACATGGTCACCATCTCTTCGCGCAGCTCGGCGCGGGCCTTCTTGTACTCCATCTCCAGGTCGGCCGTGGCCTTCTCGGTGATGACGCGCGCCTCCCGGTGCGCGTTGGCCCGAATCTCCTCGGCCACCTTCTGCCCTTCGGCGACGGCGGCCTGGATCCGCTGGCGGGCCTGCGCCTCGATGCCCTTGAGCTGCTCTTCGTACTCCGCCCTGATCCGTTCGGCTTCATGGCGGAGTTTCTCCGCCGAGGCCACATCGTTGGCGATGCGGGCGCGGCGTTCCTCCAGAAGACCGAGCACCGGCTTCCATGCGTAACGCTTCAGCACCCAGAGGACGATCAGGAAACCGATGATCTGGGTGACGAGGACTTTGGGATCTATGAGCTCCATGACCATCCTCAGGCGCCGGACCGGGCCGGCGCCGCGCGATGACGCGCCTTCGAGCCGGGGACGCCGCGGACTACATCTTGTTCTGGAAGAAGAACAGCGAGACGAACACGTAGATCGTCAGGGCCTCGATGAACGCGGCGCCGATGATCATGGCGATCTGGATCTTGGCGATCGCCTCGGGCTGGCGGCCCATCGCCTCCATGGCGCCGGACACGGCCTTACCGAGGCCGAACGCGGAGCCGAGAGCGGCGAGCCCCAGCGCAAGCGGGAGCGAGAGAGCGAGCAGGTTCACGTTTTCCATCGTCTTGTCCTCCGACTCGAGATCACGGTTGCTTAGTGGTTCGGAACGGGATGACCCACGTCTCCCTCGTGCTTGTCCTCATGCTCGTGGTGAGGAAGAACGAGGGCCATGTAGATCGTGCTGAGCAGCATGAAGACCAGCGCCTGGATGAGCGTGGTCAGCATGGCAAGGAAGATGAACGGGATGTGCAGGGGGAACCCGATGGGCAGATGGGTGAACGCGAGGATGGACACCCCGAGGCCGAGGAAGACCGCGATCAGCGTCTCCTCACCCATCATATTCCCGAAGAGTCGCAACGAGAGGCTGACCGGCTTGGCCAGCTCGCCCACGATGTGAAGCGGGAGCATGAGCGGCGTCATCGCCCAGCCCACCGGATCGCGCGGGTCCCCCGCCATGTGGCGCAGGTAGCCCACGATGCCACTGCGGCGGATCCCCTCGAACTGCACGTAGACGAACACCACCAGGGCCAGCGCGGCGGTGGTGCTCAAGATTGAAGTCGGCGTGAACATGAGCGGCACCAGTCCGAACACGTTCTGCGCGTAGATGTAGAGGAAAAGCGTGCCGAAGAACGGGACATAGCGGCCCTCCTCCGGTCCGAGAACGCCCTTGATGAAGTTGTCGAGGCCCTCGATCACCATCTCCACCAGGTTCTGGAGCTTACCCGGCATGAGCTGCATGGCGCGGGCCCCGCTGATGCAGACCGTGCAGAGGAGGATGATGACGAAGAGGCTGAAGATGGGGGCCTGGAAGGTGACCAGGGTGCGGGCCGTCGGGCTCAAGTAGGCTTCGGTTGCGTGGGGGGTGCCGAGCGCGTCGCGTTCGGCCGGGCTCAGGTGCTTGTTGCGGTGGGCGTTCTCGATGATGTTGGCGGCCAGGGTCACCAGCGTGGGCGGATGAACGGTGCCGCCTTCGTGCTCGGCGGGCGCATGCGCCGGCCCGTGCGCGGCGGGCGTCTCGTGAGATTCCGCCGTCTCCTGAACGACCGCGGGTTGATCCTCCTCGGCAAGAAGCAGAGGAGCTCCGAACATCAGAGCCACTCCGAGCACGAGCGCAGAGATCAGGAACGCGGGAGACGCGCTCACCGCTTTCCAGCGGCGGCGTGCGGCATCCATCCGCGAGGCCTCGTTGCGTGCTTCCATGATCTTCGCGTTCACTCCGCGGGCCCCGATCGCCTCGACGCCGAGTCGTCGCCGGCGCCGGCCTTCGGCCACCAGATGGCCCCCAGCGAGCGCAACAGCACAACCGCGAGAGGCCAGGTGAATCCCGCCATCACTGCGATAGGCGGGAACCATTGTTGAAAGAGAACCCAAGCGCCGAGTCCGTAGAGGCCCACGACCTTGAGCGCCGCCCACCCCGCCACTCGCCCTTTGTGAATCCCTTCGCGGCTGGTGATCTCCCGCAAGAGAGCGGCGAGAACCGCGAAGTTGGCCAAGCTCCACAGCATCGCTGCGGTGAAGCCGGCGCCGGAACGCCATCCCCACGTCCACGCAACCCACAGTCCGATCAGAACCCCGGTGACAAGAGCAACGAGGCCCGTGCGGACAAGAAAGTTGGGCCCGCTTGTGCGTTCTTTCACAATCGATGTCAAGAAAAGGCCGCCCGCTAGTCCCTGGACACCTTGCGCAGGATCAGGACCGTCTCACGCACTCCCGCCGCAAACCCGATCGCCAGCATGACGAACGAGAACCAGGGCTCGGTGTGGAGCCGGCCGTCGATCCAGCGGCCGAGGTAGTACCCGACCAATGGTGACGCGGCCAGGAGCATCGGGATCGTGGTTAGCAACCCGAGCTGTCTGGCAAGCTGGTGTTTTTCGGATGGTTGGCCGCTGGGCGGCCCGTTCCTGGGAGGCATGTTCTCCCGGGGCTGAAGAGCCCCGCGGTTGGCCGAGCGCGCAATCTAGCCGAGAGGGAAAAGCGAGTCAAGCGGTTTCCTTTGCAGGCGGTTGTGAGGCCGTCCCGACCGTCTTGACGGCGCGCTTCGACTCTGGAAGGATGCCGCCCGCGTCGCGATTCCTCGGGAAGGAGCCGAACACCTATGCGTCGGTTAACACTCTATTTTGTAATGAGTTGCATCCTGCTTGCCGGGCCGGCACTGGCGCAGTCAGCGGACACCACCGTGACCTACGGCTGGGATCATTCGCTCGAGGCGGGACTCGGTTTCACGCAGACCAAGTTCGAGAACTATGCAAAGGGTGGTGAAAGTTCACTCACCTGGACGTCGTCTCTGGCCTACAAGGCGATCGAGCTTGGGCAGAAGCACGAGTGGAAGAGCGAAGTCGAGGCTCAGTTCGGGCAGACCCAACTGGGGGGTGGCGACCTGCGCAAGGCCGTCGACCGGATCCGGCTCGCATCCCTCAACACGTGGAAACTCGGGGAGGCGGTGGATCCCTACATCGGCGTCGAGGCTCGCACGCAGTTCGCCAAGGGCTACGCCTACTCGGCGGATGGCGGCGAGGTCCTGGTCAGCAGGTTCTTGAACCCGCTCGAACTCACCGAGCGGTTCGGCGGCAGCCGCACGCTGGGACCGGGTTTCGTCACCCGCCTCGGCGTGGCCTTCAACGAGTACATCGTCACCGACACCTACTTCGCCGCCATCGACAGCCCCGGCGTGAACATGCGCTACACGGACGATCCGGAGACGGCCAAGCGCGAGAAGTTCCGCCTCGACACCGGCATGGAGTCCGTCACCGAATACGAACGCAGCTTCGAGAACGACCGCTACAAGGTCAAGTCGTCGCTCAAGCTCTTCTCGAAGTTCGAGGACCTGTCGAAGATGAAGGTGGAGTGGAACAGCAAGTTCACCGCCAACCTGATCTCGTTCGTGAACGTCATGCTGGAGACGGAGGTGCTCTACGACGAGGACATCGTCAAGCGCACGCAGCTCAAGGAAACCTTCTCGATCGGGCTCTCGAAGACGTTCTTCTAGCCGCGGCGACCACCTTCCAGCGGCGGCGACCACCTGATGGCGCCCGCGGCTGCGTTCCAGCGCCCGCGGGCACAAAATGAGGAGGGGGCCGTCACGCCGGCCCCCTCCGATTCACCCCACATCCCCTACCACCCCCACAATTGTCTGCGTCGCCCGCCCGACACCGGGCGACCCCTCGCACCTCCATTGTTTGACTAAGCCGTAGCCTCCGCTCCGCGCAGCATCGCCTCCACGAGAAGCGGATCGTGTTTGACTCCCGCCTCGACGCGCAGCACGCGCAGTGCTTCCGCCGTGGAGAGGGCCGGACGGTGCGGTCGCGCGCTGGTGAGCGCGTCGAACGTGTCGGCCACCGCGATGATGCGTGCCTCGAAGGGAATGGTGTCCTCCCGCAGTCCGTGGGGGTACCCCGATCCGTCCCAGCGCTCGTGGTGGTGCCGCACCGCGTTGACGACGAGATCGGGCCAATCGGACTCGCCGAGAAGCTTCACGCTCTCCTCGGGGTGGCGGCGCACGATCTCCCAATCCGCCGCACTGAGCGGCCCCGGTGTCGCCCAGAGCCGCGCTTCCACTTCGAACCGGCCGATATCGTGAAGCAGTCCGGCCAGCGTGAGCTGGGCCAACTCGTCGCCCTCGAACCCCACCCTGGCGCCGATCTCCTCGACCAGCCGCGCCACCCGCTGGCTATGCCCGTGCAGATACGGATCCTTCGCCTCGAGATGCAGCACCAGCGTGCCTAGGGTATGCGCGGTCACCTTGCGCTCGGCGGCCCGCTGCTCCTGAGCGATGAGGGCCGGGACGAGGGCCGAGAGCAGGAAATGCCCGACGCGCAGCGTCTCTTCATCCGGAGCGCCGCCTCCCGGCGCTTCACCGATCAGAACGAGGCCGACCAGCCGGCCGCTCGATATCAAGGGAACGACGGCGGTGAAGCCTCCGGCGGCAAGCACGCCCAGCTCCAGGCGCAGCCCGGGTACGCGGGCGAGCCGATCCAGCACGAGCGGGCTGCCGGTCCCTTCGATGAAGGAGGCCAGTTCGCCCGCCATGTGAATGCGGACGCGCTCGGCGAGTCGCCCCGGCACGCCCCATGTGGCGCGCGCAGTGAACCAGGTGCCGCCCGCATGCGAGGGAGTCAGGAGGGCCAGCCGCGCGACGGAGAGTTCGGCGCTCAAGTGCTTGAGCATCGCCAGACGGGTGGCGTCCACGTCCGCCGCGGGTTCGAGCCGCAGGTGAAAATCCACCGCCCGCTGCAGCAAGCCCACGTTGCGCTTGAGTTGACCGCGCAGCGACAGGATGTCGCGCTGCAGGGAGTCGGCGCGCGTCTCCACCGCGAGTTCTTGTTCGAGAAGCCTGCGGCTCTGCGCCCGACGCTCGACCGCGCGGCGCACCCGGATCACCGCCTCCTGCCCCGCCATCGGTCGTACCAGACAATCCTCCGCGCCAAGCACGAGCGCCTTGAGCCGAAGCTGCTCGTCCGCGGCGTCGGCGGTCACCAGCACGGGTACGTGCGGCGCGGAGATCCGGATCGAGTCGAGGATGCGGAATCCCGCCTTGTCGATGAACGAGGCGTCGAGGAGGATCGCGCTCGGGCTGCGGTAGGCCAGCGCCAGGGTGATCGAATCGGGCGACGGCGTACGATGCGGGTAGAAGCCGGCGCGCTCGAAGGCCTCGCAGAGGGCCTCTCCCCACTCGCCCTCCGGCACGGCAAGAACGACCCACGGGGCTTCCGTCCTGGCAACTTCTTCACGAGTCGGTCGAGACACGCTGCTTCCTCCGATGATCAAGATTGAGGGGAGGGAAGGCTCGTCGCCGTCCGGTCACCGAAAGTTTCTCCCACCACCGGCGCCGGTCCCTCCCCCCACGCTCGCGGCGCCGTCCGGCGGCTAGAGCCGGGTCGGCGCCGAGTGCGTGGCCCCCCTCTTCAACGCAACCGCTGTGCCACGGGCGTGGCCGGTTTGGACCGCGGGCGCGCACGGCGTGGCCGTACTCGTAATCCACGGCCCACACTGGAGTTGTGCGGAACCCCACCATCGCGCGGAATGCAATGCCGTCGAATTCCACCTCGAATCGCGCGAAACCAGCCACCACCGGAAGAGGAGACTCCTCTGCGGTCGGGGGTTTTGACCCGCTCATGGGCCCCCGCCCCCATGCAACGCGGGGCGGCCGGCGGAGGAGCCGGAGGAGTCCGATAACGGGACAGGAACCCTTCGTTCGGACTTTCAGCATGGGGGACATGCTTGGACGACTCGCGGTCGCTGTTCACCGATTTCACCGACGAGACGCGGAATGTAATGCCGTCGCATTACTTCATGATGCGGTCATTCCTGCACTCGCGAGTGGAGACTGGCGAACTTTCCGACGCAGAGGGCGGGGCAGAGAGCGTCGACGCCTACCTCGCCCATCTCCTCCAGTCCTTCAACGATCCCGAGCGGGCGGAGAGTGCCAAACCCTATCTCCATCGCTACGACCAGGAGGCGCTCGGGCGGCTGTCCCGATGCACGGACGCGCGACTGAAGTACAAGATCTGCAAGACCGACACGGACTTCCTCCTGGTCTCCGTCGGAATCTTCGATAACCCAGGTCAAGCGCTCATGCAGAAGCTGCACGCAGGCCCGGCGGCGCGGCGCATTCAGGAGCCGGCCGAAGAGGCCGGCATCTCGCGCGGGCCGGCGCACTACCGGTTCACCTACCAGTACAGCCAGTTGGTGCCGCGCCGGCGACCGGACTTGAGCGAGGTGATGGACAAGCTCTCGCGCGGGCTCGACCGGTACACGCGAATCCTCGCCCACTTGCGCGGCGAGTACGTTGACATCGTGGAGCAGTTGGGGCGGGGCGAGATCTATCACTTGGAGCGGACGGTGAACGCGGAAGAGCGGCGCGAGAAGCTCCTCGAGCGACAGGACGAATTCCTGGACGCCTTTGCCGGTTGGCGGCGAACGGGTGGCGGCTCCGCCCGCGCGCGCCTCGACCAGGCTATCGAGGCGCTCCAGGCGCTGGATCCGGAGTTCAAATTCGATGTCGACGTCCATTCGGGCGCCGAGAAGCAGAGGCGCGGGAACCGCCCGAGGAGGGGCGCCGCGGCCGCCTGATTGGGTCTCTCTCATCCCGGCCACGGCCGGGACAGAGAGGCCACGCCTCCTCCCACGCACCGAGTACACCTGCACCATCGCGGGGGGAGGCCCCTCTTGATAAGGCCGGCGTCGCGTCCAGGCGGCGCCGGCTACAGCACCTTGTAGTTGGGCGCTTCCTTCGTGATGGCGACGTCGTGAGGATGGCTCTCGCGCAGTCCCGCGGTCGAGATCTGCACAAAACTGGGTCGGGTCCGCAGCTCCTCGATGGTGCGCACGCCGCAGTACCCCATGCCCGCGCGCAGCCCGCCGACCATTTGATACACCAGGTCGTGCAGCGGGCCCTTGAAGGGAACACGGCCTTCGATTCCTTCGGAGACGAACTTCTTCTCGTCCACACCTTCCTGGAAATAGCGATCGCCGGAGCCTTCCTTCATCGCTCCGACCGAACCCATGCCGCGGAATACTTTGAACGAGCGGCCTTCGAGGAGAATCGTCTCTCCCGGGCTCTCGGCGGTGCCGGCGAAGAGCTGGCCGATCATCACCGAGTGCGCGCCGGCGGCCAGCGCCTTCACCACGTCGCCGGAGTACTTGATCCCACCGTCGGCGATGACGGGGATACCGTGCTTCGCAGCTTCCTCGGCGCACTGCAACACCGCGGTGATCTGCGGCATGCCGATCCCGGCGACCACGCGCGTGGTGCACGACGCGCCGGGTCCCATGCCGATCTTGACCGCGTCGGCGCCGGCGGCGGCGAGATCGCGCACGCCTTCCGGGGTGGCCACGTTGCCGCCGATCACTGGGAGATCCGGATGCGCGCTCTTGATGCGCGTCACCGCTTCGAGCACGTTCTTCGAATGGCCGTGCGCGCTGTCGAGGGTGACCGCGTCCACGTAGACCTCGCGCAGGCGGGCCACGCGATCCATGAGATCGGCCGAGATTCCCACCGCCGCGCCCGCGCGCAGCCGCCCGTGGTCGTCCTTGCAGGCGTGGGGATATTCGAGCTTCTTCTGGATATCCTTGACCGTGATGAGCCCGCGCAGTCTGCCCTCGGCATCCACCACCGGGAGCTTCTCCACCTTGTGCCGCGAGAGGATCTGCTTCGCGTCTTCGAGGGTGGTGCCGAGCGGAACGGTGACGAGGCCGGTCGAGGTCATCAACTCGGAGACCGGAGCATCCAGGCGGACGTCGAACCGCACGTCGCGGTTGGTGAGGATGCCGACCAGCGTTCCGTCCGGACGCGTGATCGGCACTCCGGAGATGCGGAATTTCTCCATGAGTCCGAGCGCTTCCCGCAACAGCGCGTCCGGGCCGAGGGTGATCGGGTTCATGATCATCCCGCTCTCGGAGCGCTTGACCTTGTCCACTTCCTCGGCCTGGCGATCGATGGAGAGGTTCTTGTGGACGAATCCGAGGCCGCCCTCGCGGGCCAGAGCGATGGCCAGCTCGCTCTCCGTCACCGTATCCATGGCCGCGCTCACCAGCGGAATGTTGAGACGAATCGCGCGGGTGAGCTGCGTCGAGACGTCGACGGTGCGGGGATGGACGTCGCTCCTCGCGGGGACGAGAAGGACGTCGTCAAAGGTGAGTGCGAGCCCCCGCACCCGAGGATGCCCTTCCATGCCGGTCTCCCCCGCGAATCGCGGCGATGCGGTCGCCGTCTACTCCGACTCCTCCGCCGGCTTCTCTTCCTTCTCCACGGGCGGCGCCGCGCTCGGCTGCTTGATCGTGAAGTAGTAGTTGGCGCCCATGCGGAACTCGCCGAACGAGGTGTTCTGGTTTCCCCACTTGTCGAAGCGGCTCGAGTCCTCGGCGAAGATCATGTGGTAGACGAAGTCCCAGTTGAGGGACACGCCCTTGTCGAAGAGGTACTCGGCGCCCACCTTGCCGTAGATGCCCGGCTTGGTCCAGTTGAGTCGCTCCGTCCCGCTGTTCGAGTACGCATAGGTGCGGAACGAGTCCTTCACGCCGAGGGAGTAGAGGCCCACACCCACGCCCACGTGCGGCCAGATATGGCTCTCGCCCTTTTGCCTGCGGAACTCGAGGCCCAACGTGGTGGGGACGACGGTGGCGAGGGTGTCGTCGACGCCCGCGCGGTTGTTGGGGTAGGCGTTCCAACCCCAACCGCTCTCCAAGACGCCGGCAAGACCGGTGGAAAAGTTGTACTTGAAGACAACCTGTCCGATGAAGCGGACGTTGCCTTCGCCGAAGTCGTCGCCGGTCAGGAACTTCATTCCGCCGAGGCTTCCGCCGACGCTTCCCCTGCCCACGATGTCCGCCGCCTGGACCGCGGGGGGCGCGAACGCCGCCGCCGACAGAGCCAACACGGTAACGAGAACCAGCCACGCACCGAAGCGCTTGCTCACGGGAAATGACTCCTTATCGGGGATCGATCGCACGAGCGGGCTTGACGACGGGGATGCCTCAGGTTCAAGGGCGGCGAGTATAGGATGGGGTCGCGGGAGTGTCAAGGAAGCGCGCTTGACAGGGTTTAGCGGCTTTTCTACACTCCCGTGCCCGCTTGAGACTCGGGGGTTTCTCCGGGCCTTCCGCAGGTTTTTGGGGGCGGCTTAGCTCAGCTGGTTAGAGCAGCGGAATCATAATCCGCGTGTCCGGGGTTCAAGTCCCTGAGCCGCCACCATTCATCTTCTTGTGCTGCCGCGTGTTGGAAATCGGGTCCCTGCCCGTCTCCAACATATCTCCAAAACGCGCCACAGGATGTGGCTCCTCCAGGAGCCGCATCGCGGCGTCGACCGCTGCCGGACTGAGGTGCATGTAGCGCTGCGCTGCGCACCAGCACTTGCAGCACCTTCCGCGTCAGCGGCGAACCGTCTGTCTGGCAGGGCACCCGTTTCCCTTTCAGACGACGGTACGCCATGAGCGCCTCGGCGAGCCGGCCCGTAAGGGGGATGCGCCGCGGGCGGCCGCCCTTCGGCATCGTCGCTGTGCCCTCCCAGACTGGACATCCTCGGGCACGTTCCGGATGGGCCAGACCCGCTGCGGTGAATCAGGTGTTGGGGGCAGTACCGCCCCCCACCAGCCGCGACGAACTAGCCCCGATGGACTTGGGGGGCACCGACTGCTGCAGGACGCTCCCTCGCCCCGAAGGTGATCAACCACAACATCAGCGCCGCCTCGCCGAACAGGAACGGGGTGGCTATCTTGAACAAGACATCGTGGTACCGCGGCCACAGAATCCCCGTGACGCTTACGACTACGTATGCAATGCCATTGGCTAGCAGCCAAACGCCGAGCAGGCGGGGTAAGAATCGTGCTCGGTACACCAGTAGCCCAAGAGGGAGAAGCCACAGCCCCCAGAAAAGCTCGGATGCGAGTACGCCAGCGTGGTCGAAGTTGAGCAAGAGCATGACCATGGCATCGCGCTGTGGCTCATCGTAGACGGCAAGGAAACCAGGATCTATCAGGAACTTGAGTGTCGCTACCTCACTTGCCGCGCCAGCGATCGCCAGCGGGGCAACGATTAGGATGGGGACTACCATGAGAGCGGCGAGTTGCGGTCCGAACGTCCTTGAGAAGGCGATATAGGGCCAGTACGGAGGCGATGAAGAACAACTCGGACACTATCCCCAGCATGGTGCTGGCCCGAAACAGGGATTGATTCGCCAGGATGTTGCTTGCGGTTGCCGAAGCGTCGCCCGGGACAAAGAGCTTGCCCGGGACGTAAAGCAACACGAATGGCCCGATGAGCACCACGGGTAGGTAGAGCCATCCTGCCAGTCGTGCGGTCCTCCTGATTAGGTGCATCCCTCTCCTCCTCGTGGGCATCCGACCGCTTTCCGGTCAGCCATGCGCCTCTGGTCGCCTACGCAACGGCCTGCGGTTGGTTGCTCCAATCACAGTGCCACGGTGTCCACCAAACCGGGTCAACTCCAGACCTCGACCCCTTGGCGCCAGAAGTCGTGAACCATCACCGAGATAGGGTCTTCGTTCCAGATGGCTTCAAATCCCTGAGCCGCCACCATTCAATCTTCTTGCCAGATGCAGGCCTCGCCGCCGTCCGCTATCCTCGTGCAATGAGCGACGACGCGCACGATCCCCCGGCAGACCCCCCTGAGTCCGCGTGGGAAATCGCCAGACAGGCCGGAGTCGACATGGACCTGCTCGAGGACTGCCTCCGGCTTACGCCCGAAGAGCGGATCCGCGTCCACAGTCTGGCTCTGCAGACAGGGCGGACGCTCCGAGAGGCCCTGCTGGAGTGGGAGGAACAGCGAAACAAGGCGCCAGCGGCTGAGTAGCCGGCCCACACCCGTCGCTCTACGAAACCGCCACCCCCAACCCGCTCCGCCCCAACGCCGCCAGGAACGCCCCCGGCTCGATGCACCGCTCCTGCGGCATCGCGCCCTTCTCCGCCACCTCGCCGCGTGCCAGCATCATCAGCACCACCGTCGCCGGATAGGCCGTGGTGCGCATCATCGCGGAGAGCCCGTGCTCCGTGTCCGGATACTCGATCATCGTGTACACCCGGGTGAACGCTTGCCCGGCCCGAAGGCCCCGCGCGGTCACCCGCAGCAGGATCGCATCCGGCTCGCCGCGATCCAGCACCGGCCCCGCCGCTGCCGCGAACAGCGCGCGCGGCTTCACCTGTGCGCCCTCCACCACGACCGGCGCAGACGAGAACAACCCCAACTGCTTCATGGCCAGGATCGACCGCCCGTGCCCCGGATAGCGGATCGTCTTGTAGTTGAGCCGGCGCACGCGGCCGCGATACGTCTCGGGAAGGGTGGAGACACCGCCCGATGTGTTGAACGCCTCCAACGTGCCGAACGGCGCCGGAAACTCCAGCTCTTCGAAGTCCCCCGGGCATTCCACGACGCACGGCTCGCCGTTCTCCAGAACCACACCGTCCTCGATGTACTCGTTGATGAGCCCCTCGATGTTGAACACGAGCGAGTAGTCCATCGGGCCGCCCCGCCGCTGCGGGATCCCGCCCACCCGGATCTCCACGCTCTCGGCCACATCCATCGCGTTCACAGCGTCGGCCGCCAACACCGACACCATCCCCGGAGCCAGCCCACAGTCGGGGACAATCGTGATCCCCGCCGAGCGCGCTTCGGCGTCCAGAGCCAATTCCTGCCGCACCACGTCGTTGTTGCCACCCAGGTCGCAGAAGCTGCATCCGGCCGCGACCGCCGCGCGTGCAAGCCCGACATTGAACCGGTAGGGCGCCATGCTCAGCGCGGCCTGAGCGCCGCGCAATAGCCGGACCGTGCCCTCGACGTCGGCGGCGTCCCACTGCACGGCCTTCATCCGCGCATCGCCCCAGCGTCCAGCCAACGCCTGCGCGCGCCCGAAATCCGAATCCGCGATCGTGATGTCGGTCAGATCGCTTCTGCCGGCTCAGATCGAACGAGGCCGCCTGAGCCATGAGCCCCGCGCCAAGGAGCACCACCCGCATGCAACACCTCCCGTAGAGAAAACCCAAGCAAGCATCGGCCGAAGCACGCCCGCGGCGCAACCCCCGCAAGAGCGCAACCCCCGCAAAGTCACCCCACACGATCCTCCAAAGCGCTAAGCTCTCCACCGGACGGGGCATGCGCGCCCCTCCGGGAACGAGGGCGAGAGCCATGCTCGAACAACGGGTTCTGGACTTCTTCACCCACACGTGTCCGACACAGCCCGGCGACAGTCTTCTGGTGGCGGTCTCGGGCGGCGTCGATTCCACCGCGCTGCTCCACTTACTTCTGGGCGTGCACGACACGCTCGGCGTCGCCCTCCAGGTCGCGCACCTCGACCACGGCATCCGCGGTGAGTCAAGCCGAGAGGATTCCCGCTTCGTGGCCGAGATGTGCCAGGAGATGGGTCTCACCCTCCATCGCCGGCGCGTCGACCTCCTCGCGCGCCACGACAAGGAGGGCGGCTCGCTGGAGGCGCTGGCGCGCCGCGAACGCTACACATTCCTGAGCGAAGCACGCGCGGTGGCCGGCGCCCGTTGGGTCGTGACCGGCCACACCGCGGACGATCAGGTCGAGACCTTTCTCTTGAATCTCTTGCGCGGGGCGGGGCCGCGAGGCCTCGGCGGGATGCTCCCGGTAGGTCCCGGCTTCATGTGCCGCCCGCTCCTCACCACCTGGCGCGACGAGATCATCGAGTACCTCGAGGACGAAGAGCTTCCCTATCGCATCGATCCCACCAACGAGGACGTCACCTTCACGCGCAATCGCATCCGCCACCGGCTGGTGCCGGTGCTCGATCGCGAGTTCGGCGCCTCGGTGCGTCCCGCGCTTTCGCGCGCTTCGCAGCTCATGAACGAACTGGATGAGTACTTGAGCATTCAGGGCGAGCGCATCCTCAGAGCGGCCACCCGCGATGAGGAATCCGTCGGCGATGGGCTGGAGATCCGTCTCTCGACGTCGGTGCTTCGCGAGCATCCCCGCGTGCTTCAGCGTTCGGCCATCCGCGCGGTGTTCGAGGATCTGGCCGGCGGCCTCGAGGAGTTCACCCTCGCGCACGTGGACGCGATGCTCGATCTGGTGGAGCGCGCCGAGGGCTCCGGCGCGGTGGACCTGCCGCGCGGGCTCAAGGCCCACCGAGAGCACGACGCGCTGACCGTGGAGATCGCGCCCGAGGCGGCCGCCGCGTATGCCGTCCCCGAGCCCTCGCCCCCCCTCGACCTCGACCGCACCGGTCAGATCCGCTGGGGGCCTCTCTACATGAAGTGGATCCACGCCGCCCCCGCGGACATGCCGATTCCGGCCTGGGCCGACACCCCCGGCCACGCCTGCTTCGACCTCGAGGCGCTGGTGCCCCCGGTCTTCGTGAGGGCCGTGCGGCCCGGTGACCGCCTGGCGCCGTTCGGGATGGAGGGGACCCAGAAGGTGAGCGACCTTCTCATCAACCGGAAGGTGCCCCGCCGCATCAGGACTCGAGTGGCTCTCGTGTGCGACAATGGGGGGTCGGAAGGCGGCGAGCGGATCCTGTGGGTGGCCGGCCACCGGCGGTCGCGCCACGCGTCGGTCGATCCGGACACGTCTCAAGTCGTTTGTTTTGAAGCCGAAACGATAGTCTAGCTTGACGCCTCGAAAGGACTGCGCACGAATGATCTTGGAGAAGGGCGAATCCATTCCAATGACCCACTTCCGTTCGGGGGGCGACGACGACCCCGGCGGACCCCGCCGCGGCCCCGGCGGAAACGGCGGGCGCAAGCCCCCGCCCATCATGACGCCCCGGCCGCTCAAGACGCTGGCCTTCTGGCTCATGATGACGGTCGTCGTTCTCCTTGCCGTCAACTTCTACCATCTGAGCCAGCCCGAGGAGCGCAACCTCATCTACTCGCGCCTGGTGGAGCAATCGGCGGCCGGGAACATCAAGTCGATCAAGATCGCGGACCGTGACGTGCAGGGCGAGCTGCGCACCGCCATCGTGGACGATTCCAGCGGTCGCAGCGAGACGATCAAGCGCTTCCTCACGATCCTCCCGATGGAGCCCACGAACTTCGTGGATTCGGTCCAGGCCCAGAATGCGGGCGTCACGATCGAGGGCGCCAAGAAGCGTCTCAACTGGTCCAGCGTGCTCATCAATTTCCTGCCGATCCTCCTCATCGTGGCGTTCTGGCTCTTCTTCATCCGCCAGATGCAGTCGGGCGGCTCCGCCGCACTCAAGTTCGGGAAGAGCCGCGCCAAGCTCATGGTCGAGAACAAGCCCAAGATCACGTTCAAGGACGTGGCGGGCGCGGACGAAGCCAAAGAAGAGCTGCAAGAGATCATCGAGTTCCTCAAGGACCCGAAGAAGTTCCAGGTATTGGGCGGGCGCATCCCGAAGGGCGCGCTCCTGCTCGGACCTCCCGGCACCGGCAAGACCCTCCTCGCCAAGGCGGTGGCCGGAGAAGCGGGCGTGCCGTTCTTCTCCATGAGCGGTTCCGACTTCGTCGAGATGTTCGTCGGCGTCGGCGCGTCGCGCGTGCGCGATCTCTTCGAGCAGGGCAAGCGTCACGCTCCCTGCATCATGTTCATCGACGAGATCGACGCGGTGGGGCGCCACCGAGGCGCCGGTCTCGGCGGCGGCCACGACGAGCGCGAGCAGACCCTGAACCAGCTTCTGGTCGAGATGGACGGGTTCGAGTCCAACGAGGGAGTGATCCTCCTCGCCGCCACCAACCGGCCCGACGTGCTGGATCCGGCGCTTCTGCGGCCGGGGCGCTTCGACAGGCAGATCGTGGTGGATGCGCCGGACATCAAGGGGCGCGAGGAGATCCTGCGCATTCACACCCGCAAGATCCCGCTCTCCGAGGACGTGGACCTGAACGTGCTCGCGCGCGGAACGCCGGGGATGGTCGGAGCCGACCTCGCCAACATGGTGAACGAGGCGGCGCTCCTTGCCGCTCGGCGTAACCACCGCCGGGTCGGCATGCGGGACTTCGAAGACGCCAAGGACAAGGTGATGATGGGCGCGGAACGCAAGAGCCGCATCATCAACGACGAGGAGAAGAAGGTGACCGCCTATCACGAGGCCGGCCACACCCTCGTCGGGAAGATGACCCCCGGCGCCGACCCCATCCACAAGGTGACGATCGTCCCGCGCGGGCGCGCGCTGGGTGTGACGCATTTCCTTCCCATGGACGAGCGGCATACGTACAGCCGCGAATACTGCCGGGGGATCCTGGTGCGCATGATGGGCGGGCGCGCCGCCGAGGAAGTCGTCTTCGGCGAGATCACGACCGGCGCGGGAAACGACATCGAGCAGGCCACCAACCTCGCCCGAAAGATGGTGTGCGAGTGGGGCATGAGTGAAGAACTGGGTCCGCTCACCTACGGCCGCAAGGAAGAGATGGTCTTCCTCGGCAAGGAACTCGGACACGAGCGGAACTACTCCGAGGCAACCCAGCAGAAGATCGACGCGGTGATCAAGGGCTTGGTCGAGAACGCCTACATGAAGGCGGTCACGATCCTGCGCGAGAACGAACCCACGCTGCAGTCGCTGGCCAAGGCGCTTCTGGAGCGCGAGATCCTCGACGCGCGCGAGATCGATCTGCTCATGGCCGGGCAATCGCTGGAGCCGGCGGTGCCGCCCTCCGAGCCGTCCGAGCCCACCGCCCCCGCCTCGGCGGCGCGGGACGAGGACGCCTTGCGACCGAAGGGGCGCATCTCATCGGCCCCGGATCCGCATCCCGGTCCGGCGTAGGGGCGACGGCGCATGAGCCTGACGACGAAACCGCCGCCCTGGCGCTTCCGGGGCGGCGGTTTCGATTTCAGCCGGGCACGGGTTGCGGGCATCGTCAACGTGACCCCCGACTCCTTCTCCGACGGCGGCCGGTTCCTCGATGCCTCGGCGGCGATCCACCACGCCGAATCGCTCGTCCGCGAGGGGGCCGACCTTCTCGACGTCGGCGGGGAGAGCACCCGTCCCGGCTCCGATCCGGTCTCCGTCGAGGAGGAACTTCGACGAGTCGTGCCGGTCATCCGCGAGGCCGCGCGTTTCGGCGTGCCGGTCTCCATCGACACCGCCAAGCCCGCGGTGGCGCGCGAAGCCATCGAGGCGGGCGCCGCGATCGTCAACGACATCACCGCCCTCGGCGATCCGGCCATGGCCGGTCTGGCCGCGGAGTCCGGCGTCGGGCTCATCCTGATGCACATGCGCGGCACCCCGCGCACGATGCAGGACGCTCCTCACTACGACGATCTCCTGGGTGAGATTCGAGAGTTCCTGATCGAGCGGCGGGCCCGCGCCGAAGCCGCCGGCGTCCCCCGCGAGCGCATCGTGCTGGACCCGGGCATCGGCTTCGGCAAGACGACGGCGCACAACCTGGAGATCCTGAGCCGGCTTGCCGAGATCGTCGCCCTCGGCTCCCCGCTCCTGGTCGGCGTGTCCCGGAAGCGTTTCATCGGGGCGGTGACCGGCATCGAGGATCCCGCCGAGCGCCTCGCGGGGAGCCTCGCCGCCGCGGTGGCGGCCCGATCGGCGGGCGCCGTACTCGTTCGAGCCCACGACGTCCGGGCCACTCGTGAAGCCCTCGCGGTGGCCGACGCGATCCTGCGCGGCCGCCAGTAAGTTCTCGCCTTTGCCGCGCGTGGAATGCGAGAATCAGGACGGCAGCGCTCCCCACCCCTGTCGCACCGCGAATCGGCTTTGAACATGCTGGATCTACTGCGGAAATACTGGCGGGACATTCTCGACGTCCTCATCCTGGCCAGTCTGTTCTATTACTTGTTCCGCTTCATCCGCGGCACGCGCGCGGCACAGATGTTCGTGGGGCTCCTCATCATCGTGTTCGCATCGATCGGTGCCGGCCTGCTTCAGCTCGACGGGCTCAACTGGATGATCTCGAGCCTGCGCACGGTGTGGGTACTCGCCTTCCTCATCATCTTCCAGCCCGAGCTCCGCAAGGCCCTCACGTCCCTGGGCGGCGGGAAGGTCTTCAGCTCGTTCACGCGCGGGCGCGAGTCGTCGATTCTCGGCGAGTTGGTCCGGGCGGTGGAAGGACTCTCCGAGAAGCATCTGGGCGGGCTGGTGGTCATCGAGCGCACGGTGGGACTCAAGAACATCGTGGAGACCGGAACGCTGCTCGAGGGGCGGGTCTCGGCCGAACTCCTGATGACCATCTTCACCCCGCCGTCGCCGCTGCACGACGGGGCGGTCGTCATCTCGGGGACGCAGGTCGTGGCCGCGGGGTGCATCCTTCCGCTGAGCCAGAATCCGCGCCTCGCCTACGCGCTCGGCACCCGCCACCGCGCCGCGCTCGGCATCAGCGAGGAAAGTGACGCGATCGCGGTGGTGGTCAGCGAGGAGACGGCTCAGATCTCTATCGCGGAGGGCGGGCGCCTTATTCCCAACCTGGATCCGGGGACGCTTCGCAGCACGCTCGCCACCCTGTTCAAGGCACGCCCGCAGCCCCAACCCCCTACGGAGAACGAAGCTAGGCCGGAAGAGGCGGCGGCTCGCACCTAGCCCCGGAGCGACGATTCTGTTCTGTGTATGACCGTCATTCACAAAAAGTATAGGCTAATCGGACCCCCCCCTCCTATTCTCTGGCCCGCTCTAACGACCGGGACGACGCCTGACCAGGCGTTCCCATGGAAGCTCGTTCGCCAGGCCCGATGGCTAGCCGCGCCGCCGGAAACCGGAACGAGTGGGTACGAGGGCTTTGACAAGGCGGATCAACTGCCAAGTCGATGGCAGGATCCGCCGGGGTCCCGTTCGGGGCTCTCAGCGGCAGCCGGCAAGGCCGGCTTAAAGATCGGAAGACAAGGAAACCATGAAGACCAAACTCTTCGTGTCCGTTGCTCTTGTGCTTGCGGTGGGCCTGGCGGGATGCGCAAAGGTCCCGGCGGAGAAGGTGACAGCGGCGGAGACTGCGCTCAGCGCAGCGATGTCTGCGGAAGCCCAGATCTATGCCCCGCAGGCGGTGGCAGCGGCTCGTGACTCCCTCAACGCCGCGAAGGCGGAGATCGAGGCACAGAACAAGTCGTTCGTGCTGATGCGCCGCTACGGCAAGGCTACCGCGCTCCTGACTGCGGCGGAAACCGCCGCCACCAACGCGGCCCAGGAAGCCACCACGCGCAAGGCGCAGGTTCGCGCCAACGTGGAAACCCTCATGACCAACGCGACCGCTGCGGTCGACTCGGTGGCCACGCTGCTGGCCAAGGCGCCGGTGGGCAAGGACAACCGGGCCGACGTCGAGTTGATGAAGGCGGATCTCGAGGCCATGCGGACCTCGTTGACCGACATCCGCGGCCTGTACGATCAGGGCGCCTACATGGACGCCCAGACCAAGGCTGAGGCGCTCATGGAGCAGCTCAACCGGATGGCCGCCGAGATCGAGGCAGCCAAGGCCGCCAAGGCCATGAAGAAGTAGCTCCGCCTGGAGCTCATGTGGAGAAGAGCCGGGTCAACATGACCCGGCTCTTTCCTTATACTCTGTGACCATGCACAACCCGTCGTTCCCTCGTATGACCTCCGCCCGCCGTCTTCGCGGGTGGTGGATCCTGACTGCCTCGGCCACCCTGTTCTTTGCCGAGGGCTGCGGCCGGGTGCCCGTCGAAGACTTCCGGCCCGCCCAGGCCGCTCTCAATCGGGCGCGCGAGGCTCGCGCCGAAGAGTACGCGCCCGCCGCGCTCGATTCCGCTCAGGCGTTTCTCGCGCGCGCCTCGGCGATGAACATCTCGGTTCCCCGCACCTGGTACGGGTGGCCCAAGTCCGACTTGATACGAGGCGCCATCACGGAGTCCGTCCGCTGGTCGATCCTCGCGGTCGACACCTCGGACAGCCTTCACACTGACAGGATCCACCGCAACCGCGTCCACCTGACGGGAGCGGAACGAGAGCTCCGCGCCATCGAGAGTCAGCTTTCGAACGCATCCGGCAAGCGCACCAATCGCCGCCTGCTCCGCCAGGCGCAGGTCGATCTCAAGGAAGCCGGGAAGTGGCTGGACCGCGGCGAAGCCGCCCGAGCGGAGGCCGTGCTGGCCCGCCTGCAACTTCGCTCCTCCGATCTCGGCACGCGGGCGGCCGAAGATCTTCGCCGATTCGACAATCCAGATGCCCAGAAGAACTGGCGCAAGTGGCTCACCGAGGGCATGCGAATCGCGCAGAACGGACGCAAGCTCCTCGTCATCGAAAAGGAGTCGCGCACGAGCTACCTCGTACACAAGGGGCGGGTGCTGTACCGGACGCCGGTGGACCTGGGCGTCGAGGGCACGCGCGTCAAGACGAGCCAGGGCGATCTCGCCACCCCCGAAGGTCTTTACACGATCACCAAGAAGAAGGGGAACGGCCAGACCAAGTACTACAAGGCGCTTCTCCTCGACTACCCCAACGCCGAGGACGTGGCCCGCTTCCGCGCGCTGAAGAAGCGCGGCGCAATCAGCGCGAACGCGAGGCTGGGCGGGCTGATCGAAGTGCACGGCGACGGGGGGCGCGGCGAGGACTGGACGCTGGGCTGCGTGGCCATCGGCAACTCGGAGATGGATCGCCTCTACCGAGAACTGAGCGTGGGCGACAAGGTCGCGATTGTGGGTCGCGTGCCCGAAGACGTGTTGCGGGGAACGGCCCGATGAGCCGGCGCGCAGTGTGGTTCGCCGGTCTGACCGCGGCCTGGTGTCTCGTCTCGTGCAGTCAGCCGAGCGCGGAGATCAACATCGACGAACTCCGCAAGCAAGATGCGGAGATCCGCAAGGAAGTGCAGGAGCTGGCGAAGACTCAGAATCAGTTGAGCAAAGAGTTCGCCAAGCTCGGACCCCGCGGCACCTACGTCGTCGTCGACACCTATCGCAACGAGATCTCGCTCTTCAAAGACGACAAGCTGGTGGTCAGGGACCACTGCTCGACCGGAACCAACTCGACCTTGGTGGATTCCCTTTCGGGACGCGAGTGGACGTTTCGCACACCCCGCGGCCAGCGCACCATCCGCAGCTCGGCCAAGGCCGACCCGGTCTGGATCCGCCCC
The DNA here is from genome assembly GCA_963762255.1 of Candidatus Eiseniibacteriota bacterium. Lineage (GTDB taxonomy): Bacteria > Eisenbacteria > RBG-16-71-46 > JABDJR01 > JABDJR01 > CAVXKA01. The sequence goes on from CAVXKA010000001.1 coordinate 527,088, forward strand.
GATTGGGCGTTCGTGGAGGAGGGGCTGCCCCCGCCCAAGAGCTACGACGAGCGCCTCGAGGAAGGCGTGCTCGGGAAGTACGCCCTTCCGATCGGCGACGGGTACTTCATCCACGGCACACTCTACACACGTCTTCTGGGCTATCCCGCCACTCACGGCTGCATCCGCGTCGGCGACAAGACCCTGGAGACCATCGTGAAGGACGCACGTGCGGGCACCCCGGTTGTCATCTACTAGGCGCATCGGGCGAGCTGCGGCGCTGCTGGGGATGGCCCTGCTCGGCGCCGGCTGCGGGGAGAAGCGCCCCGCCCCTTCCAGCTCCGAAGCCGGCCGCGTCCTCGCCACACACGACTCCCTCCTCGCGGCACGCGACGCACGCCTCTACGAGGTCGCCTGGCTGCGATCCGAGCTGCGCGCCGCGCGTGAGAAGACGCCCTACCTCGTCCTGGACTTCGACAGAAACGTCGTGTGGTTGAAGGTCGGCGGAGCCGCATTCGACTCCCTTGTAGTCGGCGATCACGACCTCGACATCCCCGACGCGGATACGCTCGGGTTGGGCTCGCTGCATCGCATCCTGGCCGCCGAAGTCCTTGCCGCGCGACCGGCCAAGCTCGACGTGGACACCACGGTGGACAAGGCGGCGGCGATCCTCGCCCGGATGATCCCGCCGCGCCCGAAGCCGCTGCGTTTCGTGATCCACTCCGAGGACTTGAGCGTTCGCTTCACCGCGGGCAAAGTGCGCACTTGGGAGGACATCAAGCTCTTTGTGCAGCGCTCGTGGGGAGCCCCGCCCGACAGCATCGCCTCGGAGCCCCGCACGCGGCTCGATGTCGTGATCAACGCCGAGGACCTGACGCGGCTCGAGCACTTCGTGGATCGGCGGATGCCGCTCCTCCTGCGGTTCTCCCCCCAGGAGCGCGAGCGGCTGATGCGGCACGATGCAGAACATCGAGATTAAGACCTCGCTCCCCGATCCCGCGGTCGTCGAGTCGCGCGTGCGCGCCGCGGGGGCGGCGTTCCAGTGGTCCCACCGCCAACGCGACGTCTTCTTCCGGGTGCCGGCGGGGTATCTGAAGCTGCGCACCTCGGAGGGAGGCGCGGGCGAGTTGATCGCCTACGACCGCGCGGCCGGCACCGATCCGCGCCCCTCCGATTACGACATCGCTCCAGTTGCCGAACCCGCCGCTCTGGAAGCGGTGCTGTCGCGGAGCCTCGGGACGCGAGGCGTCGTCGAGAAGGTGCGCCGGCTCTACCTCTGGCGGCACACGCGGATTCACCTGGACGAGGTGACGGGGTTGGGGTCGTTTCTGGAGCTGGAAACGGTGGTGCGCGGCATCTCGCGCGAGGATGCCGAGACGGAAGCGCGGGAGCTGATCGGAATCCTGGAGCTCGATCCGGCGCGGTTTCTGGACCGACCGTACCTGGAGATGCTCGAATCCCCGGGTGCTTGATCAGCCCAAATCCGCGCGGTCCGAATCCCCCATCGTCATGCCGGCCGGGAAGTATTCCGCCCACCGCGCATCGACTTTCCGCGCGGTGTCGGGATCGCAGAAGAGCTCCTCGGGGAAGCCGGGCTTCAAGCGCGCGTCAATGACCACCGGCGCGCGATAGGTCACGTGATGCCGCGTGACCTCGAACCCCGCGGCGTGGATATCCGCGCCGGGCTCGAAGCGCGTGAAGGTGGTCCAGAGGAACCTCGGCACGCTCCGCACCGCAGCGCCCGCGTCGTCCACCAGCACGAGGAGCGGCCAATCACGGAACGATTCATGACGCGCCAGCCGCACCGGAGCCGCCGGGTCCTCGGCGAAGGACGGCCCCGACACCACCAGACATCCGCCGCAGAACACGCGCGTCTCGCGCACGTCTCCCGGAGGCTCACCGGCGAACTCGCGCGGCAGCTCGCGGATCGGCTCGCCGACGCCCAGGAGCACCCCCTTCGAGCCCTCGTTCACCTTCGGCCCCGTATAGTCGAGGGTGTCCATGGAGAGGTTCGAGAAGACGTAGAGATCGCTGCGGAAGTCGGCACGCGCCAGCACGTGCTCCAGCACCGCGCGGAAATCGCGAAGATCCATCGGCTGATCCAGCACGAGCAGGAACTTGGTCAGCGAGAGCTGCCCCTCGCCGAGGATGCGAAACGCCGAGGCCATCGCCTCGCGCTTGTAGCGCTGCTTCACCACCGCGGCCGCGAGAGAGTGATAGCCGGTCTCGCCATAGGACCACAGATCGACCACCGACGGCATCACCAGAGGGAACACGGGCGCAAGCAACTCTTGCAGGAAGTCGCCGATGAAGAAGTCCTCCTGACGAGGCTTTCCGACCACCGTCGCCGGGAAGATCGGATCGCGCCGGCGCAACAGCGCGCGGCAGCGGAAGACCGGATAGTCGTGCTTGAGCGAGTAGTACCCGTAGTGATCGCCGAAGGGGCCTTCCGGCGCGCGCTCGTGCGGGGTCACCTCGCCGACCAGCACGAACTCGGCGTCGGCGGGGACGGGGAGGGAACCGGCCGGGTTTGCCGCCATCGAGAGCTTTCCACCCAAGACCAGCGACGCCAGCAATAGCTCCGGCACGTTCTCCGGCAGCGGTGCGATCGCGGCCAGGATGAGCGCGGGCGGTCCACCCAGGATGACGTTCACCGGCAGCGCCTCGCCGCGCGCCTCCGCAATCGCGTAGTGGAAGCCGCCCCCCTTGCCGATCTGCCAGTGCATGCCGGCCCGGATCGCGTCATGGATCTGGATGCGGTACATGCCGAGGTTATGGCCGCCCGTCTCGGGGTGCTCGGTGTAGACAAGCGGCAGCGTGAGGAACGGGCCGCCGTCGCCGGACCATGTGGTGAGCGTGGGAAGACGACGCAGGTCGGGAGCCGTCTCGCATGTCTCGAGCACCGCGCCGCCCCGCCGCTGCCGCAGCCCCACCTTGGCCAGCGCGCCGATCGTGCCGCGTTGGCCCCATAGCTTGGGCCATGTAGGCGGCATGAGCCGCTCCGGCATCGCCGCGATCGCGCGCACCAGCTCGCGGGGGCGCGGGCCGAACGCCATCTCGACACGCTTCGCGGTCCCGAACAAGTTGGTCACCACGGGGTACGGCGATTCGCCGACCCGGGTGAACAGGAGGGCGGGCCCCCCGGCGGCGATCACGCGGCGATGCACCTCGGCGATCTCAAGGCGCGGATCCACCGGCGCCGAGATTTCGACCAGTTCCCGCTCGGCGCGCAACGCCTCGACAAAAGTCCTCAGATCGCCCGCAGGCGGACTCAGTGCATTCCTCCCTGCTTGCGCAGCACGTTCAGCGCGCTTCCGGCGCGGAACCACTCGATCTGCTCCCGGTTGTAGCTCTGCTTGAGCTCCACCCGATCGGTCGTGCCGTCCTCGTGGTGCAGCACCGCGAACAGGTTCTTGGCCGGGGCCAGCGACTCGAGCCCCTCGATGGTGACCGTGTCGGTCTCGCGCACCTTCTCATAGTCCGCCGAGTTCACCAGCGTGAACGGAAGCACACCCTGCTTCTTGAGATTGGTCTCGTGAATGCGCGCGAAGGACCGCGCGATGATCGCACCCGCACCCAGGAGCCGCGGCGACATCGCCGCGTGCTCGCGGCTCGATCCCTCGCCGTAGTTCTCGTCCCCCACGACCACCCACAGCTTCCCCTGCGCCTTGAGCGCGCGGGCCGCCTCCGGCACCGGCCGGTCCTTCTCGCCGGTCACCGGATTGCGGGTCACCCCGCGGCCGCCGGTGAACGCGTTGATGGCGCCGGTGAACATGTTGTCGCTGATCCGGTCGAGGTGCCCGCGGAACTTGAGCCACGGCCCCGCCGGGGAGATGTGGTCGGTCGTGGTCTTCCCCTTGGTCTTGAGCAGGAGCGGCATCTCGCGGTAGCGGTCGAACTGAGGCGCGGCGAACGGCGTCAAGCGCTCCAGGCGCTCGCTGGTCGGCGACACCGCGACCTCGATCGCGTCCGGGTTCTCCGAAGGCGCGATGTACCCCTCGCGCGCGAACACGAAACCGCTGGCGGGGACTTCCGGCGCCGGCTTCGGCGGCTCCAGCTTCCACTCCTTCCCGTCCGCGCTCTTGAGCGCATCGCGGCGCGGGTCGAACGAGAGCCTCCCACCGAGGCCCAGCGCCATCACGATCTCGGGGCTGGCGATGAAGGCGAGCGTCTCCGGGTTCGCGTCGTTGCGTCCCGGGAAGTTGCGGTTGAAGGTGGTGACGATCGAGTTCTTCTCGCCCTTCTGGATCTCGTCGCGCTTCCACTGGCCGATGCACGGACCGCACGCGTTGGCGAGCACGGTAGCCCCCGCCGCCTCCAGCGCGGCCATCTGGCCGTCGCGACGGATGGTGGCCATGACCTGCTCGCTGCCCGGCGTCACCAGGAGCGGCATCGCCAGCTTGGATCCGTGTTGCGCGGCTTGCACGGCCACGTCGGCGGCCCGGGAGATGTCCTCGTAGGAGGAATTGGTGCAGGAGCCGATGAGGCTCACCGAGATGCGATCCGGATACGCGTTCTCCGCAACCGCCTTCGCCACTTCGGAGAGCGGCCGCGCCAGATCCGGGGTATGCGGCCCCACCAGATGCGGCTCGAGCTTCGAGAGATCGAGTTCCAGGATCTGATGGAAGAACTTCTCGGGGTGCTTCTCCACTTCGGCGTCGGGGGTGACAAGATCGCGATTGGCGCGCGCGAGATCGGCCAGGGCTTCTCGGCGGGTGGCCCGCAGATAGGTGTCCATCCGGTCGTCGAACGCGAAGACCGAGGTGGTGGCGCCGAGTTCCGCACCCATGTTGCAGATCGTGCCCTTGCCGGTGGCGCTGATCGAGGCGGCGCCAGGGCCGAAGTACTCGACGATGCAGTTGGTGCCGCCCTTCACGGTGAGCTTTCCGCACACCCAGAGGATGACGTCCTTGGGCGCGGTCCAGCCCGACATCGTGCCGGTGAGGTGCACGCCGATGAGCTTCGGCTGCAAGACCTCCCAGGGGAATCCGGCCATGACGTCCACCGCGTCGGCGCCCCCCACGCCGCACGCGCACATGCCGAGCCCGCCCGCGTTGGGCGTGTGCGAGTCGGTTCCGATCATGAGGCCGCCGGGGAACGCGTAGTTCTCGAGCACGACCTGGTGGATGATCCCCGAGCCGGGTTTCCAGAAGCCGATGCCGTACTTGGCCGAAACCGTGCGCAGGAATTCGTAGACCTCGCGGTTCTCGCTGTTGGCCGTGTCCAGGTCCGGCGTCGCGCCGGAATGGGCGCGGATGAGGTGATCGCAGTGCACGGAACTCGGCACCGCGGCCTCGGACTTGCCGGCCATCATGAACTGGAGGAGTGCCATTTGGGCGGTGGCGTCCTGCATCGCCACGCGATCGGGGCGGAGTTCGAGGTAGGCCTCACCGGCGGCGAGGTGCTGCTCGCGCGGCTTGTCGAGGTGACCGAAGAGGATCTTCTCGGCGAGCGTAAGGTGGCGGCCCAGGCGTCCCCGTACGATTTCGAGGTTGTTCCGCGAACGGGCATAGACGCGCTGGACGAGTTCTTGCGTGGTTTCGATCTGTGCCATGGCCTTCTCTCCTTGGGCGATTTGGAAGCCCAAGAGCATAGACCAAACCGCCCGAGGTGTTCACCCCGGGCGATCCGGTTGGCGAGAAGGGATGGCCGGCGGCCATCTTGGGCGCGTTGGGGGATCGCCGCGCCCGGGCGATTCAACGATACATCTGCTTGACTCGACTCCAGCTCGTGGCCTCGACCGGCACGGGCGGCCGACAGGCAGGCACGCGTATGCCCCCGCCGTCGGTGAGGAACCTGACCAGCGGCTTCGTGCCGTTCTTGCCCACGGCCCCCGAGAGATCGCGCCCCCCCTTCACGAACCAGAGCCCCTCGGTGGGTGGGGCGACGCTTTTGAAGCTGACGATCAGCACGGGATCGTCTGGATCGGTCGGGTAGGACACGCCATCACCGTCGGGCACCAGCCCCCCCTCGCAGAACCCGACCTTCATGCCGTTCGTGTGGCAGTCCTGACCGAGGCCGGGCTCGTTGAACCCATACGAGTCCTCCGCCACCTCCAGGGAGCAGACCGACTCCGATTCCCCACCGAGCGTGATGCCGCTGTCACCGTCAAGGATGATGCTGCTCGCGGCCTCGCCTTCGCATTCGAAACGGATGGAGATATGGCTGGGGTCGCGATAGGTGATCCGTCCCTGATCCACGCGGTACAGACGGTAGGTGTAGGTGTACAGCCCATGAATGTCCGGTCCCTGCACGTCCGAGATGACGCCGAAGTCGAACCCGACATCCTGCTGCTCCGCCACGCCGTCCCAGCATGAGTCGGCGAACGCGGGAGAGTAGATGATGAGAAGACCCGCCGCAGCGAGTGCGGCCAGGATAATGCGTCTTAGCACGATGACCATCCCTTCGTTAAATGCCGGCGGCGCCTTGCCAAGGGACACCGCCCCCCCAATTGCGTCACGACAAAAAAAACAGGGACCCCTCCTCGTCAAATGGACGAGGAAGCGCCCCATCGGTATGGATCAAGCAATGACAGCTGGGCCGGCGCCCGCCGGCCTTCGCTTCGTGTTCCCGGACATAATGGTACCATGAAAATCACGGGCGGATCGCAACATTTATTTTCTCAACGAAGGGAATTTGCGCGCCCGAAGGCAGCCGATTCGTGCGGAGTCCATGTTCGTTGCATTTCACAAATAGTGGGTGAAATTCCCCGTTGGACGCGCCGGGATGCGCCGTTGCCGCATCCGAAGGGGTTCTAGCGAAAGAAGACGCGCGTCAGACCGCTATTTTTGCGGGAAATGTCGGAATCCGAGGGGGGGCAGCGACGCCCACCCCCCTGCGTGCGGGACAAAAATCCCCGCTCGACCCTCGGCGACTTCTCCGATCTCGGTAATCGGGATTCCAGCCAGCCGCCCCTTGTCGCGGGCCCGCTTCGCGGCGCGGGGAGGCAGCGTGAAGAGAAGTTCGTAATCCTCGCCGCCGCGCAGGCACGCCACGACCGCGTGCTCGCCCAGGGCGTGGGCCAGGGCCTCGAACCGGGGCCGGATCGGCAGGCGGTCGGGGTCGATGTTGAACCGCGCTCCCGACTCGGCGAGGTGGCCGAGATCGACGGAGAGGCCGTCCGAGAGGTCGATGAGGCTGGTGGGCCGGAGCGCGCGCAGTGCGAGCGCGAGTCGAACGCGCGGCTCGGGGAGAAGGAAGCGCCGAAGCGCCGCCGCGGCTTCGACGTCGCTCGTGCGCAGCTCGCGCCGCCATGCGGGTTCTCCCGCGGGCGGAGGAAACCAGGGATCGCGGGCGGTCCGCTTGCGGCCGCTCGGGGCGGCCGGGAGCACTGCCGAGAGGAGGCGAAGCCCAAGATAGGCCAGACCCGGGCGCCCGGAGACGAACACCCGGTCGCCGGGACGCGCCCCTGTCCGAAGCAGCGGTTTCCCGCTCGGGAAGCCGCCGAGCAGAAAAACCGTGACGGAGATGCGTTCGCCGCGCGCCAGGTTCCCGCCGATCACCTGCACGCCTTCGCGGCGCGCCAGCCGGCGCATGCCGCGATACATCCGCTCTACGGCCGAGACCGACGTCGTCGGGGGGAGGATGAGCGAGACCAGCGCGTGGGTCGGCCGGCCACCCATGGCCGCGGCGTCGGAGAGGTTGGCGGCCAGCGCCTTGTGCCCGACTTCCTCGGGGAGAAACCACGCTCGATGAAAATGCGTCCCCTCGACGAGGACATCCGTGGTGAGCAGTGCGTGAGTGCCACGCAGAGGAACGACCGCAGCGTCGTCGCCGATCCCGACGCTGTCGCGCGGGGGCGCACCGAGAACCCGGGCGATCCGACGGATAAGGCCGGTCTCACCCAGGTCAGCGACGGTGAGCTGAGGGTCGGTCAGCGGACCAACCTGACGACGTAGCCCGCGCCCTTCTTGCTGAGCTGGACCTTCTCCTCGCGGGCCAGCCAGCCGACCCCCATCTGGACCATGGAAGGAGTCTGCTTGAGCTCCTCCTTGATGTCGTTCAGAGAGGCCTCGCCAAGCCGCTCCAGAAGATGGTAGATATCACCGGCGACGAAACCGACCTGGTTATTCATCACGAAAACCTCCTCTTGTTGCCTTGGTTGAAATCGCAGCAAGCTTAGGCATTCGGGGGGATGGGGTCAAGATGAAGGGTCCATCCGACATGATGAGTCATCTATTCGGGGGGAAGAACGGTCCGATCCCCCGGAATCGACATCTGTTCTCGGGGAGAAATGGGGCGCACAATACCTTGAGGAGGAAATCGTGAAGCGCCTAATCGTCACCCGCCCCGGTCGCAAGATCCGTCTCAAAGACATCCGGACCGACGACGAACTCGGTCTCGGCAGCAAGGAAGAGGCACACGAGCTCCTGAAGGCGGACCTGGAACGCCTGGGCGAACTCCAGCATCTGCTTTACGCCGACGATCGCTTCGCCCTGATGATCGTTCTCCAGGCCATGGACACCGGGGGGAAGGACGGGACGATCCGAAACGTCATGTCCGGGTTCGACCCCGTGGGCTGTGTCGTGACGTCGTTCAAGGTTCCCACGGAGGACGAACTGGACCACGATTTTCTTTGGCGCATCCACAGGGCGGTGCCGCCTCGGGGCGTGATCGGCGTGCTCAACCGATCGCACTACGAAGACGTGCTCGTGGTGCGCGTGCACAAGCTCGTATCCAGGGAGACTTGGAAGCTTCGCTACCGCCAGATCAATGACTTCGAGCGGATGCTCACCGAGAACGGCGTTCCGATCCTCAAGTTCTTCCTGCATATCAGCAAGGAGGAACAGGCGCTCCGGCTCAAGGCGCGTCTAGAGGACAAGACCAAGAACTGGAAATTTTCGCCGGCGGATATCGAGGAGCGCAAGCTCTGGAAGGATTATCAGGCGGCGTTCGAGGACGCCATCAACGCGTGCACCACGAAGTGGGCGCCGTGGCACATCGTTCCCGCCGACAAGAAATGGGTGCGAGACTGCGTCGTCGCCCGCGCCCTGCTCGAAAAGCTGGAGTCGCTCGATCTCCGGTACCCGAAACCGCTCTCCAAGGCGGCACTCTCGAAGATTGTGATCGGCTAGATTCCCGGATCAGCAGGCTTGTAGTAACGGGCGAGGAGAAGTAGTATGAAGGCCTGCGGAGTTCATTAGACTTAATTCGTCAATTATCGGGCTCCGTCGCGTGGAGGATTGTGTCGCAATTGTACAAAGCACTCGCTCGCCCGCCGACGACCCCAGAAGAGACCCGACCATGTCGCGCTCGATCAATTTGATTCGTTTTTGCATAGGGCCCCATGTTTCCCTCAGGGTCTCCCATCTTCTGGCTCTCCTGGCCTGCGTAATCGCCTGTTTCTCCTCCAACGCCACCGGGGCCGACCCCCGGTTCGGTGATTCCACCTGGGTGGCCCCCGTCATGCCGATCGTGGGGGATCCCGGAAGCGCGGGCCCACGGGTGGCCGAGCCGGATCGCGAGCGCGCGTGGGAAACCGCGCTGCGTACGCCGTTCCGCGTCGTCTTCCTTCCGCTGCGCTTTCTGGCGCGTGGCATGGAGGCCGGCGTGGGTCATTTCGGAGGGAAGTTCCTCGACCCGAAGCCGAAGGAGGCGCCACGGCCGGGGCTGGCCCTCGGACCGCACGTGGACCTCAGCGGCGCGAGCGACGGACTCGGCGGGATCGGAGCGGGACCGGCCCTCACTTGGACCGGGTTCCCGACCGCGGATTCGCGGATGGTGGCGTCAGGCACGATGTCCATCAACGATCGCCGCCGCGCACGTCTTCGTGGGGTGGTCGGAGATCGGCGCCTGGTCGGCCTTCTCCTGCGGGTCGACTACGAGTACCGGCCGGACCGAAGCTACTACGGCATCGGGAACGACGCGCGAGAGTCGGACCGTGCCTACTACCGCCTCGAGACCACGAGCGCAGAGGCAGGGTTGTTCTACGGGGCCTCGCCGCTGCGCCGCGTGCGGCTTCTGGGCGGCTACTCGGGGATTAGTCCGGGCCGCGGATACCACGGAAGCCCCCTGCTCGACGACGTGTTCACGCCGGGGAGCGTGCCCTACGACCGCGTAGCCACTCGCGTTCTCACGTACGGAATCGCCGGAGACCTGGCCACCCTCGATGACTTGGCTGTCCCGTCGCTCGGTCTTCACGGTCGTGCCGAGCTGAGGCAAGCGGCGGGCATGCGCGGAATCGACCCTGATTACACGCAGTGGCTGGTCGAGGGCCGGGCCTACGTGCCGGTGTTCGCCCACCGCCGCGTGCTCGCCCTGCGCGCCCTGTACACCGGCGTGGATCCGACCGGCAGTACGTCGGTCCTCCCCTTCTATCGTCTCCCGGTGACCGAAAACCCGTTCCGCCTCGTCGGCTATGCCTCGCAGCGCTTCCGGGACCGTCAGCTCATCCTCTGTCGCATCGAGTACCGCTGGATCATCGGGCGCAATCTGAGCGCGGTGGCCCTGTACGAACTCAGCGAGGTGGCTTTCGAAAGGCGGGCGTTCACCCTCCGGAGCATGCACTCGGCGTGGGGGGGCGGCCTCCGTCTGGGAATGAACGACGCGACGGCTGCTCGCCTCGAGTTGGGGAAGAGCGTCGAGGGGCTCCATGCCGTCCTGCGGTTCGCGAGCGACTTCTGATGCGAGTTCTCTTCGTCACCCCCGTGCTCATCTTCTTCTCAGTTATTGCGACCCCCGGGGCCTCTCCGTCCCACGCCGCGGACGACTCGCCGAAGCCGGGAATCAACGACAGCACGTGGGTGGATCACGATGGCCTTCCCATTGCGCAGCCTCCCGATTGGGGGCCGACTCTCTGGGGTAGCCTGTTCCGCGAGGGAATCGTCGAGCCTCTATCCCACATGTTCGACGTGCCCGACAAGCTGCTGAGCACCACGGAGGTTTTCGGCGCGGATCCGGAGCGCGAGGCGGTGAACGTGAACGCGTTCGACGAAGCGCCCAACTCGACTTGGTTCACGAACCGCAACCACATGCGAGCCGTGCCGGTGACCGAGTTCGAAGAGGCCCACGGCGCGCTGCGACCCACGAAACCATGGACCATCAAGAAACCGAAGCAAGGCGGAAACACCGTGGGCTTCCAGATCAAGGATGCCGACGGTAAGAAGTGGCTCGTCAAGCTGGATCCGGCCGGTTACCCGCAGCTCAGCTCGGGCGCGGACCTGATCACGAGTAGCCTGCTCCAGGCCGCGGGCTACAACCTCCCGCACAATCCGATCGTGAGTTTCCGGCGAAGCGATCTCAAGATCGATGAGGATCTGCTGCAAGGTAAGGAGGGGGCGCCGTTCACGGAAGCCGACCTCGATTCGCTGCTCGCATCGGGCGCGCTCCTGTCGGACGGCAGCTACTCGGGTTTCGCCAGCCTGTTCCTCTCCGGCCACGTGCTGGGCTCTCCGAGCACACGCCGGCTTCGCCCGGGCGATACGAACGACTGGTACTCGCACATGAACCGCCGCGAGCTTCGCGGTCTGTACGTGTTGAGTTCCTGGCTCAACAGTTGGGACACCAAGGATCTCCAGTTCCTCGACACGTTTGTCGAGACGCGAGACAGCCTGGGACACGTCGACCATTACATACTCGACGTAGGCGCGTCTCTCGGCGTGGGAGCCGAGGGGCCGAAGAAGCTGGCGAGCGGGTTCGAGCACACGATCGACTTCGAGTGGACCGCATGGCGGATCCTGAGCCTGGGCTTTGTCGTGGAACCCTGGCGCCGGGCCCGCCAAGAAACCGGCATTCCCTCGGTGGGGAACTTCGAGTCGGCGGTCTACAAACCGGCCAAGTTCAAGGCCCTGGTACAACACCCGGCGTTCCGTGAGATGACGGACCGGGACGGCTACTGGGGAGCCAAGATCGTGGCGTCCTTTTCCAATGCCCAGATCGCAGCGGCGGTGGACGCGGTCCACTACGAGGACCCGCGTTCCGCCCCCTACCTGGTGCGATGCCTGATCGAGCGGCGCGACAAGACCGCCCGCTACTGGTTCGACCGGGTCGCCCCCTTGGACTTCTTCTCGGTGCGAGACGGGGTGCTGCGCTTCCACGACTTGGCGGTGGACGTCGGCCTGGCGCAGCCTCGGGCCTATGAAGTGAAAGCCCGATCACCGGAAGGCGGTGTTTCGATGGGCGAGAAGGCCCGCCTGAGCGACACGGCACTACTTCTGATTGACCTCGGTAACATCGCGTCCCGCGTTTCGCTCGAGTTCTCCATCGCGGGGAACGGAGCGAAGCCGACGCGCGTGGAGCTGAGACGAGGGGGCTCTGGATGGGTGATAACTCAAGTACGGCACGGATGACGACACGCACGCCGGACTCTCATACCGGTCGAGGCGGAGGCAGGCGCTTTGCCTTCGCAGCCGCGATCCTTGTCGTGCTCCTCGGCTGCGGCCACATCGGGCGTCTGCAGTACGTAGCCCAGCCCGTTTCTCCGGCGTCGACGGACAGCACGGAACTGAAGGCGTTCGTGGGGCCCATGCCTTGGCATCCCGCTGTTCGGCGACACGGCGATCGGCTTGGTGCCGGGCACCGCGGACTCTTCGATTCGCTTCCTGGGACGGCTGCGCAGCGGATACGCGGCGGATACGCTGAACATCATCCTGTGCGGCGACAACCGCCCGGGCTACCGCCTTGGGCGTCTCGCGCCGCAACTCCAGACCATCCGGCAGGGGGTCTCGCTGAATCCTCTCAAGGTCCTGCGCGCTCTGGTCACCATCCCCTACGCGATCGTGAAGGGACTGTATCCCGACTTCGCGCTCATCCGCGAGATTCCACCCATGATCAAGCGCATGCCTAAGTGGGGGCGCGAGCACGAAGTCATGGAAGCGATGCTGGTGAAGATCGATTCGCTGGAGACCCACGGGCAAGACGTCGCGGCGGTGATCAATGTCGGAGACGTCGTGAAAGACGGACGGTACCCCTCTCACTGGGAGCGATTCCTACGACTCACCCACCCACTCACGTCGCGGGTGCCTTACTTCCCCGTCCCCGGGAACCACGAGCGCACCGACACCGTGGAAGGGATCGAGAACTGGTGGACCGCGACGGGCCTGCCGGTCGGCGGTGATCGTCTCTATTACTGCTTCGATTCCGCCGATGGGTGGGTTCGATTCATCGCTCTGGATTCGAACCCGATCGTGAACTCAGGGAGCCACTGGACGCGTGAGGTCCAGATCAAGTACGCCGAGGAGCAATTCACCTGGTTGGTGGAGCGGGTCAAGGAGCACCGTGGGCCGGTGCTGGCCCTGCTGCATCACCCGCCGTTTTCGGCCGGCACGCACCGCCTCGAGTGGCAGAGAGATGAGTTGCTGCTCGAACAGCGCGAGCGCATGGTGCGGGCGTTGCACGAGTCCGGAATCGCAGCCGTCGTGAGCGGGCACGATCACTCCTACCAGCGCGCCCTGCTCACCTGGCCCGATGCCGTGCTCATCGTCCTCGTCTCGGGCGGCGCTGGATCGCCTCTGCACGACATCCCGCTGCCCGCCGAGAGCGCGCGGTTGTTCAGCGAGTACAAGGTGGCCGGCTCGGTCGTGAAGCCCGAGAACGTCTTCACCAGCCAGGTGTTCAACTTCACCCACTTGCGTCTTTGGTTCGGCGGCGGCGATTTCTATACGTATGCGGTCGACCAGAACTCGAAGACGACGCTGATCGACAAGGTGGAGATCGATCTCAACCGGTACGGCACGCCGGAGATCGATCAGCACAAGATGGTCATCCCGCCGTCCGGAGGGCCGTCAGAACCCTCGGAGGACAAGGCAAGCACGCCGGACTCGACCACGGCCACGGCCGATTCGACCACGGCGAGCGAGCGGCTCCTCTCGAAGCCGCCGCCGAGCGGGGAGTCCGAGCAACAGGGAATCAGCCCTGACAAGCCTGACTCCGTCTCGGTCAAGCCGCAGACCCCTCAGACGCCGGTGCCGGGCACGGGGCGACCCAGATAATGCAGCACGTGCTTTTGCGCACGAGAACGATGGAGGAATGGACATGACCACCACCGCGTCCGACCGAGGCAAAGACGCCGGGCCGCTGAGCAAGGACTCCAAGAGTCTGCTCGACCGCTTTCTGGGGATCTTCGCGGACGTGCGCGGCGGGGAGGGTGTAACTGCGCTCCTCTTGATGTTGAACATTTTCCTCCTGCTCGCGAGTTATTACCTGCTGAAGACGATTCGTGAGCCCCTCATCCTGGCCGGGTCGGGCGGGGCGGAGATAAAGAGCTATTCCGCGGGGGTGATCGCGGGTCTCCTCCTCATCCTCGTGCCGCTCTACAGCATGCTGGCCTCACGTGTGTCGCGCGTCAAACTCATCAACGGGGTGACGCTGTTCTTCATCGCCTGCCTCGTTGCGTTCTTCTTTCTCAGCTTGAGTGGGGTTTCGATCGGCGTCGCGTTCTTCATCTGGGTCGGGATCTTCAGCATGATGATCATCGCCCAGCTCTGGGCGTTTGCTAACGACGTGTACACCGTGGAGCAGGGAAAGCGGCTGTTCGCCATCGTGGGCTTTGGAGCGTCCCTGGGGGCCATCGCGGGGTCCTTCGTGACCGGGCAACTGGTGAAGGTGTACGGCCCCTACCCCTTCATGCTCGGCGCCGCGGGGTTGCTCGGCCTGTGCATGGTGCTCACGACTGTCATCCATTTCCGAGAGAAGCGCCGGCTCGCGGGCGCACCGCCGGCCGCCGGGGGCGGAGCGGGTGCGGACGCTGCCGTCGAGGAGACCGCCAACGTCGAGGCTCCCGTGAAGGGGCGCAGCGGCTTCGCCCTCGTTCTATCGGATCGATACTTGCTGCTCATCGGGCTCTTGATGCTTCTCGTCAACCTTGTGAATACGACCGGGGAGTACATCCTGGGAAAGACGGTCGTTGATCTCTACGCGGCAACCCATAGCGCCGGCGCTGGATCTCTCGACGAGGGAAAAGTGATCGGGGAGTTCTACGGCAACTACTTCACCGTGGTCAACGTTCTCTCGGCCCTCATCCAGGCTCTTGTTGTCTCACGCGTATTGAAGTACTTCGGCGTGAAGGTGGGGCTGCTCGTTCTGCCCGTGGTGGCGCTCATCGGCTACGGCGCCATGGCGTTCATCCCGTTGCTTCCCTTCATCCGCTCGGTGAAGCTGGCGGAGAACTCGATCGACTACTCGCTGCAGAACACCTCGCGAAACGCTCTCTATCTGCCGACGAGCCGGGAGGCGAAATACAAGGCGAAGCAAGCCAATGACACCCTCTTCGTGCGCTTCGGGGATCTCTGTTCGGCGGGGCTCGTCTTCGCCGGTGTCACATGGCTGGGATTCACGACGAAGCAGTTCGCCCTCACAAACGCCGCGCTCGTCCTCGTCTGGCTCGTCCTCGCGATCGTGATCGGCCGGCGTTTCCAGAAGCTCGCGAAGACAGCCTGAGGCTATCCGTGACTCCGGTGCAAGTCTTCGGCCATGTCCTCCGCCGGCTCGGACTCGAGCCCGAGGAGAATAGGCTCCTGGGCCTGATGGGCGCGCTCTGCGCAACGCTCATGTGCGCCTACACGGTCGCGAAGGTCGTGCGGGATGCGCTGTTCCTGCAGGAGTTCGGCGCGCTCTCGCTCCCCTATGCCTATGTCGCCGTCGCGCTCGTGTCGGTGGCGTTCGTGTGGTTCGAGAGCCGGCTCGCCCGACGGTTGACGCGTGTGGGCGCGACCTGGTTCAACCAGTACACCGCGATCGGGTTCAGCGTGGCCGCCGCGTTGATCCTGCCGCATGCCCGGCACTGGACGGCTGCGGTGTTCTATCTGTGGACCGGCAGTCAGGCCATGATGCTGATTCCGCATTTCTGGCTGCTGGCGCTCCATTTCTGGGATTCCCGGCGCGCGCGCCGCATCTTCCCGCTACTCGCCGGTTTCGGGCTCATCGGCGGACTCGCCGGCGGTGCGATCGCGGCCTGGTTGGCGCCGTTGGGCCTGGTCGCGCTCACGTGGATTCTGTCGGGGCTGCTCGTGGTGGCTCATGTGCTCACGCGCATCGTGAAGCCGCGCAGCACGCGCCTCGTCGCCGCCCTGGACGCATCGCCCGGCGTCTCCAGTTGGGAGATCATTCGGCGATCCCCGTACATCAAGGTCATGGTCGCCGGCCTCGCGTTGTCGGTCATCGTCGGGACCCTGGTCGATTTCCAGTTCAAGTTCTTCGCCCAGCAGCTCTACCCGGATCCACACGCCCTGACTAGATTCCTCGGCGCTTTCTACGTCGGGCTCAACGCTTTGGCGATGCTGCTCCAATTCGGCGTCGCCGGATGGCTGTTGCAGCGCTTGGGCCTGGGGACATCCATGGGATTGCAGCCGGGAACCGTGCTGTTGTTCGCGACGCTGACGGCGGTCACCAGCGGAGGATGGGTGGTCATCGCAATGCGATGGATTCAGGGTGTCACCGCGCAGACGCTGGGAAAGTCGGCGGCCGAGATCTACTTCGCGGCGGTCCGCCCGAGCGAGCGCCGGCGCATCAAGCTCGCGATCGACACGCTGGTCGAGCGCTGGTCGGATGCGGCGGCCGGCATCGCGCTGATCGTCGTCCTGCGCGTCCTCCATGTTCCGATTATGTTCATCGGCGTCGGGACGGCCGTCCTGGCGGCAGCGTGGATCGTCGTGGTGTGGCGCCTGCACATGCGCTACGGCTCGGCCTTCGAGCAGGCCCTGAGCAGCCGCTGGATCGAGCCTGACGTGGCGCCCGAAGCGATGCGGATCCCCTCGGCGCGCAAGGCGCTGCTGCTGGCGTTGAACGACGACGATGAGCACCGAATCGTGTTCGCGCTCAAGCTGAGCGAGAGCGCTAGCGATCCGGCCGTTGCACGCGCGGTGCGAGACTGCCTCCGGCACGCCTCACCCGGAGTGCGCACGGCGGCAATGAGAGCGATGGAGGAGACCCGCGCGCCCGACCCGGACGGCATGATCGAGGGTTTCCTGCGCGATCCCGACGAAGGCGTGCGCCGCGCCGCGGTCGGCTACCTGCTCGTCCTGAGCGAGCAACCGATCGAGTTCGCGCGCGGTCTGCTTGAGGGCGACGACCCGACGCTCCGGCAACATGTTGTAGACGAGCTGTTCGATCGCCCCTCCGAGGCGCGCGGCGTGTTGACGCCGGCGTGGGTCGATGCCCGGGTCGCGGCCGGAACGCGTGAGGATCTGCTGCTGGTCGCGCGTGCGCTCGGCGCGATGTCCTCCAACGCAGCTGCACCGCAACTGAGAACGCTATTGGATCACGAGGATACCGAGATCCAACGAGCTGCGCTGCGCTCCGCGACCCGTCGGCCAAGCCGCATCTTCGTCGACCTCCTGGTGCCCATGCTGCTGAGGCCGGAGTTGAGCCATGAGGCCCGACGGGCCCTGTCCGCGCTCGGGGATCCGGCTGTGCCCGCGCTCCGGCGGCTGCTGAGCGGCGATCAGGGCGCGCGAGCCCGGGCCATCGCCGCGCGCGCGCTCGCACAGATTGCGACCCCGCAAGCGATCATTGCACTCATGACCCTGGTACGCGGCCCCGACGTACGCCTGCGCCACCTCGGGCTCCAGAGCCTCGCGCATGCGCGGTCGCGCAACGGCCGGCCGGTAGTCCCGCGCGCCCTTGCCCACCGGCTGTTTCTGAGAGAGTTGCTCGAGTACCGCGGATGTCTCGAGCCGGCCCGTGCGCTCGAGGCGAGTTCCGTGCCCGAGCTTCGCCTACTCGCCGAGAGCTACCGCGAGTGGGCCGACATGGCCCTCGAGCGGGCCTTCGACGCCCTGGCCTGCTGGTACGAGCCCAAACCGCTCTTCGGCGTCTTTGACCGGCTCAGGTCGATTCAGCCGGAACGCACGTCGACCGCCCTGGAGTATCTTGGACATGTGTTGCCGCGCGCGATCTTCAAACCGGTTAGCCGGATCTTCGAGAAGACTCCGGAAGACGTCGCCGTGATCGGGTCCGAAGCCGACACGCTCGCGGGTTGGATCCGCGCCGCGTGGGAATCGGACGACGACTGGCTGCGCGCCTGTGCCGTAAGAGCCGCGCGCCACGTCCAGGGATTCGATCTCGGGCTGTTCACCGCCGCGGCTGACGACAGTCCCATTGTTGGCGCGGAAATCGCATCACTTTCCGTGCCCACGCGCATCGGGACGATACAGGCGGTGCCATGCTGAGCCCGGTGGAGCGCGTGCTCATCCTCAAGGGGGCGGACCTTCTGAGGGATGTCGGGCCGCGTCACCTGCTCGGGCTGGCGGAAGTGGCCCGCGAGATCGAAATCGCGGCGGGCGACACGATCTACAACGCCGACGATCCCGCGGACGCGCTCTACCTCGTCGTGGAGGGCCGCGTGCGGCTCATGACCGACGACAAACCCCTCTCCGAAGTGGGGCCGGGCGAGGCCTTCGGGACTTGGGCGCTGGTGGACGAGTCCGAGCGCGGCCATCGCGCCGAGTGCATCGAGGACGGTCTGGCTTTGGCGCTCCACCGCGACGAGTTCTACGACGTGGCCGCCGGAGACCTGTCGCTCCTGCAAGAGGTCCTGCGGGCCCTGGCAAAGCGTCTTCGCGCCCTCGTGGCGGAGCGGCCCGAGGAGGCCCGCGTCGAAGGTGAAGGGATCGAGAAGCCGGAGGCGATGGCGGCCCCGGAGACGGCAGAGGCCGTTTCCAGCACCGTCGCCGCTGTCGACGCCGCGACGACACCGCAAGCAGTGACCCTGCCCGAGCCGGCCAACCCGCCCAACGCCGGGCCCCCGGACACCGTGGACGCACCTGACGCGCCCGCGCCCGACGCCGCAGCGCCCACGCCCGGCGCGGAGCCGCCCGCGCCCGGGGCCGGGGCGACGCTTGCGGCCGCCGCGCTGGGAAAGACGCCTCCTGAGCCACCTGATGCCTTACCATCATCATGATCCGGATCGGCGAAGACGCCGCACCGAGATGATAGAATTGAGTAGAGATGACAGCTGCGACACACGTCCCACCCGGTGACGTCGATCAACTCGAAACCGAGTGGCAGTTCACCTCCCCCGAGCTGCCCGCGGTCGAGGAGTGGCTTCGCGCGCACCCGAGCCGCCAGGGCGTGGACATCGGCGAGCCCGACACGCGCCTCCTTCGGGACGTCTACTACGACACCGAGGACCACCGGATCCACCGCGCGGGCTTCACCCTGCGCATCCGCGCGGTCGGGGACCGCAACGAGGCCACACTCAAGGCGCTGGCCCCGGCTTCAGACGGCCTGCGTGTCCGCCGAGAGATCACGCATCCCCTCACCGAGGACGACCCACGCGATCTCTTCGTGAGCCAGAGCCCGGTGGGGATGCGTCTGCGCCGCTTGTGCCGAGTGACCGAGCTGAGGCCGATCGCCGAGATCCATACGGAGCGGCGCACGTTTCCGCTGCTCGCGGGAGGAGAGCCGAAGGGCTCGCTTGCGCTGGACCGCAGCGCGCTCACCGACGCCTCGGGGCGCGTCCACCATCTGCAACGGGTGGAGGTAGAGGCCGCCGGCACGGCTACCGACGCGCTTGTCCCCTTCGTCGAAAAGTTCCGTCAGAGCGAACGGTTGGCCCCCGCAGAGGAGTCCAAGGTCGAATGGGCGCTGCGCACGCTCGGCCTCAACACGGACTGGATGCTCGATCTCGGCCCGACCAAGGTGGAGCCGACGATGAGCGTGGGCGAGGTCGCATTCGCCGTGCTGCGCAAGCAGCTCGGCGCGTTCCTCCGCCACGAGCCGGGAACCCGGCTGGGTGACGATCCCGAACATCTCCATGACATGCGGGTGGCCGCGCGCCGGATGCGCGCCGCGCTGCGCGTCTTCGAGGACGTGCTTCCGCCGAACCCGACGGTTCGCTATCTCGCGGGCCTGCACGAGGTGGGGCAGGTGCTCGGGCGAGTCCGCGATCTCGACGTGCAGATCGAGCAGATCCGAAATCGCCGGAGGCTGCTCGTCGCGGCCGGCCCCTCGGATCTCGATCCCCTGCTCCAGCGACTCTCCGACAAACGCGAGCTCGCCCGCGAAGACATGATCGCGACTCTCAGTTCCGCACACTATCGCCGTCTGGTGCGCTCGCTGACCGCCTGGGTCCGCACCGGTCCCGGCCGCCGTACCGCGGCCGCGGTCCCCTCGCGCACCGCCGCTCCGCTTCTCATCCGTCGCGCCCGCCGCCGCGTGATGCGCACGGCGCGCCGCCTGGAGCCCTCATCGCCCCCGACTGCGTACCATGAGCTGCGCATCCGCTGCAAACGGTTCCGCTACACGATGGAGTTCCTGCAACCGCTCTACGGCGCTCCGGCCGCGCGCCTCACGGAGGCATTGGTGGACGTGCAGGATTGCCTCGGCCTCCACCAGGACGTGCAGGTGTCGATCGCGCTCATGCGACGGCTCGCCGAAGACCGCGAGGCGCCGCTCCCGGAAGGGACCGCTGTGGCGGTGGGCGAACTCACGCAACTCTGCGCGACCCAGGCCGAGGAGCTCCGAGGGCAATTCCCAAAGCTCTTCAGCCACGTCGAGGGCAAGCGCTGGCGATCGCTGCGCGGAGCGATGCTGGCCGCCACCGAGGCGCTCGCCGCAGACCTCTTCCGCCAGGCGCATCTCGACGCGGCACAGACGCAGCGAGCGCGCCTGAGCGCGCCGGCTCGCAACGTGGAGGAGGCCTCCAGCCCGAGCCCGGATCCGTGCGAGCTGAAGCCGGTCGCGCCCGTGGAGGACCCGGAGCATCCATGGAACTCGTGATCGTGCGCCACGCCGTGGCCTTCGACCGCGATTCCACGCGATGGCCGGACGACGACGACCGTCCGCTCAGCCCCGAGGGGATGGAGCGGTTTCGCCGGGTGGCGCGGGGTCTCGGCCGCGTCGTTCCCGAGGTGAGCGCGCTCTATGCGAGCCCCCTCGTGCGCGCCCGACAGACCGCGGAGATTTTGCAGGCCGAGGCCCACTGGCCGTCGCCGCAGCTTCTCGACGCTCTGCGCCCCGAAGAGCATCCCGAAACCCTGCTCGCAACGCTGCGCCGCGCGGGCGCGGACGAGTGCATCGCCGTGGTCGGCCACGAGCCGCATCTGCATGATCTCGTGGGGTTTCTCGCCTGCGGCCGACGGCACGGTCTGGCGGTGGACATGAAGAAGGGTGGCGCCGCCACGATCTCCTTCACCGGCGGGGATGTCGGGCCGGGGGCCGGGCGCCTCGAGTGGCTCCTTCCCCCAAAGACGATCCTGAAGCTCCTTTAGCTGCGCGAGCGGCGGGGCGCAGCGATCTCCAGATCCCTTCCGAACGCGCGGCGGAACCGGTCGCGGAACTTCGGCGGGTCCCACGTCGAGAGCGCGTCCATCCGAAGCACGAGTGCATCGCCGGTGTCCCGCGCGTTGACATGCGGCCGGTGGGCGGCGGGGAGCCGCTGCTCGATCTCGTCGGCCAGCGCGAGGAGGATTCCCGCTCGGCGCAGCGAGGCCAACTCCCGCGCCTGCATCATGGGACGGTAGCGCCTGAACGTCTGATCTTCGTCGTCGGCCAGCGCCACCACCGCGGCCACCAACAGAATGTCGCGGTGCATGAACCCGAGGAGCCCGGTCGTGCGCAGGATCATCGCGGTGTGCTGGTGGCGCCGGTAGTAGTCGATGCTGCGGCCGATATCGAGCACGTAGGCGGCGTGGTCGAGAATCTCCCGAGCCATCGGCGAGGCATGCGGCGACATCACCCGCCGCAGATCGGCGACCAGCGCGCAGCGCCGGCGGGCGCGGGCTGCATCCCATGAGGCGAACCGCGCGGCGAGAGCAGCGATCGACCGGGCGCGCACGGTCTCCGGGGTCGGCATCCCGATGCCGGTGGACGCCAGAACGATCCCTTCCCGGACTCCCTGCCCGGCCACGACGAGACGGTCGGCACCGATATGATCCATGACCAGCTCGGCGACGAGGCTCCCCCCTACGATGGAATCGGCGCGTTCGCTGTTGAGCCCGGGCAGCGCGGCGCGCGCGGACGAGCGATTCGAGGCGAGGAGCACACCCACCTCCTGAAGGTGGTGCCGGGTGAGTTCATAGCCGTGCAGGCGGGGCACCGGGTAGTCGCGCCGCCGCGCGTCCACCTTGGCCAGGTTGCGGATGGTGCCGCCGGTGCCCACGAGGACGTCATCGCCCTTCATGGAGGGAATCCCCGCCGCGGCCAGCGTCTTCTGAGCGTGCGCGCGAAGGCGGTGGATCTCGCCTCGACCGGGCGGATCCCCCTTCAAGAATCGGTCATTGAGCAGCAGGGCGCCCAGCGGCAGGCTCCAAACGCGGCGCAACCGCCGCTTGCGGAATTGGGCAAGCTCCGCGCTTCCCCCGCCGATGTCGAGCACCAGGCCGTGCTCCACCGGCAGCCCGTAGACGGCCCCCAGGAACGCATTCCGCGCCTCACTCGCGGCGTCGAGCGCGAGGATCCGCAGGCCAAGCTCGCGGCGTACGCGGTCCAGGAATTCGCCCCCGTTGGCCGCCTCGCGCACAGCGGCGGTGGCCACGCCGATGACCCGCTTCGCCCCGCACGCGCGGGCCAATTGGCGGAAGTCGCGCAGCACGACCAGCGTGCTCTCGATGGCGCGGCGCTTTAGTCGGCCCTGGGCATCGATCTCGCGGATGAGCCGTAGCGAAGCGCGCTCGTCGGCCAGCACTTCGGCGCAACCGTCGGCCGCAACGCGGAACACGACCACGCGCGCCGAGTTCGACCCGATGTCGATCACCGCCACCGTGGAGACACCGGCTCTCACTCCTTGAGCGCCTCCCTGGAGCGCGCCGGCTTCTTGGCTTCGACCTCCGCGCGAGCCCGCGCCATGAACACGTCCTGTGCACCCAGCGGCTTCTCACCGGGTGCCGGACGGCGTCGGACATAGGCGCCGTCCGAATCGCAATCCCAGCGCGAGTAGTTGTCCGTCTCGTAAACGTCCAGGATCGAGGAGAGTTCGGCCTGGAGTCGTGGATCGGTGATCGGCGCAATGCTCTCCACGCGCCGGTTCAAGTTCCGCCTCATCCAGTCGGCGGAACCCAGATAGAACTCCGGCTGCCCGCCGTTCAGGAACTCGTAGATGCGGCCGTGCTCGAGAAAACGCCCGACGATGCTGAAGACACGGACGGTCTCGGAGAGGCCGGGCACGCCCGGTCGCAGGCAACACAGCCCGCGCACGTTGAGGGACATGGACACGCCCGCCTGAGCCGCCTTGTAGAGCTCGCGAATGATGTCGGGGTCCTGGAGCTGATTCATCTTGGCCCGAATCCGCGCCGGCCGCCCCGCACGCGCATGCTCCGCCTCGCGCGCGATGAGTTGCATGAATTTCGACCGCATGTAGTGAGGAGCGACGATCAGCTTGGCGTAGTCGCTGAGAGGCATGGCGCCGGTGAGCTGGTTGAACAGTGCAGCGACGTCGCGACACAGCTCGGGATCGCAGGTGAGCACGCCGATATCCTCGTAGAGACGGGCGGTGCCGGTGTTGTAGTTGCCGGTGCCCACGTGCGCGTAGTGGCGGACCACTCCGCGCTCCTCGCGCACGACGAGCGCGAGCTTGACGTGGGTCTTGAGCTGCTTCACACCGTAGGAGACGTGGGCCCCCTCGCGCTCGAGGAGCTGACCCCAGGCGATGTTGGGTGCCTCGTCGAAACGCGCGGTGATCTCGACCAGCACCGCGACCTGCTTCCCCCGCCGCGCGGCCTCGGCGAGAGCCTGGACGATCGGCGAGTTGCTGTTCGTGCGGTAGATGGTGAGCTTGATCGCCAGCACCTGCGGGTCCTCGGCGGCGGAGGCGATGAACCGCAGCACCGAAGACTCGAAACTCTGGTACGGGTGAAGAAGCAGGATGTCCCCCCGGCGGATCTCGGCAAAGATCGCCGAGGGATCCGCGGGGTCGAGCTTGCGTAACCGAGGGTGGTCGACCGGCGTGTGAGGGGGTGCGAGAAGATCGCCGCGATCCGATACGTGCAGGCTCAGCAGATCGCCCAGGCCCAGAAGCGTCTCGGAGGGATAGACGTCCTCGGCGGGCACCCGAAGCTGCTCGGCGAGCCACGCTCGCAGCGGCTCGGGCATCTCGCTCGATACCTTCACCCTCACGATCCCCGCGAAGCGGCGCGCCTTCAGCTCGCGCGAGACCTGCCGGACGATGTCCCCCGGCATCAGCGCGTCCGAGGCGGCCTCGTAGTCCGGGATCTCGCCCTCCGCTCCCCGCGTCACCCGGAAGAGAGAGAACCGGAAACGGTGATCCCCGGGAATGAGGAGATCGAGATGCGCGCCCACGACCTCTTCCAGGGGGACGAAACCGCCTTGGTCGGGGAGCTTTACCCAGCGCGGCAGGTTCGTCGGAATCTTGATACGCACAAAGCGCTCGCGCTCGCCCGCCGCGTCCCCCACCAGGACGGCGAGGTTGAGACCCTGATTGCTGATGAAAGGAAAGGGGTGCTCGGCGTCCACCGCGAGCGGGGTCAGGATGGGGAGGATCGTCGAGGTGAAGTAGTCGCGCAAGTAAGCCTGCTGCTCCGCGCTGAGTCGCGAGGTGCTCAGGATGGGGATCCCCGCCGCTTCCAGTTCGGGGAGGATCTGCTCCTGCATGACAACCGATAGCGATCGCATCTGGCGGCGGATCTCATCGCGGCAGGCATCCAACTCCTCGGCAGGAAGGCGCCCGTCGAGGGACCGCTTCACCACCCCCTGGCGGACCTGCCGCTTGAGCCCGCCGATCCGCTTCATGAAGAACTCGTCGTGGAGCATGCCCATGATGCCCACGAACTTGACGCGCTCGAGGAGCGGAAGATCGGGGTCCGAGGTGAGCTCCAGCACCCGTCGGGCGAAGGCGAGCCAACTCAGTTCCCGGTTGAGGAAAATCTGGAAGGAGTCGAGTGCCACATCGGGCGATATCTCTTGCGTCACCGGTCCCCCCTTGGCGGCAAGCCTATCATGGCGCTAACGCGCGATTCGCATCAGGCGCCGCACCTCGGTGTGTCCGTCCGCGATGAGCCGGTAGAAATAGAGTCCGGCAGGCACGGCCACCGCGCGATCGTCTTCGCCGTCCCATCCGGCCACGTGATCGCCCGCCTGGAAACGGCCGTCGAGAAGCCTGCGGACACGCCGGCCGGCCACGTCGAAGATCTCCACCGTCACGTCCGCGTCCCGAGTGAGGGTGAAGCCCATGCCGGTCGCGCTCCGGAACGGGTTCGGAGAAGGACCGCGCAGAGTGACCGCGAAAGGCGGCGGAGCCTCGGGCGGGATGACCGGCGTATAGGTGTCCTCGAGAATCGAGAGCAGGGTGTTGGGAGACGGGTGACGAACGATGTTGTAGCGCCGCGAGGGCCAGAAGACCTCGACCGAGTCCACCGTCGCATCGACGGGAAACCCGAACAACTCCGGTACGCGGCTCTTGGATGCCCAGCCTACGTTCGTTCCTACTTCGCGCGCCTGAACATGCGATCCTGCATGGACGAGGATGAGGGCGCCGATCCCGTCGCGGTTTGCCATCTGACCACGAAGCGTCACCTTGAGCCAGGGCCGCGGGGAGGCTCCGTCGTTGAGACCGTTGATGTAGAGCTGGTTCGACTGACAACTGCTGCTGGTGCAGCCGCGGGTCAGATAGAGATCCGCATCGCCGTCCGCGTCCACGTCCACCCACGAACAGCCCAGGTCGGGCCCGGTGGTATTCACAGGCGCGGGGACATCGTCGACACGGGCCATGGTCCCGCCCAGGTTCTGGAACATGAGATTGCCGGTGGAGAGGTTCACGACGAAGAGATCGAGATCCCCGTCCAGGTCGTAGTCGATGAAGCCCGAGCCGGTGGCGCTGTTCGGGTCGTTCACACCGTAGCGGATCGCCTCGTTCGTGAACGAACCGTCGCCGCGGTTCAGGTAGAGCGCGTTCTCGCCGGTCGAGGCGACAAAGAGATCGAGCCGGCCGTCGTTGTCGACGTCTCCCCAGCTCGCGCCCTGCGCGCCGGTCGCTGAGGCGATGCCCGCGGAATCGGTCACGTCCTCGAAATGGTTCCCGCCGAGGTTGTGATAGAGCACATGCGCCGGGGCGTCGAGCTTGGCGACGAAGAGATCCGGCATCCGATCGCCGTCGTAGTCTCCCCAGGCGCAGGCGTAGGCATTGCCGCCGTCGATCAGAGAATCGAACCCGGCGGAGGGGGCGACGTCGGTGAACGTCCCGTCCGCATTGTTGTGCCATAGCGCGGAAGCATAATCGCGGGAGATCACGACGAGATCCAGCCACCCGTCGACGTCGGCGTCCGCCCAGGCGGCGTCGAACTCGCGGCCCAGGTCTGCGACGCCGCTCGCCGCGGTGGCGTCGGTAAAGCGGCCGTTACCGAGGTTCTTGAAGAGCCCGTGACCGGTGACGAAGAGATCGGGGTCCCCGTCGTTGTCGTAGTCGCCCCAGGCAACCCCCACGCCCCCTTCGGGGCTGCCGAGACCGGCCGCCGCGGTGGAATTCACGAAGGAGCGATTGCCCAGATTCTGATAGAGCGCATCGACCGCAGCCGCGGACCCCCCCGCGGTGTTGTTCACCACGTAGCAATCGGGGTCGCCGTCGTCGTCGTAGTCGCACCACCCCGCGCCCACGCTGTATCCGGCGTTGGAGATCGGCGCCGTCGTGGCGATCGCGGTGAGGGCAAGGGCGTTGAGACTCCCCCGAAGGGCCCGCACGTCGTAGGAGCCGTACTCCGCGTAGGTCGCCCTATCCTTCGCCTCACGGTGCACCTTCACCACGTACACCCCGTCGACCGAAGCCGTGGCGGTCACGATCGAGGAAATGTCGGCCGTGTTGCGATCGGCGTTGTAGGCGATCAGGCTCGACGAGGGATCGAACACCTCCAGATAGGTGTCGCCCCAGCCCAGCACGTTGAGCGTCTCCACCACCAAGGGATCTCCCGCGGCAAGCGTGAGGCGGTGATAGTCGACATCACCGGCGCCGTAGAACGTGTGGTGGGCCGGAGTTCCGTCCAGCGGCAGGTCGGTGGCTTGGGCCACGGAACCGTCGGGCTCGAGCGCGTCCGGGAAGTACTCGACGCCGAGCGCGCCGAAGACGGCCTTCATCTCCTCGTAGAACCCGTTGGCGACCGGAGCGTTCATCCATCCTTCCCAGAAATCCTCGAGGCTCACGGTCGTCGCCGTCTTGAGCGGTCCGGTCAGCACCTCCCAGATCTGGGAGCGGGGGAGGGTAAGGGCGTCGTCGTCGAGTGCGGGCGCCTCGTCCGGCGTGTCGGGACCGTCCTCGATGTCCCACAACAGGGACTGCACGACCACCTCGCTCGCCGTCCCCTTGACCGCGTAGCTCGGGCCCTCGCACTCGTAGGAAAAGATGAGCTGGCCGTCGCCCGTCCCGCCGCTCGTGTCCACGTACCACGCCGGATGGGGATCGCCGGCGAGACGACGCGCCGCCGATTGGAAGTAGGACGCCCATCCTTCGCTCCAGGACAACCGCACGTCCTGATTGCTGTCGTCGACATAGTGCGTCCCGCCGGAGGAATCGTCTTTGGAGTAGAGCGCGGCGGCGTAGTGGCCGTACTCGTGGATGATGACGCAGTCGTCGTATCCATCGCCGCCGACCAGGTAGATCGCGCTCTCCATCCGGGAGAAGTTGGTGCCTTTGGTGGAAGTCGAATTCCAGTACGCGCGAAGGGCGGCCGAAGGAAGGCTCCCGGTGAGGGACTGGATCAGAAGCGCCCCGTCCACACAGCAATCGAGAACGTTGAAGGCCTCTCCCCCCATGAGCGGTTCCACCACGAACTCGCCGACGTGGGTGCCGCTCGCCGGCTTCTGGAACGAGGGCGTGGCCGCCGAATAGGCCACAGGATTACTGGACGAGACGCGCACACGCAGGTCGAGGCCCGGCCAGTTCTGAATCGTGCTCAACACCTTCACGGTAAAGGTGTCGGTGTCGAGCACGTCGACCGCGGTCAGGCTGAAGTTCCCCGAATCGTCGGTGCTGCCGTTCGCCACGCGGGTCTGCAGCGTGCCCTGGATCCGATAGAGCTCCACGTCGGCCCGCCGGATGGGCTTCACCGGGTCATCGGCGGAGAGATCGTGGAGGAAACCGTTCTGGTCAAACACGCGGTCCCGGTAGAAGAAGCGGCCGGTGAAGGTAAGGACCGCCGAGGGCGAGCCCACCACAGTCGAAGCCGCCGCCCCGGTCACGCCACCCGCGATCGGCGAGGCCGGGAACTCCAGCAGGGATCCCTCGGCAAGTCGGAGAAGGCGCCCCCCGCGCGCGGCGGGTTCGTAGAACCGCGAGGGGGTGAGATCCAGCGAGGCCCCGACGCTATAGCGACCGGTGCGTGAGACGACGGCCACCTGTGCGCGCAGTGCGGCGGTCGGACCCTCGGGAGCGCGGACACGAACGGGAAACGTGAGCGTCTCCCCAACCGCGGCGGGGCCATCGAAGACAGGCCGCGGGTCGAGCATCTCGAGCCCCTCGGGGGGGGCCACCGTGAGATGGATCTCTTCGACAGGCAGACGGGGCGTGATGCGGATCTCGGTATCCACGACGACCCCGGGGGTTACGGCTCCGAGGGCCTGCCACACGACTTCCACCCCGGGGAGGGGCTTGCACCCTTCGCCGCCAACGGAGGGGGCAGCCGATAGCGAAAGCGCCGCCGACACGGGCAGCGCCACGAATAGAAGCGCGCGGACTGAGGGAAGTCTCATGGACTGGGGATCCTGGGTGCATCGGTGTCGAGGGGGGATGCGCGCAGGAAAGTGTACGCCCGGGGGGCAGGAAAACAAAGGGCGGGGAGGCGCCCCTCCCCGCCCTCGGAGGTCATCGCAATCGGACGATTCGGCCCGCTGCGGAGGGCCGGCCGTCCACCGTGACCTTGACAAAAAAGATGCCCGCGCCGACATCCAGACCCGCGGCATCGCGCCCATCCCATGCATACCCATGGTCGCCGGCGCCCAAGACACCTTCGGCCAGAGTGCGTACAGGGCGGCCGGCCACATCGAAGACTTCGGCGCGTACTTCGGACGACGCGTTCTCCGGAGCCAAGGTCAGTGACACATGCGCATGAGTCATGACGGGGTTGGGACGCACCGAGAGCGCGACGAGCGGGCGTAAGCCGGACTCGCCGTCACCGGGAACGGCGGTCACCGGGTAGGCGCACTGGACGATGCAGTGGTCGTCGATATCGCTCACGTAGATGGCTACGCCGGCCCCGGGCCGCACGGCCACACCAACGGGGCGGCTCAGCGCGCCCTCGCCGTCCGCGCCCCACTCGGCGAGATACGTGCCCAAGCCGGTGAACTTCTGAATGCGGTCGTTGCCGGAGTCGGCCACGTAGACGGCGCCGTTGATGTCGACAGAGACCGAGTAGCAGGCGGTGAACTCCCCGGGGTCGCTTCCGAAGGTGCCCCACTTGGCACTGAAGAAACCCGCGGGAGAGAATTTCTGGATCCGGCTGTTGCAGGTGTCGGACACATAGACGAACCCCTCTGCGTCGATAGCGAGACCGGTGGGGCACATCATTTGTCCGTCACCGCTTCCGGTGCTTCCGAACTGCCTTTGAAACGTCCCGCTGGGTGCGAAGATCTGAACGCGGTTATTGCCGTTGTCGGCGACGTAGATCTGCCCGTCGGCGTTGACGCCGATTCCCCACGGGAATGAGAACTGCCCGGGGTCGCTGCCGGAACTCCCGAAGGCCAGGAGCGAGTCGCCGTTGCTCGAGAACTTGATCACGCGGTCGTTGCCCGAATCGGCCACATAGACGTTGCCGGCCGGGTCCGTGGCGATGCCTCGCGCACTGTGAACCCCGCCCCACTTGCCCAGGAAGTCGCCGGAGGCGGAGAACTTCTGGATGCGGTCATTCTGGGAGTCTGCGACATACACGGTGCCATCCGGGGCCACTGTCACCCCCCAGGGACCGTAGAAATCACCGTTGGGGGCGGCGAGGCCGCAGCAACCCAGAGAACCCCACTTTCCGACGTACTCGGGTGGGGCATCTGCATTCGAAATTGAGGCAAATCCCGCAATCAAAATCGCTGTCAGCAAGCTGGCCGCAGTCCACTGCATTCTCGTCACTGGTCCTTCCCGGGGGCAATCGTCAGCACAACTCAATCGGCAACTCCATGTCTGTAAAAGCCTTGAAACCCCTCTGGGCACGGACAGGATTGTGAAATCCTCCGCTCCGCGACGGGTCTGCTCCCATGCCTGAGCTGCGCTCCATGGACAATGGGTCCATGTAGGAGCCAGAAGCATGCCACGACACCCCAACCCCTGTCTTGAGTGGCGCGGCGGGGCGCGCGG
The DNA here is from genome assembly GCA_963762255.1 of Candidatus Eiseniibacteriota bacterium. Taxonomy (GTDB): domain Bacteria; phylum Eisenbacteria; class RBG-16-71-46; order JABDJR01; family JABDJR01; genus CAVXKA01. The sequence continues at coordinate 557,224 of CAVXKA010000001.1, forward strand.
GCGACGTGCGGAGCGCGCAGGCGAGCCGCAGAGTGTTTGAGCGGTCCCAATCCGATCTGATTTGCAACACTCACTGCCAAAAGGGCAAGAGTGGGCCCATTCGGTACTCGGTGTTTCAACTTGAAACCAGGCCGTTCAGCAGGGTAATTGCCTAATTATTAAAACGTTACGGATTCACTTTGCCTGGTATGATGCCCTGTGGCATCCTGATTGCCTTCTAGTAATGGCGAAGGGTGGCAGACCGCCCGGTGAGTTTGCCCATCTGGCACGGTCCGATCGCCACCGTCATCCGGTTATCATCCCGGGCCGCTCGCGAGTGGCAGGGTTGGATCACAAACCGTTATTTCCCAAACTCAGTAAAGGAGTGAGACCATGAAGGTCACGCCTCTTTCCGATCGAATCCTCGTCAAGCGCCTTGAGGTCGCCGAGGAGCAGCGGGGCGGAATCATCATCCCCGACACAGCCAAGGAGAAGCCGCAGCAGTGCGAGGTTATCGCGGTGGGCCCCGGTCGCATGACCGACGAGGGCAAGCGCCTCGTCCCCGAAGTGAAGAAGGGACAGCGCGTATTGATCGGTAAGTACTCGGGCACCGAGGTGAAGATCGACGGCCACGAGTACATCATCCTTCGCGAAGACGACATCCTCGGAATCGTCGCATAGGGTCCGGCGCCAGAGAGGCACCGGCCCAAAAAGAGTTTCAAAGGAGCGACCGGCGAGAGCCCACGGTCTCGGCCGGCCGAACACCGGCACAACCGGTCGGTTCAGACAATCGGAAGGAGTAAGCCAATGGCTGCCAAGCAGCTTTTGTTCAAGGAAGAGGCCCGCGCCAAGATCCTCGAGGGTGTCGAGCAGCTCGCGCACGCGGTGAAGGTCACGATGGGCCCGCGCGGCCGCAATGTCGTCATCGACAAGAAGTGGGGCTCCCCCACCATTACCAAGGACGGCGTGACCGTCGCCAAGGAGATCGAACTCAAGGACGCCTTCCAGAACATGGGCGCCCAGATGGTGCGCGAGGTCGCGTCCAAGACCAGCGACGTGGCCGGTGACGGCACCACGACCGCCACGGTGCTCGCGGAAGCGATCTACCGCGAGGGTCTCAAGAACGTGACCGCGGGCGCCAACCCGATGGACCTGAAGCGCGGCATCGACTCGGCGGTGGAGACGGTGGTCGGCGAGCTTCGCAAGCTCTCCAAGGGCGTGAAGGAAAACACCGAGATCAAGCAGGTCGCCACCATCTCCGCCAACGGCGATAACGCGATCGGCGAGATCATCGCCGAGGCGTTCGAGAAGGTCGGCAAGGACGGCACGATTACCGTCGAGGAAGCCAAGTCCATGGAGACCACGCTCGAGGTGGTCGAGGGCATGCAGTTCGACAACGGGTACATCTCTCCCTACTTCATCAACGACAAGGAAGGGATGGAGTGCACGCTCGAGGACGCCTACATCCTCGTGAACGAGAAGAAGGTCTCGAACATGAAGGACATGCTCCCCATCCTCGAGAAGATCGCCCAGAGCGGCAAGCCGCTGCTGGTGATCTCGGAGGACGTGGAGGGCGAGGCGCTCGCGACCCTGGTGGTCAACAAGCTGCGCGGCACGCTGAACGTCTGCGCGGTGAAGGCCCCCGGCTTCGGCGATCGCCGCAAGGCCATGCTCCAGGACATCGCGATCCTGACCGGCGGCCAGGTGGTGAGCGAGGATCTCGGGATCAAGCTCGAGAACATCGCGATCGGCGACCTCGGCAAGGCCAAGAGCATCCGCGTTACCAAGGATGAGACCACCATCATCAAGGGCGCCGGCAAGGATGCCGACATCAAGGCCCGCATCGCTCAGATCAAGAGGCAGATCGAGGAGACCACCTCGGATTACGACCGCGAGAAACTCCAGGAGCGCCTGGCCAAGCTCGCGGGCGGCGTGGCGGTCATCAGCGTCGGCGCCGCGACCGAAACCGAGATGAAGGAGAAGAAGGCCCGCGTCGAGGACGCGCTTCACGCGACCCGCGCCGCGGTGGAAGAGGGCATCGTTGCCGGCGGCGGCACCGCGCTCATCCGCACCCTTCCCAACCTCGACAAGTTCATCGAGACGCTCTCGGGCGACAAGAAGATCGGCGCCCGGATCATCCATCGCGCCATCGTCGAGCCGCTTCGCTGTCTGGCCAACAACGCCGGACTCGAGGGATCGGTGATCGTCGAGAAGGTGAAGGGCGAGAAGAAGAACTTCGGCTTCGATTGCGACAAGGAAGAGTACGTGGACATGTTCGTCGCCGGGATCATCGATCCCACGAAGGTGACGCGCTCCGCGCTTCAGAACGCGTCGTCGATCGCCGGGCTGCTTCTCACCACCGAGGCGATCATCTCCGAGATCCCGGAGAAGAAGCCCGCCCCGATGCCGGGCGGCGGCGGCGGCATGGGCGACATGGACTTCTAGTCCGGTCGTTCCGTTCTTCCGCGGTCGAGGCCGGCGCGAGAGGCGCCGGCGAGACCCGAAAGTCGTTTCGACGAGAGAGCCCCGGGAGCTATCCCGGGGCTTTCTTTTTGGCTCCCCGGGCGGTTAGAGTTCGAGGCCCCGTCCCGCTGCGCCACGCAACTGGAGGATCTTTCAACATGGCCGCACCGATGCTCGACTACCGCATCCGATTCACCGAACCCTGGGCCCACCTGGTGGACATCGAACTCACGGTCCCCGTGGCCGTCGGGCAGGCGGCGCTGGATTTCTGGATGCCGGTGTGGACACCGGGTTCGTATCTGGTGCGCGAGTACGCGCGGCATATCGAGTCGTTTTCGGCCTCGGACGCCGGCGGGCGGGCGTTGCCGTGGCGCAAGACGAGCAAGAACCACTGGGAGGTGGAGCCCGGCGGCGCCGATTGCGTCGTGGTCCGCTACCGGGTGTACGGCCACGAGATGTCGGTGCGCACGAACTGGGTGGAGGATGGGTTCGCGTTCTTGAACGGCGCGTCCACATTCCTGACCGTTCGCGGGATGGAGAAGCAGCAGCACCGCCTGACCATGGAGATCCCGGCGTCGTGGGCCGGGGTGTGGACCTCGCTGGAGCGCGCCGAGATCGGCGCCGGCTCGGCCGGCAGTGGCGCGGCGGCGCCGGGCGAGTCGGTTCACATCTTCGTCGCCCGCGATCTGGACGAGCTGGTCGACTCGCCGATCCTGGCCGGCAGCCCCGCGGTCTACGACTTCACGGTCGACGACAAGCCGGTGAGCCTGGTGAATCTGGGCGAGGGCGGACTCTGGGACGGCGCCAAGACCGCGGCCGACGTCAAGCGCATCGTCGAGGTCTACCGCGATCTGTATGGAAGTCTCCCGTTTTCCAGCTACGTTTTCTTCAACCTCATCGTGGAAGGAAGCGGCGGACTCGAGCACAAGAACTCCTGCGTGCTCATGGCGTCCCGCTACGCGTACCGCAAGCGCAGCGCCTACATCGATTGGCTCGGGCTCGCCAGCCACGAGTTCTTCCACGTGTGGAACGTGAAGCGAAGCCGGCCCGTTGCGCTGGGCCCTTTCGACTACGAGAGCGAGAACTACACGCGCAGCCTCTGGGTCGCGGAGGGGATCACCAACTACTACACCGATCTCATGCCGCGTCGCGCCGGGCTCACCACCGACAAGGAGTTCCTGGGAGAGTTCTCGAAGCTCCTCGACACGCTCCAGAATACGCCGGGGCGCGCGCTCCACTCGCTGGAGGAGTCGAGCTTCGACGCGTGGATCAAGCTCTATCGGGCGGACGAGAACACCTCCAATACCACGATCAGCTACTACGTGAAGGGGGCGGTCGTGGCGTGGCTTCTGGACGCAGAGATCCGCCGCGTTACGGGCGGGAAGCGGTCCCTGGACGACCTCATGCGCCTGCTCTTCATGCGCCACGCCGGTGAACGCGGGTATTCGGAGGAAGATGTCGAGCGCGCGGCGGCGGAGGTGGCGGGCGTTTCGCTGGACGCGTTCTTCGATGCGTGCGTGCGCGGGACCGGGGAGTTGGACTACGCCGGGGTGCTGGGATGGTTGGGATTGCGTTTCAAGCCCGTCGAGGCGGATGGCGAGGACGGACCCAAGGTATGGCTCGGTTTGGAGACACGCGCCGACAACGGGCGGCTCCTGGTGAAGTCCGTGCGGCGGGATGGACCGGCGCGCGCGGCCGGCATCAATGCGGACGATGAGATCCTGGCGGTCGGCGGCTATCGGGTGACCGCGACCAACCTCAACGAGCGCTTGCAGCAGTACGAGCCGGGCGAGCGGGTCGAGGTGATGCTCGCGCGGCGCGATGCGGTTCGCGTGGCGCCGATCACGCTGGCGCCCCACGCGGGTTCGCCGTGGAAGCTCGAGGCCAATCCCGGGGCCGCGACAGAGGCGGCGGCGCAGCGCGAGGCGTGGTTGGGGCGGGGGTAGCGGCCAGGGCAAAGCGTCGTCCAAATGGCGGCCCCCCTGACGATTTCGGATGGCCCGGTCCGGTTTCCGGGACCAGCGGGAAGAGCCTTCAACAACCGTCTCGGGCTCGTCGGTGCCCGGGCGCCGTGGTAGGCTGACAGCCAAAGACGGGGGTGATTCTTCCTGCCTCGGCATCACTCCACGACAGTCGACAATGTGACGCAGCCATACTGCCCAACGATGGAGGATGCCATGCGCGGCCCGCGCGTTCTTCCTGCTCTCCGGAACTGCTTTTTGATTTCCCCCTATCTTCTGGCCGTGACCGCGCTCCTGATGATGCCGCTGGGTTGCGGAGAGGATAAGCCGAGCACGCCGGTGGCGGTGAGCGTGGAGCCGTCGGCGGTGAGCGTGCGGGTTGGGCAGACGCACCAGTTCGCGGCGACGGCGACGGGGATGAGCGATCAATCCGTGACATGGTCGGTCGACGGTGACAGCACGCATGGTGCGATCGACTCAACCGGTCTCTACACGGCGCCGGACAGCGTGCCCAACCCTGCGGCGGTAACCGTGCGGGCGACGACCAAGGCCGACCCGAGCAAGAGCGGGACGGCGATCATCACGATCTCCAACATCCCCGATCTGCCCGGGTTTGCCGGCGTGCCTGCGGGCTCGTTCACGATGGGGGACGGCAGCTCAATCTCCTACTGCGGGACTCAGGAGCACGCTGTAACCCTGACGCGCGATTTCTACTTGGGTCAGACCGAGGTGACGAACCAGCAGTACTTGGCGGCGATGCAGTGGGCTCTGAACCAGGGATACGTGGCGGTCCTGGATTCGGTCGTCTACGACCGCCTGGACGGGAGGAGTGGGACGGATATCGCGCTGCTGTATCTCGCGGACTCCGGCTCCGAGATCCGCCTCTCCGGCACCGTCTTCTTGCTGCGCGATGCCGGCCACAAGATCAACGCAAACCACCCGGTGAAGGAAGTGACCTGGTACGGGGCCGCAGCGTACTGTGACTGGTTGAGTCTGCAGGCGGGGCTGCCCCGGGCGTACAACCACGAAACCTGGACCTGCAATGGCGGGGACCCTTACGCAGCGGAGGGTTACCGGTTGCCGACAGACGCGGAGTGGGAGTACGCCGCGCAGTACAACGACGGGCGAATCTATCCCTGGGGAAACGAGGGACCGGACTGCGACCGGGCGAATTACTATGGCTGCAAGGGCGTTTGGACGGAGCCGGTGGGGAGCCAGGTAGCAGGGCCGGAGAAGACGATCCTGGACAAGGGACTCTTCGACATGGCGGGGAACGTGCGGGAGTGGTGCAACGACTGGCACACGTGCAGCCTCGGTACCGCCGCCGCGCAGAACCCGCCAGGCCCGTTGTCGGGGAGCGACCGCACGCTTCGGGGTGGGTCGTGGTACACCTACAGTGGCGGCTACCTCCGGTGCGCGGACCGGGACGGCGCCCCCCCGTCGAGCAAGGACTCCTACGGCGGGGTTCGTGTTGCCAGGACCGTTGCGCCCTGACTCGGCCCGGCCCCCTTTCTTACCGCTTCCAGCACCTTGACCGCCAGATCATGCATGGAGAACGGCTTCTGGAGGAAGTTCACGCCCGCGTTCAGTACGCCATTCTGCGCAATCACATCAGCCGTATGGCCTGATATGAACAGGATCGGCACATTGGGGTGACGCGCGCGCAACCGCTCCACTAGCTCCGGGCCGTTCATCTCGGGCATCATGACATCGGTGATTAGCAGACGAATCTCGCTCCCGTGATCCTCGCCAAGCTGCAAGGCCTCGCTCGCCCTGCCCGCGGCCAGCACCCGATACCCCAACTGCTCCAGCATCATCGTGCCCATGGTCAGGAGCATCGGCTCGTCCTCCACCAGGAGCACGGTCTCGCCACTGCCCATGGGCAGATCTGCATCCCCCTCGACGGCGGGACCGGCGACTTGCCCCCCGCACTGGGGCAGATAGATGCTGAAGGTCGTCCCCTTCCCGGGTTCGCTGTCCACATCGATGAATCCGTGGTTCTGCTTGACGATGCCATACACCATGGACAGCCCGAGACCGGTCCCCCGGCCCGCCCCCTTGGTCGTAAAGAAGGGCTCGAAGATCTGGTCGAGGATCCTCTTGTCCATGCCCGATCCGTCGTCGCCTACGGCCAGCAGCAGGTAGTTCCCCGCTTCAGCGCCCACATGCGTGGCACAGTAGGTCTCGTCCAGGGTCACGTTCCTTGTCTGAATGGTGATCTTGCCCCCCCCGACAATGGCATCCCTGGCGTTGACGCATAGATTCACCAGGAGCTGGCTCAACTGGGCGGGGTCCATCATGACGGGAGACAGATCGACCCCGGGCAGCCAGGCGACTTCGATGTCCTCCGCAATGAGCCGCTGCAGCATCCTGAGCATGCTCTCCACGGCCTTGTTCAGGTCAAGCACCACCGGTTTGATGGTCTGCTTGCGGGCGAAGGCCAACAACTGCTGGGTGAGATCCGCCGAGCGCGTCGCGGCGTTGAAGATCTCCTCGAGATCCGCGTGCAGCAACTCGGTCGGGTCCACCCTCTTCATAGCCAGCTCCGTATGACCGAGGATCACGCCGAGCATATTGTTGTAATCGTGCGCTATACCACCCGCCAGAAGGCCCACCGCCTCCATCTTCTGCGACTGGCGGAGCTGGGATTCCAGGATGCGCCCCTCGGTGATGTCCTCCACCATCTCGATTGCCGCCACAATTTCGCCCGATGCGTCGCGGATCGGAGACGATACGACGCGGTAGTTGCGCACCCCGTGGACTTGCGGTGTCTCCGTCTCACTCTCATGCACCAGACCGTCCTGCAGCGTCTTTCGAGTCGGGCAGTACTCGCAGATCGCCTCGCGCGGCGGATGGTTGAACGAACGAAAACAGATGCTGCGTTGACTTGGGTCGACGGCGGGAAACCACTCCCGCATCCGGCGGTTCAGCTCAAGAATCTCCATCTTGGGGCTGATGAGAGCCACACCTATATCGATGTTGTCCAAGATGCTGCGCAGCTTGGCGTCGCTCGCCGCCAAGGCCTCCTCCGCCCGCGTGCGCTCGCTGATGTCATAGTAGGTTCCCAGCAGGCCGACGATTGCCCCACCCTTTGCCCGGAGCGGCACCTTGCTAGTCAGCAGGTGAATGCAATTTCCCGATGGCGTCGTCTGCGTCTCCTCGAAAAGTTGCTTCGCTTCCCCGCTCTCGATCACCGCCCGGTCATCGGCCCGGTAGAGTTCGGCCTGCGCCCGCCAACACATGGCATAGTCGTCCTTGCCAATGATGTCCTCGGGTTTCTCGAACCCGGCGTCCCGGGCAAACGCTACGTTGCAGCCAAGGTACAGCAGGTTTCTGTCTTTCCAGAAAACCCGAACCGGTATGGAGTCGAAGATTCCATGAAGCAATTCGCGCGAGTCCCACAGCGCCTGATCAGCCCGCTTGCGCCCGGTGATGTCGCGGATATTGCACTGGATCACCTTGCTATGATCCACTTCATAGACATTGCTGACGAACTCTACCGCGACGGACTTCCCACTCCGCGCTATCAGTGGCAGATCGTCATATCGGACATACTCGCTATCCTGCAGGGTCCTGAAGGCGTCTATGGAAGCGGCAACGTCCTTGAATGCTCCGAGGTCCCAGATGTGCTGCCCGACTACCTCTTCAAAGGTGTGATCGAGTAGCTGCAAGAGGAAGGGATTGACGTCGACCACCTTGCCCGAATCGGCATCGAGGATCAGGATGCCGTCCTTGGCCGATTCAAAGAGCCGACGGTAGCGCTTCTCGGAGTCTTGAAGCGCCTCGGCGACCCCCTCCTTCTTCAACAGCGCCTCGTTCAGCGACGCGACCCGCCGGGTCAGCTCAGCATTGGTGAGGCGAAGTTCGTTCTCGGTATTCTTGTCGGACATCGTCGAAACCTTGGTGGGTGTCTCTGCCCCCTGGCGACCCGCCTGTCTGCCCGCTGCCAAAGCAGTCTGCCCGCTGCCAAAGCAGACAGTAGAAGGATTGCACTATACTTTCAAGACGCCCGTTGTTGTATTTGGGGAAATGTGGATGGGGGGGCACAAGGACGGCGCAGCGGCGCGGAGGAGAACGCGGCGGGGCTAGACTGGGCGCAGAGCTCCGCCCGGGTGGGGGAGGCGGAGGGCTCTATAAGCGGCGGACCTAGTCGCGATAGGTGGCCTTGAGATGGCCCCAGCTCGTGGGCAACGTCGGCACCGGGGTCATGAACTCGAGCAACACGGCGTCGGCGGTCACAAAGCGCTTGCTGGCGCCGTTATAGCACTGGTCGGTGGCGGTGTGGGACACGCGCACCTTGTGACCCGCCCCGGGCGTGAAGTGACCCTGGCCCACGTAGATGAGCTGGTCGGCGTTGGTCGCGCAGGTCGCGCTTCCCCGCATGTTCACGTAGAACGTCCTGAGTCCCGTTGCCGTCGACAATCGAGACCTTCACGTTCTCAGCGTTCGGGCCTTTGTTCGAAGAGGTGGCGACCCCCCAGGTGAGGAAGATGTGGTAAGTCCCTTCGGTCACGATCGGGGGGATGAAGTCGGCCCACGCGGCGCTGTTCTTGGTGGAACGCGAGCCGTTGGAGCAAGTTGTCTTATTGCTCTTGGAGGAGCTGTTCTCCCAGCCGGTGCCGCCTTCGACATAGGCGCCGCCGGAAGAACATTTGGCTTCGACAACGACGGGGGCAACCTCCGAGAATCCGTTGGCGGCCCAGACACTCACGAACGCTGTCGTGCAGATCGCGGCAATGATGCTTCGCTTCATGATGCTCCCCCCGATGCAGACTCCCCGACAGGGGTGTCGGTAAATTTGGACGTGCATCATTTTCCCACGTCGGCGACTGCAATTCAATTTTAAACTTCCAAATTTCTCGGCCACCCGCGCCCCCGGCCGAGGGGGCGGCTACCACCCGGGCGAGATGAAGAGCCCGAAGTGTCCGCCGCGCTCGGGGCGCTGGAAGGGGTACGCGTAATACCCCTGTAAGATCAATGCTCCCAATATGTTGAAGCGCGCTGCGAACCCGGTGCTAAAGACGGGGATGCGCCCCTCGGCGCTGCGAGCCCATTTCAGCTCGAGATCCATCCCCTGGGGGTCGTCCTGCCACCAGGCCACCCCCCCATCGACAAAGACGGAGAATTCGGTGGGGATATAGGGGAAGTTCAAGAGCCCGTAGGTCTTGGTGCCCAGGACCGGCACCCGGACCTCGAGGTTCACGACCCCGATCCGGCTGCCTTCCAGCCGATCGAACACCGCGCAGTTCTCGCCGAAGGGACACTCGGATACCTGAAAACTTCCGCTACGGTAGCCGCGCACCAGCGACTCGTACCCGAGGAAGAGCGGGTTCAAGCGGTCGCTCCCCGAGTCCGACCCGTAGCGCCCCACGTGCAGAGCGCGAAACGCCACCGTCACCGGGTTGAAGAACTGATAGCGCCGGTAGTCGGCGAGCAGAGTCTGATAGTGCAGGGTGCCGAAGGTGGGGCTGTATTCGAGCCGCGACCGCGCGCCGTTGATGGGTGAAGTGAACCCGAAGAACGAGTTGTCGTGGACGAGAGCCACGGTGGGACGGATGAGGCTCACCCCGGCTGGCGCGGAGAGGTTCTCCTCTCGCACGTCGGTGACCGGCGTGCCGTCCGAAAGCTGGATCTGGGTCTGGGCCTCGCGGCTGAAGCTCAGATACGTGTAGCCCATCGAGGCTTCGAAGCGCCGCGTGGAGCTGAACGGATAGAAGCCGACGAGCGACACCTCGTCGGAGAAGATGCGCTCCCGCACGTCGTACACCTTGTAGCCGGGGTGCTCCGATCCGTCGTCAAACGTCACCGTGGTGTCTTGGATTCCGGTGTAGTAGCTGACGTAGGGCACATGGCCGACGATCCCGCCCCAACTCACCCGGCGGACGCGGTTCAAGTAGGTCGCCTCGGCGCCGATGTCCTTGATCCCTCCATTGGCGGCCACGGCGGCGCCTACGACATGGTTGCCCAGCATGTCGCTGAAGTACGCGGTCACGCCGCCGCCTATCGAGGCGCCGAACCGGTCCATGCTCACCCCGGCGCTCACCGCCCCGATGTAGTCGAGCTTGATCGAGGGCTTGTAGCGGTTGGTGGCGAAATCGGGCTGAGGAGGAAGGCCGGTCGCGGGATCGCCGAGATAGCGGGCGATGAAACTTCGAGGAGCCGACACGTCGGGGGGAAGGGTGCCCGGCGGCACCGGGCCCGCAACGTAATCGCTGTCCGAACGGGTCCTCGACCACGCGAACAGGGAGTCGGGCATCCCCGGAATCCCCATCCCGGGCTTCCGGCCGCGGGGCGGGCGCTGCGGACGGGCCAGCACGGTCACGCCGACCGTGGAGGAATCCGGAACCACCCCCGCCGCGGCCAGGGAATCCGCTCGCGCCTTCCGGGCCACGATCAACGCCGCGGCCAGGGAATCGAGCTTGGCCCGCTCACCCTGCGACGCCCGCGCGAGGAGGGTGTCCGACTCGGCGAGCGGCACGCCTTGCGCGGCCTCGCCGTCGAGGCCGTACACGTTGTACTCGGCCTTGGCGAACACCGAGAACATGACGCGGCCGGTCCCCCGCGACACCGAGATGGCCGGCGACAGTTCACTGATCCCGCTCACACCGGTGGCAAGCGTTGTGACTCGGTGGATCTCCCCGCCGGAGAGATTCATGCGGTAGATGTCGCTGAACCCGTCGCGGTCGGAGATGAAGTAGAGGCTTTGGCCGTCGGGGGAGAACTGCGGATCGATGTGCTTGGCGCCGGGGAACGGAGCAAGCGTCCGAATCTCCCCGCTCGCCACGTCCATGAGCCCGATGTGCATCTTCTCGTAGGTCAGCTTCTCGAAGTCGGTGCCCGGGCCGCGATCGGTCACGAACGCGAGCGTCCCGCCGTCCGGCGACCACGCCGGAGACAGCTCGGCCTCGCGACCGTGGGTGATCTGCCGCGTGTCCTCGGTCTTCAACTCGACGAGGTAGAGGTCGCTGATCCCACCCGCGGTGCCCGAGAACACGATCGAGCCGCCGTCCGGCGACCACGCCGGGTTGGCGATCCCGCCCACATCCGGCACGCGAATGCGTTGACGCGTCTTGCCCGACTCGGCGTCCACGATCACGATCTCGTTGTTGCCGTCCGCGAAGACCACGAAGGCGAGGCGTCGACCGTCCGGCGACCAGGAGCCCGCCGAATCGATGAAGCGCAACGCGTCGTAATGGGCATCCGTGGCGGAGCTGGTCAGACGCTTGAGCACCTTGCCGGTGCGCGCGTCCGCGACGAAGAGATCGATCGAGAACAGATCGCGCTCGGAGAGGAACGCGACCCGAGAACCGTCCGGGCTCAATACCGGAGCGATGTTCACGGTCCCCCCGTCGAGATCGGGGGCGAGGACCTTGAGCCCGGCGGAGTCGGGCGGCGTCCGCCCGACCAGGTCGAGGCGATACGCGCGCCGCGTGTCCTCGGCCCACGCCTTGGACAGCGTGTCCGGCCCCATTCCGGTGTAGCGGGCGAAGGCGTACTCGATGTTGCGGCGCCCGGCGGCATAGAAGATCTTGCGCACCGTATCGTCGCCCCAGCGCCCGCCGACGTAGGCCCAGAGCGCCTGACCGTAGCGATAGGGGAAGTACTTGGAGTCCGTGGTGAGCTTCTTGATCGTGGGGAAATCGTCGTGGAGCACCGCGTCCCGGAGCCACATCGCGGTGTTGGGATCCCGGCGGCCCACCGAGAGGTACTCCGCCATTCCCTCGACGAGCCACAACGGCATCCGCTCCATGCGAAAGACCAGGCTGTCTTCGTTGGCCTGCGCAATGTCGTACTGGAAGACGTGCACCAACTCGTGGCCGAGCACGTGATCGGTGCTGGCGTAGTCGCCGGTGAGCGGCAGCACGATGCGGCTCTTCGCCGACTCGGTTACGCCCCCCGTGCCTTCACCGAGGAATCCCTCCAGCACGTTGGTCTGCTGGAAGTCGGCGTGGTTGGCGTAGAGGATGATCGGCTTGCGCTCCTTGGGCGCGTGCTCGAGCGCGGCCACGTAGCGGTCGTACCAGCGCTCGGCCATGCGGCCGAGGTCGCGCGCAGCCTGCTCCTCCTGAGGGTAGTAGTGGATGTCGAAGTGGTCCGTGGAGAGCACCCTGAATCGGAAATGCTCGTACTGGACCTTGTTGCGTCCGAAGTACTGCGCGCTTGCTGGGGTGGCGACGACACCCAGGGTCAGTGCGGCCAGGATGCCGGCGGCGAGACCTCGGCGGATGTTCAGACGACGGCGCATGGTGCTCTTCCCTCGGTCAAACCCTGTCCAACTCGATCTTCATCGACAAGAATTCCATCAGATCCTTGAGGGAGAGAACGCCGACCAGCTTCTGTCCTTCCACTACCATGAGGCGGCTCACCCCGTGGACGCGCATCCGGGTGAGGGCCTCCATCGCATCGGTGCCCGGTCCGATGGTGTTTTCCTCGGAACATCCTACCGCAATATCCCGCACTCGCACCCAATCCCATTTCTCGCGGGGCACCTGCTTCACCTGGGCCAGGGTCACGCACCCATCGAGTCGCCCTTCGTCCACCACCGGATAGAGCTTGTGGTGGGTACGGAAGACGTAGTCCTCGACCAGATCCCTCACGTAGGTCGCCGGGTCCACGGTGACCGGATCCGGGGTCATGAACCGCCGGACCGGCTCCCCTTCCAGGGCTCGGCGCAGAACGAGCTGCTGGTAGGTCTGGCCCGCCGCACCGCGCAGGAAGAGTCCGATCAGAAGCCACCAGATCCCGCCCACCGTATTCCCGCGAACGATCGAGACCACTCCGAGGATGATGAGCAGAACGCCGAAGCCGGAGCCGATGCTGGATGTAACCCGGGTCGCCCAGCGGATGTTCCCGGAGCGCCCCCAGAGAATGGCCCGCAACACCCGCCCGCCGTCCAGGGGAAACGCGGGAACGAGGTTGAAGGCGGCGAGCACGGCGTTGATCCAGGCGAGGTACTGGAGGACGCCGAGAACGGGAATCCCGACCCTGCCCACCAGAGCGCGGCTCAGACCCATCGCAACCCCGGCCAGAACGAGGCTCGACAGCGGGCCCGCTCCGGCCATGAACAACTCTGCCCGAGGGCTCGGGGGCTCGCTCTTCATCTCCGCCACCCCGCCGAAGATGAACAAGGTGATGCCGCTTATCTCGATGCCGAACCGGCGCGCGACCAGCGAGTGGGACAGCTCGTGAAAGACGATCGACAGGAAGAGCCCGAGCGCTCCCGCCACACCCATGGCCAGATAGACGGCCGAGGACAGGTGCGGATGGCGGTCGGGGAAGAGGCCCGCCGAGAGCGACCACACGATCATGACCGCGATGAAGACCCAGCTCAGGTCGATGCGGACGGCGAACCCGAATAGCTTGAAGAGCGTGATGGATCTTCCGAACATATCCACACTCCTTGCACCGGACGGCCCGTTCCCGTTGCGCCGGACGGCCCGTTCCCGGCTTTGAGCTTATACGATCCGGAGCGATCGCGTGATAGGATCGCATCCATGACGGCGCGGTCGGCGTTCGAGGTGTGGGCGCATCCCGATGTGATGCGATTGGAGCGGGAGTTGGCCGCCCGTGTGCGCGCGCTGCGCGCTTCCCCCGCCGATGCGTTCGATCCCGTCCTGGTGCTGGTCCCGTCGCGCCGCCAGATGCTGCGGACGCGGGAAATGCTCGCGCGCGAGGCGGGCGCGCTGCTCGGCGTCGAAGTGCTCACGCATCAGGCCCTGGCCTACCGCCTCGTGGAGGCGGATCCCGAGCGCCCGGCGCCGGCGCTGGCCTCCCGCGCGCTCCGCGAAACGCTGGTCGAGTCGTTGCTGGAGTCGCGCACGGAGAGCGCGAAGGAGGGCACGCTTGCCGGCTATGTCGGCGAGCACCCCACCGCGTTCGGCCCCTTGACCGGCGTGCTGCGGGAGCTGCGCGAGGCGGGAGTGACCGCCGAGGATCTGGAGCGTGCCGGCGACGGGCGCTACACCGCCGAGCTGGCATCTCTCCTGCGTGAGTACGAAGAGGCGCTGGCGCGATTGGCCGCCGCACCCGCGGGGTGGACCGATCGTGCGGGGCTCGCGCGGCTGGCGGCGCGCGCCGCTCTGGGGGGGCGTGTTCCGACGTATCGCGCGGTGCTCCAATACGGCGCCTACGAATTGATCGGCATGAACCTGGAGTTGGTGCGCGCGCTCCCCGCGCGTGAGCCGAAGGTCTTTCTCGTTCCCGGGGACGTCGCCGCGCCCGCGTGGCGCCACTCGCTGCGGTTCTTCGAGCGTCACCTCGGGGTGACGCCGCGGGCACTCCCCGAGGACGGGGAGGTTCGCGTGTTCGTCAGCGCGGCGCGCGCGCTCCGGGAGGCGGACACGGGCGCGGACGGTGCGGCGACACGCGCGACGGCGCCGATCGCGTTCATGCACACGCAGGGGCCCGAGGCCGAACTCAACGCCGCCGCGCGCGCCGCGCTGCGGCTCGTCGGTGACGGCGTGCCCCCTCACGAGATCGGGATCGTGGCGCGCACGCTCGATCCCTATGCCGCGCTGGCCGAGACGGTCTTCCAACGCCACTTGCTCCCCGTCGATTCCTCGGCGACGCTCCCGCTGTCCCGCCATCCCAAGGCTCGCGCATTCGTGCTCCTGGTGCGCGCACTGGCGGAGGACTTCGAGCGGCAGACGATGGTGGACCTGCTCCGCTCCCCCTTCCTCCGGCACGGCCTTCCCGAGGAGAAGCGCCGTCGCTGGCGCCCCGACACATGGGATCGCTGGTCGCGCCGCTACTCGATCGTGGCCGGTGCGTCCGCGTGGACCGAGGACCTTCCGTCGGCGCTGCGCAACGAAGCGCCGCCCGTCTGGCTGGAGGACGATCCCGAGGAGACGAAGCGATTCGAGGCGCGCCACGCCGACGACGTGGCGTCGGCGGAGACGCTGGCCGCGACGGTGCGGGAGTGGGTCAACGCGCGCGCCGCGTGGCGCGCGTGCCGGACCGGCGCCGAGCACGCACAGTTCTTGCGCGCGCTCGCCGCGCGGTGGATCCGCCGATGGAACGAGATCGACCCCGGCAACGCGCCCGACTCGCGCGCGATCCGCGGCGCGCTGCAAGGCATTCTCGACGAACTGGAGTCCCTGGATGCCTGCGATGCCGCGCTCGGCGATTTCGAGTTCGAGCGACGCGGACGCAGGTGCAAGCGAGCCGCTCGGCTTGCACGACGTACTGAGCTTCGTCGAAACCTCGGTCGATGACGCCCGACTCCCCTGGCCCCCGGTCGACGGCGTGCGGTTCCTCGACGTGATGCAGGCCCGCGGCCTCGCGTTCAGACACCTCTTCCTCATCGGCTTCAACGCGGATCTCCTGCCGCGCAGACCGCGCGAGGATCTCTTTCTACGGGATCGCGTACGCGAGCGGCTCCGCGAGGCAACCGCGAACCCGCTTGCCGTGCGTCGCGAGGCTCGCGAGGAGGAGTGGCTCCTGTTCGCGATGACCGTGGCGGCGGCGGTCGAGTCGCTCACCGTGATCTGGCAGCGGGCGGATGCCGAGGGCAAGGCACGCACGGTTTCGCTCTTCCTGCGCGAACTCTCGCGCGTGGCGACCGTCCCGCCGGATCCGGCAAGAGATTCGATGAACCCGGTGCGCGTGCCGACCCATCCGGCGCGCGCGGCGGAGCACCTGATCGACCGCCACGGGCTCCTCTCTCGCGAGGAGGCCGCGCTGCTGGCCGCCGATCTCGCGTCGCACCCGGATCGCGGGCTCACTGCATTCCTCAAGGGCCTCGATCCCGACCTGGAGCGCGCGCTCGGGCCGGGCATCTCGCTCGCTCGCTCGATCGAGCGGTTCGAGGGCGACCCCAAGGATGCATGTCTCGGATTGCGCTTCGACGGGTATCTCCCGGACGGGCTCGGATGGGAGCGGCACTTCTCCGCATCCAGCCTGCGCACGCTTGCGCGCTGCCCGCAAACCTTCTTCTTCGAAAAAGTGCTGGGGGTGCGACCGCTGGAGGACGCCGCCGAGGAATATCGCTTCGGCTCACGGGAACTCGGCAGCCTCGTCCACGAAATTCTGGAGCGCGTATTCCGGGATCTTGACGAGGAGAAGCGGCTGCGCGGCAAGGACGACCCGGCCGATCTGACGCGCGCGGGGCTTCGCGCGCTGCGCCTGCGCTGGAAGGAGGCGCTCGCGCCCATGCGCAACCGCATGCACGCGCACTACCCGGTTCTGTTCGAGCACGCGGAGGCGCTCTGGTTGGCCGAGATCGAGGCGTTTCTCTCGTACGACTTGGATCGGCTGGCCCGCGAGGGTTACCGTTTCAAGGGCACGGAGGTTGCGTGCCAGGCGGAAGTTCCCCTCGCGCGCGGAGCGGCTCTCTTGCGCGCCGAAAAGATCCCGCTCGATCTCCTCACTGCCGCGGCCAAAGGCGTGCCGCTCTTGCCGATCATCGGAGTATTCGACCGCGTCGTCACGGACGCGTCGGGCTCGTGGCTCGTGAGCGACTACAAGACAGCGGGTGATCTCGATCGGCAAGTCGACGCGGGAAGCTATCTGACCGCTCGTGACTGTCAGGCGCCGCTCTACGTGCTGCTCGCCGAGGCGGGCGGCGCTCCGGCTGGAGCGCGATCAGAGCTGCTGGGCGTCGGGCCCGATTTCCTTCCCGAAGGAGGGGCGGCGCGAACGGGCGCGGTGCCGCTCGACCCGGAGGCGTTCGACGGAGCGCGCGCGGGTTTCGAGGAAACGCTCGGCGTACTCGCCTCCTCCGCGCGGCGCGGGCGATTCCCGTTTTCCACCGGCGGCCACTGCGACTACTGCGAGTTCACCTCGGCGTGCCGCCGCTTCCACTATCCGAGCCGCGTGCGGGTGGAAGGCCACGAGGAGTACGCGACCTACTTCGCGACGCAGTCCAAGACGCGGACCAAGCCCACCCTCGCCGATGTGCGCGGCGGCGAGGAGGACGAACGGTGAGAGCGAAACCGCTCCCCGACGCCGATGCCCGCGTCCGCGCGGCCACTGTCTTCGACACCAACCTCGTGGTGGTGGCCGGCGCCGGCACCGGCAAGACGAGCCTCCTCGTGGAGCGGGTGTTGAACCTGGTCTTGACCGGCCGGGCGGCCCTCGGCGAGATCCTCGCCATCACCTTCACCGACAAGGCCGCCGGGGAGATGCGCGAGCGCGTGGCCGAGGCGCTGGACTCCATTCTCGCCGGCGGAGGCGGCACGGATGACGAGGCGTCCCGCAGCCTCGCCTGGCTGCGCGGCTCGGCCAAAGGTCCCTGACGACGCCATTCGCGAGCGCGCCGTGGCCGCGATCGAGATGCTCGACACCGCGCCGATCAGCACGATCCACTCCTATTGCTCCGATCTCCTGCGACGATTCGCCGACCGCGCCGACCTTCCGCCTGAATTCGGCGTGGACGAGGGGCTGAGCCAGGAACTGCTTTTCGAAGAACTCTGGCCCGACTTTCTGGCCGAGGAACTCGGCGCCGACGCCACGCGGGTGGCGCTCTGGCAACGCGTGCTCGATGCGTTCGGGGAAGCGGAGATCGAGGAGACGGCTCGCGTCATCGCGCTCGCCGACGCCGCCGCCGACCTCCTCGCCGCCGAGGGCTATCGCTCGCTCGACCTGCGCACACTGTACGGAGCGCGTGTCGGCGCGCTGCTTGCCGATCTGGAATCCGCGCGCGGAGAGATCAAGGCGCGCGCCAACTCGAAGATGCCCCAGATGCTGGATAGCCTGCTCGTGCTGCTGCGCGCGTTCGCGGACGGGGGTGCCGAGGCCGTTCGAGCGGTGGATGCGGAGCGTCTCCCCCTCCCCGATATCTGGGACCGCTCGAAGAGCTTCACCGCCGGCGGGGTCTCCGACGAGCGCAAGCAACAGATCGAGAGGGCGGCCACCGACGCGCTCCGGCTCTTGCGTTCTCTGCGCGAGGCGAACGAACCCGAGATCGCCGCGCTTCTCGAGGCGCTTCGCCCGTTCGCCGCCTTGTTCCGCCGTCGCATCCGCCGCGACGGCATTCTTGCCTACGAAGATCTCCTGCTGCTCGCGCGCGATCTCCTGCGCGACCGCCCCGAAGTGCGCCGTGAAGAGGCCGAGCGCATCCGTTACATCCTGGTGGACGAGTTCCAGGACACCGATCCGCTCCAATACGAAATCGTATTCCTGCTCGCCGCCAAGGACCGCACCTCGCGGATCGCCGACCCCTTCGCCGCCGAGATCGAGGCCTCGCGCCTCTTCATCGTGGGCGATCCCAAGCAATCCATCTATCGCTTCCGCGGCGCCGACATGGCCGCGTTCGTACGCGCGACCGATCTCGTGAAGGAAGCGGGCGAGGCGCAGAGCCTCATCACCAATTTCCGCAGCGTTCCCGATGTCGTGGATCCGCTCAATCGCCTTTTCGAAAGGTGGATCGGGCCGCAGGACGAGGGCGAGCGCGACGTCGAGCCCGTCTACGACGCGATCGCCGCTCACCGCGATCCCGTTGCCGACCCTCCCCGCGTCGAACTCTGGTCGGTGATCGCTCCCGAGGGCACGGATGCCGAGACCCGGCGCATCGCCGAGGCGCGCGAGATCGCGCGGGAGATCGCGGAACTCTGCCGGCCGGGGTCCGCGTTCCCCGTCGGCGACCCTCCCGGCGACCGCCCCTGCACGCTGCGCGATATCGCGATCCTCATGCGCTCGCTCACCGACGTGACCCTCTACACGCGCGAGTTACGCGAAGCCGGCATCGATTACGTGATCGGCGGAGGGAAGGCCTTCACCGAGCGCCCCGAGGTGGTGGAGGCGCTGGCGCTCCTCGAAGCGCTGGCCAACCCCGCCGACCCGGTGGCCGCGCTCGCCGTGCTGCGCTCCGCGTTCGGCGGCGCCGACGACGGTGCCCTCGCCGCGTTCGCCCGCGACGGCGGACGGTTCTACTGGCCGGGAACGCTTTCCGAGGAACTCGCCGCCGCCCACCCGTTGGTCGCCGCCGCCTTCAAGCGGCTCGCGCGCCTCGACCACGACACCCGCTACCTTCCGGTGGACCGCCGCGTGCAGGCCGTTCTCACCGAGAGCGAGTTCCTCCTCGCGCAGTGCGCGTTCACCGACGGCGGCCAGCGCGTGGCGAACGTGCGGAAGCTCGCGGAGCGCACCGCCACGCTGGCGCGCGACCGCGGACTGACGCTCGAAGAGGCGATCCTGCACCTGCGCGACGAGTTCACGGGCAATCGCGCGGAAGCGGAGAGCCCGCTCGCCGACGAGGCGGTGAACGCCGTGCGCGTGATCACCATCCACAAGGCGAAGGGGCTCGAATACCCGGTCGTCTTCCTCCCTGACCTCGGCCGGATGAAGCCCAACGAATGGCCGGAGACGCGCGCGGGCCTGTTCAGGTGCCACGGCGCGGTCTGGATCTCGCTCGTGAGCGCGGGGCGCAAGCGCGAAACACGCCGACGCAACGTCGCCGCGATGCTCGCGCGCGAAGAGAACGCTCGGCACGAAACCGCCGAGGAGAAACGTCTCCTCTACGTGGCGACGACGCGCGCCCGTGACAAGCTCGTGCTCGTCAACAGCGCGGTCTCGCGCTTGCCCTCCTGGGTGAAGGCGCTCCAGGAGCACTGGGGCTACGCGATCGACAAAGAGGACGTCGAGCACCCCTTCGCCGGCAGCGGCGACTCGCTCCTGGACGGCGCGGTCACGCACCGGGAGATCACGTCGGCGCCACGTAAGGCCGGGGCGCTCCGGGCCGAACCGCGCGATGTGCTCCGGGCGGCGATCGCGTTTCGGGAGGTGGCCGAGCGCGCGGCGGCCTCGGCGGAGCATCGCTTCCGCACACCGAGTGCGGACCGGCGCGCGGACGCGGTGGAGCAAGCCGCGCAGGACGACGCCGAGGGCGCGGTGGAGCGCCTGCGCGAGCTGCCCCGCGCGGTGGGGCTCGCCGTACACGCCGCGCTGGAGCGGACCGACTTCGCGAAACCCGAGACCGCGGGCGCGGCGCTCACCGCGGCCGCCGAGGCCGCCGCGCGCGAGATCGGATGCGCGGCGGAGGATGTGCTCGCCGGAGCACAGACTCGCACTGCGCGGGTTGCTGGCATCGCCCATCATGAAACGCCTTGCCGCCGCCGAAATCCTTGGACGGGAAACGCCCATTCTCTTCCGCGACCCCGACGGGAAGACCGTGCACGGCTACGCGGACCTCATCTACCGCGTGGACGGTCGCGTACACGTCGCCGACTACAAGACCGACGAAGCCTCCGCCGCCGAGGCCGCCGATCGCTATCGCGCGCAACTTGCCGACTACGCCGTCGCGGTGCGCGTCGCGATGGGTCTCGACGAGCCCCCCGCCACCGAACTCATCCTCGTTCGCACCGGCGAACGCGTGGAGCTGTGATGCCCGCTTCGACCATTCCCCGCGCCACGCTGCCCCTTCTCATCGAGCGCTACGCGTGCCTCTTGCTCGACGCCTACGGCGTGCTCGTCGCCCACGACGGCCCGCTCGCCGGGGCCTCGGCGGCGATCCACCATCTCAACGCGCTCACACATCCCTACTACATTCTCACCAACGACGCGTCGCGCAGTCCGCAGACGTCGTCGCGGCGCTACACGGGGATGGGCCTTCCGATCCCGGCCGAGCGCATTATCTCCTCCGGGCTGGCGCTCAAGCCCTACTTCGAGGCGCAGGGGTTGCGCGAAAGCCGTTGCCTGGTGCTGGGCACGGAAGACTCCAGGCAATACGTGCGCGAGGCCGGCGGCGTGCCGGTCGCGTTCGGCGGCGATGCGGATGCCGTGGTGGTCTGCGACGAGTGCGGGTACTCGTTTCTGGAGATGCTCGACGAGACGCTGAGCTTCCTCTACCGCAAGCTCGACGCGGGCGAGACGCCTCGACTGATCCTCGCCAACCCCGATCTCCTCTATCCGGCGTCCGACGGACGATACGGCTTCACCGGCGGCGCGGTGGCGCTCCTTCTCGAGGAGGCCTTGCGCCTGCGCTATCCCCGGCGCGAAGATCTCGCCTTCGTGCGTCTCGGCAAGCCCTTCACGCCGATGTTCGAGGAAGCGTTCCGCCGCTCGGGAACCCGCGACATGGTCATGGTGGGCGACCAACCGCGCACCGACATCCGGGGGGCGCGCGCGTTCGGCATCGACAGCGCGCTCATCACCACCGGCGTCACACGGATCGAGCACGGCACGTTCGACGACGACGCCCGACCGACATGGATCCTGGAATCGCTCTCGCTCGACGGGACCGAAAGGAGCGCCGCAACATGAGGTCCGTTCTCGAACTCGCGGGTGCTCGACTCACATGGAGACAGCCGCGCCTTTTCGTCCGCTCGTTCGAGTTGTCGAACGGCGACGGCCAGGTGCTGGCCAGGCTTCAGTGGCGGAACCTGTTCACGGATCGCGCATCGGCGGAAAGCGCGGAGGGCCGCTGGGAGTTCCGCAGGGCGGGGCTCTTCAGCCGCCGAGTCGTGATCCAACGCGAGGGGTCGGATGTGGAGGCCGGCGTGTTCACGCGCGGCTTCTTCGGCGGCAAGCTGGAGCTCGCAGGCGGGCACGAATACCGCGTTCGGCTCCTGCGGTTCTGGCCGCGGCACTGGGCCGTTGTCGACGGCTCCGACCGCCAGCTCATTCGTGTCGAGGTTGCGTTCCCCCTCTTCAAGGACCGGGCTCGCATCACCGTCGCACCCGAGGCCGCTCAGAACCCGGACATCCCCCTCCTCGTGCTCTTCTCCTGGTTCCACATCGTGCACGTGCGCCATCGCGGAGAGTCGAGCTGAGCCTCGTCGACGCGGCCCCGCCGCTTCGGTAGACTACATCCCCTTACCCTCCCCCCGGTTCGTAAGGAGAACAGCCATGGCTTTCGGCTGGGAAGGCGCGCTCGTGCGCCTCGTGCCCCTGGACAAGGACAAACACCTCGCCAACGCGATGCGCTGGCTGAACGACCCCGAGGTGACCGAGTGGACCTTGGTGGGCGATCTGCCGGTCACGCGCCTGGGCGAGGAAGCCTACTTCGACCGCATGATGAAGGGTCCGGAGAGCGACATCGCGCTCGGCATGGAAACCCTGGAAGGGCTGCACATCGGGTTCACCGGCGCGCACAAGGTGGACTACCGGCAGGGCGTGGCCACCACCGGATCCATCATCGGTGACAAGGACTATTGGAGCCGCGGGTTCGGCACCGATGCCGCCCGCGTGCGCACGCGCTACCTCTTCGACGTGATCGGGCTTCGGCTTCTCCTCTCGGACACGCTGGGAGAGAACGAGCGCTCGCAGCGGATGCTGAAACGCGTTGGGTACCGCGAGGTGGGACGCATCCCCCGCCGGGATTGGAAGCACGGCACCTATCACGACCGTGTGCTCTTCGCGCTCCACCGCGAGGATTGGTTGGCGCTGCACCGCGCGGAAGCCGCGCGCAGCCCTGAGGCCGGCGCCGGCCCCAAGGGAGGCAAGTCATGAGCGCCCGCGAGGACTACGGCCTCCCGGCCTCGCAGGAGGAAATCGATCTTCTGTGCGACATCCAGGCCGACGCGTTTTCGTTCCCGCCGGACATGGCGCGAAAGCGCGTGGAGCAGTTCGGGTCGGGCCTCGCGCGGGCGTTGCGCGAGAACGGTCGCATTACCGCGGGGCTCTGGCTCATCGACATGGGTCAGTGGTTCGGGGGCCGCAGCGTGCCCATGACCGGCGTGGGGGCGGTCGCGGTGGCGCCGGAGGCGCGGGGACGCGGCGCGGCGTTCAGACTCATGCGCTGCGCGCTCGAGGAGATGCGCGAGCGTGGGATTGCGCTCTCGTCGCTCTACCCCGCCACGCAGACTCTCTACCGCAAGGCCGGCTACGAGCAGGCGGGCGCGCGGTTCGCGGTGTCGGTGCAGCCGTACCTGATCGGAGTGCGTGACCGATCGCTCCCCATGCGTCCGTCCACCGAGGCGGATCGCCCCGCGATCGAGGCCCTCTACGGCGACTACGCCCCGCGCTTCGCGGGTGCGCTGGAGCGCGTGCCGTTCAACTGGGCGCGCGTGTACTCCCCCCGCGATACTCCGGCCAAGGGATTCGTGGTGGAGGAGAACGGCGGCATCACCGGCTACGTGTTCCGTACCCAGGACCCGATCACGCCGATGGGCTTCGACATCAACGTCACCGACATGGCGGCGGTGACTCCCGGCGCGGGACGGCGAATCCTCACCTTCCTGGCGGATCACGGATCGATGGCGCGCGAAGTGCACTGGTACGGCGGTCCCGCCGACCCGCTCCTCGCTCTCATGCCCGAGCAGAAGTACAAGATGGAGCTGCGTTTCTACTGGATGACCCGGATCGTCCATCTGCCGGCAGCCTTGGAAGCACGCGGTTATCCGGACGGGATGCGGGCCGAGCTGCACCTCGAGGTGCGCGACGACGTGCTTCCCGACAACGCGAAGAAGTGGGTGCTGGAAGTCGCCGATGGCGCGGCGAAGGTGCGCGAGGGCGGGAAGGGATCGCTACACGTGGATGCCTGCGGCCTAGCCTCGCTTTACGCCGGGTTCATGACCCCGGGGATGCTTCGCGCGACCGGCAATCTGGAGGGAGACGCCGGCGCAATGCGCACCGCGCGCGCGCTGTTCGACGGTCACTCGCCGTGGATGCGCGACATGTTCTGAGCGCCGGCGCGATAGAATTGACAGTCCGGCGAAGACCGCCGGGATGGAGGTTTCGATGAGCCAGCGGTTGTATGTCGCCACGCGCAAGGGTCTCTTCTCGCTCAAGCGGAAGACGGGGCCCGTCCCGGGTTGGGCGATCGAACAGGTTTATTTCCTCGGCGAGCACGTCTCCATGGTGCTCCCCGACCGACGCGACGGCACGCTCTACGCGGCGCTCCACTCCCGGGACTCCGGAGTGAAGCTGCATCGCACCTCCGATCGTGGCCAATCGTGGGACGAGTGCACCACCCCCGCGTTCCCGAAGGCGGGCAAGGGCGAGGCCAAGGGCTCCCCGTCGCTGCGCATGATCTGGTCGCTGGAGGGCGCGGGCAAGGACAAGGCGGGCGAACTCTGGGCGGGCACGATTCCCGGCGGGCTCTTCCACTCCGGGACGCGGGGCGATACGTGGACCTTCGTGCGGTCGTTGTGGGCGCGCCCCGAGCGCGAGGCGTGGACGGGCGGCGGCTTCGGCGAGCCCGGCATCCACTCGATCTGCGTGGACCCGCGCGACAGCCGTCGTGTCCTGATCGGGGTGTCGGTCGGCGGCGTCTGGCTCACCGAGGACTCCGGCCAGACCTGGGCCCTGCGCGCGACCGGCATGTTCGCGGACGACGTCCCGGCGGAACAGAGCAAGGATCCCAACCTGCAGGATCCGCATCGCATCGTGCAGTGCCCGTCCAACCCCGACATGCTCTGGTGCCAGCATCACAACGGCGTCTTCCGGAGCGTGGACGGCGGGCTGGCATGGACCGAGGTGCCGGCGGTGAAGCCGTCCGTGTTCGGGTTCTCGGTGGCGGTCCACCCCAAGGACCCCGAGACCGCGTGGTTCGTTCCGACGATGAAGGACGAATGCCGCGTTCCCGAGAAGGGCAAGGTCTCGGTGGCCCGCACCCGCGACGGCGGCGCCAAGTTCACCGTGCTCCGGGAGGGCCTCCCTCAGAAGCACGCCTACGACCTGGTCTATCGGCACGGGCTCGACGTGGACGACACCGGAGACCGGCTCGCCGTGGGCTCGACTACGGGATCGCTCTGGATCTCGGAGGATCAGGGGGAAACCTGGGCGACGGTCTCGGCGAACCTCCCCCCCATCTGCTGCGTGAGATTCGAGAAGTAGCTTCCCGGCGTGCGGGTCGCGCCTGGCGGCTTGCGACCGCCGAGCGTCGATCTCGCCCCCTCGCGCCGAGCCGGGTATACTCCCGCCTCACCCCCGTGAAGTTTCACCCGCAGGCCAGGAAGGGCACGATGAAGAAGTACGTCATCATGGGCGTCCAGGGGTCGGGGAAGGGCACGCAGGCGAAGCTCCTCTGCGAGCGATACGGGCTGATTCACATCAGCGTCGGCGACATCTTCCGCGGACACATTCAAGAGCGCACCAAACTCGCCGCGCGCATCCAGCGAATGATGGCCGAGGGGAGGCTCGTCCCCGACGAGATCGTCATCGCGATGATCCAGCGGCGGCTGGACGATCACGATTGGAACCACGGGTTCATCCTCGACGGGTTCCCGCGCAACCGCGTCCAGGCCGAGTTCTTCCTCGAGACCTACGACATCGATGCGGTCATCCTCATCGATGTGCCGGACAAGGCCGTGATCGAGCGCATCGCCGCGCGTCGCCTCTGCACGCAGTGCGGGGCCGATTTCAACCTGATCTCGGCGCCGCCCGCGAAGGCGGGCATCTGCGACACGTGCGGCGGGAAGTTGCGGCAGCGCGCCGACGACACCGAGAAGGCGATCCGCTCCCGTTTGCAGGACTACCACAAGCAGACCGCGCCGCTCCTCGATCTCTTCCGCAAGAAGGAGACGGTGGTGTCGGTGGACGGGACGAAGGCGCCGGAGAAGGTGCACCAGGAGATCCGGCGGAAGCTCAAGCTGCCGGTCGTGAAGGCGCGGTGAGGGCGTAGGAGCGGTTCATCGGGGGTGGTGGCAATCCGATTCGATGCTCACCCGGGTGAGCACGGCGGACGGCTCAAGTCCAGTCGGCTGGACTCGGGGAATGCGCCCTGCGGCGCCCGGGCCCGGTGTGGCATCCGCTGAGACGCGGCGCGTAGCGGGTCTCCCGTCGACCGCAGTCCGAAGGGCCGCGAAGCGGGGGCCCCTTCGGCGAGGGCGACGGGCGAGACGCGAAGCGCCGCGCGGGGCGAGACGGCGCGAGCCGCGCCCGCGCCCGCGCGGGGCGCCCTGTGACCAATCCCGCCTCGGTGCGTCCTTCCGCGTGAAGCCAGCCATGCCTGCCGCACCGGCCACGCAAAGGAGTCTCACCGCACCATGCACATGGAAATCGTCTTCCCCGACGGGGACCGCGTCGACGCCCTCTCCAACGGCAACGTCATTCGAACCGAGCAGGACGGTTCCGGCCCTGCGCCGTTCGAGCTGTTCCTGGCCTCGATCGGCACCTGCGCGGGGATCTACGTTTCGCGCTTCTGCCGCCAGCGCGGCATCTCGACTGCCGACATCCGCATCCGCCAGACGATGCGCGTCAACCCAACCACGCGGATGGTGGACGGCATCGACCTCGACATCGCCCTCCCCGACGATTTCCCCGAGCAATACAAGGACGCCGTGGTGCGCTCGGCGCAGCTCTGCGCGGTGAAGAAACATCTGGAGAACCCGCCGGAGATTCAGGTGCGCACGGTTTCGCTCGTAGACAACTGAGCGAGACCGTGTCGCTCGTAGACAACTGAGGAGGCCGCGGCTAAACAGTAGAGCCGGTCAGCTCTTGACGCGCTCCCGAACGTAGATGGGACGCTGCCCCGCCGGTCGTCGGAGCTTGCGATAGCCGGCATCCACGAAGAGCGCGGGCACCCCGGTCCATGCGAACGCTGCAGGCATGGGCTTCTCGGCCGAAGCCGGCACCGCTGGAAAGCCCTCCACCTGCGTCGCGCCCAGCGCGAACGCGCGTTCGGTGGCCGCGGCAAGAAGCGCCTTCGCCACCCCCTTGCGCCGCCAGCCCGAGGGGATGAAGAAGCAGACGACGGACCATGTGCCGGCCGGCGCGCCGCGCTCGAGCGACGGGGCGTTTCCCAGGCGCGCGAAGCTCTCGCGGAGGCCGAACGCGCACCAACCCACCGGCGTCTTTCCCGCGAACGCGAGCACGCCGTGTACCTCGCCCCCCATCACGCGCTTCTTGAACGCGGCCTTATTCTTCGGCCCCTGCATCTCTTTCCACATTTTGCCGCCGTGGGGCACGTGCCACCACATGCACCAGCAGCCCGCGCAGGCGCCACGCGCGCCAAACAGGGTCTCAACGATCGGCCAGTCCTTCGCGGCGAGCTGGCGGACGGTCAGCGCGGCCGTCTCCGGTCGGGCGGCGGCACTGGAGGGCTTCTTCTTCGCCGGCGTCTTCGCCGTCTTCCTGGTCGTCTTCGTCGTTTCATGCGCCATGCCGCACCTCCGAGCCGGCCTTCGTGCCCGCCGCGCCGAAGTGTATGCTGTCCGCCGAGCCCGACGCTCGGGCCGGCTGTATCAAGGAGTACCCGTCATGCTCGAACTCGAGAGCCAGCGCACGTATCTTCGGATCGGGGTGATCTACCTGATCCTCGGCGCGCCCGGGCTCGTATGGCTCGCGATCGGCGACCTCTTCGCCTCCCGCAACATCTACCTGCTGACGTCACTTCTCGGTCTGCCGCTGAGCGTTCTGTTCGTCCTCTTCGGCACCGGGAAGTTCCCGCGGAACACTCGAAGCTGGTACGCCGTGCGGGTGGCCGTGCTGTCGCTCTTCTTCGCCGTCCTGCTTCTGGCCTCGCTTCTCGTCGTGCGGCTCGGCGCGGTCATGTTCGAGACCTCGGCGCGATTCTGCCTGATGGCATCGTCGTACCTGGCGTTGGTGACCCTGGTCCTCGGCATCTCCGCCGCACTTCGCGGAAAGCGGCAATGACCGGGCGGGGCTGGCGAACCGAGGCAATGCAGGCCGCGGCCTACTTCGTCATGACGATGTCTTTCCAGAAATCGGTCTCGCGAAGTACCGGCCAGCGGGCGAACTGATCCCAGATCGGCTGCGCGCGCCGGCGAAAGACCGAGTCCTCGAGGTCGTCGTTCGAGGGGAGATCCGCACCGAGCCGGTTGCGCCCGAGCACGTTGCCCCCGATCGAGAAGATCGACGGCGCGGCGTGCTTGGCGATGGGCAGTTGATAGCAGTAGGGCTCCCCCGAGTCGTAACGCGGATCCTGCCCGGTCTTCATCACGATGTTCTGGACGAAGCGTCCCGGCGCCGGCGGCAGATCGCTGGTGCGTACAATGGAGGCGCCGCACGCTCCGGTGTCGAAGATCGCGTTACGCTGGAAGAACCCGGAGGGGCGCCCGTGCCCGGCATCCCAGAGGGCTACCCCCCAGGTGGCAACGTGCTCGATGATGTTCTCTTCCGCCGTGAGTTGGGCATCGACGAACACGCCGATGCCCTTCCAATAGCGGCGCACCACGTTCCCGCGCACGGTGGCATAGGCGTTCCATGTGGCGCCGATGCCGACGCCTCGGCCGCCGCCGACTCGCTCGCCGCGGGCGAGGTCCACACCGTCGATCCAGTTTCCCTCGATGACCGCCTGCGAATTGCGATAGAGGGCAATCCCGTCCCAGGAATTGCGCACGATGCGGTTGTTGCGGATGGTGAGCACTCCGCCGTCGCGGCCCACCACGCCGATGATCCCGACCACGGTCTTGGCCACCGTGGTGGAGTCGCCGATGTTGTCGCGGAGCGTGCATCCTTCGATAGTGACCGAACCGTTCTTGACCACCACCGCACCGTCGGTGGCCGCCGCGGAGGTATCGCGCTCGCCGGCGGTCACCGTGAGCCGCTCGAGCGTGCAGTTATGGCACTCCTCGAACAGAAGTCCATAGCCCGCATGCGTGCGGATGATCGCTTCACCCTGCTCGGGGCCGACCAGACGGAGGGCGCTCCCCCGGACGATGAGGCCGACCGTGGCCTGCACCAGCGTCGATTCGGACTCGCAGTTGCCGCAGGTCGCTTCGACGTAGGGATCCGGTTCGATGTCGTACGTGCCGGCCGCGAAGCGAATGATCGTCCCGGGCGCGGCGCCACGCAGCGCGGCTCGCAGGTCGGTCAGCGCGCCGGGTACGTCCGCGCCTGGAGGAGCAACGAGGATTTCCGGGGTGACGACTGTGTCGACCGCCACCGGAACGGGCGTCGCTGCCGAATCCACGGCTGCCGAATCGCCGGGGGCTACAAGACTGGGGGCTACAAGGGTGTCGGAGACCGCCATCGAGTCGGCGACCGACGAATCGGGAGGAGCGGCGAGTTGAATGTCGGCAACGCCCTGGGCCCCGACACCTGGCGCGCCGCCAAGAACACATGAAGCAAGGAGGATCGCGGCGAGGCGTGCTCTAGTCGCCATGACGCTCCCGAAGGAACGGCGAGAGCCGCAGCATGAGTTGTACGCGCTCGACCTCGCCCACCCACTCCGCGATCACCGCGGTCAATTCGTCTTCGTCGAGCAACGCGGCGCCGATCGGACACGCCGGGCCGAGCTGGTTCTTCGCCATCGCGCGATAGGTCGGCAACGTTCGATCGCCGAAGCGCGAGCACTCGAAGAAGTCCTCGGTGAGAAGGAGCACCACCGGCACTTTGGTCGCACCGTTCAGTCTCAGTTCGTCGCGCAGATCCGGGTTCGCGTCGCGATCGGCGAGCCGCATCGAAAACGTGGGGCAGGCCTCCTCGATCCGCTTCAGGATGGGCACCTGGCGGATGCAGTCCCCGCACCAGTTGCCGGAAAGGACCAGCGCGTGGATGTGCCGGTTGAAGGCGCCCAGGAGCGCCTTCTGCGCTTCGGAGATCTGCACGATCGGGAGCATCGCGTCCCAGCGAGCGCGGTGGGCCTCAGAGGCGCTGGATACGTGCTGTTCGTAGGTCTCCCCGGCCTCGAAGTGGCGGCGGAAGAGATCGGAGCGACGGTCGAAGTACTTCGGCATTTCCATTCGGAGAATCCTAGCACGGCTCTTGCGCGAGGTAGCGCTTGGCCGCATCGAGCACGCAGTCCAGATCCTCGGGCTTGAGCTTTCCGGTGAACGTGTTCTGCTGGCTCGGGTGAAAGGTGTCGAAAAGCGCAGGACCGACTGCCGGTCGATGCCGCGCACCGTGTGCGAAGGGGTGCGCGTTGAGCTTGATCGCGGCGCCGCTCGCCTGGAGATGACGCAGGTACGCGTCGTGGCCGAACCGGCCGAGCGCGAGCACGACCTGCACGCGGGGAAGCACGGCGAGTTCCTCGGCGAGGTACTCGCGGCAGTTCTCCGCCTCAGCGGGAGACGGCTTATTGGCGGGGGGAGCGCAGCGCACCGCGGCGGAGACGTACGCGTCGGTGAGCGCGAGGCCGTCCTCGCGGGTCACGGAGTGAGGCTGATTCGCGAACCCCGCGCGATGGAGCGCGGCGAAGAGGAAGTCGCCGGAGCGGTCGCCGGTGAAGACGCGGCCGGTGCGGTTGGCGCCATGCGCGCCGGGGGCCAGACCGAGGATGAAGAGGCGCGCCTGCGGATCGCCGAAACCGGGCACCGGCCTTCCCCAGTAGGTCCAGTCCGCGTAGGCGCGGCGCTTCTCGCTCGCGACCTTGAGGCAATGTGCGCGCAATCGCGGGCAGCGTTCGCACGCGACGATGCGGCGTTCGAGCGCATCGAGCTTCCTCTGCACGGGATCGACGGGCGCGGGCATGCGGGGGAGGATAACGGACTCTATCGCCCGCGCCACTCCCAGACGCCGACCGCAAGCGACGATCCGTCGAGGACGGCCTCCACCTGAACCACCGCGGAGTCGCCGTCCAAGGGCGGCACGAACCGGGCTTGATCGCCGGTGGGCTCGATGGCGCCCGCGCTCGCGCGCCAGCGGTAGATCAGCCGCTGGGATTCCTCCGGGGTGAGGGTCGGGATCGCCTTGAGGAGTACGGCGTCCCCGTCCGCGCCGGCCGCGACATGAACGTCGAAGTACACGCCGAGCGCCTGGTTGGGTTCGGGCAGGCTCACGATCACCGCCGTTCCCTGCGCGTCGATGCTGACAACGATTTCCCCCAGCATCTCGCAGGTATTGGTCCTGCCCTGGTACGTTCCCATAACCTGCGGGTAGACACGGATCTGGTGCTGTCCGGGCGTGAAACCGCCGGCCTCGTTGCGAGGCCCCCACGTGAACGAGAACGAGCGCGGGAGGTGGAGGACCGCCTCGGTGGGTGTGCCCACCTCCGCCGACAGGTTGACCGCCTCGATCTCCGAGACCACGGTGTCGGTCACGGTGCCCGTGAAGGTCGCGGTTCCGCCGAGCGGAATCGTGTCCCGGTCGGTGGTGATCCGCAGAGGCGCGTCGCGGTCGAGCCGATCGCAGAGCGGGGGCGGCAACGGATCGCACACCTGGCTGCACCCCTGGTTGTCGCAGGCAGCCACACCCGCAGCCAGCGCTCCGGCCGTCCACACGAGACCTTTTCCTCGCTTCAAGCTTCTCATGCCATCACTCCTTCTCCGGCCAGGGCGCGCACCCGAGCCTCGAGAACCCTCAATCGGTCGCGAAGCGCGAGATCGCGCCGACTCACGTCCCAAGCTAGATCCGATCCCGCCGCCACGAGCGCTTCGCGCGAGATGGCCTCGTCGGCGGCCAGCGCGCAGATGCTCTCCACGACCTTCGCCGTATCGAGAACCAGAGTCCTCTCGAAATCGGTCACCGCCGACTCCAGATCGCCTACCTCCGCCTCGGGCCATGCCCTCCGGATGACGGCCGGCTCGTAACCGAGACTCGACGCCAGGTTCAGGACCCCATCCAGTTCAAATGCGCGGCGGCGGAAGACCAGGGTGACCAGACGCGACGCCAATTCTACCCGCCGATCGCGAATGCTGTAGAAAGGGGCGAACTCGGGGCCGCTCAGACGCCTTTCACGCCGCAGACGGCGCTCCAGCGGTGTGCCTGCGTAGATCTCCGCGCGCCCAAGGTTGAACAGCGCCTCGGGGTGTGAACGCGCAAAGGCGACGTCCTCACGAACTTCATCCAGGGTCGCTTCAGGGTGGAAGGAAAGTAGGTTGTAGCAGGCGAAAACGCCGATCTGCGCGAACGCATCGAGGGCGCGATGGCAGGCATCGACGCTCATGCCGCGACCCAGCACTTTGAGGCCGTGCGCGTTCCCGGATTCGATGCCGACGTACGCACGGACCACCCCGGCATCCTTGAGCGCCCACACCACATCTTCGGTCACCACGTCCGGCCGAATCTTGATCACGAGCGAAACACCGTCCAGCCCGGCGCGGCGAAGAAGCGCGGCCAGCGTGACAGCGCGGTCGAGACTCGCGCTTGCCGTCGGACAGAGGAAGTTGTCGTCGTGGAAGATGAACACACGCACGTCGTGGCGGTGGTAGAGATCTGCCATTTCTTCGACGACAGCGGGCAAGGTGCGCATTCGGTGCCGCGGTCCCGGACGATGGCGGCCGTAGGTCTGGATCGAGCAATAGGTGCAACCCTGCAGGCAGCCGCGACTTCCCAGCATAGCGGCCAACGGAACGCCGGCTTGGCGGAGGAAGGGAGGAGCGCGCAGCGGCCACGGGAGCAAGTCCAGATCGGGCAGCGCCGGCCGAGGCGGGTTCTCCACGATCTTGGGGCTATCATCGCGACTCCGCACGCTGACACCGAGCACGTCTTCCAGCCCGCGGTTCGCCGTGAGCCGGTCCAACAGCTCGACCAGCGTCTCCTCGCCGTCGCCGCGCACGACGGAATCGAGCTCGGGTGAGAGTTCGAGAAGCCTGAGCGCGGCCACGGTAGCGAACTGACCGCCCGCGGTGAGGTGACCCGCGAAGCCCGCGGCGCGCAGGGCGCTCGCCAGATCCAGGAAGCGGGTCATACCGGCCTGAAACGTCATGGAGAGCCCGATCACGCGGGGATTGAGAGCGAGCGAGCGCGTGACGGCGATCTCCAGGGGCGCCTGCGTGTCGAGCGGGACCATGACGGTTCGATAGCCCGCTCGGACAGCGGCGGCAGCAAGATAGCGAACGGCCAGGTTCTCTTCGGATTCCGCACCTATCAGAACGAGGTCCGCTCGATCCATCCTCGCCTCCCGCCGATCAAACCACCTTGCGCTCCCCCAAGTTCCAGCGTTCCATGAGCCAGTTCTCGAACCCCTGCGCGGCGGACAAGTCCGCGAACACGGCGGTCGCGCCCGCATCCCGCAGTCCATCCACGGTCGTGCTTCCGGTGGCCACGCCCACGGTCAGGAAGTCGTGCGCGAGACCGGCGGCGACATCGGACGCGGTGTCGCCGATCACGAGCACGTCGTGCGGTGCGAAGCGCACGCCGACGCGGCCCTCGGCGCGTGCCAGCGCGTACTTCGCCATCACCGCGCGGTCGTCGGCGTCGCTCCCGAACCCGCCGAACGGAAAGTAGTGATTGAAGCCGAACGGCTCCAGCTTGATGCGGGCGCCGCGCTCGACGTTGCCGGTCAGGAGCCCCAGCAGCAGGCGCGGGTCGGCATGGAGGCTCTCCAACAGCTCGGGCACGCCGGGGCAGGGTTCCTTCGTATCCGACTCAGCTACCGTGGCGCGCAGGTGCGCGAGGTACGCGGTCTCGAACTCACCGAGGCGCGAACGCAGTGCATCCGGCGTGATCCCCAGCACGCGCGCCATCTCCTTGATGATCCGGGGATCGCTGTTGCCGGCGAAGGGCACCGACTTGAGCACCGGGTTGTCCTCGGCATCCACGCCGAAGAGGTCGCGGAAGGCGCGCTCGAGGGCCCGCCGCCCGAAGCCGCGTCCTCGGATCAGCGTCCCGTCGATATCGAAGAGGATGAGATGCATCCGGGGAGTATACCCATTAAGCTCATGGGGCTGACGTCTTCAACGTGCCCTCACGGTTCCCCCCCAACGAAGCGGAAGATCCCCATGACGGCATCGGCCCCCAAACTGAAAGTGCTTTTCCTCTGCACCGGTAACTCCTGCCGGAGCCAGATGGCGGAAGGGTGGGCGCGCGCGTTGGTGGGCGACCGCATCGAGCCCACCTCCGCTGGAATCGAGACCCACGGGCTCAACCCGCATGCGGTGCGGGTCATGGCCGAAGCCGGTGTGGACATCTCGAACCACCGGTCGAAGCATGTGGACGAGCTCTCGGCGGTCCGCTTCGACGCCGTGATCACGGTCTGCGACAACGCTCACGAGAGCTGCCCGCTCTTCCCGGGCAAGACGCTCGTCCTGCACCACGGCTTCGACGATCCCCCGCGACTGGCTCGCGATGCGGCGACCGAAGAGGAAGCGCTCACGCACTACCGACGCGTGCGGGACGAGATCCGCGCGTTCGTACTCGCGCTGCCGGCGCTGCTTGCCGCCGAAGGGCTCACGAGGCCGTGACGAAATACCGGCGGCGGAACCAGAAGGCCACATTGACCAGTCCGATCATCACGGGTACCTCGACCAGCGGGCCGATGACGGCGGCAAAGGCCGTGCCGGAATTGATGCCGAAGACGGCGATCGCCACCGCGATGGCCAGCTCGAAGTTGTTGCTCGCAGCGGTGAAGGCCAGCGTCGTCGTCTTGCGGTAGTCGGCGCCTATCTTGCGCCCCAAATAGAAAGACACCAGGAACATCACCACGAAGTAGACGAGCAACGGAATGGCGATGCGCACGACGTCCCCGGGAATCTGGACGATCAGGTCGCCCTTGAGGCTGAACATGAGCACGATGGTGAAGAGCAGGGCGATCAGGGTCAGGGGACTGATCCTGGGAACGACAACGGCGTGGTAGCGCTCGCGCCCCATGAGCTTCACGCCCACCAGACGGGTCAATGCTCCGGCCAGGAACGGAATGCCGAGGTAGATGAACACGCTCTTGGCGATCTGGCCGATGGTGATGTCGATGGCCGTCCCCTTCAGGCCGAACAGCGGGGGCAACACCGTGAGAAAGAACCAGGCATAGACACTGAAGAAGAGCACCTGGAACACGCTGTTGAACGCGACCAGCCCGGCGGCGTATTCCGTGTCCCCCTTCGCCAGCTCGTTCCAGACAATGACCATCGCGATGCAACGAGCCAGCCCGATCAGAATCAGGCCCGCCATGTAGGCCGGGTAGTCGGCAAGAAACACGATGGCGATGAAGAACATCAGGAAGGGACCGATCACCCAGTTCTGAAGCAGGGAGAGTCCCAGGACGCGCTTGTCGCGGAAGACGTCCCCCATCTCCTCGTATCTCACCTTGGCGAAGGGCGGATACATCATCAGGATCAGCCCGATGGCGATGGGAATGTTGGTGGTCCCCACCGTGAAGCGGTCGACAAAGGTCTTGGTCCCGGGGATGAGCCAGCCCGCCAGGACCCCGGCCGCCATGGCAGCGAAGATCCAAAGGGTCAGGTAGCGGTCGAGGAAGGAGAGGTTCTTGCCGACTCCTCCCCTGGCACCGGCGGTTGGGCGCAGGTTCCGGTCGCGGTTCATCCCCGGCTCTCCTTCTGGCGGCGGGAATTCGACCGAGGAGCTGCCGGTACGAGGACCGAGGCCGGAGGCAAACTGCAGAGTTCGTCGGCGGGGACCGCCAGAACCTGACGCAGCCGGCGGCGATCCGCTCGAATACGAGGGTCCCGGTCCAGTCGCCCCTTGAGAAGGCTGCGTACCCCGGCCACGTATGGGTTACCCTTGTCCGTGGCCTTGAGAGCAAGCTCGAGATCGCGCACGCGCGGGAACTCCTTTCCTCATTTCGTCACATGACGGGATTATGGTGGACGGGAGAGAGAGAAGGAACATGATCTGGCGAAAGCTCCTCTGGTTCGGATCCCTGGCTGCGACGGTCGCCGCCCTCCTCCTGGCCCTTCCCGCGTCCGAGAGCGCGGGCCAGGTCACGTCGGCGACGATCCTCTCCACCGCCTCCACGAACGGCGAGACGTCTCCCTGTGGGTGACACAAGCCGCAGGTAGGCGGGCTCGCCCGGAGGGCGACCGTTATCAAGGCTGAGTGGGCGAACGGGAATCCCACTCTGTTGGTGGACGCGGGCAACTGGGGTGACAGCAAGGGCAGCGCAGCCTGGGACAAGACCCAGTTCATCTTCGACGAGATGGGCCAGATGAAGTACGACGTGGTCACGCCCGGCGACTGCCGAACTGAGCCAGGGCGTGCACGCGCTCGAGAAGCTCCTTGCCTCGCAGCCACAGGTGAGCGTGGTCTCGGCAAACGTGAAGGACAAGTCGGGCAGGCTGGTCTTCCCCGAGTCGGTGGTCATCACCAAGGGCGGAGTCCGGTTCGGGGTGACAGGGGTCACCGGCGCGTTGTCCTATAACGCCAACGTCACCCAGGGTCTCCAGGCCGTGGACGAATTCACCTTCGAGGACTCCGGGGCGACGTTGCGACGCGTTCTCCCCAAGTTGCGCGGCGAGTGCGACATCGTGGTCGTCCTCATGCATGAGACCTTGAAAGACGCCCAGCGGATCGTGAACGAGGTGCTGGGCATGGACGTGGTGATCGTGGGCCACAACGCCGGCTTCCAGCCGGCTCCCGAGCAAGTGGGCGAGACGCTCGTGGTCCACCCCGGCAACCGAGGGCAGTACGTCCACTCGCTGGAACTGACCCTCGACGGCAATGCGAAGATCGTCGACTTCAAGGGCAGAGGGAAGCCGCTCAACGAGAGCGTGGCCAAGGATCCCGAGTTCGACAAGGTCGTCACAGAGTGGGAGACGGCATCCAAGGCCCGCCAGGCGGAGGGGATGCGCAAGAAGGCGCCACCCAAGCCACGGTGATCCCGGGAATTCGGGCCTGACGCCAGACGCGTCAGGATGCCACAGACCGGATCCGGCCCCAGGCACCCGAGGGAAGTGACGAAGAAACCCTGGAATGTATGGCCGCATGGCCATATACTCATGATTATGAAATCGGCAACTGGACTCGGCAGGCGGGTGTTCCGGGATCAGGCTCGCGTCATGAAGGCGCTGGCCAACGAGTCGCGCCTCATGATCGTCGATCGTTTGAGCCGGGGGGAGTGCAGCGCCGGGGAGCTGACCCAGCTCGTTGGGACTGACCAAACGACGGTTTCGAAGCACCTCGCCGTACTGCGGGCCTACGGGATTGTCGAGGACCGCCGGGAGGGAAGCGCCGTCATCTACAGGCTGCTCACGCCGTGCGTGATGAACTTCTTCTCATGCGCAACTCAGGTCTTGAAGGCACCCAGATGAGGCGCAATTTTCTATTTGACAATAACTTGCTGGTTTGGCCAAGTCGCCATGACTCGGCCGGGACATCAGGGACTCTGCCATGAGAAACACAGGACCTGCGGCGGGACCCGCGTGTGCGTGCGGACAGGAGCGGCGAGTTCTCCCCCTGCGGTGGATCGCCGTCGCTCTGGCGGCTGTCGCTTGGATCTTCGTCTACCGGAGTCTCGATCCGTTCTCGAACTGGTTCGCATATGAGCTGCTCGGCCTGCGGGCAGGCAGCCATGTCGCCTCCGCGGTCCAGTTCTTCGTCTTCGAGGCGCCCAAGGTCATGATGCTGCTCACGATCGTGGTCTTCGGCGTGGGGATCGTGCGTTCATTCTTCACTCCCGAGCGCACGCGCCGCATTCTTGCCGGCAAACGGGAGACCGCCGGCAACGTATTCGCGGGTCTGCTTGGAGTCGTGACCCCATTCTGCTCCTGCTCGGCGGTGCCTCTGTTCATCGGGTTCGTGACGACGGGGGTCCCGCTCGGGGTTACGTTTTCCTTCCTCATCTCCGCGCCCATGGTCAACGAGGTTGCCCTCGTGCTCCTCTTCGGGCTCTTCGGCTGGAAAGTGGCCTTGCTCTACATGGGCACCGGTCTGGTCATCGCGATCGGCGGTGGTTGGGTGATCGGCCGACTGCGCCTCGAACGTTGGGTGGAAGGATGGGTGTACGAAATGGCACCCGGGACGGGCGATGCCATCGGCGAACCCTCCCCGAGCTGGGCGGACCGAGTCGCGCGTGGACGAGCCGCGGTGAGGGAAATCGTCGGCAAGGTCTGGCCGTTCGTGCTGGCCGGCATCGCCGTTGGAGCCGGCATCCACGGCTATGTCCCTCAGGACTTCATGGCCTCCATCATGGGCAAGGAGGCGTGGTGGTCCGTCCCGCTCGCTGTCCTGATCGGCATTCCGATGTACTCCAATGCGGCCGGGATCATCCCCATCGTGCAGGCTTTGCTCGGCAAGGGGGCCGCGCTCGGGACGGTGCTTGCGTTCATGATGGCGGTCATCGGGCTGTCGCTTCCCGAGATGATCATCCTTCGCAAGGTCCTCAAGGTGCCTCTCATAATCGCCTTCGCGGGCGTGGTCGGCCTCGGAATTCTGGTGGTCGGGTACTTATTCAACATCCTCATCTGAGAAGGAGTCACGATGCGAATCCAGGTAATCGGAACCGGCTGCCCCAAGTGCAAGCTCTTGGCGGAACACGCCGAGACCGCGGTGAAGGAACTGGGCATCGAGGCCCGTGTCGAGAAAGTGACCGAGATCGACAAGATCATCGCTATGGGGGTCATGGCCACGCCAGCCCTCGCCGTGGACGGCGTGGTCAAGTCATCCGGCAGAGTGCTTTCGGCCAAGGACATCCAGGAGTTGCTGAAATGAACGCGCGGAAGATCGTCACGCTGCTGCTTCTGGTTCTGGTCGCGGCCAGCGCCGCGTACCTCGTGGTGGACGGCGCGCGCGGACGCGCTGCCTCTCGGGCCGACTCCGCATCGAACGGCGACGCCGCTCCCGCGGCCGCCGATCGGGTGATCGCTTACTACTTCCACGGGTCACAGCGGTGCCGGACATGCCTGACCATCGAGGCCTACACGGCGGAAGCCATCCAGACAGGCTTCGCCGACGCGCTCTCCAACGGGACGCTCGAGTGGAAGGTGGTCAACATCGAAGAGCCCGAGAACGAGCACTTCGTCGAGGACTACCAGATCACGACGCGGACGGTGGTGCTGGTAGAGATGAAGGACGGGAAGCAGGTCCGCTGGTCGACGCTGGGCCGGGTGTGGGATCTGGTGGACGACCAACCGGCGTTCATGACCTACATCCAGGAAGAGACAAAGGGATACCTCGGGAGCTGACATGACCGAAGCTCTTTCCGGGGTTCTTGCCGCGCTCTGGCTCGGCGTGCTGACCTC
This sequence comes from Candidatus Eiseniibacteriota bacterium, assembly GCA_963762255.1. GTDB lineage: Bacteria > Eisenbacteria > RBG-16-71-46 > JABDJR01 > JABDJR01 > CAVXKA01. The sequence goes on from CAVXKA010000001.1 coordinate 596,261, forward strand.
GATCAGCCCTTGCCCGCTCGCCACGAACATCGCAGCGATCTCGTACGTGGGAAGCCGGGTCGGCAACTCCCGCCGCGTGCTTCTGGCCGGCGTCCTCTACACGGCGGGGCGGGCGCTGGTGTACCTGGTGCTGAGCGTGGCTCTGGTCTCGAGCCTTCTCGCCGCTCCGGCACTCTCCCATGCGCTGCAGAAGTACGGCCACAAGCTGCTCGGTCCCATCCTCATTCTCGTGGGAATGGTGCTCCTGGATCTGATCCGCCTGCGTCCGTCCGGCATCAGCACGGGCGGTGGCGTGTCCGAGCGCCTGGCCAAAGCGGGAGTGTGGGGCGCGCTGCCGCTCGGTGCGCTCTTCGCACTCTCCTTCTGCCCGACATCCGCCGCGCTCTTCTTCGGAAGCCTGCTTCCACTCGCCGTCGAGCGACACTCGCCGGTGGCGTTGCCGCTGGCGTACGGCGTCGGTACCGCGCTGCCGGTTGTGGTCTTCGCGGTCCTTCTCGCCGCGGGGGCACAGTCAGTGGGAAGGGTGTTCGAGCACGTGAGCCGTCTGGAGATCTGGGCCCGCCGAGCGACCGGCGTCGTTTTCATCGCAATCGGCGTCTATTTCGTCCTGGCGTACGTGTTCGAGGTCCTGTGAGGCGTCGCGCGATGCGGGCGCTCAAGCGCGCCGCACACCTTGCGCTCACGCGCGCCGCACGACCGCCGGCATGGTGCGGTTGTCGGCCACGCCTTCGTCCTCGCGCGAGACCGCGATGATCCCGATCGTGAACTTGGCATCGATGGAGGCCACTCCCCGCTCCGCTGCTTCCTTCGCGGAAACACCGCCTGCGATCCAGTCGTAGACCTGCTTCGCCAGCACGCGGCGCATGATTTCCTCACCGTCGCCGGTCGCCGCCACCGCACCATGCGGCCCCGCGTAGAGTCCGGCGCCGATGATCGGGGTGTCGCCCACGCGCCCGAGGAGCATGACCGTGGTTCCGCCCGTGCTGAGCGCGGCCCCGAACTCTCCGGCGGTGTCGCGAACCACGGCGCCCACGGTGTCCGAGGGCCCCGCGACCGCGCGCAAGGACTCGGCCATCGGGGTCGAGAAGTTCCAATAGGGCGCCGGGTCCTTCCCGAACCATGCGACGAACATGTCCGAGTCGCCGCCGCGGGCGAAGAATTCGCGCACCTGGGCGTAGCGATTGTGCGCGCGTTCGGAGATCGGGTAGAAGTCGGCGACGCCCCCCGCGCGCGCGAACGCGGTGGCCCCCTCGCCGCAGAGAAGAAGATGCGGCGACTCCATCACCAGCCGCGCCACACGAACCGGATTCTTCACTCTCTGGATGGCCGCCACGGCACCGAACCGCAGCCGGTGATCCATGACCGCCGCGTCCATCTCGATGGTCTTTCCGTCCAATCGCAGGTTCGACCCGACGCCCGCATTGAGCCGCGGGTCGTCTTCGAGAACGACGGTTGCTTCGATTGCCGCGTCCAGGGCTGTCTTCCCTGCCGCCAACGCCGTCAGCCCCGCGTCGCACGCGCGCTCGCAGGCATCCGCGTGCTCGCGCGGCCCGCCGGCACCGCCGTGCGCCACGATCGCCGCTCGCACCCGCAGGTCATCGCTCATGTCACGACCCCCAATCGAAACGCCTCGCGCACCCCAAGCACGCGCACCAGGCTCCTTGCCAGCCGGTTCCAGAACGCGGCCAAGAGCGGCTTCTGCCCGAACCGCTCCGCATAGTCGCGCAACGCCTCCACCATCCCCACGTCCTCCCCCTTTTCGCGGCTCAGGAAGTACTTGTGCGTCATCACCTCCACGTAGAGGTCGGACGCGGTCTTGCCGGGGAAGAGTTCGAGAACCTTCTGCTTGCGGAAGAGCGCGCAGACCGGGGCGAAGACCTCGGCGCGCCAGCGCACGGCGGCCTCGTGGAGCGGCACCTCGCGCTCCGCGCTCTCGCTCAGGTACCACTTGTGCTCCTCGATGTGACGAAGGAGCGTTTCGAGATAGGTACGGTCGCGCACACGTCCGAGCATGCGACGCACATCCAGACCGGTCCGCTCCTGAAACGCGCGCTCCTCGACGGCGATCGCGTAGCGCCGCTCGTACTCACCCAAGAAGAACGCCGTGTCCTCTTCGGTTGCGTGCGGATCGCGGAAGATGCCCGCCAGGCGAAGGTCCTCGTGCATCCAGTGCATGGAATCGATGAACGTCTCCACGTCCGCGCGCCGGAGCGCATCGGAGAGAGCTCCGCGCATCTCCACCGTCTCCGCATCGGCGAGTACCGCCTGCAGCCGGGTGTGCCGGCCGACGTAGGGGATGTTCTCCTTGCGGAACCGGATGAGCGTGTTGGCCATCGAGGCGTCGCCCCAGTAGATCCCGTTCACATGGAGGTCCACGAAGAGGTCGAGTTCGGCGTCAAGGATGCGACGCCGGTTGTCGCGGGTGAAACCGAAGCGAAAGAGAAGCGAGTCGGGCAGGACGCGGTCCGCGAGCCGGGTCACGCTGTGGCCGATCTCGTTCTCCGCGCGTTGCGCGCCGGCGGAGGTCTCGATCAGCACCGGCGCCTCCTCGCGCACGACGACGCCCACCGGCTCGAGCGTTTCGATGCCAAGCTCGCGGAGCCGCCGGTAGACGGCGATCTCCCGACGCGCCCCGTCCACGCCCAGCTCCTTGATGACGAGCGCGCGTCCGTCGGCCTCGACGAAGATGAGCGGATGTCTTCCGATTCCCCTGCGCACCGGAAGGTGCGGTATGCCGCGCTCGCGCCAGGATTCGATCGGCGATTCCCAGGGGAGTGCGCGGACCGCGCGAGATAGACGCCGATCGGCGATCTCGAACCGTGCGCGGGGATAGCGGGGCAGATTGCGCCTCATGGAGGGGCAAGTCTATCACCCCGCGATTTGCTAGGATTCGACGCATGAAATCCTCCGGAGCGGCGTCGTGAGCCGCGACCGACGCGGTCGAGGCGGTGTCTGGGTGGACGCTGCGTTCTTCCGCCGACTCGCCGACCTCGCCGCGGATCGCATCCCCTTGGTGCTGGTGACGGTCACCGAGGCCTCGGGGAGCGCCCCCGGCAAGGCGGGCGCCAAGATGGTCGTCACCGCGTCGGATACGTACGGCACCGTGGGCGGCGGCCGCGTCGAGAACGCGGCCATTCTGCGCGCGCGCGAACTGATCGGCAGCACCGCGGGACCGGAGTCCGAGCACTACGACGTGGTGCAGGACCTCGGCATGTCCTGCGGAGGGAGCATGAGCGTCATGTTCGAACCCGTGACCCCGTCCCCTCGCCTCGTCATCTTCGGCGCCGGCCATATCTCGAAACCGCTCTGCGCCATCGCCGTCATCGCCGGCTTCGACGTGACGGTCTGTGATGACAGGCCGGAGTGGCTCACCGAGGACCGCTTCCCCGACGCGAGCGCGCGCCTGCTGGCCGACTGGGAGGACGCCGTGGCGCAGGCTCGTATCGACGGGCAGACCTTCGTGGTGTCGGTTTCTCCCGGCCACGCCTTCGACGCGCGCATCGTGCGCGCGATCCTCGGGGCGGGGCTGCGCCCGCGTTACCTGGGCGTGGTCGGAAGCGTGCGCAAGTCGATCCTCTTGAAACGCGAGCTGGTGGAGGCGGGAATGGACGCCGAGGCGGTGGCCCGCATCCACAGCCCGATGGGCATCGATATCGGCGCCGTGGAGCCGCGCGAGATCGCGCTCTCGGCGGCCGCCGAGATGGTGGCCGAGTTGCGCAATGTGTTGGGCGACAAGACCGCCGCCGGATCGGAATGACCGCGCGCGTCGCCGCTGTCGTGCTCGCCGCCGGGGCGGGGCGACGCATGGGGTTCCGCCCCAAGGCCCTTCTTCCTATCGATGACGAATCGTTCCTGGCGCGCGTGGTGCGAACGTGTCGTGATGGGGGCTGCGACGATGTGTGGATCGTCGTTCCCGCCGAACCGCCCGGCGTGCTCGCGCTCGCGCGATCGTTGAAGGCGCTACACCGTCGTGAACCCCGATCCCGAGCGCGGCATGTTGTCGAGCGTGCAGATCGGCGTCCGTGCCGCGGCGCATGCGACCGCAGGAACGGTGAGCTGCCTCGTCTTCCCGGTGGACCACCCGCGCGTTCAAGCGTCGACGGTGAGCGCACTCCTCGCCGCGCGCCACCAGGCAAGCGCCGCGGTATGGCTACGACCCGTGTTCAACGGGCGCGGGGGACACCCGATCCTCATCCCAGGTCCGGCCACGGCGGGGCTCCTCGACCGCGACCCGCGCGAGCCGCTGCGCGACGCGCTACGAGGGATCGGGTTGGAGCCGCTGGACGTGCCGGTGGACGACCCGGGCATCCACGCCAACGTGAACGTGCCGGGGGATCTCGGCGAGTAATCGCAGGATGCCGGTCTCCAGCCCGCAGGACGCGGCCTTCCAGCCGAAGGAATCGACTCCCCGAACGGCGGCGCATTTGCGACAATGCGCGCATGGCTGAACTCATACCGTACCCATTCCCCGCGCTCATCCGTCGCATGCTCCGCGAACTTCAGAGCAACGAGGCGATCTTCGACCTTCCGGCGTCTCGATTCGCCACCGGCACCGGCGGTCTCGATCTCTCCGTGCACTTCCACGGACACATCGCCTCCAGTCCGCTCGGCCCCGCAGCGGGGCCCCACACGCAGATGGCGCAGAACCTCGTACTGTCGTGGCTCGGCGGGTCCCGCATCTTCGAGCTCAAGACCGTGCAGATCCTCGACGAACTCAAGATCCCGCGCCCGTGCATCGACATGCAGACCATCGGCTTCAATGCGGAGTGGTCGCAGGAGCTGCGGCTCGAGGAGTCGCTCGACGAGTACGTGAAGGGGGCGCTGCTCATCGCGATGCTCACGCATGGCGCGGAGGGCGCACCGGCGCAGTGGCGCGATGTCCTGGCTCGTGTGCGGCCCGAGCCCGGTTTCGAGCATACGATCTTCGACTTGAGCGTGGGTTACGACCTGAAGGGCATCCGAAGCGACCGCGTGCAGACCTTCGTGCGCGGGATGATGAACGCACGGGCGACCATCGAGCGGTTCCGCGCGGAGGTCCCCGCAGAGTTCGCCTGGCTGCGCGACGTACCGGTTCCCGAGCGCCTGTCCGATACCGTCACCCTGAGCACCTTTCACGGCTGCCCCCCCGAGGAGATCGAGAGCATCATCGACTACCTCATGCGCGAAGTCGGGCTCAACTGCGTGATCAAGTTCAACCCGACGCTTCTGGGGCCGCAGGAACTGCGTCGTCTCCTGCACGACGTCCTGGGCTATGGCGACATCCGCGTTCCCGACGCCGCGTTCGTCCGCGACACCAAGTGGGAGCAGGCGGTGGCGATGATGGAGCGACTCGGGCGCACCGCGTCCGAACTGGGTCTTTCGCTCGGCGCCAAGTTCTCGAACACGCTCATCGTCGAGAACACGCGCGGGTTCCTGCCGGCCAGCGAGAAGGAGGTCTATCTCTCGGGGGCGCCGCTCCACGTGCTGGCGATGAACCTGGTGCGCCGGTTTCGCCGCCACTTCGGGGACCGCTTCCCGATCTCGTTCGCGGCGGGCATCGATCGCACGAACTTCGCGGACGCGGCTTCGCTGGGGCTCGTCCCCATCACCGTGTGCAGCGATCTCCTCCAACCGCAGGGCTACGGGAGGCTGCACGGCTACTACAAGGAGCTGTCGCGGCGCATGGGAGAGGTCGGCGCGACGACTCTCGACGAGTGGGTGCTGCGCGCGCATGGGGCGGAGGCGGCGGGCAAGACGACTCCGGCGGAAGCGCGGCTCCACAACACCGAGCGCTACGTTGAAGCGGCCACCGCCCACGCGCGTTACTCCCAGAAGGAGAACGCCAAGAAGCCGAAGAAGATCGGCAGCATGCTCAAGCTCTTCGACTGCGTGTCCTGCGACAAGTGCGTGCCGGTCTGTCCCAACGACGCCAACTTCACGTTCACGCCGGCGGCCAGTCTCTGCCGATCGTGAAAGCGGTGCGGACCGATACGGGTTGGGCGTGGCGAGAGGACGGCGTGATCCCGATCACGCAGAAGCACCAGATCGCCAACTTCGCCGACTTCTGCAACGAGTGCGGCAACTGCGACGTCTTCTGCCCCGAGGACGGCGGGCCCTACGTGTTGAAGCCGCGCTTCTTTGGGAGCGAGGAGACGTGGCACCGGTTCGCCGACCACGACGGGTACTTCGTGGAGCGTCGCGCCGGCAGGCGATCGCGTGCTGGGCCGCATCGAAGGGCGCGAGTACTTGCTCGAAGTCGCGGGCGGACGCCACGCGTTCAGCGGTGACGGGTTCTCGGTGGAGTTCACCGAAACGGATCCGGCGGGCACGCTGACGATCAGCAAGGCGGCGGACGGCTGCGCGGAGATCGATCTCACCCCGTGCTACATCCTGGACGTAATGCGTTGCGGCGTGTTGGACGGCGCCGAGGCGAACTACGTCAACGCGCTCGCGGTGTCACGGCATCGTGATCGCGTCCCTACCGTAGACCCCGGCGGCAGGGTGAGGTGAGTTTCGAGTGGGCACAATCGTCACCCGTGGGCTGTCGTAGCTTCCACGTCAGTCCGGGCGGGTCTATATGTGTTTGAAATCAATGGGTTTCGGGGGCCGGGACGTTCAAACCCGCCTGCGCGAGCGTCAATCCCAGAGTTGCTTCAGTCTTCCCCATGTCGTGCCTTCCACCGGCGTCGCGCGTTGCACGGAAGCACGTCCGTCATTTGTATCGAAGGCGATGACCACTCGATCGTCGGCCTGCGTATTCTCGAAGCTGAAGTTGTCCCCGATAAGCATGTTGTAGTGCGGGCCGAAGGACCAGTCCCAGCTCCCGACGGATCGGAACTTGTACTCGACCGTACCGACGTCGGCAAGATTCATTTGAGCGCTCCAGACGCCGTCTTGCATCGTGGCCACGATCGGCAACGTCCAGGAACCAAGCTCGGGCGCACTTCCCATGAGCTCCAGGCTCGTCCCGACCGGTAATCCATGGTCGGTCATGATCGCCCCGGATTCCGGCTGCCAACCAGAACGGGGGTTTGCATCGAGCCGAAAGAAGACGGCCTCCCCGGCAGATACCGTGACAAGCCGGGCGTTCTGAAGCACGTATTCGGGATTGTGTGGCCACAACTGCGACCAGTCCGCGTTAGCGATCTTGAATTCATGGAGTCCAGGCGGCTGATCCGAGGTGATCGTCGCCGCATAAATGCCGTCTCCCCCTACTCCATCCCCATGCACGCCGTCATCATAGAGCCGGTTACCTGCGTCATAGCCCCAGGTCGCGCCGGACCCCGCGTAATAGGAACCGCGCGCATAGTAAGGTTGAGCGACTGCCGACTGGGCCATGAGGCAACACACCGCCAAGAACACCACGACCCCGATCCGTGTCATCTTGCCTCCTCGATTGGCCGGACACCGCCGACGACAGCTACTTCACGAACTGCTGCTTCAGATTGCCCCGGGGGGGGGATTCGCTACTTCACGACCTTCACCGGTAGCCCACCGTACGGGACATCAACCACCCTCACGTCCAGCGTAGTCCGCTCCCATGACCACTCCGCGCCCTTCACTTCCAGCGGCGGAAGGTCAGAGGCAAGGCCGACCAAACGCACATCCATCGGGTCCTTCGCCGACTGCGCATCTGCAGTCTGTTGCCCCAGGTGGAACCCGATCAGCAGCGTCAGCGAAAGGAAGAACAGAGAGCCGGAGAGGTAGAACAGGCGCTTCATCCAAGACCTCCTACTTGCCGAACTGCTGCTTCACCACGCCCCATGTACTCTTCATCACGGGGACGATGCCTTCTCCGCTTAAGGTCACCACTCCGAATTCAGTCGGCTTCAACGCGACGCTGCCACTTGAGGGTTTTTCGGCACTGTTAAACGTCGCAAGGGTAAGTCGAAACGCATTGCCATCCGATGTGAATTCATGGATGCGAAAGTCAAATTCGCAGCCGAGTTCCGGAAACCGCACCCCGTAATAGTAGTCGGGCGATTCATAGCAGCTGTACGAGGATGGGATGGGCCACCGGCCACTGGAGTAGCCGATCGACTCTATGCGCAGTATGTCCCTGCGCGTCTCAGGCTCAATGTCCATAATGCGGATGCTGGCGGAATCCAACGTGACCAAGGAGAAGCGAACGTTCAGAAATGAAACAACAAAAGGCAATCCAGGTTGGCAGCTTGGGTGCTGGACGCGGGTGTTGAATTCCAGGGACACGGGTCCCTGGTAGTAGATCCCCCTCGCCTTGTCGTCAAGACAGCTGGGCGCCGCGTAGAAGTCAATGGACGCAAACGCTTGACCAGAGAAGGTCGCGCCCCTGAGCTCAACCGCAGCGTCGGCCGTCCGCGGGATGGTGAATGTGGCAAGGCAGAGTACAAGCAGCAGTCTCAGCATTGGCCGCCTCCGAGGAGGCATGGGGTGAAGACATCTTAGCACCGGGCGCAAGCCGCTCGGCTGCGTGTGCGCGTTCAATGGCGGCGGACAATTTTTCACGGCGGACCTACAGCGCTACACGCAGAGCCTGACTCTCGAACTGGTCACGGCACCGTGATCGCGTCCCTGCCGTAGGCCCCGGCGGCAGGGCGAGGTGAGTTTCGAGCGAGCACAATCGTCACCCGTGGGCTGTCATAGCTTCCACGGCAGTCCGGGTGCCCGTATATCTCTTTGAAATCAATGGGTTTCGGGGATCGCGTCTTCCGAAATAATCGTCCCCAGGCTGCGATAGTGCCCACTCGAAGGGTGGTTTTCGAATGGATAGGAATTATGCGTTGCCCCCCCTGGATCAGGCCCGGAGGGGACGGCGACGGGGGATTGCCGAACCAGTACAATCCGGCGTATACGCTTAGCCTCAGATTCGATGGGGGCTGATTTCCATCCCAGATACCAAACGGAAACTCTCGAGGGCGTATTCGTCCGTCATCCCACTTATGAAATCAATGATCATTCGAAGGCGATGTACCCTTTCCATGACCTCAGCCATTCCCTCGTCCCTGCCCGCGTCCTTAGCCGAAAGCCGCACGGCTGCGTCGTATACCGCCAAGTACTTTCTGGAGACGCGACTGAGAAGACTAGTCTCCAGGGCGATCGGAGCGCCCATCGAATCCTTGTCCTCTTTGGCGCGGATACTCCCGAATCGAGATGCGTCACACTGCATGATTGGCTGATACGCAGACAACAATCCGCTGAGAACAGCGTATGCGGTAATCTCCCTCCGTCGAACAATCTCCGCAGAGTACAAGTGCTGCTCTGCAAACCGCTTCAATTCACTCAGCAGCTTCCCCGCATCCCCGTCTCTAAGTATCGGCCCTGCCTCGCCACTAAGGACCGCTGCCTGCTTCACCACAAACACCAAACCTGCTTGATGTGCTAGAAACCGAATGACAGCAGAGCGAAACTCCTCCATTGGTCTGAGTCTCTCTCCACCTGGCGCCGCGCCAGAATGGGGATCCTTCAGAGACTGCAAGGCAGAAGCGATGCGCTTCGCTTCATTTCCGATCTCCTCACCAGCCTCACCGAAGTTCATTCCCCCCGCGACGCCCTCAATGAACTGGGCGAACGCTGCCTTTGTGACGATGCCCTTCTCTATGCCATCCTCGATGTCGCTTACACAGTAAGCGATGTCATCCGCCGCCTCCATGAGATAGGCGAGTGGATGTCTGCATCCGTTCTTAAGTCCAAGCTCTTTCCATATTTGGCGTGCTACATCCTGTTCCGTCTGAAAATATCCCGACTTCTTCCTCCCGCATCCGCCTCCACTGCTATCCCCAATCTCCGAAGTAGACCATGGGTATTTCAGAGTAGAAGCAAGCGTCGTTATGGTCAAGTTCAGGCCGAAGCGATCACTCGTCTCCGCCGCCTGCAGCCTCGTAATGATTCTGAACCCCTGGGGGTTTCCATCGAAGTTCTCAAAATCAGCCTGAAACACATTCCATCGTCTCAGGGCCGGCCCACCGAGGCCATCCGGCGCTAGATTGCAAATGCTCTGATGAAACCAATCGTTGATCGCACGCTCACCAAAGTGCCCGAAGGGGGGGTTACCGAAATCGTGAAGCAAGCAGGCAGTTGAGACGAATGTAATGAAGGCTCGCTCATTCCCGGCAATGCCCAGCTCCTTCTTTTGCCGCCCTGAAAAATGCTTCAACGCTTGTTGAGCAACGAACTGCCCAATTGAAGACACCTCCAAGGAATGGGTGAGCCTTGATCTGACTGCCGCATTTGTCTCTAGCGAGAAGACCTGAGCCTTGTTCTGAAGCCGCCGAAATGGCGATGAGAAGAGAACGCGGCCACGATCGGCGTCGGCGTTCTCGTCGAGTGTCCGCTTCACGACTTCGGGCCTTCGAAGGCGAGTGCCCTGGAGTAACCGCTCATAGGGTCGAGGTGTTGAGGCCGCGGTAGCTTTCCTTGCCCCCTTCCTATTCACGCCACATTCCTGTCATCGCGAGAGGGGATCGTGCGTACACGGGATTCTCTGCGTGAATCGAGAAGAAGATCCAATCTGTTCAGGAGCTCCTCCCGTCCCTGCGGAAATCTCGCGTGAAGAAAGTCCCATTCTACCTGAAGCAGTCCTGGCACGACATTCTCTCGCAGCCGACAACAATCGGCATCGGGGACGACCAGCTGTGGAGTGTCTTCTAGAATCCGGACGAGACGTACTGCCAGGACGGCCAACTCGACGGGTGGCATCTCGTTCCATCGGGGCCAGTTGATTCCGGGGTCACGTTGTTCGCGTCTTTGCAGTACACCAAACGGATCGAGGACACACCCGGTCCCCAAATGAACCGCGAGCGCATTGATTCGTAGGTCAAAGTAACGAAGTGCTCCCGAAACCGATCGAAATCCCTTGTGGAACGTGGAGGGCTCAGAAATGTCTATGTAGCCATCTTCGTAATGATAGCAACGTTGCTGGTGTCGGTTCAGTTCGAATGGCAAACCAAGAGCATCCAGAGCTTTGAATGCCCGGACATCTCCGTTCGGTACCATGACATCTATGTCGCCAGAATCTCCGAGTTGAAACAATGCTCTGCGGTGGGTACCGCCGACCACATAGGCACGTCCATTTGTAGCGTGAGTGATGGCGCGAATGACCTCGCGGGTCCTGTGACGCTCTTGTAGCCGCCTCATGAGTTCGCGATACAAGACCGCATGCGGTTCGTCAGGCTGACGCGCATTGCGCGTTGGCCGCGTGATCGTCCCAACCATTCCTGTGGGCGTCAATCGCAACCAAGAGGGCGGCCGCCACGCACGGACGCCGAGCAGATCACCGGCCGATAGAGCCATCGAGTGTTTCTTCATGCCAGCAACACCATTAGTGGTCTTGTCATTTTAAGACGGCTTGTCACTCATGAGTATACCCCACACAGGCTACCGAGATGTACTAGCGCAGGGCAATGTAATTCGGACCAGCCCGAGTGAGCGGACCGTAGACGGACCGGTCGCTGTCACTGGGTGGCCATTACCGCACGCTACCCTTTGATTGTAGCGGTCCGACACTTGCTTCTCGATTCCTACTTGGCTGTGCTGCTCTGTACTTGGCGCCAGGAATCTGGTCCTCCGGCGCCATTACCATTGAAACGTGCCGGGTCATCCGGAGATCTCCGCGATGACTTCCCCGGCGGTCCATGTGGAAGTTCACCGCCGTAGGCTTGGCTCCCAGCTTCGGGGGTCGGCTCCCCTTGAACCCGTGCCGCCCCGGCTCCCCAATGGGGTCTGGAGGTTCAAGTTATGCCCTACCTATCGTCCCCGACCCTGACGAAAGCCGAACAGGAAGCCCTACTCCGCGTGTCATCGGGACACCCCCGCGATCACTTGATCTTTTCGCTCGCCCTCGGCACCGGGCTTCGCCTCGCGGAGATCGTCGGCCTCAACGTGGGCGACGTGTTCACCGCTGACGGCAAGCCGCGCGGTCGCATCAGAGTCAGGCGCGAGATCGCCAAGGGCGGCCGCGCCGGCGACGTGTTCCTGCCGGACGCGCTGAGGCTACGAGGATGCCTGACGCGGATTAGATCACGCCCGGAGGGGCCGGCGTCTGGGGACCACCGAACTTGTACAAGCCAGAGAATCACCATGGCCGCAAAGTTCTATTCGAGGCCAATCTCCAACTGCTGGTCGCCACCGCTTCTTGCCCGGAAGAGTCCCAATACTCGCTGAGCGTCGGGTTCAGCGACAATGACGGTCACGACCTTCTTGGGGTCATTGAACATCATGCGCGATTCACCAAAGTAGCGCTGCTCCTCATGATCGATCTTGAGGTTCATCTTCCCGACCGAGCGTCCCTTACTCTCCCAGGCAACCTGTGGTGCCCCTCGATCGCTTGGGCGCCCAGGCAATGCCGCCGGTCGCAGATCCCCTAAGCGCAGCCCGATGTTAGATACAGCACGACACGGCCAGAGCTCTCCTTCGTCTGCGTCGCCAGCCCGCCATTCCCAGACCACAACTGCGCCATGCCAAATGTCAATTTCGAACACCCTCGCCGCAGCAGCCCAAAAGGAGACCCCGTATAGTCTGGCAAGGTAGTTCAGGTGCCCCCAAGATAGGCCGCCTTCGAGCAACCTACTCCGCCAAGCATCGCGGGGCATCAAGAGCGCAGCCGCAAAGGTATCGCAGAGTCTCTCAACCGAGGTACGTTCGGCCTCACTCTCTAGCAGCCCGTGCTCCATGGCAACAGCGAGCTTTGTAGTTCTTGCTATCTCCAAGTGCCCGATCTCGTGCGCTATGGAGAAACGCCTCCGTGCCGGGCTTGCAGACGAATTGACCACTGCGACATAACCACCCGCGGATACATTCAGGAGGGCATCGACGTGCAACACTCGGTACTCGACAATCAGTCCTCGTGTCTTCGCGAATGCCTCAACGTCGAGTGCTCTTGTCGAGTCCCAACCACTCCTAATCGCTTCCGCTAATCTCTCTACGGCCTCTCGCGCATCCACAACACCCATTTCTCTCGCGAGGTTTACGGCGACCCCTGATTGCCACACAACGCGTCGCGCCACGACCTAGATCTCACTATCAAACAGGGACCCATCCGACGTCCCGCTCCCCAGTTGATCCTGACTAACCCAGTCAATGTAGAGCTTCTTCCAGGACTCCTCTGACAGAGGAGATGCCGAGTCCCCGCGCGCAGCCGACGCATCAAACGCGGCCCGCAAGTCCTCCCAACCCCGCTTCTTCAAATCAGCATAGGCACGATAGGGCAGTTCCTTCCTTCTCGCGAACGCCCTCAAGTGCCTCAGGCTCTCGCGATATGTATTCTCAAAGCGCTGGTCCTTTCCGGATTGGTCCCTCAGCAACTCAGCTGGTGCCACGCCCAAACCCTTCGCAACCCGCCGTAGCTGCACCGTTGAAATCGTGGCCAATTGCTCAGGCCGCGTTTCCACGTTCGCAAGCGAAGCTGCGTCCAAGCCTGAACCGAGGGCCAGCTGCTCCAAGCTCATTTCTTGCTCCTCACGCAGGGATCGAATACGACTTCCAAGCCTCAAGCTGTACTCGCGCTCTCGCGATCTTCGGGTCAAGTGGAACTTCATACGGTTCTCCTTGAAGAAGGCGTCAAGGTGACACGACAGCTCTTCAAAGGTGTTGAACTGTATCTCGCCCAAGATCCTCGTCGGCACTCCCCGCAACATGCGGGAGATTGTGACGTGTTCTGAATGCAGAATGACCAAAGGTACGCCTGCGTTTGCAGCAATCTCTGCCTCAATGCCAACTCCATGACTGGGGTCATCCGCGAAGATGCAGACGAGATCGGAACTTGCAACCCGCTCCCGGTCGATCCAGTAGACCTCAGTCGGTGTCAAGGATCGAGCTCCGACCGGATGCGTATGCTCACCAGGAACGTAGAGGGCGAAGTCCGCGCCTTCGCATGCTCCTCTAACGATTTCCGTCACCTCGACAGCTCGCGTTTCCTGTTCCGGCGTGGACTGCGTCAGAGGACACGCAAAGTACGCCCGGAATGGTACGACGGTTGGAATGGCAGCCCCTAGCAGATCAAGGCAAGCCAGAGCCGATGCCGGTCGGTCAAGGGAGTTCTTGGACAGCAGAGATTTCGTCATATCCAGGGCAGCAGTCCAAACCGGCCCCTTCATGCGCAGCTTATCATCAAAGGTGATGGAATGCGCGATCTTCGCGGCATTGATTTGCTCCGAGTCTGTCGCGGCAGCGAATATCTCGGTACCATGCAGCAGATAGTAGAGCGTCGCCCCGAAGGAATAGAGATCGGCAGGATATCCATAATGGTCGTGCTCGATGTACTCCGGGGCAGCGTATCGCCTCGTGCCCACAAACTTGTTGCCAGATTGAGTGACACCCAGGTCTCTAGCGAGCGGATCACCCCGAAATCGAGCAGCCGCAGCCGGCCGGTTGAGTCAATGTGAATGTTTCTCGGTTTTATATCCCGGTGAAGACGTCCGGTAGAATGCAGGAACTCAATTGCATCGAGTATTTGGGAACAGAACTGGAGGAGGAATTCTTCTGTTGGCTCGTGGGCTAATCGCCAAGTATGTAGATTGTCACCATCGAGCCATTCCATCACGAGGAACGGCTTGTCGCTCACATCGAGATGATGCACGCGCACGAGATTGGGGTGTGACAAGCGAGACCCTGTTTCGAACTCCTCTTCTTGAACCTACTCCACTGAGCTGGTTCAGCAAGAATGGTGTCATTATATATCTTGAGAGCTAGAAGGCCCCCCGTCTTGGCGAATTGCAGTTCCCGTTTGGCGGCGACCTTCCATACTGCTCCGGCGCCCCCCTCGTCGATCTTGTCCAAGAGATTGAAATCAGATAAGGAGATCGCAATCGCTGTCATTGAAGTCCGCCTCCTCCGGGTTTGACTTGTGGCCGCGCTGCGGTTCTGGTCAACCGGCTCGAGTCTGCCTCGTCCCCCCTGTCCTCCCGAAAACCCCATCCAACGATTTCACTCGCCAATTCCCTGTTGATTCTACACCCGGACGCTTTGCGGGGTCAGGCCGGCCGATCGCTGAATGAGCGCACCCATGTTCCCCTTGACTCCCTCGCCTCTCAGCTCCCCAATGTCCTCGGAGGTGACCCATGCCGCATCTCTCGCCCGCGACCCTGACTCGCTCAGAATAGCAGGCCCTGCTTGAGGTTTCGGCCTCGCATCCTCGGAACCACTTGATCTTCTCACTAGCCACGGGAACCGGACTGAGATTGTCGGAGATCGTCGGCCTTAACGTGGGCGACGTGTTCACCAAGGACGGCACGCCTCGAAGCCGCATCCGCCTGCGGAGAGAGATCGCCAAGGGCGGCCGCGCCGGCGACGTGTTACCCCACGGGCGCATACAGACCAAGTTGCGTAGCCTTCCGGTGCCCCTGTCAGCGTCCGCCCCCCTCGTGTTCCTCGAACCAAAGGAGGAATCTCCTACTCTCCTGCATCGACAGTTGGTTAATCCCTCCCAGCGCCGCAATGCGGCTATTGTAGTGCGGTACCAGAGCCTCCTCCACCTTCCGCACGCCCTTGCTCATCGCGACGAGGTCAGTACCGAAGGCTCGGATTGCGCTCAGTTTCGCTGCTGCCAAATTGTCCCCAATAAGGGTCTCGGGGAATCTCAGGACCGGGTCGAGCGCAACCAGGATGTGAGTCCTCAGCAAGTCTTCGGTCTTCCGATTCACACCTCTGTGTACGAACTGGTGGCGGGCATCGGAAAGCTCCGCGGTTGCCAGGGCTAGCTCACCAAGGGCGTCGCGGATAGCTCCGTCATTTGGACCGAGCCTTTGCTTCATTGACTTGTACGAGCACTGTCGCGGCTCCATGTCTAGCTGAAGGACTGCACTCGACGCAATGAGCGTCCTGTCCATGCAAGAATGGAGCATCACGGTGCCCGAGTTTAGGCAATCCTGAATGAACGAGACTTCCGTCCAGCCGACAGATTCAAGCCACTCACCTGGTGGTGGGGCATCCATCGCGCAGACCAGACGCGCGGCGTTCTGAAACACCTTGTGCAAGGGCTCGATCCCGTTGAAGACATCGAGAACATACTCACAGACTGGCGGAGTACGAAGTGGTTCGTCATCACTGCTCTCGATTCCCCAAGTGCGTAATGTGTGGGCCAATAGGTCAGGCCAGTTCGCCTGCATCATTGGGCTGTCGGGAAAGAGCCTCCGGGCGGTGACCCGAGCATTCGCGGCGATTCCATTCTCCATGTTCGGCCGGTTCACTTCTTCGTTCCCGCGCATCCTCGATGATCCTCCCCAAGGGAAGCAGTTCAGCGCATGCCCATTGCGCCAAGAAGCGCCTAAGGACCAGCCGGGTTGGGACCCCGCCTCTATCCCGGATTCTCTCAGACTATGGTCTGTATGATCTTGCCCCAATACGGTCACCTGGTGAGAGCACACTGAAACTTGTGCTTGAACTCCATCGCCCTTGGCTCCCCAATGTGGTCGGGAGGTTGACGTTATGCCGTACCTGTCGCCGCCGACGTTGACGAAAGCCGAGCAGGAAACCCTACTCCGCGTGTCGTCTGATCCACCCCCGCGACCACCTGATCTTCTCCCTCGCCCTCGGAACCGGTCTTCGCTTGTCGGAGATCGTCGGCCTCGAACGTGGGCGACGTGTTCACCGCGGACGGCACGCCTCGAAGCCGAATCCGGCTCCGCCACGAGATCGCCAAGGGCGGCCGCGCCGGCGACGTGTTCCTGCCGGACGCGCTGGGGCCGAAGCTCGTGAGGTTCTGGGGGTACAAGGTGCGGTCGGGCGAGTCGCTTGACTGCCAGCCGCGCCGCTCTTCTGCAACCAGTCCGGCCACCGCATCTCCAAACGCCGCGTCCAGATGGCATTCAAGACCTGGCAGGAGCGCGCGGGGTTCGACCGGATCTACGGGTTTCATGCGTTGCGCCACAGCGGCCGTGACGAATGTGTACCGGGCGTCCGCGACCTCTTCCTCGCCCAACGGTTCGCGAGGCACGCGTCGCCGCTGACGACCACCATCTACACGCACATCGGCGACGAAGAACTCATGCAGGGCGTTCGCACTTTGACCTGCTAGCCGCCCACGGCCGGTGGTAGAATTCATGGTCCTGAGTGGTGGCGAGCTTCATTGCTGCCCACCGATTCCCCCAGGTTGGGGCATCACTCGGGAACGCCGGGCCTAGCTCACGCTGGGCCCGTTCGTTTTGCCGGCGACTGGCTCATGGCGCAGCGGTTCGCAAGGCGCGCGTCGCCGCTCACGACCACCATCTACACGAATCCCTCGGACGAGGAGCTGTTCGGCAGGGTGAGGGATCTGGTCTGCTGATAATCCGTGGCCCCTATGAGCGGCCGGTCTTCTCCTTGTACTGTGCAAGTATCTTGGCGACTTCCGGCTGCACTTGCTCCGCGGGCCAATTCGCCACGACAAAGTCAAGGACGCCAGAGTCCCAGGCTGAAGTCCCTGGGAAATTCTGCCCGAACAGCAAGTCGAGCTTGATCTCGGCATCCGAAGAGCCGCTTGGAGTAGGCCAGAAGACGATCTTCACTCGCACTCCAGGGGAACCACTACTGAATCCTTCAATGGCGACGTGAAACCGTTCGTCGAGCCCATTATCGTGAAGTCGACCTGAGAGAATTCCGTTTGCCTTCGTCTGTTCCGACGGGTCTGTCATCATCCTTGCTCCTCTCTGGCTCTGGGCGACGCGGGCATGAACAGGCCAGGAGACCGATGCCCAGCTGGTCACACCCCAAACACCTTCAGCACCTCGTCGCCGTAGTGGTTGATGACCTTCACGGCGATCTTGCCGGTCTCGGGCGGGTCGAACGGGCGGCTCACCGTGCTGTAGAGGGTCGCCCAGGCGGCCTCGTCGATCTCCGCCCGCAGGGCCCGCTTGAGCTTCTCGTAGGGCTCCTCGGCGCCGGTGAAGTAGGCGTGGCGCACGAAGAAGCTCTCGCCGTTGTAGTCGGTGTCGATGAACCAGCAGGCGATGTCGTCGGTGGAGGCGCTGCGGATCTGCCCGGTGGTCGGGTCGTAGACGTCCACGCCCTTGATCTCGACGACGATCTGTGCCGTCCGCTCTGCGTTCGTGATCTCCACGTCCGGCTCGCCGAAGACCATGAAGAGGTTGCCCGCGCCGGTCTTCTTGAGCAGCTCGTCGCCCATCGCCAGGTCGGGGTTCATCTTGCGCGGGCAGCACGGTCAGCTTGCCGTAGCGCTTGGCCTCCTCGGCGACGTGCGGGTCGAAGGCGAAGCCGCAGACGACGAGCAGGTCGAAGCCGACGCCCTGCACCGCTTCCTTGGCCGCTTCCTTCACCTGCTGCGGGCCGACGGTGCCGTGCTCCGGGCCGATGGAGACGGCCACGCGCCGGGTCTTGCCGTCGGCGTCGGTGTACTCGCCCGCGGCGTGCAGCCACGCCCCGGCGTACGGGTCGAGCCGGTCGAAGGTGAGCCGCTCGTCCTTGCGGGTGTTCTGCACGCCCGCCTTGCGCAGGTTGTCGAGGATCATGGTGGCGAAGTCCTGGCTGCTGTGCGGGCTTCCTGCTCGGCTCACCGTGCCGTCCGTGGTTCTCGTCGGCGGTGGAGAGCACCCGGTGCGGCGAGAGGCTCTCGACCGTGAACGGCCCGCAGACGCGGACGCGCTTGTTGTCCTCGTAGGGCTGGTCGTAGAGCATCTCGGTCTCGGCGTGGCGGGCGATGGCGGCGTCGATCTCCTGCGCGCGTCATGCCCTTCCTTGATGTCCGGGTTGTTGGCGATGGACTTGAGCGTGACGTGCGGCACGCGCTTGTAGACGAAGCCCTTGCGGATGTCGCTCGTCGGTCTTGTAGTCGGGCGGCATCTTGCCGGTCAGCTCCGCTTCCTTCTTGATCCCCTCGGGCGAGTCGGCCAGCAGGTAGTAGGGATACTTGGCGGCCATGAGCCGGGTGCGGGCCAGGGCCAGGGCAACGCGGCTGGTGTCGCAGGTGATCCAGCGCCGGCCCCACTGCTCGGCGACGTAGGCGGTCGTGCCGCTGCCGCAGGTGGGGTCGAGGACGAGGTCGCCGGGGTCGGTGGTCATGAGGAGGCAGCGCTCGATGACCTTCGTGTTCGTCTGAACAACGTAGACCTTGTCGATCCGTCGAAGCTGCCCGTCGCGTGTCAGTCCAGACGTTCGTCAGTCGGCAACGACGGGAAAGTCGTCGAAGTAGCCGCACGTACCGCAAGCGTGTTCTCGCTGACGGCAGCAAGCCGTCCGCGCAGCCGCAAGCCGTGCCATACCCATCGGTGTCGGTCTTCCAGTAGCTCTGGACCCGGGCGAATACGTCTTGCCCTCGAACTCGAACGGCGAGATCGCTCGCTCGCAGCCGACTGCTGCGAAGTCAGATCGTCGTGGCGGAACACCGTGCACCCGTCGGGCAAGCGCGCTGGATCCGCTCATCTCTTCGGCGGTCATGCGACGCCGTCGTGCCGTCGGGCAAGCTCGATCCAGTGTAGTGACCCCGGCGGCTCGTCACCAGCGTCTTTCTCGAATAGAGCTGCCGGTACTTCACTGTCTCACTGGTTCTTCGCGTACCAGAGCACGTAGTCGCTCGACGCCGGCGAGCAGATTCGCTCGTCGCACGCCGCTCGTCTTCGCGAACGTGATCATGCGCACAGAAGTTCTCGCTCCCAAACACCTCATCCAGCACGCACCGCACCAGATGCACGTTCTCATCGCCGATCTGCACGAAGACGCTGCCCGTCTCGGTGAGCAGCTCGCGCGCCACGACCAGCCGGTCGCGCAGGTAGGCCAGGTAGGAGTGGATGCCCAGCTTCCAGGTGTCGCGGAAGGCCCGCACCTGCTCCGGCTGGCGGGTGGCGTCCTCGGCCTTGCCGTCCTTCACGTCGCGCTTGCGCGTGCTGACCTGCCAGTTGGAGCCGAACTTGATGCCGTAGGGCGGGTCGATGTAGATCATCTGGACCTTGCCCTTGAGCCCTTCCTTCTCGGCCAGCGAGGTCATCACCAGCAGCGAGTCGCCCAGGATCATCCGGTTCGCCCAGTTCTGCTCGTGCTGGTAGAAGTCGACCTTCTGGTCGAAGTCGTCGGACCGCCGTTGAAGTCGGCGAAGAGCGTCGAGCTGCGGCGCTCCGGCTCGCCGGCCCTTGCGCGCGGCTGCGCCAGCAGGTCCTCGATGATCGCCTGCGGGTGGATCTTCTCCTGGATGTAGATCGGCACGACGGGCACGGCGAGGTCCTGCGCGGTCCTGCTCGTCCTTGCCCTTCCAGACGAGTTGCGGGTCGAGCGACGGGTCGCGCGGGTAGAGCATCGTCTTCGGGCGCGCTTCTCGTCCTCGGCCACGAAGTCGCGCAGCTCCTCGGTCGGGATGTTCGCGCGCTTGTCCTTGTGGCGGATGGACTCGACCGGCGTCGGGCTGGCGGTCTTCTTCTTAGCCATGCATGCACGTCTCCTCCGTTCAGGTCGTTGCGCCTGCTTGCAGGAACGCCGCGGATCGCGTTCTGCGGCGTCCCACGGGTCGGCGATCTCGACGAACGCCCAGCGCCCGAAGCCGCCGTGGTTGTTGACCGCCGGCACCCAGAGCGTCGCGCGCCGTGGCGACCTTGGCCGCCTTGTCCTTCTTCTTCTCGCCGGTGACCTCGACGATCAGGTTCAGCAGGTCGTCCGCGCCGTGCCCGTCGTCGATGCAGGCGATGAAGTCGGGGATGTACGTTCCGCTCCTCGCCGTTCGAGCGTGTAGGGGATGGTGAAGCCCGAGGTTGTGGTTCTTGACGTAGCGGACGACCTCGGCCATGTCCTCCAGCGCCTGCGGCCATCTTCTGCTCCCAGGAGTCGGTGTCGGCGACGACGTGGGAGATGTGGCACTTGTCGTCGCGCGGTGGCGTAGACCGGCCGGGTGGTGTCGAAGTCCACGTACCGGGTGGAGCCGACCGGTGTCGTAGGGGCGCAGGATCGGCTTGAGCGCGGCCGTCGCCGTCCGTCGACGGCGACGATGGCCTGGTAGATGCGGTCGGCGGCGTCGTGGGCGAACTCGATCAAGCAGCAGCAGCTGCGGGAAGGTGTTGTCCTTGCAGCGTGACGCACTCGGCCAGCCAGCGCTTGGCGATGCCGAGCAGCTGCGGGAAGAGCCAGGGCTTGTCGTTCGCCGTCGTCGTCGCCGGAAGTACTTCTCCAGCGTCAGCTTGGCCAGCAGGAAGGCGACCTCGTTGGGCCGGCGTCGTCTTGAGGTCGTCGAGCGTGTGGATGCTCGATCTCGCCCGACGATGCGGCGCGTTCTCGGTCTTGGTCGGGATGTCGCGCGGTCGAGAGCGCGCAGCGTGGAGTCCTCGGTGAAGGTCGCCGTCGAGCCGCTCGCTCGGCGATGTCGTAGCGGTAGCCGAGCAGCCGCGGGAAGGTGATCTCGCAGGCGATGCCGCTCCTCGAGCGCGCGCACGCGGGTCGGCATGCGGGCCGGGCTTGGGGTCGGCCGTCGACGCCGCTGCACGGGATGAACGAGAACGGCACGCCGTAGACCTCGGCGTACTCGGGCTCGAAGTGGCCGTTCGTCGTTGGCGGCGTAGCTCATGCGCCGCAGGCCGCGGCCGACCACCTGCTCGCAGAGGAGCTGCGTGCCGAAGGCGCGCACGCCGAGGATGTGGGTGACGGTGTTGGCGTCCCAGCCCTCGGTGAGCATGGAGACGCGACACGACGCACTTGACGTGCTCGCCGAGCTTGCCGGGCTTGCCGACGGTGTTCATCACCTCGCGGAGCAGGTCTTCGTCGGTGAGGTCCTCGGCGTCGCGGCCGGGGAAGCGCTGCGCGGTACTCGGCCTTGAACTCCTCGATCTCCGCGGCGGCGATCTTCTTGAAGTCGGCGCTCATCGCCTCGCCGGATTCGAGCTGCTGGCTGTCGACGAGGATCGTGTTCGGGCGGTCGCGTCCAGCCGCCGTGCCGTCGTCGTTGCTGAAGAGCGGCAGCTTGCCCGGCACTGGACGACGGTCTGCCGTCCGGCATCGTGCTTCTCCCAGCCGGCGATGTAGTCGAAGACGAGCTTGGAGACATTGGTGTTGTTGCAGACGACGATGAAGACCGGCGGCGTGAGCGCCGCGGGCGCGGGCCTCGGCGTTCTGCCTCCCACAGGCGGTAGTACTTCTCGTAGTTGCCGTAGAGGCTGTGCAGCGCGCCCTGCGAGCTCCGCCGGGAGCTTCGGCTCGCCGCTCGACGGCGTCGGTCTTGCGCCCCTTCTTCGGCAGGTCCTCGCGGATGCGCAGCCAGAGGTCGCGGTAGGTGGGCTGCTCGCCGGTCATCGAGTCGTCGGCCACCGGCACGCGCGGCACCTTGACGATGCCCGCCTCGATGGCGTCGATCAGCGAGAAGTCGGAGACCACCCAGGGGAAGAGCGTGCCCTCGGGGTAGCCCGAGCCGCGCAGGAAGAACGGCGTGGCCGAGAGGTCGTAGATCGCCTTGACGCCGATCTTGCGCCTGCACCGCCTCGAGGCCGGAGATCCAGACGCGGGCCTCCTCCTCGCGCTTCTCGGCCTCGCTCGCGCTCGTCGCCGGTGAGCTTCTCCGTCCTCGGCCGTCGGGCTTGCGGCGGTAGCAGTGGTGCGCCTCGTCGTTGATGACGACGATGTTCTTCTTGGTGCCCGAGCTCGCGGCAGACCCGGCGCACCATCTGGTCGGGCGTCTCGGTGAACGGGCTCGTGGCCTCGCCGCTGGCCGAGGATCTCCTTGGTGAGCTTGCCGCGCCGTCGACCTTCTCGCGCAGCAGGAAGGCGTGGAAGTTGGTGATGACGATCTTGGCCTGGCCGAGCTGTCTCGAGCTGGTCGGGCGGCACGATGTCGCGCTCGCGGTAGTAGTTGCCGGGGTCGTTCGGCAGCAGCACGCGCAGCCGGTCGCGGATCGTGATGCCCGGGCGTGACGATCGAGGAAGGCGTCGGAGAAGCGGGCGTCCTGCGGGTTGGCGAGCTTGTTGAGCGCCTGCCAGGCGATGAGCATCGCCATGACGACGGTCTTGCCGCGAGCCGGTGGCCATCTTGAAGGCGATGCGCGGCAGAGCCCGGGGTTGGCGGCGTCGTTCGCCTCGCGGAGCTCGTTCTCGATCCAGGCGTCGCCGTACTTGCGGCGCGACCTCGGTGAGGTAGATGGCCGTCTCGAGCGCCTCGATCTGGCAGAAGAAGAGCTGCTTCTCGCGGTCGGGGTCGGTCCAGTAGTGCGAGCAGCCGCGCGGTGGTCGGCGTGACGCCCGGCGTAGCCGCCCCTGCCGCCAGATCGGCGACCCGCTCGCGGATCTGGTTGATCGAGCTTGTTCTCCTCGATCCGGTCCTGCGTCCACTCGGTGTCGAACGACGAGCTGCGCCGCCCTTCTTCTTCGGGCCTGGGCGATCGGGACGAAGTAGGAGCTGACGCGCGCGCGCCCTCGACGATCTCGTTCGGTGATGCCCTCGTCGGCGAAGCGGAAGTGCCGCGTCGGCTCCGCGAAGGGCGAGTTGAGGATCGGGTTCTCGATCGTTACGTCGGCCACGGGGTGGGCTCCCGGTTGCTACGTGATCACGGCCTCAGCGCACCCGGTTGGGGGAATCCGGCGCAACTATGGCAGAGCGGCCTCACGGGTCGGGTCGCAGCATACCGCACCGCACGGGCAGGCCGCCACCGCGCCAGAGTGTACGTCACCGATCACGGGCTATTGGGGGATCGTCTCCGCGAGGAACACTCGGAGGCGATCGATGATGGACCCAAGTGCGCGACCTGCATCCAGGGGCTGCCCCTCTCCGACCACGTTGAATTGTACCGGGTCGGTCTCCATCTCAATCACGACTGGTATCACCTGGTACCGGCGCTCCGTCGGGTCAAAGACAACCTCGAACGCCATTCCTCGATCCTCATTGGTCCCCAGCAATCGCGCGCTCACTCCCTCGTCCTCATGAGGATGTCGCGCCACAGTGTCGGGGTGGCTAAACCCATCGCTCCGAACGCCCGCCAGTTCCTGACGCAAGATCTGTCGAATGGATCTGAGGACCGGTTCCAATCGCCTCCCCACCGGCTCATCGTGTTCAGCCTCGATCCCCTTGCTTGCTGCGGGGGATTGCGTCCTGTAGGTGATCAAGTCGTAGCCGTCATCGCCCTCGTTGTAGCGCAACTCGAAGATCACGCATCCTCCTCGCTCGTGGCAGCCTTCGCCGCGGGGCAGACCCTACCCACCGAACCTCTGCTTCAGCTGGCCCCAGGTGGTGGGGACAACTGGAATCCAATCGTCCACCAGCCAACACGCAGACCTAAAGGCCGCCTGGAGATCTGGAGTCAAGGACCAGAAGAATCCAGGATCATAGGACACGTCTGGACCGCCCTGACTCGTCCAATCCCGCAACACGATCACGGAACCAGTTACCGAGAGCTGACCCTGAACGTCATCCACATCGCGGGTGACGTAGAGGAGCGAGGGATTCACGGGCGTGCCAAGTGCGACCTGGCAGTTCGACTGGTCGAGGTTGTGCGTGATGAGCGAAATACCGTTGACGGGCTCGAACGCCAGCAGAGTGGCAAAGTACGTCCAGCCGCCGGTCCAGTTGTTCCAATCGAGGCGGTCGCCGCCCGGAAATCCGATGTAGCGCGAGTTGATGATGGTGGCGGTGACCGACGCGGTGCCTGAGCTCGACCTGAGTTCGATGTCAGCGGTCGACGGCGTGCTTCCGTAGAAGGTGCCAAAGTTCACAACGACCGCGGTGTGGCCGGCATCGAGCGCGAAGAACGCTCGAGTTCTGTCCAAAGAAGTAATCGACCGCGGGTATGCCGCTAATGTTGCCGTCGATGTTGTACCGGAACACATGATTGGTAGTGTCGTACGTCGTCAGCGGGGTCAGCACGTTTGGAAGGGACGCGGTGATGTCGTTACCGTTTCGGTCGAAAATGAGCGCCTCGGTTTTCGCTGGAATGGTAGGACCGCCCTTCGGCGTGTACCTGCCCCTCACGTAGTAGTAGGTCGCGTTGGGGAAGTACTCAGGCTCGGTGTAGATCGCCGGGGAACCAATCTCGAATCCTTCGGAATGGGTGCCACCGCACGTCAGATGATCGTCATTGGGACCGAAATCAACGTCACCATTGGCGTGGACGTGTCCGGAGATGCAGATGTTGCCCTCCGCCTGGATGTCTCCCATACACACCAACGCGTAAGGGAGTCGCTGCTCACAGGGTGTCTGGCTCAACACAGACGCCGGGGCCGCAAGGACGGCCAACAGAATCAAAGAACACCTGAAGATTGCCATGTGAATCACGGCCTCCGAGGAGGCATGGGGTGAAGACATCTTAGCACCGCCCGCAAGCTGCACGACGGCCCGCACCCACCCTTGACTCGTGCAGTTGAAGAGCAGCTCGAAAGACCGTCGACTCCAGCGACTTCAGGCTCTCGTCACTCGACAAGAATCCCGCCGACCTCGGCAGCCCCCTTACGCAATACACCAATGGCGTAGTCCAAGTCACTCTTCAGGTGGAGGGACGACACTGCGGCTCTTAGCCGGGCAGTGCCCTGCGGTACAACCGGATATGGTATGGCTTGAATGAACAGCCCACGCCTCTGACAGTACCGGGCCAGCCTCCAAGCCTGCCAATCATCCCCGCAGATGATGGGAAAGATCGCGGTCTTACTGTTCAAGAATGGAAGTCTTGCTTCACGCAGATGTTCTGCGAAGTACGAGGCGTTCTCGTGAAGCATGCGTACCCTCTCCGGCTCTTCCTCAATTACCTCAAGCGCAGCGAGTGCAGCTGCGGCTGCAGAGCCGGGAGGGCGCCTGAATAGATGAACCCCCGAGCCTGGCATTTCAGTAACTCACACAGGCGCTTGCTGCCGGCCACATAACCACCGACGCTCGGGACGGCTTTGCTGAAAGTCCCCATCTTGATATCGATGCTGTCCGGATGAAGGCCGAAGTGCTCTTCAATACCATGGCCAGTGCGACCCAGAACGCCAAGAGAGTGTGCCTCGTCGACCATGAGCAATGCGTCATACTGCCTACAGAGACGACTAATCTCTGGCAGGTTGACTATGTCGCCGTCCATGCTGAAGACGGCGTCGACCACGACAAGTTTCCGGCCGCGGTTCGCTGGAGCTTCGAGACACTCCACCAGATGTTCCATGTCATTGTGCCGAAAGCGGACCAAGTTCGCCTGCGACAGCTGGCAACCGTCCATGATGCTGGCGTGGTCCAATTTGTCGCAGAACACTGTGTCATGCCTACCAAGTAAGCAGGCGATTGATGAAACATTGGCGACGTAGCCGCTGGAAAACGTGGCCGCCGCTTCGGTTTGCTTGAACGCCGCCACCTTCTCTTCTAGGCGCTTGTGAATCTCGAGCGTGCCAGACAGAAGTCGGACGCCATGCGTCCCGGTGCCGAACCGGTCGATCGCCTCTTGCGCTGCCCGGTTGATCTTGGGATGCCCATTGAGTCCGAGGTACGAATAGCTGCCGAACATGAGCATTTCGCCATGGCCGGACACCGTGGCTCTGAAGTCAGCGGCGTAGGACTCAATCGGCTCCAGATAGAAGTAGAGATCTTCGTCACGGACTCGCTGCAGCGGCCAATCGGGCTCGAAATTCCACCCATCCATTCAGGGCCTCCCAAGAGCCTGCTCACCTCGCAGAAACGGATGAATCAAAGCGCAGTGGAAGACCGTCGCCTTCCAAAGGCATTGCACTATAGCATCGTCCACAAGCCACGCGAGTACTCGTCTCGCATTCAATAGCGACAGAGAATTCAGCACCGCATCCAACAATGCGTCTCTGAGTCAGACCACGACATGTGGCAATCCGGGGGGGCAGACGGCGGGCACGTGGGACAGCCCGTGGGCAGTCCTGGGGCTCCACGTGCATGCCCTTAACGGGGCAGAGGTGCAGCGAAGTCCACCTTACTCGCGAGGACTCAGGAGGTTAGCGGATGGGCATGCTCTGCCCCTAGATGCGGCACGTCCCCGGTTGGGCTCGATTTCGTGCCCCATTATCGGGGTCATTCCGGATGCGGATGTCCCATTATCGGCCTTTGCGCCGAGGCCACTGACGCAAAACGGGCGCTTGGCCAAAGTGCCATGCCCCAAGACGACCCCGCCGTCAAGCGCGGCTGGGACGCCATGCTCTACGACGAGGGCGGCGTCAGCGCCGAGACCATCGGAGCGCGTCCCGTCATGAAGCGGCTGCTCGACGATGTCGCCGCCGGCCGCATCGACCTCGTTGCCGTGGTCGAGATGGAGCGGCTCTGCCGCGCCTCCGACCTGCGCGATTGGGCGACCATCAGCACCACGTTCCGCGAGGCCGGGACGCTGGTGGCCACCCCCGAGCGCATCTTCAACCTCGAGACAGCCGAAGACGACTTCGAAGCGGACCTGCGGGGCATCCTCTCCAAGCGCGAGAAGCGCAAGCTCCTCGAGCGCACCCACCGCGGCCTGGAACAGGCCCGCGATGCCGGGCGGTTCATCGGGGGTCAGCCGATGCTCGGCTACCGCTACGATCACGCTACCCGCAAGATCGTCCCCGACCCGGAGACGGCCCCCTTGGCCCAGCGCATCTTCGAATCCACCCTTGGGGCCTGGGCACTCTGCCGCCAGCTGCGCAGCGAAGGGATCACCGTCGGGTACCAGAAGATCGAGCGCATCCGCACCCATCCCTGGTACGTCGGGAAGCGGGTCAACTCGGAGGGGCGGCTGATCGATGCCGACTGGCCCGCCATCATCGACGAGGACATCTGGCGGAAGTGGCAGAGGAACCCGAGACGGCTCGCCCGCCGCGTTGCGCCGAACGCGAAACCCACGTACTTCCTCTCTGGCATCGTCCGGTGCGCCAACTGTGGCAAGGCCGTTGTCGGGGCACCCATCCAACCCTCCAAGACGGGCATGCCGCTCTTCGTCTACAAGTGTTTGGAACCGCGCAGGTGTCCGGCGAAGGGAGGCCAGCTCTCCGGCTGGCTCGTGGACCTGCTCGTGCTGGATGCGCTCAAGGCGCACGCCGGAGATCCGGAGGTCTTGAAGGACCGCTACGCCCGCGCGATGGAGACGGCGGGAAGTCGGGACGCGACCGCCGAGCGCGATGCTCTGAAGGCTCAGGTACGCGACCTCGAAGCCCGGCAGGCCCGTCTCGTCGACGCCGTCGAGCAGGCGTTGCTGCCGGACCACATCGTCCGCAGGCGCCAGAAGGCGCTCGACGCCGAGATGAAGCTGGCGCGCAGCCGTCTCGACGCGACGGTGGACGCCACGATCATCCCGTCTCTGCCGGACCTGCGGGCGATCCTCGCTCTGGCCGAGGGGATCGAGACGGCAGGCCGCGACGGTCAGCGCGAACTACTGGAACGCCTCGCCACCGCCGTCGAGATCGATCCACGCACGCGAACGGTGACGGTGACCTGGCGGCTCGGCGGCGAGACCCGGTATCGGGTTCCGCTGTTCCGGGGCGGGCAGGGGCGGAGCGTCGGAGAGCTTCATGGAGCGGGTGGCGGCGTCGCCGGGGGACTTCCTCGTCCCGTAGAGAGCTTGGCCGGGGAGGAGCATCGCAAGAATGACTCGGCGGGTCGGCTAGACCAGCGGCCTCGACATACTTGATGGTGATCTGAAAGCGGATTCTTATGATATGGTCTCAGTCAGCCTTGAGCACAACCCCCTGCATCATGGCTGCTGCGATCACGAACGTACTCTGGGCCGCTCCGGATTGCACTGATTCCCAAGAGCAACTGGCCGTTCGATAGCGTCCCGGGTCTTGATGCACGAGATTCCCCTGGTGGGCTGACGAACTGGACTCTGCCTCCTTGACATCTCCAGCCGCCTCGCTTGCAAGGGGAGGGGGTATATATCATGAGGCGATCGTTCGTCATGGGGATGATTGTTGCCGCGCTGTGTCTCCCATGGCTCGTGTACTTCAACACGCCATTGGCAAGCGGGCTCCGTGGACCGAGTCCGACCCGGAGCATTGACTGGCGTGTCGATGTCCACGACGCGGGAACTGCTGACGTTCCTCGGGTGATCGCGAGACCACCGCTCGATCCGCTTTCGGTGACCACGACGGCTGGAGTGTGGCGCGAGACCACGCCACCCCAGCGCTATAAGCACGTTGCATGTTTCGACCCGGTCGGTCGCCGTATGCTCTTCATCGGAGGTCAAGACGATTGGCCTCGAAACGCGCTTTACGCGATCGACGCAGATGCTCCCGGGGAACCGACGGAGGTGACCGTCGGGGGCGACCCGCTCCCCGGCCTGACTGACGCTTCCATCGTCTACGACTCGCGGCGGCAACGCGTCCTGGTCTTCGGTGGCGACAAGCTCGATTACTACGCGGGCGACCTGGGCGTTACCAACAACGTGTGGGAAATCACTCTGGACGCCATCCCCTCCGGGCGTCTTCTAACCCCGCAAGGGGAACGACCTCTTCCACGCAAAGGACACGCCGCTCTCTACGATCCGGTGCGGGACAGGATGGTCGTCTATGGAGGTTCGGCCGGAGCCGATGAGGTATGGGCCCTGGAGCTGAGTGGGCTTCTCCGGTGGGTCCGTCTCGATCCATCGGGTGTCGCGCCGGCCGGCCGTTCCGGACACGGGGTTCTGTATGATCCCGAAGGGGATCGCATGATCGTGATCGGAGGGGGGAATGGACCCACCGAGATTGACGTCCTGGAGTTTGCCGGGGGGGAGACGTGGCGGATCCTGTCGGCAGGTGGGACGCCGCCCAGCCTGGGGAGTAGCGATGCCGCAGTGTTCGATTCCAATCGCCGGGGCGTCCTGACCTTTGGTGCGGGCGCTGGGAACGAGACCTGGGAGCTCCTGCTTAACGACAACAGCGCCTCGTGGGTTCCTATCACGGTGGCGGGAACAAAACCGGGTGCCCGGTACTGGCACGTGGCCGCGTTCGATCCCGTGGCCGACCGGATGATGGTTCACGGTGGCATGCTGATTCCTGGACCTGTCCTCAGAGACGCCTGGGTCCTGAACTTGAGTGGCGTTCCGACGTGGCAGCAGATCTGTCCCGTGGATCCCATGCCTTCCGAGCGCTACCTTGCCGCGTTCGCCGAGGACTCGAACCGGGACAGGCTCCTGATATTTGGCGGCTGGGCCGGATTGCCACCCGCCTTCAATGATTCCTGGGCGCTCTCCTTCGCCGCACATCCGAGCTGGTCGGCTTTGGCTCCGGGGGGAACCAAGCCTTCGGCACGATTTGGCGCCTCCATGATCTATGAGACCGAGGGGGACCGGATCATCCTCTGCGGGGGCGCGACGCCCGCCAAACTGAACGACGTTTGGAGCCTCAACCTAGCCGGTTCCTCCGCATGGAGCCGTCTCTTTCCGTCGGGAAGCGCCCCGGTCGCAAGATACGCGCATACCGCCGTGTACGATGCGGCTCGCCGCCGGATGATCGTATTTGGGGGCAGCAGCGATGGCGGCTACAGGAATGATGTGTACGTCCTAAACCTGAACGGCGCTGTGTCATGGGCACTGCTGGCAACGCAGGGCGTCGCTCCGTCTGCCCGGTCCGAGCACGGCGCGGTGTTCGATGCCGCATCGGACCGCATGCTTATCTTTGGGGGATACAACGGCGCTCCCCTCCAGGACTCGTGGGCGCTCGACTTCGCCACGACCCCCCCGACATGGACTCGGCTCGCAGACCTGCCAGTCCAAGCCCGGCGCGGCCCCTTGGTCGTCCTCGACTCGCTTCGCCGGCAGGTTCTGCTCTTCGGGGGTGACAACGATGGTAACTATGTATTTGATGTCCACACCCTGAGCCTCGCAGGCACTCCGTCGTGGTCGCGGCTCGAGCCGTTTGGCTATCCCGCGATGCCCCGTCGAAACGCGGTGGCTGCGTTCAATCGGCAGAGTCGCCGGTTCGTTGTCTCCTGCGGGGTGACCGGCTCTGCCCGCAATGACACATGGACTCTGGACTGGACCCCGCCCTCGCGGCCCACATACTGCTCTGCGGCCGATCAAGTCCTGGAGTACCAAGCCGGTCCGGGAACCAACCTTGGATCTCGGCAGAGCTGCCTTCTCGACTCGGACGGGATCGGGCTTTCCCTCGGAACCGGGGGCTCCGTGACGGTCCGCCTGGCGAGCAACGTCATCGACGGACGCGGCGACGACTTGATCGTGTACGAGCTTGGCGCGGATGACGGTGACGTGGATGAGGAGTTCCTTGTTGAAGTCGGGAGCACCCAGAGTTCCTTCGTGACCCTGGGTTCGGGCTCAGGGGGTGCCGTCGCCTTCGATCTGGGAGCAAGTGGCCTCACCCGGGCTCGATACGTGCGCATCACCGACACGGGGCCGGCGTCGGCAGATCCCTACCGCGCGGGCGCCGACCTGGATGCCATTGAGGTACTCAATTGTGGGAAGCTAGACTTCGCGCTGAACCGGATCGAAGTTGCACAGGCGGTCGTCTCCGAACGCCTGGTTCAAGGAAAGCCAACGGTAGTTCGCGCTTTCCTCGAAAACACCGGTGATCCCGCCCAGGACTGGACTCCGGTGCAGGGCCAGCTCCATGTTCTTGATGGGAACGGGACCGAGCTCTACGTACGCGACGCCGCGGAACCCTTGGTCTGGCCCGTTGACGATTCGTTCGATCACGAAAGCGAGCGTAAGGGAACCAATTCCCTCAATTTCTACCTGACCGCCGAGGAGACCAGGGTTTCGTCGCTCCGGTTCTGGGCTGACATCGATCCCAACAATCTGGTCACCGAGGAAGATGAGCTGAACAACGACAATGCTGGGGCACCCGTGAGCCAGAGCTTCTACCTGGCGCGGTCGTTAGACATCGGATACTGCGTGGTCGGTCCTTACTGGCAGCGCGAGGGGCTCTCCGTCATCGGCTCGGCACCGGCCCTTCTTGCCAAAACCTATCCCACGGTGTTCGATCCCGTCTCGAACTGGCAGGACGCCGGATTTGTATCCTGGCCTGTCACCGTTACTTCATATAATGTTCCGCACTTCTCCATCGCCTGAAGATCAAGTTGGGTCACGAGAACGATGATCGCAGAAAGATCGGGGACCCTGAACTCAGTGCACTGATAGGCTTTTCGACGGCTTGGGACATGGGAGATGTTGTCGGAAAGACTGGGGGGCAGATAATCGCCGTCGATGCCGGATACGTGCAAGGTATGCAACACATTCTGGCGCACGAGATAGGACATGGATATGGGTTGCGCGGCGAGTACTATAGCCCTATCGAAGATCCCCCGGGCTGGCGCGCGGAGGATCACTATCCGCTTGATATTTCCGGGTGTCCGGACCCACTGACCCAATGCAGGAATTACCCCGCCCGAAACCGAAACCAAGGGCTTGTCCAGGGCCGATACGTCTCGATCGGTTCGTTCGACGTGGAGGCGAAACGCCCCGCCGGATGGGGTTCAACGAACCGCTCTTGCGAGTCCCACCCAGAAAGATGCAACCTGGCCATCGATCATGCGACACAGGTTTCCAACCACGCCAATCAATCCCAGGTCCTGCATTGGGATGGATGGGCGGACGCTGTACTCGCCGTCAACGATCGCCGCATCGGCTTCATGGGCTCTGCTACCTACGGTGACGGATTCGCCTGGATCACTGACGACGACTACGAGGTGTTGGCCGATCACTTCATCATCTCCGGACCGTCCAAGCCGGCCCCATCCACCGCCCTCGTCCCCACGAGTGGTGATTTGCTCCAGCTCTGGATGGGGACCGTCATCACCGCCACCGACCAAGTAATTCCCTTTGCCTGGCGTATCATCGAGACTGAAATCATCCCGGATTCGCTTCAGGGGACCCAGTACTCCCTGGCATTGCTCGACGCTGGGAGCGAGGTCCTGGCCTCCTACGGCTTCGACCTCGATTTCTCGGTCGGGGACAGCGTGCTCTTCGCTCCCGCGCTTCCGTTTCCGACCGGAGTCACGGAAGTCCGTATCTCCAAAGGAGCGCAACTCCTTTACAGTCGGGTGCTCTCGGCCTCCCCCCCCGAAGTCACTATCCTCACTCCCCTGGGGGGCGAGACGCCCGCGGAGAGCCTCACGGTGAGCTGGTCGGTCTCGGACACCGACGGTGACGACATCGTCGCGGATGTCTTCCTGTCCCTGAATGGTGGTGCCTCGTGGTCTCTCTTCGCCGCGGAATACCCCGAGACGACCCTCACCCTCGCTATGTCCGACCTGCCGGGAACCTCACAGGCCAAGATCCGGATCTCGGTGACGGACGGCATGAGAGTCACGAGCGCGGACTCCCCCGGCACGTTCACGATCGGGGCCAAGACGCCGATCGCGTTCGTTCTTACCCCGGGGGATAGCACTGAGGTGCTCCAGAGCGACATGATTCAACTCACTGGAGATGCCACCGACCCCGAAGACGGAATGTTGCCCGATAGCTTGCTTGTCTGGACGGACCCGGTAGCGGGGGCGCTGGGGATCGGACGGCATCTCTCGGTCTCCGCGGGCTCTCCGGGCATGCGGACCATCATCCTGACGACCAACGATTTCGAATCGAACACGGCGAGGGATACCTGCCGGGTGACCGTCCTGGCGGATGTGGATGGGGACGGGATGAGTGACGCGTGGGAGGTGATGTATCCTGGCCTGGATCCGACAGTGTTCGACGGCCAACTGGACCTTGATCACGACCGCCTCAGCAATCGCGACGAGTACCGAATCGGTACCGACCCTACCGACATGGATACGGACGGCGACGGCGCGCAAGATGGCCTGGAGGTCGAGCAATCCACTGACCCTCTCGATCCTAGTGAAACGCCAGTGGGTGTAACAGAGGTCCCACCCCGGCCAGTCCTATCCCTCATGGCCTACCCAAATCCATTCCGGGGCTATGCTCGGATTCGCTACGTCATTCCCCTATCTTCTACGGCGTCGGTTGACGTGTTTGACATTCGGGGGTCGCCGGCTTGTGTGTTTGGCTCAAGGCCAGCATTCACCCGGTGAACACGAGGTCAGATGGGACGGCCGGGACGATGCCGGGCGACTCGTCAGCTCCGGAATCTACTTCTACCGGCTTAGGAACGCTGGCAAGTCGGTGGTTCTCAAGGCAGTCTTCCTGAGATAGTCGGGACGGAGCAATGGAATCATTGCTACCGGAGGATCCATGGAGGTCGACATGAGGAAGAAGCTCACCCGTTTCCGCCCGCAGTCCTTCGCCTTGGCTCTTCTCCTGCTGTCCGCGACGACGAAAATGGCGTTCGCTTCTGAGGATCCGGCGATCTGCGGCCTCCTAGCCCCTGATGAACTCCGCCCCGGAGCCGAACCGGTGAGTGTGATGGTGACCGTGTGCAACGTCGGGGATTCCGTCGGGGAGGCGAATGCCACTTGGCGGCTCACGGTGGAGATCGACTCATTAGGTACCAGCCCTCCAATCAAGTATGTCTTGGCCGACACCAGCGTGATCGGGCTTCCTGGCCCGGGCGAGTTCATCCTCTTCGATCTTCCCGTCAGGGCCCCGGCGTCCGGTCGCGCCGGTTCCTATCGATGGCGTGCCACCCTGATCCCGCTCGACCATATCGCGGACGAGGACTTCCAGAACAACAGCGAAGTGGGCACCACGCTGAGGTTGAGGGGCATCGACCTATACGCGATGCACATGGAGGGTCCCGCCGAAGTGGCGGCCGGCGACACTGCGGTCGTCTTCTATGCCCTCGCGAACAGGGGCACGGTCACGGCGGGGCCGTTCCGGATTCGCTTTGGATTGGCCCGATCAGCGATTTCAGGAGATGACGAGATCGTATGGATGATGGAATCCTCAGATGTTCTTGAGCTGTCTCTGGCCCCTACAATTTTTGTGTTCTCAACTGGGCACGCAGTCATCATCCCGGAGGATCTTCCGCCTGGAGCATGGGTCTGGATCATCGACCTGGATCCGGACAATGCCGTTGTCGAAGAGGACGAAACCAACAACCGCATGGCCGGGAACGCGACCGTCCCGAGCCTTCCCGTCTCCTGGGGAAGCCTGAAGCGCAGGTACGCTCACTGATACTACCCTTCTAGCCTGACTGATCCGAGTTCTCCGGAGGGTTGCCTTGTTCATTTCCGGAGACAGCGTTGGAACATCCTGGCGTTGACAGTGGGCCTCCTCGCATCTGGTCGTCGAACGTACCCGATCGACCTGAGCAGCCGCCAGTCGATGAATCGGCCGGCCCTGGTGCCGCGCGCGTTGATTGTCACCTGAACGACCAGGGAGACGTTTGTGCCCACTCGACTCAACTGGACATGAACCTTGTGTCACCCGTGGGCTGTCATAGCTTCCACGGCAGTCCGGGTGGCCCTATATGTGTTTGAAATCAATGGGTTTCAGGGATCGGTCTTGCGGCAGAAGTCGCACCCAGGCGGCGGTTGTGTCCACTCGAAGGGTGGTTTTCGGGTGGATAGGAAACATGCGTCTCCCCCCCTGGAAATCGGGGGGTGAGGTTCAAGGTCAGACCGACGAGATGGGCGCGAGCGGGAGCCCCTGGTCAAGCATGGGGGACACAAACATATGACTCCCCGGGGGGGGCACCTCCGCAACACGGATGGACGGCCCCAGACCGGGCCCGGTTGACCCAGTGCCAACCGGGCCCACTCGCTGGATAGGTTACCGGGTTCAGTGCGTCAGACGTGCTTCATCGCCTTCTCGATCCCCGCCTTCATGTCCTCGAGGTTCATCACGGGTGACATCTCGATGGACGCGTTGAGGTTCGTAAAGAACGGCTCCGCTGCCGTCGGAATCATCGATGGGTCTTTGAGATCGAAGAAGAAGAATGCCGTTCGTCTTCCGCCTTCAGGGCCAAAATAGCAGGACTCCGGCTTCATCTGCTCCACGAATGCCATGACGGTTCTGGGAAGAATGCCTTCCTTCACCCCTTTGTTGCCAGCCTCGACGGGGATGGATACTTTCATCATCACGCGCATGTGACACCTCCATGGGTTGGTGAATCGCAACTCGCTGCGCAGTTGAACGCTGAGGGAAGGTCTGAGCGAGGCGCCGTCCGCTGGATGCCGTTGCTGGGCGCGGGAGCTCCTGTCACACCGGCTTGATGTTCTGGTTCATCCGAAAGAGGTTCGTCGGGTCGTACTTCTTCTTCAGATCCACCAGCCGTTTGTACGCAGCACCGAATGCGAACGCTATGCGATCGGTTTCGTCCTCGGTCAGGAAGTTGATGTACGCCCCGCCGCTCGCGAACGGCTGTGACTTGCCGAAGAACTCGCGCGCCCAATTGATGCAGCGCTCGTCCTCGGCGGCCGTCTCCCAGCGACCGTGCACATTCATCACGTAATTCGCATCTCGGTTCGAGTAGGCCATCGCCCCCGGTGCTACGCGGGCTGTCTGGCCGCCGATCGTGCCGATGAAGATCTCGCACTGCGAGGACGGCAGCATACCGGCGTATGTGATGATGGTGTCGATCGCGCCGTCGCTAAGCTGCGAGAAGTTGTGCGACTTCCAGTAATTACGCGCGCCCGGCATCAGAAGTGGATCGAAGGCCTGCTGCCATGCCGTGTACGGCTGCACGCCAATGTGCTCGCCGTGCGCCGTGCCGAACTTGCGCAACGGCTCGATCAATTTCTCCCCCTCAGTTGGGTCGCCCGCATAGCATATAGCGAGCGCCACGATCTCCTTCCCGTGCACAGCCTCGGGCAGGAAGGGTAGCGGGGGCGCTTTCCGCGTGACCATCCACACGTTGAGGTCGTCCGGCATCGTTTGGGTGAACTCTGCGAATTGCGTGAGCACGGACTTCGCCTGGCCGAACGGGAAGACGATGAGCCCGCTCAGCACATTCGGCCCGACGGGATGGAGCTGGAACTCGAAGCTGGTGACAATGCCGAAGTTCCCACCACCACCACGCAGCCCCCAGAAGAGGTCGGCGTTCTCCATCTCGCTGGCGTGCACCCGCTTGCCATCCGACGTGACTACTTCCGCGGAGAGCAGGCTGTCGACGGTCATGCCGTACTTCCGGCTCAACCAGCCAAAGCCGCCGCCGAGCGTCAGCCCGGCTACCCCCGTGGTCGAGTTGATACCCAGCGGCGTTGCGAGGCCATGCACCTGCGCAGCCGCGTCAAAGTCGGCGAGAGTGCAGCCGGGTTCGACGGTCGCTCTGCGGGCGTTCGGGTCCACCTGGACTCTCTTCATCAGCGAGAGGTCGATCATGAGGCCGTCGTCGCAGACGGCATTTCCCGCGATGTTGTGCCCGCCACCCCGGATCGAAACGAGCAGGGCATGCTTGCGGGCGAAGTTGACGGCCTGGACGACATCCTCAGGCGACGCACAGCGGGCGATCAGCGCGGGGCGGCGGTCGATCATGGCGTTCCAGATCTGGCGCACCTCGTCGTAACTCGCGTCGCCGGGAAGAAACACCCCCCCGCGGAAGTGCGCTTTGAATTCGTCGATCTTCGCTCTTTCCAACTGCTTCATGATTGCCTTCCCTCTCTTGCGGCTAATGTGAATCGGACTGTAAGCGTCCCGACAGACTCGTGGCGCCTAGCCTTCGCGTGCTCACTGGGTCGCGAGTCAAACAAGACTAATTCTATCCTATTTGGGGGCGCCGGTTGTGTCCACTCGAAGGGCGGTTTTCGAACGGTTAGGAAACATGCGTCTCCCCCCCTGGATCAAGCCCGGAGGGGCCGGCGTCGGAGAATCGCTGAACGTGAGCAGTGATGCCAGGAATGTGGCGTACCCTGAGGCGACTCGGTTCTTCTGTGCGCTTGATTCTCCGAATTTGCAGCGCATGCTGCTCACGGTTTCTGAGATGAGCTGAGAAGCGAAAGGGACTCATGGCCGATCACTCGCCGGATCCAATGCGCGTGGCCATAGCGACAATGAGTTGCGTCGTCGGCGCTATCATGATCATCTTGGTAGTTCTTCTGGTCCGGACCGTGCTTACCACGACCATTCCATTCGACAACGACGAGGCGAATCACGCTATCGACGGGTGGGAGGTCTATCGAGCCATCGCTGAGTCTTCACCGAGCGCCCTGGTCCAGGCGGTGCGGAACCAGAGCTTCTACCCGCCGGTAGGGTCCCTCTTCATCGCTGCCGCATATGCCCTGGCAGGACCCAGTATTGCCGCGAGTCGGATGCCAAGTGTCGTCAGTTTCGCCTGTGTGCTGGTGGGACTCGCATATCTGGTCATGCGCATCGCGGGCAAGCAAGAACGGAGCTGCGCCCGCAAAGGTGACCGCTGGCTCTCTGTGGCAGGTGCAGCGTTCGCCATTGCCCTGGCCATCAGCAGTCGCGTCTTCGTGCGCAATAGTGTCCCGTGCATGGCCGAGATGTGCGGGGCGATGTTGGGCCTCCTCTTGATCCTGGTTGCCGATCGCGCGGACGGACTCCCCGATAGACGCTGCCGGTGGCTTGGTATCATCGCGGCCAGCCTGGTCGCCATCACGATCTTCCTGACGAAGTACTCGTTTGGACTCTTCTTCTTCGCCGGCCTCACTGCGGCCATTCTGAGCACGAATTGGCCACGGAGACCGAACCGCCGAGCCTGGGTCGAGGCCAGCGCCACTGTCGCCCTGGGCGCCATTGGCATCGCGGCGTGGGCGCTTGTCACACACCGGCAGACGATGGCGATGTTCTTCACCGATCACCCGAGTTACGCGCCACTCTGGTCGGAGCGGCACTTGCTGTTCTATCCCCGTCTCTGGCTGAACGGCTATTCGGCGAACGCGTTCGTCGGCCTCGCGGCCATCCTCCTGGCGATAATCGGTGCGGTTTCATACTGGAGGCGACTTCCGGTACGGGTCGC
Organism: Candidatus Eiseniibacteriota bacterium; assembly: GCA_963762255.1. Taxonomy (GTDB): domain Bacteria; phylum Eisenbacteria; class RBG-16-71-46; order JABDJR01; family JABDJR01; genus CAVXKA01. The sequence continues at coordinate 634,802 of CAVXKA010000001.1, forward strand.
TTTCTGGTCTATCTTTGCGGGCTTCGTGGTGCTGGTCATTTCAACGACCGACGAGCCGCGGCACGTCCTCGTGGTGATACCCGCCATCTGGGTGTTGGCGGGCTTGGGCTTGGCGAGCGCGCTTCGCTGGCTACACCGATTCTCCCGAGGCCGTTTTATGGCCATCGGCCTGCTGGTACTTCTTGTGTCCATGGTCTTCGGCGGCGAACTTGGCTTCATCAAGGTTCTGCCTAAAGACTTGGCTGCGGAGTTCGAGGGGCTGCCGGTCTATGCCACGATGCAAGACTACGCGTTGGGGCAGGTCGATCTGGGTCAACCCATCCTGATTGTCGGCACGATCAGCGACCAGAATGGCTTGCTCGCAATGCGATGGCGCGCCGCTGTTCTTGCGCACGAGAGTCTCTGGAATCTCGACATCGACTACTTTCCATTCGACGAGTGCGAGCACTCCCTCATGCGCACCCATCGCAAGCCGCAGATTGCTACTGTCGACCGGAGCTTTCCTCGGGACTCACTGTCGGCGGTGCTCGGGCGTGACTACTATCGGTACATTATCGCGATCGACTGCCCCGGCGATCGATGGGTTATGCCCGACGACGTTCAGGAGGTACTGGGGCGCCAACAGAGCGCCCACCGGGATTTTGACGGCTGGTCAGTGGCGGTATACAAGCTTCAGCGCGAGTCATGATGTGACAATGAGTTGCGTGGCGGGGTGCTTTGCAGTCCAAAATGAAGGGGCATAGCCTCATGCGCCCATAGTCGTTTCACAAGGCTCGGAAACTTCCGAAGTCACTTGTACCTACTGCAAATCCTATCCTGCCCATCAAGAACAACGTTCTGCAGGTATTCGAAATACTCGAGGTTACGCGACATCACTCGGCGCAGATGACTTTCGCTGAGCACCAGCACATGGTCGAGGCACTCCCTACGAATCGTGCCGATCACCCGCGGGAGGCGCCATCCGTCCTCCGGGGTCGCGGATCCCTTTCAGGGTGCCCGGCGACGCACGGCCTCGTCGCCGAAGTACCCGCGGGCCTGATGAACGGCAACCCAGTCGCCAAACTGCGGCGGGCAACGAGTTGGCCGGGTGTGACTCTACGTGCAGGGGAGGCAGTCAGGAGCGCAAAGAAACGTTTTGACGTTATGACGTCTTAGCGTCCTCATCCTCCCATGACCAAGCCTCAGAAGAGAGCTACCGTCTACTTCGACGCTGAGATCCACCGCGTACTGCAGCTCAAAGCTGCGGAGACGGATCGATCGATGTCCGAGTTGGTCAACGACGCGGTGCGCGAGTCGCTCGTGGAGGATGCCGAGGATCTCGCCGCATTCGAGGAGCGCGCCTCGGAGCGCTCTGTTCGCTTCGCGGACGCGGTCAAGGATCTCAAGCAGCGTGGCAAGCTATAGCCTTCTCATCAAACGGTCGGCGCTCAAGGAGCTCGTCTGTGAGATCGACGACAAGCGATCCGTCGTGTCCGTGGTCAAGATCGGCCGGCGGAAGGATGTCTACCGATAGCCTTACCCGGTCACGGCACCGTGATCGTCGTGTCGAGCCCGGAGAGGCACGATCCGCTCTGGCCCGCCCGGCTCTCGAAGAGCACGCGCAGCTCGCCGACTCCCTCACCGACGAAGCGGAACGAGTTCTCGAACGGGCAGATGCACCGGCATGCGTAGAGCGTGTCCACCACCGCGATGGTGAGGACGCCGGCGTCGTAGGTCACCTGCTCCGTGAACTCCGGACAGCAGTTGGCCTCGAAGCGGATCCAAATGACGAGTGTGTCCTCGATCGCTTCGACGTTCGTGAGGCTGGCCCCTTCGAGGCATTCCTCGATGCCGCCCCTGCTGGCCACGCACCCATAGTCGGTGTGTCCAAGAAATTCCATGGAGTTCGGGCGCGTCTCATCATCGTTGCAGGCGCCCAGTACAACGACGAAGACGGCGAGCAGCGCGTGGAGCGCTTTCGTGCTTCGCATGGCGGAACCTCCCGGGCTCCCCGAGGGGGGGGCTCGACTCGATCTACGAGTCCATTGTACCCGGGTGCTCCCTACTTCGCCCCTTCGATCTCCGCCTCCCAGTTCATCACCAGGTTGATGACCGACCGACCCTGTACGCCGATCGGCATGCACACCGCGATCCGCTGGCCGTCGGGCGAGATATCGGCATCGACGAACCCGTGGGGCAGGCGAAGCAGCGGGCGCGGGGTCTCGAAGCGGAATGCCTCGCCGCACTCCGTCGCCGAGACCATGATGGTCTGGCCGTCTCCCCCGATGAAGTAGAGCTCTCCGCCGTCGCGACGCCAGCGCACCCATGAGGCCGTCGTGTTGACCAGCGGGTTCGCTCCCGCATCGGACACGCGGTACTTGCGGTCCAGGGACGGAAAGGACTGCACGTAGATCTCGAAGCGTCCCGATTCGTCCGAGCGGTAGGCGATCCACCGGCCATCTGGGGACACTACCGCATCCATTTCATTGAAACGGGTCTGGATGAGCGGCTTGGGCTCGCCGCGCCCGTCCGTGGGGACGGTCCAGATATCCTCGCTGGTCTCGCCGCTCAGCGAACGGTAGATGACGGTGCGCCCGTCGGGAGTGATGTCGGTAGGGTCGTTGAAGAGATTCGGCACGTCGGCCACCAGCTCCTCGGCGCCCGAACCGTCCGCGTTCTTCGCGTAGATGCTCCGTCCACCCCCGCGATCCGATCCGTACAGCACCCGGCGTCCGTCAGGGGTCCAGGCCCCGTCGCTGTCGAATGTGCCGTCCACGGTGAAGCGGCTGGAGATATTGCGCGCGGCATCCGCCATGACCAATGGAGAGACGGACAGCCCCAGCTTGCTGAAGTTGAACACGAGGTGCGCTCCGTCGGGAGAGAACCGAGGCGTGGTGTAGGTTCCGGGGGGGAGCGAAAGCGCTCCGCGCGCCTGCCCCGAGCGGTCTAGGAACTCGACCCGCGTGTCGGTGGAGCGCAGCTCACGCTGGACGAGAACCCCGTCCCGCGATGCCATGAGCACCGGCGAGCCGGAGTAACTTGCGGTTGCATCCACCAGATCGCGGATCGGCTGCGGCGTTCCACGGAGGCTCATCCGGCCGGCGTCGAAGGGTTGAGCGAGGACGGTGCCCTGCCGGTTGAACAAGAGATACCCCGGCCCGGCGTAGACCGCCGTGCTGTTGGCGCTCAAGACCACCGGGCCCGGCTCGGGCGAGTCCAGCGAGCCGACGCGGGTCTCCTTTTCGTTAGCGAGGCCGGGTAAAGCCACGTACAGGAAGTGACGTCCGTCGGGGAGGAAGCTGGGGAAGCGGTGCGCGGTCTCCCCTTTCGAGGCATCGAGGGTAGTCGCCGGCTTCGGCGTTCCACCACTGGCCGGCACTTGCATGAGCGCGCCGGAGGCGGCGGGTGCGAAGACGATCACGTCATCGGGGCTCCACGCGCCCCCGCGGGGGTTGGGCGCCGCGCAGATCGCCTGCACGCCCTGAGCGGCGACCGCCATGCGTCGCAGTTCTCCTCCGGCGAAGAAGGCGACGTTGCGGCTGTCGGGGGACCAGAAGGGTATTGCCGCGCCCTCCGTTCCCGGCATCGCGCGCGCCGTCGCGGAGGAGAGTGGGCGCAGCCACAGGCGCCGGGTTCCCGACGAGTCCTGCCCGACGAAAGCGAGCGTGGTCCCGTCGGGGGAGATCGTGATGTCCGGAACCTCGTCGCTCACCTCCACGCCGTCCGGAGCCTGCACCGAAACGCGCAGCGTACCCATCTCCGGCGCGTCCCCTCTGGCTCTCACAAGTGCGAACCCCGCCAGAGCTGTCGCGAGCACGGCAACGAGCGCGGCTGCGCCGATCTCCCAGCGAAACCGGCTGCGACGCGCCGAAGGCAGGACACTCGCGACGGCAGCCGGCGGGTCGGTGAACGCCTCCCCCAACTCGAGGCGCGCGTCGCCGATGTCCCGCAGACGCTCCTTCGGGTCCTTGCGCAGACACCGCCGCAACAGCTCCCGCACCCTCGGCGGCACGTTCGCCGGCAGCGCACTCCAGTCCGGTTCCCGCTCCAGGATCCTCGCGATCAGATCCGAGACCGTTTCTCCATCGTACAACTGCCGGTCGGTCAGACATTCGTACAGGACACACCCAAACGACCAGATGTCGGTGCGCCGGTCCACCACGCGACCCCGCGCCTGCTCCGGACTCATGTAGGCCGCGGTCCCCAGGATCACTCCCGCGCCGGTCGCCGCGTGCGCCAGCGTCGGCGAGTGCGAGATGTGAAAGTCCGATCCGTCGCCCCCCGCGGCGCTCTTCGCCAGCCCGAAGTCGAGCACCTTCACCTTTCCATCGGGCGTGATCTTCACGTTGCCCGGCTTGAGATCGCGGTGGATCACCCCGCTCTCGTGCGCGGCTTCCACTCCCGCCGCGATCTGCCGGCAGATATCGATCGCCTCGTCGAGCGGCATGGGACCTCGCTGGAGCCGCTCGGCCAAGGTCGGTCCCTCGATGTACTCCAGTACCAGGTAGCGATCCCCCGCGACCTCTTCCAAACCGTAGATCGCCGCGATGTTCGGATGGCTGAGCGTGGCGAGGAGTCGCGCTTCGCGCTCGAAGCGGCTCAGACGCTCCGGGTCGCGAGCGAAGGCGTCCGGCAGTGCCTTGATGGCGACGTCGCGCCCCAGCCGCGAGTCGTGAGCGCGATAGACCTCGCCCATGCCGCCGGCGCCGATCTTCTCGAGGACGGTGTAGGGACCCAGCGTGGAATCAGATAACGACATCGGGATGCCTCCGAAGGGGAACGGGGAAGACCGACCCAGTTTACACACAAATGACAAATAATGTCGTGTTTAATGCTGGGGGAGTCCGGCCGACGAGGGGCACGACCACCGACCCGCGCGACTGGTCCGGGCCTTGCATTATGCACTCCTCAGGAACGTCATTCCGAACTCGGATACGGGCCCGCTTCGGTCCAGCATCAAGTGCGTCATGCGGTTAGCGCAGCCACCACGAACTGGACGCCGGCGCGAAGGCCGCCTCTTGGCCCAAAGCGTGGGTTGGAGTACCCAGGGGATCGGCAACATGAAATCCAATCGGGACGAAACCGCAGAATGAAAACTCTCGCGACCGGGGCGCTCCTCACCTGCCTCCTCTGGGCCGCACCCGTTGGGGCCCAGACTTTGAGCGGGACGGAGCTGGGAGTGGACTTCGGCTTCAACGTCAGCTTCATCGATGACAGCGAGCAGGAGGTCGTCTCGGTCGGTCTCCCCGCTTCCGACTTCAGCTCGTTGCTTCAGAACGTTCGGGTGGGATTTCCGGTGAGTTCCCGGGGACGCCTGGAGCCCGCCTTCGGGTTCTCCGCGCTCGACGACGGCTACACGACGTACTGGCGCGTGGGTCTCGGAGTGGACTACTTGTTTCTGCTATGCCCCGAGCCCTGCCGGGCCATGCCGTTCGTCCGCGTCGGGAACGTATTCAACGTCATGGGCTCCAGCAAGAAGTACAAGACGCAGATGGGGATCGCGGGTGGATCGGGGTTCGGGCTGATGCTCGGTGACGCCTGGGGGATTCGTGTCGAGGGCGGAGTCGTCCGGATGTTTCCAAACGGAGACGCGTCGGGACGCTGGGATATGACCGGGAACGTGGGGTTATCCCTCTACCTGAACTAGGAGACGCGCGCCGCGAGAACTCGCGTGCCGACGTGCCGGGCCGTGAGTCCGACCGAATCATAGGTTCGGACTCTCCGGCCCGGCGTCATGGGCCTCTTACACCGCGCGTTCCTTCCGCCGACTATTCGAAGACGTGAACGTCTCCGCTGGCGTTACCGGTGAAGCTGTTCTGGCTTTCGAGCGTGGTCGGATTCGGGTATTCCCCACCGCCTAGCGAAATCCCCCAGCCGCCGCTGTAGTTGATCTCGCAGCTCGTGATCGAGGGCAGCGCGTCCTCGATCGACGATACTCTCGACCGCACCAATGCCCCCACCGTACTCGATCACGCAGTGCGCGAAACGCACCTGAGCGTCGACCACCGCACCGCTGATATAGATGTGCCGCCAGTCCCCCGGTTGCGGGTTGGTCTGCGCGCTGGTGAAGGTAATCGGATTGGCGACCGTGCCTTCGGCAATAAGGCCGGCGGAGACCGTGTACCCGACATGTAGGTACGCATCGTCACCGAACTGGATCACCGTTCCGGGCTCGATCGTCACCACGGCGGTCCCCGTCTGGCTGCCGATGCCCACACCGTGGCCATCCGGTATGCGATACGGCACGCCGTGATCGCGCCAGGTGCCGCTCGTCTCGACGCCGCCATAGAACACCGTGATGGCGTCCTTGCCGGCCGCGTTGCCGGTGAAGCTGTTGCCCGCACCCATCTCGCGTATGTATTCGGGGTTGACCTCGAAGGGGTAGTCCCTGCAACCGGTGATGGTGTTGTTCGTGAATGCCGCCATGTGGGAGACCTGCTGCCAGAAGGTGATCCCCTTGCCGGCGCTGTGGCGGATTGTCGAATGGTCCATCTTCACGACCGCGCCAAAGTCGAGGAGGAGCGCCTGCTCGCCCTCGCGACCGGCGTATTCGATCGTGCAGTAGCTGAAGCGCGTCGTGGGAAGCGTGCTGTCGTGGAACGTGAAGCCGAACCAATCGCCGGGCGCCGCCGGGGTCTCGTTCGAGGTGAAGAGGATCGTCGAATCGGGCTTGCCGATGGCGATCAGGGCGCCGTCGCCCGCGCCGCCCCAGCCGCACACGAAGCCCTTGTCCGTCTCGAAGCGCACGATGCAGCCGGGTTGAATGGTGAGCGTGGCACCGTTCTCGATGCCGATTTGCTCGGTCACGATGTGCGGGTTGCAGCAGGCGTACCAGATCTCGTTGGCGTCGATGTTCTCGGCGTGGTAGGTCGGCCCCGCGGGGCAGGGGCAGATCGTCACGGTCACCGTGGCGTCGCGCTCGTTGCCCGACGTGTCGATCGCCAGTGCGCGAAGGATGTGAACGCTGCCGCTGGCCAGGCCCGCGGCGTTCCACGTGTACTCGTAGACGTTGGACGCACCGCTGGCGTCCTCGCCGAGCTTTGTACCGTCGACGTAGAACTCGACCTTGGCGATCTCCACGTCGTCCGTCGCCTGCGCGCGAACGAGCACGGCGCTGGCGGGGACGGTAGATCCGTGGGTCGGCTGGATGAAGCTTACGGAGGGATCGGTCGTATCGTTCGGGTCGGTCCCCCCGTCGTCACCGTCGCAGGAGACGATGCACAAGGCGGCACACAGGGTGAGAGGAATGAGAGCCCTGAACATGGATCGAGGTCCTTTCCTTGACATCGCGATTGCGGCGTTACGATCGCGGTTCACCAATAGGAGTGGAGGCTCGGATTCGGTTTCCGATCGCCTTCGGACGCGCGCAGTCTAGGCCACGACAACTCCGGCGTATAGTATTAAACAGTAAGAAAATAGACCGCAATTGTCATCAGACAATATTTATCAATTCAGAGGCATTTCTCGGGATCAGGCGTCGCCGCCAGCGTGCGACTATCGAACCGGTGCGCTCCGCTGCGATCGCCTGCGCAGGGAGCCGAGGAACGCGAAGCGCCTCCGTCTGCCGAAACCGCCGACCCGCTTCTCGATCAACCGGACAACCAGAATCCACGTCACAAACCCGAAGAACACCATGCCGAGACTGAACAGCGCATAGGAGACCCGCCAGTCCAGGCGGTCCGTCATCATGCTCCACTCGGACATACCGCCGATACTCGCGATCAGGTTGAGGGGCAGAAACACGATGTTGATCAGCGTGAGATTCTTCAGCAGCACGTTCATGTTGTTGTTGACGATCGTCCCGCGGGCATCCATGAGGCCGCTGAGAACCGAGCTGTAGATGTGCGCTTGCCGCGAGGACTGGCGATTCTCCAGCACGATGTCATCCAGCAATTCGGTTTGTGCCTCGCTCAGAGCCAGCCGGCCGGCCATGTGCCGAAGCCGGTCCAGAACGGCGCCGTTCGCTTCGATGGCGTCCACGTAGTAGATCAAGCTCTCGCTGAGGGCGAACATCTGGAGCAGATACCGATTTTCCATGGACGTGGTGATCTTCTGCTCGAGCTCGGTGCTCAATTGCTTGATGACTCTCAAATGGCCGACGTAGTGGCGCACGGTGTGAAGCAGGCTCCCCAACAAGACGTCGGCCGGAGCGTTGGCTCCACGGAACTCTCTTGCCGAGAAGGGAATTCGGCCTTCATTCATGATGATGGCGAGGCGGTTCTCCCCGATGACGAACCCGACCGAGGACACTCCCAGTTGCAGCTGCTCGCCGACCTCCGTCTTCCTCGGAGTCTTCCAGATCATGAATACGTGGTCGGCCGAAGCCTCGAGTCGCGCCACCTCTTCGGAGTCGAGCGCCGAATCCACGTCATAGGCGTCGAGATCGAGATGCTCCATGAGGAAGGTCTTCTCCCGGTCGTCGGGCGCTTCGAAGACCAGGAGGTTCGCCTCTCTCTCGGCAGACTCGCGGATTACACCATTCTCCACCAGGAACAGCGTTTGCATCTTGGACCCCCGCCTCGTGTTTGTAGGAGGAAGGTGGCGCGCGCCGACGATGGCGATCCGCTACTCTCCCAGGATCCAGGTTCCCGTCTTCCCCGCCAGCGCTTCCTTGATCGTCTCCGGCTTGGTGACGAGTCCCTTCCCCTTCGGGTTGGCTTCCAGGAACGCGATGATGGCTTCGATCTTCGGGCCCATGCTCCCGGACAGGAAATGCCCCTCAGCGAGGTACTTCTTCGCCTCGCCGAGTGTCATCGAGTCCAGCCACTTCTGGTCGGGCTTGTTGAAATTGACCGCCACCTTCTCCACCGCGGTCGAGATCAGGAACACATCGGCGTGCAACTCCGCGGCGAGGAGGCTGCTCGCCCGATCCTTGTCGATGACGGCGAAGGTCCCCTTGATGTGCCCCTTCGCGTCCTTCACCACCGGAATGCCGCCTCCGCCCACCGCGATCACGATGAGGCCGGCCTGGATCAAGTTCTTGATCGCGTCCAACTCCACGATCTCCAGCGGGGCGGGTGACGCGATCATCCGCCGCCAGCCGCGGCCGGCGTCTTCCTTCACGATCCAACCCTGCTTCTCGAAGACTTCGGCGTTCTCCTTTGTGGTGAACCCGCCGATACCCTTGGTGGGATTCTTGAAGCCGGGGTCGTTGCCGTCCACTACGACCTGCGTCACCATCGCCGCGACCTGTCTCTGGATCCCGCGCTGCTTGAATTCGTTGAAGAGCGCGAGGGAGATCATGTAGCCGATCGATCCCTGGGTGTCCGCCCCGATCACGTCGAGCGGGGTGAAGTGGACTTCCGGGGCGGCCAGCTCGTTCCGCCGGAGGATGAAGCCCACCTGGGGGCCGTTGCCGTGGGTGACCACGACGTTCCACCCCTGTTCGATCATGTCGGCCACGTGCTTGCAGGTCTCTTCGACCGCGTGCACCTGCGATCCGACGTCCTCGTGCTGCTTATCGCTGATAAGAGAGTTGCCGCCGATGGCGACGACCGCCAGTTTTCCGCTCATGATGTGCTCCTTGGTACCGGCGGGGCCGGATGGGGGCGTCCGCGCGCCGTCCTACATCGTCAACGCCATGACCGCCTTCTGGGCGTGCATGCGGTTCTCGGCCTCGTCGTACACCACCGACTGCGGACCGTCCATCACGCCGTCGGTCACCTCGATGTTGCGATCCGCGGGGAGCGGATGCATGTAGATCGCGTCCGGCTTGGCCAGCTTCATGCGCCGCTCGTCGGTGATCCAGCTCGAGTACTTCTTGATGATCTTCGCGCCTTCCTCGGCGTCCGGTGTGTGCACCATCGCGCCCCACGACTTCGCGTAGACGATGTCGGCGTCCTTGAACGCCTTGTCCATGTCGTCCACCACCTCGAAGCCGGCGCCGAACTGCTTCGCCTGCGCGCGGGCCGCCTCCATGACCTCCGGCATCAGCTTGAACTCCGGCGGATGCGCGAGCACCACGTCCATGCCGAACCGCGGCATCTGCAGGATGAGCGACTGCGGCACCGACATCGGCTTCTGGTACGAAGCCGCGTACGCCCACGAGACCACCATCTTCTTCCGGCGCAGATCGCGCCCCTTCTTCTCGATGATGGTCATGAGGTCGGCCAGGCACTGGAACGGGTGGTAGATGTCGCACTGCATGTTGAGCACCGGCACCCGCGACGCCTTGGCCACCGCGTTCAGGTAGCCGTTGCCGATCCCCCAGTCCACGTGGCGGATCGCGATGCCGTCGTAGTAGCGGCCGAAGATCTCGCCGATCTCCTTGGGCGTGTCGCCGTGGGAGATCTGGGTCGACTTGCTCTCGATGAATGCGCCGTGCCCGCCGAGCTGGGCCATCCCCGCCTCGAACGAGCCGCGCGTGCGCGTGCTGGAGAAGAAGAACAGCATCGCCAGCACCTTGTCGCGCAGGTAGGCGTGCGGCTCGCCGAGCGCCCGCTTGCGCTTCAGGTCGAACGCCACGTCCATGACGGTCTCGACCTCTTCCTTCGTGAAATCCAGGTCGCCGATCAGGTCGCGACCGTGCAGATAGGTTTGCATTTCCGTCTCCTTGCCGTCGGGGGGTTCCCCGCCGAAGCTATTCGCGAGCCCCCAGCACCAGCGCCAGAAGCGACATGCGCATCACGACCCCGTAGAACGCCTCCTGCCAGTAGCGCGACCAGCGGGTGATGTCCACGTCGGCCGGGATCTCGTCCATGCGCGGCAGCGAGTGGAGCAGGATGGCGTCCGACTTGGCCTTTGTGGTGAGGAGTTCGCGGGTGATCTTGTAGTTGGCGGGGGTGAGGCCCACGTCCTTCCCGGCGCGCTCGTCGCGGGACTTCGTGTAGTCGGGTTGCACCACCGGCTCCACCAGGATGACGTCGGCGTCCGCGATCGCCTGCTCGACGTGCTCCGCCTCTTTGAAGTTCAGGCTGTAGGGCTTGAGCTCTTCCTTGAACTCCTTGGTGAGCGCCATGTCGGGCGGAGCCACGAAGGTGATCGGGCAGTCGAACTGGGTGAGCGCGTGGGCCAGCGAGTGCATCGTGCGCATGCGCATGTCGCCCACCGCGAGCCACTTCAGCCCGTCGATGCGACCCTTCTCCTGAAGCACGGTGTAGAGGTCGGTCAGGATCTGCGTGGGGTGCTCGCCCCAGCCGTCGCCGCCGTTGATGATCGGAATCGAGGACCACTTGGCCGCCTCGTGGGGCGCGCCCTGCTGAAAGTGACGCATGACGATCACGTCGCCGTAGAACTCCAGCATCTTCACGGTGTCCTTGATGGACTCCTGGTAGAAATCGCCGGCGCGGGTCATCTTGGCGTCGGAGAAGCCGGTCACGTGCCCGCCCAGGCGGTGCATGGCCGCCTCGTGGGCGAGCCGCGTGCGGGTGGACGGCTGGTAGAACGCCGTCACCATCGTCTTCTCGCAGAGCATGTCGCTGTTGCGACGGCTCTTGGCGATGGGCTCGAGCGCCTTCGCCGTCTCGAACACGTGGAAGAACTCGTTTCGCTCAAAATCCTTGAGCGAGAGAATGTCGCGACCCATGAAACTCTTCACTGCCGTACCTCCTCGGATCTCGTTCTGATGTCGCCGCGCGCCAAGACATGGGTCGCGCGGTCTCGAAAAGACGTCGCCAGGCACCGCCTGGCCCCGTTTGCGGGGCAGGAGATGCCCCGTTTGCGGGGCAGGAGATTCTATCAGGCTCAGAACCCGATGCAACCGCGGGTTTTGAGCAGGGCGCGGCGGGGCGCGTGTGCTATTCTGGCGCGGTGCGGCGCTTAGTATTGCATCGGCTCATGCTGGCGTGGGCCATTCCATTCGCCTTTGCTGCGTGCGAGCGCGAGACGATCTCGAATCCGCCCCCTCCGGACCTTTCGGATCGCGTCCCCCCCGCTGTGATCGGAGATCTCGTCACGAGTAGCTCCGGCGCGAGCACGGTGACCGTCACGTGGACCGCATCCGGTGACGATTCGCTGGAGGGAACAGCCGCGCGCTATGACATTCGATACGCGCCGGGCGGCGACGCGTCGTGGGCGGAGATGACCCCGATCCCGGTGGAGCGGACGCCGCCGGCTGCGGGCGCGCGCGACTCCATCGTGGTAACCGAGCTCTCTCCCATGACCACCTATTGCTTTCGCATGGCGATCGCCGACGAGGCCTCGAATTGGTCTCCGCCATCGGAGGCGGCCGTCGCCCGCACCTCCGCGGGGTGGGACGCCCTTGGAAGCGCGCCGAACGGGCCCGTGTACGCGATGCTCGTGGTCGCGAACGAACTCGTCGCGGCCGGCGACTTCACCGCCGCGGGAGAAACTCCGGCGCGCAGCGTCGCGCGCTGGAACGGCATTGCATGGGCGCCGCTCGGGTCGGGCCTGGACGGAGTCGTTCACTGTCTCGCCGTCTACCGGGGCTATCTTGTGGCCGGCGGACGGTTCATCGTTGCAGGCGGGGCCGCGGTCCACCGGGTGGCTCGATGGACCGGCGCGGTGTGGGAGCCTCTCGGTTTCGACGTCGACGACGAGCCGGGTGTCGTCTACGCACTTGTCCAGTACGGAGACGCGCTCATCGCAGGCGGCACGTTCACGACCGCGAACGGCGCGCCCGGGGACTACATCGCCGGCTGGGACGGCACGGCGTGGGGGCCGCTCGGCCCGGGCCTGGATGCCACCGTTCATGCGCTCGCGGTGCATGGGGGAGCGTTGATCGTAGGAGGAACATTCCGAGGCGCCGGCGGCGCGGACGCCCGGTTCGTGGCCAGATGGGACGGAAGCGGATGGAGCCCGATGGGCGCGGGCATGAACGACTCCGTCTTCGCCCTGCGCAGCCACCTGGGCGAGATGTTCGCCGGCGGTCACTTCGACATCGCCGACGGCGCTCGCACCAGCGCGGTCACCTCCTGGGACGGGTGGGGCTGGCAACCGTTGGGGCGGATCTCGCCATCAAGCGCCCACTGCCTCACCGTGCATCGCGGCTCGCTCGTCGCCGGCGGCACGTTCGAGGGAGCAACCGGCTCCGCGGTAGTACACGCGGTGGGTTGGTGGTCGGGCAGCCGATGGGAGCTGGTCGGACCGGGGCTCGACGGGGCCGTGAGCGCGATCGCCAGTTTCGACGGCGATCTCGTCGTGAGCGGCGAGTTCACTTCGACCGGAGAGGCGCGAATCGGCCGCGTAGCGCGCTGGCGCGAGTAAGCGGCGAGCTGAAACGTGCGCCGGGCCGCCTTGCGTCGAGGTCGACCGCCCCGGCTACTCCCAGCCGATCTTCCGGCCCCGGTTCTGCTCCTCGAGCCAGCTCAATAGCGGCCGGTAATACTCGACCATGGCCCGAGTGGAGAGTTCTTCGCCGGTGGCCTCGCGCAGGATCGTCCGCCAGTCGCGCGTCGCCCCGTAGCGCTGCATGCTCACGAGGAACGCGCCGACCTCCTTGTTTCCCGCATAGGTGCACCTGCGCGGATCCTGCTTGAGGATCTCACGCGCGATGTGGTCGTGCAGTTGGTATTGGATCACCGTGGCCAGCGCGTACGAGAAGTAATACGCCGGCGCATCGCTGATGTGGGTTTTCGTGGCGGCGTCGCAGAACTCCTCGCCACGAGACGCCGGCGGCGCCACACCCTGGAACTGTTCGACGTACTGCCACCAGCGGGCGTTCCACTGATCCGGCGGCATCTCGTGCGCGTAGTAGTCGGCCTCCCAGTGGGTCATCGTGCCCGACGCGAAGAACATGAAGGGGATCGTGGCGAGCGCGTCGCGCAGGAGAGGGCCCACGGTGTCGACCGGGGCGCCCGCCGGCAGGAGCCCGAGCGACTCGAGATACGGCGTCTGCCGCGCCGCGACCTCGGCGACCCCGGCGAAAGCTTCGTGGAAAGCCGGGCTGGCGCCGTCCCGCAGGAGCGGCGGCACTTCGGGGCGGTTGTACGCAAGATCGTAGTACCCGTGGCCGAGTTCGTGGTGCGCCGTGCCGAACCACCACTCGTCGGGCTCCACGCTCATGAGGGAGCGGATATCGCGCTCGAGGTCGAGGTTCCAGCACGAGGCATGGGTGTTCTTCTTGCGGGTATCCGGCGGTTTCACCGGATAGAGGTCTGACAGCGTCCAGAAGGACTCGGGGAGCGGCTCACGCCCGATGCTCGTGTAGAAGCTCTCCGCCGTCTTCACGATCCACTCTGCGGAGTGGCCCTTGAACGCCGCGGCGAGTTCCGGCGTCGCCACCATCCCGTTCCACTCCTGTGCCCACCGGTTCGGAATCCAATGCGCGGGAATGCGGTCCGGCACCGGCTGGCCGTACTTCTTCGCCAGCTCGTACTTGGCCCAGGTGTAGAGCTGAAGGTATAGGGGCCGCAGATCCTGCAGGAACGCTTCGTGGAGCGCGAGCATATCCGCGGTGTTCATGTCGTGAGACGCCGCCTGGAGCGTGAAGTAGTCGGTGTAGCCCAGCTCGCGGGCCACGCCGTTGCGAAGCCCTTGCAACTTCACGAGCCCGGGCTTGAGCGCGGGGCCGGACTCCTTGGAAGCCTCCCACACCGCAAGGCGGTCTTTGAGATCGACAAGCGCCACGAGCCGTTCGTCGATCTCGTTGGTGGTGATGGGGCGCCCCTTGAGCTTGAACTCGAACGCATTGAGCGTCGAGGCCTGCTGCGTCTCGGCATCGATGCGCGCCGTGACCAGCTCCGGGTTGGTCATCGGGCCCTCGGCGGCGTTGAGGAGAGCGTGCTTGAGCTGGCGCACGGTGAGCGAGTCCAGTTCCGCCTCGTGGGTGAGGAGATCCTTGGCCTCGTTGATGAGCGCCGGGTTCCCGGTGAAAGCGGCCCGAGCCTTGTTGGCCGCCGCCGAGGCCGCGTCGTGCGCCGGAGTCACGTCGGTGGCCGCATCCCAATCGGCGCGCTGGGCGACGGTGTAGAGCGCCTGATAGCTCGCGTTGACCAGGACGAGGAAGCGATCCGCGCGTTCCTGGACCGCGGACTTGGCGGCCGACGGCGCGGGGCCCTTCTGCGCGGTGCACGCCGAGACGGCGAGGATCGGCACGGCAACGAGAGCGAATGCGATGCGGCGGTTCATGGGGGCCTCCTTGATCGGCGTAGTATAGCCGGTTCGACGCCCAGATGGCGCCGCTCCGCCGCGTGGCGCGTTTGCGGCTACGGCCCCCGAAAACGCACTTCCGCCTCGCGCTCGCGCCCGCTCGCCGAGTCCGTCACCGCGAACTCGACCGGGAACGGGACGCTGAACGTTCCGCGCGGGATCGTGGCGAAGATCGGGATGTCGGCATTGCCCATCGCACCGACGAACACGCGCTTCTGGGGCACGATGAACTCGGGCTCGGGCGTGCCCTCCGGCGGTTCGTGCTTCGACATCCAGAAAGAAGACGCGGTCCCGCGCCTCCTTGTTCTCGATGCGCAGCGTGTACAGGTTGCGGATCGTCGTCTCCTCCAGAACGTAGGGCATCCCCTTCGCGCGAAGTACCTTGACCTCGAAGGGGTCGCGTCTCGATGCGGCCCCCGCGAAAACGGTGAGCCCGATCAATGCCAGCACCGCGTACGCGACGGAGCGAGGGCGCACCAGCTTCCGCCGCCGGCCTTCCTCGAACCCCCGCTTGGAGTCGTAGCGGACGAGCCCGCGCGGCTTCCCGAGCTTGCCCATGATCTCGTCGCACGCGTCCACGCAGTTCGCGCAGCCGATGCATTCCATCTGCAGGCCGTTGCGGATATCGATTCCGGTCGGGCACACGACCACGCAGCGGTGGCAGTCCACGCAGTCGCCTCCCTCATCGCTCACTTTCGAGCGGGGCTCTCCCCGCTTGCCGTCGTAACCCACGATGATGGTGTCGCTGTCGATGAGCGCGGACTGGAGCCTCCCGTACGGGCAGATCACGAGACACGTCTGCTCGCGGAACCATGCATAGTTGAAGAACATCACCGCGGTCCAGAACATGGTCCAGAAGAACGCCGACGCGTGCTGGGCGGGGCTCGACGTGAGAGCGTGCTTGAGCTCGCGCACGGGGATGAAATAGGAGAGGAAGGTGTGCGCGATGGCCAGCGACAGGACCAGGAAGATCGCGTGCTTCAGGATCTTCCGCCATGCCTTGTCCCGGGTCCAGGGACCCAGGTTCCGGCGGATGCGCGCGGTGCGCTGACCCTCGATGGCCCGCTCGATTCGCCGGTAGACGGCTTCCAGAAAGACCGTCTGCGGACACGCATAGCCGCACCAGGCGCGGCCGAAAAGCGACGCGAGGACGAACAGCCCGAAGCCCACGCCGGAGACGAGGAAGAACATCAGGTAGAAGTCCTGATTGCCGAAGCTCATGCCGAAGAGATACGCCGCCCGTCCGGGAAGATCGATGTGGACGGCGGGATGGCCGTTGACGGTGATCCAGGGAAGAAGCGCGTACACCGCGATGAGGACCGCGAACGCGATGTTCTTGCGGACCTGCCAGCGTCCCTTCACGTCGGCGGGATGAAGGAAGTTCCGCGACCCGTCCGCATTGATCGTGTAGACGGTGTCGAGACCGGGCCAGCGAACCTCGGCGCGCTTGATCGGCGCCTTCGTTTCGGACATGCGAATCAGACCTCTACTCGGTCGGTTCCGGCTCCCCCTGCGGCGCCTTGCCGGGCAGGTTCTTCCCCTTGATGGTGAGCACGTAAGCCGTCACGTTCTGCACGCGTTGAGGGCCGAGCTGGTTCCCCCACGCCACCATCCCCTTGTCGGGAACCCCGTCGGTCACCGTCTTCAGGATGTCCAGCGGCTTGCCGCCGTGAATCCAATACGCGTCGGTGAGGTTGGGGCCCACGTTCCCCTCGCCGTTCTGACTGTGGCAGACGACACAGAATTGCTCGAAGACCTGCCGCCCCGCGGCCGCGCGATCGGGCACCTGGCTCATGAGGAGGAGCGCGTCGTCGGTCATCTCCTGACCGGATGCCCGCGCGAGTTGCGCCTCCGCCGCCCGCGTCACCTCCGCCTGGTAGCGCTCGTCCAGCGTCGGCGCCGCCCCGAACGTCTGATGATAGGCCCAGTAACCGAAGGCGAACACGATGCTTGCGAACAGAATCGTGAGCCACCAGTTGGGGAGCCGGTTGTCGTACTCCTGGATTCCGTCGTAGTCGTGCTCGAAGACGCGGTCCTGCTGGTATTTGTCTTCGGTGCTCACCGCGTGCCCCCTCCGTCGTGTTCCGGCGCGTCGTCCTCGAGCGGCAGCGCCGCCACGTGATCGAAGGACTTGCGCTTGATGATGCCCCGCGCGAGATAGATCAGCACCCCCGCGAAGAACGCCATGAAGAGGATGAAGGCGAGCAGGGGCCAGTGGAGATGTCGGCTCTCGGCCAGGAACTGCTGAAACATCGCTACTGCCCGGCCGCGGGAGTCGGAGCCCCCACCACCGGCGCCGGAGCTCCCGCCGCCGGCGTCGCCTGCACCGCCGCCGTCACCGGCTGCGGGCCGCGTCCGAGCCGCTGCAAGTAGGCGATGAGCGCGACGAGATCGCTATCCGCATCCACCTTCACGTCCTGCGTCGCCAGGTCGGCGCGGATCAACTCCCCTTGACTCGTCGCCGTGGCCGCCGCCGTCGCGATCTCCGCGTCGGCGTAGGGAACGCCCAGCGTCCTCATCACCTTGAGTTTCTTGGCCAGCCCCCCCAGATCCACCTTGCCGGTCTTCATGAACGCATACGACGGCATGTTGGAGCCCGGCGAGGTCGAGCGCGGGTCCATGAGGTGCTGATAGTGCCAGAGGTTCGGGTACTTGCCCCCCTCCCGGTGCAGGTCGGGCCCGGTGCGCTTCGATCCGAACTGGAACGGGTGGTCGTAGATGAACTCCTCGAGGCGCGAGTAGGCGCCGTAGCGCAACGTCTCGGCGCGAAACGGCCGGATCATCTGACTGTGGCAGTTGTAGCATCCCTCCCGCACGTAGATGTCGCGCCCGGCCAGCTCGAGCGGGCTGTAGGGCTGCTGGCGAAACGGCGAAGCGGCGAGGCTCGGCATCGGGTCCTTCTGGCGGATGACGAGGCTCGGAATCAGCTCGGCGATGCCACCGGCCAGGATCGCGAACAGCACGAGGAACGTGAAGGCGAGCGGCTTCCCTTCGAGGATGTGATGCCAGCTTCGCCCCTCCGGCTGCCGCCGACCTGCCATGAAGTACGCCACCACCACCAGGACCAGCAAGACCGCGAACGCCAGCACCGCCTTCGTGATCGACGAGATCGCGAACAGCGCGGCGAACACCACGACAGCCACCGCCAGGAGCACGGGCGCGCCGCCGAGCACCTGCCAACTCGTGGGCTGGATCGCGGCGGCCGGAACCACGACGTTCGCCTCGGCGTTGACGGCCTTGCCGGCGCGGATGGTGGCGAGGAGGTTCACCGTCATCATCACGAACCCGGCGAAGTACATGAGGCCGCCGATGAGGCGCATGTTCCACAGGAAGCGCGCGGAGCGGAGTCCCTCCACGAAGTCGGGGTACTTGAGGAACCCCTCGCCGTCGAGCGCCCGCCAGAAGAGGCCCTGGTTCACTCCGCTGATCCACATCGCCACCACGTATAGAAGAATCCCGAAGGTCCCGATCCAAAAGTGCGCGTCGGCCATGCGGGTGGAGAAGAGCTTCGTGCCCCAGAGCCGGGGCACCAGCCAGTAGAGCATCCCCGCGGCCATGAACCCGTTCCAGCCGAGCGCGCCGGCGTGCACGTGCCCGATGATCCAGTCGGTGTAGTGGGCGAGCGAGTTCACCGCCTTGATCGAGAGGAGCGGCCCCTCGAACGTGGACATCCCGTAGAAGGTGACGGCCACGATGAGGAACTTCACCACCGGATCGGTGCGGAGCTTGTCCCACGCGCCGCGCAGGGTGAGAAGTCCGTTCAGCATGCCGCCCCAGGACGGGGCCCAGAGCATGAGGCTGAAGACCATGCCGAGGCTCTGCGCCCAGACGGGGAGCGCGGTGTTCAGGAGGTGATGCGGCCCCGCCCAGATGTAGAGGAAGACGAGCGACCAGAAGTGGACGATGGAGAGCCGATAGGAATAGACCGGGCGTCCCACCGCCTTGGGGATGAAGTAGTACATGATCCCCAGGATCGGGGTGGTGAGGAAGAACCCCACCGCGTTGTGCCCGTACCACCACTGCACGAGCGCGTCCTGCACGCCCGCGTAGACCGGATAGCTGTGGACGAGGCTCGTCGGGATCTGGATGTTGTTGACGATGTGCAGCACCGCGATGGTGACGATGGTGGCGATGTAGAACCAGATCGCCACGTAGAGGTTCTTCTCGTTGCGGATCGCCAGGGTCCAGAAGAAGTTGATCCCGAAGATCACCCAGACCACGGCGATCAGGATGTCCACCGGCCAGATCAGCTCGGCGTACTCCTTCCCCTGCGTCAGGCCCAGCGGGATCGTGAGCGCGGCGCAGACGATGATGAGCTGCCAGCCCCAGAAGTTGACGCGGCTCAAGAGATCGGACGCCATCCGCGTCTTGAGGAGCCGCTGCGTCGAGTAGTAGATGCCGGCGAACATCATGTTGCCGACGAAAGCGAAGATGGCGGCATTGGTGTGAAGCGGGCGGAGCCTGCCGAAGGAGAGCCAGGGCACGCCGAAATTCACCTGCCAGAAGACGAGCTGGGTGGCGATCAGCACCCCGAGGAGCGTCGCCACCAGAGCCCAGACCATCGTGGCGAGGACGAAGTTCCTGGTGATCCCGTCGTCATAGACGATGTGCCGGGTCTGGACGGTTCCGGTCTGCATACGTGAAGAGTCTCCTATGTCTTCTGGGAATCGGCCGGCGGAGATGGATCGTCCTCGTCGAGCGGCAGAAGCGACAACCGGTCGCCGTGCTCGAAATCTCCTTCGCGCACCCGCTTGAATAGGAAGATGAGCGCGGCCGCCACCAGGATGAGGCTCGCGAACACGGTGATCACTAGGACATCCACGCGAGCCTCCGTCCGGAGAGCCGGAACGAGGTGAGGGTGACCACGGACACCGAACTCACCGGCATCAGGATAGCCGCCACCACCGGGGTCACGAGACCGAGGTAGCACAGGACCAGAGCGAGGGCATTGTACGCGATGGCGAGGGTCAGATTCCCCCAAACAACGCTTCGCAACCGGCGGGCGCCCAGAAGCGCACGGCGGACCGCGGCCACGCCCTCGCCCAGGAAGTAGAAATCGGCGCGGCTCGGCAGGGACGGATGGTCCACCGCGGGGGTGGCTGCGCACGTCGCGGCCTCCAGGCCGGGGCCGTCGTTGAGCCCGTCGCCCACCATCAGGGTGTCGCGGCGGTCCACCGAGCGGATCCACTCCGCCTTGGCCTCGGGGGTCATCCCGCCGTGTACGCGTTCGCGGGGCACACCGAGGCGCCCCGCCACCGCGAGCACCTTGCCCGGCGAGTCCCCGCTCAACACGTACACCTCGTAGCCCGCTTCTCCAAGCCGGCGCACCTCTTCCTCCGCGTCGGAGCGGACCTGCTCCTCGAACGTGAAGACGGCCAGCGTCCGCCCGTCCGCCGTGAAGGCGGTCTCCGCGCGGTTGCGATGCTCGTCGAAGGCGGGCCGGCCGAGCCGATACTCGTGCCCGTCGACCGTCATCGCGAGCCCCTGCCCCGCGGTCTCCGTCACTTCGCGATCGGCCGCCACCGACACGAGCGGGTCCGCGACGCGGAGCGCCTCGGCGAGCGCCCGACTCACCGGGTGGTTGCTGCGAGCGGTGAGATCGAAGAGCGCCGCGCGATCGCCTGCGGCGAGGTCGGCCAATGTCTCGGCCGATTCGGCGGAGAGTTCCAGCCGGCCGAGCGTCAAGGTGCCGGTCTTGTCGAAGATGACCTTGCGCACGCCGAGCGCTCGATCCATGAACCCACCGCCGCGCACGAACACTCCGCGCTTGCGCAGCGCCAGGTGCATGAGCTCGTGGGCGAGCGGCGTGGCGAGACCGAGCGCGCAGGGACAGGTCACCACCAGCACCGCCACCGTGACCTGCACCGCCTTGTCGAATCCCCGCCCCACCCAGAGCGCGAATCCGAGCGCGGCCAGCGCAAAGACCGCGGTCACGTAGATCGCGCTGACCCGCCGCCACCAGCGCTGGCCCTCGGCGCCCGACCCGTCCCGCGCCACCGACGGCGAACCCAGAAGATCGTTGAGGTTCGAGGTCGCGAAGTCCTCGCCCGCCGCCGCGCGCATGGTGGTGTGCCCCGCGTTGATCGCGCCTGCGGGGAGCATCTCTCCCGCGTCCACGCCGCGCACGTCGGACTCGCCGGTGATCCAGTCCAGCGCGACCTCGGCGGGGTGCTCGACGAGAATCGCGTCCACCGGCACGAAATCGCCGGGCACGATCCAGAGCTCGTCGCCGCGGCGGAGATCGGCGACCGGAATCGACTCGAGCGCGCCGTCGCGAAAGCGCCGCGCGTAGAGGTTGTCGATCCCGGTGTCGGCGAGAAGCGCGTTGCGGTTGCGCTCGAGCAGGAACTCCTGGAGCCAGCGCCCGATCAGCATGAGCGCGACGAAGATCGTGACGGTGTCGAAATAGGCGGCCTCGGGGCCGAACTTCAGATAGGAATAGGTCGATCCGGCGAACGCGAGGAGGATGCCGACCGCGATGGGCAGGTCGAGGTGGGCGAGGCCTCGGCGAAGGCCCAGCGCGGCCGCCTTGAAGAACACCCATCCCCCGACGCTCACCGATACCAGCGCGAGCGTGAAGTTGAGCTTTCCGAAAAGCGCGTAGAGCGCGCCCTCGTCGGGGGCCAGGCCCAAGTAATACGAGAGGCTGAAGATCATCACGTTCATCGCCGCCGCGACGGAGATACCGAGCCGCACGAGGAGTTCGGCGGACTTGCGCGCGGCCGTCTTGCGGCTGGGGCCGAAGCGGTAGCCGAAGCGTTCCGCCTCGGCGAGCCACGCGCGCAGATCGCCCTTGGCGGGGATCCAGGCCAGGTCGGCCTTGCCGAGCGAGGGGTTGATGCGCAGGTCGAGCCCCCCGTCGTGGCGCCGGAAGAGTTCCTCGAGAATCCACACGCAGGCCGCGCAGTGGATGCCCTGCACGTCGAGGGTCAACCGGCGCGCCGCGTTGGGATCGCCGGCAGCGGGCATGAGCGCGTCGAGCCACGCGAACGAGCCGGCGCGCGGTCCGGAGGGCGGCGTGACCGAGCCCCGGCGCAGATCGTAGTAGCGCTCGAGCCCTTCCTCATGGATGAGCGCGTAGACGCGCTCGCATCCGCCGCAGCAAAAGGTCTCGTTGCGGCGGCGCTGCACCGCGGTCAGCGGGAGCCCGCAGTGAAGGCACGTCTCCCGCATTCGGTCTACCAGATGACGACGCGGCCGACTTCGAGGTGGCGGACCATGCCGAGCGCGGCGAATCCACGCAACGCGAGCTGCGCCGCTACCAGAAGCACGAGTACCGCGCCCAGCCGGTTGAGCCGCGCTCTCACCCGCGGACCGATCCGTCCTGAGGCCAGCCCCAACACGAGCAGCACCGGCAGCGTGCCCAGGCCGTAGATCCCCATGAGGAGCACGCCCACCAACGCGCTGGCCGCCGCCGCCGCGGTGAGCGCCACCGCGATGACCGGCCCGCAGGGCAGGAATCCGTTGGCCACACCGAGGCCGAACTGCTTCGCCCCGGTCTCGCCGGCGAGGAAGCCCTTGATGCGCCGCGTCACCGCGTTCCCCCAACTCGCAGGACCCGACCAATCGCCGAACGGGAGAACGCCCAGCATCCCCGCGGAGACGACGAGCATGAGCGCGGCGGCCACCAGGGAAAGCGTGCCCTGCACGGTCGTGGTCGAGCCGACCAGCCGCGTCGCCGAACCCAGAAGCCCCAGCGCGGCGCCGATCAGCGCGTAGCTCAGGATGCGCCCGAGGTGGTAGCGCAGGAGCGGCGCCACGAGCCGTTTCCCGGTTGCCCCTCGGCGATTCTGCCCCACGCAGAACGCGGCCTGGATCGGCCCGCACATCCCGACGCAGTGGCCGATGCTCATGGTGAGCCCGGTCAGGAAAATGAGCGGGAGATCGATGGAGGCCGCACCCGCGGCGACCGGATGGCAGCAGGATTGCATGGCCCGGAATGGTATCCTCTTCCCCCCGCGAGCGCATCCCCCAGGCTCCGGGATGGGAGCCGTACCGTGGAATCGTCCGTGAATCAGCTCATCCCAAACCTTCAGGTGGCCATCGGACCGGTGATCTTCATCTCCGGGGTGGGACTCTTGCTCCTCACCATGACCAACCGGTTCGCCCGGATCATCGATCGGACGCGGTCGCTGGCAGCGGTGTTGCCCGAGGCGTCCGAGGACAATCGGGCGCGCACGGCGCACCAGATCGAGATTCTCTATCACCGGGTCCGGATCATGCGGCGCGCGATCACGTTCTCCGCGGCCTCGGTGTTCTTCGTGAGCGTGCTGATGCTCGTGCTCTTCGTGGGCGCGCTCATGCATCTCGACTGGGCCGTGCTGGTGACGGCGCTCTTCGCGGGGGCGCTTCTCAGCCTCACCGTCGGGCTCGCGCTCTTCATCTACGACTTCCGCTTGTCGCTGATCGCGTTGGATCTGGAACTCGGTCGGAAGCGCCCGGAGGCCTAGTTCACAGGTTCTTTTCGATGAGCGCGCGGAACGCGGGCGGAATCGACACGACGCGCCGCGAGGCGGGTTCGATGAAGACGATCCCGGTCTTGGCCAGCGCCACCGTCTCGCCGTTGCCGGCGTCGGTCACGCGGTAGAGAAGATCGCAGCCGCGCGTCGCGGCCTCGCCGATCGCCACTTCCACCCGCAGCGTCTGGCCGTAGAAGGCTTCGCGATGGTAGGTCACCGCGAGGTCCACGAGCAGGATCCCGCGGCCTTCGGTGTTGCGCTCCTCGAAGCCGAATGCGCGGAAGAAACGAACCCGCGCCTCGTGCAGGATCGAGACCAGCCGGTCGTGGGCGAGGTGGTTGCCGTAGTTGAGATCGGTGACGCGGATGGGAATGTCCGTGGTGTGAAGCGTGGGGGCGGTGTAGTCGAGTTTCAATCGCGCCATGGTGGGATTGTCTCCCGATCGGACGATTTGCGCCAGTTCTACGACGGGGCTCCGAAGATGCCCCGGGCATGCTCCAGGTCCGCCGGCGTGTCGATCTCGAGACAGGCGAGGTCGCCCAGGTCCACCGGAAACACGGCCTCGCCGCCGCGAATCAGCTCCACGAACGCCGCTTCGTAGAACTCGTCGCGCCCCGCGCCGCTGCGGACGCGGCGCTCGATCGCCGCGAACAGCTTGGCGGTGAACGCGGGCGAGAACACCTCGATCCCCATCGATTCCCCCGCCGCCTCGGCGGGCGGGATCGTCTTGGCGATATCGATCACGCGGCCGTCGCGGTCAAGACGCACCTTCATCTCCTCGTCGCCGAGATCCCCCTGCGTGCGCAACGCGAGCCGGTTCGGGTGCGCGTCGTCGAGCACGCGATCCAGGACCTGCGGCGCGAACGCGATGTCGCCGTCCAGAAGCAGCATCGGGTTCGGGCTCGCCGGTGCGGGCCAGGAGCAGCGAGAACGCGTTGTTGGTGGTCTCCCATTCCTCGTTGCGCACGAACCGGAACCAGGCTTCGGGATAGCGCTCGCGAAGGGCGGCGCGAATCATCTCGCCCCGGTAGCCGTCCACCACGGTGAAGCGGGTCAGGCCGCGCGCGGCGAGGAGATCGACCGTGCGCACGAGGAGCGGCGTGCCTCCCAGCTCCAGAAGACACTTCGGCCGCGCATCGGTGAGCGGGCGAAGCCGCGCGCCGCGGCCGGCAAGGAGCAGGACGACGCGGATGCTCACACCTCCGCGACCGGCTGAGCGAGGAGCCGGCGCCGGACCACGAATCGGGCGAGCAACACCCCCATCCCCCACGCGTTGCTCACCGTGACCGCGAACCAGAGCAACCATTCGGGGCGGTTGAGAGCAGCGGTGACGATGATGACGGTCAACTGCATCGTGGGGCCGGATGGCGACGGCCAGGCGGAGGAGGGGACGGTTGACCTCGGCCCACACCTCCACCGGGAGCGAGTCCTCGCGGCTCTCGGAGCGGTCCCGCGCGCAGCGTCCTTCCCAGAGGCGGACGTAGATGACGTAGGCGCCGACGAGAAGGCGCTCGAACCGGTGGTTCCCCTCGCGACGCCACTGCGCCGTCGCATCGACCAGGTCGGCCAGCTCCCCGGCTCGATCCTGCCGACGGCCGTAGATGCGCCGCATCCACTCGAGGCGCATCCCCTCCACGACCGAGCACCACCAGGTGAAAGAGAGGACCGCGGCCGCGGTGAGGCTCCACCACAACAGCGGCTGGGGATGCCGCATCGCCACCGCGTGGCCGATCCCGACCGCCATCGCGAGCGTGCCGATGTAGTCGCCGAGCCCGTCCAGCACGTAGCCGAAGGGAGAACTCATGTTCTTCACCCGGGCGAGCATCCCGTCCGCGCAGTCGAAAACGTTGAATGACCAGCACGACAGCCGCGCCCCAGAGGAGCGAAGTCGGCGTGCCGATCCAGAAGAGATAGCCCGCGACGAGCCCGATCCCGATGCTGGACAGGGTGACCTGGTTCGGGGTGATCGGTGTGCGCCGGACGGCTTGCACGAAGAGGTAGGCCAGCGGCCGGTACAACACGAGATCCAGGGTCTCTTCGACCTCGGGGGCCTTGAGGGTGGCCAGGTAGTCCGTCCGCAGGCGCCTGCAGCGCTTCCATGACGCGGGTCCTCAAACCCTTGTCGCCAGCAACGCGGGGAGCGCGTCGATCATCGCTTCCAGCAGCCCCGCGTTCTCTTCCCGGGTGCCCAGCGTGATCCGGGCGCAATCCAGGAAGCCGGCTTCTTTGAAGAACTTGATGATGAAACCGCGCCGCCGCAGTTCGGCGTCGAGCAAGCCCACCACCTCTCGCGGGAAGCGCGCCAGAACGAAGTTGGCGGCGGAGTCATAGACCCGCACACCCTCCATGGCTCTCAGGCGCGCGCACAACTCGGTGCGGTCCGCCTCCATGCCCTGTCGCACGTGCGCGTAGTACTCCGGGCTGTCGAGGGCCGCCAGCGCCAGGCTCTCGGAGACGCGGTTGTACCCGAGGTTGCGCGAGCAGAACTTCACGAAATCGTCGTGACCCTTGCCGGCCACCGCGTAGCCGATGCGAGCACCCGCCAGCGCGTAGAGCTTCGAGAAGGAGCGCAGCACGAGGACGTCCGGAAACTCGTCGGTGATGTCGCCGCACGCGTCGAGTCCGTCCTCTTCGAAACCGAAGTACGCCTGGTCCAGGAGAACCGGCACGCCCCGATAGCGGTCGAGAACGGTGCGCAACGCCGCCGGGTCGATCGCATTCCCGGTCGGGTTGTTGGGCGAGGCGATCAGGAGCATCCGCACCGCGATGCGGTCGCGCATCGCCAGCAGCGCATCCAGGTCGTAGCGATAGGTCGTGCGTTCCTCGACCAGCGGGTACTCGAAGGTCTCGCCGCGAACCTCGTCGGCGACGGCCCGGTAGTACCACCACGAGGCGCTCGGCACGAGGACGGCGTCCCCCGGGCTGACGAAGAAGTGCACGGCCTCCTTCAGGATGTCTTCACAGCCGTAGCCCAGAATGATGCGCTTCTCGTCGACACCGTGGATTCCGGCCAGCCGGCGGGAGAGGCGGCTGTAGCTGCCGAACTGGAAGTCGCGGGGGTAGTCGTGCAGCAGTTCCGGCGCGAGGTCCCGAAGCACGGCCATGCAAGCGGGGGCCGGGCCGTAGTGGTTCTCGTTGCGATCGAGCGTGACGGGCGTGCGGTCGCGCATGGCGCCTTCCGGGGTGTTCAACGTTCCACGCCGGTCAGGAGCACGGCGACGTTCTCACCCGCCGGCGTCGGATCGCGTTTCTGAAGCTGCATGAGGCCGGCAAGCCCCGAGGTACCGGTGTGATCGGCGGGGATCCCCGTCGCCTCGCGGGCCAGCGCGTTCGCCTCGATGAGCGTCTCTTCGAACGCGACGACGGGGCAGCCGCCGCTCGCGAGCATGCCGCTCACGAGGGCGAACCAGTCGTAGGTTTCGTCGTCCAGGATGCCGTGGGCAATGCTCTCCGGCGGCGTCTCCCACGGCCACATGAACTCGGAGCGGTGATGGACCGCGTGGTGGAGGATCTCGTCCATCGCGGCCGGATCGAGACGGCGGCGCAGGAGATCCACGCGCGCCCCCAGCGAGGCCGGGCGCGAGCCGTTTCCCTTGCTGCCGTCGGGAAGCCGATCCAGACCGAGATCCACGAGCTTCGAGAACGCGCGCTGCAAAGGATACGCTCCCTCGGTCTGCACGAGATGAAGTCTCGGTAGCTCGCTCACGAGCTCGAGCTGCTGCGCGTCGGCGAACCCCTGAATGCACGCGCTGGCCAGCGCGCCGCCGCCGACCTGCACGTAGATGCGATCGAGCGCGGCGCCCTCGCGGAGCAAGGTCGCGACCATCTCGTAGGCGAGCGTCTCGCCTCCTTCGATCACGAGCCCGTTCTCGTTTCCCTGGCAGGTGAACGGCAAGGCCCCGCCCGCCACCGCCTCGCGGAAACGGTGATAGCACGGATCGCCGGGCACACCCTCTTCGCGGGGGCACGACACGAGCCGTGCTTCCAGATCCATGAGCCGGCGCAGCACGTTGGGGTGTGCGTCGGGGGGGACGTACACGTCGAGCGCCCGTCCTGCCGCGCGCGCCACCACGGCCGCCGCGAGCGCCGCGTTGCCGCAGCTCGCGATGGCGAGCGGGGGAGCCTCGGCGGGGTCCACCCAACCGAGGCGTTCCGCCACGCGCAGCCAGATCATGACGCCCATCATGTGGCGCGCCTTGTGCGAACCCGAAACGTTGCCGGTCTCGTTCTTGACCCACACCGCGCCCGACTCGGCGAAACCGAGCCGCTCGCGCAGAGGACTCGAACGGGCGAAGGGCGTCGCGCGAAAGCCGCGGCCGTCCACCGACGTCACCGCCGTATCGAGATCGCGCACGATCGCGACATAGTCGTCGTCGGTGAGCCCCGCGGCCAGCGCCGTGTGATAGGAGTGGAAGAGTTGCCGGAACTTGATAAACGGGTTGGGCTCGTCGCCCAGGAAGAGCGCGCGCCAATCCGGGACCGCGCCCCGAATCCCGGGGTCGAGGACGCGCTTCAAGACGTGGTCCGTGTCGTCGCCGCGCTCCGCATTGGGACAGCGGAACGGGTACGGCTCGCCGGCCGCGACCACGTGACCGCACCCGGCGCAGACCATGCTCGAGAGCGGTTGTTTCACGCGAGCCCCGTCCTGGCGTTGAACTCCTGGATCATGGCATCCCAGGCGGGAACGAGATCGCGAAGCTTGCGCCAGAAGGCCTGATCGCGGCGCACGGTGAAGTCGGGGATCTCGACCCCCTGCTGCTCCACCCAGGTGTAGTAACCGAGGTTGAACACCCGCTCCCGGTCGCGCAGCGACAACTCCATCATGTGGTCGGTGGCGGTGGCGAGCATGTGGCGCCCGTAGGTCTCGGCGGCGTCCACCGCATCCAACCCCTTGGGGAAGAGAGCGGTCTGCGCCTTGTCCAGCTCGGTCGAGTACATGGCCGCGCTATCGGTGGCCACGGTCACGATCGCGTCGTCCGGGCCCAACCCCATGTACTTGGCCACCTTGATCGCGGCCAGCACGTTGCAGATGCTCGAGAAGCCCATGAAGCCGAGTTCGGCTGCCAGCGCCGAGGGCACGCCGCGGCGCTTCATCAGGTACTCGCGCCCGGGCTCGGTGTTGAACACAACGTTGAGCCCGTCGGTGGCGTGATCCGAGATGGCCACCGCGTAGTCCGTGTTCATCACGTTGTGGATGAACGGGACGTGCTTGTCGCCGATCCCCTGGATGTTGTGCTCACCGAAGCCGTTGTAGAGGAGCGTCGGGCACTCGAGCGCCTCCACCGCCGCGATGAGCGCGCCGTGGCGCTCCTTCAAGTAGTCGCCGGCTGCGATGGTCCCCGCCGAGCCGGTCGCGCTGATGAAGGCGCGCATGCGCAGCGCGGGCGACTTCTTGCGGACGGTCTCGAACACGTGCTCCAGCGCGCGCCCCGTACAAAGATAGTGGGCCAGATAGTTCCCGAATTCGCTGAACTGGTTGAAGATGACATTGTGCGGGTCGCGTGAGAGCTCCGCGCACTTGTCGTAGATCTCCTTCACGTTGCTCTCGGTGCCGGGGGTACGGATGATGTCGTCGGGGTGCGCCACCCAGTTCTCGAGCCACGCGAACCGCTCGCGGCTCATCCCCTCGGGGAGCACCGCAACGCCTCGGCAGGCCATGATCCGCGAGATCGCCACGCCGCCGCGGCAGTAGTTGCCGGTCGAGGGCCAGATCGCCTTGTGCGCGGTGGGGTCGAACTGCCCCGTGATGACGCGCGGGGCGAGGCAGCCGTAGGCGGCCAGCACTTTGTGCGCGTGGATCATCGGGAATCTGTCGCCGCGCGCGACGAGGATCCGCGCCTTGACCCCGGTGACCGACTCCGGCAGCTCCACGAAATCGGGAACGTCCTGGCGGGCGCGCCGGTCGGCGGTGTTGTTCCAGTGCACGCGGAAGAGGTTCAGGGCATCGGGCGCGTCGGGCTCCACGGCCCGCAACCGCTCCACGATCCCGGCGGGAATCGTCGAGGGCTCGGCGAGTCGAGCGAAGGTGGGGAGCAGGATCCCCCGCTCCTTGAAGCGCTTGACGCTATTGTTGTAGACCGACTGATCGACGACGTGGGTTTCGAGTCCTAATCCGCGCACCGTGTGTGTCCTTTCCGCAGTGATGAGGGCGGCTCGAAGAGCTCACCCGATTGATCCGAAGCGCACGAGTCTACCCCTCCCGGGGAGCCGCCTCCATGGGGAGCAGCAGATCCTCCAGGAAGAACGCCGCCAGCTCGGCTCGGCCCGCCAGGCCGGATTTCCGGTAGACCACGACCGAGTGCTGCCGCACCGTGCGCTCGCTCTTGTCCGTAAGATTCGCGATTTCCTTGTGGCTGTAGCCCTTGAGCAGGAAGAGCGCGGTCTCCCGCTCGGCCGCGGTCAGGTTCCACTCCCGGAGCTGCACGTCGATCACCTCTCCAAGGCCGGCGAGCAGCTTCTTCGACTGGTCCCGGAACTTGTCCCGCTCATCCTCACGCGCCGCCATGGCCGCCCGAACCCGATCGAGCTTGCCGCGCGCGCGCAACCATCCGGATCCAAGAAAGAACGCGGAAACCAGACATAAAAGAAGGAATGCGACTTCTAGGATGATATGCGTCGGGTTGCGTAGGCCGAGATCCAGGGACAGGTCCACGAGGCCCAACGTGAAGATCAGGATGAGCAACACGGCCACGACGGGCAGAAGATTGGGGTCAGGGTCGTCTTTCCAAGCCCACATCGTCCTACGTCATCCGCCGGATACCGAGTTTATTGCTCTTACAGCAACGAGTTAGAACATCTGCCGGATCGTATCCCCGCAGGTTCCTCTCTAGTCTTTATTGCGAGGCCGAGGATAGCACGGCAGGAGCCCCGTAAGCCGTCGCTATGCCTCTCGAAGTGCATCGCTGTCCCCGGCCTCGCCAACTTCTCGGAACGCTTCACGACATCCATCCCATCAAGGAGAGCCTTCATGAAGACCTTTATCGCTGCCCTGATCCTCTTCGCCCTCGCCGCGCCGGCGACGGCCATGGCGTATCCCCTTCCGCCCCAGAACGGTTTCTACAACTCGCTCACTCAGGGGGGCACGGTCCTCGACGGCCGTTTCAGCGAATCCTGGATGGGGCCGGGGCAGGAGAGTGCCACAGGCAACACGCTCAACGTCCAGTCCTGGGATGGATCCTCGCTGGGGAGCGAGTGGCGGCTTTCGTGCGCATCGATCGTCGGATCCCCGACGCTGGTGAGCGACACGCGCGTCGGGGGAACGGGTGAGGTCACGTACCGGACCAACTACGCGGGTGGCCAGCTCTGGCTCGCCAAGCAGGGTCCGTGGAGCATCGATCACCTCACGGATTTCACGGGGACGCTCTCTTCGCTGATCGTCACCTCGACCCACCAATACGTCGCGAACGTTCGCATCGGCATCCGCAGCAACGTCACCGTGACCGGCATGCTGGACGCGCTCTACCCGAGCTGGTCGCCCACCTGCCTCGACTACATGATCGCCAACACTTCGGTCTTCGGCAGCACGGCGACCGGCTCGCTGCCTGCAGGCTATCCCTCGTTCCTGGATCCCGACTCGTGCCCCGCCGGCACCGGAACGCTCAGCGACGGAGCGTGGGGGTCGGTCACTCAACTCACGATGGTACTCACCGGTTGCGCGGTCCCCACCGAGACCGTGTCGTGGGGTTCGATCAAGTCGCGCTACGCGGAGTAGGCGCGAGTACGACGCGGGCGCTCCGGGGCGTCCGCGTGAGGCAGGGCCGGAGGGCGCCGTGGCCGACACCGCGGCGCCCTCATGGGCTTACTACCCGGACAGTCTCCGCATCCGCTCCCAGAGCTTGACCGCTTCTTCGGCGGCCTCGGCGCGGATCGCGTCCAAGTCCGCCGACAGAAGGCGACCGTCGCGCACAACCAGTCGTCCGCCGGCGACGACGTGCCGCATGCCGCCGTGTTCCTCGAACACCGCGGCATCCGCGGGGTTCCCGGCGGCAAGCGGCGCGAAGGTCGCCGCGAAGAGTTCCCCGACCAGTGCGTGCGCGCCTTGCAGTCGGCGCTCGACCACGTCCTCACGCTCCGCGTGCTCCCGAGCCTCCTCGCGCAGCGCGGCCGCCTCCGCAGCCATGTCCGCCGGATAGCCGTCGGTGCCCAGCGCCACGCGGCGGCTCTCATCCAGAGCTTTCGGGTATCCGACGCGATTGCCGCGGTTGGAGCGTGGGTTCTGCACGAGCCACAGACCATGGTCCGCCGCCGTTCGCACCTGCTCGCGGGTGAGGTGCACGCCGTGGGCGAGGATCGATCCCGGCGGCGCCGCGTTCAGCTTCAACAACCGTTCGAGCGGGCCCTCGTATTCGCGCCGGCGCGCGTCCCACACATCGGCCATGTCCTCGGCCACGTGCACGTGCAGCGGCGCGCCCAGTTCGCGACAGAGGTCGCCGGCCTCGCGCACGGTCTCGTCGCTCACGGTGAACGAGGCGTGCAACGCCACCGCGCCGCGCACGAGCCCGCGCCGGTTCGACGTCGCAAAGCGCCGGCATTCCGCGAGCCCACGCCGAGCTTCGTCGCGCCCGCCGTTGCGCTCGGTGGCGCCGTAGCAAAGGAGCGCGCGCGCACCCATTTCCTCGCACGCGTCGGCGAGCACGTCCAGCGAGCCCTCGATGAAGTTGGGGGACTCGTGGTGATCCACGAGACACGTGGTGCCCGCGAGCAACGACTCCGCCACGTAGAGCCGCGCCGCCGCGCGCAACGAGCGCTCCTCGAGTGCTCGGTCCAGCCGCCACCACACGCGCTCCAGGATCTGCACGAAGTTCTCGGGGGGCGGTTCCGGCGCGGGCATCCCCAGCGGCGCCAACCCGCTGTAGAGGTGCGTGTGCGCGTTCACCCGCCCCGGCCCGATCCACGCGTCACGGCAGTCGAGGTAGAACGCGTCGCGCTCGCAGATCGACGGCGCGGCCCCGAACGCGGCGATGCGATCGCCCTCGCAGACGAAGACGTTCCCGTCCTGGTCGGGACCCAGCTTCACCGCCTCGGCGGCGCTCACGACTCGGCGCCTTCCTTCGCCGCCGCACGCACGCGCCCCACCGACATCTTGCGCGCGGCGGGCGAGTCCTTCATCGGCAGCACGGTACGGCGGATGCCATCGAACGCTTCCAGCGCGCCGGCCACCGCCGCCGCGGTCGGCACGAGCCCGATCTCGCCGACGCCCTTCGCGCCGAACGGCCCTTCCGGTTCGTGATCCTCGACGAGGATCACCTCCACCTCCGGCATGTCGCGCGCGCGCAGCACACCGAGGTCGCGCAGCTTGAAGGTGGCGGGCATGCCGTCGGGGCAAGGGAGATCCTCGGTGAGCGCGTAGCCCAAGCCCATGTGAATGGCGCCTTCGATCTGGCCTTCGCACAGGGCCGGGTTCACCGCGCGACCCACGTCGTGGGCGGCCACGAATTTCTCGACACGTCCCTCCGCGTCCAGAATGCAGACCTGCGTCGCGTAACCGAACGCGGTGTGAGTCTTGATCCTTCCGTCCTTTGTCTTTCCAGGCGCGGTGGTGTCGTCGATCACGATGTCGGCGGCGTACACGCTGCCGACCAGGTCGGCAAGTGTCTTGCCGAGATCCAGATCCGCCCGCAGTTTCTCCGCCGCGCTCTTCACAGCGCGCCCGCCGAAGAGCGTCGCGCGCGATCCGGTGGTCTGACCGCAGCCGAGCGCGAAGGTCGAGTCCACCTTCGGCCGGAAGATCGACGCCGGAAGCCCGGTCACCTCGACCGCGAACTGAGTGAGCACGGTCAGAAGCCCCTGCCCCATCTCCGTGTAGCCGTTGTAGAGCGAGATCGTGCCGTCGGTTTCCACCACCAGCCGCGCCTTGCCCCATTCCTGCGCGCCGTTGCCGATCCCGCTGTTCTTGATGCCGCACGCGATGCCGACCGCGCGCCCGGAGCGGAGCGCCTCGTAGTAGCGCCCCTTCACCGCCTCGAGCGTCTTCACGATGCCCACTGATTTCTCCAGCACCTGTCCGCTTGTGAATGCATCGCCCACGCGAAGTGCGTTGCGATGGCGGATCTCCCACGCATCGAGGCCCGTCTTCTTCGCGAGCATGTCCATGCACGCTTCCATGGCGAAGTGGGCCTGGTTCGCCCCGAAGCCGCGCATCGCGCCGCAGGGCGGGTTGTTCGTGTAGGCGGCCTTCGATTCGACGTCCACTGCGGGAACGTGATAGGGCCCGCAGGCGTGGCCCGCCGCGCGCTCAAGGACATGCCCACCCACCGAGGCATACGCGCCTGAATCGCCCAGCATGCGCGCCTTCACAAAGGTGAGCTTCCCCGAGGCGTCGCAGCCCACCGTGTAGTCCATGGCGATGGGGTGCCGCTTGGGATGAAGCCGGATCGACTCCTCGCGGTTCAGCGTGATCTTGACCGGCCGCTTGGTCATCCAGGTCAGAAGCGCGGTCTGGGCCTGGACCGACATGTCCTCCTTGCCGCCGAACGCCCCGCCGTTGGGGACCAGTTCGACGTGGACTTGCTCCTCCGGGATGCCGAGGAACGACGCCACCTGCCGGCGATCGTCGAAGATGCCCTGCCCCTGGCTGAAGAGCGCGAGGCGCCCGTCGGGAAGAAGTTCGGCGACCGCGCTCTCGGGCTCCAGGAACAAATGCTCGATCCGTTGGGTGTGCCAGGTGCCGCTCACCACGTGAGCGCTCGCGGCCTCGGCCCCGGCGGGATCCCCGCGGAGGATCGCCGTGCGCGCGAGCAGGTTGTCGTGCTTGGGATTCACCCGAGGCGCGCCGGGCGCAAGGGATGCGTGCGGATCGAGCACGGCAGGGAGCGGTTCGTACTCCACGTCCACCAGCTTCGCCGCCTCGCGCGCGGTGTACTCGTCCTGCGCAGCCACCGCCGCCAGCACGTCCCCCACGTAGCGGACCTCTTCCCCTTCGGCGACGAACCCGGGCCAGTCGGCATAGACGAGCCCATACCAGCGGTCCCCGGGCACGTCCTTGGCGGTGGCGACCGCGACCACACCTGGATGCGCGAGGGCGCGGCTCACGTCCACGCGCACGACACGAGCCCGCGCGTGCGGGGAGAGCACGAGCGCGCCGTGCAGCATGCCGGGGCGCCGGATGTCGTCCACGTAGGGGCGATCGCCCAGAACTAACTGCATCCCCTTGTAGCGCGCGAGCCGCTGCCCCACGCGACCGTCCTCGATCAGCTCCGGCGCCGTCTCGCCGCGGCGCGCGCGGGCGAGAAGCTCGATCGCGTCGAGGATCTTTACGTAGCCGGTGCAACGGCAGAGGTGCACGTCGATGGCGCGGGCGATCTCCTCCCGCGAGGGATTCGGGTTGCGGTCCAGAAGCCACTTGCTGCGCAGCGCGAACCCCGGAATGCAGAAGCCGCACTGGAGCCCCGCAGCGGCGACGAAGCAGCGCGCCACCAAGTCCCGCTCGTCGTGCGTGAGCCCCTCGAGCGTGAGCACGTCCTTCCCGTCCACCTTCTCCGCCGGCATGGCGCAGGTGACCTTGGCCTGGCCGTCGATGAGCGCGAGGCAGCAGCCGCATTGCCCCTGCGGCTGGCATCCGTCCTTGGTCGAGGTGATCCCGCAGCGTTCACGCAGCGTTTCCAGGAACGGCTCGCCGGGACGCACGGCGACCGTCGTCCTCTCGCCGTTCAGCGTGAACGTGATCTCTTTCACGCCCGCTCCATCGACTCGAGGATCATCCGCCGCACGACACGACCGAGCGCGTGAAGTCGATACTCCGCGGTCGAGCGCACGTCGTCGATGGGGTGGACCTCTCCCATCGCGGTCTCCGCCGCGCGCTCGGCGAGCACCTTGCCGGGGGCCTCGCCTTCGCACAACTTCTCCGTGACGCACAGGCGAACAGGAGTGGCGGCCAGGCTCCCCACCCCGAAACGGACGCGGCGGAAGCGGTCTCCTTGCAGGTGCGCGGCCATCGCCACCGAGACCTTGCTGATCGACTGCGCTTCGCGCGTGCCCACCTTGCGGAAGAACTGGATCGAGTCCTTGGCGGGATCGGGGATACGCACCCAGCCGATGATCTCGTCGGGGGCGAGCGCGGTCTTGCGATAGCCGACGTGGAATTGATCGTAGGGAATCGCCCGCGTGCCGAGCGGCCCCACCATCACCACGGTCGCCTCAAGCGCGAGCAGAACCGGCAGCGAATCCCCCGCCGGGCTCGCGTTGGCCATGTTGCCGCCCACCGTGGCGCGGTTCTGGATTTGCCAGCCGCCGATCCGCGACGCCGCGTCCGCCAGCGCGGGGAGCGCCTCGGCGAGACCCGGCGCCTGACGGATTTCCGTGAACGTAGCGGCGGCTCCGAGGTGCCATTCGCCGTCGCGATGCTCGACGCCCCGTAGCTCGGCCACGCGCGTGAGATCCATGATCGCGGCCGGGGTCAGTCGTCCCTCCCCCGCGCCCACCATGAGATCGGTGCACCCGGCGAGCGGCTTCACGCCGGGGTTCTCCGCGAGCACCCGTACCGCCTCGTCGATCGTGCGTGGAGTGAACGCGCGGGTCATCGCGGCGCCCTCCCCGAGTGTTCGCGCGTCATCGCGGCGCCTCCTCGTCGAGCGCGCGCAGGATCGCCTCGTAGCCGGTGCAGCGGCAGAGATTCCCGGCCAGCGCGGTGCGGATCGACTCGCGGTCCAGCTTCCCCCGGCCCTTTCTCAGCCGCCACGCCGTGACGACAATGCCGGGGGTGCACGCGCCGCACTGGGTGCCCCCTTCTTCGACGAAGCGATCGAGGATCGCCTTCGCTTCGGGGTCGGCGGTCACTCCCTCGACGGTCTCCACGCTGCGACCCGCGCATTGCACGAGTGGGACGAGACAGGAGAGAACGGGTTCACCGTCCAGGAGCACCGTGCACGCACCGCACTCGCCTTCGCCGCAACCCTCTTTGGTGCCGGTGAGCCGCTGCCCTTCGCGCAGCACGTCGAGGAGGCGCTCCATCGGCTCCCCCTCCACCGTCACCGGCCGGCCGTTCAGCGTGAACTCCACCTTCACCGCGTCCCCTCCTTTCCCGCGCCGCGCCCGGACCTACCGGTATGCCGCGCCTCATGGGCGACCGCGGCAACCGTTTGCCCCTTCGCAAGCCAGTCCAGCAACCGCTCCGGGGTCGCGGGCAGGTCGGTGGGGAAGATTCCGGTCGCGTTCTCGATCGCCTGAAGCACCGCCGGCGCGCCGCCGTCCATGGGCAGTTCTCCCACTCCCTTCGCGCCGGAGGGGCCCCCCTCCCACGGTCGCTCGAGGAGTTCGACGTCCATGCGAGGCGCGTCCTTGATCGTCGGGATGATGTAGGTGGCAAGGCGATCGTTGAGATAGCGTCCGTCCCGGACCTTGATCTCCTCGAGATAGCCGTAGGCCAACGCTTGCAGCGTGCCCCCTTCGATCTGACCGCGGCAGAGCTTGGTGTGGATCACGCGCCCCACCTCGCAGACCACGGTGGCGTGAAGCGGCTTCACCTCGAACGTGTCGGGGTCGAGTTCCACATCCACGACGTCCACTCCCCAACCGTAGGTCGCGTAGGCCGACCCCTGATAGGTCTTCTCGTCGAAGACCTGCCATGCCGGCGGCTCGTGACGCACGGTGATTTCTATCGCCCCCTTCTCGCCCCGGCATTGCGCGGCCAGGTCGCGGAACGCGCCGAGCGATCCGTGCGTGCCGAACACCTCGCCGTCGTCGACGCGAAGATCGGCGCCGTGCCGCTCCTGCGCCCAGCACAGCACACGATCGCGGAGCTGCGTCACCGCGCGGGCGATCGTGCCCCCGACGATCATCGTCGTGCGCGAGGCCACGGTGGGGCCGGAGTCGGGCACCAGGGAAGTGTCCGCGGGCGCGAACACGACGTCGTCGAGGGTCACCCCCGCCGCCTCCGCGGCGATCATCGTAAGCGCAACCAGCGAGCCCTGGCCGATGTCGGTCATGGCGGTGAGCACCTCGATGCGCCCGTCGGCGGTGAGCTGCACCGTGACCGGCGAACGCATCTTGTGCTCGCCCTGTCCGGTGAAGCCGGCGCCGTGAAAGTAGAGGCTCATTCCGACGCCGCGCAGCGGCTCGCCGTCCTTGCGCGTGGCGCGCGCCTTCTCGTACTCGAGCCACCGCGCGCGGAAGTTCGTCTTCTTCTCGGCGCGTTCCAGGCAGAGCCGCGCCGAGGCATCGTCCTTGAGCACCTGCCCGGTAGCAAGGCTGTCCCCCGGCCCCACCGCATTGGCCAGGCGCAGGGTCAGGGGATCGATGTCGAGCACCCGTCCGACGCGATCCATGTGCCGTTCGGCGGCGAACATCGTCTGCGGCACGCCGAAGCCGCGGAACGCCCCGTTGGGAGGCGTATGGGTGCGAAGCACGCGACCGCGGATCTTCACGTTCGCGCACCGGTAGGCCCCGGTGGCGTGGAGCACCCCGCGCGAGAGCACGACCGGCGACAACGTGCGATACGCCCCGCCGTCCAGGTCCGCGTGGATCTCCATCGCGGTCAGCCGTCCGCCCGCGGTCACGCCGGTGCGAAGACGAACGCGCCCCGGGTGTCGCTTGGTGGTGGCCGTGATGTCCTCGTGCCGGTCGTAGACGATCTTGACCGGACGCCCCGACGCCCTCGCGAGAAGCCCGGCATGCGCAGCGAGGATGCTCGGATAGTCCTCCTTGCCGCCGAACCCTCCGCCGATGACGGACGGGCGCACGCGCACCTTGTTCTCGGGAAGGCCGAAGGCGTGCACCATCGCGTGATGGATGTAGTAGGGACACTGCATCGAGCCCATCACTTCGAGGGTGCCGTCCGGCTCGAACCAGGCGAGCATCGCCTGGCACTCGATGTAGATGTGCTCCTGGTGGCCGCAGAAGTAGACGCCCTCGATGATGTGGGCGGCCTCGGCGAAGCCCCGCGCGAGATTCCCGTGATCGAGGCTCAGCGTGTAGAGCGGCTCCTCACGCTCGGCGTCCTCCCACGTGAGGACCGGCGGCAGCGGCTCGTACTCGACATCGAAAGCTTCCAGGGAACGCCGCGCCGCATCGCGGGTGGGCGCCGCCACCAGAGCCACCGCGTCGCCCACATAGCGCACCACGCCCTCGGCGAGCACCGGCCAGGTGTCGTCGATGAGCTGCACGCCGTTGACGCCCGGGATGTCGCGCGCGGTGACCGCGACCGCGCCCTCGGGGGCGCGCGACGGATCGAAGCGGAGCGAGACGATCCGCGCGTGAGGATGTGGGCTGCGCAGCGTGGCCCCGAACATCATGCCGGGCAGCGTCAGGTCGTCGGCGTACTTGGCCCCACCTGTCACTTTGGCCCACCCGTCGGGCCGGGGAGGGCTATCTCCTATGCGAACCATGGCCGACCTCCGTAAGAATGTGAGACGAAGCATACCGCATGAGCGGCGCAGGGGGATTCGACAACCGCCATGCGGGTGAGTAGGCTTCCGGTTGCCGGGCCGCACCGAGGCCCCGCGCTCGCGTCGACGCACCCTCAGGGAGGACCGATGGGCGTTCTCATCAAGAACGGCACGATCGTCACCGCGCTGGATCGGTGGGTGGGAGACGTCCTCTGCCGCGACGGACGCATCGTTGCGCTGGGCTCCTCGCTCGAAGGCGCGGCCGATGATGAGCTCGTCGACGCTTCCGGCCAGTACGTCTTCCCCGGTGGCATCGACCCGCACGTGCACCTGTCCCTTCCGGTGATGGGCACGGTCTCCGCGGACGACTTCGAGAGCGGCACCATTGCCGCGCTCGCCGGCGGCACCACGACCGTTCTCGATTTCGTGCATCCCGAGCGCGATCAGGACTACTTCGAGGCGCTTCGCGCCCGCCGCGCCGAGGCCGCGCGCGCCGTCATCGACTACGGCTTCCACATGGGCGTGACGTGGTGGGGCGACGGCGTGGCCGAGGCGCTCGGCCGCTGCGTCCGGGATGAGGGCATCCCCTCGTTCAAGGTCTACATGGCCTACAAGGACACGGTGGGCCTGGACGACCGCGATCTCATTCGGGTGATGCGCGCGGTGGGCGATTTGGGCGGGCTTCTCATGGTCCACGCGGAGCACGGGGACATGGTGGAGGAGTTGCGCAACCGGTTCGCCGCGGAGGGAAAGACTGCGCCGCGCTACCATGCCCTCTCCCGCCCCCCGGCGCTGGAAGGCGAAGCGGTGGGGCGCGCGGCGATCCTCGCCGCGTTCAACGGGGTGACCCTCTACGTGGTCCACGTCACTTGCCGCGAGTCGCTTCACAACCTGGCCGAGGCCCGCGAAGGCGGTGCCCGCGTGCACGGCGAGACCTGCCCGCACTATCTGCTCCTCGACGACTCCGTCTACGACCAACCGTGGGATGCCGCCGCCCGTTATGTCCTCTCTCCCCCCATCCGCGCGAAGGGCCACCAGGAGGCGCTCTGGGAAGGACTCAAGGCGGGGATCCTCGAGGTCGTCTCCACCGACCACTGTCCCTTCAATACGCGCGGGCAAAAAGACGCCGGGCGCGACGATTTTCGCAAGATCCCCAACGGCGCGGCCGGGATCGAGCACCGCATGGCGCTCCTCTACACGCATGGCGTGGGCACGGGGAAGATCGACCTCTTCCAGTTCGTGGATCTCACCTCCACACGAGCGGCGCGCCTCTTCGGGCTCTACCCGCGGAAGGGGTCGATCACCGTGGGAGCGGACGCGGATCTGGTCGTCTGGGATCCCGAGGCGACCGGCGTGATCTCGGCGGGGACCCACCACCATCGGTGCGACGCCAGCATCTACGAGGGGTTTCCCTTACGAGGCCTCCCCTCGACGGTCCTCTCCGGCGGACGTATCCGATTCCACCGCGGCGACTTACGGGCTGAACCCGGGTCCGGACGGTTCCTCGCTCGGCATGTCGGCACGCTGGAGCGCACAAGAAGGCCCGGGTCACCCTCGTAGTCCCGGGGCCCGCACGTTGCCCCAATGCCGCACGTACGTTCATTCGGAATCGTCTGCTTACGGTTGAGGATAGGGAGCCGGGGGGCCAACCTCGATAGCTTGACAGCGAGACGTTCTGTGTCACTACCTTGCAGGCTAGCTATATGTCTATCTCTCGAAACAATGTCCAAGTCAGCGCATTCAATCCTGCGCCCCCGCTCCCCTTCGAGTTGCGAGTGCGGGATTTCCAAATGGCGATGCAGGACGTGTATGACTTCTTCTATGATGTGAATTCTCACTTGACTAGCAGGGGTTTGCTGAGGCTGGACGACATGCTGCGTCCCGCAATCATGTCGGGCCTCCTATCCGACATGCTGACCGCCAGCCTTGCCAAGCACTCGAGAGTCCTGAGGGAGAATCAGTACTTCAACGGCCACCCCGATCTGATCGTACAAGGCGTCTATCCCGGCAATGCCGTCAAGGCGGGTTCGGATGGCGTTGAGATCAAGACGACTAGAAAGGCGGGCGGGGCCGTCGATACCCACGGGGCCCGCGAACAGTGGATGTGTGTCTTCGTGTATGGCGTAGACACGGAAACGGAACCTGCTCTCGATCGCCTCCCCATGACCTTCAGGGAGGTCTATCTCGGACACGTCGTCAGCGATGATTTCAGACGGAATCCACGCAGCGAGCTTGGCACGCGCACGGCCACCCTGCACAAGGACGGCATCCAGAAACTCCGCCAGAACTGGATCTACCGTTTGGGGTGATTCCCATTCGGGGTGAAGCGGGTCAGTTTGGGGATCGCCTCGCAGGCCATCGTGAAGAAGTGCTCGTCCTTCTCCACTCCGACACTCGCATATCCTACGGCCTCCGCAGCTGCCAGGGTCGATCCCGCCCCGGCGAACGGGTCGAGGACGACGCCCCTTCCCAAAGGCAGCGCTGCTCGCACGAGTTGTCGAAGGAACGACTGCGGCTTGAGGCTCGGGTGGGGAGCTAGGTTGCGCTCCGCCTTACGTGTCGGCAGCGAGCTGATGACATCCCCGAATGGCTTGTCCTGAGATGGCCGGCGGAATCCTCCGGTATGCCACTTCCTCAAATTGTCCTGCACTCGTCCTTCAATGGGCTTACGGTACACGATCCACGGCTCCCACATGGATCGAGGCATGACGCTGATTTCCGGAAACTCCTCGTGTGCTGCCTTGGGGCGGTCCCCCCCCCTCATGGTCATCGTCAACCGAACAACTTCCCCCCGACGTTCCAACCCGGCATCCGCGAGCGCGCCGGAAACCAGATAGGACAGAAGCGGATTGGACGCGATCACGACGTGAGCACCGGGAACGAGTTTCGGCAGCAGCAGTCGCGCCCAGACAAAGAAGTAGGTGCGCAGGTACTCTAGCTGCGCCGGGGCAAGAGTCGTGAATCTCGGGAGCGGGGAACGCACGTGACCGTCAAACGACGGGGGGATACGCCAGACCCCTCCCTTCCCATTGCGGAGCTTCGCCTGTTGTTCGGCCGTGTATTCGTGCAGACCGTAGGGAGGGTCCGTCACGACGGCGTGGAAACTGTGGTCCGGCTGCTGTTCCAGCCAATCGAAACAGTCGGCATGATGCAATGTCGCTTTGCCGAACGTCGCCGGGGCGGCCCAGTCCTCTTCCAGCGACAATTCCCGTTGGATCCCCGCCCCCCCCACTGGTCGAACGGCGTAGGAGCCCCGGCCTTCCCGGACAAACATCCCCGGGGTATTCAATCGGAGATAGGACCGGATCGAGGACCCGGCAGTGGGGCCGATGACCTGGCTGACGCGTTCCTCAATCTCCTTGACGGAGAGTGCCTTGGAGGTAAGCGACATCACTTGCAGGATGCCATCCCTCACGTGACCAGGAGAGTATCTGACTCGGTCATCCTTCATGACGCGGAATGCTAGACGTTTGGACGTCTTTTGTCAACATCGAAGACCGGGGCGGGTGCGGCCCTTACTGGCCACGCCGCACCCACGCACGGCGTCCCCCGCGGAAGGGTACCCATGGGCGACCCTTTCTCCAAGTCGCCTCGACTTTCCGTCCAGGTCCTGGCTCTCCCGGTTGACACAGTCTTGATTTAGATTTAGTCTACGTCACATGAAAGACGCGCTCGCGGTTCTCAAGGACCACGGCATCCAGCCAACCCCGCAGCGGATCGCGCTGGCGGAGTGCATTCTCGAGGAGACCTCCCACCCGACCGCGGATCAGGTCTGGGAGCGGGTGCGATCGAGCTGCCCCACGATCTCCCGGGCGACGGTCTACAACACGCTCAACTTGTTCGTGGAGAAGGGGATCCTCAAGGCGCAGGTGCTGCGTGAGGGGACCGTGGTCTTCGACCCGTTCACCGCCGCGCACCATCACTTTATCGACGAGGAGACCGGCCAGATCGTCGACATCCCCTGGGATGCGGTGAGGGTGGAGGGGAGCGCCTCGCTGGACGGCCTCGAAGTCCGCGAGTTCCAGGTCGTCATGCGTGGGCGTCGGAAGAAGCCCTGACCGGCGGGCCCCCTTTTTTTGCACCCAACTTAGACGCTATCTAAATCAGGACACCATCCAACGAAGAACCAGAGACGGAGGCACAGAACCATGAAGAAGAAGCAACTCACCACCGCCGCCGGCATCCCCGTCGGTGATAACCAGAACTCGCTAACCGCGGGACCGCGAGGCCCCATCCTCGTCCAGGACTGGCAGCTCTTCGAGAAGCACGCGCACTTCAACCGCGAGCGCATCCCGGAGCGGGTCGTGCACGCGAAGGGCTCGGCGGCGTACGGCGCCTTCACCGTCACCGGCGACATCACCCGCTTCACCAAGGCCGCGATCTTCTCGTCGGTCGGCAAGAAGACCGACCTGCTTCTGCGCTTCTCCACGGTGGCCGGCGAGCGCGGCGCGGCGGATGCCGAGCGCGACGTGCGCGGCTTCGCGCTCAAGTTCTACACGGATGAGGGAAACTGGGATCTGGTCGGCAACAACACCCCGGTCTTCTTCGTGCGCGATCCCTTCAAGTTCTCCGATTTCATCCGCACGCAGAAGCGCGATCCCAAGTCGAACCTACGCAACACGACCGCGATGTGGGACTTCTGGTCCCTCTCCCCCGAGAGCCTCCACCAAGTCACAATCCTCTTCTCCGACCGAGGGCTCCCGAAAAGCTACCGTCACATGCACGGCTTCGGCAGCCATACCTACAGCCTCTTCAACGCGAAGAACGAGCGGTTCTGGGTCAAGTTCCACTTCAAGACGATGCAGGGGATCCAGAACCTCACGGACGATGAGGCCGCACGCATCGTCGCCGGCGACCGCGAGAGCCATCAGCGCGATCTCTTCGACGCGATCGAGCGCGGCGAGTATCCCAAGTGGCGCGTCATGGTGCAGGTGATGCCGGAGAAGGACGCTGATAAGACCTCGTACAACCCCTTCGACCTCACCAAGGTCTGGCCGTACGCGGACTACCCGCTCATCGAGGTCGGCGTGATGGAGCTGAACCGGAACCCCGAGAACTACTTCGCGGAGGTGGAGCAGGCGGCCTTCTCGCCGGCCAACGTCGTCCCCGGCATCGGCCACAGCCCGGACAAGATGCTCCAGTTCCGAGTCGTCTCGTACGCGGACGCCCATCGCTATCGTCTCGGCGTCAACTACGAGAGCCTTCCCGTGAATCGGCCGCGCTGCCCGGTGAACACCTATCACCGCGACGGAGCCATGCGCTTCGACGACAACGGCGGCGCCTCGGTGAACTACGAGCCGAACAGTTTCGGGGGCCCCACCGAGGACCCTCGCTTCAAGGAGCCGCCGCTGCGCATCTCCGGCGATGCCGACCGCTACGACCATCGGGCCGGCAACGACGACTTCACGCAGGCGGGAAACCTCTATCGCCTCATGCCCAAGGACGAACGCGAACGGCTTCACGTTGCCATCGCGGGCGCGATGCGAGGAGTTCCT
Source organism: Candidatus Eiseniibacteriota bacterium (assembly GCA_963762255.1). Classification (GTDB taxonomy): domain Bacteria; phylum Eisenbacteria; class RBG-16-71-46; order JABDJR01; family JABDJR01; genus CAVXKA01. The sequence goes on from CAVXKA010000001.1 coordinate 679,103, forward strand.
CAAGAGATCGTCGACCGCCAGCTCGCGCACTTCGAGAAGGCCGATGCCGCGTATGCGGCCGGCGTGCGCCGGGCGCTGAAGGGCTGACAGGGGATCGATTCGAGCGGCAACGCGCGAAGAGCGGAGAGCAAAACGAAACCCCCGGGCGGTATGCCCGGGGGCTTCTCAGTAGCGACACCTGGGGGGGGTAGGTTCGCTACGTCACCCTGAAAACCACCCTGCGGGTGAGATAGGGGGCAACGGCGCCTCACGGGGTGCCGCGCTGCCCTACGACCTTGCGGCCGCACCCCATGTATCGGATCGGCTCTCCCCGACTTGATCGCTTTCGCCGCCGCGGAACCGGAGCGCGAGTTTTCACCCAACCCGCCCGGGTCGGGCCGCCTAACTGGCTGGTAGACTTCACGTCCCCACCACGAGGAGGCCCGCGTGATCCCCGATTCCGAACACAAGTTCTTCGAGGCCGTCGAGCGGCGCATCGAGCACCTGGCGCGCCATCGCATGGAGAACGAGTCGGCCCTCTACGCCGGCATGCCGCTCCCCTGGGATCCCGCGGACCTCTGCGCGCGCCAGGCCGGTGTGGTTCAAGAGGGGGACTTCCCGGCCCGTCTCGAAGCGGCCTTCGGCATGGACCCGACACCGGAAGAGCACCGTCACCTCGATCGGCTGCATCGCTGGGTGATCGCCACGCTCTTCGAGACCCATCCCGATATCGCGCCCCTCGTGCAGGAGCTTCGCGAACGGCAGATCGCGTTCCGCCCGTGCGTGGGCGATCGCGAGGTCTCGCGGGCCGAGATCCGCCGCATGCTCCTCTCGGAGCCGGACCGAGGGCTTCGCGAGATGGCGTGGAGGTCCACGGTTCCCCTCGGTGAAGCGATCGAGGAGGATGCGACGGAACTCCTTCGGCGCCGCGAGGCGCTTGCGCGAGCGGTCGCCGGCTCGGGTTTTCCGGAGATTGCGTTCCACGTCATTGATCAGGATCGCGCCGAGGCCGTGGGGCTTGTCGATGCCGTCGAGCGATTCACCCGCGGAACGTACCAGGAGGCGAAGCGCGAGATCCGCGCCGTGCTTGGCCTTCAGGATGTGGAACCATGGGACGTGGACTACGGCCTCATGCGCCTGAGCCCGCTTCCTCCGGACGCGTTCGAGGCCGTGCCCACGTTGGATGCCGCGCGCGCGCAGGCGCACCGATGGGGGTTCGACCTCGACGGCGCAGGCGTGCGCTGGGAAGCGTGCGATCTCCCCTTCGACGCGTTGGTTCTCCCGGTGGAGTCCCCCGGCGAGATCCGCATCCTGCACGCACCATTTGTGGGATACGACGGTTTCGGCGCCGCGTTCAACGCTGCGGGCCGCGCGCTCGGCGGGGTGCGCGCCCGCTCGCACAGTCCTCTCCTCGATCGCGAGTCACCGGTCATGATCGAGGCGGCGGGGGCACTGTTCGAAGAAGTGACGCGCCAACCGGCCCGGCTCGCCGAGATCACCGGCGCTCCCCCCCCCGCCGTGCGCACGCACCTGCGCGCCGCCCGCTTCGCCCGGGTGATCGCGCTTCGCCGTCACGCGGCCGCCACCGCCTTCGAGAACCTTGCCTACGCCGCGTCCAGCCTGAAGCCGCAGCGACTCCACGCGAACGTCACGGAGCAGATGCTGGAGGAGACGCGCCGTCCGGAAGTGCTCTGGCCGGGCGATCCGTTCTGGGTGAGCCGGCCGCTGCACGGCGCTTCGATGATTCTCGGCGTGCTGATCGCTGCGCAGACATGGGAGCGATTGCAGGCTGAGATTCCCGAGGCGTGGGCCCGTGAGGAAGCCGGCACGTGGCTGCGCGAGCACCTCTTCGGGCCCGGAGCAAGCGAGGACTGGAGAACCAGGGTGGCGCGTGCCACCGGGGCCCCGCTCGGGATTGACGCGTTCGCGAGGGAGATGGATCTCAGCGTGAAGAGCGCGGCGCTCGCCGACGTGGAGGAATTGTCGGACGCGGCGGTGGCCGAGTACTTCAAGGACATCGACCTCAGCGACATCGACAGGGACTGAGCGACCCCGCGGACCCGCTGATCGCTGACTCCGATGCTACAATGGGGGACCACACCGCTGAAGAGGAGGTAGCACCCGATTTACGAGGTCAAGGCGCTCGAAGACCGCAAGGAGCGGGCCGTGCTGGTCGGCCTGGTCCCGTCCCCGACCGAAGAAGACTCCCTCGATGAGCTTTCTCTCCTCGCCCAGACCGCCGGCGCCGAGGTCGTCGACCGGCTCCGCCAACGCCGGGATTCCATCCGCGCCGGCACGTTCCTGAGCCGGGGCAAACTGGAACGGCTCAAGGAACTCGCGCGCGAAGCCGAGATCGATCTCGTCATCTTCGACGACGATCTCTCCCCCGGCCAGGTGAAGAACCTGGAGACTCAGCTCGAGTGCAAGGTGGTCGACCGCAGCGAGCTGATCCTCGCCATCTTCGCCGAGCGCGCCCACACGCGCGAGTCCCGCCTCCAAGTCGAGTTGGCACAGCTCGAGTACCTCCTCCCGCGGCTCACCCGAATGTGGGTCCACCTTTCGCGTCAACAGGGTGGCATAGGCACCCGAGGCCCCGGCGAAACCCAGCTCGAAGTCGACCGCCGCCGGGTGCGCGAGAAGATCGCGTTTCTCAAGAAACGGCTCGAGGAGGTGGACCGCGAGCGGGAAGTGCAGCGCTCGCGCCGCCATCGCGTGCACCGCTGCGCGCTGGTGGGGTACACGAACGCGGGCAAGTCCACGCTCATGAACGCGCTCACCGGGGCCGGTGTGCTCACCGAGGACAAGCTCTTCGCCACCCTGGACGCCACCACCCGGCGCTACCGGTTTCCCGAAGGACAGGTGACGCTCTTCACCGACACCGTGGGGTTCATCAGGAAGCTCCCGCATCACCTGGTCGCCTCGTTTCGCTCCACCCTGCGCGAAGTCATCGAAGCCGATCTCTTGCTCCACGTCGTGGATGCATCCAACCCGGCCGCTGAAGAGCAGATTGAGACCGTGTATCAGGTACTCGAGCAGATCGGGGCGGCAGGCAGGCCGACGATTCTTGCGCTGAACAAGGCGGATGTGGCCGACGAAGCCACCCTCCTTGGGCTGCGAGCCCGACACGCCAGGTCGGTTGTCTGTTCGGCCGTGCGGCGTGCGGGGCTCGATGATCTGCGGGCCCGGGTCCTCGAGGAAGTGATCCGTTCGGATGGCCGGCCGGCCACCGGTGAAGGGGCCCACAGCGATGCTTCCACAGAATCTCCCATGTAACCGCTTTCCCTATAGACGCGAATTGCATTATACTGTCGAACGTTGATTCCCCCAGACTGCCCCGTCGGGCCGACAAGCACCGGCCGGGGCGAGACGCCTTTGGTTTCTGTCCCCGCTACGGTCTGGACGACAGATAAGGGGCACTAGGGGAATGGTCGCCGCGCATTCATATTACGAATTCGGGCCGTTTCGAGTCGATCCGACGCATCGCATGCTGTGGCGCAACGGCTACGTCGTCGCGATCCCGCCCAAACCGCTCGGCCTGCTTCTGCTGCTCATCGAGCACCGCGGCGAGGCACTGTCCAAGGACCGGATCATCGAGCTGCTCTGGTCCGGCACCGTGGGCACCGAAGCCAACCTGAGCGTCAACATCGCCACCCTGCGGAAGATTCTCGGCGAGAAGCCCCGAGACCATCGCTACATCGTCACCGTTCCACAGCAGGGCTACTCGTTCGTGGCCGACGTGCGCGTCAGCGACGGCGACGACACGTCGCCCCTCCCGGGTGCCGTTGCGACCCCGGCCGGCCCCCGCACCCGCCAGATAGCCGTGTTGCCGTTCGACACCCAGCAGCTTTCGGCGGATGTCGGCTTCCTGGGCCTCGGTCTGGCCGACTCGATCGCGACCAACCTGGTCAAGGTGAAGCGCCTCTCCGTGCGCGAAACAAGCTCGACCCGGAGACACGCAGGCCGGTATCCGCACGGGGGGGCCGCCGGGCGGGAACTCGGAGTGGACACGGTCGTGGAGGGCGCGATTCGGGGCACGCGAGACGCGCTGCGCGTCACGGCCCGACTCGTCTGCGTTGCCGACGAGACCATTCTTTGGGCGGGTGAGTTCACCGGGTCGGAAGAGGGTATCCAGACGATCGCCCTCCAAGTCGTTGCCCCGGTTAGAGCGTGGTTTGACGGGTCTCACCCGCTAATCCTTCCGAAGCCTGTGACCGAGAGCGCCGAGGCGTTTCGGATCTACCTTCAGGGGCGCGAGTGCCAGACCTCTCTCGTACCCGCCTCGCTTCACAAGAGCCTGGAGCTGCTGGAGAAGGCCACCGTGCTGGATCCGGGATTCGCGCTCGCGCACGCCGCGCTGGCGGAGTCCTACTATCTGATGCGGTGGCTGGATCTGCTCCCGGGAAATACGGGGGTCGCCAATCTGGAGGCGGCGGCGCGCCGGGCGCTGGAACTGGATCCCGAACTGGCGCCGGCCTACGTCTGGCTGGCCATGATCGAGTTGACGCATCGGTACCGGTTTGAAGAGGCCAGGATCCTCTTCGATCGCGCGAACAACCTCGCACCCAACACCCTCTGCGTTCAGCGCTTCTACTGCCAGTACTTCGTCGTCACGTTGCAGTTCGACGAGGCGCTTCGGCTCGCCCGCCTCGCCCAGGCTCTGGACCCGACTTCCCTGGAAATCAAAACCATCGTCGCCCAGATTCTCATGTTCAGGCGCGACTACCCTCGGGCCATAGAACTCTTTCAAGCCCTGGCGCCGGTGGATGGCCGGCTCACCCGTGCGATGTTCCTGCTCGGGTGGTGCCACATCCTCAACAAGGACTATGAGGCCGCCCTGAAGATGTTCGGGCCGGAATCGGAGGCGACCCCGGCGTGGGTCCACGCGGTGCAATGCTACGCCCACACCCGAATGGGAAACACGGCGGAATCCGAACGCCATTTCGCCGAGATGAGAAGGCACAGTCTGACCCCGGAGTCGCATCCGTTTCTTCTCGCATCCGTCTACATGGGACACGGCGATCTGGACAAGGTGATGGCCTGTCTGGAGGAGGGCCACCGGCGGGGGGAGACCTTCATCGCCTATCTGGCCGCGACTCCGATGTGGGATCCGCTCCGCGAAACTCCCCGCTTCCAGGCTCTGGTCAGGCGGGTGGCCGGTCCGCGCCCCTGACCCTTGGATATATTTGTAAAGATTTACAACTCTTGCGTGTCCGTGATTCGAATCTGGGACTAGTCTGCTCTATCAGAAGACTCTCTCTGACCGGGTGCCGAACGATGGAGTCACGCGGGGCGGGGCGGAATCCTCCGCTTCACCCCAAGACCTCCGGAGTTGCAGAGCGGCACGGTCCGGCCGGCGCGATAACTGGTCTTCGGGCGCGCGTTGGGCGCAGGAAACTGTTGCCTGGGGGAAACGGTGCCCGATCACCCTTCGATCCGCTTTTCCGGTCGACCGTGCCGCGTTTTCTTGCCCGCACAGACGGAAGCGAACGGGACCCTTACCCCGGCTGCACCCCTCCGAGCACGCGAGCGTCCTCCTCACACCCTCCGCACCAGCGCACCATCTGCCGCGCCATGCGCCCCATCCCTTCCTCCATTTCGAGACGCGGGAAATCTCCGGGGGCGAAGATCACGGCGAGCGCTTCCGTGGTGCGCTCGCTCACGGAAGTGCGGGCGGAGTCGGAGGTGGGAGATCCGAAGGGGCCGTCATCATCGGCCACGGTGAGTCGCCCCGCCACGTGGACGGGCCCCTTGCGGATGCCCTCGTAGAACTCTCCGTCGCGCCCGACTCGCAGCACTACGTTGCCGCGCACCTGCGCGAGATCGTAGAGCCCGATCGGCAGGAGCAGCGCGAGCGAGGACCAGTTGCAGGCGTCCACGAGCCGGTTGATGCGGTAGAGGGGTTCGCCCTTGAGCACGCGGCGGAGCAGCGCCTCCGACGACGGTCGCGCGCGGGTGGGGTCCACGCCGAAGGCTCGGTAGAGGCGCCGCGCGGGCTCGAGGCCGGGGATTTCGGAGGGAGCACGCCCCGCGAACGCGCGCCGGTACGTGACGCCAAGATCCTCGATCTCCGACCAGAACGAGTTCTCGTCGCCGACGCGAAGTCCGGACAGGCGCACGGCGCCGGCCAGGACACTCCGGGAAATCTCTTCATCGATCCGGAAGCTTGCCATCACGGCTCTCCCACAGCGCGCGACGAAGGAAGGAAGCGGAACACGGTCGCCTCGGGGTTCCACCAGACGATCTCGAAGCGATCCGGCCGGCGGCCCATGAAGCTTGTGCCGGCGCGCGCGCTGCCGTGATCGCTGGTGCGCCACAACGCGTACAACGGCCCCACGTTTTCGGCGGCGAACGCATCGAGAGCGGCCAGTGTCGCCGTCGTGTCGACGGGGACGACGGGGGGGCGCGGATACCGCGAGTCCACGTACACGCCCACGAGCGCGTCCCGCACGTCGCGACGGCGATTCATCTCCGCCGCCGGGTAGCCCCAGAAATGGGCGTAGGGCTCGCGTCCCCAGTACTGGCGGCGCGGCGCGAGCACGAGCACGTCGGCGCGCTCCTGCGAATCGATGAAGACCGCGTCGGGCGGCGTACGCTCGGCCATCCAGGCGTAGAGAGAACGCTCATCTAGGGAGATCGGGGCCGGAGCCTTCTGGAAGAGGTACACGGCGAGGTAGAGCGCCGACATGGGGACGCACATCGCAATGGGGATTGCCCACGCCCACATGCCATGGCCCCGGGCGCGGAGCGCTTTCCACCAACGCGCGAGCGTCCACCCCGCCGCGACGGCGGGGAAGAGGTAGAACACGAAGGGCATCTTGTCGGTGGTGTTGGTCGTGGGGAGCACGGTCCAGAGCGCCGCGATCATCATGCCCAAGGCCAGCCCCTGGAACACGCGGGCGCCCGGCCGCGCACCCAATCTCCAGAGCGCGGGACCGCCGAGGACGAGCGCCGCCGAGGATGCGATGAGGATTCCCGCCCACGCCGGCGACCACCCGATCGGGAAGGGGGCCCGGGTGCGGCCCACCGTGCTGAGGAAGATCGGCGCTGCCAACGCGCTGCCACACGCGAAAGCCATCGCGCCCATCACCACGAGACGCCGAGGCACCGCACCGGGACGAACGAGCAGAAGGACCCCCGCAAGCAGCAACCCCAACCCACCGGCCCCGGCCAGTCCAGGATTCCATACCCACATGCCGAACGCAGCCAGAGCCACGCCCACGAATCGGCGCGGGGACTCACCGGCGACTCGGGACGGCATCGACATGGACCGCGCCCAGCCCACGAGTCCCTCGCCGAGCCAGGCCAGAGACGTGACGGCGCCCCCGAACGCGGTCATCACCAGGTATTTGTTGAGAAAAGCAGGCGGGCTCCCGTAGAGAGACGTGAACGCCAGAACTTGATCAAAGGTGAACGGACGGAGCGAGAACAGACGGCGCAGTTCTCCCCAACCCGCGGTCTCCCCCACGAACGCGCGCGCAAGCTTCACACCGAATCCGAGGACGAAGAACGCATCGAGCCCGAGCGGCACGAAGAGAGCGGCGAAGAACGCCTCGCGGCCCGGCCGGCCCGCACCGCGCGAGAGCGCGTAGACCGCGCCGCCCAGCGAGACCAGCCAGAACGTATTGAGGAGCCCGCCCAAGTCCCAGGCCGCCACACCCGCTGCCTCCGCCCACACCGCGAGCATCGCGTGATAGAACCAGACGTAGTTGAGAGAGAGCCCCGCGAAGTACGGATCGCCGGGAGGGACGCCGCGCGCTGCGATCTCGAAGACGACGGCGGTGTGGAACACCGCATCGCTGCGCATGCGTACCCAGGGACGAAGCGCATGCGGGAGGAGCGCGAGCGCAGCGAGAACGACGAGCCACACGATCAGCCGCCGCTCCCATCGCGGCATGGGGCCGCCGGGGCTGTGCCCGCGGAGCAGTGCTAGAAACCCGGCGGCATAGGCCGCGGCGAGACAGAGCTGCGCCGCGACGGAAACGGAGAGGCCTAGCGCGAGAAGCACGGTGGCGGCGGCCCCGGAAACGAGAGGACCGATGAAGAGCGCGCGTGCGATCACGAGCCAGCCGCGTGCGCCGCCGCCAAGCGCGCGGGAAACGGCGAATCCGGGAGCGAATCCGAGGCCCACCGCCGCGCCGAGCCAGCGCAACGGCACCGCGTCGAACGCAGCCCCGGCGATCCAGGCCGCCGCCCCGACCGCCAGAGGCGCGGCCCACGCCGTTCCGCGCCTCATCACGCCGCGTTCTTGGGGAGTACGCCGTTGACCTGCATAGGTGCCGCCAATACTATCGACTTGTCACGCGGCCTCCCAGGGCTTCTTTGCCCGGCCGGTCGCGGATGAGGGGACAATCCATGGTTCGCGCAATCTCGGTCCTGCTCGCGGTTCTGGTACTGCTCGGAGTCGGCTGGTATCTCGGCCATCGGCCGGTCGCGGCGATGAGAACCACGGCCACCGAACTCGAAGCGGCAACCGTTCGGCGCGCCCAGGACTTCGATGCGAAGGCGCGGGTCCTCGAGGAGCGCGTCGCCATCGCCGAGGCCAAGGGCCAGCTCTGGCGGGCGCGTGCCGATCTGCTCGTCGCCGCGGGAGACGTGGGGCAGAACAACTACGGCCTCGCCGCCGAGCGGGCATCGCGGGCCCGCGACCTCGTTACGGGCGCGCTCGCCGCACCGGGGTTCACGATGGACATAGGGGCCATACGCGACATGCTCGATTCGGCGATCGGCAAGATCGCCGCCCAGGACCGGGACGCCGGCGCCGTGCTCATCCGAGCCGCCACCGAGCTGGGTCGCTTGCTCGAACAGGCCGGCCAGGCCTGAGCCTCACCCTTACCCCGCCGGGCGGACCGGCCTCGGGAGCTAGGTTGCGACTACTGGACTATCTGGATCCCGGCTGCATCGGAGTCGGCCTTCCCTCGGCGGGAAAACGCGAGACGCTCGCGCGGCTGGTCGATCTCGTGGTCGGGGGCGGGTTGGCGCAGGACAAGGCGCGGCTCCTGGAGGCCCTGGAACAGCGCGAGCAGGTGGTGTCCACGGGGGTCGGGAACGGCGTGGCGATCCCGCACGCGGATCTTCCGGAGATCGAGGCCCCGCGGCTCGCGCTGGGTCTGTTCCCGGATGGCGTGGACTACGATTCGTTGGACGAGGAGCCGGTGTACATCGCGTTCGTGCTCTTGGGAACACCGCGCACACCCGGGCTCCACATGAAGATCCTCGCCCGCATCGCGCGGTTGAGCAAGGATCCGGACTTCTCGCCGGGGCTTCGCACTGCGAAGAGCCCCGCCGAGGTTTTGGCCGCCCTCGACGTGATCGAGTCGCGGCATTAGGAGCGCGGGGTGAAACTATTCGTCTACGTGCTCAATCGACCGGAGAAACTCGAAGAGGTTCTCGCTGCGTTCGTGGAAATCGGCATCACCGGCGCGACCGTGGTGGACAGCGTGGGAATGGGCCGGATCATCGCGCAGGACGTGCCGATCTTCGCCAGCTTTCAATCGCTGTTGAGTGCGAGTCGTCCGTACAACAAGACCATCCTCTCGGTCATCGACGACGAACCCAAACTCGAGCGCGCGCTGCGTCTGATCGAGGAGATCTGCGGGCCTTTCGGCTCGGCGGGGGCCGGCATCGCCCTGACGCTTCCCATCGAGCAGGCCTACGGCATCAAGCCCGAATTCAAGTGAGGCACCATGAACGACCGACATCACGACGCTCCTGAACACGGACCTTCCTCCGGAGATGCCGCATCCAACCGCTTGAGCCGGTTCCTCGCTCTCGTGCTGCGCCATCGCGCCCATCAGTTCGATCTGGCTGTGGACGAGGAGGGCTTCGTCGCCTTGGATCCGCTCCTGGAAGTGATCCACTCGCAGTCCGGTCTCGATGGAGTCACCCGTGAGGACCTGGAACTTCTGACCCGCGAGGGAGACCGCAAGCGCTACGAGATCCGGGGCGACTCCATGCGCGCCACCTACGGACACTCCTTCCGCCGCCCCATCCGCTATCCGGCGGTGGAGCCCCCCGAGCACCTCTTCGTCGGCGTTGCCTCCGCACAGGTTCAGGAGGTTCGTCTGCACGGTCTTCGTCCGGAGGGGCGCCAGTACCTCCACCTCTCCGAGCGGGAGGATGAGGCTCGTGAGGTGGGAAGCCGGCGCAGCGGCGACGCCACCGTGGTTACGGTACTCGCCCTGGAAGCGTCCCAAAGTGGAATTCCATTCCACCGACCCACTGACGGCCTCTATCTCGCTCTGCAACTCCCCGCGCGCTTCTTAGATTTGCAGGTGCAGTACGGCCGATCCCCGAAGAAAGGGCGCCGGCGCTAGCCTCGCGTCCGCGGGCATGAACCTCGTTCCAGCCGGCGCCAGTCTCGCGTCCGCGGCCCTGGAATCGCCCCAATCGCTTTCTTGGATTTCCAGTTAACGTTTATTGAATTGGGACCGCGCGACCGCGATCGCCATACTCCCTGCGTTGTTGATGTGTGGGGTGGGGTGGGGTGAAACCCGGAGAGTAAACGTCTCCGGTCCCGGACCTGACTCGCTGGGACGTACGCCAAATACGGTGGTAGCGGAAGCACTCGGCGTTCACGGAACGAACGGAGTGCGGTCCTCCGACTGGGGATGATGGGGGTTCGGCGCCCCGGCGAGGGTCCGGGTCTTTCGAAAGGAACGCTGGCCGCTTTCAGCAATCTCCCGAACAGCGCCCTCGGGTAGCCTCGGGAGGACCTTCGCCGGGCTTAGGCGAGGAAGCGCCGCGTTCCTTTCTGTTTTTTCAGCCCGATTCCCCTCCATCGCGCGGCCGGATGACTCATTGTCGATTTTGTAGTCTTTTGATCAGCATTACGCCGCCGCTTCGTCTTGAACCAAATTATCTGAATATTGGAATTGAGTTAGCGGGATATTGGATTGGTGTGCCCCTGCCCGCCGGATCATCATGCGGTCGGGTCGAGGAGAGACAGCCACGATCCCTGCGAGCCCTACGCCGGACTGACAGAGCGGACGCAGGAGTTCGGGACGCTCAGGAGCGAAGGCTCCTGAAAACGGGATGCATGGGGGTACCGTTCCGAACGGGATGCCGAGGAGATCTCGACGACCGGTCGGCCGCAAGGCCAAGGGCTCGCAAAATCTTTGGGCTCCTCAGGAAACTGAGGAGCCCTTCTTTTTGCTATGGATCGGCCGCGAGTTCCGGCGTGTGGCCTCGGCGGGACCCGGCCAGGACTTCCAGCGCCGCCGGCGCGAACTCCTGCTGCTGCGCCGAGCGAAGCGCCTGCTTGTATCCCTCGAGGATCTGATCCAACTGCGGGATCGCCCCCGGCAGGAGGATCGACGCCGACTGCGCGAGCTTGGCCACGCCGCTGTCGTAGAAGCGCCAAGCCACGTGGCTCAGGTCGTTCATAAGTTCGTGAAAGGCGCGCGGAGCGCGGGTCAGACCGCGCATCTCGGCAAGCTGCGCGGCGGTGAGCCCGTGACGAGCGAGCAGATCTTCGGGGAAGCCCGCCGAGGCGCCGGCGGCATCGAGGTTGGAGAACACTTCGAGCATGCGGCGAACGATGAACGCGAACACCCCGGGATCGTGGGCGAGCTCCTCGATGTCGAGCTCGGCGGAGACGCGATAGCGACGCACTCCCGGTACGGCGAGGATGATCCGCAGGAACACCCACGACTGCGAGACACCGATCACCCGGGCGCGCTCGATCAGACTTTGGAGGTCGGGGATCGGCTCCCCCCCCGCGATTTCCATGAGCCCCTGCTGCATGCGCAGCCACGGTGTCATGGGAAGCCCGAATCGGGCCATGGCGTCGGCGAGGGCTACCTGATCGGGGTGAGCCGGATCGGGGCGACCCTGGTGGCAGAGGCGAACCCCGTCGCTCCACGCGCGAATCTCGCGCAACGAACTCTCCAGCGATGCGGCGCGTCCGCGGGGGACGGGAAGGGTCTGGGGCCCGAGAACCCGCATGGAGACGTAGGCGGCATAGAAGGCGTTGCGGCGGCGGGGATCCTCGAGACGGCGCGCGGCGGCAAGGAATGGGGTCTGGATCGCCTCGAGCTGCCCTTCGCAGGTGCGATAGGCCTCGAGGATCTCCGGTGTGTACTCCAATCGAAGCGGCACGGCGATCGCTCCTTGCCCAGATTCTTGGACCGCTCCACCTGATTATCGGTCAGGGAGCTGGGGGGCGCAATCGGAGGAAGGGAAAGGGGCCTACCGGGGCACGACTGGATGCAAGCGCCCCCGGGTTACCAGCGATCCAGCAGGTCGAGCACACCTTCCTGACGCAGCAGGGCCATCCCCAAGCGCTGCGTGGAGACGCCTTCGCGCAGAACGAAGTCGAACGCTGGATTCCCGCCGTCCATCCTGGCAGCGAAGTGAAGCAGGCGGACGCGCGAATCGCCTTCGATCTCGGGAGCCAGCTCCGCGATATGCGAGGCGACCAAGACCAACGCGTTCGGATGTGCAGCCAAGCGCTTGACCAGAGCGAGGCTTGCTTCAGTCGCATCGTGGACATTGGTTCCGCGGAAGGGCTCGTCGATCACCGCCACGACTGACTCCAAGCCACCGAGCAGCGTGGCCAGTGCCCTGATGCGGCGAACTTCAGCGAGGTAGAAACTCTCCCCCGCAGCGATGCTGTCCGAGATCTGGACACTGGAGAAGAGAGATCGGACCGGTTGAAAGGTCATCGCTATGGCCGGCACCCCACACCCCAGGTGGGCGAGATACGTCGAGAGCGCGAAGGCCTTCAGGAACGTGGACTTCCCGGCCATGTTCGGCCCGGTCAGAAAGCAAACACGGGTTACTCGATCGAGCGTGATGTCATTGGGGATGCCTCGTTGCCCAAGGAACGGGTGGGCCAGGCCACGCACGGAGCAAGCACCAGTCGACACAATGGGATACGACCACCCGTGCTCGCGGGTCGCAGCCCCCAGGCTCCACATGGCCTCAAGCTCGGCGAGTTGCCTGAGAAGATGTTCGAGTAGCGGCTTTCCCGGCCCCCGCGCAACCTGATCAAAAGCCAGAATCGCTGACGCCGTTGACCGCTCCGGACCGGGGTTCCGCAGGCGCGCGAGGGTGGGAGATTCCGTCGTGGCACGGATCTCGCGTGCATTCGCTCGCACCAACTCGGATGGCGCAGCACCCAGGAGATCCACGAGCCGTGCCGCCGCGGTGAGCAGCGCGACAACCCGATCACGCCCCCGCTCGGCGTCCCGGAGGAATCGATTCTCGCGCATTCCCATCCAGACGGCCTCGGCGGCGCGCGCGACACGGGATCGCGACCTGGCAGGCTCCCAGCGGGATCCCAAATACGCACTGACGGCATCGAGTTCGGCGTCGTTCAACGCGGCACGAACGGCGTCCGATTCCCCGGCAAGAGTCTGATGCGCAATCTGGAGTTCCACGATCCGTGCGGGGCCCGACACCGGGGTGGAGATGCGCCGACGAAGCGACTCCTTGCCAATCCAACTGCGGGTGCGGTCAAGGAGGGCAAAGAGTGTCATCCCCTCGGCGTCGAAACTCGAGAAAACCTCCAGATCTCGCAACGTGGAGCTGTCAACGGCCATCACTTCTGCGTTTGTCACATCTTCCCTGTCAAGGCTCTTCAACCAGAACACCCCCCAGTGCCGCCAGAAACGCCTCGATGTCCGCGCGGTCGATGGTGAGGGCCGGGTCGATCCGCAGCACACTCACGCCGGGGCGGCGACAGGTGATGAAGCCTCGGTGGACCAGCTCGCGGTGCACGCGGGTCGTGAACTCGCAGTCGGGGTCATCCACGAGTTCAACCGCCAGCATGAGGCCGCGGGCGCGGATCTCTCGGATGCGCTTCGTGCGCGTCTGGATCTGCTGGAGTCCGGCCAGAAGGTCCGCTGCGATCTCCCGTCCGCGCTCGATGAGCCCCTCGTCGCGGATGACGGCCAGGACTTCGCGTGCGACCGCCGCGCCGAGTGGATCGTTCTGGTGTGACTGCCCGTACTTGACCGGCCGGTCTCCAAGCTTCTCCACGACACGCCGGCCAAAGGCGGCCGCGCTGACGGGGTAGCCGTTGCCGATGCCCTTCCCCGTCGCGACGACGTCCGGCGAGATGCCGTAGTGCTGGTAGCCGAACCAGGCGCCGGTACGCCCGACGCCGGTGGTGACCTCGTTGACGAGCACGAACCCGCCGTTCTGCTGCACGGTGCGTGCGAGGTTGCTCACCAACGGCTCGGGAGGAAACCGTACGAGACCGGAGGAGCTGCCGGGCTCGAACAGGAATCCGCCGATCCGATCGAAGGGGATCGCCGCCCAGCGCTCGCAGTGCTCGTCGCACCCGCGCAAGGGCGGGCAGTTCGGGCAGCCCATCCAGTCGAAGCAATACCACTCGTCCCCGCGCTTGGTGCTGGCCGAGCCATAGGCGCCGAAATAGGAGTCGGTCATGGTCAAGAGGAGCGGTCGCTCGGTCAGCAACTGCGCCACGCGGACGCCGTACTCGACCGCCTCGCTCCCCGAGCAGAGGAACACGCACTTGCCGCCGTCGAAGCCGAACAGGGAGAGGACCTCGCGCGCCGCTTCTTCGACGACTGCGCTCGTGTACCCGAACCCGGTGTGTGCGATGCGGGCCGGCTGCTCCGCGAGCACGCGGAGCATGCGAGGGTGCGCGTGGCCGATCGAGGTGCACCACACGCCGGACTCCAGGTCGACGTAGCGTTTGCCATTGGAGTCGAAGAGGCTGCAGTTCTCGGCCCGAACTATGTCCTCGAGGATCAGTTCGTGGCCGGGATACCAGAGGAGCCGACTCACCGCGGCCAGAGCCAGCCGAAGACCCCCGCGGTCAGAAGTCCGTAGATGAGGCCGTCGATGTTGTTCTTGATCGTCGTGCTCCACGCGCGCCGGTACCAGATCGAATCCTGCCACTGGGCGATTGCGTAACCGATGAACGCGGTGGCGCCCGCGAAGCGGAAGACGGCGAGGTAGTCGCCGCCGCGCGCGACAGCGTGGCCGGCGATGTAGGCGGTGAGGATGCTGACGACGACGCAGAAGATGAACCACTGGACGAGGTTCTTCCCCATCGAGGGCGGACCGGGCTGCAAGAAGGTCATGAGGACAACGGGGCCCTTGGTCAGCTTCTCGACGAAGACGGGGTCCTTCATGCACTTGGGGTCCTGCGAACTGGGCAGCATGTAGTCCCCGGGCGGGACGTTGAGCTTGCCCAGCGCTTCCCTGGCGGCGTCCTCGTTGGGGATCTTTTTGAAGTCCTTGCGGTGAAAGGGCAGCACCATGTGGAGCACGAAGCTCGCGAAGAACACGATCACCGCGGACACGAGAATCGGGAGCCACAGGGAGAAGAGCGAAACCATGGGCACCTCCTTGTCGGTGTACCGGTCAACGGGATGGGGTAGGGGTCATTGGCGGGGCAGTATACCGCGAAGAAGGATCAGGGATTGGCCGGCCCGCGGGACTGCCAGGGGCCTCCGGGGGGCCAGGTTCCTGTGACTCCCCTGCCGGTCCGCAGATCTTCCAGGACTGGCAGGAGAAGAGGGCGAATCACTTCGAGCAGATCATTCTCGGGGCTGCTTCCCACGGAAAGGTGGGCGCGACGCGCGAAGGCGCGGAGCTGGGGCGCGCGCGAGGGGTTCCGCCAATAGTCCTCGGTGAGGCCGAACGGCGCTTGCTCGGGGATCGGTGTGGCTCGTCGTCCGAGAGTGCGGCGAATCGCCTCCACCAGCGTCACCCTGTCGAATGAGAAGTGGCCTGCCAGGTAGTGCAGGTCGAAGTAGTCCTTGATGCGGCTGTTGCGGTCCCCAAGAACGATCATTGCCTCGAGCTTCTCCGCGATCACGGCTTCGGGCGGATAGGCAAGCACACTGGGGGCAGGAAAGCCCAGGAGGGTGGGATAGTCGCGTCGTTCCGGGGCGGGCCAAACGGCGTCGCCAACACCGATGTCGACCTGCATCGGAATCCGCGCTCTTTCGCAGGTAGCCACCATGATCACCCGGGTGCCCGCGAAATCTTCTTCCGGTCGAATGGGTTCCAGTCGAATCGTCCCGGTCTCGAATACCAATCCGTCGGGATCCACCGGCACCCTCAAGACAACCTCTAGTTCTCCACGGACCGCCTCGACCGAACTTGGGCCTTGCCTCAGGAGGTCAAGGTCTCTCGTCGCACGGTAGGGGCGCTCCGCCCAGAGTCGCAGCAGCGTAGCCCCCTTCAGGACGAAGCGGTCGCGGGAAGGCGAGATCCCAAGCCGGTATAGAAACCGCTCCTGCGCGAACGCTGAGAGAAGCACCTGGTAGTCTTCTCCCGTCCGGCGGGATAGCTCTAGCAGGCGAGCCAGCACCGACGCCGCGAGATTGCGCTTGTCGGGCAGGCTCACGTTATCGCGTCCAGGTAGGGTTGCATGATCCTCCGCACGCGGCAGACTTGCGCGAAGTGTGCAAGGTCGCCGGCCTTTCCCCGATGGTCCCGCGTGAAGTCCTTGAGGGCTTCGATGGCAACATCCACGCCAACCTTGTTGCGGTGCTTGAAGCAGTCGGCAACCGTCTTGGCCGGGGAGTAGACCCGTACCGTCACCCCTTCGATGAGGTGCGTCTCGATGCCTTCGGTCAGAGCGGCGCCGGAGAAGCGGACGACTCGGAGCTGGGGATAATCGAGCTGGGGGCGCCGCGCCTTGTCCGGCAGGGCAATCCAGACCTGCCACGGCAGTTGCGTGGTGAGATCGTGAAACCGAAGCGCTGTGAGCAGGCAAATCACCGCGTCGGGCACTCGCTTGGCAACAAGCACCAGCCCATGGTTCTCGGTGAGCGGATGATCGGAAACCACGTAGAGTCCCCGTCCCTGCCGCTCCAGAAGGCCCTTGTCCGCCAGTCGATAGAGATGCGCCCGGGAGATCCCGTGGGTCTTCAGATCCCGGGGGCGGACGACGCCAAGTCGGCGGACGAGCGCGAGAAGTCGACGATCGAAGGGTGTGATGGCCATGGACCGGATGATACATAACGTAGGTGGTTATGTGCAACTACCAACGTTTTGATACATCAACACCCGGTTACGCTACCGCAAACCACTGTAAACAAATAAGTTAAGCGGTTGGCGCGGCCAACAAGAGAGTGCGTAATGCCGCCAGCAGCGCGTCCACGTCGCCGGCGGTGTTGTAGCCTTGGATGGAGACGCGGATGTAGGGGCGGCCGTTCCATGTGAGGCACGGGATCTCGACGCGGTGCTCCTCGATCAGGCGCGATTGGAAGGCGGCGACATCGCCCACGGGGGGAAGCGGCGCCGCGGCCATCTGGTGGTAGAAGCGGGGCGCGTCCTGGTCGTCCGCTGATACGCCAGCGTCGGCCGGATAGATGGGCGGGAGGCCGGTGATCTCGGAGATACCCGCAACCGCTCGGCGCACGAGCGCGTGACAGCCTTGGCGCACCGCGTCCCAATCGTGCTCGCGCTGGAACGCGATGGCGGCAGGCACCGAGAGGTAGGCGGACTGATCGATGGTGCCCGGCCATTGCAGGTTGTCGAGGAACCGCGAGCCGCTGTCGAACGGGTTGTTGTCGCCGATGCCCCAGCTCACGACCGAGGGCACGAGATCCGCTTGCAGGTCGCGCCGCGTATAGAGGAACCCCGCGCTCTTGGGTGCACAGAGCCACTTGTGGCAGTTGCCTGTGTAGTAGTCGGCCTGGAGTGCGGTCAGGTCGAGCGGGATCTGCCCGGGGCCGTGCGCGCCGTCGATCATGGTGAGAATGCCCGCCTCGCGGGCGCGCCGGCAGAGGGCCTCGACAGGAAGCCTCAAAGCGGTCGGCGACGTGATGTGGCTCGCGAAGATGAGCTTTGTGCTCGCCGTGACGCCGGACCAGATCGTTTCGAGCATCGCGTCCTGCGTCGTAGCCGGGAGCGGGATTACCTTGCGGACGACGGCCGCCTTCGCGCGGCACGCCACCAGGTTCAACACGTTGTCGCAAGCGCCGTATTCGTGATCGGTGGTGAGGATCTCGTCACCCGGTTGGAGCCGCATCGAGCGCGCCACGATGTTCACGGCGGCGGTGGCATTCGGAACGAACGCGAGATCATCGGCGGGGGCGTTGACGTATGCGCCCAGCGCCTCGCGCGCGATGCGAAGTTCGTTCATCAGTTCGCGCTGGAAGAACCGGACGGGCTGACGTTCGAGGCGACGCTGCCACTCCTGATAGACCTCGAAGACCGGTCGCGGGGTCGCGCCGAACGAGCCGTGGTTGAGGAAGACGACGTCGGGGTCGAGGAGGAAGAGATCTCGAAGGTTCTCGTGCATGCTCCCCTCAGTGCTCGTGGGGATTGGCCACCGGGGCCGGCACCGGCGCTCTTGAATAGACGAAAATGTACATGGCGGGCCGATCGGAGAGATTCCGGATCGCGTGCCGCATCGCGGGCGGGATGTGGGTCATCTCTCCGGGGCGCAGGTCCACCTGCCCGTAATCGGAGCGGATCACGGTCACGGTTCCCTCCAGACAGAAGATCAACTCGCGGGTCTTTCCCGTCGAATGGGTCTCCGTGCTGTCGCCCGGTGCCAGGATCTTGCGACCGGTGCCGAAGCCCTCGGCCTCGAACTCCACGTTGGCGAGATCGAGCCGGTCGGTCTGGGCTAGGGGAATATCGAGCGCCGGCGGCGGCGTTCCCTTCTCATCGGTGAGGCTGACCGCGCGGGCGGTGATACGTTGGATGAGCGAGAACTCAGGAACCGGCTTGCCGGCCCTGAATGAGTGGCCTTGCCAGTGGGCGAGGCGCGCGGCCGGGTACACCTTGCGGTAGAACATTCCCTCGACGACGGCGTGCGCACCGGCGCAGTCCGTGGGAAAGAGGTGGATCAACTCGGGGAAGTTCACCACCACGCCTTCGCCGCCTTCCTCCGGGACAACCTCGATGAAGCACCCCTCGTTGGTGCACACCGAGGCCACGATCCCCTCGATCCGCACTTGCCGGTTGAAGTGGAGTTCTGGATGCGCGATCAGATCGCCGATGGCAGTAGAGTCCGAGAGCGCGAACTCCTCACCAAGGTGTGTGTACGACGTGTCGGCCTGCGCGCCGTCGTGCAAGGCGGCGAGTGCCGCCGACACGAACACCACGAACCTCACGAGCCGCATGTTGCCCCTCCATCTCCGGGCCTTCGCGAAATCCACCTCGGCATCGAAGGCAAAGAAGAGCGGCGCGCAGATGGACGGGATCCTGGTCAGGTGACTGAGGGCGGCGAGCCGGTCCTTGATGGACCCTCCCGCGGGCTTTCATCCACCAACTCCACCCCCCCCAACTCCCTCTTCACCCCCTCCACCGCCTTCAGCTCCTTGAGCTTCTCCCCCGCCGGTACAACGCGCTTTTCGAACGACCCCACCGCGCTGTTATACGCGTCCACCGCCGTCCCCAGCCCGCGCCCCACCTTCCCCAGATGCTCCGCGAACACCGCGGTGCGTTCATACAACTCCCGCGCCGCGGACGCGATGTGCTCCGCGTTCTCCGCCAGCGCGCGCTGCTGCCAGTAGATGGCCACCGTTCGCAACAGCGCGACCAGCGTCGTGGGCGTAGCCAGCAACACCTTGGATCGCAGCGCCTCGACCTGTAGATCGGGCGAACGCGAGAAGGCAGCAGACAGGAACGGATCCCCGGGCAGGAACAGCACCACCAGGTCCACGTCTCCCTTGAGTTCGCGCGCGTACTCGCGCCCGGCCAGCGCCTTAACATGCGCCTTGAGCGCAGCGACGTGGCGGTCCAGCGCCGCACCGCGCGCCGCCTCGTCCGTTGCCTCCGCCGCTTCCAGGTATGCGCTCAAAGGCACCTTGGAGTCGACCGCGATGAACCGCCCGCCCGGCAGCCGCACCGTCATGTCAGGCCGCCCGCCGGAGGACACCGTCTCCTGCTCCTCGAAGTCGCAGTGCTCGGTCATGCCGGCGAGCTCTGCGACATTCCTCAACGCGATCTCCCCCCATCGCCCACGCACCTGCGAGCCGCGTAGCGCCGTGGCCAAAGAAGTTGTCTGCGTCTGCAACGTTGACGTCAGCTCGGAGAGCCCTTTGACCTGCTGCATCAAGGTCGCGTAGGCACCCTCGCGCTTGGTCTCCAACTCCCCCGTCCGCGTCTCGAGCTTGCCCAGCGTCTCGCGCAAGGGCTTGAGCATCTCTTCGATCGCCGTCCGCCGCGCATCCAGATCCGCGGTCGCCTCGGAGCGCGCCTGCCCCAACCGCGTCGCCGCCAGTTCGAGGAACTGCTTCGTGGTCCCGTCCAGCGCCTGCGCCGCCAGCGCCTTGAACGCATTCTCGAGATCGCGCCGCGATGCCTCGACGAATCCCTGTTGATCCGCCAACACCTTCTGCGCGTTCTCGAGCTGCGAGCGCGTCACCGCTTCGCGCGACATCGCGGTGGCCTCGCGCGAGCGCGCCCAGAAGTACGTGATGAGAAAGGCCAGCAGGGCGCCGGCCGCAAAGACGGCGAAGAGGACGGGGAGTCCGTTCATGGTCTGGTTGCTGCCTTCTTTGGGGCTGAGGTCCGCGCAAGGCGGGGAGAGCGGCCGCCCGCCGCAGTTTACGCGTTTGCGCTCCCCCGACAATGGGCAATTGGCCGTCGGTTCCGGCGCCTTGTCCGGGCCGGTGCTGCCGGCCTGGCCGGCTCGAAACGCCCCCACCCGGCCTCTTCTGCGACCCGCGGCATTTTAACAAAAATTTCATTGACTCATGTGGAAAAACGAGGGAATGTGGCGCATGAACAGCAGTGGGCAATGGTTACGATTGGAATCGTAACCGTCTCAAAAATGAGACATTAGGGGCTAGACCCTGTTTGCGACAGTCGTACAGTGATATATTGCTGATAGCAAACGAAGCGACCCGGATTTGCCTATGCTGACGCTGAGGAGACAAGAAACTCCAGGGAAGACCGAACCCGCGCCGGTGGAACCCGGGTTCCTCGGCGCGGCGCTCGGCGGGGGCCCGACCCGCGAAAGGGGTCGGGCGTCCGGCAAGGACTGAGTAGAGCGTAGACGAGTCAGTTGGGTAGGCCGCACCGGGGGGAGTGTGTCGGGATTGCAGGGTAGCCTGCAGTCCTGGGGGAACGCACCTCCCCCCGGTGACGGACTCCAGCGCGTCGCCGGGCGTGCCGCCGGATCGCAAGGCCTCGAACCGCGCTCACGGCCGGATCGAGAAATCCCCGATCTGCGGCCGCACCAGCTCCACATAGTCGTCGTGCTTGATGCGCACCACGTCCTCGTGGGTGCCCGCGTTGAACGTGATCCACCCCTGCGACGACATATCCTTGCAGAGATAAACCGGGATCCCATAGAGATTGCCGAACGGCGGCTCCGCGCCCACCGCGCAGTCGGGGCACATCTTGAGGATTTCGTCCTCCGTCGCGAGGCGGATCTTCTCGCACCCGATGTACGCCCGCAGCTTCTCGATGCTCACCTTGTAGTGGGCGGGCAGCACCGCCATCACGAACCCGTCCTCGACCTTGAACAGCACCGCCTTTGCGAACTGGCTCCCCGGAGTCGCGGTGTCGGCGGCGGTCTCCTGCGCCGTGTAGTCGCGGCGATGGTGGATGGTCTGATAGTGAATGTTGCGCTCGTCCAGGTAGTCGCGAAGCCTCGAGATCATGGTGGCCATGGCGCACTCACCTGCCTTTCGTCCGATGGACACAGGGGTGCCAGGAGGGGAGCCGGGCGAGTCGAGGATGCGGGGGGTGCCGTACCGAGACGTGCCTCTATTCATAGCAGCCTCGGCGCCGCGGCTCAAGCCGGCGTTGCGGTTCCCGGCCGTCCGGGCGGAGAATCCCACTGGTTCGCCTTGAAAGGAGCTTCCGTGCTGCGTCTGACTTGTGCGCTGGTCTTGTTGACTCTTCTGGTCGCCGATCGTCCTCTCGCGGTGGCCGAGTCCACCGCGGCTGAAACCGGGACCGCGGCGCCCCCCGCGATGAACTCTGCGGCGCTCATCGCCCTGGCCGACTCCGTTCAGAGCGAGGTCGAGATGCTCCGCGGCTGGACCTTCAAGCACCCGGTCGCCAAGGACGTGCGCTCGCCGGAGCAGCTCCACGCGTTTCTCAAGGAGAGCCTCGACCGCGAGTATCCCGACGATCGCTTCGAGCACGTGCAGTCCTTCCTGCGCACCGTCGGCCTCTTGCCCGAGCCCGTCGGCCTGGAGAGCACGCTCGTCTCGATCCTCCTGAACCAGGTCGCGGGCTTCTACGATCCGGCCACGCGCGGCTTCTACATGGTCAACCTGGACGGCATGCACATGCCGCCGGCCATGCTGCGCATCCTCATCGCGCACGAGCTCACGCACGCGCTCGACGATCAGTACGTGAGCCTCGATTCGCTCCTCTTCGCGGTGGAACCCACCGAGGACGCGCAGTTCGCGGTGGCGGCGGTGGCCGAGGGTTCGGCCATGGAACTCATGACCCGCTACCTGGCGCGCATGCAGATGACCGGCGCGCTCCCAGCCGAGGAACTTAGCGCGCTCATGCGCTCGGAGATGGAGCGGAGCCGGCCATTCCTGGAGTCGCCGCCCTACTTCGCGTCCATCGTCGGGCGCTACACATGTGGCATGTGGTTTCTGCTGCGTAACGACATGACCGCGCTCATGAACGTGAACGGAGATTCGGGGGTGGGGAAGGTGCTGCCTCAGGTCTGGGCGCGGCTGCCGCGCTCTTCGGAGCAGATCCTGCATCGGGAGAAGTACTGGGATGAGGCCTCGCGCGACGAGCCGGTGGTGGTGGATGACGAGTCGGTGCGGATCGTGTTGGCGGCGGCGGGAGCGCGCGTGCTGCACACGAACACGGTAGGGGAGGCGCTCTGCGCGGTACTCACGCGAACAGCCGCCGACGGGTTCAGCGTGATGACGGCCGCATCCGCAAGCGCGTGGACGAACACGGCGGCTTCGGGCTGGGGCGGGGATCGGTTCTATCTGCTGGGGGCGGCGGGGGCGGACGGTTCTTCGGCCGGCGCGACGCAGAGCGGGTTCGCCCGTCGACCGCAGTCCGACGGGCCGCGAAGCGGGGGACCCGTCGGCGAGGACGACGGGCGACACGCGATGCGACGCGCGCGCGGCATGTGGATCACCACGTGGGACACGCCGACCGACCGCGACGAGTTCGTCGCCGCGTACACGCCGGTGGCCGAGGCTCGCGGGGCGGTGGCGGTGATCGTTGGGGAGCGCTCGGCGGTGTACGTCTACGGTTTCGGCGGAGGTGCCGCAGGCTCTCGCGATGCGGGCGGCGTTGCCGGCTCTCGCGCCGCCGGTCGCGCCGCGGTGGACGCGATCATCGCCGACCTCAAGGCCGCGCCGTCGCCGCTCTCGCAGGCCGGTCAGCCCGTGGCGTGGTGACCGCGCGGTGCCGCGCCAGCCAGATGATCACCCGGGTGAGTACGCTGCGTCACTATCCCGCCGCTCTCATCTTCTTGATCTTATCCAACTCCGGCGCCTCCGCTTTGAGGGCGTGGTAGAGATCCCAGCGCAGTTGCAGGTTCAGCCAGAACTCCGGGGAGTTACCGAAGAACTTCGAGAGCCGGAGCGCCGTGCTTGGCGTCACGCCCCGCCGACCGTTGATCAACTCGTTCACCCGCTGGTAGGGAACTCGTATCCCGTTGGCCAAGTCCCGCTGTGAAACCCGGAGGGGTTTCAAGAACTCCTCCAACAGCATGTCACCCGGGTGAACAGGTTCTCTCTGCGTTGGCACGCGCACGGTCGCCATCTGCGTCATCTCCCACGGTGATAGTCGACGATCTCCACGTTCTCCGGCCCCGACGGCGTCCACAGGAAACAAACCCGATACTGGTCGTTGATCCGAATGCTGTGCTGACCCAGGCGACTCCCCGCCAGCGCCTCCAGGCGATTGCCGGGTGGCACCCCGAGATCGCGCAGATCGCGGGACGAGTCGAGTTGCTCGAGTTTCCTTGCGGCAACACGCCACAGGCCGCGGGGACAGGCCGCGCGAGCACGACGGGTGTCCTTGCCGTCGAAGACATCTTCGGTCGCCTCATCCCTGAAGGACCGGATCACGATGCCATGATAGCACGGATAGCATGCTATCACCTCCCTGATGCGGACGGCGGGTGTGGGACGGGGAGAGAGATAGTCTAGCTGGCCAGTGCGGCACGTGTCGCGGGTGCCAGCCCGTGGCCTGGTGACCGCGCGGCGCGCGCGGCGTTCGCCGTGCGCGCGCAGCGGAGGGGCGCTTCAGCGGGACCCCGACGCGAGCACGCACGGCGACGCCGAGCGACGCTGCGCCGCCCGCGACCCGCATAGCGCCGCACGGATGATCACCCGGGTGATCATTCGCGTTAACCCTTAAAAAACAACCACTTCCACGAGTCCGGCCGGCTGGACTAGGCTCATCGAATCCTCCCGTCCGCTCGGAGGAACCCCATGTTTGACCTACGGATGATTTATCGATATACTAATCGTCATACCGACACATGATCGATGGGGGCCTCGATGGAAGTCGTCACCGTTTCCCCAAAGTTCCAGGTCGTCATCCCCAAGGCGGTCCGCGAGGAACTCGCGCTGCGCCCTGGTACGAAAATGCTCGCGATCGTCAAGGAGGGCTGCGTCCAGCTCATACCGGTACGCTCGGCCAGAGATCTGAGGGGCTTCCTCCGGGGAATCGACACGACCGTCCCCCGCGAGGAGGATCGGCGATGAACCTGGTCGATTCATCGGGATGGTTGGAGTACTTCGCCAAGGGGCCGAACGCGGGGTTCTTCGCGAAGGCGATCGAGCAACACGAGCAGCTGATCGTGCCGACCCTTGCCATCTACGAGGTCTTCAAGCGGGTGGCGACCCAGCGAGGCGAGCTTCCCGCCCTGCAGGCGATCACCGCGATGTCCGAGGGACGCATCGTGGACTTGACCGCCGAGCTCGCCATGAACGCGGCGCGCGCCAGCGTGGCGCTGCGATTGCCGATGGCGGACAGCGTGATGCTCGCCACGGCCCGCGCGCATGGTGCGGTGTTCTGGACGCAGGACGCCGACTTCGCCGGCGTCGACGGCGTGAAGTACGTGGCGCGCTCGGTGGACTGAATCGGCGCTATCGCACGACCACGAGCTTCTGCGCCGAGCTCCGGCTCTCCTCCCCGTTCCGCTCGGTGAGCCGCACCATGTAGATCCCTGCCGGCGCCCGCCGCCCGCGCTCGTCGAGCCCGTCCCAGGACACCGTTCCCGATCCCGTCGCCCCGCGCAACAGCGTTCGTACGCGGCGACCGGCGAGATCGAGCACGTCCACTGAAGCGCTCCACCCCGTCTCCAACTGGAACGCGATCTGCGACGCGCGCGTCAAGGGATTCGGCGCCGGCGGCATGAGCCCTCGGGCGGCCGCGGGGGAGTCCCCGCCCACGCCCACGGCCGTCGGCTGCCCGCAGTCGTGGCAGAACGTCCGCTCGGGGTAGCTCCCGTACATGGGCCATTTCCACGACGACTCCGCCCCGGGAGCCGCGTTCACATCCATGACCGTGATCTTGGAATGCGTGAGAAACACGACTTCCAGGCTCCCGTCGTTGTCCAGGTCCCAGCTCGCCGCCGAAAGGAAACACGGCTCGCCGAGGCCGATCGGCCACCCGACCGCGTCGAACCCCCACACGTCCCAGGCGTAGACGCTGTCATTGGGGGCGGTAACCAACGCGAACGGGTCGGCGCCGATCATGTCAGCGGTGGCCGGCGCCTCGATCTCGGTCCCCGGCGAGACCATCCGCGGCCACGAGGGAGGCGTCGAGCCGTCCATCTCCAGGAGGTGCACGGTGTCGTCCACGAGCGGCACCACGAGCATCGGGTGCGTCGAGCCGTAGCCGCGCAGGAGAACCGGGGTGGGGGTAAGGGCCGGCGCGCCCAACGAGACCGGCCAGCCCGGAAGATCCGCGCCGGTGTGGTGCATGAGCGTGACCTTGCCCGTCACGGACGAGACCGCGATCTCGAGATCCCCGTTCGCGTCGTCGTCGCACTCGGCGAGAGCCACGGGGCCAAACAACGGATCCGAGGCGAAGCTGCGCACCATGAGCGCGGTTCCGTCGTGCCGGTCCACGTGTACGGCGTCGGCGAGCGCGGTGACGATCTCGGCGTAGCCGTCCCGGTCCACGTCGGCGATCGCCGCGGGCCCCGCCACGAACGAAGGCTTGATGAGCGGGAATCCGGGCATTTCCGAACCGAGCGAGAACGCGTGCACTTCCTGGCCGCACACCGCCACCACCTGCCACGCGTCGGTGGCGCTCCAGAGGGGGCCGATGCTCACGTAGACGGATTGACCGATGTCGAGATTGATCGGGTACCCGGGCATAACCGCACCGCCCTGGTCGTAGGCGCGCACGATCCCGACCGCGGTCCCCACGACCAACTCGGTGGCCCCGTCGCCGTCGATGTCGCCTCCCGCCACCGCCGAACCGACCCCCACCTGCCCCACGTACACGGGCCACCCGCTCACTTCGGTCCCGTCGTGGTTGAGCACGTGGAGGTAGCCCGTCGAGTCGGCGAAGAAGATCTCCATGCCGATGTCGCCGTCCAACTCCGCCACGCCGGGATGCGTGACCGGGGGCGAGGAAAGCGCCACCGGGAAGCCCGCCTCGATCCGCGGGAATCCCTCGGCGCGGAACCAGTCCCCTTCGAAGAAGAGGCTGTCCGGCGTACCGATCGCGTTGTCCTTGCCCCACAAGTAACCGCGCTGATTCTCCATGGCCGGGTTGGTCTTGATGTCCGCGGGGGCCGTGGTCGATCCGCTGGTGATGGGAGCATCGGCATAGGGGGACAGACCCGGCATGGCCAGCGGGCTGACATGGCTCGAGGTGGAGAAGCCGTGCCGCTGGGTCGCATTGTCGATGGCGGTCATGCCGTACCCGCCCTGCTCGGGGACCGTCACGAGGCAGGCTGACTTGGCGCCGGCGATGCACATGCTGTCCGCGTACGCCCACGTCGCCCCGTAGTTGTAGGAGGCGCGCAGGGTGGTGCTGATCGGCGAGGACAGGTAACTGATGCTCATGAGCGCCTTGCCGTCATCCAGAGAGGCGGCGACCGCGGTAAGGTATTCGTCGGTGCCGTTGGACTCGTGGGTGAGCAGGTAGACCGACTGCCAGTCGCTCGGACCGTTCACCGCCCAGTTGAGGGCGCGTTGGTAGAGTACTTCGGCGTTCTTCGGCGGGCCCCCCGTCGGATATCCCGAGCGTGTCCACGCTACGTGCACGACGCCCCCGAAGCCGACCGCCATCCGGGGAAGGTGGTATTGGTAGCCGAGAACGGGGAGGGTGGTGATATAGCTCGAGCCCCAGGTCGCCCCCTGGTCCCCAGACCGTGCGAATCGGATCTCGCCGCCGTCGGAGCGAGAGGTGACCACGAACACGGAGTAGTTGGTCTGGAACTCCGCGGTGGAGCCGATGTCGAAAAAGTCGATCGTGTTCCCCAGGTCGGTCAAGGTCTGGCCGCTCCACGTCGGGCTCGCCGACGAGGGATCGGTGTACGCCACTCCCACCTGGAAGCCGGATATGCCGTCGATGATGAAGCCGAGGAAGAGGCGGGGGTTCGCTCCTCGAGCCATGTGAAGCGTCGGGGCCAAGTAGTCGGCGGCTAAGACGTAGGCGCCCAGGGTGCTCCAGAGGCTCCAGGTCTTGCCGTCGTCGAGCGATCGATAGACGCGGATGACCTTGTTCGGCCCCGACACCACGGACACCGCGGCGAACGCGGTGCCATCGTCTGCGAAGGCCAGGGAGGTCTTCAGCATCGAGGCGTCCATCTCGCGGGCGGTGGCCACGAGCGCGTCAGGTTCCATGTAGACGCTAGCCTGCACGACCGATGGGGCCAGGAGCAGGAAGGTGGGCAGCAGAATGCAGCAGACGTGGCCGGGGCCGCGGGTGAAGAGCACGCGCAGTCTAGCGCGGAGGTCGCGAGGCTTCACGACACACCTCCCTGACAAAGCGAGGACCACCAGAACAAGGGTGCGGCCTTCCCCGCATGGGGGTGCGGGAGGGATGGTCCGCAGGGACGGTTCGAGCGAAATTATAGCGTATTTGTCGTGAATCCGGGCCGGGAATCGGGGGGGCCTTCGGCGAGGGCGACGGGCGAACGCGAAGCGCCGCCCGCTACCCCAGCCGCTCCACCATCTCCCGCGCGCTCGCTGCCTGTACGATGAGTTCTCGGTGGCGCGCGTTCACGAACCCTTCCTCCACCGCGTGATCGAGCAGCCGAACCAATGGGTCGTAATAACCGGCTACGTTGAGCAGACCGACCGGCTTGGTGTGGATCCCGAGATAGGCCCAGGTCAGCACCTCGAAGAACTCCTCGAAGGTGCCGATCCCGCCCGGTAGCGCGATGAAGGCATCCGCCTGCGCCGCCATCTGCGCCTTGCGCTCGTGCATGTCGCGCACCACGCGGAGTTCGGTGACTCCTTCGTGCGCCAGTTCCGGCGTGCGGAGTCGATCGGGGATGATGCCGATCACCGAGCCGCCGGCGGCGAGCACGACATCGGCCAGCACGCCCATGAGCCCGACACGTCCGCCGCCGTAGACCAGTCCGATCCCGCGCGCGGCCAGCTCGGCTCCCAACTCGCGCGCGGCATCGGCGTACTCGGCGCGCGCACCGGCGTGCGATCCCGCGAAGACACAAAGCCATTTCATGACCGGGATTCTACGCCTCGTGTCTGCGGCAGCTCGCGGGGTCTCTTCGGTGATTCTGGCAAACGGCGACTGGACAAGCCCCTTCGAAGGCCGTAAAGTCTGTCCCCTGTAGGGGTTTCGGGTCGGCAAAGATCCCGCCTAAGTTGACGGATTCAGTCTACCTTTCGGTGCTGTATAATGCATTCCATGACAGATGACCACGGCGCTCCAAAGTCTCGCAAAAGCTCCGCCCTGAAACAGCTTGGGGAAACCGTGCGCGGGTTGCGCCGGGCCCAAGGCCTGACGCGAGCGGATCTCGCGGGACGTTCCGGACTCAGCCTCCGTTTCCTCGCGCAGCTGGAGGGCGGGGCCGGGAACATCTCGTATCTTCGGCTGCGTCAGCTTTCCGCCGCTCTCGGCCTGGAGACGGGTGCGTTGATCGAGCGCGCCGAGGCCTCGGCGGGGCGCTCCATCGCGCTCATCGGAATGCGCGGCGCAGGCAAGAGCGTGGTGGGAGCGATGCTGGCAGAGCGCCTGGGTCTACCGTTCGTGGAACTCGACGAGGCGATCGAGCAGGACGCTGGGATGTCGCTGAGGCAGCTCTTCGAGCTGCAGGGCGAAGCATCCTACCGCCGGATCGAGCACGAGTCGCTGGCGCGCGTTCTGTTCGACGGCCGCAGGAGCGTGTTCGCCGCCGGCGGCGGCATCGTCACTGCCCGAGAGACATTTGGCCTCCTTCGCCGCCGGACGCTCACCGTGTGGCTCAAGGCCACACCCCGTGATCACTGGGACCGCGTGTCCGCACAGGGAGATCTGCGACCCATCAGCCGACCCGACGCGGTGGCCGATATGCATCGTTTGTGGGCGGAGCGTTCGCCTCTCTACGCCGAGGCCGACCTTATCGTGGAAACGACGGGCCGCAGCGTGCCGGAAGTGGTGGAAGCGATTTTGGCCGAGCTGCCCCAATCAGAATCCGTGACCGATACCAAGAATCTAGTCCCCGAGCAACGCCAACCTTAGGAGAGATAAATGCTGAGAGACTACGCCGGAGAGCGATTGCACCGCCGTGCCCGCACGCCTCACAACAAGCGGGTGCGGTACTCGGCGGTGTTCGTGGATTTCGAGAACATTTATCAAGCCCTGGCCCACGACCCCGAGGATCCCGAGCCCCTCGACGATTCCACCGTGGACGAGGGGGCGCTCGACGACGCGGTGGAGCTGCTTTCGCGCCTGAAGGATAGATTGCGGGAGAAGTACAACTGCGTGATGGCCATCGGTCGGTCCTACGCCGACTTCGACCGGCTGGGCGGCGATGCGCAGTCGCAGCTCCAGCTCCTCGCGTTCGAGCCGCGGTTCATGCTTTCCACGAAGAAGAAGAGCTCTTCCGACATCCTGCTCTCGATCGACGCCATCGAGATGATGCACACCCGTCCGGAACTCGACATGTTCGTGATCGTGGGCGGCGACCGCGACTACCTTCCGGTGGTGCGGCGCATCCGCGAGCACTTGAAGCGGGTTGTGCTGGTCGGCTTCAAGGGCTCGACGAGCGGCGACCTCAAGCAGGTGGTGGGCGAAGAGAACTTCATCGCCGCCGAGTACCTGCTGCCGGAGGCCGAGCCGAGCAACGGCGGCGGCGAGCGGCGTAGTTACGAGAGCTATCACCGCGCCGAGGAGCGCGAGCCACGGCCGCCGCGTGCCGAGACCGTGGAAAGCCTGGTCGAGGCGCCCCCCGCCACCGAGGAAGACCTGAGACGGTGCATGGAGGAGCTGCTCTCCGCCTACTATCAGTACGGCGAGCGCAAGGTGTGGCTCACCCCGTTCCTGCGCATGCTCAACGACCGCTTTCCGTACCTGGACAATCGCGGGCGTAAGCGGCTCGTGGAGGATCTCCAGGCCAAGAGCGCGATCAGCATCGAGAAGATCGAGGGGGATCCATACCCGTACTCGGTGATCGAGATCAACTGGGAAGACACCTGGGTGCGAGGGATGGACGAGGCGCGCGGGAATACGTAGAAGCGCGTCTAGTCTTCCTCGTCCATCTTTTGCGGCGTCTTGAGCACCTTCCAGAAGAACCGGCCCGTGAAGAAGAGGACCACGCCCCAGGTGCAGAGCAGCATGAGCACCGCGGCTCGGGTCATCGTATGGCTCCTTTCTTCCGCCGCCACGCGTTCCAGACCAGGACGCCCCAGAATACGAACACGCCCACGAGGAGCAGGCGGGTCATGTCCTGCACGAATTCGCGGGTGGGGTAGCCGTCTCTGAACCACGCATAGTCCACCACCCCGGCGTGGAGGACCTTTCCAACCACGCTTTCCGGCGCGAAGGGCCACCCTCCTCCGGAGACGAGGCTTCGGAGGGCCGCTCCCCAGTCTCCGCCGGCCGGCTGAATCATGGATCCCACGAAGATGGCCAGAATGAAGATCGGCGTGACGTACTGGATCACGTATCGGAAGACGTACGGGACCTTCATGTCGGCGCCGCGCGTGATCTCCGCCCACGCGTTCTTCATACCGAAGATATAGGCGAAGATAAACGTCTCCAGGAGCGCGAACACGACCAGCGAGAAGGTGCCGGTCCAGAAGTCGAACTCATCAAACGCGCCGCCCGGGTAGAGCCACACGCAGACGAAACCGAGCACGAACGTCCACCCTCCGAACAGAAGAGCGGCACGGCTCCGCTTCCACCCGTACTCGTCTTCGAAGAACGCCATGACCGGCTGACCCATGGCCAGGGACGAGGTAATGCCGGCGAAGAAGAGCAATCCGAACCAGAGCATCCCGGCGATGGGGGCGAACCATCCCCAGTTGTTGAAGAGGGTGGGCAGCGTAAGGAAGCCGAGGCCGAAACCGCTTCCGCCCGAGGTCGCGGCCTGCACCGCCGCCAAACCGAGATACGCGGTGGCGATGGGGATCACGATCGAACCGCCGAGGATGACCTCCACGAACTCGTTCATCCAACCCGCCGACGCCGCGTTGAGGGCGATGTCTCCCTTCTTACGGACATAGGACGCGTAGCAGTGGATCGAGCCCATACCGACCGAAAGCGTGAAAAAGATCTGCCCGGCGGCGGCGAGCCAGGTCTTCGGATCGAGCAGTCCGGAGAGTTGCGGATTCCAGATAAAGTTGAGCCCAACGAGCGGGCTCTCCACGACCCCGGGCGCGTCGGTGCCGATCGTAAGGCCGCGGACGGCGAGGATGACGCCAAAGAGGATGAGGAGCGGCATGCCGATCTTGGCGGCCGTCTCGATCCCCTTGGCCACACCCCGCGAGAGGATCCACAGGTTGAGAGCGAGCGTGATCACGAACCAGAGGGTGGCCTCGCGCGGAAGCGCGAAGATCGACTCCTCGTGTTGGCCCAGATAGTGCGGGAAGAAGTCGGTGGGGGCGGTGTGCCGGAAGGTGCCGATGAGCGAGTGCCAGACGTAGGCCAGCGTCCACGACTCGATGTAGCAGTAATAGGCGGCGATGGCGAGATTGGTGAAGAGACCGAACACGCCGACGTACTTGAGCCAACGGGCGCGACCCAGCTTGTCGAACATGCCGGGAGTGGAGTGATGGCCGAAGAGGCCGCCGTGGCGGCCGATCGCCCATTCGACCCATAGGAGCGGAATCCCGAGCAGCACGAAGCTGACCAGGTAGGGGATCAGGAAGGCCCCGCCGCCGTTCTGGGCGGCCTGAGCCGGGAACCGGAGGAAATTGCCGAGGCCGACCGCGTTCCCAGCCATGGCGAGAACGAGGCCGACTCGGGAGCCCCAACTCTCGCGAGCAGACACGCTTATGCCCTCCCTGAGTCCGGCGGGAGCATAACCGCTCGGAGGGTTGCGTCAAGCGAGAATCTTGATAGGATTGTGGTCTTCGTTGACTACGGGGCGCGTTTTTGTTCCTTTGGCTTCTGTGCCGCGCTCCGATCCAATCACTCTCGACCCGACCTCTTCAACAAGGAGATGCCCGATGAAGCGCGCGCTCTTGGTATTCGTCGCCGCGTTGGCTCTGTGTCTGACCGCCCTGTCCGCCGTGGCCGGCGATGACAAGCCGATGGACGAGCACATGATGAAAGCCTGGATGGACGCGTCAACCCCTGGGGCGCAGCACAAGATGCTGGAGTCCATGGTCGGGGTGTGGAACGTGGTGAACTACTCGTACGAGACCGGCCAGAAGGTGGAAGCGGGCAGTGGCATCTCCACCCGCAGCATGATCCTGGGCGGCCGCTTCCTGCAGGATCACACCGAGGCCCAGATGATGGGCGTGCCGATGGACGGTTGGGGGCTCACCGGCTACAACAACACGACCGGCGAGTACGAGAGCACCTGGATCGACAACATGGGCACCGCCATCTACCTGAGCAAGGGGAAGGCAAACGCCGACAGCAAGCAGATCATCCAGACCATGGACTACGTCGATCCCATGACCAAGAAGGCGACCAAGGTGAAGACCGTGCTCTCCGTCGATGGTCCCGACAATGCCTCGTTCGCTTGGTACGCCCTCGACGGCGACAAGGAAACGAAGAGCATGGAGATGATCTACACGCGGAGGAAGTAAGACGTCGCCTCTCGTCCTCTACACCATCGGGCATTCCAACCGCTCTGCGGATGAGTTGATCGCACTTCTTCGCGAGCACACTGTTCGCCGGCTGGCCGACGTGCGCCGCTACCCGGTCAGCCGGCGACATCCTCAGTTCTCCCGCGAGCCGCTCGCTGCGGCCCTCGCCGGCGCGGGGATCTCCTACCGCCACGCGGAGGATCTGGGCGGACACCGAGACGCGCTTCCCGACTCCCCGCACCAGGCATTGGATGAAGCTTGGCGGCGCGGATATGCCGATTACATGGAAGGCGCGGCGTTTCGTGCCGCGTTGGGGGAGTTGGTGAAGTGGGCGGCCGACGCGCCGACCGCGGTGATGTGCGCCGAGGCCTCGCCCGCCGACTGCCACCGAGGACTTCTCTGTGACGCGCTGCTCGCGAGCGGGGTGCAGGCGGTTCACATTCTCGCCCCGGGGCGCACGCTTGAACACGTGTTGACTGCGAACGCTCGCGTGGACGGCAGTCGCGTGATCTACGACGTCGGTATGCTTCCGTTCGGACGCTGAGTCAGGGGAGAAGGATCGCCTTCGCAGCGCGCACGCCGTCGGCGGTGCTGAGCCGCACGTAGTAGACGCCGGCCGGCGCCCGCACGCCGCGCTCGTCACGGCCGTCCCAGGTCAGTGCTTGCGAGACGCCCGACTCCATCCACCCATCGAATAGCGTCCGCACTTCGCGGCCGTCCGGTGCGAACACGCGCAGGCGCGCCTGGCCGGCGGTTCCCACCGTGAAGGCAATCCGCGCCCGGGCCCGGAACGGGTTGGGGGACGCGGGGCTCAGCGCCGAGACGCCGGAGCGCGGGCCGTCGGGCACGGCGGTGACGTCGCCGACCTGCACGTGGCCGCTCGTGGGTCACGACCGGAGAGAGGGAACACCCGCGTTGGCAAAGCGCGCGCGGACGAATCGGATGTCGGTCATGGCGGGCGCCGAGGGGGCCCGGAACCGGAGCCGGTAGATGACGCCGGGGCCGGTCACTTCCACACCGGCGCACAAGAGGCTGTAAGTGATGCGTATCGTGTCTCCCACCGCGCTGAAGAGATGAAAGCCGTTCGGGCAGGCGGCCGACATGAGCGGTCCCACCTGAAGTGAGACCGGCGACCGCTGAATGAAGGTCAGTTTCGCGGGGTCATAGACGATCGTGAACTCGAACGCATTGAAGGTGTCGGGCGAGGCCGGCACGAAGATGTCGTAGTCGAACACCTCGTCCAGGGTGACGATCCTGGTCGATGGATCGAATCGTACGTCGATGGCGAGGACCGGCGCGGCCGCGCTCAGGATCAGGATCGCGAGCAGGAGCGCGCCACAGCCGCGGGCCGATCGCATGGAAACCGTCCCTTCTTCAATCCCGATAGCGGGCCTTGAGCAGCCCCCAACTCGTGGGCTCTGCGGGTACCGCCGCCTCGTAGGTGAGGAGACCGCTGACGCAGGTGCTGTCGAGGGTCTGGTTGAGGGAATCTCGCATGAGAAGGCTGACGCACGCGAGCGGGCTGCTCCCCGGACTCACGCCGGTGAATTGCAGGTGGATGATCGTGCCGGGACCGTCCACCGAGCACCCGAGGCCGGCCAAGTCCACGTCGATGTGGCCGACGCCGGGGGTGGGCTCGTTGAGCCACGTGAAGAACCAGGAACATCCGGAGCCCGCCAGGAGCGCACCCGGCTCCACCGTAACGGGGTTCACAATGCTCGGATCGAACTCAAGCGAAAGAGTGGTCCCGCGCAGATCATCCGTGGCCGCGTCGACGTTCTACGTATACGTCGAGGATCTGAGAGCCGGCGAAGACACAGCTCGGCGGATCGCAAGAGAACGCGAGTTCCGCCGCCATTGCCGTGACCGTCGTCACCGACAGCATGAAGAGGGCGGATAGTAGGGCCGACACAGCGGCGCGAACCTGAGGTGCTGAAATATGGGTCACGGTTA
This sequence comes from Candidatus Eiseniibacteriota bacterium, assembly GCA_963762255.1. Classification (GTDB taxonomy): domain Bacteria; phylum Eisenbacteria; class RBG-16-71-46; order JABDJR01; family JABDJR01; genus CAVXKA01. The sequence goes on from CAVXKA010000001.1 coordinate 714,091, forward strand.
GTCTCCTCTTCGCGTGTATCGAAGGTACCACTTCCGCGGCTCGGGAAACGGCCGGGAGCCGCGCGTGGCGCGACCCCCGGCCTGCCCAGCCGCCGTCTCGGGCGACTGGATCTCGCTACCTCACTCTCATGACCCGCTGCGATTGGGTCTGATCCGAGACCCGGAACTGCACGATGTAGCTTCCAGCGGCCACGCTGCGACCCATCTCATCCCGTCCGTCCCACGTCAGGCTCTTCTCTCCCGCGGGGAGTGCGGCATCGAGTAACGTGCGCACCAGGCGACCGTCCAGCGCGTAGATGCGCACCGCCGCCTCACCCGGCTCCGCCAGCGCGAACCGGATCTGCGTCGACCCCAGGAACGGGTTCGGCGCGCTCGGCAGCAACCGCGTCACCACCGGCGTCACCGGCAGGTCGCGGCTCTCCACCGTCGTCCCCATCTGCACCGGACGGTTCTCGCCGTCGCGCGCGATCACCTCGCCGAACCGGATCCCCGGATCCCCGGAGCCGATCACGCGGAAGGTGACGGTGGCCAGCTCACCCTCTCCCGCTGAACGTCGAGCCGAACACCGCCGCGTCTACCGTGCCCGGCTCCGGCGAGAGCACCAGCGTCTGGCCGGCCTGACGGTTCACCAGCTCTCCGCTACGGTACGCGATCGGCTCCACCGCCTCCGCGTTCCAGAGAAGCGGCAGGCTCACGCCCTGCACCGCACCGGTCGAGGACAGCGTCACCGTCGCATCGATCCCGTCCGCGCTCGGCGCCACTGCCAGCGCCACCGCGTTCCGGTCCGCGCCCGTCGTCGCCGGCATCGGCTTGCTCACCCCACCGTAGTTGATCGCCAGGATGATCAGATCCTCGAACTGGATCTTGTTGTCCGTCGTCGGACGCCCGTTCGTGCTGCTGTCCGTCGTCGGACCGATGTCCAGGATGTTCTCGTAGAGCGGGTTCGGTCGAGAGCACCCCGTAGTGGTTGCCCAGGAACGACACGTCCAGGAACTCCACCTGGTTGTCCCCGAACGGCGGTGTCGCCGCCGACGGCATCACGTCACCGAGGTGGTAGTTGAGCGTCCCGCTCGTCTGGTTCGACACCGCCGACACGTTCCCGCACGCGTCGGTCACGAACGCCACGTAGTAGTAGAAGTCCCGCTCCGTGGCGATCTCGTCCGCGTAGGGCGAGACCTGTGTGCCCACCGACGTCCACCCCGCGATCAGCGCCGCCGCCGGGTCCGCCGGGGCGCTCGGCACCACTCCGCCCAGGTCGTCGTATTCGGGGTAGTAGCCGAACCCCTTGCGGAACAGCTCCACCGTCGCTCCGGCTTCCACCGCCGGCCACGTCAGCGTGATCACCGTCGTCCCGTCCGCGTCGTTGCCGCTCTTGAGCTGCGCCGCAGCCAGGCTTGCGATCGCCGCCGGCGGAGCGTTGTCGATCGTGATCTCCGCCGGAGCACCCGCCATCGCCGGGATCGCCACGAACGGGTTCCCGCAGTCGCGCGCATCCACCGACACGATCGTGATCGTCCCCACGTCCTCCGGCGACGCAGTCCCGCTTGCCGCCACATCGATCGTGAACAGCTCACCGCCGGTGGTCGGACCGCAGGGCTCGCCCAGGATCGAGTAGTCCACAGTGTAGGATCCGCCGCCGTTGTCGGTGACGTAGAAGTACGGCGTGAGCATGCCGTACGTGTCGAACAGCGTCCCCGGCTGCACGCCGTCACCGCAGAGTTCCAGCTCGGAGCTAAGCTCGAACGCTACCGATACCGCACGCAGCGGCGTCGTGTCCGTGCGATTGAACATCACCGGCACCGTCGCGCACGGATCGCTGAGGTGGATGCAACCCAATGCCGACACGTCCGCTACGACCTCGTTGGTCCCCACGCACGGTCCGGTCGGCGAAACCAGCCAGGGCGAGAAGGTCGCGTCGCCTTCGAGCGCGACACCCGCCGGATTCGAGTAGACCGGCGGCGCATCGGGGCCGCTCGCGCTGCCCCACCAGTTGCACGTCGCGTCGGCGGTCACCGCGGCGTTCGTGGAGAAGCCGAAACCCGTGTTGCCGGCAAGGTTATTCTGGTTGGCAACGATACTCGTGAAGACACCGGAGTCGCAGTCGCTAGTGCACGGCCAAAAGCCCATTCCGTAGTCGAAACCGGTCACGGTGTTGTTGTTGGCGGTGACTGCGAGGTCATCCGGACCATACCCTGCGTCGGCCTCAATACCGACGGTGTTTACGTTGTCCGGGCCGCCAAAGACAACCGAGTTGCCGGAGATGTCGATGACGAGCAATGAGGCCGTGCCGGCCAGGCCGAGCACGCCGGTTCTCGGCGCTTCCACGGACTCCTCACCGAACGGTGAGGGCTTCGCGGCCGGAGGATCGGTGGCAATGATGCCGTAGCCGTATCCCCCTGTCTTGATGACGGCGAGGTGGTTGTTGGTGATGTCGCAGTCACCGTCGACGTTGTAGATGCAGGTGTGGCCATCGGTGACGGTGTTGTTGTCCACCATGACGTCGGCGTAGAAGACGAGGATGCTGGTGGCAACCCATCCGGTTCCGGAGTAGGCGATCCCCGAAACGTCGTTGTAATCGATGGTGCCGGTGATCCGGTCACCCCAGGTCTGGATGCCGTTTTGCGCGGTGACCGTGGTTGGCCCTGCGCCAGTCACCTCGTTCCCGGAAACGTCAACGGTCATGGGCGTGGTGTCCGCGGCATTCAGGGCCATGGCGTTCTTCTGGAAATCGACGACCGTGCAGCCCTGAACCGTGACCGCTCTAGCGATCCCGTCATCGTTGTATGCGTAGATTCCGACACCGTGTTGCGCGCCACTGAACGGCGTGTCGCGAATGCCGGTCACCGAGCAGTTCTCAACGGTGCCGCCCGCGTTACGGAAGGCAACGCCGATGAACTTGTTGTTGGTGTTTCCTCGTCCGGCCCCGTCCACGGTCAGGTTCTTGAGGGCCATGGTCGCGGTGTCGTGCACGTAGACGACGGCTTTGTTGGTCCCGAAGGCGAGGGGAAGGGTCACGGGCGACTTGATGATGGACGAGGGGCCACTACCCTCGATGGTCACGTCGCTGGCGACTTCGACCTGCTCCTCATAGATCCCCGGCCCCAGGTGCACGGTGGATCCCCCCACCGCCGCGAGGCCGTCGAGGATGGTGGCAAACCGTGTCACGCCCCACCCCGGGGTCACCGGCGGCTCACCGCCGGCGTAGTCGTCGTCCACCCAGACATGGGTGGGCTTGGGCTGATCGGCAAGAGACACCATCGGACCGAGGTGCGCCGTGTACCAGCGGAACGTGCTCGTGTCGGCGGGCAGGGCCTGGCTCGAATGCCAGAGCACGGTCTGAAGCCGGACGCTGTTGAAGTTGAACGCGCCAGGGTCGACTGTGATGGACCCGACCAGCCACCACTTGTTGCCCGGGGTGGAGTTGTTGGAGGTCGGAGGCGCCGCTCCGCCGGCATCGCCGTTTCCGAAGGCGTAGAGCGTGAACGTCCGCGCCACGGGATCGGCCACCAACTGGACGTAGTAGACCTGATCGGTCGGATAGACGGTGTAGCGCCCATTCGAGCAGGTGCCCGTTCCGTAGTCCGTGCACCCCCCCTCACGGCAGTAGAACTCCTGACCATGGGGCGTGCTGCTGGGCCATCCGGGCACGTTTCTCGTCTCGATCGAAAGCCGCTGCCACACCTGCGGCGCAATGCCGTGCCACATCCCAAGCTGGGTATCGACGGCGCCGCAGTACACCATGCGGCCGCTGTCGTCGACCATGCGCAGCTCGCCCAGGAACTTGAACCAGTCCGCGGGGGCAACCTGCGCGCAGTCCTGCAGATCGACAAACGCCCGGAAGGCCACTGGGGCGCCGCCGTTGTAGGTCGTCAGGTCGACGGGCGACCCGCCCGGAGTGACCCACTGCGAAACCTGGACCCAGTTGTTCCCGGTGACGGTGAGTACTCCGTCGCCGATGTTGCCGGGTCCGACGTTGACAGGCGCCGCTTCGGTCTGGGCATACAGCCCCATCGAGAGAAGAGCGCACAGCAGGAGAACTAGACTTCTCATGGTTCCAACACCTCCTGGGTGGCGGGCAACGGCGCTTCGGGAGGATGTCCCGGGCGCCCAACCGGTGGAAGGCAGAATCCACGCGATCCGGGGGCTTTGATCGGCGTCGATCCGAGCGAGGAAGACAGGGGAAGGGCGCTGGCGCAGCCGCTCGGCGTGAGTCTTCGGGAGACGCGAAGGCCTGTTCGTGATGCCGCGAGCATAGATGCGCATGAGGCAGCCTTCTCCAAAGCGGAATTCGCCAGTGCGCAGGGGGGGGATCCGGGCGCGCCAACTCGATGCGTGCGACCGCGGGAGGGGGAACTCCTGCGCGTGAAACCCTGCGGTGAGCGATCAGGCGGGGGACTCGACCGAACTCGCCGCGGATCCTCGCCGCCTCGGGGGATGAGGACGATGAGAGGATCGATGGGCAAGATTATAGACAGAACAGCAACGAATTCAAAGCGAGGGTTGATACCAATCGCACAAATCGGCGGACAAAGAAATGCAAATACGACTAATGAGGTGTGGTTATCGCTGCGGCAACCGCGAAGAAGCCCGCGCTCAACCACTCCAGCGGCTTGAGCCAGCGGCGCTTGGGGACCGACTCCGGTACCGGGCCCTCGTTGTATTCGAGCGTCACGTCGGTTCCCAAGGTGATCTTGTCGCCGCTCATGAGCAGCCACTCGCCGTTCACGCGCTCCCCGTTGACGTAGGTCCCCGCGCGGCTGGCCAGATCCAGAAGGTAGACGCCGCGGCGTGGGCGTCGAACCAGGGCGGCGTGCAGCCGGGAGATGGATGGATCGTTGATCCGCCAGCAGCACGACGGCGAGCGGCCGAGCGTGGCTTGATGAATGTTAATGGGGAACTCGAGAACGCGTCCGCGTTCCCAGAACCGCGCCTCACGAAGCACTAACCACTGACTGGGCACGGACTTGGGGGAGTTCACGGGGCTCGTCGGCATCCCAACCCTCCTTGGGCGGCCTCGGACCCGGACGGGAGGATCCATCAGCTATGAAAAAACGCCGCGCGCGCCTGGACGGAGGCGGCCGAAGCCGCAGCGCGCGCGGCGCAATAGGATAGAACCTAACGTCACCGTAGAGTTGCAACCCGCGTGCCAGTCGCAGCGATACGGCGGCGAACCCCGCAATTCGTTATTTGAAAGAAAGTTACAGCCCAAGTCCGCGCCAGCTCGTGTCCCTGGGCACCACCGCGCCGCCCTTTCCGATCCGGTCATTATTACCGACCATTACCTTTTTACTTGGTCGTCGGGCGGGGCCCGCTCTACACTCCGGGCCAGCATGAGCCACCAGCAACGCATCCTCGTCGTGGATGACGAGGAGTCCACGCGCACCGGTCTCACCCGCCTGCTGGAGTCGTGGGGGCACCAGGCCCACTCCGCGCCCAGCGCCGAAACCGCGATTGAGCTGGCGCTCACCCACCAGCCCGACCTCATCGTCACCGACCTGCGCATGCCCGGCCGCGGCGGCATCGAGCTGATCAACGACCTCAAAGAAGCGGGCATCGACGCCACGGTCATCGTCATCACCGGGCACGCCAGCATCGAGACTGCGGTGGAAGCCACTCGCGGCGGCGCCTACGAATACCTCACCAAGCCCCTCGACATCGAACGACTCCAGACCGTCATCAGCCGCGGACTCGAACGCTCCACGATGCTCCGCGAAGTGAGGCTGCTGCGGCGCGAGTTGGAGCGCGACGGACGCATGGGCACGCTCACCGGAAAGTCGCCGGCGATGCTGCGGCTCTACCAGCTTCTCGATCAGGTGGGACCCTCCAACGCCTCGGTGCTCCTGACCGGCGAAAGCGGCACCGGAAAAGAAGTGGTGGCCCGTACGCTCCACCAGTTGAGCCCGCGCAAGAACGCCCCGTTTGTCGCACTCAACTGCTCCGCGATCCCCGAGTCGCTCTTGGAGAGCGAGCTCTTCGGCCACGAACGGGGATCGTTCACCGGCGCGACCGGCGCACGGCAGGGGTGCTTCGAACTGGCCACCCACGGCACCATTTTCCTCGACGAGATCGGCGAGATGCCCGCCAACCTGCAGAAGAAGCTCCTGCGGGTGCTGGAGGACCGCCGGGTCCGCCGCATCGGCGGCCGCGTCGAGATCGAAGTGGACGTGCGCATCATCAGCGCCACCAATGCCGACATCACCGCGATGCTCGAGGCCGGGCAGTTCCGCGAGGACCTCTACTACCGGCTCAACGTGTTTACGATCGATCTGCCGCCGTTGCGGGACCGGCTCGGCGATGTCCCGCTTCTCGCGCATCAGTTCCTGCGCGAGTTCGCCGCGGCGAACGACAAGCCGGTGCACGCGTTCTCCGACGAGTCGCTCGCGCTTCTGAACGAGTACGACTGGCCGGGAAACGTGCGCGAGTTGCGCAACGCCGTCGAACGCGCTGTGGTGGTGTGCCGGGGGGAGGACATCGAGGTCCATCATCTCCCCTCGACCCTGCGCCCGCGCCCGCGCGGGCACGCCATGGACGAGATCGGTGTGGCGGTGGCCCCGGGTACGACCCTGGATGACGCCGAGCGCACGCTCATCCTCCAGACGCTGGAGCAGACCGGCGGCAACAAGACCCGCGCCGCGGGGCTTCTCGGGATCAGCGCCAAGACCCTGCACCTGAAGCTCAAGCGATACGCGCGAGGCGAGGCGTGACCGTGCCTGCCGTGAGCGCGGGCCGGCGTCCCTTCGGGAGCGGGCACTAGCCATGCTCGGGCTCCGCGCGCGGCAGATCCTTGCCCTGGCCGCGGTGGTGTTCGCCATCGCCTTCATGTCGCTCGTCATCGAGATCACCACCGTCACTCGGCGCGCGGTGGAGGATGCGCGCCGGGAAGCCAACTTCACCACCCGAACCCTCGTCCTGCAGATCGGCCAGGTGGTGGCCAATCATCCCGGGCAGGATCCCTTGGCGGTCATCGCCGAGGATCCCTCTCTGCAGGTGAGCCTCGACGCGGCCACGCAGTTCGCCCCCACCGTGCTCTACGCCGCCTTCAGCGATTCCGCGGGACGCGCGGTCATCCACTCCGATCCCACCCAGGTCGGCCGGCTCCTCACCGCGCAGGCGGCGATGCCGGAGCTGGGCGGCCCGATCGCGGCGTGGCGGTTTCTCTGGCGGCTCTTCCGCGGCGGAGAGATCCACGAGGAGATGACCCCGTTGCGGATCGGCGAGACCCGCTTCGGCGCGGTGCGGATCGCCCAGAGCGCGACCTTCATGCGCCAGGAAGTGCTGCGGGTTTTCCACCGCGGCCTCTACCTGGCGCTGGCCTACATCGCGTTGGCCATGGTGGCGGCGGTATTCCTCACCCGCATCGTGCTGGGGCCGCTCGGGGAGGTGCGCCGAGGCATCGAAGCCCTGCGCGCCGGCGATTTCAGCTATCGCATCCCCCACCAGAACATTCAGGAGTTCGGCCTGCTCGCCCAGGCGTTGAACGAACTGGGCGCGCAGTTCCACGCGCGGGAACTCACGCGCGGCAACGAAGGCAATCTCCGCCGCGCGGTGGAGTTGCTCGGCGACGGGCTCCTGGTGATCGGGTCCGACCGCGAGATTCACCTCATCAACGGCATCGCCGCGCATTTCCTTGGCGTGGATGCCGCGGTCGCGCAGGGGCGGCCGCTGGCGAGCCTGCTTCCCGCCGAGCACCCCGTCCTCCGGCTTGTGGACGAAGTGCTGAGCGGACGGCGCGAACGCATCTCGGTGCGCGCCGAACTGCCCGGCGAGACGGGCGAGCGCGCGGTGATGGCGCTCGGTCATCGCGTGCATGACGAGACGGAATCGCTCGGGGTGCTGATCGAACTCAAGGACCTCACCGTGCTGCGCGACCTTCAGGCGGTGATGGATCACTCGACGGTGCTCTCGCGGTTGGGCGAGATGGCCGCCGGGGTCGCCCACGAGATCCGCAATCCCCTCAACGCCATCACGCTTCACCTGGAGCCCCTGCGCCATGCGGAGCGGCTCGATCCGGCCCAGGTCCGCGAGGCGGTCGAGACCACCCGGCAGCAGATCGCCCGCCTCGATCGCGCGGTGTCAGGGTTCTTGAAGGTAGCGCGGCTGCGCCGACTCACGCTCGTGCCGCTGGATCCGGCGGGCTTGGCCGGGGAGGTGGCCGATCTTCTGGCCCCCGAAGCCACGATGGCCGGACTCCAGATCGATCTCGAGTGTTCAGGGACGGTGCGCGACGTGCCGGGAGATCCCGAGGTGCTTCGCCAGGCCCTCATCAACGTGGTGAAGAACGCGCTCCAGGCGCTTCCATCCCGGGACCATCGCGTGACGATCGCGGTTCGGGAAGAGGACGGGCGAGTGGCGTTCTCGGTCCGGGACAGCGGGCCCGGTATGAGCGAGGATATCCGGCGTCGGGCCTTCGATCTCTACATGACAACCAAGGAGAGCGGTACCGGAGTCGGGCTGGCGTTCGTGTTGCAGGCGGTCGAGATGCACGGAGGCACGGTGACGCTGGAGAGCGCGCCGCAGCAGGGTACGACCGTCACCTTGAGGCTGCAGGGTGCGGACGCGGCGCGCCTTGCCGAGCACGCGGCGATCGCCGCGCGAGGGGAGCGGGCGAGATGACGCCGGCGCGACGGAGTCGGCGCGCCGCATCGGTGTTGGTCGCGGCGGCCGCACTGCTGGCTACGCTCGGCGGGTGCGGCGCGGTCTGGACCTACAACGACGCCATGGACCTGCGGCGCGCCACCTACGGCTTCCAGTTCGACCCGCCCGACAGCGTCGCCTATGCGCTTCCCACGCCGCCGCCGGTTTACGCCGCGATCTTCGACGAGCGAACGTACGTGCCACCCGCCCCGGTGGTCCTTCCGCCGACGAGGGCGTGGCGCTCGCGCAGCGGAACCGCCGCCGACACCCTCGCCACCACACCGCCTCTCATCACGCTGGCGCCGCCGCCCCCGGTGCAGATCGATCTCACCCCCGCCCAGGAGTCCGCGCTGCGCGGGCGCGCACAGCGCGACATGACCGCCGCCGACGACCTCATCGCGCTCCACGCGCGCTCCGCCGCGCCCACCGCCGGGGAATCCGAGCAGATCCGGGTCGCCCAGGGGCTTCTGGTTCAGGCGCGCGCCGCGTTGGATCGGCGCGACTACCAGGGCGCGGCCAATCTCGCCGAGAAGGCTCGGGTTCTCGCGGAGCGATTGGTCGAGAGACAACCGTGATCGCGCCCGCATCCGACAGCCCGCTCCTCGGGGCGCACATGTCGATCGCGGGCGGACTCCACCTCGCCGCTCTGCGCGGCGTCGAAGTCCGGTGCACCGCGCTTCAGCTCTTCTCGCACAACTCCAATCAATGGGCGATGAAGCCCCTGGCCGACGAGGAGATCGCGCTCTGGAAAGAAACTCTCGCTTCCCATCCCATGGTGACGATGGTGCACGACTCGTACCTCATCAACCTCGCCTCGCCGGACGAAGCGCTGTTTCGGAAGTCGCGAGAGGCGTTTCTTGGGGAAGCGCTCCGATGCGTCGCGCTCGGTATCCCGCGCCTCGTGTTCCATCCCGGGGCGCACATGGGCGCAGGAGAGGACGCGGGGCTCGATCGCGTGGCCGCGGCGTTGGATTGGGTCGACGAGCGCCTCGGCGGGGCCCCCGTCATGTTGCTCGTGGAAAACACGGCCGGGCAGGGGAGTTCACTCGGCCACCGATTCGAACACCTGGCCGGACTGCTCGATCGTGTGCGGCGACCCGCGCTTCTGGGCTTCTGCATCGACACCTGTCACCTGCTCGTCGCCGGTTATGACTTCCGTGATGCGGAGGGATACCGATCGGTGGTCGCGGAGTTCGACGGCCTGATCGGCGTTGAGCGCATCCGCGCGTTTCATCTCAACGATAGCAAGAAGGACCGCGGATCCCGGGTGGACCGCCACGAGCACATCGGCCGCGGCTTCGTGGGAACTCCCGCGTTCGCGCGCATCCTTCACGATCCCCGATTTCGTCTTGTGCCCAAGGTGCTGGAGACGCCCAAGCTCGACGACATGGATCGCAAGAACCTCGCCCTACTGCGCCGACTTGCGTCTCTCCCTCCGCCCTCGGACGCTGCGGACGCCGGTGCCGCGCGCCGCCGGGCGCGCCGCTCGTAGCGGAGCGGGTCGATGACCCCCTCGCTCTTCGCCCACGGCGCCACGCACTGGGGAGCGCCGTTTGTGGGGCGTCGCCGAGAACTCGGCATCCTCACGCATCTCATCGAAGACGGCCTGTCGAGTTCATGGTGCCTGGTGCGGGTGGCGGGCGAACCCGGCTCGGGGCGCCGGCGGTTGATCGCCGAGGCGCTGCGGCGCGGGCCCGATGCGGAGTGGGTGCATCTCGCTCCCGGCGAGACGACGTCCGATCTCCGTCGTTGGCTCTGTACGGAACTCCCCGACCTGCTCGATGGATACCCGGAGGCCCCGTATCCGTCGTGGGCGCTGCACGTCCTCGCGCGATGGGAGCCGGGGATTCGCCGCTGGGCGCGGATCCCGGCGTGGACGCGCGAAGAGCTTCCCGCGGGATCGGAACCGGAGCTCGTCGGGTCCGCGATCGGGGCGCTACTCGCGGCGCTCGCCGCGCAGACGCAAGTCATCGTGGACGCCGGACTCTGGCCGCCCCCGCACGACGCGGGGCGCCGCGTGCTGACCAGCATGTGCCGATGCCTCGGCGTTCCCGGCGTAGTCGTGATCGCGGCCCTCGACCCCGACCCGCCGGGCATGGTGGATGCCGAGGGTACGCGCACGCTCGCGCTGGGGCCGCTCTTGCCGGACGACGTGGCCGAGCTGGCGGCGCGGTGGATTCCGGGCGTGCCGTCCGCGGAGTTTGCGGCATGGCTGCACCGAGTGACCGGCGGCCGCCCTCACTTCATCAACGAAACGGTGCGCTGGCTCGAAGAGTTGGGCCGCGTACGCGTGGACGACGATCACGGTCGCGTGGAGTTGCTCCACCCGCTCGATCGGTTCCCGCTCCCGTTCAATCTCCATGCGGTGATGGACGCGCGCTACCAGAGACTCCCGACGGGCGCGGCGCGGCTCCTCGCCCTGATCGCGCGCGAGGACGGACGGTTGGATCGCGAAGCGCTGCGCGAGCGCCTGGGCCTCGACAGCGAGGCCTTCGAAGAAGCGCTGGCCACCCTGCGCCGCCGCGAACTTCTGTTGCGCAGGACCACTCGACGGCCGGTGGCGTCGACGAGCCCCTTGTGGGGCGGCGTGGTCGAAGCGGCAGGTGTGCGGCGTCCGCGCCAACGACGCGGTTCTCGTGAGCCGCGGGGGAAGACCGCGACAGGCACGTCGAGTGCGCCGCTGGCGCAGGGGCTGGCTCGGCTGGAGCGCCTCACCACCGCCGGCGCCGACGAGATGGGGCGGGACGCGGCGCCGGAACTCGCGGGGCTCGCGCGTCTCGCGCGCGGCCGGACCGGGCCGGGCTGGGATGCTCTGCGCGGGCGGCTCGCCGAGGCCGCCGCCCGGCATCGTCGGCAGCGAATGCGCGACCGCGCGGCGCAGCGATGGATCGCGTGGGGGCTCGCGCACACATCTCCCGATGTGCACCCCGCGCTGCGCCGCTCGCTGCGGCGATTGGACGCCGAGATCCTCGAGACGGGCGGTCGGCTTCGCGAAGCGGCGGCGGTGCGCGAGCACGCGCTCGCCGAGAGCCTCGATGCGGGTCATCTCGTTTCCGCCGCGCTGCTCAAGGCCGCCCTTGCCGAGACGATGGGGCGTCTCGACGACCCGGCGCCCGCTCATCGCCTGGCACGCGAGGCGGAGATCGAGCTTGGCTCCATGGGGCTCGTCGCGGATGCGAAGCATGCGCGCGAGGCGGGCGAACGCACGGCCCCGGACCCGAAGAACGCGCAAGGCGCACATCCTCCACTTCGGGCTGCGCCGCCGCGCGGCAAGCCGGAGTTCACGGGGGTGGAGCTCAGGCTGTTGAACCGGCCGAGCGTGGTGCGAGCCGGATCGTTCTGGCCGCGATCTCTTTGGCCGCAGTGGTGGCTCTCGCTATGGTGCGGCGCGGTCAGCGCAAGCCTGCTCGGACGCGGCTTCGCTCGTGCCGCCGCCGATCGCGCGGCGGCAGAGGCGGGGGATGCGCCCGATGCGGATCTGGAGCACCTCCTCGTCCTGGCCAATCAACTCCTGCGCGGGCGAGAGACCGTGGCGGGGGGACTGCGTCTCGATGGCGATCGGATCGCAGTGGCGTGGTCGGGCATCCGCTGCGATGTGCGCGAGTTGTTCGCGCTTGTGGAGCGCGCGACAACCGAGCGCGGTTCGGACGCGGCGGCGCTCCATCGCCGGATACTGGACCTCGTCCAGGGGGCCTATCTTCCAGGCATCGCCGGCGAAGAGCACGACGCGGTGCGGGAGCGATTGCGGGAGACCATCCGCTTGGCGCTGGCGGCCGTGCTCGCGGATGGCGGGGAGATCACCGCGGCCGAGCGGGCGTGCTGGCTGGAGAACGCGGGGCGTGCGGGGCCGGTGGCGGTCGTGTTCGCCGAACTCAGCGAGGCCTCTGGGCGACCGCGCGCGGCCTTCGTGCTTCGGCGCGAGTCACCATGAGGAGCGGGCGCAAGCCGGCCTCCCAGTGTGTTCTTGGTGCGTTCCACACACCGTCCGGTGATGCCGCCCCCGAGGCTGCCAGCGCTTCTTCCACCCGCGCGGTGAGCTCGGGATCCGCGGTGAGACCGTCGTGCGCGCGTTCCGCTTCAAGAGCCTCCAGGGCCTGCACCCAGCGCTTGCCCTGAGCCGCCGGGAGTTTGGCGGGGTTGGCTCGCATCCAATCGAGGAGCCGTTCCGCCTCCTCGTACTCGGCGAGGAGCCAGCGGAGCGGAGCGCTCGCCTCGGCGGGCGCCCGAACCAATACCGCAGAGAGGTATCCGCGCCGCTGCAGCAGAAATTCCGAAGGAGACGCCTCGTGATACGGGAGCAAGTTGGCGCGGGCGAGCGCGGCCGCCGCCACGACATACTCCAGCTCCGCGCGCCGGAGCCAGTAATCGCGCGCCCAGGCCTCGGGCCGGTCCCTCCGCGCGTCGCGCCCCATATCGGCGGCCTGGCGTAGCTCGATCAGGGTCTCCGACCAGACCGGGAGCGCGTTCTCTCGCACCGGCAACGACTCCGCGCGGACCAGATACTCCTCCGCGGCAAGGAATCCCGGCGCGGTCCAACTCCACGCGGCGGCGGCAAGCCCCGCGGGCGCATCCTGGTCGGGGGGCGCGAGCCCGAGCGAACGGGCGCGCAGGCGCTGGCGAAGCAGGACGCCGGCCGCATCCCACGCGCCGGTCACACCGTCCGGCGACGGGAACGACGAGGCGATCTCCGCCGCTTCGCGCGCGCGCGCCGCCGGACCGAGGCTGTCGAGCGGCGCGTTCTCGAGAAGGGCGAGGCGCGTGAGAAGAATGCTGGCCGCCCGCTCGCGAAGCGCATCGTCATCGCCGCCGAGAAGCGAAGCCAACTGTTCGTCGTCCTCGAGGGTCCAGCCGAGGGGACCGGCCCATCCGGGCGCCGGCCCCAAGCCGACGAGCGTCTCCATCAAGCGGGCTTCCGACTGGGCGAGCGCCAGCGGGCGCAGGCGCGCCACATCGCGCTCCAATCGGGCCACGCGCGCGGTCAGCGAATCGGGACTCGCCGCGCCGGAGCCGATACGGCCGGCCGTTCCCGGCCTCAGCACAACCACGGCGACGACCAGAGCGACCGCGCCGAACAGCGCGCCGGCGACCATTCGGCGCACGCGGCGCAGGCCGGAGTCGAGAGCCGCGAATCGTTCGCTTTGGCCGCGCTCCAGCGCGAGCACTCGTCCCGCGCGCGTCTCAGGGGGGAGAAAATTCAGGTAGTGGAGCGCGGCGAGCCGTTCCTCCGGCACGCCGATCCGCCGAGCCAGGGGCCCGCGATGCTCGTCGCTGGCGATACGGGACTCGAGATCCCGCCGCGTGCGCACACCGGCGCCGTAGAGACGGGCGAGCAAGTCCTCGTCCATCCCCTCCAGCAGCGACAGTTCAAGACCGGATGCATCGTCCATGGTTGCTCAAGCAGTCTGCCGCGGGGCTGGCTGGGCGGCGACAACGCGTCGTCCCGAACCGGCCTCAGTGGCCGAAGGCCCAGATCGCGAGAAGCTTCACGCCCGGCGCGTCGATGATCGAGAACTTCACCTCACCCGCGAATCGGCCCGTGCCGCTGATCACCTTCTCGATCCCGAAGATGCCGGACATGACCATGCGGGTGTCGTCATCCTCCTGGTTCATGTTCTCGAAGAAGAACCCGAGTTCGCCGCCCACGTAGGGAGTCCATGCCCCCCAACGGTCGCGGAAGCGGAACAGGAGATCGCTCGCGATGAGGGTCGTGGTGCGGTTGTTGCCGAGTCCGATCTCGACGACCGGAAGCAGGAGATTGGTGTGCGTGAAGGGGTCACCGAGGTCGGCGTGCGCGCCGAGAATAAGTTGGTTCGGATCGATGGAGAGCCCGACCCGGGGACCGATGCCGTGGAATCGCACCCCGCGCTCGGTCTCCGCGGCGGCGGAACCCGCCAGGACCGTGCAGCCAAGAACAAGCAGCAGAAGGGTTAAGCGTCGCACGACCACCTCCATCGAGCCGGACCGGCCGGCTGCGGACTGGAACCGATAACTACCCGGTGATTCTCGCCCGTTCGCCGGCTCGGCACAAGGGGGTCGCCGCCGGGAGAGGTCTCAGGCGCCGGCCCGGGGGGCCGGACGGACCTCGGAGAGCGCACGCGACAGCGACCGCTCGGCTTCCTCCAGCGCGCGCCATCCGGCGGAGGCAAGTGCGTTCGAGACGGACTGCTGGGTCACCCCGAGCGCCTCCGCCACATCGCGCTGCCGGTGAAGGCGCCGGTAGAGCCGGACGACCTGGCACTGCCGCGCGGTCCAGAGCTGGAGGTTGCGGTAGAGAACCAGCGCCAGCGTGTTGGCGAGAAGGTCGAGGCTCGGGTCCACCCCGCTCACGAGCAGGAGCCGATCCTCCTTGCGCGCGCGATACAGCAACTCGGCGGCGGCGTCGAAGGCGGGTCCATCCTGCGCGGTCTCGGACGAGACCTCGCCCACCACCGCGGCGACGCGCACGGGCAGGGGGTGGAACTCCTCGGCGAGGCGCCTCGCCACGGCGTACGCCTCGGCGAGATCCAGAAGGACGCCGCCGAACTCGGGAAAGCCTCCGGTGGTGCCCAATGGCGACGCCACCGAGGCGACGCGCTCCCGGTTGAACTCCTCCAGCACTCCTCCGAGACGCTTCTGGAGATCGTCCATACGGAGAATCGCGGGGTTCTCCTCGACCTCTCCGAGCAACGCCACCAGACCAGTCATCGAAGGCACCCGCATGGAAGGAGGTTCGTTTGCGTGGGCGGCCGGTTCACGCCCGCCGGTCCGCGAAGTGTAGCCCAAGGGCTCGTCTCCCGCTTCCGCGCGCTTCGGCCACCCCGCATGGGAGCCTTCCCCGGACAGACTGGCCGAGCTTGTGAGTGCAAAATGCAATCTTGGCGGCCAACAATGCCGTTTTGGTCCTGTTTCGTGTGCTGATGATATCGAATAGCTGCACAAACGGCGTTTTTTAGCTTGCACCGCGCGCAGTGCCGGCGTAGGCTTCTTCGCATGCTTTCGCCGGCTCCGCACGCGATGCCGGCGACATCTCTCCATCCCGAAGGAGCCATCAGGTGACCAAGGCCGAAATCCTCAAGATCTGCAAGACGGAAGGCGTCCGCTTCATGCGGCTCCAGTTCACGGACATTCACGGAGCCAACAAGAACGTCGAGCTGCCGGCCAGCCAGTTCCAGAAGGCCTTGGACGGAGAGATCATGTTCGACGGATCCTCGATCGAGGGGTTCACCCGCATCGAGGAGTCGGACATGCTCCTCCACCCGGATCTGACCACGTTCCGGATCTTCCCGCTCGACGGCGGTCGCGGGAAGGTGGCGCGGCTCGTCTGCGACGTGAAGATGCCGGACGGAGCCGACTTCGACGGCGATCCCCGCACCTGCCTCCGACGCATGACGGAGAAGGCGAAGAAGCTCGGGTACACGCTGATGGTCGGTCCCGAAGTGGAGTTCTTCCTCTTCCTGTTCGACGCGGACGGCGCGCCCTCGGTGAAGACCCACGACGCAGGCGCCTACTTCGATCTCGCCCCCATCGACAAGGGGGAAGAGTGCCGCCGGGACATCGTGCAGGCCCTCGAGGCGATGGGCTTCGAGGTGGAGGCCGCGCACCACGAAGTGGCCCACGGCCAACACGAGATCGACTTCCGCTACGGCGAGGCGCTGCACACCGCGGACAACGTAGCCACGTTCCGCTTCCTGGTGCGGCACATCGCCCGTCAGCACGGGCTTCACGCCACGTTCATGCCCAAGCCGATCTTTGGCCAGAACGGCAGCGGCATGCACTGCCACCAGTCGCTCTTCAAGGGGGACAAGAACTCCTTCTACGACCCGAAGGGCGACTACGAGCTGAGCAAGGTGGCCCTCCAGTACATCGCCGGCATCCTGCGGCACGCCAAGGGGTTCGTGGCCATCACCAACCCCATCGTCAACTCCTACAAGCGGCTGGTTCCGGGCTACGAGGCCCCCACCAACGTCGCGTGGTCGGAGCGCAACCGTAGCCCGATGGTCCGCATCCCCGCGCGCCGCGGTGTCGGCACCCGGTGCGAGGTGCGCCTCCCCGATCCCTCCTGCAACCCCTACCTCGCCTTCGCGGTGATGCTGGCGGCGGGTCTCGACGGGATCGAGAAGAAGATGGATCCCGGCCCCCCCGTGAACAAGAACGTCTTCCGGATGAGCGAGCGGGAGAAGCGGCGTCACAAGATCGACGACCTTCCTTCGACGCTTTCGGAAGCGATCGACGAGCTGGAGAAGGACAAGGTGATCCTGGACGCGCTGGGCCCGCATCTCGCCCAGAGCTACGTCGACGCGAAGAGGCAGGTCTGGACGGAGTTCCTGGCCCAGGTGCATCCTTGGGAGCTGGATCGGTATCTGGCGTACTACTAAAGGAGGCGCGCGTGGGTCGGGGGGCGATGGATCGGTTCGTATCGCTCGGCTATCGCGCGCTGATCAGGGAGGGGTGAGCGGGGAGAACATCTCCGGCGCGATCTCCGGGTTGGTCTTCACGGATCGGAACCGCACGATCGCGGTCTTCACACCCCCGGCGTAGCTGTCCTCGCGGAACGGGAAGAGGACTCCGTGCACCCACCGGAACTCGCTCAGGTCCACCGCCGAGTCCGTGGGTGTGGGGCTCGAGAGCCGCATGGAAACGCGCTCGATGCGGTGCTTCCTGGGGTCCACGTGGTACTCGAGCGACGTGCCCCCACTGAGCGGCAACTGCAGGACCACGCGCTCCTTGTCGTCCGGATCCATCCGCACGAGGCTGCTCTCCTGCTCGGCGAGGCGCAGCGGCAGATCCAGCCGTGCGGCCTCCAGCCGAAGCGTCTCGAGGAACACGCCTGTCACCGGTTGCAGGTGCCGGTCGTCGGGGCCGCCCCAGCCCTCGTCGCCGCGCACAACCCGTAGCTCGCCGCGGTCGGGGTAACGCAGTTCAATCCGAAGCCCGTCGGATCGCTCGCGCCAGCGCACGATGTGCCCCTGCTCGCGATGCCCGGTCGCGGTGAGGATTCCCTCGGCGCGGTAGGCGCGCACCTTGCCGAGCGCGGCGGCGCCGCCGTACGCATCGAGGATCTCCTGCACCAGGTCGTGCACGTCGGCGCGCGCCTTCGCCTGCGAATCGGCGGAGCCCCGCCCGCCCTGACACCCCACGGTGGCAAGGAGAATCGCCACGGCAAAGCCCGTCTGTGTTGCGCGGCGAGCGAGTTGCATGGTGCACATCCTAGCGCGTCGGGACGGGATCGCGCCTCTCCTATGGTACGATCTTCGCGTCGCACGGAACCGCCACCGGCAGGACGTCCTGGACCGATCACCAACCGATGAACCACCGCCTGACCCTCCTTCTCATCCTTCTCATCGTCGTAGCGGCGCTCGCCTCCAGCGGGGCCTTGCGCGGACAAATGCGGCAGGGCGAGAACCTCACGATCTTCTTCACCGGAGACGACGCGGGCGAGATCGCCCCCTGCGGGTGACCGGTCGAAGACTACGGTGGGGTGTCCCGGAGGGCCGCCTTCTTCGACACGTTGCGAACCGCGGGCTGGGAGTTCCTGGTGGTCTCAACCGGGGATCTGGCCCCGTTCGAAGGGATGAATTCGCAGGGGTTGCTCCGCACCGAGACGCTGGCCAAGGCCATGGCGCTCATGCGCTACGACGCGATTGCGCTGGGAGACCACGATCTCGAGCCCGGCCCGACCTTTGTGAAGGACTTGGTCGGGTGGCTCGGCCAACCCGTTCTCGCCACCAACTACGCGCTGCCCGATCCGGCGGCCAGCGTGCGAACCCGCCTGACTCAAGTGCGAGGCAAGAAGGTCGGGCTCCTCGCATTCCTCGATCCCGACTTGGCCGAAGACCGCGCGCCGTGGGTCACGGTGGAGCCGTTCGCGAGCGCGCGGGCCGTGGTCGACTCGCTGCGGGGCCGTTGCGACGTGCTGGTCGCGCTGGCCCACCTCGGCGACGAGAGCAAGGTGGCGGAGCTTCACGCGCTCTACCCCGGCATCGATCTCTTCCTTCTCGGCCACGAGGGCGCGATGCCGGCCAGGCTCTATCGGCTGGACCGTTCGGCGGTGATGGGGGGCGGGGCGCGCGGCCGGCACCTGGGGCGGACCGACATCTCCTTCGGCGCGGACGATTCGATCCAGAACTTCGAGGGGGCCTATCTTCCCGTGATCATGGCCTGGGGTCGCCGCTCGTGGGTTGACACGTTGCTCGACGATTACTACGAGCGCGTCAAGCGGCTCACCATGACCGCGGAGTTCGAGCAGGAAATCCTGAACTCGCTGGAGGAGCCTACGGTCGAGTACGTCGGGAACGAGGCGTGCTCATCCTGCCATGAGGCCGAAACCCGGCAGTGGGCCTCGACGCCGCACGCGCGGGCTCGCGAGACGCTCGTGAAGGCCAAGTCCGACCACGACACGCAATGCCAGTCCTGCCACAGCACGGGGTTCGGCTATCGCACCGGGTTCGCCACCCCCAAGAGCACGCCCGCACGGTACAACGTGGGATGCGAGGCGTGCCACGGCGCGGGGGCGGAGCACGCGAAGAATCCGGCCGCACCGTACGGGGCAACGGGTGAGGCCCTGTGCGTCACCTGCCACGACGCGCACAACAGTCCGAAGTTCGACTACGCAACCTATCGCCCCAGGATCGTGCACGGCACCGCGAAGACGAAGTAGGCGCGGCGCCCCGTCGGCTAGTGCTTCTTGAGCGCGCGGTAGACGATAAGCAGCAAGATCGCGCCCCCCACCGCCAAGGCAAAGCTGCGGAAGTCGAGCCCGCTCACCGTGCCCCACCCGAGGCGCGAGCCGATGAACCCACCGATCAGGGCGCCGGCGACGCCAAGAAGCATGGTGATGATGCACCCGCCCGGGTCCCTGCCCGGCATGAGGAGCTTGGCCACAGCGCCCGCCACGAGCCCCAAGACGATCCAGTAGAGAATGTTCATCGTCGCGCCTTCTACCTCGCCGGCCCCGCGGCCCAGGGTGAACTCGGGTCACTCCTTCGCGCACCCGACCGGGGCGCGCCGATCACGACGGAGGATCCTGTCGCCTATACTAACGCCGTGAGCGCCCTCGTGCATTCATGCTATCCGCGAGCCGACCGGCTCGCAGGAGATCCTTCGTGACCGGTATCTGCATCGCGGTCATGGCCGCGTTTCTGCTCGGGCCCGGCCCCGGCGCACTCGCCGACACCGCTCAGGTGCGCACCTTCCCGGTCACCGTGGTCGCGGACGCATCGTTCCGCTCGGTGCGCGATTGGGACACGCTCGCCCGCACCACTGTCGAAAGGGCCTCGCGCGAGATCTTTACCCTGACCGGTATCCGCTTCACCGTGCGCGAGCAAGTCGTGTGGGACCGCCCGGACGACTCCACCGCGCTCGACCGGATCCTCGATGACGGCCGCGCGGCGTTCGGTGGCCGCGACGAATTGGTGGCCATCTTTTGCGGCCCGCGCGCGGAGGAGGGTGACCTCGTCACGATGGGCTACGCGTATCTCGGCCGGCAGATCCTGGTCGTCGCGCCCCACCGCTCGGACGACTTCATCCCCGGCTACCGCATGGCGGACGACCTCACCCGTACGTTTCTCCACGAGTTCGGCCATGTCCTCGGCATCCCTCACCTCAAGGGTCGCAACATCATGTCGGGACGATGGGACGAGGTGACCGGCGATTTCAACGAACTCTCTCTCGATGTGCTGCGCGCCAATCGATCGATGCGCTTCAGCGCCGACGAGCCGTTTCTAGGTTGCGACCTCGGCGTCCTGCGCGATGTTTATCTCTTCTGGGACGACCGCGGCGAGTGCGAACCGACACTGCTCGTCAATCTCGGCATCGCTCTGCTTCGGGAGGGCCGGCCGCGGGACGCGCGTGCGCCGTTCGAGAGGGCCCTTCGCGCGAAGCCGCTGGCCGCGTCGGCCCGCCTGGGTCTTTCGCGTTGTGCGCTGGCGGAGGGCGACACCTCTCTCTCTCGCGGGTTCGCCGCCGAGGCCTCGGCGGACACCACGCTGAGACCGGATCTTCTTGGCGCGCTCGGCAATCACTGGCTGGCGCTGGGGGACACCGTTCAAGCGGACCGCATGTTCACCCGGAGCATCGCCGCGGATTCGCTGCGCTTCACACCTTGGTACAACCGGGGCGTGACCCGTTACCGGCAGGGTCGCTTCGCCGAGGCGGCAGAGGACTTGCGGCGCGCCCTGACCCTGGAGGAGCGCCCCGAGGCGTGGTTCAATCTGGGGCTGGCGCTTGAGATGGACAAGGACTTCGGAGACGCGCAGGCGGCGTTCGAGCGCTATCTGGAACTCGTCCCCGAGGGACCGCGCGCGGAGACCGCCCGGAGCCATCTGACGTGGCTGCGTTCCATCCGGGATCCGGCCGCCGATCGCTGACGCCTCGCAGCAGACGTAATGCACGGTTTCTGCCCTGAAGCCGCACCCGGAAGGAGGTCCGCTTGATCGACTGGAAGATGCTTGCGTCCACCTTCGGCCTCATTTTCGTGGCCGAACTCGGCGACAAGACTCAGCTCGCGACCTTCGGGCTCGCGGGCTCGGGGAAGTCGAAGCTGTCGGTGTTCCTCGGCGCGGCTCTCGCCCTTGCCGCGACATCGGCCATCGCTGTGCTGCTTGGCAGCGCGCTTTCGCGCGTCGTGCCCGCCGAGTGGATCGAGCGGGGAGCGGGCGTGCTCTTCATCGTGATCGGGATCTTCTACCTGCTGGGCAAGGCATGAGGTCCGGGTCCGCCGCAGCAGGAGTGTGAACGGTGAACGAGGACGACTCGGTCGATCTGCCCATCGACGGCACCCTCGACCTGCACGCGTTCCACCCGCGTGAGGTGAAGGATCTTGTGGCGGTGTACCTCGCCGCCTGCCGCGAGCGAGGAATTCTCGAAGTGCGCATCGTCCACGGCAAAGGGACCGGGGCGTTGCGGGAAACCGTGCACGCCGTGCTGGCGAAGCTCCCGGAGGTGCGGGAATTCAAGCTGGCGGGAGAGGATCGCGGAAGTTGGGGGGCGACCCTGGTTTGGTTGCATCCCCAGGGTCGCCCCGAACCGTCGAACTGAGCGGTTGCCGCGAGAGGATTACTCCTCGTCCTCGGGCGCCGCGGGGGGCGCCGGCGGCGCGGGCGCGTCGTCGTCATCCATCCACCACGGTCCGGGCCCCATTGGAGCGAAGCCGGGAAGATCGCCGCCCGGACACCCCATCCCCATCAGCGGGGCCTGATCGTCAACTGGAGATCCCAACCCCGCGCCAAAGCCTCGGCCCATGCCACGGCCACGGCCGACGCCCTGGCCCGCGCAGCAGCCGGGCTTGCAGGACACGCCCGCGCCGGGCCCCTGGCCCATGCCGGGTGCGCAGCTTCCCTGACCCATGCCGCGCCCCTGACCCATCCCGGCACCGCCGCGCCCTTGCATCCGCCCATGCCGGGAGTGCATGCCGTTGCGCGGCGCATCGCGGCGCATCTGCTTCAACTGCTCGCGCTGCTCCGTCGTGAACACCTCGCGGGTGGAGAGCCGCGCTTCCAGCCTCGCGTCGGCAGCCGCGGCCTGCAGGGCGCTCATCTCGCGATGCAGCGTGCGGATCTTGTCCTTGTCGAGGTTGTCGTTCATGAACTCGACGCGGATCTGCGCTTGAAGATCCGCCATCTTGCCGTGGCGCAGGACCTGCTGGCGCTGCGTGTCCTCGCGGATCGCGGCCAGCTTCTCCTTCTGCGCATCGGAGAGGTTCAGCTTTTCGGCCGCCTGCTCGCGCATCCCCATCTGGCGCATCTCCATCTTCGGCGCCGGCAACCCGTCGCGGACCCGTCCCCGCCGCGGTTGCGCATCGGCGATGGAAATCGCGGCAATGCTTGCGACGATCGCCAGCGCTCCTACCGTCATCATTCTTCTAGTCGTGCGTGTCATGGTCTTTCGTTCCTTTCGTTCATCCGGCCCGGACTCTCGGTTTCCGGCCCCCATTCCATCTCGTGAATCTTGCGGCGCTGTTCGGGGGTGAAGATCGCGCCTTCGCGGAGCATGGCCTCCGCCACCAAACTGTCGAGCTGTGCTTGCAGCATGTTCACCATCCGCGCCTGCCGGTGGACCAACTCCCGATCCTCCTCGAGAAGCGCCTTGCGCATGAGCGTCCGCTCGCGCAGGAGGTCCTCGCTGCGGGCGCGTATGGCCTCGCGCAGCTCCTCCAGCGAAGCACGCAACTGTGTTTCCTGCTCCGGCGTGAGATCGAGAGCCTGGCTCAGCCGATCCACCCGCCGCTGCGGCCACTGGCGCATGAGGCCCATAGGCCTCTGCCCGAACCGATGAAGAGGGCCGGGCGAGATCGCCGGCGGGGGGGGCGCCCGGTGCACATCCGACCAATGCACGATCGCGCCCGAGACGAATCCCACGTTGAGGGCAATCGATACGACAAGGAGGATCCACAGCCCGCGTCTCATCGCTGCGCCTCCTCGCCCGTCGACTCGGTGTTGGCGCCGAGATCCTCGTCGAGATACGCGGCGGCGAGCGATCCCGACGGGGTGTCCAGAAGCGCGGAGAGGTCGAGCGCTTCCGCGCCGTTGCCGGTGTCGCTGACGACCGTATCCGACCCCGCTCCGAGCAGCGCGCGTCCCGCTACATGTCCACCCACCAACGCGATCGCCATGAGACCCAATCCCGCGTAGGCCACGGGGGTGTGCAGGGCCTCGCCCATCGCGATCCGCCAGCGGGGCCGCAGCACCGGCACCGTGGTGCCGCCGCGCGGGCGGTCCAAGGCTTCCGCGACCCGCGGCCACAAGGGCGTGTCGGGTAGGGTCGAGGCCGGGTCGGTTTCCAGAACCGCCCACATGACCCGGGTCGCGGAAAGGAGATTGCGGCAGCGCGCGCATTCGGTGACGTGGTCCTCGGCTTGCCGGGCCTCCTCGGGGGAGGCCTCGCCAAGGGCCAATCGCGCTGCCTGTGTGTCGTTGAAGTGCTTCATGTTCCTTCACCCGCGCGCTCGCCCGACCGGTGGGGAGCGCTCTAGGTACACCCGGCATAACCCGCCACCGGGGAGAATCCTGCGGGGCGGGAGGATCTTTTTCGGAGAGGGCGACATCGGGCGCCGGACCCGCCGCCGCCCGGGATCAGCCGGCGCCCAGTCCCTTGCGCAGCGCTGCCATGCCGCGGACCAGGAGCGACTCGACCGCCGAGACCGAGATTCCCATCGCCTCGGCGATCTCGTCCTGCGTGAACCCCTCGAATCGTTTCAACATAACCGCCACGCGTTGTCGCTCGGGGAGCTTGAGCAGAGCGTGTCGCACCCGCTCGGCGTCGCGGGTGCGCGTCCACACGATGTCGGGGCGATCCGCGTCCGCGGCTTCCACGCTCAGGACCGCGTCCTCGTCGCCCTCCACACCCGATTCGCCCCAAGTCAGGAGCCTACGCACGCTACGGCGTCGAATCTCGTTGCGGGCCAGGTTTCCGGCGATCCGAAAGAGAAACGGGGCGAACCGACCTCGGGAAACGTAGGTGGGCGCGGCGCGATGGAGCCGGATGAACGTCTCTTGCGCCAGGTCGGCCGCGTCATCCGCGGAGCCCAGGCTCCGGAAGAAGAACGCGAGCACGCGACGCTCCCAGCGCTCGACCAACACCCGAAACGCCGCTTCGTCTCCGGTGGCGGAGGCGCTCATCAGGGCATCGTCGTCGCGCAGATCGGTCATGATCGAGCGAGCATACTATCTGCACACCGCCCCCTGACAAGGACGTCGCCAAGCCGGTGACAGCGTGCGATGGCCTGGGCTATGCTCCGCAGCCATGAAACGCACCGGATACCTCATCGCGCTCCTGGTCGTGCTCGTCGTGGTCGTCCTGGCCGTTCTCGTCGCGCGCAAACCCCGCACGGGGGCGCCGTCGCAAGCGGCCATGCAATCGACCGCCCTCTATCGCGAGGCGGCCGGCTTCGTGTCTCCGGACAGCCTCGGTCCCGCCTGGCCCGGCGAGGATGTCCTGCGCGCGGTGCGCGGCGAATGGCGCGCGCTCGGCTTCCGCGACTCGATGATCTGCGAAGAGCTGACGCGAGCGGCGATGTATCCGGACGACGGGGAGCCCCTCATCGTGCCCAACGTGTCTCAAACCCCCACCGGATCGAGCGTGGAACTCACCGAGCGGCTCCGCTTCGGGGAACGCCTGCTCGCCCACCCGCGCTGGCGCATGGGATCGCTGCGCCACTTCCCGGTATTGGCAGCCACGCTTTCCTCGACCGAGAAGAGCGTGCTCGCCTATCTCTCGGGGCCCGGCCGCAAGCCGACGAAGCTCGACTCTCTGGCGATGGCCCTCGACCTTCCGCGAGAAGAGGTCGCGCCCGTGTTGACGACCCTCCAGTCGGTCGGTTGGGTGCGCGCCGACGTCGCCGCGGATTCGACGCTCTACACGATCGCCGATCCTTCGATCGCGAAGGGGGGCGCGTTACAGTTTGTGGAGATCGCAGCGGGCGCGGGGAGGCCGATGGACATGGTGTCGATCGCGGCCGTGTTCGCCCGCACCTCGCCGACGCTCTTCGCGAGCCGGGTCGTGCTGCGCGGACCCTGCGCCGCCACCGGACGAACCGTCGTCATCGAAGTGGGCGCGGGCAAGCTCTTCCGAGGCCGCCCCGGCAGCGCGTGGGCCGCGGAGATCCGGCCTCCCGGTCGCAGCTCCGGACTCTTCGTGTCCCAGCGAGCCTTCGAGCGGTGGCGGGCCGAACATCCCGACGTGCAGGTGGGCGCGCAGAGCACCGTGCTCGATCTGTATCGAATCGAGCGAAGCGGCGTGAGCGAATAGACGGTTCCTCGGCGCTGCTGGGTCAGACCGCGTTTCCCTCGGCCGAAACCAGCCATGGAATTAACTCATTTATTTTGAATGAGTTAGGGCCCTAAACACCCCCGCTTGCGGCCACCGGGGACGCCGGCACTCGTCGATTTCCCCAGGGCGGCGCCCGGGCGCCGCTGACGTATCCCGGGCCAGCCAGACATTTAACGTGTTACCGCACAATGGGTTGCAACTGGATCCGCTGCGCCGGAAACGCTTGGCACGACCCCTGCTCTTTACCCGGGCGAACGCCCTCGCAAGGGGATCACCGAAAGGTGAAGCGGTTCGCCCGTCGGAGCGGGGCTAGGAGCCAACCCTCTCCAGTCCAACTCCCCTCCTCGCCGGCTTTGACTTCGCACCGGCGGGCGGCCGATCCCCTGGAAGGCGCCAGACTTGGTGGCCGGTTGCAGTGACACTGTGTTCCCGGAAAGCGCCCCTGAGGTCTATGGGCCGGCCACCAGATCTTCGAAGCGCACGAGCGTTGCTGAGCGGGGCCCGGCAAGGGACCTGGGTGATTCCTCCTCCTCACCCGGGTCCCTCTTTTTGTGGGGCGGGAGGGGAGAGACCGCCGGCTAGACCTTCGGCTTCGCCGCCACTTCGTCGACCTCGATGATGCGGTCGAGGCGGAAGTCCCGATCCTCTTTGCGCAGGTGGCAGTACGCCCGCATGTTCATCCCCTTGATGTTCTTGGGGGTCACGCGCCGATACGTCTGGCCGCCGCTCCCGCGGTAGGTGATCTCGAGATCCATGTGCGTCTCGATCGCTCGCCGGATGCTCTCCACCACCAACTGAAAGCTGTTCTCCTCGCGCCCGTGCCCCCCGATCGAGAACTGGTACGAAGTGCGGTAGCCGGGAACGCGCGTAATGTCGTCCTGGCCGCGCTGGTGGTACTCGGCCAGGTAATGGAGCAGCACGCGTCCGGCCATGCGCGCATCGTCGAGCGCGCGGTGGGCGTGCGGACCTTCGATGCCCAGCCGGTTGGCAAGAACTCCGAGCGTGAACGGACCGGTGTCGTCCTGCGCCCGCGCCAACTCCAGGGTATCGAGCACGGGGTTCCCCACCTGATTGCGGCCCATCTTCTCGAGCTTGTACTGGAGGAACCCCATGTCGAACTCGGCGTTGTGGGCCACGATGATGGCATCGGAAAGGAGCGGCAGGAACTGATCCGCCAGATCCTCGAAGCGCGGCTGCCCCGCGAGCATCTCGGGTGTGATGCCGCTCACTTGCGCGGCGGCCGGATCGAGCGGCCGGCCCGGATCGACCAGCGCGCTGTACTCCTTGACGATCTCTCCGTCTTCGAACCGCGCCAACCCGATCTCGCAGATCTCGTCGCCGACAGCGGGATAGAGCCCCGTGGTCTCGAAATCGATGACCGCGAACGCGCGCGCCAGAAGAGGATTGGGCAACTCGCTGAACAGATCGAAGGACATCCGGAATCCTTTGCGGAGGGGTGTGACTCGATACGATGTCGCTATCTTAGCGGCTCGGAGGGCGTTGCGAAACCCACGCGCGGCTCGCCGCCACCGGATGCGCGCGCGGCCCGTGGTACACTCCTCGCCGCCGCAAGACATGGGAAAGGACCCCAAACGTGTTCGAAATCGTCAAGAGTGCGGAGTTCGCCGCGGCGCACGCGCTACGGGATTACGACGGCCCCTGCGCCCGCAACCACGGCCACAACTACAAGATCGAGATCGTGATTCGGGGGGAGCGGCTCGACAAGCAAGAGATGCTCATCGACTTCGCTCACCTGGACCGCGTTTTCGCCCCGCTGATCGAGCGGGTGGACCACCGAAACCTCAACGACATGCCTCCCTTCGATCGCGTGAACCCCACGGCGGAGGCGGTGGCGGCGTGGTTCTACCGCGAGATGCGGCCCCGGATCGCGGAGGTGAGCGGCGGGCGCGCCGCCCTGAACGCGGTGCGCCTGTGGGAGACGCCCGATTCCTGCGTGACCTACACCGAGGAGTCGTGAACCGGTTGAAGGTCACCGAGATCTTCCTCTCCATCCAGGGCGAGTCGTCACAGGCCGGGCGGCCGTGCGTGTTCGTGCGGCTCACCGCCTGCGATCTGCGCTGCCGCTGGTGCGATACCACCTACGCCTTCACCGAGGGGCACCCGATGACGACGGGGGCCGTCCTCGACGCGGTCCTCGCCCACGATTGCCGGCTGGTCGAGATCACGGGAGGCGAGCCGCTCTTGCAGGAGGAGACGCCCGATCTGTGCCGGCGTCTGCTCGCCGCGGGCCGCGAGGTGATGATCGAGACCGGCGGTCATCGCGACATCTCCCTGTTGCCCGATGGAGTGAAGGTGATCCTCGACGTGAAGTGCCCAGGGAGCGGGGAGTCGGAGCGGGTGCGTTGGGAGAACCTCGATCGTCTCGGATCGGACGGCGAGGTGAAGTTCGTCATCGCCGACCGGCGGGACTACGACTGGGCGCGAGAGGTCGTGCGAGCCCGCGGGCTGGCGGAGCGCTTCGCGGTGCTCTTCGCCCCCGTCTTCGGCGAACTCGATTACGCGGATCTCGCGGCGTGGATCCTCGAGGATCGCCTCGATGTCCGCCTCCAACTGCAGATCCACAAACACATCTGGGAGCCTTCCCGTCGTGGCGTCTGAATCGGATCACGCGCCTCGCGCCGGCGTCGATTCCTCGCCGGGCGCGGCCACCCAGGCCGTCGTGTTCGGCATCCTCACCCTCATCTGGGGCACGACGTGGCTCGGCATCAAGATCGGCCTCGAGTCGTTCCCCCCGTTCTTCTCGCTGGCATTGCGGTTCGGACTGTCGGGGCCGATCTTTCTGCTCATCATGAAGCTGCGCGGCGTGAAGATCCCCTGGGAGCCGCGCTACCAGCCGTTCTTCCTGACCATCGGGTTTCTCTCGTTCGTCGTCTCCTACGGGGTCGTCTACTGGAGCGAGCAGTACATCACGAGCGGCCTCGCCGCCGTGCTGTTCGCGCTGCTGCCACTCCTCACCGCCGTGTTCGCGCACTTCATGCTGCACGAGGAGAAGCTGGGGACGTGGAAGGTGGCGGGACTGGGGCTGAGCCTGGCGGGGATTGCGATCATCTATTCGGAGGACCTCCGCCAGATCCATCCGCTCGCCCCCGTGGCCGCGCTGGTCATGTTGATCTCACCGGCGGTCACGGCGCTTTCCGGAGTTCTCAGCAAGCGGCGAAGCCGCGAGATCTCGCCGCTGGCCATGGCCGGCATCCCCATGACCTACGGCGCCATCGCGCACACGATCCTCTGGTTGCTACTGGAGCGCGGTGAGCCCATTGCCTGGACCTGGCCCGGGGTGATGTCCGTGCTCTACCTCACCCTCTTCGGGTCGGTCATCGCATTCGGCGGCTATTACTGGCTCCTGCAGCACATGCCGGTCGGCCGACTCGCGCTCATGGCGTATCTCACGCCGATCGTCGCGCTTCTCCTCGGCATCTTCGGCGCCCACGAGCACATGACCGCGCGCATCATGATCGGAGCGACGCTGGTTCTGGCGGGGGTGGCGGGGGCGGAGCTGATGCGGGGGCGCAGGCCGCAGGCGGCGCCATGATCAAAGCCGGCGCATCGCCCGAGCAAGTCGGTGCATCGATTCCGGGCTCATCTCCGCGGTGCGGTTGAGGCCCAATGCCGCAAGCGCCGCACCCAACGTGAAGACCGAGAGCAGGGTTTCCCCGGCGCCGCCCGGCAGGAAGAACCACAGGATGGCGCCATAGGTCAGCCCAGCGCCCAGCACGAAGAGCCGCACGCCAAGCAACGCGCGCGCCGCCTTCTCCGCGCCGACCCGCCCCATCATGTCCAGCGCGAACCTCAACGAGGCCGCGGCCAAGCCCACCGCCAGCACGACGAACGCGAGCAGGATCTCGGCGCCAACCAGGATGCCCCAGTGGAGGCGCGCCCACGCGGTCACCCCCCACGCAATCACGGCCGGAACCTGGAGCGCCAACCCGACCTGGGCGGCTCTTCCCAGCGCGGCAAGCAGGTGATCGCGCACGTTTCTCGAATCGCGCAGCTCGTCGTGGGCGCCTCGGCGGGCCAGCTCCTGAAATGCCACCCACTGCATGGCGGGGAGCATCAGGAGAAAGAGGACAACGGCGAGGCGAAGGAGGTCTCGAAAAATGTCGGCCGGCATCGCCGTCTCACTTCAGCGCGTAGGAAAGACTCTCCAGCTCGATGGCCAGGTTCACGTTGCGCAGGTTCACGTGATCGGGCAAGAACAGCTTCTTTGGCGCGAAGTTGAGGATCCCGCGCACGCCCGCCCGGACGAGACGGTCGGCCACATCCGCCGCCGCGGCCGCGGGGGTGGTGATGATGCCTATCTCGATGCGCTCCTTGTCGACGGCATCCGAGAGCTCGTCGATCGACCGCACCAGCATCCCATTCCAATCCTGGCCGATCTTGTCGGGATCGTTGTCGAAGACGGCCATGATCTCGAATCCCTCGCGCGCGAATTCCCGGTACGCCACCAGCGCGTGGGCGAGGTTTCCGGCGCCGACCAACCCCACGCGCCAGCTTCGGTTGAGACCGAGGATCGTGCGGATCTCGATTTCGAGCTGGGACACCGAATACCCGGTGCCGCGCTTGCCGAAGTGCCCGAAGAGCGAGAGGTCCTTGCGCACCTGCGCCGGGGTGGCGCCGGCGCGGCGCGCGAGTCCGTACGAGGACACGGTCTCTTCGCCCGCGGCGCGCAGGTCACCGAGGATGCGGTAGTACCCCGAGAGCCGGCGCACGGTGGGATCCGAAATGCGGAGCTCCTCCGCTGCGTTCACTCGTTCTCCTCGCCGTCATCCTCGTCTTCTTCGATGTCGATGTCGTCGTCGAGGTCGACGTCCTCCTCGTCTTCGGTCAGGTCGTCGTCCCCCGCGCCGTCCCCCTCGATCGCCTCGTCGTCCTCGGCGACGTCCTCCAACCCCTTGACGGCGCCGGCTGCGGCCGCCCCGCCACCACCCACGACGCCGGCCTCCTCTTCGTCGTCCTTCACGATGCGGGCGACATCGGCCACGGTATCGCCGGCCTCGAGGTTGATCAGGCGGACCCCCTGGGTGTTGCGGCCGAGCACCGAGACGTCGTGGATGGGGAGCCGGATCACGATGCCGTTGCGACTCGTGATCATGAGTTCATCGTCGGACTTCACCTCGCGGATCGCGATCAGCGTGCCGTTCCGCGTGGAGGGCTTGATGGTGATGATGCCCTTCCCGCCGCGGCCGGTCACGCGGTAGTCCTCGACCCGACTCCGCTTGCCGAACCCGTTGGCGGTCACGGCGAGGATCTCCGAGTCCTCGCGTTGCAAGACCACCATTCCGATGACGTCGTCCTGATCGGTGTCCAGGGTCACGCCGCGCACGCCGCGCGTGTTGCGTCCCATGGACCGTACCTTGGATTCGTTGAATCGGATGGCCCTGCCGAGGCGCTTGGCCAGCACGACCTCCCTGCGCCCATCTGTGAGGACGACGTCGATGATCTCGTCCCCCTCGTCCAGCGCGATCGCGATGATGCCGTCGCGGCGGACGTTGGCGTACGCGGTGAGGTTGGTCTTCTTGACCTGCCCCTTCTTGGTCGCGAAGAGGAGGAAGTAGGCGGGATCGAAGTCCCGCACCGCGGCCACCGAAGCGATACGCTCGCCCGCCTTCAGCATGACCAGGTTCACGATGGCCTTGCCCTTGGCGGTGCGGCCTCCCTGCGGAATCTCGTGGACCTTGAGCCAGTAGACGCGGCCCATGTTCGTGAACACGAGCACGTAGGAATGCGTCGACGCGATGAAGAGGTGCTCGACGAAGTCGTCCTCGCGGGTGGTCTGGCCGGTGACCCCGCGGCCGCCGCGGCGCTGGCGGCGGTAGGTGTTCACCGGGAGCCGCTTGATGTAGCCGAGGTGGCTGATGGTGATGACCATGTCCTCGTCGGCGATGAGATCCTCCACCGAGAACTCGCCCTCCGCCGACCGGATCTCCGTGCGGCGCCGGTCGCCGTACTTGGCCTTGAGTTCGACCATCTCCCCCTGGATGAGATCGAGCACCCGCCGCTCGCTAGCCAGGATCGCCTTGTACTCGGCGATCAGGAGTTGCAGCTCCGCGTACTCCGCCTCGATCTTGCCGCGCTCGAGGCCGGTGAGGCGCGCCAGACGCATGTCGAGGATCGCCTGAGCTTGCAGGTCCGAAAGCCCGAACTGCCGCATGAGGCCGTCCTTGGCCTCGGCGGGGTCCTTGCTGGCGCGGATGAGATGGACCACCGCGTCGATGTTGTCGAGGGCGATGCGAAGCCCTTCCAGGATGTGGGCGCGCTTCTCCGCCTGATCGAGGTCGTACTGGGTCCGCCGGACGATGACCTCCCGGCGGTGCTCGATGAAGTGCCGGATCATCTCC
This sequence comes from Candidatus Eiseniibacteriota bacterium, assembly GCA_963762255.1. Classification (GTDB taxonomy): domain Bacteria; phylum Eisenbacteria; class RBG-16-71-46; order JABDJR01; family JABDJR01; genus CAVXKA01. Next base: position 745,827 of record CAVXKA010000001.1, read on the forward strand.
TTCAGGGTCATGGTCACCGGCCGGTTGTTCACGAGGGCCAGCAAGTTGGCGCCGAAGGTCTGCTGCATCTGAGTGTGCTTGAAGAGCTGGTTCAGGATGACCTGGGAGGCCACGTCGCGCTTCAGCTCGATCACGATCCGCATGCCGTTGCGGTCGGACTCGTCGCGCAGATCGGAGACGCCGTTGATGGCGCCGGAACGCACGAGGTCGGCGATCTTCTCGAGGAGCGCCGACTTGTTGACCATGTACGGGATCTCGGTGACGAGAATGACCTCGCGGTTGTTCTCCATCACATCGATCGTGGCCCGCGCGCGAACGGTGATGAGCCCGCGGCCGGTGGCGTACGCACTGCGAATCCCATCCCGCCCCATGATGATGCCGCCGGTGGGGAAGTCGGGGCCCGGCACGATCTGGAGCAGCTCCTCGTCGGTCAGGTCGGGGTTGTCGATCAGCTCCGACACCGCGTCGGCCACCTCGTTGAGGTTGTGCGGCGGCACGTTGGTGGCCATGCCCACCGCGATCCCGGCCGCGCCGTTGCAGAGCAGATTGGGGAAACGTCCGGGGAGCACCACCGGCTCCTCGCGGACGTTTTCGTAGTTGGGACGGAAATTGACGGTCTGCCGGTCGATCTCCGAGAGCATCTCCATGCCGACCGGGGAGAGGCGCGCCTCGGTGTACCGCTCGGCCGCTGCCGAATCGCCGTCGACGCTGCCAAAGTTCCCCTGGCCGTCCACCAGCGGGTAACGCAGCGAGAAGTTCTGGGCAAGACGCACCATCGCGTCGTAGATCGCCGAGGTGCCGTGGGGGTGATAGTTACCGTTGACGTCCCCGGTGATCTTGGCGCTCTTGCGATACGGCCGATCCGGGGAAAGGTTGAGGTCGTTCATCGCGACCAGAATCCGGCGCTGCACCGGCTTCATACCGTCGCGCACATCGGGAAGCGCCCGGTTCACGATGACCGACATCGAGTAGTCGAGATACGCGGTGCGCATCTCATCTTCAATGGCCGCGGGAATCACGCGCTTCCCTGCTTCGTCTGCCATTCCAACTCCTTGGTCTTCAACGGGTTGCTAATCGCGCCGAGCGGGTGGGGGCGGCCGTCGGGCCCGCGAGACACACGCCTGCCGGTGGGGGAATAAGCAGGGGTCGAAACGCTGAACCGAATCGTGGCCAGGACGGGTTGCCCCCCCGTCGCACAAGTCGGAATTGTATAGAGTTAGGCCGATTTCAACCAGCCTGTTTCTCGGGCCGGAGCGAGGCCGCGCCGGGGGCCGCGCAGCCCGCCTGAAGGCCGCGGGTCATCGTCCCTAGAGCGCGACCTTCGCCGCCCACCGCACCAGCGGGTAGCTCAGGCTGATGCTCTGCGACACACGGCCGTCCAGCTCCAGGAAGCGCCACTTCCATCCCAGGCCCAGGCTGATCTCCGGCTCGCGCAGGGAGCCCGCGGTGTCGCGACTTCGGGATGTATCCCCGGAAGAGATCCCCATGCCGAGCCGACGCTCATCGGTGATCGTGAAGGTCGCGGGCGCCACGACGCCTGCGCGTACGATGAGATCCTTGGACACTTCTTTCTCGCCGGACAGGAAGAGGTTTCCGCTGTAGACCGTCTTGCTGCTGGCGCGAATCTCGGTGGAGCTGTACCCGCCGCCCAGCGTCATGGTGGTCCGGTCGGACCAACTGACGCTGGCCCCGATCACGAGATCGTCCAGCTTCTCGTGGCGCAATCGCCACCCGAGGTCCAGCGAAAGCGTCTTGCGCACCAGATCGACCGAATACGGCCCGCTCCATTTCGGCCGCAGATCTTCATAGGAGAACCGGGCCGCGGCGAGAAGCCCGGAGTCCACGGCGAGGGTGCGCAGGCCGATCTCTCCGCCGAGCCCCGAGTCGCCATCGAATCGCACCGACCCGGAATCGATGTCCCCGCCACTACCGAGCTGGTAGAACCTCGACTCGCCCTCGCTCTGGATCAGGGAGCCCGCCGTCGCGATCTCGAAGATGCGCCCGTTTTCGTCCCCGGCCCGCCATCCCAGACCCAGCCGAAACGCCCGTTCGGCGTTCTCGGAACGATTGGCATTCTCGGAATTCACTTCGAGCCCCGTGCCGGTTGCGCCACGGTGGAAGTAGACCCTGTCATCCTCACTGCTCGAATAGCCATCCCGAAAACCGAGGGTCATTCCCCATCGCGAAGGCCCGCTCACGATCAGGTTATGGGTCTTGCCGTCCACGAGGTAGCCGTAACGAAAGCTCTCTCCCATCAGAACCAGGGCCAGGTCGTCATCCAGTAGCACCTCGGATCCGTTCATTCCCGCAAGGGCCGGGTAGAGGAACAGCACCGAGGCGTCCGAGGCAAGACCGCCCGGAAGCGCGCGGGATTCGAGCGCCGCTCGCGATGCGCGGGCCGGTGCCGCCGCGAGAAGAACGCCCACTGCCAGGACCCAAACCATCATCCATTGCCGCATTGTCGTCATCATCCCGCGCTCCTTCAGAAGGACACCCGCGCAGCCCATCGCATGAGGGGTGCGTCCCAAGAGAAATCGTTCTGGACCCATGCCTCCACGTCGAGTGATCGCCATCGCCAGCCGCCCCCCAATCGGATGTCCGGCCCAAACATCGCCTGCATCACCTTGCGTGTGTTGACGACCTCCCACTCGGGGTCGCCGAGTTTGTAGGGTTCGACCGGGGAGGCATACTCCCGCTCGGTGACATCCCTCATGAACGGGGTACGCACGCCGCCTCGGAGGGTGAGGAAATCGCCCACGCGCTCTTGCATGGAGATGAAGACCACCCCCGTCCAATCGGTCGAGACCGTGTGGTCCACCGTTACGGCTTTGGGTTCCACCCGGGGCTTGGATTCCTCAGAACGAGAGCGCAGCACCTCGATGCCCACCAGCACCTCATCCACCGCGCCCGGACGCATACGCCAACCCGATTGCAGGACGCCTTGCTCGAAGGAATCCGTCCACCCCGGCCGCCCCGAGTTCCGAGCATCCCATCGATCCCGACGATAGTGCGCGGCGAGAAGAAGCCCGGGGCGCGAGGTCGCCGTGCGCGCGGCCACCTCGAATCGGACCCCGCCGCGCAGGTCCCAGGTTTCGGGTTGCCTGGTGGCGATCGAGTCCGTCGGGTCCTCCCCCCACCACTCGGTGGTCCCATCCACGACCCCGCCGGCCATCGCCACCTCGAAGGTGCGTCCCGAGGGGCTCCGCATCATCCACTCGGCACCCACCCGCGCTTCTCGGGTCTTGAGTTCATTGCCGTAATGCGAGCCCCACGTCAGCGAGTCGTGCATCCAGACGCTTTCGTACTCGTTTCCGGCCACATACTGCCGCCATCCAAAGGAGAGCCCCCAACCGCCGACACCGGCCAGAAGGAGCGTGTGCGTGTCCCCGTCAAGAAGGTAGCCCGCACGGAGCGCCCCGCGCCCCGCCAGAGCAAGCGCGAAGTCTTGCCGCGCCGTGTCCTCGACGTACCACGAGTCTTCCCCGCCGACATTCGCCACAAGGCTTGAACCCCAGACCTCCCGCCGGTCATAGAGCAGGCACGCGGCAAATCCGGACGCGGAAGCAGGAAAGAGCGCCAGCGATCCCTCATCCGGGGCGAGAAGATCCGGAAGGGCCTTGGCGGCCAACGCAGTCGGCGTTGCCCCGACTCGACGCGCGGGGCCGGCCAGACTCGACACCATCGTCAGGAGGCCGACCACCCCGACGACGATGCCCCTGCCCAGCCTCATACCGCCCCTCCTATACATGATTACGGAGCATCAACTCTTTGGGGTGTGGATCGAGGTACGCCTGACCCAGAAGATACTCCTGGTTCCCTGCCCGTGCGTGATGCCGGATCAGCGTGATGGGGACGATGAGCGGCACGAGACCGGTTCGGTAGTCGTCGACGACCTGGGTCAGCTCCGCGCGCGAAGCCGCATCCAGGTCCCGCTTGAAGTAGCCCGCCATGTGCTGCAGCACGTTGGTGTGCTTGCGCACGGTCGTGCGCTCGGCAACGGCCTGCATGAACGCGGTCCCGTACTGCGCCTTCGCCGCAGCGGCCCCCAGTTCCTTAGCCCGCGCCACGAGGCGCCCGAGTTCCACGTATCGCTTCGGACTGTGGGAAAGCAGGAGCAGCTTGTGTGCGGTGTGGAAGGCCACCAGCCGCCCCGTCGTGTACCGCTCATTCAGGAAGTCCATCCATCGGCGGTAGGCGAAGACGCGCTCGATGAAGTTCTCGCGCAGCACGGGGTCGTTGAGGCGCCCCTCCTCCTCAACCGGCAGAAGCGGGTATCGCTCCATGAGGGCGCACGCAAAGAGCCCCACGCCGCCGCGGCCCGGCACCCGCCCCTCGGCGCCGTACACCTTCACCCGCTCCATGCCGCAACTCGGGGAATTCTTCTTGAGGATGTACCCGCAGAGCCCCGCCGAGTCCAGCTCCTCTGCGCGCCGGCGCGAGTAGGCTTCCATGGCCCGCGTGTGATCCGTGCCGGACCGCGTTCCCACCATGCGCGGTGAGGCGGGCTCTCCCTGCAAGCGCACCGGCTCTCGGGGAATGCCCATCCCCACCTCGACCTCGGGACAGACGGGGACGTACGTGACGAAGCGGCCGAGCGTGTCGGTGAGAAACGGATCCCGCTTGTGGCCGCCGTCGAAGCGCACCTGCTCGCCGAGAAGGCACTGCGAGATCCCGATGCGGATCGCCTGCCCCGCGGCCTCCACGCCAGTCGCCTACACGTCCAGGTTCTGCACGAAGAGCGCGTTCTTCTCGATGAACTCCCGCCGCGGCTCGACTTCCTCCCCCATCAGCATGGAGAAGACGCCGTTCGCCTCGACCGCGTCCTCCAGGGCGACCCGTCGGAGGATCCGAGTGTCGGGGTTCATCGTAGTCTCCCAGAGCTGCTCGGGGTTCATCTCCCCCAGGCCCTTGTAGCGCTGGACGTGAACGCCCTTGGCGCCCCCGAAGTCCGTCTCCATGGCCTTGTCCCGCTCCTCGTCGGCCCACGCGTATTGATTCTTGCTCCCCTTGCTCAGACGGAAGAGCGGGGGCTGAGCGATGAAGACGAAGCCTGCGTCGATGAGCGGACGCATCTGCCGAAAGAGGAGCGTCAGGAGGAGCGTGCGAATGTGCGCGCCGTCCACGTCGGCGTCGGTCATGAGGATGAGCTTGTGGTAGCGCACCTTGCTCACGTCGTAGTCGGCACCGATGCCCGCGCCGAGCGCGGTGATCAGGGTCCGGATCTCCTCGTTGGAGAGCATCTTGTCCTGCCGCGCCTTCTCCACGTTGAGGATCTTTCCCTTGATCGGGAGCACGGCCTGGAACTCGCGGTTGCGCGCCTGCTTGGCGGAGCCGCCTGCCGAGTCCCCCTCCACGATGAACAGCTCGCTCAGCGCCGGGTCGCGGCTCGAGCAGTCGGCGAGCTTGCCGGGCAGCGACCCCGAATCGAGCGCGGTCTTGCGGCGCGCCAGCTCGCGGGCCTTGCGCGCGGCCTCCCGGGCACGGGCGGCGGCCACCGATTTCTCGATCACGGTGCGCGCAACGGCGGGATTGGTATCGAAGAAGTCGTTGAGCCCCTCGCCCACCACCGACTCCACGATTCCCTTCACCTCGCTGTTGCCCAGCTTCCCCTTGGTCTGCCCCTCGAACTGCGGCTCGGGCACCTTGACGCTGATGACCGCGGAGAGCCCTTCGCGAACGTCCTCGCCGGAGAGGCTCAGCTTGTCGTTCTTGAACAGCTTCTCCCGGGCCCCGTAGGCATTCAGCACGCGGGTAAGGGCGGAACGGAAACCGATGAGGTGCGTGCCCCCCTCCACCGTGCAGATGTTGTTCACGTAGGAGAACACGTTTTCGTTGTAGGTATCGTTGTACTGGAGCGCGATCTCGGCGTCGACGCCCTCCCGCTTCCCCTTGAGAAAGATCGGCGGCTGGTGAAGCGTCAGGTGGCCGCGGTTCAGGCTCTGGACGAACTCCACGATCCCGCCGTCGAAGCGGAACTTGTGGCTCTTGCCGCTGCGCTCGTCGTCCACGGTGATGGTAAGCCCGGGGTTCAGGAACGCCAGCTCGCGCAGGCGCTGGGAGAGCGTGTCGAACGAAAAGTCGAGCGTCTCGAAGATCTCGCGGTCGGCGAGAAAGGTCACGGTGGTCCCGCGCTCGGAGGAAGGGCCCAGATCGACCAGTTCGCTGGCGACCTGCCCGCGCTCGTACGTCTGCGCGTACTTGTGCCCGTTCCGGCCGACTTCGACCCGTAGCGTCTCGCTCAGTGCATTCACCACCGAGACACCGACGCCGTGGAGCCCGCCGGAGACCTTGTAGCTCTCCTTGTCGAACTTCCCGCCGGCATGCAGCGTGGTCATCACGACCTCGATGGCGGGTCGTCCTTCCTTTTCGTGCATCTCCACCGGAATGCCGCGACCGTTGTCGGTGACCGTCACCGAAGAGTCGGCGTTGATCTTGACGGTGATGAAGTCGCAGGCCCCGGCGAGGGCCTCGTCGATGCTGTTGTCCACCACCTCGTACACCATGTGGTGGAGACCGGAAGTCCCGGTGCTCCCGATGTACATGCTGGGACGCTTGCGAACCCCTTCAAGGCCCTTGAGAACCTTGATGGAATCGGCGTCGTAGGTGGTTTCCGGTGCTGCGTCTTGCGTCATCGATCCTTCATTCTCCCCTCGGTCGGGGTGCCGCGGAACGAGAACCCGAGGCCGGCTGCAAGCGAATCTCGCGCACAACCTCGCCCCCCAATCGGCGGTTCAATTCCGTCACCATACGAAGCTTGAGATAGCCCAATTCATTCATCCACGTCGCGCTGTCCACCTCGACGAGCAACGTGCCGTCACGGAAGCTCACTGCTCGCGCTCGGGCAGCCACTCGGTCCCCGACCACCTCGGGCCATACTTCCACCGCCCGCCAACCCAACAAGGGGCCCGTGAGGTGCAATCGGGCGAGAAGGTCTTTGAGGGGAGCGCCGATCTTGTCCATGCTTCGATGTCACTTGCGGACGAGCGCCCGCGGGCCGCGTGGCCGACCGGACCGCGATACGCCGTCGCCGGTGATCACGCCTCCTGGAGCCGCAGCGGCATGACGAGGCAAAGCAGATCCTCGTTGGCCGCCTGTTGCACCGGTCGGAGAATCCCCGGGCTCAACGCAGTGTTCAGTTCGAGCTGCACGTCGGTGCCATCCATGGTCCGCAAGGCTTCCAAGAGGTACGCTGCGTTGTAGCCCACCGCGAGCGGCTCCCCGGCGTACTGGACCGTCACCATCTCCTGGCCTTCCCCGACGTCGGCCGTGCTCACGCTCAAGTCCATCCGATTGGTGTTCACGCTCACCTTGATCTGGCGAGTCACGCTGTCGGAGAGTACGGCCACGCGGCGGAGGGCGGCGATGAGCTCGTCGCGGCGAATCGTGAGCTTCTTGGGGTTGTCCTTGGGAATGACCTGTTCGTACTGGGGGAAGTTTCCGTCGATGAGCCGCGAGAAGACGGTGGTAGGCCCCACTTCGAAGACGGCGAAGTTCTTGCTCACGGCCAGGTTGATCGTCGCCTGACCGGCCGCCAATCGGACCACTTGTCCCAGAGCCTTCGGCGGAATGAGCAGGTCGCGGCCTTCCAGACCCTTGAACTCACCCTTGAAGGTAGCCTTGGCGAGCCGGTGCCCGTCGGTGGCGATCATTCTCAACTCGCCGCCCTTGAACTGCAGCAGGGCTCCGGTCAGGTTCTGGCGGGTCTCGTCGGTTCCGACGGAATACGTGGTCCGCCGAACCGCCTTATCGAGAGTCTCCGTCGGAAGGGTAACCATCTTCTCCGCATCGACCTGGGGAAGGTGGGGAAAATCCTCCGGTCCCATGCCCACGATGGAGAACGTGCCGTTGGCGCAGGAAAGCTTCATTTTGGCGTCTTTGACGGTTACCTTGATGTCCGCATCGGGCAGCTCGCGAACAATCTCTCCCATCCGCTTGGCGGGTACGGTGACCCGACCGGTCTCCGTGACTTCGGCTTCGCCGCGGGTGCGAATCGAGATATCAAGGTCGGTCGCGACAAGCGTCAGGCCTTCCTTGTCGGCTTCGATGAGAATGTTCGAGAGGATGGGGAGGGTGCTCTTGGCCGGCACCGCACTGACTACGATTTGCAGGAGCTCCTGCAGGGCTCCCTTGGAAATGGAGAACTTCATTCTGGATTCCCTTCACTCCGATCGGAACGAACCTGACGAGCCTGGTGCGTTCGCATGAGGCGGGGTCACTAAACTCGAACCGGGATTATAGCCCCCGTTTCCGTCGTTTCACAAGGCTCCTTCCCCTCAATAACGCGTTGTCACGAAGCCAGATGAGTCACCTCCGCGTATGCGGGAAACAACCCTTCCCCTCTCGTGCATCGCGGTCCTGGGGAGAACAGGTCTCCTTCTTCCTATAGGTATTAGAAAGGTAGTTGTAGTAGTAGGGAACCAAAAACGGTGGAGAACCGACAGGGTCTCAATGAAAGCGTTGCTGCTTGCCGTGTTACCTGTTCGGCACCTGTCACCGCTTCTCCCCAGCTTTCCGGACTTCTCCCCGGAGACTCGGTCCAACCCGAGCTCCGGGGAGGTTGTCCACGTCTTTTCCGGAACGTTACGACCTTCCGCGCAACCGCTCTTCCAGCTCTTCCACCGTACGCTTGTATTCGGGATCGACATCCATCATCTCGCGCACGCGCTCGCACGCGTAGAGAACGGTCGTGTGATCGCGACCGCCAAATGCCTTGCCGACATCCGTGAGAGCCATCTCGGTGAGACTGCGACAGATATACATCGCGGTCTGCCGAGGGACCACGATCACGTTCGTGCGTCGCTTTCCCTTGAGCGATTCCACGGTGGTGTGGAACTGCTGGGCGACCGCTTTGCTGATCGCGGCAGCGTCGGGACGGGAGGCCTTGCCGCCGCGCATGAAGTCGGTGAGGACATGGTTGGCCAGATCCACCGAGATCGTGCTGCCGGTCAGGGTGGCGACCGCTACCAGCCGGACGAGAGATCCCTCAAGTTCACGGATGTTGGAGCGGACGTTTTCAGCGATGAGGAGTGCGACATCCTCGGGGAGGTGGACGCTTTCGGTTTCCGCCTTCTTGCGGAGGATGGCCACCCGCGTCTCGAGATCGGGCGGCTGGAGATCGGCCACCAGGCCCCAGTGAAAGCGGCTCACCAGCCGCTCTTCCAGCATCCGGATCTCCTTCGGCGGCCGGTCGCTGGTCATGACGATCTGCTTCTTGGACTCGTACAAGGCGTTGAAGGTGTGGAAGAACTCCTCCTGCGTGCTTTCCTTGCCGGCCAGAAACTGGATGTCGTCGATGAGGAGAAAGTCCGCGCTGCGGTACTTGCGCTTGAAATCCAGCGTCTTGTTGTTCTGGATCGAGTAGATCATCTCGTAGGTGAACTTCTCGCTGGACACGTAGTACACCCGGGCAGTGGGGCGGCGGGCGAGGGCTGCGTTTCCGATGGCCTGCATGAGATGGGTCTTGCCCATCCCCACTCCGCCATATAGGAAAAGGGGGTTGTAGGAAGTAGCGGGATTCTCCGCTACGGCCTTGCATGCGGCGTGGGCGAGTTGGTTGCTCTTGCCGACCACGAAGCTCTCGAACGTGTACTTCGGGTCCAGCCGAGGCGCCTCCTCGAACACTCGCGGGGGGCGGGGCGCGCCGGGGCGAGGGGCCGGCGACTCGTGCACCGAGTGCACCTCGAGGAGGGGATCCACTTTGAAGCGAATGTCGCGGCCGTCGCCGTAGGTCCGTGTCGCGGCGCGACGTAGTACGTCGAGGTAGTTCTCGGAGAGCCATTCAGCGGCGAACTGGTTGGGCACCCCGATGGTGAGCTTCTCATCGTCGATGGAATCGAAACGAATGGGGCGGAACCAGGTCTCGTAGGCCTGGTCCTGGACGCGAGATCGCACCTCCTGCAGGAACATCCGCCAGTCGGGAGACAGGGGCTCTGTTGCCATGGACGGGGGACTCCTTCATGCGTGTTATCCACAGCGCCGCGCACAAGCCGAGCGCGCAGGCGCCGGACGAGTTAGGTCTGCTCGGGGGGCGTTCAGCGAGGCACAGGGGCCCGGTGAGCGCCACCCCCTTTCCACAGCTGTGGAAAGGGCCACAACGTGAAGCCGTGTTTGCGTTTAGGTCTTGATCGAGGGTGCCGGGGGCTCGGGGTTGTCCACAGGTGCGAGTGACCCCGGAGGGGGATTCCTGAGTCACACCTTAAACCCTTGTGCTCCAGAAGCTTAGAAGCAATGAAACCGTGGCTGAACCTCGGTTTCGAGCGTTGCGGCAGGATAGCACAGGCCCCTGGGGCCCTCAACTCGAAATCCGGGGGGTGTGCGCAGCACTTAACTCATTATGTATGAATAGAATACATCGTTATTTTCGCGTTCAGTCTTACGCGAGCCGCAGAGAAGTCCAGAATGTGGAATATTCACCAGATGACCGGGATTCCACAACGCGGGGGTGGGCTTGAGATTAACCTCGTGGACCACCCGCTCGCGGCTTGACTCGAGCGCGCCCGAATCGTACTCTCTTTCGTCCTGTCCCGAATCAGGCACTTTGTGCCGCCGAGGACCCGCCCCGGGGTTCTCCGAACCCTACCACCGAACTTATGGGGGAGCATCGTGAAACGCACCTTCCAACCGCACAATCGCAGGCGCAAGAAGAAGCACGGCTTTCGTGCGCGCATGAAGACGAAGGGCGGACGCCTTGTCTTGAAGCGCCGCCGCGCCAAGGGCAGAGCCCGGCTCGTCGTGTAGTGTCCCTTGACGGGGCACGTCGAGGGGATCGCGATCTAGGCCTCGATCGGAGCCAGCGGCTTCACCGAACCGGCGAGTTTCAACGCGTTTACCGCGAAGGTGTCTCCTTCCCCGGCCGGTTCCAGGTTCTCTTCGTTCTGCGCGCCCCTGAACTCCAGCGCAAGGCCGGCTTCGTGGCCGGTCGCAGGGTGGGCAACGCGGTGCGGCGCGCGCGGTCCAAGCGACTCATGCGCGAAGCCTACCGGCGCCTCAAGGTCGAACTCCCCGAGTCAGGTCTGAATTTGGTGCTCGTGGCCCGGGTCGGGTGCGCCCAAGCCGGCGGGGCCGCTGTTGCGACAGACCTCTCCGCCCTTCTGCGGCGGGCCGGCCTGTCGCCCCCCTCATCGGGCTCGGCTGAGCCCGGGGGACGCTGAGGTTGAACGGACACGCATTGGATCGATTCCCTGACTCGTTCCTCTCCCGAGCCGCGATCACGCTGCTTCGCGCTTACCAGCGGCTGGTGTCCCCGCTCTTCCCTCCGTCCTGCCGCTTTTCCCCGAGTTGTTCGCAGTACGCCGTGGAGGCGATCCAGCGGTTCGGAGTGTTCCGAGGCGGCTGGATGACTCTGCGGCGCCTTCTGCGTTGTCATCCCTTTCATCCCGGAGGCCACGACCCCGTCGAGGGGCCCTAGCCGCGAAGCCCCGAGGAGATCCATGGATCGCCGATTCTTCATGGCCATAGTTCTCTCCGCCCTCGTGCTGATCACGTTCCAGATGTTCCTGGCTCCCAAGCAGCCGACGGAACCGGTTCCGACGCCCCCGGTGTCTCGGGCCGAGCCGGGTGACGACACGCCCCCCGAGGTACGAGCGGCTGAAACCGCCGCTGGTGTGGTGGGTGGCTCCGTGCAGCAGCCGGGGCCCGCCTTCAGTCGGGCCGCGACTGAAACGACGGTGAGTTTCCGAACGGATGACTACGCGGTGACCCTCACGAACCGCGGGGCCCGAATCCAGAGTTGGCGGCTGCTGAAGTACGCGGGCAAGACCGGCGAGCCGGTGGAGCTGGTCGGCGGGGACCCGGAGCTCGATCTTGAGCTGGAGACGGAGGCCGGCCCCATCGACTTGGGGCAAGCCCTGTACGACACAAGGGAGGAGACCCTCTCCGACGGCGGTCGCCGCATCGTGTTCAGCGCCGGGTTGGAGGAAGGCGTCCGGATCACGAAGACCTACTCATTGCCCGCCGAGGGCTATCTTGTCGATCTCAGCGTGGACATCTCCGGCGCCGCGGACGCGGTCGGTTATCGGCTGATCTGGAGAGACGCCGTTCCCCCCGCCGAGAAGAGCCCCAAGCTCGACGAGCAGGCCTCGGGGACGATTGCCCTTCTCGGCAATCAACGGGAGACGGTGCGCCCCGGCTCCTTCAAGCGATCGCCGGAGAAGGTGCTCGAAGGAAACGTCCGTTGGGTGGGGGTCCGGAACAAGTACTTCATGGCGGTGGTGGTCCCCCCCGACGGCGCCACCAGCCGCGTGGTGGCCACCGGGGACGCCGTTACCCGCGCCTCGGGCGCCGAAATCGTGATGCCGCTCCTGCGCGGCACGGGCAGCGATCAGTTCAAGGTATACCTGGGCCCCATCGACTACGACGGCCTCAAGTCCGTCGGCCACGAACTCGAGCGCGCGGTCGATCTTGGGTGGAACATCTTCCGCCCGATCTCGAAGGCGCTGCTTTGGCTCATGGTCTGGCTACACGGCATCCTCCCCAACTACGGGGTAGTGATCATCATCGTGTCCGCCCTGACCAAGGTGATCTTCTACCCGCTCACCCGCACCAGCATGCGCAGCATGAAGGCGATGCAGCACCTGCAACCGCAGATCAAGGCGATGCAGGAGAAGTACAAGGGGGATCCGCAGCGCTCGCAGGCCGAGATGATGAAGCTCTACAAGGAGAACAAGGTCAACCCGATGGGCGGCTGCCTGCCGATCGTGGTGCAGATGCCGGTGTTCTTCGCCCTCTACTCGGTCCTCGCGAACAGCATCGCGATGCGCGGGGCCGGTTTCATGCTCTGGATCAACGATCTGTCCGTTCCCGACACCGTGGCGACCATCAGCGGCTTTTCCATCCACGTCCTGCCGTTTCTCCTCTTCGTCACCACCATCCTCCAGCAGAAGTTGACGCCGATGTCTGCCGATCCGCGGCAGAAGATGATGGGATACATGATGCCGGCGGTGATGCTCTTCATCTTCTACTCGTTCCCCGCGGGCCTGAACCTGTACTGGACCGTGAACAACATTCTGACCGTGGCGCAGCAATGGTGGGTCCACCGCGAGGGGAGCGAGGCGCCGTCGCGCGCGTGACGCCCATGAACAGCATGTCGCCGGTGGCGGCACAGACCGCGGATGCGCTGGAATTCGTCGGGGACACCATCGAGGACGCCCTGGCCTCGGCGCTGCGCGCTCTGGGGCTCACCGCCGAAGAGGCCGAGGTGGACGTGCTCGACCGCGGAACGCGCGGGTTCCTTGGCTTCGGTGGCCGCCCCGCCAGGGTGCGAGTGGCTTCGCGGGCGCGGCTTGAGCCGACGGTTCAGAAGATGGCCGAGGAGTTGTTGCGGCTGATGCGTATCCCCGCCGAGATCGCGGTCACCCGCACCGGCGGCGGCGTGACGGTGGAAATTCGCGGCGGAGAAGCGGACGGGCTGCTCATCGGTCGCAAGGGAGAGACGCTCGCCGCGCTCCAGCACCTCCTGGTGCGCATGGCGGCGCGGCGCGTGAACGGGGACGCCGGGGTGATTCAGGTGGACGTAGCCGGCTACCGCGGCCGCCGCGAAGACCATCTGCGCGAACTGGCCCGCGAACTCGCGGACCGCGTTCGTCGTACCGGCCACCGCACCATGACCGAGCCCCTCTCGCCGGCGGAACGACGGGTCGTTCATCAGGCCCTCGTCGATGAGGGCGGCGTGGAAAGCCACGCCGCGGGTGCGGGACTGCACAAACGGGTGGTTCTCCTGCCCGCGCGACACGGCGGACAGAGCGAGACCGCACCTGACAACGGCCGCGCGTGAGCGCCGGCACGTCTGCCGACACCATCGTTGCCCTGGCCACGCCTCCCGGCGGTGGAGCGCTTGCCGTCGTCCGCGTGAGCGGCCCCGGCTCCATTGCTGCGGCGGGGCGCGTCTTTCGCGGACATCGCAGCCTTGAGGATGTCGCCGGATTCGAGGGCGCGCACGGGTGGATCGAGGGGCGCGAGGGTCCGGTGGACGAAGTCGTGGCGTGGGTGTACCACGCGCCGCGTTCCTATACCGGCGAGAACATGGTGGAGATCTCGTGCCACGGCGGGACGGTTTCGGCCGGTCGGGTGATCGAATCGCTCTGGGCCCAGGGGGCGCGACCCGCGGAGCCGGGAGAGTTCACCCGGCGCGCGTTCTTGAACGGCAGGATGGATCTGGCGCAGGCGGAGGCCGTGGCGGATCTGATCGCCGCCCGCGGGCGGCGCGCGCACGATCAGGCGCTGGCGAATCTGCGCGGAGGCCTGTCGCGGCGCGTGCGGGAGTTAGCCGCGGATATCCGCGGAACGCTGGCCCGCATCGAAGCGCATCTCGATTTCGGCGACGATGTGCCCGAAGCGCCCGATGCAGAGGAGCTGGCCCGCGATCTCGATCGCACACAACGCGAGCTGAACCGCCTGGCCGACAGCTATGCCAGATCCCGCGGGGCTCGCGATGGACTGGTCGTGGCCATCACCGGGCGCCCCAATGTAGGGAAGTCGTCGCTGTTGAACGCGCTTGCCGGGTTCGATCGCGCCATCGTGCACGAGGCGCCGGGGACGACGCGAGATGTCGTCGATGCCGTGGTCGAATGGGCCGGGGTGCCGGTGCGGATCGTCGACACCGCGGGGCATCGGGGGGACGCCGGCGAAGTCGAGCGTGCAGGGATGGAGCGAAGTCGGCTGGAGGCGTCTCGCGCCGATCTGGTGCTCTGGGTGGTGGAGGCGACAGAACCCCCGGGTGCCGAGGACCATGCCGCGGTTGCGGAGCTCGACGGCGCGCGCGTTCACCTGGTCATGAACAAGACCGATCTTGGGCCTCCCCACTCCGACTGGTCGGCGGCGGGAAACGTGAGGGCGCGCCACGTGACTTCCGCGCGCACCGGGGAGGGCATCGGAGATCTTGCCCTCGCGCTCGAGGCGGAACTGAGAGGAGACATCGTCACCGCCCCCGAAGAGGAACCGGCCTGGGTGGCCAACGAGCGCCACGCGCACGAGCTGGCTCGCGCGGCGCGAGCCCTCGATCGCGCCCGACAAATCCTGGAGCGCGGTGAACCCGTGGAGCTCGCCGCCGCGGATCTTCATCGAAGCCTGGAGAGCTTGGCCTCCATCACCGGCGAGCGCGCCGGCGAGGATCTGCTGAACGAGATCTTCCGGCGCTTCTGCATCGGCAAATGACCGGCGACATCTACGACATCGTCGTCATCGGCGCCGGACACGCGGGTTGCGAGGCGGCCTCGGCATCCGCGCGTCTCGGCATGCGGACCCTCCTGCTCACGCTGAACCTGGACCACGTCGCCCAGATGTCCTGCAACCCGGCGATCGGCGGGGTGGGCAAGGGACAGATGGTGCGGGAGATCGACGCCCTGGGCGGACTCATGGCGCGCACCATTGACGCCACCGGTATTCAATTCCGCATGTTGAACCGCAGCAAGGGCCCGGCAGTCCATTCTCCCCGGGCGCAGGCCGACAAGCGACGTTATCAGCACGCGATGCGCCGCGCGGTGGAGAGCACGCCGGGGCTCGATCTTCGGCAGGGGCAGGTTGTCGAGATCGTTCTCGACGGCGAGCGCATCGCCGGCGTTGTTCTGCAGAGCGGCCGGCACGTCGCCTGCCGAGCCCTCGTCATCACCCCCGGCACGTTTCTCAACGGGCTCATCCACCTGGGCGAGTCGCACTATCCGGGCGGCCGCAGCGGCGAGATCTCGGCGCCCCTGCTATCGGAATCCCTGCGCGCGCGCGGGTTCCGGCTGGGGCGCATGAAGACCGGCACGCCCCCGCGACTACACCGGCGCAGCATCGACTTCGAGCGGCTCGCCGTCCAGCGCGGGGACGAACCACCGGAACCGTTTTCGCATTTCACTTCCGCGCTCGACGTGGACCAGGTGACCTGCTGGGTGACGCGCACCACCGAGGCCACCCACGCCGTGATCCGCGAGAACATGCACCTGTCGCCGCTCTATTCCGGCCGCATCCGCGGTGTGGGCCCTCGGTATTGCCCGTCCATCGAAGACAAGGTCGTCAAGTTCCCCGATCGAGACGGCCATCACCTGTGGATCGAACCGGAGGGGCGCGACACCGACGAGATGTATGTGAACGGTCTCTCCACCAGCCTCCCCGAGGATGTGCAGATGCGCATTCTCGCCACGGTGCCCGGGCTCGAGGAAGCTGAGATGCTGCGGCCGGGCTACGCGGTGGAATACGACTTCGTATTTCCGGACCAGCTCCACGCAAGCCTGGAGACGAAACTCGTGCGGAACCTGTTCCTCGCCGGACAGATCAACGGCACCACCGGATACGAAGAGGCAGCGGGACAGGGGCTACTAGCCGGCATCAACGCCGCCCGGTCGCTGCGCGGCGAGCCTGCGGTGGTCCTGCGGCGCTGGGAAGCTTACGTCGGGGTCATGATCGACGATCTGGTGACCCTGGGGACCGAAGAGCCCTATCGGGTATTCACGTCCCAATCCGAATACCGCCTATTGCTTCGAAACGACAATGCGGATGAGCGACTCATGCCTCTGGGCGCGGAGCTGGGGCTGGTCGCGGCGGCGGAGCGCGCAGTGTGGCTGGACAGGCGCGAACGCATCCGCGTCGAGCGGCGAAGACTTCGTGACACCACGGTCTCCGTCCATCGAATCCGTGCTGCGCTGCCCGCTCTCGATCTTCCCGAATTCGGGGGCGCGAGCCTCGAGGAATTGCTCCGCCGCCCGGGTGTGGCCTATCGCGACCTGGTCGCGTTCTCGGACGGCGGGCTCCTACCGGAAGATCTTGGCCGGCGCGTGGAGATCGAAGTGAAGTACGCCGGTTACATCCGCCGCGAGGAAGAGAGCCTTCAGAGGCAGCAGACCATGGAGGATCGCGCCATCCCGAGCGCGTTCTGGGCGGGGCCTCTCCGCGGAGTGTCCAACGAAGGCCGTGAGGCGCTTCTACGCGTGCGGCCGGAAAACGTGGGGCAAGCCGCTCGAGTGCGCGGCGTGTCGCCGGCGGATCTCGGCGTGCTCTTGATCCGGCTCGAGGAGTTTCAGAAGATGGGCGCCGACGGCCACGGTCCGCCGCGCGAAGGAGGAGGCGATCGGTGAACGATAAAGAACAATTTCTAGCATGGATTGATGATAATATAGTCGATATATCAGAGTCGGCCCGCGAGCGACTTCTGCAGTTCGCGGACATGGTTATCGAGGGGAGCGAGCGAATGGGGCTGGTCGCGCGCGGCGACCTCCCGCGACTGTACATGCGACACCTACGGGAGGCGGTCGCCCCGGCCCTCTTGGCCGCGATCCCAGCCGGGGCAAAGGTGCTGGATGTGGGTAGTGGAGGTGGTTTTCCGGGGGTGCCATTGGCTATCTTGCGCAATGATATAGAGATAACGCTTCTGGAGCCGCGCCATCGGCGGGCGGCCTTCCTCGAACGCGCGGTCCTGGTCTTGGGGCTTGGAGAAGTGAAGGTCCACACGGCGTCCATGGATGCCTTCTCGCTGCAACCGGGAGGTCCGCGATTCGATTGGGTCGTCTCGCGAGGTGTTGCGTGGACGGCGCCGATGATCCGGTGCCTCGGGAGCGTCACGCTGGACGATGCCGTGCTGATTCGCTTTGGCTCTCCAGGGTTCGAACATCCGGGGGTACAGGTGATTCCGATAGATGGCGAAGCACCTCGATCGATCCAGATTTGGCCGCGCCCCACGTGGGAGGGGCTCCCGCAGGCGCGATGAGCCAGGAGGGTGCACTGCTGGCGGGCGGTCCGCCCCCAGTGGATGCGAATGTTTCACGTGAAACAGCGGTTCCCCGCGGCCTCCCGACAGGCGCATCGTTTGTACAGTTGTATTGAGTTGTTTTGTTGGTTGCGCCCCGGCTCCCCATGAGGTTTTCGGGGGTTGCCACCTTGGGAATCTGCAAGAGGGCCGGCCGGGCTCCAGCCCGCTCCAGGGAGCCGGGGCGCGCGCTGGCGCCCCCTCCGGTCAGCCCTACGTTTCACGTGAAACAGGGGCGGCCCAGAGAGCGCCACGTCGTGATCCTTGAACCGACCCGCGGTCGCTTCACGCGAACGATGGGCACAGTAGTTTCACGTGAAACATAGACGCAGCGCCCCTCCCGCAAGACCAGGGGCCCGCTGCGGAATGAAACCGGCGCGAGCGGTTTCAGGGGGCGCTTCCGGATTGACACGGCGGCTGTCTCGGGCGCAGTATTGCGCCCTGGCCGGCGGGTCATCGTATGTGTCGGCTCTGTTAACTGAATACAAAATACGAGGTTGATGGCTGGTGACCCCGCTGGGGTCCAGTTCCGGAGTCCAGTTCCGGAGTCCAGTTCCGGGGCCCGGCTCCTGGGTCCAGCTCCTGGGTCCGGCTCTCGGTCCGGCTCCCGGGTCCAGCTCCTGGGCCCGGTTCCTGGGCCCGGCTCCGGGGTCCCCCGCGATGTTGCCCGCCGGGTCCTCACCCGTTCGGAAAGGAAGCCGGTCGTGCATCGGTTCATTGCAATCGCCAACCAGAAAGGCGGCGTCGGCAAGACCACTACCGCAGTGAATCTCGCCGCCGCGCTCGCCACCCTTGGCCGGCGGGTCCTCCTGATGGACATGGACCCGCAGGGAAACGCGGGAAGCGGGTTCGGAATCTCGGCCAATCAGGTCGAGAAGGGGATCTATGAAGTCCTGACTGACAGTTGCCCGCTGATCGAAGCCATCTCGCCCACGGTGATGCCGGGCGTGGATCTGGTTCCATCTGGGCAACGTCTTATTGGGGCTGAAGTTGAGCTGGTTTCCACTCCCAATCGGGAGCACGTGCTCGCCGCGCATCTTCAGGGTGTTCGAGAACGGTACGACTTCATCCTGGCGGATTGCCCGCCATCCCTCGGTCTTCTCACCGTGAACACCCTCACCGCTGCCGACGCCGTTCTGGTCCCGATCCAGTGCGAGTACTACGCCCTCGAGGGGCTGACTCAACTTCTGAACGCCATCCGCCTCATCCAGCAGTCGCTCAATCCCGGGCTCGAGATCGAGGGGATTCTCCTCACGATGTACGACTCGCGTCTGAACCTCTCCCAGGAAGTGGCCCAAGAAGCCAGAAAGTTCTTCAGTGGAAGGGTTTACGAGAGCGTGATTCCCCGCAATGTCCGGCTGAGCGAGGCGCCCTCCTTTGGGATGCCCGTCATCCAATACGATCGCGCCTGCGCCGGCGCGCAAAGCTACATCAACCTGGCCCACGAGATCTTGGCCCACGAGGCCGAGCGCGAAAGAGAGACGGTGACCCATGAATAGGAAAGCTCTTGGCCGCGGACTGGAGGCGCTCATCCCGGCGGCCCCGACCTCGGCGCCGACTCCGGCCACCCCGTCGCCTGAAAGCGAAGCTTCCGGCAGTCGCGCGGTGCCGGTGGAGCGCATACGACCGAATCCCTATCAACCCCGAACCCAGTTCGATGCGGAGGCCTTGAGAGAGCTGGCGGATTCGATCCGCGAGAACGGGCTCCTGCAGCCACTTCTGGTGCGAGACGCCGGCCACGGGGAATTCGAGCTCATCGCTGGCGAGCGAAGGTTCATCGCCGCGAAACAGGCGGGCCTGCGCGAGGTTCCGGTGGTTGTGCGCACCGCGTCGAAACGGGAGATGCTGCAGATGGCGCTCGTGGAGAACCTCCAGCGCCAAGACCTGAACGGGATCGAAGAGGCAGAAGCCTACCAGCGCCTCGCCACGGAGTTCGGGCTGACCCAGGAAGTGATTGCCGATCGCGTGGGCAAGAGCCGTGTCGCCGTGACCAACGCGCTCCGCCTCCTTTCGTTGGAGGAGGAGTACCGCGACATGGTTTCACGTGGAACGCTCACCGCGGGGCACGCACGCGCACTGCTCTCGGTCGCTGAGGGCTCGGCGCGCCGCCGCCTGGCGAACGACATCGTGAAGCAGGGGCTCTCTGTGCGGCAGGCCGAGGTGCGTGCGCAAGGTCAGCGGCCAAAATCGGCGCGCCCCGCAGCGCGTCGCCGATCCCATCCCGCGCTCGGAGAGTGGGAAGATCGGTTGCGTGCCCGCTTCGGCACGCAGGTGCGCATCGCCGGGGGCATCGCCCGCGGCCGCGTCGAGATCCACTACTTCAGCGAAGAGGATCTGGAGCGGATCCTCGAATTGAGTGGGGTTGGGTCTGGACTCTAGGACACTCCGGTGACTCAGGAAGCGGAGCACGCATACCACATCTCCATCGTCATCCCCCGCTCGCGGGGGCGGAAGCCCGTGGTGCTGAGCGTGGCTCGGGCCTGGGCCTGGGTCGCCACCCTCCTGTTCATGGGGCTTCTTGGCGCGGCGGTGGTTGCCGTGGTCACCTACGCACAGGCGATGCGGCGACTTCACGAGTACTCCGCGCTGGCGGTCGAAGTAGAGACGCTCCGGCGTCAGAATCAAGCCGTGAAGGAGCTGGAGTCCGAGTTGAAAGATCTGCGTGCGCTGCAGCAGCAGATGCTCCACTTGGCAGGCATTCGCCCCGCGCTAGGGACCGACGGAGGCCTAACTTCCGAGCTCCCGGGGTCGGGTCGCGCCTTCGATGGCGACGCACCGAAACTCGTCTTCTGGCCGGTGGAGGGAGAGATCGTTCGGGTTTACGATCGTACTCATGCCGCAGTCGATATTGCGGCACCGCGCAAGCGCTCCGTCATGGCCGCGGGCTCCGGTGTCGTGACGGAAGCGAACCGAGACAAGCGGCTCGGATTGCGCCTCGTAATCGCCCATGGCGATTCTCTGATGACGGTCTATGCAAGCAACGAGGTGAACCTCGTTGCCCCCGGTGATTCGGTGGAGGCCGGGCAGGTGATTGCCCTGGTCGGGGTCTGTGCAGAGAGCGCGGTGCCCCATCTCCACTTCGAGGTGAGGAAAGGGAGTTTACCCATGAGGCCCCGGGATGCCATCCCGGACCTCTTCCCCGACGAAGAGACTTCGGGGAGCCAATAGGAGGAGCCATGGCAATGTTCGGATCCAAAGAGAAGGAACAGGTGGTTGCGGCTCCGAGCAGCGGCACCAAGGACAAGCGAGTCAACAGCGTGCTCGGAGAGGGCGCTACCTTCAGCGGGACGATGCGCGTGGACGGCAGCCTCGTCATCCACGGCGAATTCGAGGGAACCCTCACCTGTACCGAGGGCCTCGTTGTGGGAAAGACGGGCCGACTCAAGGCGGAGATGGACGTCCAGAACGCCACGATCGGCGGCCGTGTCGAGGGCCGCATCTTCGCCAAGGAACGCGTCGAACTCCAGACGGGGAGCCACTTCCTCGGAGATGTGCACTCCCGCTCATTTGTCATCCAGGACGGCGTCTTCTTCCAGGGCAACTGCACGATGGGGGAGACCCAAAGGGGCGGTCCGGCGGCCAAGGAGCCGGCGGGGGCACCCCCGCGACAGGAGTTGGGGATTCTCAAGCAGCCATAAACCGTCAACGAATGTGTCAGGTCGGGGCTGTGGAGAACAGGCCCTGCGGTGTGGAAAACACACAACTCATTGCATTACAAGTTATTGCGAAAACAACACCCGCTGTCGGGGGTGTCTTTTCAACATGACAGGTGCGGCGAAACCGCTGAACCGCCGCGGGCGTCGGCGCCCCGCGGGCGGAACCCGGGCAGGCCGGCAGGGAGATTCACGTGAGCATTTCACCCAGAGCCAAGCAGATCCTCGCGGCTGTCGGCGTGCTTCTGGTGTTCATCATCACCGTGCAGAACATGGGTCAGGTGCGGCTGCGTTTTCTGGTGTGGAGCGCGACGATCGACCAGCTCTTCCTCATCCCCTTCCTGTTCCTTTGCGGGGTGGGCGTGGGCATGATCCTGCAGTGGGGCCTTCGCCGCAAACCTCGAACCGCGCGCAGGTAAGCCCACCGCGCCGGGGAATCCGCGGCGCACTCACTCCAACATCGCGAGCGTCGCCAAGCCATGTGGGATGACGAGCACGCGCGCGCGGTCTCCGAGTCGGTCCAGCACGTGCGCGACCGCAGCGTCGGCGCCCTCGGCGGATTCCATGTGACAGGCTGCTGCCACGGACGGAAGCTCGGAACCGACCAGAAGGCAGCGGTATCGCTCCAGGGCGCGGGCCACCATGAACGCGCGCTGCCCGCCGACGCCGAACCCCGTCTCGCGCAGACGCCGCACCACGTCCGCCGGGGAAGTACCGGCGCGCATCCGAGAGAGGAACTCCTCCTCGCCGGGGCCTCGGCCCGCCCCCTCCTCGCATCGTGCCACGAGCACGACCCACCCGCCGTCGCGAAGCGCCGGATTGGTCGCGAAGGCGACGTAGGTGAGGGCGCGGGACGCCTGGTACAGGTTGGCGTCCTTGGGGGCGCCGACCCCCACGATGACCGAGTCGAACGGCTCCCGTCCGACGGGCGCCCACGTGAACGGCGCGAGTCGTGTCGAAAGATCTTGCAGGACGTCCGCCGGCGCACCCGCCGCCGCCCCCACCAGACGCCCCTCACCGTCGAGCGCGACGTTCAACACGAACTGTAGCCGCGCGCGCCGCGCGATCGCATCGAGCGCCGCGTGAAGCGGGTTTCCTTCCAGGCGCCCGAGGCGAGTCCCCGCATGCTCGAGGAAGGCAATCCCGTGGAGCGCGCGGATGGTCTCTTCCGCCGCGCACCCGATCGCCACCGTCTTTCGCCCGCCGGAGAAGCCCGCGTATTGATGCGGCTCCACGATGCCGGTGGAGATCAGGAGATCGCACTCGATCGCGCGCCGGTGCAGGCGCACGGGAACCGCTGCAGGAAGCGGCGTGGGCGCTGTGTCCTCGGGGGCGAGGGCGCCCATATCCCGGTATTCATCGCGCGAGGCGCCCTGAGCGTCTTCGACTCGAAGCGATTCGGCCCAAGTCCCGAGCTTCTGCGTCCGCTCGCCCGCGGTGGAATGCCGGTGCATGCCGAGGGCAATGAGCACCGTGATGTCCTCGTGGCGCACGCCGCCCGCGCGCAGTTCCTCGATGAGGAGCGGGACGAGGATGTGGTCCGGACAGGGCCGTGTCGCGTCGGTGATGGCGATCGTCACGGTGGAACCCGGGCGCGCGAGATCGCGCAGGCGGGGACCGGCTTTGGGTGTGGAGAGCGCATCTCGAGCCGCGCCCTCCACCGAACGGGTCTCTGCCGGAAGCGCCGGATCCGCGCGCCGGACATCCCAGGTTCCGGGAAGAGAGAAGACGAGGCTGCCGGTGCCGTAGGGAATCTCCACGCGGTGCTCGGCCATGGGGTCGAGGGTACCATGCGCGACCGAGTGGGAGCATAATGCGGCGCACGAGGCACGGCTCGGCCCCCGCCGTGTCTCCAACAAGGAAACGCAGTCATGATGGATGTCACTCCCGCCGACCGCGCGCATCTCGCCGTCAAGCGCGACCGCGAGGTCAACGGCGTACTGTGGAAAGTACTCTTCCTCAACCTGCTGGTCGCCGTGCTGAAGCTCATCTTCGGGTTCCTCTCCGGCGCCATCAGCATGGTCGCGGACGGGTTCCATTCCGCCCTCGATGCTTCGAGCAACGTCGTCGGCCTGGTCGGGATGAAGCTGGCGGCCAAGGAAGCCGACCCCGAACACCCCTACGGCCACCGCAAGTTCGAAGCTCTGGCCGCGCTGGCCATCGCGCTCTTTCTCTTCATCACCTGCTACGAGATCCTCTCTCGCGTGATCGATCAGTTCCATGGCGCGCACGACGTCGATCCCAGGCTGATCACGTTCCTGGTGATGGTCCTCACCATGGGCGTGAACTTCGGCGTCTCGCGCTACGAGCGGCGTCAGGGGGTTCGGCTTCGCAGCCTCATCCTGGCGGCGGACTCGCGACACACGCAGAGCGACATCTTCGCGAGCTTCGGCGTGCTGGTCTCCCTTGCCGCAGCGTTGCTCGGGTTCCCCGTGCTGGACCTCGTGGTGGCGGTCGCGATCGCGGGCTTCATCGCCTTCTCGGGATACCGGATCGTGAGCCAGGCGTTCACCTCTCTCGCCGACGCGCAGATGGTGGAGCCCAGCGTGGTGGCGGACATCGTGCGCAGCGTGGACGGAGTGACCGACGTGCACCGCGTTCGTAGTCGGGGCCTCCCCGATGACATTCACATCGACCTCCACGTGCACGTCTCTCCCCAGATGAGCATCGCCGAGGCCCACGAGTTGGCCCACGCGGCGTCGGAGCGCATCCGCACGGAGATCACGGGGACGACGGACGTGGTTATCCACATGGAGCCGGAGGGGGAGCACGAGGAGTAGCTGGCTACAATCGATTGGACGGCAATCAATTGGGGTCTGCGGCGTCCGCCGCCGCTCCCCAGCGAAAAATCCTGGAACATTCCTTCCCGGACCGCTGTAGTAGCAGTCACGCACCGCGAGTAAAGCACCCGCGGATCGCCGGATCGGTTTGGGGGCCTACCCTGTGGCATTGGTGCCCTCCGGATGGCGTCCTTTTAGCTGGCGCCGTTAAGTCCGGTAGGCCACGGTGCAGATGGGGGCGGGACCCCCCTTGTTTCCCCAGGTGCGAGCCTGGATGTCAGAGAAGCGCGAGACCTCCATCACCTCCGTTCGAGTCAGGGACAGCAGAGAAGAGCAGCCGGCCGACAGCGGCCGGCGAGGGAAAGCCCGCCAGGGACCGGCGGGCTTTCTCTTTTCTATCCGTTTCGCGCGGTTTCGGAGTCTGTGATCCGGACGGTGGCGCCTAGACCGCGCCGAGGCTTGTCTGAAACCAGGAGATCGTCCGCTCGATGGCGCGATGCAGTGCGGGAGGAGTTCCGGAGAACGGGTGCGTTGCCCCGAAGGTGTGGTTCGCCCCCTCGATGAGGGCCTGACGCGTGAGGCCGGGATCCGACACGCGGGCCAGCTTGGCCGCCTCCTCAACCGGCACCGATTCATCACGCGTGCCGTGCACGATCAGGTAAGGGATGCGCAAGCGGCGCGCAGCGAGCACCGGATCGTAGGCATCGGCGTGTGCGTCGAGATCGTCGAGAAACCCCACGCCGAGCTTGAAGACCTGATGCGTGCGCGCGTTCTCGATCTCCACATAACCCTGCTCGCGCCAGAGCTGTCTGGCCGCATCGTCGAATCGCTGGAAACTGGCCACGGCGGCCCATGTCGCGATCGAGCGCACGCGCGGATCGCGGCCCGCCCGCACGATCGCCACCCCGCCGCCCCGACTATGGCCGAGAAGACCGAGTCGCCGGACGTCCACGCTCCCCACAGGGATCTCGCGATGACCCACCGCCTCCAGTACGCAGCCGAGATCGTCCAGCTCCTTGCCGATCGTGTTGGCCTCGAAGCGAGCCGGCTCCGTGAAGTTCTGAAAGTCCTCGCCGATCCCCGACCCTGAGAAGTTGAAGGTCACGAGCGCGAGCTTGCTCTCGGCGAATCGCTTCCCGACTTCCGGCCAGAAGCCCCAATTCTTGAAGCCCTTGAATCCGTGGCAGGCGACGATGATCGGCGCGGCTCGAGGCTCCGGGGGGAGATAGATGTCACCGCAGAGATCGCCATGGGGACCGTCGAGAATCCGGAACGGAGTGGGTGTCATGAGCGAGGATCTTGAGGGAGAGACGGGGTGGCGACAAGGCGTGCGGCCGGACAGAGAAACGCCGCCACTGCAAGCATGCTGGCCGCTATAGCAAGCCTGCCCGGCGGACGGGGATCCGACGGTGTGGCGGCTGCAGAAACTCTAGAGCGCGCCCGGCGCCCAGGTCAAGAGATGAGCTAAAAATTAAGGATTAGGCTGGGGGCGGGCTGCGGTCAGGCAGGCCAGCGGGCCGCGATGGGCATCCGCCGCCCGGAGCCGAAAGCTACAGGGGAGATCTTGAGGCCCGGCGCGGCCTGCCGCCGCTTGTACTCCGCCCGGGCAACCATCTTGAGGACTCGCCGAACCAGTTCCTCGGGGAGGCCCTCCGCCACCAGCGACTCCACGCCCAGATCCTCCTCCACCGCGCCTTCGAGAATCCGGTCGAGAAGATCGTACGGGGGGAGGGTGTCCTGGTCGGTCTGATCCGGCTTCAGCTCGGCCGACGGGGGCTTGTCCATGGTGCTGCGGGGGATGATCTCGCGATCCCGATTCAGCCGTTGAGCCACCGCGTATACCGTGGTCTTGGGAAGATCGCTGATCACAGCCAGACCGCCGGCCATGTCGCCGTAGAGGGTGCAGTAGCCGACCGCGAGTTCGCTCTGGTTGCCGGTCGCCAGGAGCAGGTGGCCGAACTTGTTCGAGAGCGCCATGAGCAGAACGGCGCGCGCGCGGGCCTGCAGGTTCTCCTCCGTGAGGCCGGGCGTCGTGTCGTGGAACAGGCGGTCGAGGGACTGGAGCGACGCGGCGAAGACGGGCTCGATGGAGATGTTTTCGAAGTGGATGCCGAGGTTCTTCGCCACGGCTTCGGCGTCGCTCACGCTTCCCGGGCTGGAGTAGCGGCTGGGAAGCGCGATCCCCCAGACGTTCTCCGGGCCGAGCGCCTCGGCGGCGATCGCGGCGGTGAGAGCCGAATCGATGCCGCCCGAGAGCCCGAGCACGGCGGACTGGAACCCGCACTTGTGCGCGTAGTCTCGCAGACCGAGGGTGAGCGCTCGCCGGATCGACTCGATCTCGTCCAACTCCGGCCGCGCCGCCGCCGGCCAGGGGCTCACGTGCGGACGGCTGGGGTCGAGCGAGACGAGCGGCGCCACCGGGCGCGGCGATCCTTCGCCCACCTCGGCAAAGAGCATCTCCTCTTCGAAAGGCCGCCCGCAGGCGACCAATTCTCCGGAGGCGTCAAACACGTAGCCCTCGCCGTCGAAGATCAGCTCGTCGTTGCCCCCCACCTGATTCGTGTAGAGGAACGGCAATCCGTGGCGCGCGGCGTGGCTGGCGAACATCGAGCGGCGCAGCTCCATCTTCTTCGCGTGGAACGGCGACGAGGAGATGTTGAGGAGCACTTCCGCGCCCGCCTGGGCGAGTTCCTCGACGGGGTCCCGCAGATACAGACGCCTGGGCCAGAAGCCCGCCTCGTTCCAGGCGTCCTCGCAGATGTGGAGTCCCCAGCGGACGCCGCCGAACTCCACCGGGCGCGCGGGAGATTCGTCGGCTTCGAAGTAGCGTCCCTCGTCGAACACGTCGTAGGAGGGAAGGAGCTTCTTGCGCACCTCGGCCAGCACGCGCCCCTCCGCGCAGAGGAGGGCACCGTTGCTGAGCGGTTTGCCTTCGCGGGCCGGATTGGTGAGGGGCGTCCCGAAGATGAGTCCCGCCCGCCCGGTCGCCGCGGCCAGCGAGCCGGCGGTGCGCCCGGCGGCGGCGACGAACTCGGCCTGGCGAAGGAGATCCCTTGGCGGGTAGCCCGTGAGCGCGAGTTCGGGGAACACCACGAGGTCCGCCCCGCGCGCCACCGCCAGGTCGTACCAGGCACGGATGCGGGCGGCATTGCCCTCGAGATCGCCCACCACGGGATTGATCTGGCTCAGCGCCACGCGCATGAACGCGGCCCTCCTTGAGCGGCACAGTCTAGCACCGACCGCGCGGTGTGCCGGTTGGCGCGACCGATGCGGGGTGCTAGTTTCGTCTCATGCTTCGCAGGCCAACCGAGCCGACACGACCCGCCGCCCCCGAGCACGATCCGGCGGGAGGCGAGTCGGCGCCCCTAGAACACGAGGTCGTGCACCGGCGCATCCTTGCCGTGCTGAACCCGGTGGCGGGTCCGCGCGCCATCCCGCGCCCGACCAAGGAACTGCGCCGCTGGGCGGAGCGGCTCGGAGTGCACCTCGACATCGTGGAGACGCGCCCTGACCTGAACGGTGAGGCGGCGGTGGAGTCCGTGGGGAGCGAGTACGACTGCCTGCTCGCCGTGGGCGGAGATGGAACGGTGATGGAGGTCGCGGGCGCGGCGATGAAGCTGGGAATCCCGCTGGCCATCCTCCCGCGCGGAACCGCGAACGCGGTGGCGTGGCGCTTCGGCATCCCCTTCGACGTGGGCCAGGCACTCAAGGTGGCGGCTCACGGGCGGTCGGTGTGCATCGACGTCGCCCGAACCCCGCATCGCGACTTTCTGATCATGGCGGGGTTGGGCTACGACGCCGCCGTGATCCGCGGCGCCACGCGAAGCCTGAAGCGCAGGCTCGGGTTCCTGGCGTACCTCTATTCTGCGCTGCGCAATCTCCGCCGGCGCCCCTATCACTTCCGTGTCTTTCTGGACGACCGCCCCCCTTTCCGTATCCGCGGAGCCACCGCGGTGATCGCTGATATCGGAACCCTTGCCGGCAACATCCGCCTGGTCAAAGAAGTCGACCCTCAGGACGGGGTGCTCGATCTCGTCGTGATCGCCCCCGAAAACTTCCGCGACTTCTTCCGCCTCGTATTCTGGGGAGTGTTGGGCCGGCTCGCTGAAGACCCCCGCGTGCGCACCTACCGCGCGTCGAAGATCAAGCTCGAGTGCCGACCGCTGGCGCCTCTGCAGGTGGACGGTGACGACATTCAAGGCCGTCACCGCGAGCTGGAGGCCGAGGTGCTCCCCAAGGCACTCATGCTGATGGTGCCCCACGAGGCCAAGCGCTTCCCGTGGATGCCCGAGGTCAAGTGGGAGCAGGGGAAGTTGAGGCGGCAGTAGACGACGGTCGTTGGGGGTCGGCGGCTCCGCCTAGGCGTACTCCACGCGCACCGGCCCGGGAAGGAGCCCCTTCTCGAAGCCCTCCGTGAGCAGGAGGTGAACGGCCTGGCGGCCGCGCTCCCCGTAGTCCACGGTGAGGTCGTTGACGTACATCCCCACGAAACGGTCCGTGAGATCCTCGGTCATGTCGCGCCCATATCGCATGGAGTGGTGCAGAGCATCGCCCCGATGTTCGAGCCCGTAGACGATGGACCGGCGCAGGATGTCCGAGACCGTTGCGATCAACTCGGGGCCCAGGGAGCGGCGGATGGCGTTCCCTCCAAGCGGCAACGGCAGGCCGTCGGTGCGATCGCGCCACCAGAGGCCGAGGTTCAGGATCTCGACGAGGCCGAGGTTGTGATACGTGAGTTGGCCCTCATGGATGATGAGCCCGGCGTCGGCGCGGCCCGCCGCCACTTCTTCGAGGATGCGATCGAAGGGGACCACGCGGAATCGGAAGTTCCCGATGGCGAGCTTGAGGTGCAAGAACGCGCTGGTCATCACGCCCGGCACCGCGATCAGCCTGGAAGGGAGATCGGCCGGCGCGATGGGCTCGCGAGCCACCACCATGGGGCCGTATCCGTCTCCCATGCTCGCGCCATGAGGGAGGAGCATGTAGCGGTCCTGGAGGTAGGCGTAGGCGTGGATGCTCACCGCGGTGATGTCGAGTTCCTCCCGCATCGCCCTCCAGTTGAGGGTCTCGATGTCCTGGAGGATGTGCTCGAAGCGGAGCCCCTCCGTGTCGATCTTGTTCGCGGCGAGGGCGTAGAACATGAAGGCGTCGTCGGGATCGGGGCTGTGCCCCAGGGTCAAGGTGCGGGCCATGGAAATCCTCCCGCGCCAGCCTATCACGGTCGACGCCCCCCTTCACCCGGCGCTTGACGCTGCCCTTCACCGAGCGCCTACGTCCCCCTTCACCCGGCGCTTGACGCTCCAGCCCGTACCCTCTTTAATGCGCTGGATATCGTCCCGCGAACAAGGAGGGTTCTCATGCGCGCACGTGTGTTGGGGGCGCGAGCGATCGTTCGGCCGGTCATGGCCCTCGCGATTCTGGCCGGGCTGGCGTCGCAGGCCGCCGCCGAGGCGCCGTTCTTCTACGACGATCTGTCCGTCGCCGCTTCCTACGACCCCAGCTTCGATCCCTCGGCCCGGTCGGTCGGGACGCTGACCGTGCTCGCACAGGCGTGGTCCCTCCCGCCGGCGGACGATCCTGGCCAAGGCGTCTCGGACCAGGACTACACGCAGCAGTACCGGGCGCAGTGGAACTTCACGCTGGATGACCGGTCGGCCATCTCCGTCGAGCTGAAGGGCGCGTCCAAAGGAATGGTGGTCGGCGACGACTACTTCATGAAGAGCGAGTACATCTACAAGGGCGCGCGGGCGCCGCTGTGGGCGTACGGCGGCATCCGCGTTCCGAACGAGACCGATTTCGTGGTGTACGGCGGCGTCGAGACCATGTCGTACCGGCTGGGCGATCTGTTCACGAACATGGCCAGCGACCTTCCGCTGGCCTACAAGGGATACGTCGAGATCCGGCACGACCTCGACGATAAGAACCCGGCGCTTCGACTCATGCTCCTCGGGCACACCATCCCCGACTGGCTGGTGCCGCGGTTGACCCTGGGCGCCGGTCTGGACACGTATTTCCGCGAGGGGATGGATCCGAAGTGGTACGTCCAGGGCCATGCCGATTACCTGATCCGGCAGGGCTTCGGCCGGCTGAGCGCCGTTGCCGGATACGCCGTCGATCTGGACAGCGACGGGGAGCAGCGGCTGAGCCTGGGCGTCTCCGTGGGGCTTTTCTAGGGCGGGGAAGGCCCCGGGGGCTGACGGGGTAGAAGGACCGTGTTCACAAGGCGGCCCGGCTCGGGACGCCCCCGCGATGGTCAGACCCCCGGTGAGGTTTCTTGCGATGAAGAAGACGATCCTGCTCTGGATAGCGTGCGTTCTGGTTCTCGTGCCGGCTCTTGCCGAGGCCGCGCCGGCCGGCCTCGAAGTCATCAAGATCACCCCGGCTTCGGCCCCCGAAAACACCAAATCTGCCATCAAACTGCTCGAGAAGATGCCGGGTTTCGCAAAGGCAGAGTGGGACGCGGAAGCGGGCCTGTTCACGGTCACCGTCGAGGACAGCGCCCACTTCGAACCGCGCGGCCTGGTTGAGGCGCTGCGGGGCGAGAGGGTCGAGGTCACGCGCCTCTCCATGCACTTCGAGGAAGTCCACGCGCGAACCGAGAACAGCGCCGGGATCATTTACTCCCCTCCCAACCGGCTCTCCTTTCCAGCGGTGTTCACCTGGAGCGGCCAGCGTTTCTGGGGCTTCTGGGGCAACAACCCCCGCGGGCAGAGCGCGGCGTTTCGCATGGACCTCGATATCCATCTCGGCGCGGTGGGCGCCGACGGCAAGGCCGCGCCCGATTCGGTAGAGATCATCCGCTTTGAACTGACCAAGCCATACTACAAGGGTCAGGAGAACTGACCGGCAAGGAGATCGGCGTGACCTTCGAAGCACAGCTTCCTTCCGGGAACGATCCGGAGCGTCTCGCCGAGGCACGGGGTCTGGGGTGGAATTGGGGCGGGTTCTTCCTCCCCTATTGGTGGCTCCTGGGACACGGCCAGCCTGGCGTGGGGCTTCTGCTTCTGGTGAGCGTCTATATCCCTTTCGTGAGCATGATCCACCTGCTCCTCTACCCGATCACCGGCATCTACCTGGGGCTGAACGGGTACGAGATGGCCTGGAAGCACAGCCCGTATCACTCGGTGGCGCAGCTTCAGGACCGCGAGCGACCCTGGGCGTGGTGGGGACTCGCAGGAGTGATTCTGTTCATGGGCTTCGGGCTTCTTGTCCTCGCGTTTTGGGCCTCGATCGCCGCAAGCCTTCGCGAAGCGCTCCAGGGGCTGCCGGGCTGAGGGCCTTCGGGTTTGTGACCTCCGCGCGGGTGGTGTGACCGTCGCGCTGGTGGCGTGACCCTCGCCGGGAACTTGCGTCCTACCGGGTGGAGACCAAACCCGGAGGAAACATGATCCCTGACCGAGACAAACCCAAAGTTCGCGAGAAGCTGTCCCGCATGGACAAGCCCGTCACTATTGTTTACTTCACCCAGGAAGACGAGTGCCTCTACTGTCGGGAGACCCACGAACTTCTGGAGGATCTCGCGGCGCTATCCGAGCACATCAAGCTCGAGGTCTACGATTTCGTTGCGGACGCCGAGAAGGCTCGTGAGTACGGCGTGACCAAGATCCCGGCCATGGTGCTCCTGGGCGACAAGGATCACGGCATTCGCTACTTCGGCGTGCCGGCGGGATACGAGTTCGCGGGCCTGCTCGAGGATCTGGTCATGGTCTCGAACCGCGACTCGGGATTGTCCAAGACGTCGCGCGCGCGGCTCAAGGCGCTGAATCAGCCGCTGCACTTGCAAGTATTTGTCACGCCAACGTGTCCGTATTGTCCGGGCGTGGTGCGGCTGGCGCATCAGTTCGCGCTGGAGAGCGATCACGTGACGAGCGACATGGTGGAGGCCACCGAGTTCCCCGAGTTGAGCAATCGCTATGCGGTGATGGGGGTGCCCAAGACGGTGGTGAACGAAATCCCCGCCATGGAAGGGATGGTCGGCGAGGAAGAGTTTCTGGACGCCGTGTTGACGGCAGTGGAGTGAGGAGAGCGCGACAGTGTGCGCTGGCGGCGGTCGCGAGCCGCCGTCAGCCCAGCACGCGCTTGAAGTAATCGAGAAGATTCTGCCCCAGGAACCCGGTGAGTTCCTCTTCGCGCCAGCCGCGCTCGAGGAGGCGGGCGGTGAGGTTAGGGAGCAGGCCCACGTGCTCGAGCCCCATCGGGAAGCGGCGCGCGCCGTCGAAGTCGGAGCCCAGCCCCACTGCGCCGGTGCCCATCACGCGTAGCGCGTGCTCGACGTGGTCCGCAGCGTCGTCGAGGGTGGCTAGCGACACGTTGCGGCAGTAGGTGTCGTAGTCCACGTCCGGGACCGCTCCCCAGAGCCGGTCTTCCAGTGGTGTGCCGGGTGGCGTGTAGCCGGTCTCCTGCTTCGCCCGTTCCCACCGTCCCGCCTCATCCACCAGAAACGGACTGACGAGGCAAACGCTCATCACCCCGCCCTTGTCCGCCAACGCGCGCATCTGCGCGTCGTCCAGGTTCCGGCGATGGTGATTGATGGCCTTCACCGAGGAGTGGCTCGCGAAGGGGGGCTTCTCGCCGTGGTCGAGCACGTCCCAGAAGGTGGCAGGAGCCACGTGCGAGACGTCCACCGCCATGCCGATCTCCTCCATCGTTCCCAGCACGCGGCGGCCCAGGTCGTTGAGCCCTCCGTGCTGGGGGAGCTTCGGGTCCATCGGGCCGCAGCCATCCGCCCAGTTGTTGGTGTTGTTCCATGTCAGCGTCATCGCACGGATGCCGCGGGCGTGGAAGCGGCGGAGCGTGTCGAGGGAGTCTTCAATGGCGTGGCCGCCCTCGATGCTCAGCATTCCGCCGAAGCGGCCGGCGCGCCAGGCGGCTTCGAGATCGCTCCCGCTCTTGCACGCGACGAGGCGGTCGGGGAATCGGCGCGTTTCCTCTTCGAACCGGTCGATCAGGCGATCCACTTCCGCTGCGGCGCGATCCGGGATGAACTTGGGCGAGACGTAGCAGGCGAAGACCTGCGCCTTGAGGCCGCCGGTCGCGATCTTCTCCCAGGAGAGGTGGACGTCGTCGGGGGCGCTCCCGAGATCGTAGCCGCGGTCAGCCATCTCGGAGACGGTGTCCACGTGGGAATCCAAAATGAAGGCGCGGGCGTGAAGCGCCCGCGCTCTCTCTATCGCCTGCTGGCTGGGGGGCTCTGCCGTTGTCATCGCCCCATGTTAATCGGCGGCGCGGTCAGTCGTCGAGATAGTAGCCGTCGAGCACGATCACCGTGAGGGCGTTCGGGTGTCGGTGATACCGCAAGTGCTGGTGGTATTCGGACACCGACCAGAACTCCATGTCGCAGTATGGGTCGTAGAACACGAATCCCTCGGGCGGGGCGTCGCCGAGTTCCAGGCGCAGGGCGAGGCCACCGAGGTAGATGCCCAGCCCGGCGTGGAAGTAGAACGGGTCGTCATGCACGTAGATCCGTTGGACGTCGCGATACCAGGGACGGACGACGTAACGAGGCGGCGGGCAGGCGCGCAGGTCGCGATGGCGCACGACGACGCGTTGCCGGCGATCGTAACGGCCGTGGTCGCGATCGTTGTCGCGGTCACGGATGACGATGCGATCGCGGTCTCTGTCGCGGTCGTTGTCCCGGCCGCGCACGGAGCGGTCGTCTTCGCGGCCTCGAACCGCGCGGTCGTCGCGGCGGTCTTTGCTGCGGTCGTTACTGCGGACGGCCCGGTCGCTCTTGCGCGCGCGTTCCGGCTTCTTGACGGTGCGCTCCTGGCGTTGGTCATTTTTCCGGCTGCGGCTGTTGTCGGCAGCCTGCGCCGCAGTCGTGCCGACAGTGCCGGCCAGGACCGCGAGGGCAATAGCGGTGAGCGCGACGCGTTTCAATGAGCTGGGGGTTTTCATGGCTCTGTCTCCTCTTCCGGGGCGCGCTTTGGCCGATGTGCGTGCTTGCCGGGCTTCGCGCGCCGGCCGGTGATGCAACGCAGGGCGTATAGAGCAGGAGACGTGCCAGTGGGGCGTGCTCACCCGGGTGATCACCCGGGTGAGCAGGGGAAGTCCTTGTTTTGGTTGGACCTATGGGAGGCGGGGTGACGACTTTACCCGGGGAAAGTGGAGGGCGCCGCAGGCCTCCTGGTGTGTCGCGAGGGGAACAGGGTGGGGCGAGGGAGATCGGCCATGGTCCCTCATGCTCGTCCGGGCCTTCACGCGTTTCCATTCCGAGGCGATCGTCGCGCCTGCCGTCGCACGGCGTCCCCATCGCGTTACACGGACCCCGCTCGCAGGCTAACACCCGAGGCTGTCATCGCGAATCACCGGAGACGCCGGTGACCCGAGAGGGGGGCGGGCGCGGCTATACTGGGCAGGAAGACAGCCCTGAGCGGAGCGATTCGCGGGTCAATGGGGCGTTAGCGCCTGGATAGTTAGGAGGGCAACGATGGCCAGGATTACCGGAGTCGGCGGCGTATTCTTCAAGAGCAAAGGCGACAGCGCTGCACTGGCAGCGTGGTATCGGAAGCACCTGGGCATGTCGCTGGAAGACTTTGGTGGCGCCATTCTCAGATGGCCGGACGACAAGGCCGAGGACCGAGGCCTTACTGTGTGGCATGTCGCGGAGAAAGACAGCCAGTGGTTCAGCCCAAGCAATTCTTCCTTCATGATCAACTACCGGGTCGACAACCTCGGCGAGCTGCTGGAGCAGCTGCGCGCGGGAGGTGTGGAAATCATCCAAGGACCCGAATCGCACGAGAACGGCAAGTTTGCGTGGATCATGGATCCAGACGACAATAAGGTCGAGCTCTGGGAGCCGAAGGTCTGGGACGACAAGAACAAAGGTGTCTGAGAGCGCCGCCTAACAGCCGGTTGCAGCGGACGGTCCGCTGCGCGGCCCGTCGCTGGGCCGGAGCGTTACCTAGCCCGACTTCTGCGTCGCGACCTCGTGCGGGCTGCGCACCAGCAGTTGGTGAGCGAGAGGCGGCACCATCGGTCATCTGCACGCTAGAGGAGTTGACGGAGGAGTAGCCCTGCGCCGAGATCCTATCGTCGAAGAAGTCCGCGTCATCCGCGACGAACTTGCCAAGCGTCACGGCTACGACATCGGCGCCATCGTCCGGGCCCTGCAGAAGGCGTCCGTGGACGATGGCCGGGAGCTGGTCTCGCTTCCGCTGAGGCCCTTGGCGGAAGAGAACGACGACCGCAAAGCAGGCTAGCGATCGCAGCCGGCCATTCGCGGTGGGCCTTGGGCCAAGGAGGCGGCGGCCTGACTTCCCGTCGGTTAGTAGGGTGTTCGCCGGACGTTTCCCTCGCGCCGACGCGGTTGCGATGAAAGGGGGCAAGAGCCATGCAGTTCGGGACTCTGCCATTCACGACGACAGACTGGAAGGCGATGCCGACAACTGAGCACCCCGGGGAATCGGGGGTAGCTCTCTGGCGGACCGTCGAAGCGGGAGACTTGCGTGTTCGCATGGTGGACTACAGCCCGGGCTATGTGGCGGACCACTGGTGCAGCCGCGGGCATGTTCTCCTCGTGCTCGAGGGGGAATTGACCACTGAGCTGCAGGACGGCCGGGTTGTCACGCTCACTCCCGGCATGAGCTACCAAGTGGCTCACGATACCGCGCCTCACAAGTCGCGGACCGAGGTCGGAGCAAAGCTGTTCATAGTTGACTGATGAGGGGCAATTCGCTCGCGTTCAGGGGGTCCGGCCAATGCCAAAGGTTGTCAACATCGACGACTGCTTCAAAAGATTCGCGGACACGTTCTCACCCAAGATCGTGGCCGACCTGAATGGCCAGCACGTCAAGCTCGCACGGCTGGAGGGCGACAAGGTCCCGTGGCACACGCACGCGAAGGAAGACGAACTGTTCTACGTTCTGGACGGCACGCTCGACATCCAGGACGAGGGCGACATGTTCACGGTGCGCGCGGGCGAGTTCTACATCGTCCTCCGCGGGAGGAAGCACCGTATTGTTCCCCGCGGACACGTGAAGCTGATGCTGTTCGAGCCGGCGGGCATCGCTCACACCGGCGACGCGCGGGCCGAGATCACGCGCGATTCGTGCGATCGGCTGGAGTTGTGAGGCGGGGGGCCTGGTGCCGCCCGGGAGATCAACGATGCCCAAGACAAAGCTACCGCCTGTGACCCCCGGTGAACTCCTGCTCGAGGAGTTCCTGAAGCCTATGGGGATCTCACGGTACCGACTGGCCAAGGAGATCGGGGTGCCTGCCCAGCGAATCGGTGAGATTGTTGCGGGCAGGCGGTCGATCACCGCAGACACCGACCTGCGCTTGTGCCGGTTCTTCGGCTTGTCGAACGGATACTGGCTTCGCGCTCAGGCCGCCTACGACACAGAAGTCGCAGCAGACGCGCTCTCGGATACGCTGAGGAAGATCAAGCCCTGGGCTGGTCCTGGTCGGCGGGCGGGTCACGCGGCTTGACTGTGTAGACTTCGGGGAGTTCGGGGCTGCTCTATGTCCTCAAGAAGTGGTGCGGTCCAGAAGCGACATCGGGACCGGGGGCATGGGCCGGGGCCGCCCCACAACCAGCTCTGAAGCCTTGTCCTCCCAATCGCTCCTGACTAGATTTCCGAGTCACGGACTTGATGGAGACCCTCTTGGCGTTTCGCCCAAGGCGATGCTCTTGACGAAAGGCCTGAACCGGACTTTAACTCGGAAGCCATCGACTTCCGAGTAGCTTCTGAGTTGGTTGGCGAGCTTCGACCATCGGGTGATCGGAGGTTCCCGTGCAGAAGTCGCAGATGCTGGCGAGCGTCGCGATCATACTGGGCGCACTGGCGCTGCTGCTGAGCTGGGGCGCGACGCTTGCCCTCCTCGATATCGTGCAGGGAAGAGAGCCCGACCTGTCACTCGAGTGGACCGTCGTCTGGATCGCCTTGCCGGTGATAACTCTGGCACAGGTCGTCTCCATCGCGGCGCTCGTGACGATGCAGGCATGCCGCACGAGGTCAACCAAATGAGTGTGACGATCTCCCTTTCACAGGTAGTGGCGGGCCTTGAGATGGTCTCCACCGAATGCACCAGCTATCTCAATCGCCTGACCGGAGAGGTCATCTCCTGTTCGGATGATGAACTTGATGCGGCCGAGGACGAGTCGATGGAGGATGACGCGGAGCGTCCCGACTGGGAGCAGGGGCTGATCGAGCAAGCACGGGCGGTCATCGCTTCGGACGATTGGGTCGCCCTTCCCGATAGCTTCGAGATCCACGAACACCGGATCATGGAGGATTTCGCCGAGTCCCAGTCCGGCAGCCTCCGGGACGAGCTGTTGCGAGCGCTTCGGGGAGCCGGTACCTTCCGCCGGTTCAAGAACGAGCTTGAGCGCCTGGGAATCCGTGACGAGTGGTTTCGTTATCGTCGGCAGGCCTTCGGGGGAATCGCACGGGATTGGCTGGAAGCCAACGAACTTCCGTTCGATCCGACGGACGATCCGGACGCGGATGGGGCGCCGGAGGGTAAGTAAGGCGATCCGTGCTGTCCCCTCACCCTGGGAGGTTTCACCATGAATCGTGTGAGCGTGTCGATCGGTGCCATCCTGCTCTCACTTGCGACCCTCCCGATGCGGGCCGGCGCGCAGGAGCCCCCCAAGTCCCATCGTGACCTGGACTGGCAGGCGCCGCGCCGATGGGTGCACGTGGACAACGTCGACGCGCAGAAGGCATCGCTGTTCGTGGACGCCCGCCTGAGCTGGCTGGCAAAGTTGCGCACCGACGACGGGCTCCTCGCCGACGGCAGGCCGCTCTTCTGGCATGCGCGATCTTCGAAGGCCGGCGAGACGTTCTTCTCGTTCTACCCCTTCCGCACATGGACGGACCTCGACGCGCGCGGGCAAATGGCCACCGAGACGGTCAAGGTGGTCGGGGAAGACGCCTTGAAGGCATACGACTCGGGTGACGAAGCGCTGGTCTCCCCGCATTACTCGCAGATCTGGTCGCGCGTGGCGGAGTACGACATCGCCGTGCCGGCCACCGAGTCCTTGACCGAACTCAGCGCGACGGCGGGCAGGCTCGAAGTTCATTCGGTAGACATAACCCGGTGGGAACGTCTTCGAGCAGTCGTGGAAGCAGATCACGGACGCGCTTGTCGCCGCCGAGTACCCCCTGGCCTGCCGCGCCTTCAGGAGCACCTACGGGAAGGGCGAGTACATGATCTGGTGGTTGGCGCCGGACTCCGCCGCGTACATGAGCGCCCCATCGATCCAGGATGTTCTCGACGAGCAACTCGGCCCGCAGAAGAGCGCGGAACTCCGCGGGGCCCTCGATGCGGTCTTCCCCGTCGAGGAGTTCTATGAGGTCGAGCGCCGCGCGGACTTGTCCAACTTGGGCAGGTAACGCGACCCGCCGCGAGGCAGAAAGGAGATAACGATGATGGAGACCGTCGAGGAAGGGATCCTGAGGCGCGTTAGGGAATTCGAAGCGGCCTACAACGCGGGAGATGCCGACGCTCTGGCGGCCATCTACGCCGTCGACGGTACGCACACCTATGCGCTTGGCTTCACGCACCGCGGACGGACGGAGATCGGGAAAGGGCTCAAGGAGCAGTTCGCCGGGCCGTTCAAGGGCACGAAGATGGCCATCACACCGCTCCGTATTCGCGCGCTTTCATCGAGCATTGGGGTCGAAGAGGCGTCCTTCACCCTCTCGGGTCTCAAGGGCGCGGATGGCGCGGTACTGCCGCCATTCGGCGGATTCTGTCTGGTCGTCTACCAGAAGGACGGCGACACCTGGTACGTCGCCGCAGCTCAGTGCATGGTGCCGCCGCCGATGCCGCAGCAGTAGCGATTCCAGGCAGGCCGGATTTGCCGACGGGTGGATGTGGTCTTGATTCCCACCTCCGGCTCACTTCGCCGGATAGGGCACGAGATGGAGTTTGAGCCACTTCGCCAAGGCCGCCTCGGAAAGGTCGCCCGCCGCGAGCTTGAGCATCACCGCCACGACTTCGGTCTCCGGGGCCTCAAGGTCGTAATCATTCAGCCCTAGGAAAACGAGCATCGTCAGAAACGCGACTCTCTTGTTGCCGTCGCGATAGGGGTGATTCCGGGCCAGGCCGAAACCGTGGGTTGCCGCGAGGGTGGCTATGGACGCGTTGCGTCCGTAGACCCAGCGGTGCCGCGGCCGGGCGAGCGCGGATTCCAGAGCGTTCTCATCCCGGACCCCGAGAAGTCCGCCGTGCGTGCGGATGAGGTCCAAGCGGATAGCGTCCACGATCACTCGATCCACCCACACCGGCTCGCGCCGCCCCTTGGGCATGATCTACTTCGCCAACTCCCGCAAGGCGTTCCGATACTTGCGTGCCCCTCGGGCCGCGATGGCCAGCGCCTTCTCGACCGTGGGGTCGTAGGGAGTCAGAAGGATGCCGCGGTCCGTCTCGATGGCGATGACGCGATCCCCCACCGCGAGGTGGAGTCGGTCCGCCATTTCCTTGGGCAGGGTGGCGCCTATGGACCCACCGACCTGACGCAGGACGACGTCTCGAGTCATGCTTCCTCCGGGTTTGCCAGCACAGCCGCCGAAGGTGACAGTAGCACCAGAGTGCTACATCTGCAAGCTCCAAGGTCTACAGCCGCGTGATCCGCACCTCGTCCTGGCCGTCGCGCACGTGCACGAGGTCGCCTCGGGGGGCGTGACGCAGTGCCTTGATGAGTCCCGTGGTGGAGAACCCCTCGCGGTCATGCGCGGCCAGGATCCGCGCCACCGACTTCACGGGCATCTAGGTACATTAGCGATACCCGTTCAGGTTGCGGCTCTGCATGCGCCCCTCACTTTCCCGACTCAGGCGGGTTCGCCCCTCCCGCAAGCCTCACGCCTGCAGGTACGGGCACTGGTATTGGGGGCGTGGAGTCGCCAGTGAGCAGCCTCCAGTTAGCGGCGGCACAGCGATGCAACCAATCGAGCATCCATGTGTTCAGTCGCTGGTGATTCGGGTTCGGTGAGTCGTTGGTCTCCCACCGCGCCAAGACTCGATCACCAATCTCACGACGGATAGTCATGCGCTTCCTGTGGTGCTCGACCAAGACGCGGAGGCCGACAAAGAACAGTACCTGGTGGGCCGATAGGTGTCCGTCCCCGAGATCACCGGCAAGCTCACGCATGATGCCGTCGATCTGGGACTGTGCTGGCCAAAAACAAGAAGTCTGTGTCGCATCCAATCCGAGGAGAGCGCATGACCCGCACAGCTCCAAACGGCAGATCGCGCCTTCATCGTTATCGCAGCGAGAAAGGAAACGAATTAGCCCAGATGCCCTATGAACCAAAGCTTCAGAAGGGAAGTACTCGTGGACGAAGGCGGGCGTCCACGCCCACAGAGAGAATAGGGCAATTGCGATGTCGCGCGGCGGAAGCCTGATGTAGTTTCTCTCCAGCCACTCTCGGGAGGCAACCCTGTCCAGAAACTGACGGAGATCAGCCTCCGGCGTCGGTTCGATACTACGAAGAACAGTCGAGACGAGGCCCAATGAAAGCGACTGAGATCTCCATGCGGCGTCCGCGTCCTCCTGAATGAGTAAACATGACAGCTCCGATAGTATTTCCTGACAGTCACAGCTCCTGAGGAGCCCAGCGATGCGCGGAAACAACCTCGCGTCGCGCAGCACAGGCTCCAAGCGAGGGTGGTGGACACCTTGAGCTCGAAATTCAACGGCGATTGTGTGGCGCACCAGATCTGCAAGTTCAGGAAACACGTCGACCGCGTACTGGAGGAATCCGTTGAGGCTACCAGATTCAGTGTCCGACGCCGTTCGGACGACTTTGGCGCAGCTCCTATCGGCGGTCAATCCGTGACGGATTGCCTCAAATGTCTCGGGGAGCGCGATCGCTGCGTATTCTGCAAAATTTTGCAGATCACCGAGTCTCGAGTCTACCGCGGTCTGCACCAACTTCCCTTGGTTCGCCTCCACCAAGAACGCTGCGCGGATCGCCTCGAAGGCCGTCGGCATTTGCACTTCGGCGTACTCCAAGAAGTTGCGGAGAGCATGCAGGGGCGAGGCCACCGCCGTCTCTACCAATCGTCTCTGATTGTCCGCCACAGAGAAGGCTACTCGAATCGCATCGAACGCCTCCGGCATCTTGACTTCCGCGTACTCCAAGAAGTTCCGGAGGGTATGCAGAGGCGAGGCCACCGTTGTCTCTACCAATCGCTTCTGATTGTCCGTCACGGAGAAGGCCGCTCGAATCGCACCGAAC
Organism: Candidatus Eiseniibacteriota bacterium; assembly: GCA_963762255.1. Lineage (GTDB taxonomy): Bacteria > Eisenbacteria > RBG-16-71-46 > JABDJR01 > JABDJR01 > CAVXKA01. The sequence goes on from CAVXKA010000001.1 coordinate 787,168, forward strand.
GCCTCCGGCATATTGGCTTCCACGTACTCCACGAAGTTCCGGAGAAAATGCAGCGGGGTCTCCAAGATGGCTTGGACGAGTCGTTCTTGGTTCTCCGCCAGTAAGAACGCAGCACTGATCGCATCGAACGCTTCCGGAATCTTGACTTCCACGTACTCCATGAAGTTCCGGAGAAAATGCAGCGGTGTTTCCAGGACAGCGCGGGCCAGCGCTTTCCGATTGGCCTCGGCGGATAACGCGTCGGTGATTGAAGCATACGCTGCGGGTAGTCTAGCTTCAGCGTATTCCAAGAAATTGGGCAGGTATCCCAGGTGCGAATCCAACGCAGCCTGCCCGAGCTTTGGCAGGCGGGCCTCATCCGAGAGCGCGGTTATGATCACTTCATACGTTTTCGGCAAGTGGACTTCTGTGTATTCCAGGAGGTCCCGCATCTCTCCAAGTGGGATGTCGAACACCGCCTGAGCCAAGTTGGCGGACCCACTCAAACGCCGGTCCAACGCCGTTTGCGAGAGCACCGATAACTCCAGTAACTGTTGACACTCGTCGTGCAGATGAGACACCCCGAATGTGATGAGGCGACCGAATGCGTCCTCGGCGTTGAATGCCGCCAAGAGGATGCGCTTGGCCGCGTCAGCGTCACCCTGCACGCGGCGCACGCGACTGGCCATGAGACAGGCGAAGCGCGGATTGCGCCGGCCGACTTCACATTTGTGGTCAAGGGAGGACGTGGTCGGTGTGGCCGCCGCCCACAAGAGTCGTCCCATGCCAGGATGATGGAAGCAGTAGCGGTGGAATTGACCATCACGGCCGTGGGCGGAATGCCAGACAAGTCCATGTTGCACGCTCATCTCGAACTGGTCGGGATAAGGCAGTGCCTCCGTGGGAACGTGCAACTCCAAGTCGGCGCACGCCGCCAGGGCAATCAGGTTCTCGCGCTCTCGAGCGTCAAGCGGATACCCAGGTCGGTCGAGGTACTCCTCGCGAATGTAGTCGGCAGCGTCTGCTTCTGCCAGTCCATACTCGCCGCGCAGGATTCTGGAAAGCTTGCGACGCGCGGCGAGGCTAAACGCCACCAGATCCCCGCCAAAGACTCTGAGCCACGTGTCCAGCACAGAGTCAGGGAGCAGTGGTCGCGACGGTACGCCCCCCCCCCGCCGCGCGATCAGTCGCTGAAGCACTCCGACCAAGTCGGCTGACTCTACCTCGAGCGTCAAAGCTGTGCGGCGCAAATCTGCGAGTGGTGATTGTCGACCGCGCCGATCCGGTCCCTTCTCTGTCAATCGTCCTTGAAACAGGAGGCGGACGGGGCAGCCGTGGTCTCGCCACGCGAGGTAGATGCTTGCGGCAAGTCGCTCGGCGACGTGGATATTGTCTATGATTACGAGCGTCTCCCTCCCGCTCAATTGAGCGACTGCGGCCAGAGCAGCCTGGCAGGACACAGCCGTCTCCGGGTCATCGTCGGCCTCAGCGAGGTCGCAATAGAATGCTCGACTGGGACCGAGCTCCGAGTCGAAGGCGAGTAGGAACGCAAGGGTGGTCTTACCCGATGCCCCCTTACCAAGAACGCAGGCGAATCGGCCTGTCTTCAGCGCTGTCTCCACCGAACTTGCAAGCGAGGGTCGGTGAACCCGGTGTTCCCTGTATTCCCGCTGCGATGGGCTGAAGGCATTTGGGTCACTATCATCGCCGAAACGATGCGATGCGTCTAAGACACGGATGAACGGACTGATGGCCTGGGCCGCAGGCGAACGTCTCCTGAGAAGCCAATTGTGAAGATCAGTGGCAAGGCATGTCGCTAACTGATCGGGCGTGCTGAAATCGGTGACTGTGAGATTGCTACGGAGCTCTTCCTTCAATGCAGCGAGCCGCTGCGCCTTGTTCGGATCGAACTCTCGTTGCTCGGGGGTGATAGCCGCATCCAGCTTGATGTAGATATAGCAGGGCAGCCCCATCTTCCTCGCGCGCCGGTACTCCTGCTCAGTGATGCCGGAACTGTAACTGCCGCCGAAAATGCCTACGTAGAGCTGGCTGCAATCGACCTCATCTAGAGATGTCTGGGATGTGTCACCTCCGCGGCTGCCAAAGTACTCCATACCGTGGAACTTGGTCTCATGAAATCGCTGCAGGACCTTCTCGACCGCTAGACGCTCCGCCTGGAGCTCCCGCCAGGTCGAGCTGACGAAGACACGAATGTCAACCTGAGCCATGCACTCCACCGATCTCCTCACCGCGCACCGCATGGTGATAGTAATAACTGAAGATCGCTTCGCGCGCACGCCTGCCGCGACAGCGCATCCGCATGACGGTCAGAGCGTCAGCAAATTGTACCGTATCACACATTTTTGCGCAGCCGCGTGATGAAGCGCCACCACGCGGAGCGCCAGCGAAGTGCCACCGCGGCAGGAGAATTCGGGACCGGCGGCAGCTCCCGGGGTGATCTCGCCCGTGAGCCGATCCGCGAGCCTCGGCGCTACAACCTCGTGATGCGCACCTCGTCCTGGCCGTCGCGCACGTGCACGAGGTCGCCTCGGGGGGCGTGACGCAGTGCCTTGATCACTTCCATGGTGGAGAACCCCTGGCCGTCATGGGCGGCCAGGATCCGCGCCACCGACTTGAGCGGCACGCGGCAGTGCACCTGCTCCTCCCCCTCCTTCACGTCGACGGTGATGCACTTGCCCTCCTTGCGCACCAACACCGACTCGTCGCCCTCCACGACCTCGGCGATGACGAAGTCGGGGCAGCGCGAGAGTTCCTCGGCGAGGCGCACCCCGATCTCCTGATACTGGCCGAGATCCTCGCACTTCACGTAGCGTGCCTCGTCGGGCGCGAGCGACAGCGCGGCCTGGGCCACGATCAGCGGGACCGGGATCACGATGTGCGTCCCGTCAGGCCCACCCTCGCGCACATCTACGAGCAGAACGCCGGTGGCGCCCAGGAAGAGCGCGGAGGCGAGGAACGGCGTGGCTATGATGGCTCCGACCTTCAGCATGACATGCCCCCACTTCTACGGCCCCGAAGCCGCGATCAGTCGATCCAGATGCGGACTGTGTCGTCGCCGTCTTCGACGCGAACGATCTCGCCCTTTTTCATATCCTTCATCTTGCCGACGGCGGCTGCGACGTCCAGCTCGTTGCCCTCGCCGCTCAGGAGCGCGTCCACCACGGCGACCGGCAGCTCGATGCGCACCTTCTCGCCCTCGTCGCCGTCCACGTTCACGAACACGCTCTCGCCCCTGCGGGAGACGCTCACCGTCTCGTCGCCGTCCTTGACGGTCACGAACTCGGCGTCGCCCGCGCGGCGGACCTCGGCCCACATCTCGCGCATGTCCTCGAGGGTGAAGTCCTCGTCCTCGACGCGGAAGTGCGAGTGGCCGCCCGACTTCTCTTGGGCCATCTTGAGCGCGACGTCGGCCAGGGAGATGGGCAGGTTCACGTTCACGGTGGCCCCGTCACCGTCGTGCTCGCGCACTTCGATGTGGATCCAGGGACCGTTGGAGGCCTCGTCCTTCTGCCCCGCGAACGCGAGGGCGGGAAGGGCCAGGGCCAGGGTCAGGAATGCGATGCAGAGGATTCTCTTGTTCATGGCCGGCTCCCGTTGAGGTAGACCCCCACCGGCCCGCGAGGGGTTGCAGGGCGCGGTGCGTTTTCTGAGGATGGCTCCCGGGTCTACGCAGAGGGACCGGCCCGGGTTGCAGGGGGTTCGAGGGGAGCCGGCCGACGGGGGGTTGCTGGGGGTTCGGCTGGGACCGGCCGGCCGGGGGGCCTATGCGCCCAGCAGGGTCCTCACCGCCGCCTGGACGTCCTTTCCGTCCACGCGGGAGCCGTGCTCGCCCATGACTACCTTCATGACCTTGCCCATATCCTTTGCCGAGGTCGCGCCGGTCGTCTCGATGGCCTCCTTCACGATCTCCAGGAGCGCGGGGCCCGAGAGCATCTGGGGCAGGTAGACGCTCAGCATCTCGGCTTCCTTGGCTTCGGTGTCTGCCAGGTCGGCCCGGTTGCCCGCTCGGTACGCCTCGACCGCCTCTTCGCGCTTCTTCACCGCTTTGCGCAGAACCTGGACCACGTCCTCGTCGGTCAGGTCGCGCATCTTCTCGATGCGGACGTTCTTGATCTCGGACAGCGTCATGCGCAATACGCTCAGGCGCAGCGTGTCGCGGGCTTTCATGGCGGTCTTGACGTCTTCGTTGAGGCGGTCGATCAGCATGGCGACTCCGTTTCACTTGGGTCGGGGACGGGGGCCGAGGCCGCTCAACGCTACCAGAGAGGCGTGGCCGGGGACAATCCGCACGAGCCGGTGCTAGTCTCGCGGCATGACACGCGAGCGCAATTTCGGCGAGAAGCGATTGGTCGTGATGCCGGGCGACATCACCGAGCAGCGCGTGGACGCGATCGTCAACGCCGCCAACGAGTGGCTCGTCCACGGGGGCGGGGTCGCAGGCGCGATCTCCCGCGCTGCCGGGCCGCGGCTCCAGGAAGAGTCGAGCCCGAAGGCGCCCATTCGCGCCGGCGAGGCGGTGGCTACCTCTGGCTGGCGGCTGCCTGCGAAGCACGTGATCCACACCGTGGGGCCGCGAGGCGGGGACGAGGACGGCGACGTCGTGCTTTTGAGCGCGGTCGAGAGTTCGTTGCGCGTGGCGGAGGAGAACGGCGTGCGCTCGATCGCGTTCCCTGCGATCTCGGCAGGCATCTTCGGATACCCGCTCGAATCGGTGGCGCGGATTCTGGTGGGAGCGGCCGCGGCGTGGCTTCGCGATCCCGCGCACGCGATCGAGGAGATCCGATTCGTGCTCTTCGATGCGCGCACGTTGCGCGCCTTCGAGGCGGCGCTGGACGCGGAAACCGCGGACTGACACGAGCCCGGCTGACACGCGCCCGGCCCCGTGCGGGCTGATCTATAGGAACGGCTCCGGGTCGCCTTTCCCCTCGCGCAGGACCCGCGGCGTTTCCTCGGTGAGGTCCACCACCGTGGTCGGATCGGCCGGGCAGAACCCGCCGTCGATGATGAGATCCACCTGGTTCTCGAGATGCGTGCGGATCTCGATGGCCTCGGAGAGCGGCTGCTCCTCGCCGGGCAGGATGAGCGTCGTGCTCATCATTGGCTCGTCGAGCTCCGCCAGGAGCGCCAGCGTGATGCGGTGATCGGGCACGCGGAGCCCGATCGTCTTGCGCTTGGGGTGCAAGAGCCGGCGCGGCACTTCCTTGGTCGCGCGCAGGATGAACGTATAGGAGCCCGGCGTGTTCGAGCGCAGGATGCGATAGATACGGTCGTCGAAGTTCGCGTAGGTGGCCGATTCCGAGAGATCGCGGCAGATCAACGTGAAGTTGTGATCGGGGCCGAGCGAGCGGATGCGGCGGATGCGCTCGAGGCCCTCCTTGTTACCGATCGAGCAGCCAAGCGCGTAACCCGAATCGGTGGGATACGCGACGACGCCTCCATCGTGAACGATGTCCACCGCCTGCCGAATCAGGCGGTCCTGCGGGTTCTGGGGATGGATCTCGAGTTGAAGCGTCATCGCGTGTCCGCCTACCCCCCGATCCAGCGGGCGATGAAATACGCGGCGGCCGCGGCGACCCCGCCGATCAGCGTGGTCTGCACGGCGCTGCGCAGCACGCGCGTTCCGGTGAAGTGCCCTTTGATCCCGCCGAACACAGCGAGGGCCGCCAGGGTGAGCACGACCGAGATGGGGAGTGCCCGCTGCGGCGAGCCGAGCGCGATGTAGGGCGAGAGCGGGATCAAACCGCCCACGATGTAAGCGCCGCCGATCGTGAGCGCCGAGCGCAGCGCGCGACGCGGGTCGGGCTCTTCCAGCCCCAACTCGAAACGCATCATGAAGTCGACCCATCGGGTCGGATTCCGCCGAAGCGCGGCAACTACCGGCGCGCTCTCCTCGGGCGGGATGCTGTAGCCCTCGAAGATCTCCACGATCTCCGCGCTTTCCGTGTCGGGGACCTCATCGATCTCCCGCTCCTCGCGCGCCCGCTCGCTCGCGTAGTGCTCCATGTCCCCGCGCGCGGCGAGGAACCCGCCGAGACCCATCGCGATCGCACCCGCAGCGATCTCGGCGGCGCCCGCGGTGACGATGATCCTGGCCGAGTCGATGGCCCCGGTGAGACCGGCGGCCAGGGCGAACGGGACGGTGAGGCCGTCGGCCATGCCGATGACGATGTCGCGCACGGACTCGCCTGCGGTGAAGTGCTTTTCGAGGTGAGGCGTTGTCGGCATCGACTTCCCTCTTCCGGCCCGCGGCCTAACGCGCCTGCCGAAACTCGGCGAGCAGGTCGCGCGGGCGTATCTCGGCGGCGGCGAGCAGCACCTCGGGGAGGATGGACGCGGTGGGATAGCAGAGATAGCGCGTCTCCCACTCCGGATGGAACTTACGCTTGAACGCATGGAGTCCGGCGAACCGGTACCGGCCGTGCGCGTGGCGGAAGACCCAGTCGAGGCCGCGCTCCATCCAACCCGCGTGCGGGCCCGTTCCAAGTCCGGAGAGAGGAGAGAGCCCCAGGTTGAGCCACGCGCGCCCTTCCCGGCGGTAGAGGTGCGCGATCCCGGTGAGGAGCGCGTCCATGCTGCCCGGCGGCATGCCCGCGCGGTGCCTCATGAGATCGACCGCCCCTTCATCCGAGCGGTATCCCTCGAGGAGGCTGACGAACGCCATCGTTCTGCCGCGCCGGTCGTGCAACACCCCGAGGCGGTGGCGATCGAGATGACGCGGATCGAACCAACCCGAGCCGAACCGACGCTCCGGCACGCCGCGAGAGCGAAGCCACCGGTCGGAGATATCGCTGACTGCGGCGAGGCGATCGTCGCCGTGAGGCGGCGTCCAGACCTCGACGCGCACCCCGTCCCGCACCGCGCGCCGCACGCTCTTGCGCAGCGAGCGGAAACGGCTCTCGTCCAGATTCAACTCCTGCACCGACACGCGCGCCTCGAGGCCGATAGGCAGGATGCGGAAGCCCTCTTCCAGGAAAAGCCCGAGGCGCTCCCCCGAAACGGGCACCCACGCCGGGTGAAGCCCGCGCACGCGGCAGTGCTCGCTGAACGCGCGCACGGCGCCGCGCAGCGCGGAAGGCGGCCCCGCCGGTTCGTCGAGGGCCAGTGCGATCCGGCCCGAGCGCATGTAAGAAACCACCGCGCCCGCCACGAGGTGATCGTAGTTGGGCAGGAGCGCCACCCTCGAGTACTGGGTGGTTCCCCATTCTTCCACCAGCGCGTGTACCCGTCCGGGTATCTCGTGCGACGTGCGCGTGCGCGCCGGCTGCGCCTGCGGAATCCCGTGACTCATGAGCGGGCGAGCCAGCGGCGCGCCGCCTCGGTGAGAACGGCGACGGCGGTTTCGAGCACGTCCTCGTCGGGGTTGAAGCGCGGGTGATGGTGGGGGAACACCTCGCCCTTGGGCGGGGCCGATCCGATGAAGAAATAGCAGCCGGGCGCGAGTTCCTGGTACGCGGAGAAATCCTCGCCGCCCATCGACGGTTCGGCGTCGATCACGTTCGTTTTGCCCAACACGTCTCGCGCCACTTCACGCACGAAGGCAGCCATGGCGGCGTCGTTGACCACCGCGCCGTGTTCGCGCGAGTACTGGATCTCCGCGGTCGCGCCCATGGCCCGGGCCACGCCGGTCACGATTTCCTTGAAGCGCTTCGGGATTGTGCGCCCGGCTTCCTTGGAGAAGGTGCGCACCGTGCCCTCGAGGACGACCTGCGGCGGGATGATGTTGAACGCGCTTCCGCCTTCGATGCGGCCCACCGTGACCACCCCGGTATCGATGGGGCTCACGTTGCGCGCGACGATGCTCTGGAGCGCGGTCACGATCTGCGCGGCGGCGACGATGGGATCCACCGAGAGGTGCGGATACGCGGCGTGCCCTCCCTTGCCGCGCACCGTCACCACGAACCGGTCCACCGCTGCCATGCAGGGCCCGGTCACCACGCCCACCTTCCCCAACGGGACCTGCTGCCAGATGTGGTAGCCAAGCACCGCGTCCACCTTGGGGCTCTCCATGATGCCGGCCTTGATCATGGCCCCCGCGCCGTTCAGTCCTTCCTCCGCGGGCTGAAAGTTGAGCTTCACCCGCCCGCGCGCCGGGCGCTCCTGCACCAGTACCTTGGCGGTGCCGAGCATGATCGCGGTGTGGAAGTCGTGCCCGCATGCGTGCATGACCCCGGGGTTCTCGCTCTTGAACGCGAAGTCGTTCTCCTCTGCGATGGGGAGCGCGTCGAGGTCGCAGCGCAGCATGAGCGTCTTGCCCGGGGATGAGCCCTCGATGAGCGCCGTCACGCCGGTGCCGGCCAGGGTCTTCGGCTTGAGGCCGAGCGCCTCGAGGTGCGCTCGCACGAGAGCCGATGTGCGCGTCTCGGTGAAGGCGACCTCCGGGTGGCGGTGGATGTCGCGGCGCAGCGCGATCAGCTCCTCGCGGGTGATCGATCGTGACGGATGCATGAGCAGAGCCGGCGTGCCGGCCGGGGCCTTGCCCGGCTTCGACGGGGTCTGGGGTTTGCGGGTCTCGCTCATTCATCCTCCGCCGGCTGGGGCGCGGTTCCGTTGCCCGTCGCCGATCGGGTGCAGGGGAAAACCGATATAGAGTACCACCGATCCGGTGCCCTTCCGCCATCGGACCGTCACAAACACGACATCCCCTTGCCTCCGACCCGCCATCTGTTCGCCCCCTCCGGCGCGCATTCTCCCCCGCGTCACCCGGCTCAGCGTGACGACACGGACCGTTGCCCGGTCCGCTAGGCCCTCAACCAACTGTCCAGGAGGTGAATGGATGACTTGGAGCAACCGTGCCCTTGCGGTCGCGCTCATCGCCGGGGCCATTTTCGCGGGCACGGCTGCCGCGGGTATCCCGGACCCCGGACTCAGCGTGGTCCCGAACGTCGTGATGTCGCCGGGCGGCGACATCGAGTACGTGGTGACCGTCAACGGTTCGCAGGGACCGGTGGTGGACTCGATCGTGCAGATCGTGTTCTCGTCCGAGGCGGACGCCTTGGTCTGCTGGTGCGCGGGCCAGGCCCATCCGGCGGTCACGGCGACGACCGACGCGGCCGGCCAGGCCCGGTTCTTCATCGCGGCCGGTGGGTGCATCGACCCGGGCCTCGTCGCCTCCCCGCCCGCAGTCTCGGTCTACGCCAACGGCATCAGGCTTCGGGAAGTGGGCGCCGTCGGCCCCGACGCCGTCGACGGCGCAGGCTTGGTCCCGACTCTCGGTTGGAACCCCGGCACCTCGTGCGAAGTCAGCCTCTCGGACGCAGCTCTCCACAGCACTCCCATCAAGGACGGCAGCTATTCCTTCTGCTCGGACATGAACTCGGACCTCCAAGTCGACCTGACCGACGCGGTCGTGCTCTCCGCGGCCATCAAGTCCGGCCCGACCTGTCCTAGGCAATAGGTCGATGCGACACGCGCCACCCGGATGTCCAAGCACACCTTTCACGGAGGAAACCACGAAATGAAACTTAAGATCGCGATCGGCCGGCTCCTCGGGGGGCTCTTCTTGAGCGGCTTCGCGTTGATCGCCGCCGTCCCCGCAACCGCACAAGACACGACGCTCGTCATCGACGGGAACCTCTTCTGGGATAACGACGGAGGCTCCTACCAGGCGCGTAGCGGCGGCCTCACCTGCCCCGGCGGCATCTACACCGTGACGCAGTTGGCGACGGTGAAGTTCGTACACAACCAGACCGCCAACCCGCTCTTGAACGCACAGGTCTACAACGACACGAACCCGCGCTGGGATCCGCAGGTTTCGAGCCCGGCCCTGGCCGGCAACTCGGGATCCATGGTGCTCAAGGCCTCGGACCTCGACCCCTGGTTTCAGGATGTCTGCTATGCCGGCGCCGTGCCCTACACGGGCGGAGTCGACGCCAATGACTGGACCGCCGGGTGGACCTATTACAACCTGGACGGCGGCCTCGGTCGCACCGACATCGACACGACGAAGACGGTCGTGACGGTCAACACCGACATCAACGCAAGCACCACCTGGACGAGCAACAACAACTATCTCCTGGTGGGACGTATCAGTGTGAACCCCCCCGCGACCCTAACCATCGAGCCGGGAACTGTGATCCTGGGAAGCGGGGTGGGTTCCTATCTCGTGATTCGGCAGGGTGCCACGATTGACGCGCAGGGGACCCGAGCCCTGCCGATCATCTTTACGAGCGGCGCTCGCTGGCAGGAAGGCCAGCAGGCGCCGGCCGACTGGGGTGGAGTCGTGATCCTCGGCGCCGCCCAGGCCAATTGCGCGCCCAACGGCTCCAACCCGCCCGTCAACTGCGCGGTGACCACCGCGCTCAAGAAGTGCGTGAGCGAAGGCGACGCGACGCTGGTCTTCGGCGGCGCCAACGACGACGACAACAGCGGGATCATGCGGTACTGCCGCATCGAGTACTCCGGCTTCGAGGTGGCCCCCAACAACGAGCTGAACTGCCTGACCATGGACGCGGTCGGTCGCGGCACCACGATGGAGTACATCCAGTGCCACGCCGGCAGCGACGACCTCTTCGAGTGGTTCGGCGGCACCGCCACCCTGCGCTACGCCGTCGCGACCGCCGGGCAGGACGACAGCTACGACTGGCAGATGGGCTTCCGCGGCAAGGTGCAGTTCGCGGTTTGCCGGCAGGTCAGCGGACTCACCGGCATCGACAAGGGGATCGAAGCGGACAACAACGAGTTCAACTTCGACTGCCCGCTCCAGTCGAGCCCGATGCTGGCCAACCTCACGCTGGTGGGCACCGGTCCCGCCATCGATGGTGCCAGGGGGATTCACCTGCGCCGCGGAACCGGCGGCAAGGTGATCAACTCGATCGTTGCCGGCTGGCATGGCACCGGGCTCGACGTCGAGAACGAGCAGACCTTCGCGAACTGCGCCGGGACGGGCCCCTCGTTGCTCAACTGCGACGTGTTGGCTGTCCACGAGCCGGCGGCCGGCTTCGGTCAGCTTCTCGTGAAGGCATCCCCGAATCCGATCCTCGGCGCGACCCGCCTGTCGTTCTCGCTTTCCCGAGACCAGGACGTGCGCGTGGAGATCTACGACATCGCGGGACGACTCGTGCAGAGCCTGGCGGACGAATTCATGGGAGCCGGCTATCACGAGATGGAGTGGGACGCACAGCGCCGCCCGGCGGGGCTGTACTTCTACCGCGTGCGCACGTCGGAGGGCGAGACGACCGGGAAGCTTGTGGTGGCTCGGTAGCCGATCCGCCTCATCCACGTTTTCCGGCGAAGAGCACGCCGCGATTCGAAGGAAGGAGATCACGAGATGAACCCGCGCTCCTTGATGGTTAGGGCGGCGGGGATGTTCCCGGCTGTCGCAATCCTTGTGTTCGCATCGATCATCCCGGCTCGGGCACAGGCCCAGACACAGACTCAACCCGCTCCCAAGGGGACGCTCTCCGGCCGCGTGACCGACGCCCAGACGCTGGAACCGCTCTCCTTCGCGAACGTCGTGGCCTTCCGCACGACGCCCGATGACACGCTCGGCGTGGTCGCCGCCGGCGGCGCAACCGGCGACGACGGCAGCTACGCGCTCAAGGTCGCCCCCGGCACCTACCGGGTCGTCTTCTCCTATGTCACCTATCAATCGCATGTTCGTCGGGACGTCACGGTCGCCGCGGGCCAGACCCTCGCGCTCAACGCCGCGCTCCGATCCGGTGCGGTCGAAGTGCAGACGTTCAAAGTGGAGGCTGCGGTGATCCGCAGCGCGGAAGGATCGATGATCTCCTCCCTGCGCAAGGGATCGACGGTGGCCGACGCCGTTACCTCGCAGGAAATGGCGCGAACCACAGACGGCAACGCCGCCGAGGCCATGCAGCGGGTGACCGGCGTCTCGGTGGTGGACGGCCGGTACGTCTTCGTGAGAGGGCTCGGCGAGCGCTACAGCGCGACCACCGTCAACGGCGCCGGCGTCGGCTCGCCGGAACCGAACAAGCGGGTCGTGCCGCTCGACATCTTCCCCACCGGCGTGATCGACAACATGGTCGTCCAGAAGACCTACGCGCCGGACATGGACGGAGACTTCGGCGGGAGCGTCATCAACATCAGCACGCGCGATTTCTCGGCGGGGCACTCCTTGCGGCAGAGCCTCTCCATCGGATCCTCGGAGGGGACGACTGGCGACGCGTTCATGACCTACGACGGCGGCAAGTACGACTTCCTGGGCATCGACGACGGCACGCGCTCCCTGCCCGACTTGGTCGGGAGGCTGGGCAAGGACCGGCGGATCAGCACCCAGAACTTCTCGACCCAGGAACTGGCGGAGATGGGGCAGTCCTTCAACAATACGTGGACGCCGCGGCGGAAAGAGGCGGCGCCCAACTACGGATATGCCGGTGTGCTGTCCCAGGGTACGCGACTCTTCGGGCGGGAGCTCGGGATCCTCGCCTCCGCATCGCTGAGCAACAGCCGCCGAAACGTCGATCGCGCCGACAACGCCTACCTGGGGGGCGCGGACGCCCCGCCGCTCTATCAATACGAGGTGAAGGAGTCGACGACCTCCGTGCTGGGCGGCCTGACGGGCAACGTCGCGTACAAATTGAGCGACACCGACAAGGTGAAACTCAACCTGCTCTACACGCGCAGCTCCAACGACAAGACCCGCCTCTCCGAAGGTCCGAACTCCGACCGCGGGTCCACCCTGCGCGTCACGCAGCTCTCGTTCGTCGAGCAGTGGCTCTTCTCCGGCGTGCTCCAGGGCAGCCACGACCTCGGGTTCCACGGCTCCCGCGTGGACTGGAACGCAGGATACTCCGAGGCCTCCCGCCACGAACCCGACCGCCGCACCAGCATCTACGAGCAGCGCGACGCGGATCAGCCGTTCCAGCTTGGGGGTTCGTCCAATTACCCCCTGACCCGCATCTTCGGTCTGAGCCACGATACGGACCGATCGCAGCGCCTCGACTGGACGGTTCCCTTGAACGGCGAGCCGGACGGCGTCGCGAAGGCGAAGGTCGGGGTGGCGCACCGGACCAAGGACCGCGGTTCCGACTTTCGGCGATTCGGCTATCGAAAGATCGGGCGCGAGAAGGTGGATCTCGCGCTATCTCCGGAGGAAATTCTCAGCGAGTCGAACCTCGACAAGGGGATCTACCGCTTCGAGGAGCTCACGCAGGCGAACGATGCCTACACTGCCGACCAGAGCATCGACGCCGCGTACTTCATGGTGGATATCCCGCTCGCCTCGCGGATCCGTCTCGTCACCGGCGCGCGGTACGAAAGCGCCGTCCAACACGTGGATGCCGCCAGCAGGTTCGTCAGCGTCTCGTCGCCCCCCATCGTGGTGGAGCAGCGGGACCATGGCTGGCTTCCGTCGCTGAGCCTGGCGGTAAAGCCGCACATCGACATGAACCTGCGGTTCGCCTATTCGCAGACGCTCAACCGGCCCGAACTGCGCGAGCTGAGTCCATTCTCCATGTATAACTTCGAGAGCGGCTACTCCGAGACGGGGGATACGTCGCTCGTCACCGCGAGACTGAACAACTACGACTTCCGCTGGGAGGTGTTCCCCGCCCCCGGCGAGTTCTTCGCGCTGGCCGGCTTCTACAAGCGATTCGATCACCCGATCCAGCAGTTCGTCTTCCCCACGACCGGCACCTACGAGTTGCGGCCGCTCAACGGCGACCGGGCCGATCTCTACGGCTGGGAGGCGGAGTGCCGTCTCTCGGCGGTGAACCTTTGGAAGGCGCTCGACTGGGCGGTCGACCTCGGCGAGGTTCCCGCAGCCATGCTCCGCTGGAGCGTCATGGCCAATTACAGCCGCGTGACCTCCGAGGTGCGCCTCGATTCGGTGTCGGGCACGCGGGTGAAGATCCCGTTCACGGGGCAGTCACCCTACTCGGCCAACCTGGGGCTGTTCTACGCGAGCAAGCGCGGGAAGTTCGAGAGCGGGCTTCTCTACAAGACGTTCGGGAGGCGGCTCGACGCCTACGGCTCCAACGTGCTCGGCAACATCTACGAGTATCCACCCCGGTCGCTCGACTGCACCCTGAGCTACGGCCTGAGCCGCTCGAGTCGGATCAAGTTCTCGGCGGAGAACCTGCTGGATAGCCCCACCGAGTTCCGCCAGAGCGGCTTCATCACGCAGAGGTACAACGAGGGCACCACCGTCGGGCTTGCCGTCAGCTATCAACCCGCCGAGCCCGAAGAGGAGTAATCACCCATGGCAGAGTTCACACGCGAATGCGCCTTCGACCACCGCCCCGACCCGCCGGCCCTACAGGCCTGGAAGGGAGATTGGATCGGCGGCGTGGCCGCGTTCGTTCTGCTGCTGGCCATGCTGCTGGTTGCCTACTCGGTGCATGTGAGGGATCGGTCGCAGGGCACGACGCCATCGCCGGCGGCGGGACCGTCGAACACATCCGAGTTCCGAGTTCCCGCCCCCAGGGATGCCGAGTACGCCGACTACCAGGAGATGCTCAAGCAACCGATGTTTCGCTCTTCGCTGGAGAACTCGCCCGGCTTCGCGCCCCCGTACGATCCGGAATGGCGCTCGGTATTGACGGGGCGCCGGAACGCCGGGCCCGTCGACCTCGACTTCGTCAACGGCGCGGGATCGCTCGAAGAGCTGGGCCGGTTCGTGATGCTCGCCGCGCTGGACGGCGACGGGCAGGCACTCGTGGGGCTCGCGGTCAACAAGGACGAGTTCGAGTTGATCCTCTGGCCGGAGTTCCCGCAGAGCCGCCCGTATCTCCATATCCCCTCCGGGGAAGGTTGGAGCTTCCATTATTCGGATCTGACCAAGGGCATATCGAGGGGCGGTCTCGCCCTCATCGGCAAGCCCTACACCTTCGTCGGCATCCGCTCGGGAAGCGCCCGCGAGTATGCGAATTTCCGCTTCCTGGAGGACGTGGTCCTCATCTGCCGCGATGAGAGCACGGGCGCCACCGAGGAGTTCGGCTTCGTAGGCACGGTGGCGGAGCGCGATGGCCGCTTCAAGGTGTACCTGTACGAGGAGTGATCCCACCCGACGGCAGCGTGTGCCGCGCCAGCCAGAACCCCAGCGCGGCCAGGAGACCGATCGACGCGATCGCGCTCCAGAGGATCGCCGGCGAGCCGCTCCACCGATCGTAGAGAACCCCGCCGATGAACGGCCCCGCCGACCATCCGAACGACGCGGTGAGGCCGTGCACGCCCATGTACCGCCCTACCCGATCCGGCGGCGCGAGGAGCGAGACCAGGGCGATCGACGGCGGCGAGACGATCAGCTCCCCCAGCGTCAGCGCGGCCATGATCATGAGCAGATGCCAGTAGGTGCCGGTGAACGCCACCATGAAGAAGGCGCCCGCGTACACGAGCGATCCCAGCACGAGCGCCGAGGGAAGGCGCAGGCGGCGAAGCGATCGCGTCACGACGAGCTGCAAGGTCACCACCATGAACCCGTTCAAGCCGAACATCACGCCGAGCTGCGCGGTGGTGACGTGCAGCCGGTCGGCCGCGTCCACGGCCAGCGTGGAAAGCCACTGCGACATCGTGACGAAGATCAAGAGCGACAGCCCGCAGAAGAGCAGGAAGCGGCGATCGTGGCGGATCTCGAAGATGTCCATCCACTGCGGGCGGCGGCGCCTCGGCGGGTCATCCGCCGGGACGGCGCGCGCGAAATCCGTGGGCCGGGACGCAGCCATGGTCTCGGGCACGAACCGCCGCACCAGCCAGGCGGAGAAGAGGCTCGTGATCGCTCCCAATAGGAAGAGCCATGCGTAGCCCACTTCGGCCACCACGCCGCCGAGCATCGGCCCGACCCCCCAGCCGAGGTTATGCGCCATGCGCATGAGCGCGTAGGCCTCGAGACGCTTCTCGGGCGGCGCGAGATCGTTGACGGCGGCGTAGGCGACGGGTTGATAGAACGCCCCAGCGACATAGGAGACGACCAGAATCGACGACGCGGCCCAGAAATTGAGATGCCGGTAGACGGCCAGCGCCATGACGGCGAAGCACAATGCTCTCGCCGCCTGCCCCCACACCATGATGCGCACGCGGCCCACGCGGTCCGAGAGATCCCCCGCGTACCCCTGGAACGCGGCGCGGACCACGGCGGTGACCAGGAAGAAGGTGCCCACCAGCGACATGGACACGCCGAGTTCCTCGTGAAAGTAGAGGCTCACGAAAGGGACGATCATGGCGAAGCCCATCGCCGAGGCGATGAACCCGCCGTAGAGCACCCAGAGCCGCCGGTCGTAGCCGCGAAAGACGGCGCGGGTGCCGAGAAGCCAACTCTGGACGCCTTCTCTCAAGAGGACATTCTCCCGGGCCGGAGCCTGTCCCCGGCGCGCGTTATAGTTTACCCTCGGTGGCGGTTGAACTGCGATCATCGCCCCCGGAGGTCGACGCCCGTGCACCACGTACCCAAGGACATCGGCTGGATCGAGGTCATCTGCGGCAGTATGTTCTCGGGCAAAACCGAGGAGCTGATCCGCAGAGTGCGCCGCGCTCAGTACGCGCGCCAGAAGGTCCAGCTCTTCAAGCCGGGGATCGACACCCGCTATGCCAGCGCGAGCATCGCATCCCACGATCAACGCATGCTGGAGTGCGTCCCGCTGGAGCGAATCGCCGACATCCACCGCCATCTGGAGGCGGACACCGAGGTGGTGGCGCTCGACGAGGCGCAGTTCTTCGACGAGGAACTGGTCGCGGTGTGCGAAGAGATGGCCAACCGCGGGCTGCGGGTCATCGTGGCCGCGCTCGACCAGGACTACCTGGGCCGGCCCTTCGGCGCGATCCCGCGGCTTCTGTGCGTGGCCGAGTACGTGACCAAGAGCCTCGCCATCTGCGTGCGCTGCGGGAACCCGGCCAATCGCTCGCAGCGCCTGCGCGGAAGCCACGAGACGATCCAGGTGGGCGCGGGCGACGCTTACGAGCCCCGCTGTCGGAGCTGCTTCCGGCCCGAGGTGATCGGGCAGGAAGAGCTGGGGATGGACGAGAGCGGCTGAGCGACGCAAGCGCGCTGAGGAGCAGGGTGTGTCCACTGCCGAGGTTCTCACTCCGCGACGATCCGTAGCCGCCGACCTTCGGGCGGTCGCGCGGCGCGTTCCGTTCACGCTCTTCATGGTCGCCGGCATCCTGCTGGTGACCACCGCCAGTCGCTCCCTGCTCCACCCCCTGCGTCCCGAACTCCTCGACCGTTGGGGATTCGGTTTGAACGCGCTCCGCAGCCTGGAGCTCTACCGGCTCCTGACCGCGCCGTTCGAGGTCTATCGCCCTTACATGGTGATCACGATCTCGGCCAGCTTGCTCCTGGCGGTGGGGGCGTGCGAGGTCGTGCTGGGCACGCGCCGCACCGCGCTCGCGGCCTGGGGGAGCATCCTCGCCGGATACGCTGGCACCTACCTCCTCTTGTGGCCGGCGACTTCCTTCGGGTGGGAGTGGGCCGGCGAGATGACCCGGCACGCAGATGTGGGGGCTTCGGCGATGATCTTCGGCGCGCTCGGCGCGCTCGTCCCCAACCTCCCCCTCGCCTACCGCCAGCGCGCGTTCTGGGCGGTGTGGATCTATCTCGTGGGGATGCTCGCGTTGGAGTTCAAGGTCTGGGACATCAACCACCTGCTCGCGTACCCGATCGGGCTTCTCGCCGGCCGAAGCCGCCTGCGCGGGCGCGGCGAGACCTGGTTGCCGACCATGCCCTCGATCCGGGTGGGCCGCCGCGAGCGCCCGGCGGTGACGGCCTGGCTGGTCGGGGTTATGGGCTTTCTGACCGTGCTCTCCTCGCTGACCGCGCCTCGTTACCCGCTCTTGCGCTGGGCGGAAGAGAGCATTCCGATCGAGCTGGAGCATGCAGGCCGCCACGCCAACCTCGTGCTCGGCTTCGCGCTCCTATTGTTGGCGCGAGGCCTGAGTCGTCGGCGTCGCCAGGCATGGAGTCTCGCGATGGTCGCGGTCGGTTCCGCCATCGTCCTGCACCTGGTGAAGGGGGTCGACTGGCCCGAAGCCACGCTCGGACTCGCGCTCCTCGCCCTGCTCGTTCTCTGGCGCGGCGAGTTCACCGCGTCCTCGGATCCTCCCAGCGTGCGCGACGGCTACATCGGGCTGGCGGTTGTCGTGCTCCTCTTGCCGTTCTACACGTTGCTCGGCCTCCACCTCTTCCGCATTCATCCCGCCGAAGGGATCACGCCGTTCGTCCTATTGCGGGAGACGGGATGGCGGATCCTCTTCGCCGACGCCACCGGGGTTGTGGCCGGAAGCCATCATCAGGCGTGGTTCTTGAATTCAGTTTCGGTATTGGGGTGGGCCGGCGTGCTCTACGCGGTAGTGATGACCGCGCGCGGGGCGGCGGCGCCGCCGCGCACGCTTACCGATCTCGAAACGGAGCGGCGGCTGGTCGCGCTTCACGGACGCACCGGCACCGACTACATGGCGCTCTGGCCCGGCAACAGCGCCTTCTTCGCTCCCGACCGCGGCGCGTTCATCGCCTACCGCCAGTCCGCCGACGCGGCGCTGGCCCTCGGCGACCCCATAGGCGCTCCCGCCGGATGCTCGGCCGCGATCGCGGGGTTCCGGGAGTTCACACAGCGGGCGGGAGCGTCCCACGCGTTCTTCGCCGCCACGGAGGCCATGCTTCCGCGCTATCAGGAACTCGGCTACCAGAGCATCAAGATCGGCGAAGAGGCGGTGGTGCCGCTGGCCGGGTTGGAGTTCAAGGGCAAGGAATGGCAGACGACGCGCACCGCGATCCATCGCGCCGCGCGCGAGGGGATGACCTTCCAGATGTTCGAGGGGGGCTCGGTGCCGCCCGGCCTGCGGACGCAGATGGAGGAGATCGCCGACGCCTGGCAGCAGGAGAAGAAGCTCCCGCCGATGGGTTTCACGCTGGGTCGCGTCGAGGATCTCGACGACCCGAACGTCTACGTGGCGGCGGTGCTGGACGCGCAGGGAGAAGTGCAGGCTTTCGCCGATTGGCTTCCGGTGCCGGCCACCCGCGGCTGGGTGATCGATCTCATGCGCCGTCGCGCAGAGAGCATGAACGGGGTGATGGAGTTCCTGATCGCCTCGTCGCTGCTCTTCTTCAAGGCCCGCGGAGACCGGGAGGCGAGCCTCGGAACCGCCCCGCTGGCCGATCTCGTGCCGGGCGAACGCGATTCCCTCTTCGAGAAAGTGATGGGGGTCGTCTACGAGCACGGCGGGGCGCTCTACCAGTTCCGCACGCTCTTCGAGTACAAGGCGAAATTCCGGCCGGAATGGCGGGGAACCTACCTCGTCTACGAGCACGCCGGCGATCTGCCCCGAGTCCTGCTCGCGCTCTTGCGCGCGTACTTTCCCGATCTCAGTCCCAAGGTGCTGGGCGAGATGATAGGTGCCGCTCTCTTCTAGGGTCGCTCGGGTGCGGCCGGCCCGCCGAGGCTCGCCAATCGCTCGCGGAACGGAACGCACGCGAAGCGCGCTGCGATGTCCGCAAACGTCGTCTCCAGGAGCGCAAGCTTCTCGTCGAGGTTCCGCGCCATACCGGGATGCCGGGTGAGCCGGGCATCGACGCCGTCCTCGGCGAGCCCGAGGGCGTCCACCGCGTGGAGCGTGTAGGACAGGGGCACATCGTGTCGCGCGAAATGGTCGAGGTGACGCAGGAAGACGTCGCGGGAGAGCCAGTAGCGCGAAGTGTGATACAGCGGAAACCGGAACGCGCCGGTGACCGCGAGCGGAAACTCGATCAGGCCTTCACGACGATGCGGCCGGCGATCCAGCGTGAACGGCCACATCCGCAATCGCAGTACGGCGCGGGGATCGCCGCTCTTCATCGCGAGTGCGAGCCGAGCGGGGATCAGCCAGGGTGTCGGATAGCCGGAAGCGTCGTAGCAGTAGCCGGCCTCGCGCAATGCCCGCAGCACGCGACCATCCACGTCAAAGTTAGGGGCTCGAAAGCCTAGAACCTCGACGCCGGTCGCGCGCCCGATCTCCTCCCGGCTCCCGGCGATCTCCTCGTGCAGCGCATCCTCATCCAGCCGCGAGAGGGACATCGCGTGCGAGCGCGAATGACTGGCCACCTCATGACCCGCCTCGATCAGCGCGCGCAATGCCGGCGCCTGTTCGGCGGCGTCGCGGCCCACCACGAAGAACGTGGCCCGCACTCCCGTCTTGGCGAGGATGCCCGCAATGCGTGGAAGTGCGCGGGAGTAGACGAGCGGGTCGGGCGCGAGATGCCGGTGGCCGTAGCCGAGAAGGTGGAGATCGACGGGGTCGACGTCCACGTTGACGGTGGCGGGGGGACGGCGCATCGGGGATTCCCTTCGACCCTCGGCGCTTGCCCGTCCTTGGGAAGCGCCGCAACGGCCGAGGCGGAGCTTAGGGCAGCGCTTACCGAAGCGGCAACAACCATGCGCCGGGCCTGCGGGCGGCCCCCAACCCGGCCCCGCCGGCGGTCCGTGACGGATTCCGACCCTGTCCCGCTCCAGAGCGCGAAAAGGCGGCCGATAACGACCGATGAGGTGCCCCATGTCGGGGGACACCTTCGATTTCGCGCGAGTCCCGGCGCGAAAGCGCAGCGAACGACCATCCGGCATGGAAGCGCCCATGACCCTGGAAGCAGCGGTGATCGGAGGCGGGATCTCCGGCCTCGCCAGCGCATATCGCGTGGCGGGACTAGGGCATCGCGTCACCCTGTTCGAGAGCGAGGACTCTCTTGGGGGCCTCGGGGCGTCGTTCCCCTACCGCGACCGGCATCTCGAACGCTTCTACCACTGCATTCTTCCCGACGACCACGCGTTGCTGAGGCTCATCGGCGAGGTCGGACTCGCCGGCGATCTCGAGTGGAAACGGGTCGACATGGGCTTCATGTACCGGGGGAAGCTCTACCCACTCAACACCGCGATCGACTTGCTTCGCTTCACGCCGCTTTCGCTGGTGGAGCGCGTCCGAATGGGGTTGATGGGGCTGCGCATACGATCCCAGGGTCTGCGACCGGAACTCGACGACGTCACCGCCGCCGATTGGGTGCGCAAGCAGGTCGGCGAGCGCGCCTTCGACGTGTTATGGAAACCGCTTCTCTCCGCGAAGATCGGCGACGAGTACCTCGGGCTGCCCGCGCTGTGGCTCACCACCCGGATGAACCGCGAGAAAAACACCAAGCTCGAGGTGAAGGGCTGTCTCAAGAACGGCTACCGGTCGCTCATCGACTCGCTGGGGGATGCCTTGCGAGCGCGCGGCGTGGACATTCGTCTTCGCACCCGCGTGGAGGGAATCGCGGATGACGGAGACGGGCTGCGGCTCCGACTCGCCGGCGGCGCATCGCCCCGCTTCGACTTCGTCGTTTCCACGTCGCCCATCTCCGCGTTTCAGCAGATGTCGAAGGGGCTTCCGCTGCCCGCGAAGGTGTCCGATCTCCAACTCGACTATCAGGGCGTGATCAGCGGCGTCTTCCTGATGGAGCAGCCGCTGACCCGCTATTACTGGATGCCGTGGGTCGACAGCGGCACCACCGCGCAGGGCGCGGTGGAGATGTCGAACCTGGTGCCGCTCGACCGCGCGCACGGGCTTCACGTGACTTATCTCGTCAACTACACGCATCGCGACAGCGCGCTGTACCAGAAGGGCGACGCGGAGCTCCTCGATCTCTACCGCGCCGACCTGGAGCGTCTCTACCCGAAGGCCGCGGCTACGGTTCGCGATCAGTTCTTGTTCCGGGCGCCGTTCGTGGAACCGATCTGGACCGTGGGCTACAACGCGCTACGGCCCCCGACATCTCTACTACCGGGGCGCCTCTACCTCGCCAGCACCGCCCAGGTCTACCCCCGCGTCAACTCCTGGAATTCCTGTTGTCAGGTCGTGGACGAGATGATGCCGGCGCTGGAGGCGGAGACCGCCGCGCGGCCGGCCGATCGGATGTTGCGAGCATGATCTACGTGATCTTTCCGGCATGGAACGAGGAGCGGACCATTCGTTCGACCCTGCTCGCTCTCTGGCGCGCCATGCCGGGGCGGGAATCGGAGTATCGGGCGGTGCTCGTGAACGACGGAAGCACGGACCGCACCGTGGCCGAAGCGGAAGCAGCGGTGCGAGAGAGCGGCGGCGCGTTGCCGCTCACCGTGATCGGGCACGAGACAAACCGAGGCCTCGGCGCCGGTCTCTGCACGGGCATTACCTGGTGTCTCGATCACGCCGCCGACGGCGACGTGGTGGTTACCCTCGATGCGGACAACACACATCCGCCCGCGACCATTCCCGCGCTGGTGGAGAAGCTCGACGAGGGCTACGACATCGTCATCGCCTCGCGCTACCGCCCGACCTCCGTGGTGCGCGGTGTGCCCGGTCATCGGCTGATGATCTCGGATAGCGCCCGGATCCTGTTTCGCGTCCTCTACCCGATCGCCGGTGTGCGCGACTACACCTGCTGTTTCCGCGCCTTCCGCGTGGGCCTGCTGCGACGCGCGTGCGACCTCTACAACGATGAGCTCTGCACCGCGCCCGGGTTCGAAGCGGTGATGGATCTGCTGTTGCGCCTCGCCGCGCTCCATCCCCGAGTGGCCGAGATCGGCTTCACGCTCGACTACGGCGGCCGCGTCGGTTTCAGCAAGATGAAGGTCGCGAAGACCGCCCGCTCCACGGTGGGGTTGCTCCTGAGACGACGCTGGGAGCGCATGACCCCCCAGCGGCGCCGTCCCGCGAGCGTGCGCCGCGCCGAGGCGTCCGCGCGCCGACGAGCGATCATACCTTGATGATCGCGGTTGTGGTGGGCACGCGGCCAGAGATCGTCAAGATGGCGCCCGTGATCCGCGCCGCGCGCGATCGGCGTGTGCCCTGCCGCGTGCTTCACACCGGACAGCATTACTCGTTCTCAATGGACGGGGTGTTCTTCGAGGAACTGGGGCTGCCGCCGCCCGACATCAACCTTGAGGTCGGCTCGGGAAGCCACGTTCGCCAGATCGGAACGATCCTGGAGCGCTTGGAGCCCGTGCTTGCGAGCGAGCGACCGGACTGGGTGCTGGTCGAGGGGGACACGAATTCCGTGTTTGCCGCGGCGCTAGCCGCGCAGAAAGCG
Source organism: Candidatus Eiseniibacteriota bacterium (assembly GCA_963762255.1). GTDB lineage: Bacteria > Eisenbacteria > RBG-16-71-46 > JABDJR01 > JABDJR01 > CAVXKA01. The sequence goes on from CAVXKA010000001.1 coordinate 810,128, forward strand.
GGCATGCGGGTGGGGCACGTCGAGGCGGGTCTGCGATCCAACGATCGCCGCATGCCCGAGGAGATCAATCGGATCCTCACCGACCATCTCTCCGAGCTGCTCTTCGCCCCCACGGAGACCGCGCGTCACACGTTGCTGGGCGAGGGCGTGCCCGAAGCCCGCATCCGCGTCACCGGCAACACCGTGGTCGACGAGCTGGAGAGACAGCGCGGGCGCGCCGAGGCCGCCGGCGTCCCCGAACGCTTCGGCGTCGCGCGCGGGCACTACGCGGTGGCCACGGTGCATCGCGGCCGGAACGTGGACGATCCGACGCGGCTGCGGGGGATCCTCGACGGGTTGTCCGCGGTGTCGCGCGTCCTGGATCTTCCGGTGCTGGCCGCGCTTCACCCGCGCACGACTGCGCGCATGGAGGCGGAGGGGCTTGTCGCCGGTGCCGGCGTGCGGACGCTGCCGCCGCTCTCCTATCTCGACTTCCTCGGGCTGCACGCCGCCGCGGCGCTCACGCTCACCGACTCGGGCGGACTGCAGGAGGAGGCGTGCTGCCTGCGGGTCCCCTGCGTCGTCCTCCGCGACAACACCGAGCGGCCGGAGGCGATCGAAGTCGGCGCCGGCATGCTGGCCGGGGCCGACCCCGCCGCGATCGTCGACTGCGCGCGCACTATGGTGGCGCGGCCGCGCGATTGGCCCAACCCGTTCGGCGACGGGCACGCCGCCGAACGCATCCTCGACGCGCTCCTGGCTTCCTAGACGTTTGCCGCGCCGTCCTGGCCGCCGGCGCGGCAAACGCGAAGCCGCCTAATTCCCCGAGGCGTTCTTCAACTGCCGGTAAAACTCGCCCTTCGTGGATAGGATGAGCCACGTGTCGTCGTCGAGCGTGGTCTGGTACGTCTCCATCGTCTTGAGGAACCCGTAGAACGCGCGCGCGTCCGCGGAACGGTTGTAGGCCTTGGCCGAGATCTCGGTGGCGCGGGCGTCGGCGCGGCCGATGATCTCGCGCGCCTGCTTGTAGGCCTCGGACTGGATGCGCTTGAGTTCCCGCTCCCGCTCGCCGCTGATGCGCGACGCCTCGCCTTCGCCCTCGGAGCGGAACCGCGATGCGATGCGCTGGCGCTCGGCGATCATCCGCTCGTAGACCTTCTTGCGCACTTCCTCCACGTAGTTGATGCGCTTGAACTCGAAGTCGAGGATTTCGATGCCGAGGTCTGTGATGCGTCCCTGCGACGCAAGGAGGATCTCCTCACGGATCTTCTCGCGCCCGATCACGATCGGCTCGAGCTGGACCTCGTCCTCGGCGACGGTCTCCCCGCGCTGAGGCTCCCGGTTCGTGCTGCGGATGAGCTCCACGAGGTCGTGCTTGGCGATCGCGTTGCGGGTCTCGCCGTCCAGGATGTCGTCCAGGCGCGTCTGCGCGCCGCGCTCGTTCTGCAGGCGCTGGAAGAAGAGCAGCGGGTCGCTGATGCGCCAGCGCGCGTAGGTGTCCACGTAGATGAACCGCTTGTCGCGGGTGGGAAGTTGATTCGAGTCCCCTTCCCACTCCAGGAATCGCCGGTCGAAGCGGTGGACGCGCTGGATGAACGGGGTTTTCGCCTTGAGTCCGGGCGTGTTGATGAGATCGCGGACGGGCTTCCCGAACTCGGTGAGGATCACCTGCTCGTACTCGCTGACCACGAAGAGCGTGTTGGCGATGACGAGCAGGACGACGAAGCCCAGAACCATGGCGCCGATGCGGATCATGGCGCCTCCTTTCGGGGCGTCGTGCTCCCATCCAGGTTGAGCAAGGGCAGGAGCCCCTTCAGATCCTCGTCCACCACGATCTTGCGGGAGACCTTGGGCAGCACGTCGTTCATGGTCTCGAGGTAGATGCGCTTACGGGTAACCTCGGGGGCGGTCCGGTAGGCCTCGAAGAGGGCCACGAAACGCGCCGAGTCGCCCTGGGCGCGATTCACGCGGTCGAGCGCGTACCCTTCGGCTTCCTGAATCGCCTTGAGCGCCTCACCTTCGGCGCGAGGAACGACCCGGTTGTACTCCGATTGCGCCTCGTTGATGAGCTTCTCCCGCTCCTGCTGCGCCTGGTTCACCTCGTTGAAGGAGGGCTTGACCGGATCGGGCGGGTTCACGTCCTGCAGCACCACCTGCTCCACCTTGAGCCCGGTTTCGTAGCGATCGCAGAGACCCTGAAGCTGCTGCTCGGCCAGATCGGCGACTTCCTCGCGGCCCACGGTGAGCACCTCGTTCACCGTTCGGTCGCCGACTACCTTCTGCATCACCGCTTCGCTCATGTCCCGAAACGTCTCCTGCACGTTCCGCACGCGGAACAGGAACTTGTATGGATCCACCACGCGGTACTGCACGACCCACTCCACCTGGGCCGCGTTCAGATCGCCGGTGAGCATGTTCGCCTCGGGCTCGAAGCCTTGCGTGGAGAACTCGGAGCGCACCTTCGCGACGGTCGTGCGGAAGCCGAACTCCTGCTTGAGCTGGCGCTGCACCGGCACCTTGGTCACCGTTTCGATCCCGAGGGGGATTCGGAACTGGAGACCGGGATCGGTCGTGCGCACGTACCTCCCGAAGCGCTGAACCACGCCGACCTGCTCCGGGCCGACGGTGTAGACGCTGGAGAGGATGAAGACGACGGCGATGACGGGAAGTACGAGGCCGCGCAAGAGCCGGATGGGAATGCGGGGCGGTCGAATGTCGATCGGCCCGCGGGGTCCGCCAAGATTCATCGGTGGGCCCTCCTTTCGGACGGGGTAACAGCGTGTGTCCGGCAATCATAGGGGGTGTGGGACAGCCTGAATACCCGCTTCCCCCCAGACGCCTTAAAGTACAAAATCCAAATTACGGATCGCGCGGCACCCGTCGCGGGGCCCTAAGCTAGACGCTGTCTTGGTGCGTCCCAAAGGATTTGAAGGGAGTTTTCATGAGCGTAACCGACAAGCAGGCCCTCGAGTACCACTCGCAAGGGCGTAAGGGCAAGATCGAGGTCGTTTCCACCAAGCCGTGCAGCACGCAGCACGAGCTGTCCCTCGCCTACACGCCTGGCGTGGCCGTTCCCTGTCTGGCGATCGAGAAAGATCCCGACCTCGCCTTCGAGTACACCGCGAGAGGGAACCTGGTAGCGGTCGTCACCGACGGCACCGCGGTCCTGGGGCTGGGCAACATCGGCGCTCTGGCCGGCAAGCCGGTCATGGAGGGCAAGGCCGTCCTCTTCAAGCGCTTTGCCGACATCGACGTCTTCGACATCGAACTCGCCACCACCGACCCCAAGGAGATCATCCGCACGGTGCAGCTTCTCGAGCCCACCTTCGGCGGGATCAACCTGGAAGACATCAAAGCTCCCGAGTGCTTCGTGATCGAGGAAGAGCTGCGCAAGACGATGCAGATCCCGGTCTTCCACGACGACCAGCACGGGACCGCCATCATCTCCGGCGCCGCGCTCATGAACGCGATGCTCATCACCAACCGCAAGTGGGCGGACGCGAAGGTCGTGGTGAGTGGAGCCGGGGCCAGCGGCATGGCCTGCGCCGCGCACTACCTCGCGCTGGGCATCAAGCGAGAGAACGTCATCCTCGTCGACACCAAGGGCGTCGTCTACAAGGGCCGCAAGGATGGCATGAACGTCTACAAGGAGCGCTGGGCGGTCGACACCGAGGCGCGCACCCTGGCCGACGCCATCAAGGGCGCCGACATCTTCCTGGGCTGCTCCGCGAAGGGGCTTCTCACCAAGGAGATGGTGCGGTCGATGGCCGACAAGCCGATCGTCTTCGCGATGGCCAACCCCGATCCCGAGATCTCCTACGACGACGCCAAGGCGGCGCGCGACGACGTTCTCATCGCGACCGGGCGTTCGGACTATCCGAACCAGGTGAACAACGTGCTCGGGTTCCCCTTCATCTTCCGCGGCGCCCTCGACGTGCGTGCCCGCCAGATCACCGAGGGGATGAAGGTCGCGGCCAGCCACGCGCTCGCCAACCTGACCCGCGAGGACGTGCCGGACGAAGTGGCGCGGGCCTACGGCCTCAGCCGTCTCCACTTCGGCGCCGACTACATCATCCCCAAGCCGTTCGATCATCGCGTTCTCATCTGGGAGGCGGCGGCGGTCGCGGAAGCTGCGATGAAGGACGGTGTCGCCCGGCTCAAAATCGACATCGAGGAGTACAAGGAGAAGCTCGAAGCGCGTCTCGGCCGGACCCGGGCGGTGGTGCGTGTCCTCATCACCAAGGCCAAGAAGGCCAAGGAGCGGATCGTTTACCCGGAGGGCGAGAACCTCACCATCATCCGCGCGGCGCGGTCGGTGGCCGATCAGGGGATCGGGCAGCCGATTCTGCTCGGCAAGCCCGCCGAGATCCAGCGGATCACCAAAGAAGAAGGCATCTCGCTCGACGGCATCACCGTTCTTAACCCGATCGAGTTCGACCGGCTCGATGCCTACACCAAGGCGTTCTTCGAACTGCGCCAGCGCAAGGGCGAGACCATGGCCACCGCGCGGCGCCATGTCCTGCGCCCGCAGTACTTCGGCCCGATGATGGTGCGGATGGGCGACGCCGACGCGCTCATCAACGGCATCGGGCTCCACTACCCGGAGGCGCTCAAGCCCGCGCTCGAGATCATCGGGACTCGGCCGGGGGTCAAAAAGATCGCCGGGATGACGCTGGTGCTCACGCGCGACGACGTGTACGTGTTTGCCGATACCACGGTGAACATCGACCCGACGGCGGAGGAGCTGGCTGACATCGCGGCGCTGGTCGCTGAAGAGGCGCGTATCTTCGACATCGAGCCCAAGGTGGCGCTGCTGTCGTTCTCGAACTTCGGAAGCGTCCGGCATCCGCTGTCGCAGAAGGTCGCCGAGGCGGCCAGAATCCTGCGCAAGCGTCATCCGGAGCTGGTGTGCGACGGCGAGGTACAGGCCGACACCGCGGTGGTGCCTGAGATTCTGGCCGAGAACTACGGGTTCTCACCGCTTCAGGGCGGGGCCAACGTGCTGATCTTCCCCGGCCTGGAGGCGGGCAACATCGCCTACAAGCTCGTCCAGCGTCTCGGCCACGCTGAGATCCTGGGCCCCATTCTGGTGGGGATGGCCAGCCCGGTCCTGATCGCCCAGCACTCCGGGTTCACCGCGGCCGACGTGGTCAACATGTCGGCGATCGCTGCGGCGGACTCGGCGAGGCGCCGCGCCAAGGAAGAGGCGGCGAAGCAGCCGGCCAAGAAGGCCGCGGCGCCGGTGGGGGCGTCGCGACGCTAGCCACCGCATCGACCTGATCGAACGAGGGAGGGCCGCTCGCAAGGGCGGCCCTTCGATTTCCCCCCCCCCCCCGTTGCGACAGGGGCCGCATGATACAATGTGAGCTACTCTTAAGGGCTGCCTTCCAACTTTTTGAGGGGGTGGGCGATGGCTCGATTCGCGATTGCGACCCGACCCGGTGGTTCGAAGTCCTTCCGGTGTCTCCCCCGCGTTGTCGTTCCCGTCGTCTTCATGGCAATGATGGGGATCCTGTCCTGGACCGCGGGAGAAGTGCTGAGCGCGTCACCGGTGAACGTGGCGCCTTCGGTCGAGTTCGTCACGACCCCGCTGGGTGGGGCGATCGTGCCGGCGCGCATCTCGATCGCATGGGGCGGCACCGATCCCGACGGCCTCATCGATCACTACGAGTATTCGGTGGACGTACAGGAGTGGGTCGCGACTCCGGACACGATCGTGAGCTTCGTGTTCTCGACCCCCGAAGCTGAATCCACGATGGCCGGCAGCGTAAAACTGCCGCTCGCGTACTTCCGGGGCGCTCACACCCTGCGGGTTCGGGCTGTGGACAACGAGGGTGCCACCTCCGTTCCTGCGAGCGCGACCTTCACGACGCGCACGCAAACACCGGAGGCGATGATCACGAAGCCGAATATCGAAGCGTCGATTCTCGCCTTGGGTCCCACCATACGGATAGCGTGGGACGGGGTGGATCCAGACGGACCTCCGGAGCACCTGCGGCCGGTCGGCTATTACTACAAGTTTCTGCGCCTGGACACGCTCACCCCGCCATTCCCCATCCTCCGAGCCTCCGCCCAGATCCTCTACCAGATGGGTGGCGATTGGCTCTACTCGAGCGCGGACTCCCTGGAGCACGTGTTCTCCCTGGGGGTGCCGGGGCAGTACGTGGTTGGCGTGAGGGCGGTGGATGAATCGGGGGCGGTCGAACCGTTTCTCCGGTTCGACCGGAACGCCTTCAGGTTCCAAGCCGGGGCAGATTGGGGCAAGCCGAACCTCACCCTTCAGGAGCCGATTCTGGGCGAGTGGTCGTGTTACCAGCCCGACACGTTCGACGTGAAAGCGCCGATGTTCAGACCCCTGCGTTTCACGGTTTCCTGCGACGCGAGTGCTCAAGGAGAGACGTGCCCAGACATGCGATGGGGACTCGACCTCGCCGATCCCGCCCAGCCCGCCGGCTGGTCGGAGTGGCTTCCGGTCGGAGCCCTTCCTCCGCTCACGTTCTTCGACCCGGCGGTGCATCGCCTATTCGTTCAGGTTCGCGATTCTTACGATGCGGTCACGACCGGGCTCCTGCGCATTGAGGTCATCGAGTTCCCCTTCGACCGTGAGGTCCTTTGGGTCGACGATTGCCGCGATGCGACCTATCCGAGAGACACCCAGCACGATGCGTTCTGGGCCTCGCTCTTCCGGGACTCCGGCCGGTTCGGGGGGGATTGGACCACGAGCACTCAGGTCTTCCGATACGAAACCTTCGGCCCCAACGATACCGGCACGACGACACCCAACCCGCCGAGCTTGGCCGAACTGGCGCACTATCGACTCGTCATCTGGGAGACCAACGGGTCCGGATACAATGGGTACTCCGGGTTGCTTGCTTCGGCTTCGGCCAGCCGCGACCTGGCGACGTATCTCGCTGCCGGAGGAAACCTCTGGGTGGGCGGCGCACTCACCCTTGTAGCCCTGCTCCCTCCCACACCGGCCGGGCAGGCCGACTTCGTCTACCCCAAGGACGTGGCCCAACAGCCCAACAGCTTCGCCTATCGATTCATGAAGCTGGCCTCGTCTCAAATCATGAACGCGAAGGGGACCGTTCCCAACAGTAATCTGGTCGGTGCCCTGGTGTTCCCCGGCAAGTCGCCCGTCTATCCTGCCATGCAACAGGACGTCGCCAAGGTGAGTCCTTACAAGATGTCCGTATCTCACTGCGATGCCATCTTCGGCCCCATCTTCGCGCACGACGCGGGACTCCTCGGCGTGATCGACTCCCTCTACGCGTATCAGGCCAAAGTCACGACGAGCACCTATCATAACCGGCTTGTCGCCTTGCGCTGGCACGACCCGTCGCCTGCGCCCTTCCACGGGCGCGTACAGTGGTTCGGCTTCCCGCTCTACTACATGAAGCAGGCGCAGGCCCAGGAGACCTTCAACCGCTCGATCGACTGGTTCCGCGATGGGGGCGCGATTCCGGTGACGATGGTCTACTTCACCGCCGACCGTCAGGATGACCGAGTGGTCCTGGCGTGGGCCGTCGCCGAGGCCTCGGATCACGTCGGGTTCCATGTCTACCGCGAGGTTCCGGGCGGCGAACGCGAACAACTCACCGGGGAATTTCTGGCTGGCCGCGATGCCTACACCTTCACGGACCCGAACCCGCCCTCCCGAACGGTGGACTACTGGTTAGCCGAGCACGGCCGGGCGGGTGGTGTGACCTGGTTCGGTCCGGTTCGTGTAGAGGAGGCAATGCCAATCCCCGCCCTCGTGCTGGGGGCGCCGCTTCCCAACCCCTTCGCCGATGGGACGCGCATCTCATACTCGCTCCCCGCGGCGAGTCGAGTGCGGCTAAGCGTTTTCGACATCCTCGGGCGTCGCGTGATCGACCTTGTCGATGAACTCCGGCCCTCGGGGACGCACACGGCGGTCTGGAGCGGATCGGGGGAAGACGGGCGCAAGGTCGCGGCCGGCTTCTACCTCGTGCGCCTGCAGGCGGGAGATGAGATTCGGGTGCGGAAGGTGGCTCTGATCCGCTGATGACAAGACGATCACCAGGGTCGGATCGGGACTAGCCCTCCGGCACCCAGCAGTTCTGCGCGAAGTCGTACCGATATCGTGCGAGGCCTCCGGTCGGTCTGGCGTTGACGTCGTTCGCGCCGTAGACGGGGTGGCTTCGGTGCAGCTCTCCGTTCAGGATGCTGAAGGTGTCCTGTCCACGGTGACCGCGCGCGCCGGCATCGTCGATGGGCGCTATCTCCCGCTTCACGATCCCCGCTTCTGTGAGCGAGTAGACCGCCACCGACCCGTACGAGCCGCTCCCCGCGGATGTGGTGGCGACGATCAGGTCGAGCGCTCCATCCCAGCCCAGATCGCGCAGCCAGACGTTGGCGATGGTGCCGTCGCGCTCTCCCTGGACCTGCAGGGTGCTGCTGTCCGGGAAAGAGATCTCGGCCTGCCAGGTGCCCGCCGAGGCGCTCTCCCCGGCCGGCACCCAGATCCGCGCCGTCACCTCGCCGTCCCGCGCGGTGGCGGCGTAGCTGTAGGCCTGCTTCGCAGCGGCCCGCTCGGTCTTGTCGAGAGGCTTCAGCTCCTCTGGCTCCTTCGTGTCCATACAGGCGGAGAGCGCGAGCAGGCAGGCGATGCCGGTCGCAAGGGAGAGCTTTCGCATCAGATTCCTCCTCCCCCGGCGGGGGGCCGAGGCCATTTTGCCTCTTTCAGCTTGCGCGGCGCTACATGTGTCGTGTTCCCCGCGAGGCTTCAACTCGGCCGCCCACCGGCCGATAACTTCTCCAGGACCGGCGGGCGGGGCCCGCGTCAACACGACCCGGAGAAAGATCGCCATGACCGACAACGCCGCTTCCCTGCCGCCATTGGCCACCCTTCTGGAGAGCATCTTTCGCGATGCTCCGGAGCACTTCGTCGTCCTCGATCCCGACCTCAAGGTCTGCATCGCGGGCGAGACATTTCGGCGGTCGGTTGGGCTCGAACGTCGCCGCGACGTGAGCTTCCTCGAGACCGTCGAGCGATTCTCGCTGGGCAAGACGCGTGAGACCTTCGAGGCGCTGCGCCAAGGCAGCGGCGAACACCGCGCGCTCGAGGTCTACCATCGACGGGCCGGCGGCGAGGCATTTCCGGTGGCGTACTCCTGGGTGTCGTGCATGGACGAAAGCGGCGCCTGCCGGGCGTTCATCGGCATCGGCCGCGAATCGTCCGCTGAAGCACCCACTTCGACTCAGGAAGTGAAAGGCCTGCGCGCCGAACTCGAGAAGACACGGGTCGACATGGAGCGGCGGTCCAAGGAGATCGCGCGCCTGCGCGAGGAGCTGCAGAACCATAGCGCGCTCGACGAGGCGACCGGGCTCGCCAACCGGCGCACCGCGCTGGCGCGTCTCGAGATCGAAGTGCCGCGCGCGATACGCTACGGCGAGCCGCTGACACTCATGCTCGTCGACATCGATCATCTCGATTCCGTCAACGAAACCTACGGACATGAAAAGGGTGACGAGGTCGTGGTCCAGGTGGCAGCCCTCGTCCGCGAGCAGATCCGTACCACCGATCTCGCCGCACGCTACGACGGCGAGGAGTTCCTGGTCATCTGCCCGCACACCGACCGAGCGAGCGCGCAGTTCCTGGCCGAGCGGCTGCGACGGCGGATCGCCGAAATGTCGTTCCAGGCGGACGGGGAAGAGTTCGGCGTGACGATCTCGGCCGGACTCGTGAGCGTCAGCGGGGGGAACGAGTTCGACGTCGACGCGGTGCTGCGCGCGGTCGATCAGGCGCTGGAGTCGGCCAAGAACGGCGGGCGGAACCGCGTGCGGCTCGCCGAGGTCAGCTAGGCGCCCGTCTGCGGATGTCCGCTAAGGGCCGAGCAGTTCGACTCTAGCGAGGTGGATGGGCTCGAAGACCGGAGCAGTCTCCTGCCCCGATGCCCCGGTCGTCTCTCCTTGTAGCACCGCTGCCGCAACCTCATCCGGCCGCGCGTGCGCCGGCGCGTTGAGCAGCGTGCGCACCATGAGATAGCGTGCGCCGGGGCGCAGGAAGCCGAGGGCCGCAAGTCCCTCCGGCTCTTCGATCCAGCGCACGTCGAGGACCGCGGGTCGGATATTCACCCGACGCGGCTCCCCCTTACGCGTCGTATCCCAGAGCACTTCATCGCGAACCAAGAAGCGCTGCGGGGCGGCGTCCAGGTCCGGCACCCCGGGACGCACGTGCTCCGGCTCCACCCGCACCACGTACTCGGCGGCATGGATCACCCGGGTGAGCTTCTTGGCGCCGGGTTCGAGGCGCGTGACCGCCGTGAACGAGAGCCCGTCGGGCACCACCGCGTTCAAACGCGCCATGAGATCCTCGGCTTCGAGGCGATCGACCAGTGCGATGTCCACCAGCTCGCCGGCGCTCACAACGCCCAACGGCAACGGCGGAGGAAACTCCATCACCGGTTTGGGGTGGAAGCCCTCGCTGTAGTAGGAGTTCAAGCCGGCGCGACGCAGAACGCGAGGCAGGGCCCGCACGAAATCGAGGTGCCCTGTCAGCGCGGTCACGCCGCTCACCGTAAAGCGTAGGCGATAGCGCACCGCATCGCCTTGGGCGAAGGTGCGGGGACGTGCGCCGTTCTTCTGGGCGTCGAACCGAGGCCGCGGCGCAGGCACGGGCGCGACGGGCGCAACGCCGGCGTCCGGGCCCGCGGGCAGCTCCGCCGCCTCCCCCGGCACAGCTTCGGCCGACGCGCGCCGCAGCGGCTCCAGCGCCCCCAGGCGCTCCAGGAACTCTCCGCGCTCCTCGCGCATCTGGGTGAGATCGCAGGCTACTCCGCAGTGATAACAGACGAGCGTGCGCGCGTCGGCCTCGTGCTCGGCCAGGTTCGAGTGGTGAACCTGCGCGCCGGCCGGCTTCCCGCACGGAGGCGAAAGCTTGAACTTCATCGCCCGCTTGTACTCGGTCTCCAGGAACTTCGGCTCGAGCTTCATGTCGAGGTGGTCCCATGGCGTGCGCCCATCCACCGGCAACGTACCCAGGAAGAGCTGCACCGGGATCTCGGGGTGGCGACGCAATGCGTCCGTCCACATCGCCCACCGCAGGTGGTCGTCCCACGAATCGAACCGCGCGCCGGCGCGCCAGACATCTTCCAGCACATCCGCCATGCGCCGATCGCCGCGGCCGAGCACGCATTCGAGAAACGTCGTGCGCGGATCGTGGCGGCGGAACTCCAGCCGCCACCGCCTCGCCATGTCCCGCAGCCCGTCCTGCTTGCGCTCGATCTCGTCGAGCGAGTCCATCGCGCACCACTGGAACGGCGTGTGCGGCTTGGGCACGTGCGAAGAGACGGCCACCGTCACGCCGACCGCCCCCGCCTTGTGGTACTCCATGCCGATCTGACGCATGCGCCGGCCTGTCTCCATGATGCCGGCCACATCCTCGTCGGTCTCGGTGGGGAGCCCGATCATGAAATAGAGCTTCATGCGCCGCCAGCCGCGGCTGAACACGCGATGCGCGGTGCGGGCGAGATCCTCCTCCGAAATGTTCTTGTTGATCACGTCGCGCATGCGTTGCGTACCGGCTTCGGGAGCGAAGGTGAGGCCGGTGGCGCGAACGGTGTTGATCTCGTCGAGGAGATCCTCGTCGAGGCCGTACGCTCGCAGGGACGCCACGGAGAGCGAGACCTTCTCCGGGCGTAGCCGCTCCATCACGCGCTTGATGAGGGGTGAGATACACGAGTAGTCGGCGGTGGAGAGCGTGGTGAGGCCGACCTCGTCGTAGCCCCCCTTCTCCACCGCGGAGACGATGGTGTCGACGATCTCCTGCGGATCGCGCTCGCGCACCGGGCGATAGATCATGCCCGCCTGGCAGAAGCGACAACCTTCCGTGCAGCCGCGCGCGATCTCGATGGCCATACGGTCGAAGATGGCTTCCGCAGCGGCGACGGGGGCGTCGTCGGGGAAGGGATAGCGATTCAAGTCCTCGACGATCTGGCGTACCGGGCGCGCGGGTACCCGTGGATCGACCGGCGCTCCCACCACCAGATAACCCGTGCGGTCGTCGATCGCGGTGTCGTAGAGCGCGGGGCAGTAGAAGCCGCCGAGCTTGGCGATCTCGATGAGGGTGTCGCGCCTCGTGGCGCCCGCCGCCTTCAGGTCGGCCACGCGGAGCAACACCTCGGGGAGCTTCTCCTCCGCGTCGCCGATCAAGAAGGCGTCGATGAAGGGGGCCATCGGCTCGGGCTGCGTGGCGACGGGGCCGCCGGCGATGACGAGCGGGTGCGACGCGTCGCGGTCGGCGGCTCGGAAGGGGATGCCCGAGAGGTCGAGCATGGTGAGGACGTTGGTGAAGGTGAGTTCGTACTGGAGCGAGAACCCCACCACGTCGAAGTCGCGCAACGGCGAGGCCGTCTCCAGAGTGAGCAGCGGGAGACCGCGCTCGCGCAGCTCCTTCTCCATGTCCACCCACGGACAGAACACGCGCTCGGCGGCGATGTCGACATGGCGGTTCAAGAGTGTGTAGAGGATCTTGGTGCCGAGGTGGCTCATCCCGATGTCGTAAACGTCGGGGAAGGCCAGCGCCATGCGCACCCGGGTCGTGCCGGCGGCCTTCACGACCTGGTTGTACTCCCCCCCGACGTACCGGGCGGGCTTCATAACCCGGTGCAGGAAGGAAGAGTAGGGGTGTTGGGCGAGGTTCAAGGGATGCTCCTGTGGGCGTGCGTGCGAGACCCCGGGGGCGAGGTGGGAGAAGAGGATAGCAGAGACCGGAGGGCGGACCTTGGGTGCACACGCGGAGGCAGAAGAAGTAGGATGACCCGATGCCGCGCGTTCACAGACCGTTCGCCAGCCGAGAAAGCAGGGTTTGCCCGTGAGCGATGCCGCGCCTGGATTCGGAGCCCAGATCAAGAGTTACCCCAAGGCGTTCTGGGTGGCCAACACCATGGAGATTTTCGAGCGGATGTCCTGGTATGGCTGGTTCACGGTCATGGCCGTCTACGTGACCGGGAGCGTGGCCACCGGCGGTCTCGGTTTTTCGACCGAGCTTCGTGGCACGCTGCAGGCGATCATCCCCTTCTTCCTCTACCTCCTGCCGGTCCTCACCGGGGCGTTGGCCGATCGGTATGGCTTCAAGCGGATGTTCGTCATCGCGTTCCTGATCATGATCGTCTCGTATTACCTGCTTGGCCGGTTCCACTCCCTTCCGGGTTTCGTCATGGCGTTCACCTTCGTGGCCATTGGTGCCGCCATCTTCAAACCGGTGGTGGTGGGCACGGTGGCCCGAGTGACCAACGAGGGGAACTCCGCCACCGCGTTCGGCATCTTCTACATGATGGTCAACATCGGCGGGTTCCTGGGACCGATCGTGGCCGGACTCGTTCGCGGCTGGGGATGGCAGTATGTCTTCGTCGCTTGCAGCGGCTGGGCGCTCGTCAACCTGGTTCTCGTGCTGGTCTTCTACAAGGAGCCTCCGTCCACGAACGACAAGCGGACCCTCCGGGCCGTCCTCGACGGCCTGGTCGAGGTTCTGGGAAATATCCGGTTCTTCATCACGGTGGGTGTGGTTCTCGTCGGGTTGGTCCTGGCCAGCGTGTTCGCCAGCCTGGGTTTCCCCTGGTTCTCCTGGGGCTGGGCGTGGATCGTGCTCCTGATCTGGGTGGTGGCGAACGTCGTGTACGACCGGCTCCTCCCCTCCGGAAGCGGGCGCCCGGACTGGAGCGGTCCCAAGCGGAATCCGCTGGCGCGGAGGATGCATTGCAGCAACTGGCGTTTCGCGCTCTTCCTCTTGATCATGTCCGGCTTCTGGACGAGCTTCAATCAGATCTTCTACACCATGCCCGAGTACATCCGCGACTTCACCGAGACGCGGCCCGCGATCACCTTTGCCGAGAAGCTCTTTGGTGAGAGCGACCCGATCGACCGGAAGGCGGGAATCGCCAGCAAGATGGCTACCATCAACGACGCCGAGTACGGAGAGGTCGTTCGCGTTGTCGGGGAACTCGCGGCGGGGCCGATGGCGCAGACGGATCTGGAGACCACCTCCAGAGCGCTTCTCCTGAGCAAGGTGCGCCTGTCCCCCGAGAGGATCCGGGCGATCCTCGATCGGGAGGGAGGAGACCCGGCGAAGGCGGCCAACCAGATGGTCATCCAGGGCCGGCAAGTGAATCCCGAGTTCATCGTCAACATCGATGCCCTGGGCATCGTTCTGTTCCAGGTCCTCGTGTCATATCTGATGGCCAAGTTCCATCGCTTTACCACCATGATCGTGGGGATGCTGGTGGCCGCGGTGGGGATCGGCTTTGCGGCGATGGCGGGAGGGCACGGAATGACCGGTCTCGGCGGACTCGTGTGGATCGTGGCCGGAGGGATCTTCATCTTCGCGATCGGTGAGATGATGGCGAGCCCCACTAGCCAGGAGTACGTGGGCCGGATCGCCCCCTCCAACCGCAAGGCCCTCTACATGGGCTACTACTTCGTGGCCATCGCCCTCGGAAACCTGTTCGGCGGAATCCTGTCGGGACAGCTCTACGGCAAGCTGGCTCGCGACATGCAGCGGCCCGATCTGATGTGGCTTGCCTTCGGGGCCATTATGCTGTTCACGGCGGTCGTGTTCATGCTCTACAACCGGTTCGCTTTGCCGAAGTCGCAATCGGGCACGTTGACGCCGGGGACGTAGCATTGCCATTGAGCATCAGGTCGTTGGCTCGAACGCTGGGACCGCTCCTTGTCGCCTTTGCCCTCATGCTCTGGCTTGGCGGGTGGTTTCTGCAGCAGAGCGTTCTGGCCAACTCCGGACGGCTGGTCTACGCCCTCGACGATGCCTACATCCACTTGGCCATGGCCAAGAACATCGCGCTGTACGGTACGTGGGGCATCACTCCCCACGAGTTCTCGTCCAGCACGTCCTCGCCTCTCTTCACGCTGGTGCTCGGTGTTCTCGCACGGTTCGTCGGTCGGATTGAACTGCTGCCGCTGATCCTGAACGGGTTGTTCGCCTCGGCAATCCTGGTTGTCTTCGCCCGCCGGTGGGCCCCCGTGGGTGGTGGGGCGGCAACGATCCTAGCCGGTCTTCTGCTGCTTCTGTTCTTGACTCCTCTCGTTCCGCTCGCCTTGACGGGCATGGAGCACACGCTTCACATACTGCTCTCCCTCCTGTTCTTGGGCGGCTTGTGGGACGTCCTAGACCACCGCCGGCCCGATCGATCCAGCCTTGTCGTCCTGTTCGGAAGCGCGGCTCTGCTCCCTCCGACCAGGTATGAGGGACTGTTCCTGGTATTCATGGCCTGCCTGGTCCTGCTCCTGCGCGGGAGGTGGAAGCTTTCGTTGGGTTTGGGCGCGTGCGCTTGGCTGCTCATCGTCCCGTATGGAATCTGGAGCAGGGTTCATGGGTGGTTCTTCCTTCCCAACTCGCTGCTGATCAAGGGAGAACTGCCCTCCTTGAACAGTTGGTGGGGTTGGTTGATGGCATTGGGAGGGCGAAGCCTTCTCGTCGTCTCGGCGCAGCCGCACCTCCTGGCTCTGCTCGCCGCCTCGCTGCTCCTATTGATTTGGAGGAACCAGGGGTTATCCGCGGGCCGAGAAGGGATCGGGGACAACCCGGCCCGTCAGTCGATGTTGATCGTCTTCGCCGGCACCGTCCTCCTGCACACGCAATTCGCCAAGGTGGGAGCGTTCTATCGGTATGAAGCCTACCTCGTGGCGATGGGCATTTTCGTGCTCGGTCTGGCCATCCTTCCGACGCTCAGGAGATCGACGCGGTCTCGATGGCAATGCGCAGGTCTGGCGCTGCTGATCCTCCTCGGGCTGACCCCGATGATGGTGCGAGGCGCAGCGGCGATGCGCGACACGGTAACCGCAACGCATAACATCTACGAGCAGCAGTACCAGATGGGCCTGTTCGTAGAACGGTTCTTCGACGGCGAGGCGGTCATCGTCAACGACATCGGAGCGGTTGCCTTTCTGTCTGAGCCCCGCGTGCTGGATCTGGTCGGTCTGGGCAGCATCAAGGTTGCCCGGGCTCGGCTGGACAAGACGTTTACCGTGGAGTTCATCGCCGATATGGCGCGGCAAGAACATGCTCAGGTGGCCATCCTCTACCCCAACTGGTTCCCGGATTTGCCCCGCGATTGGGTGGAAGTGGCCCGCTGGTGGACTCCCGGATGCATTGCGTGCGGGGGCGAGGTGGTGGCGTTCTACGCATTGGATCGGGAGGGGGCGTACCGTCTCATTGATGGGTTGGTGCAGTTCGAGTCGGAGCTTCCTTCCGGGGTCCGGCGCTGGTTCTCCGCCAGTCTGCCTCCGGAGTTTACAGAGCGGATTCCCCCCCGCGCTCTTGAGAGCGAGGGCGGCCCCGACGGGGGCAAGTAGGTTGATTACCGTGCGCACGCGTGTCTATACCCTCATGGGGTGGGCGCTGCTGATCCCGATCGTCTATCTGGGGCCGGTATCCCTCGCTCGCTACGCCCCCGGCGCACCGCTTATCGTGGGGATATTCTCCGTGCTCGCGCTCGGGGCGGTCGGGGTCTACGCGAGGACGAACCTCATGGACCGGGTAGCGGGAAGACTCGGCGGAGCGGCCCCGATTCTGCTGGGGTTCACCGTAGCGCTCTATACCGCGGTCTCCGTGTACTTGGCTCATGGCCGCCTCGTCGAGTTCAGTCCGCACCTGAGTCAGTTGGGCATCTTCGCGCAGTCGGCGTGGACGACGCTTCACGGCCATTTCTTCGCCAACACCCACGAGACGGTGGACGGTTCGTTGGGGGGGCACTTCGGCATACACTTCTCTCCTACCTTGCTTCTCTTGGTGCCCCTCTATGCCGTCTGGCCGTCACCACTCTCGCTGATGGTTGCACAGGCCCTCGCCCTGGCCCTGGCTGTGTTGCCGCTGTACTTGCTCCTGCGTCCGCACGCAGGGTCCCTGGGGGGATCGCTGCTGGCCGCCGGACTGTTGGGTCTGCCGGTCATGGCTCGGGCCGGCCACAACGACTTCCACGACGCGACCTTTCTGCCCGTCTTGCTCCTGACCGCGGTTTGGGCTCTGGAGACCGGAAGGAGGAAGGCCTTTCTCCTGGCCGCCGTCGCTGCCCTCGGGGTGCGGGAGGACACAGGCCTGACCCTGGCGGCACTGGGCCTGTACGCCGGAGTCCGAAGGCTGGGCTGGGGACACGCCATCCGGATCGCCGCCCTGGGTCTGGTGTGGTTCCTGGTGGTGGTGCGGGTGGTCATGCCGCGGTTCTGGTCGCCCGGACTCTGGATGGACGCGCAGACATTCCTGGGATACCACTTCGGGAAGTGGGGGGATGCCCCGATCGACGTCACCGTCGCCATGCTCACGCACCCCGTGGAGCTGATTCGCCAAGCCATGGCTCGTGACCGGCTGCACTATGTCTACGGCCTTCTCCAGCCCATGCTGCTTCTTCCAGTCCTGGGAAGCCCGGCTTGGATTGTTGGGATTCCGGCGTTGGCAGTGAACGTCCTCTCCAACCACCAGTGGATGCGACAGGGCCTGAAGTACTACTCGATCATCCCCATTCTCTTTGCCTACTTGGCGACGGCTAGAACGGCAGCCAAGCTGGCTCGATGCCCGACGGAGCTTCCCAGGCCGGCTAACGGTTTGGTGGTAGGGCTGGTAGTGATCGCGGGCCTTCTCCCCGCCCTGTTTCTCAATAGCCCCCCGGTGCCTCGACCCTCACCGCCTGCGGCGCCCACGCGGGCCGTATTGGAACGCATTCCGCCGGATGTCGGCGTGTACGCTCCCATCGGGATGTATCCGCACTTGGTCAACCGCGAGTACGCCGCCTGTTGGGAGAGTCTGGGAAGACGGATTCAGGAACCCGGCATCCTCGGGCGCTACGATTGGATCGTGCTCTGGCCGGACGGCGATCCGCCGGATGAGTCGCGGGACGCCTGGGTGGCCGAGTGGATGGCTGGAGAACCGGAGTTCCAACGGGTGGACGGGTTCTCGCCGTTCTTGGTCTACACGCGGCGGTGACCCGACCCCGTGCGCGAACGCTCGGCAAGTCGTCGATCACGTTGACGCCGGAGACGCCCGCGTAAGTGGGTCAAAGCCGGGGAGGCCTGCTACGATTCGTGCATGCTGCCACATGTGGTCATCGTCGGGGCCGGTTTCGGGGGACTGGAGGTGGCGCGCGGGCTCGGCGGCGCCCGCGTGCGCGTCACGGTGCTGGATCGCAGTAACCACCATCTGTTTCAGCCGCTTCTATACCAGGTGGCAACAGCGGGTCTCTCCCCGGGCGATATCGCATCACCCATCAGGCGCGTGCTTGCCCGGTATGAGAACACGCAGGTGCTGCTGGCAGACGTACAGCGGGTCGATGTCGCGCATCGCGTGGCGGTGCTGGCCGAGCAGAGAATTCCCTATGACTACCTCGTGCTCGCAACCGGTTCCTCGCATGCGTACTTCGGTCATCCGGAGTGGAGTCGCTCGGCACCAGGGCTGAAGACCCTCGATGACGCACTGGACATCCGCCGACGGGTGTTGACTGCTTTCGAGGACGCGGAGCGGCAACCGGATGAGGATGAGCGGCAGCGGCTCCTGACGTTCGTGATCGTCGGAGGCGGGCCGACCGGCGTGGAGCTGGCGGGCGCGCTCGCCGAGATCGCGCACCACACCCTTGCCCACGAGTTCCGACGGATCGACCCCGCGAGCGCAAAGATCATTCTGGTCGAAGGCGGCCCAACGATCCTATCCGCGTATCCCGAGTCCCTGCGCACCGCAGCGCGTCGTTCGCTGCGCCGGTTGGGTGTTGAGGTGCGTGAGGGCGCGGTCGTGACCGGCATCGAGTCCGGACTTGTCCGCATGAAGGAGGAGACGCTGCGGGTCGGCACCGTGCTCTGGGCGGCTGGAGTCGCGGCGTCGTCACTTGGCGCGTCGCTCGGAGTGCCGCTCGATAGGGCGGGCCGCGTTGTGGTGGAACCGGAGCTCAGCATCCCTGGGTACCCGGAGGTCTTCGTCATCGGCGATCTCGCGTCGTTCACACATGGCGGGGATCAGCCCTTGCCCGGGGTGGCACCGGTCGCGCAGCAGCAGGGCAGACACGCGGCAGAGAACATCCGGAGCATTGTGCGCGGGGAATCCCCCGAACCGTTCCAATACAAGAACTGGGGAAACCTGGCGACGATCGGCCGAGGCTCGGCGATTGCAGACTTCGGGCGCTTACGGCTGTCGGGATATATCGCCTGGCTCGCTTGGCTCTTCATCCACGTCATGCGCCTTGTGGGGTTCCGCAACCGCGCGGCCGTGTTCTTCGAGTGGGCCTGGGCGTACGTCACCTACCAGCGGAGCGTTCGGCTCATTACTGCGGCGGGAGACGAGGCGAGCGGGCAGAATCGCCGAGCGCCCGGGTGAGTCCCCGCGGGCTCGCCCCATGGAACTTCGTCGGCCATCGGGGGATGACAGCCCCAACAGGGTCTACTAGACTGCCCAGCGAAATGGAACGGTATCCCCGTGACCGCGGTGGCATCTCCAGAACCGATCTCATCCCCGGTGCCGTTCTAGTCGCGGCGATCTGTTCCTCGCTCGCCTTCGCCGGCATGCGTCTCGCGCACCGAAGTCTCTGGCTCGACGAGGCGTACAGCATCTACATTTCCAGCGCGAGTCTCAGCAGCCTCGTGACCTACCTGGTGAAAGATAACGGCCCGCCTGCCTATTATGTGATCCTCCATTTCTGGATGAACGTCTTTGGATCCAGCGAGGCGGCCACGAGGTCCCTGTCCGCTTTGTTCTATCTGGCCGGCGGCGTCTCGATCTTCGCCTTGGGGAAGTATCTATTCGGTCGATATGCCGCGCTCTGGTGCAGCGTCCTCTATCTTGCGAGTCCACTTGCCATCGTCCATAGCCAGAATGTACGCATGTATGCCATGTTGGGGCTGGCGGTCATTGGCTCGACCTTCTGCCTCTTCAAGCTGGCGCGCGGGGAAAGCCGTTCTCTCGGTCGGGCCATTGCCTATTCCGCTGTGAGTGCCCTGGGAACGCTGACGCACTATTGGTTCTTCTTCGTTCTCGCCGCCCATGCCGTCGCGGCATTCGTGCTGGCTTCCCGATCGGGGCGGGTAGGGATCTGGCTCGCCATCGGGCTCGCCATGGCGCCGTTCGTGACGCTCTGGGGCCCGGTCTTCCTGGTCCAGTTGAACAATGAGTCTACGTACTGGTTCCCCAGAGTTGGAACGGCACGGGCGCTCTGGGATACGTGTTGCGACTTCTTCGGAAGCCGCGGCGCGGTGCTCATCGTCCTGGCGGTGGGAGTGTCCGTGATCGCCAGCCGGAGGCGACTCAAGTCCGCCGGCGTCTTTGCGGGCCTTCGTAAAGACCGAACGCTTCTTGCGCTCGCGGTGATCCTTGCCGTTTCGATCCTGGTGCCCCTGGGTATCTCGCGGGTCAAGCCGATCTACTGTGCGGGGCGGTACATGATCGTGGCGTTACCGGTTGCCTGTCTCTTGATGGGTGGACTCCTGGATCGCGTCGGGAACAGGATGGTAGTCTCAGGTCTCTGCTGCGCACTGCTTGTCCTGGCTTCGGCGCGGGTCTACCGGGATCGGACGGCGGCGGAGATCTGGTCCGATAGAATCGCGGGGGACTATCTGGGCGTGTCGGCCAAGGACGGAGATGTGATCATCTTCACGAGCCTCTCCCGGTTGCCGGTGGAGTACTACGTCAAGCGCGCGACGGGGGGAAAGAGAATCGAGGTGATCTCCTTTCCTTCGGATCCGGGTGAGAGCCCTATGGCGTTGAACGTGCGGCACTCGCCGGCTCGTGAGGCGGCTCTCCACGAGGAGTCGGAGGTCCTGGTGAGTCGGCTGACGGAGGCCCTGGAGGACGGGGCCACCGTGTGGCTTGTCGAGGAGGACGGAGACTTGGCCAGCGAGATCTTGCGTGGAGCGCTCGACGAGGTCGGAAACCCGGCAAACGTGATTCGGATGAAGGGTTCTTATCACGATGCGCTGCGGGTCTATGCGGGCCGAGGGCGTGGAGCTGCGCGGTGACGGTTCCGGGCCTGGGCCGTGATGCATGCGTGGAGGGGTGCGGCGCCGGAGGATCGGGAGGCCAAGACATGCTGTGGACGGCCATCGAGCGCGGGCTCGGACCGCGGCGGACAAAGCCGCTCGAGTTCGCCCTAGCCCGTGAGATCTTATCGTCCGACTCGGTGCTCGACGTGGGCTGCGGAACCGAGTCCCCCCTGACCGCCCTCCCGGTCCGCCCGTCGCGGCTGGAGGGGGTGGACGGTCATAGCCCCGCGATCGAGGCGAGCCGCCGTCGCGGCGGCCACGACGCTTTCCATCAGCTCGACCTGCGCAGGCTGGCCGGGGCCTTCCCCCCCCGCTCCTTCGACGTGGTGGCAGCGCTGGACGTCCTGGAGCACTTCGAGAAGGAGGACGGTGTCCGTTTCCTGGAGGCCCTGGAGACGATCGCCGCGCGGAAGGTGATTGTCTTCACGCCGAACGGGTTCCTCTTCCAAGGAGAGGTAGGCGGCAACCCTTTCCAGATGCACCGGTCGGGATGGGACGCGGCGGAGATGGTCGCCCGCGGATACCGGATCACCGGTATCCACGGATGGAAGCCGTTGCGCGGGAGCGAGGCCGGGATCCGCTTCCGCCCGGGCAAACTCTGGACCACGATCAGTTGGCTGAGCCAGGGGCTGGTCGAGGCCCGCCCCGCCCATGCCTTCCAGCTCTTCTGCGTCCTCGACCTCGGCGGGGATGCCGGCGCGGCGTCCGGTGGCTGAGCGCGGCGATCTTGCCATCGCCTTTCGCGTCTACCCCGGCGTGTCGAAACGGCCGGTCGTCCATGCCGGGGACAAGGCCGCCCTCGTGCGCCTGGGCCTGGCCTCCCTGCGCCGCGCGCTCGGCGGTCTCCGCGTCCGGGTCCATGCGATCCTCGACGGCTGTCCGCCGGAGTACGAGGACCTGGTTCGGGAGTACTTCCCGGGGCCGGACACCGGCGTTGAGTTCTGCGACCAGATCGGCAATCGCGCCACCTTCCTCCGGCAGGGGGAGTGGCTTCTTGCCCAGGACTTCGCCGAGGCAATCTTCTTCGCCGAAGACGATTATTTCTACCGGCCCGACACGTTCCTCCCCATGCTGTCCTTCCTGAAGGAGGGACGGGGGATCGACTTTGTCACCCCCTACGATCACGTGGACTACCACGTCCATCCCCTCCATCGCCGGACGAAGCTTCGCCGCGAACACGAGGGCCGGACGTGGCGGCGGGAGGCGACGACCTGCCTCACCTTTCTCACCACCCGGACCGTCCTGGGGGAGACGTGGCCCCTCTTCCGGGCCTTCGCCGACGGCGCGGCCGACAGCACCATCTGGGCCGCCCTCACCCGGATCCTCTTCTCGCCGGCGACCATCCTTCGCAACGCCCCCGCCGACCGCGAGGTGCCGGTGATCTACGCCGACGCACTGCGCCGCTTCCCACGACAGATCCTGGCCGGGAAGAGCTACGGGCTCTGGTGCCCGGAACCCGGCTTCGCCACCCACCTCGAGTCGACCGGCCTCGCCCCCGGCTTCAGCGTGGAGGAGCTTCTCGGCCTGGGCGGGAGTCGTCCGGAGGCCTGACCACGGAGCGGCCGATCAAGCGAATCTCGACGCTTCATCCCTGAAATGCCCTATGCCGGATGGCGTTCCGGGCAGTACAGGCCCTTTCAACGCCGCAGGCCGGGATTCGCTGGATACATGGGCGGGGGTTGCAGGCTATCCCCCGGAACTCACGGGCCTGGAGTTGGGTCTGCTCCAAGGGTACGGCTCCTGGCGGGTGGGACTATACTGAACAGCAGAGCCTACTACTGGGTTCTGTCCAATTCACGTTCGGCCCTCTCGGCGTAATCGCCATTCCGGAAAGTTGAGTGAGGGAGATGGAGCTCTCGGCTGTAGATGTCCGATCGATGCGCAGCACGGACCTCTCATGGCAGACAATTCGGGACGGCGTCGAGGTTTCGTTCCTCCCGCGGCGAATGGTTCAGGAGAGTGGCTTCACTCGTGGGGCTGTGCTCTCCTGGCGATGGGATCGAGATCTGTTCGAAGGCCGCTCGCGCAATATTGCGCTCGCGCTCCATCATGCAATGCGTACGGAGATTGAGTGGCTGTTCCTGGATCTGGTCACCGTCGATCAGTCCCTCAGCTCGGAAGAACTGCTCGAGAAAGTCTCGGCGCTCGCGACGCTCTACAAGAAAGTCCCCGTCTTTGTCGCCGGCGACCGTCCCGACGTTCCGCAGAGCGAATGGGCAAGAACGTTCAGGCGCCCTTGGCTACTCTATGAGGCTAGATCCTACGCGGTGAATCCCGCAGGAGTTACATATCTCGGCTACCGCCATCGTCTATCGTCCGAGGTCGCTCCGGTCGCGTTCGCTCCCGAGCTCCAAGCCATCAGGGAGGCCGGGTTCGCCATCTACGTTTTCTATGCCATATGGGGGTACATCGGGATGCAGGACCCCGGAGATTTCAGATTCATCCTGCGGCCCTTCTATTCGCTATTCACCTACCTCCACGAGAGATTGACCAGGGACGATTTCCTCTTTTCTGTGTTTCTCGTCTGCGCGATCCACGAGCGAACGCAGACAGTCGAAGGTTGGGACGGACCGTTCGACAATGGCTATCGAATAAACTTCCACGACATCCGCTTCGAATCGCGGTCCTTCGACCGGTTTTCGATTGGCAAACACGAATCTGCGCGCTTCTATGAGACGCTCCGAACGATCAGCCTAGACGGCCATCCCGTCGCCGAATGGAGGAACAAGATGACGAGCAGCTTGGACCGTAACTGGGTCAAAGTTCTGCCCGATGCAGAGCGTTCACGCTTTGATGCGCTCAAGGTTCCAGACGACGTTCGGCAGGATTACGAAGAGAGAAAGAAGGAACGACTTGCCAGCCTCTTTCTCGACGCGCAGGCGGCCCGGCCACAAGTGCGCCAACTAACAGCCTACCTGGATCGCGAAGTGTGGATTCCTTTCGAGCCAGCGGAATGAAATCAACCGGGGACGTGAGGGCCGAGGTGGCCGAGTTGAGTCACTGGCCAAGAGAATGCCGAACAAAGCGCTGGAGCCGACGGCATGAATTTCGGTGATTATCGCAGCCTGCAGTGGGCCGCGGCTCAGCGCCAACGTTAGATGGAGAAGACTGGAAGGGTGAATCATTCTGTGCAGTCGGGGCCGTGTATCTACTGTAGAACGATCGATGCCCCATTCACCTCTGAGGAACACGTAGTTCCGGAATCCCTCGTCGGGGATGAGCTCATTCTGCCCAGAGGCATGGTGTGCGATGTATGCAACTCGGGCGCGCTATCTGACTTGGACAACTGCCTCCAGAACTCGCCGCTTCTGGGTCTTCACCGCGTACTCTATGGCCCTGGCTTCACCAAGCAGGGCAAGAGACCGATCGCAAATTTCCAGAACGCCTTCCTCTCTCGTCACGGCGATACTCACATTCAGCTTCGTCCCAAGGACCGGACGGGGGGGATCCGCGACTTTGAGGAACTTCCAGATGGCACCTCACGATTCTCCGTTTCCCTGAAGAGGCACTTTGACCATGTCAAGTTCAGCAGGGCCCTTCAAAAGATCGGGCTCGGAGCATTCGCCCTCAAGAAGGGGCGGGATCCAGCACTAGATCAACGATTCGATACGGCGCGCAGCTTCATACTGCAGGGAGGCACATTCCCAAGTTCGTGGATCCTGGCACTGTCCGGTCCCCCAGCGCCCGGCGGATCGCTCAGGTTCTGGGATGTCCATCCGCTCGCGCTGTTCGCGTTGGAGGTATCCGGTGTGCGGATGGGATTCCCTCTGGAGCCCACGCCACGATTGGAGGATCTCCCAGTCGCTGGACTGTTGACCAATGTCGCCTGGTTCCCGATGGATGGGGAGCACGATGACTTTGTAGTCTCGAGCCCATCGGTCGGAGCCGGGAATCAGGACGGCCCATCTAACGGGCCGCTGCAGCCGCCGCCCGCTCCTGAGGAGTAAGCTGCGGCTTGGAAGGGCGACCGGTTGTCGCGGGCGCGGCTGACCGGCAGCACGTTAGGCGAACGAAGATGGCGCAGCGAGTCAACGGCGAGAAACCAATGAACCAAGCTGACCGCGTTTTCATCAGCTACAGCCACCGGGGAAGCGGACCGGGTTGGAAGGCACGGATGGTGCGGCATCTTGGTGTCTTTGAGCGACATCATCTCCTCGATGTGTGGCAGGACGGCAAAATCCGTGTCAGTTCCTACTGGGACGACGACATCACACAGGCCATGAGCAGTGCCCGACTAGCAGTTGTGCTGCTTACCCCTGAGGCTCTCGAATCCCAGTACATCCTTGATAAGGAATTCCCATTCCTCCGTGAGTGCCAGCAGCGCGACAGGCTCTCGGTGTTCCCGGTGATCTGCGAACCGTGCGACTGGAAAGTCCATGATTGGTTACGAGCGACTCAGGCACCGAATGAATCGAATCCCCTCTCACCACTCACCGAAGCCGCGCAAGACCGCATCTTCCGCCAACTCGCCACGGACATCGCGACAGAACTAAGCCGCGTTGCGTTTGCCGAGTTGCCGAAGTTTGACCAGCCGCCTGCACCCGAACACATCTACCTCGAGAAGTTTCCACTCACCCGTGGCCCCGGGCTGCGTGAGGAGAAACTCATTGGCCGGGAACAGGAACTCGCCCTCCTCGACCTCGCCTTCGCCCAGCCGCACACCGCAATCGTCTCTCTCGTCGCCTGGGGCGGCGTGGGCAAGACCATGCTCGTCCAGCACTGGCTCCAGCACCTCCAACGCGAGGGCTGGTTAGGCGCGCAGCGCGTCTATGCGTGGAGCTTCTACAGCCAGGGCACCAAGGAAGACCGGCAAGCCTCCGAAGACACCTTCCTCGCCCACGCCCTCGAATGGTTCGGCGTCCAATGCGAGCCGACCCTCTCGCCGTGGGACAAAGGACGCGTGCTCGCCGACGCCGTCGCCCGGGAACGCACGCTGCTCGTCCTCGACGGCATCGAGCCGCTCCAGTATCCGCCCGGCCCGATGGGCGGCCAACTCCGCGCCCCCGGCGTGCAGAGCCTGTTGAAACACCTGACGCGCAACGCGAACTCAGCCGATCAACACGGCCTCTGCCTTGTCACGACGCGCGAACCGCTCGCCGACCTCGCCGATTTCCAGCGGCGCGAGGCTTCGCCGTGGGGCAGCGTGCTCCGCGTGGACCTTGGCAACCTCACCGCTGAAGCCGGCGCCGCGCTGCTCCATCACGCAGGAGCCAGCCGGGCTGGCGCGGCGGAGATCAAACCTGACGACAAGGAACTGATTGCCGCCAGCCGCGAAGTGGACGGTCACGCCCTCACGCTCAATCTGTTGGGCCGCTTCCTCGCCCGCGCGCACGTCGGCGACATCCGCCGCCGCGACTTGGTGAAATTCGAGGAAGCCGACCGCGAGGAACAAGGCGGCACAACCTTCAAGATGCTCGCCGCCTTCGAGAACTGGTTTGCCAACGAAGGCGACATTGAAGCACGAGCCTTAACCATCCTTCGGCTTCTCGCCCTGTTCGACCGTCCAGCGGATGCGGGCTGCATGGGCGCTTTGCGAAAGTCTCCCATCATCTCCGGGTTGACCGAGCCTCTGTTCACGCTGAGACGGGATTCAAATACCGGTCAGATGAATGAGAAGCCGCTTTCTGACAAAGCGTGGAATGATGCGATTCATTTTCTTGTCGACTTTGACCTCGTAACCGTGATCGCGTTCGAACGACCTCAGATTCGAGGCTTCAATATGTTCACAGCACAAGTGATGAGATTCTACGGTCCGAACGCCGGCGTAGTGGAAGAGTTTGACACGGCTTCTGCTGTCCCTGCAAATGGCAGTTACGTTCTGGAGGCTCACCCTCTCATTCGTGAACACTTTGAGCGGCGTTTACGAATTCAAAGTCCGCACTCTTACAGGAACGGACATTCGCGCGTGTTCGAGTTCCTCAAGCAATCCGTGCCCTATTGGCCGGAAGGAATCCACAACTTGGTACCGCTCTATCAAGCCGTCTTCCACGGCTGCCGGGCTGGGGAGTATGACGATGCACGCGAACAGGTGTTCCGGGATCGCATCCTTCGCGCTACTTCCGGGCCGTGCGCGAATTACAGCACTTTTTCGCTCGGGGCTTCCGACGCGGATCTTTCTGCTCTAGCTTGCTTCTTTGAGATAGCTTGGACACGAGCAAGAGAGGCATTCTCCGATCAGGCAGTAGCTTGGATTCTCAACGAGACAGCTTTTCGCCTTCGCGCTATTGGTAGGATAACAGAGGCCGTCGAACCGTTGCGTGCGGCTGTCGAAGCGTCCGCAAGGTTGAGCGACTGGAGTAACGCGGCGCTTGATGCTGGCAATTTGAGTGAAGTTCACCTTGTCTCGGGAGACGTAGCCGCAGCCGTAATGGCAGCGGATCTCTCCGTCCAATACGCCGACCGAGCAAAGGACAAACCTCCAACAACGAACGAATCACCGTATTGGCCGATCCACATGCGCGCCCGACTCGCCGCCGCGTTCTTTCAATCCGGGAAGAGTGAAGATGCACGGATCTTGTTTGAACAAGCGGAGGAAGGACAGCGGCGTGCTCAGCCCGAATTCCCCGTGCTTTACTCCGTGTCCGGCTTCCGATATTGCGAGTTCTATCTTCACGGGCCTGAACGCGCTGCTTGGAGCACTACACTTCCAGGTCTCGATTTCGTCTGGGAATCTGCGGATATGTCGTTGACGTGGACAGCTCAGAAGCGGGCACGCCAAGCACTTCATTGGCTGGAGCAATTCGGTAGCCGTGGCCTCTTGGACATAGCGCTTGACACCTTAACACTAGATCGTTCGGTATTGTACCGGACGGTGGTTGATCACTATTCAGCGCCAAACCGCGAAATCGCACTACGCATGCTGCAGGCGGCACTACCTCCGATGCATCATCAGTTCACACTGATTGTCGATGCTTTCAGACAGTGTCGCTCGCAAGAATTCATCCCTTTAGCCCTGTTGACGCGCGCTTGGGTGCGGTGTTTGAAAGGAGACACTGCTGGTTCCAAAGTCGACTTGGACGAAGCGTGGGACATTGCCGAGCGCGGGCCGATGCGGCTGCACATGGCCGACATCCACCTTTACCGCGCCCGGCTCTTCTTCCGCGAGAAACCTTACCCGTGGAATTCTTCGCAGGACGACCTCGCCGCCGCCGAGAAACTCGTCAACGACTGCGGGTACCACCGCCGTGACGAAGAACTCGCCGACGCCAAGCGCGCCATCCTAGGAGCATGAACCGTCATCAGGGACCTACATCTGGGAATAGGGGGCGCCGTAGATCGAAAGGTCGGCAATGGCTGCGTGTTCGGGAGCGTGCGCCGAACAACAGCATGCAGCGGACGGCGCTGCGCGCCGCAGCTGATGCTGGGCGTCAGGCGTCACGAATAGGCATGGTGATGGCTCCATATCAGGTGTTTGTCTCTTTCAAGAATCTTGATGGCCATGGAAACCCGACGCCGGACAGCGTGTTGGCGGCGACTGTCAGTGGTTTTCTCGCCAGTCATGGCCTTCGCGTGTTCTTCAGCAATCAGTCTCTCGAGAAGCTTGGAACAGCCGCCTACAAGAAGGCGATAGACGATGCCCTTGACGCTTGTTCGGTGCTAGTCGCCGTCGGGACCTCGGCCAATAACCTACAATCGCCGTGGGTCCAGTATGAATGGGACAGCTTCTATAACGACCTTTTGAGCGGCTTGTGGCCTCACAAACGGCTCTTCTCCTATGTCAAGGACATAGTACCGCGCGACCCGCCTCGTTCGCTGCGACAGAATCAGTCGATCGTTCACATCGACGCGACTGATGCGTCATTGACGTCTCTGCTCAACTTCGTTCGCAACGCACTGCCAGAAGACGGTTCAGGTCCCCAGGCAGCTGCTCAAGACTTAACGGACGAGACGATCGCGTCACTATCGCTGGTAGAGAGGCTGGCTCTGGGCATCTTGTGCTGGGATACCGAGACACCAGACGTCCTGCACGAGTCGATCCTTCCTCTCTGGCATTCTCTCCCGCGGCTGGCTCGTCGTGCATATTCGGACTACGCCGACCAAGTCATCGATCAATTCGGCGCGCTGGGGTACGACTTGGTGCCTACGGACGACAGATCCTCGGTGTTTCGCTTGACCCCGGATCAAGTGGAAGCACTCGCGGGGTACGAACACATGGAGTGGCTTGCCAGGAAAGCGGCTTTCGGGTGGCAGTATGGTGGCTGGATGGACAAGCCAAACAAACGCAGCCCGTTTCTGGCTCCCTGGTCCGATCTTCCAGACCGGGCAAAGCAACTTGCTTTGACGGACGTTCGGTCACTTCCGGTTGCTCTTGCGGCGGCCTGGTTGCGGTTATGACGGACGTCGGATGGAACGATGTGATCGCAGCTGTGACGCCTAACACGGCATGCACCAGGCGGCGCGCGGGGTACAGCGCGCCGCTGGTGATGCCGAGCCGTTAGGCAGGCAATGGGGCTTGGTTACGGTGGCTGGAATGCGATTCTTTCTAGTCGTCTTGATTGTGGCCCTGGGGGGATGTGGGTCCGAGTCATCGCCCCAGCAGACTGTGCCGATCCCTGACGTGACAGATGACATGACAGAGGAGTGCGAGTGTCTTGCCGTGGCTCCCTACTTCTCGGCTTCCTGTGTCGGGATTGCGGGGGCCATGCCGCACATGGTCCCATGCTGGCGCGCGATCGTGGCGCACGCAGACGGGGACGATCACTTCAGGGAACTTCTCGATCACGCGACGTTGGCTGGGCAGTTGTATGGGCTCGCGGGGTTGTACTTCACGGACCGTAGCGGTTTTGACATGTACGTTCAGCCGTACCTGGCAAGCACTGACAGCGTCCGCACGTTCGAAGGTTGCATCATCCGTCGTGTCGAGGTACGGGAACTCATGGGGGGGTTCCTGAATGGAACGACGCCAGCGGCCCTGCAGTCACTGGAGTGTCCATTCTAGTCAAAGGGCTGCCTAACGGGCCGCTGCAGCCGCCGCCCGCTCCCCCCGGGGAGTAGGATAGGGCCTTGAAGGGTGGCCGGTGGTCCCGGGCGCGGCTGACCGGCAGCACGTAAGGCAACATCGGGCAGTCGCAGTCGGTCTGTCGGGGCCGGAACCGCTGGAAATCGCGGGTCAGACTTCGAAGGGAGGGCCGAATGATCGGAGCACTTGTGGCCAGGAAAGCGCTGGCGGGCGCTTTCGATGCGTTGAACCGGCATGATCTGCCGAAGTTCATGTCGGCCTGGCGGGACGACGGGGTGTTTGTCTATCCCGGCGAAATACCTGAAAGCGGGACCTTTCAGGGCAAGAGCGCCGTCGCAGGCTGGTTCGGACATTTCTTCGAGCAGTTTCCAGGGATCAGATTCGAGATTCAAGACCTCTGCGTCCGGAACATCTTCGACCTTTCAGGCACCAACGTCGTCGCTGTGCACTGGAATATCCAGCTTACCAACCGAGAGGGACGTGTAGGCCAAAACAGCGGCGTGACGGTCGTGAACATCAAATACGGCAAGGTCTTCCTCGTGAAGGATTTCATCTTTGATCTTGGCGACAACTTCAGGCGCAATTGGAGTGCATCGTAGCGAGCGCAGCTGCGTGACTGGCGTTTGCAGTCCCCGCCCGCTCATTGGGAGTGGAATCGGCCAAAGAGCCGGCCGTCGCGCGCGCGGCCGACCGGCAGCACGTTAGAGAGCAGCAATGCCAAGAAGACCTCGACCGATGCGGACACGGCGCAGTGAGCACTGGCTCCGTGCTGCCGTGAATAAGCATTCGGAGCCCCTGAATGCACGGGTGCGTACCGTTCTTGGACTTGCGCCCAATGACGCGATCCACTGGCTCTCCCCGCTGGCGGATGACGAGTTTGCGGAATACTACGACGAGGCATTTCTCGAGAGGCTCGAGATCAGAGGACTGTCAGTGCCCCTGAGCGAGTTTTGGCCAGCAGGCGGTCCCAGGTGGGATGGGTTGGCACGCACGAGTTCTGGTGAGCACATCCTGGTTGAGGCCAAGGCATACGTGGAAGAGGCCGTGGACTACCGCAGCCGAGCCGGGGAATCCTCTCTGATCAAGATCCGCTACGCCTTGGGATTGGCGAAGGAGGCGTTCCGCGCATCGGCCGAAGGATCGTGGGAGCGGCCCTTCTACCAGTACGCCAACCGTTTGGCGCATCTCCACTTCTTGCGGGGTCTGAATGGAGTGAAGGCGCGTCTTCTCTTCTTGTATTTCGCCGATGCACCAGATGTTCCCCGGCCCTGTAGCGAGGACCAGTGGATTGGTGCAATCCGGCTGATCAACAAGGTGCTTGGGCTGGGTGAACACCCATACCAACCGCATGTTGGACACCTAATATGGAGCGTCCAGGATCTGCTCTCAGACCAGTCGTTACAGCCGCCGCCCGCGCCTGGGGAGTAGGATCCGCGCTTGAAGGCATGACATCGGAGAGCGCAATGAGGCACTGTGGACCGTGGATAGCAGCTCCTGTGATCTGGTTAGCCCTTTCCGGCCATGCGCCCCCGGTTCTTGGCGGGGAGTGCACTGAAGGGGAGGACCACTATCTTACGGACATTGAGATCCACGGATCGCAAGCGCACGACGAGAGCTTCCACTGCCTACAATGGACGGCGGCTGACTGGAGCAAGTGGGCCGGCCCGATCGCTGGCTCCATGTTCGAGGAGTGCCGACGATCGCCGATTCGTGAACGATTGACCGCGGCATGCACACCGCTGCTCGCCGACACCGCGCGGGTGACCCTCGAGTGGCGGATCCCTCGGTACCGAGCAGCCGTGTTGCTCGCTTCGTACGGCATACCTCGCGTTGCCGACCAGGATATCTTTGGGATCATCACCGAGGAGATGCGAGGCCGGGGCTCCTTGGGCACGGCGGACTACATGGCGCTGGCGGCCCTTCGAGACCCAAGGACGGTGCAGTTCCTGGCCGGAGAATTCGACTCTGTCGCCTCGGTGCGTGCCCCGGATCGGCTGGAGGTGATCCGGGACATTCTGAACTGCCTCTACCATGTTCCGGGAGATTCAGCGGTCGCTCTTGCGAAGACGATCAGTGAGAGGGAGCGCGATCCCGCGATCAAGGAGAGGGCGGAGAGGGTCATTCATCGGTAGAACTGGCCGTCGCGGGCGCGGCTGGGTGACGGAGCGACAAGTACACCCTATGCGACGTTGGTCAATCCTCGTAGCCGGCGTTTCCCAGATCGCCGTGGGCCTGTCTCAGGTGGCGGCCTTCCCGGCGATCGATTGCTTCCCGGTTGGGCCGTACGGCTTGTCTCAACAGGACTCCAGCGTTGTGTCCGGCGCGTTGAGCCTGGATGGGTGGAGCCGGATCTGTCTCCAGGTGCGAGATCCCGGCTGGGACGCGACTGATTGCGAATACGTGTACCCCACGGACGTGTTCCGCCTGGCTGATTGTCGGGAGGACACTCTTCGCTTGGCTGGCTGCGCCGGCGACTTCGACGGTGACGGGCAGCGGGATGTTGCGCTGCTTGTCAAGCGGATCGGAGACGGTAGCGTTCGAGCCTTCGTCCGCTTGGCCAAGGGCGATGGTTTGCACACCGTCCAATTGCCGCCGATCATGGACGAGTACGGTTTCGAAAGTGACCCGACGATCCCTCCGGGGCCCTTCTGCATTCGCAAGCCAGTCTCTGGTACGGTCCATTTCCAAAGCGAATATGGGGATTACACGTACTCGCCGAAGGGAGATCTCTTGGTTCTGGGCTGGGAGACGTATGCATGGGGCGACACGGGCTTTGTGGTCGTCCACACGGCGGACTGAGTCGATGGCGTGCCACGCGCCATCGGGCGGCTTGCGCCCGGTGCTATAGTCGAATCTACCCCATGCCTCTTCGGAGGTCGCTGATGACATGTCCATGTTGCTCGTACGCGATTCGACTGCTCGTCACTTCGCTGGCTCTGATCGGGGTATCGAGCGTTTCGGCGTGGGCCGGGACCAATCCCAACGCGGTCTTCGCGCTCCACGCCAAGGCCCACACGACCAAGCCCGTGTCCATATGCACGACGCGGAGCCCGAATAGCGGCACCCCGATCCCGTGCACCAGCTACGTCACCCAATGGCCTCTCGCCACAAGCGCGGATGTCTACCTCGTGGTAGCGCGCGGCGATTCGGTGACCGGTATCGTCGGCGCTTCCTGCGGGGTCCAGTACAACCAGGCAGTCGGCATGGGCGTCGATATGCACGGTTGGACGCTGTGCGCCGACTTGGAGTCCATCAGCGCCGGCCCCAACGGCGGATGGCCGAACTCCGGCGGCGGCAACCGCATGACCTGGGTGGCGTCGACGAACTGCCAGCGGACGGTGGCTGGCGACCAGGGCGTGCACGCGGTGGCGGGTGCGTTCTACGTCTATGCCTATGGCACGGATGTCCTCAACCTCACGGAAAACAAGAACGTGGCGTTTCCCGAACTGGCCGTGGCCAACTGCTCCGGCCATACGGACCATCTCCCTTGGGCTCGGGTCGCGTTCGTGACATTCTCGGCGGGCGGTGTACTCGAGGGCTGCAATCCCTGCACAGAGCCCAACGCGTCCTGTGAACGACCTGTGCCTGCGCTGCCCACCACCTGGAGCAATCTGAAGCAGAGGTTCGGGGGGTAGGCCGCGCAAGGACCGAGATGATCACCGGTGGTGGGGTTCGTGACTCTGGCGAGGATGGTAAGCTCACCGCACAATCCGTCTCGCGGAGCGCCTCAATTCACATAGGGCAGGGCCAGCGCCCGTCGTAACCGGGGGTCGTCATTACTCGCAACGCGCGATAAGTCTCGGGCAGAATCTCGTCTTCCTCAGGCGTTCCTGATCGCGCTGGCGACCTTCGGTATCATTGCTCTGAGCTTCTTGAGCTTGCGGTCATCCGGTGGTCGGCAGCGCAGATCAGGGTCTTTGCCTATTTCAACAACCTGGTCCTGATCGGGGCATTCTTGGGGATGGCGCAGTTCTGACCCAGACACAAGAAGGGCCGCCCCCGCGAACGAGGGCGGCCCCTGACGGCGGTCAAGCCATGTCAGCGATAGAGGGCCTTGATTCTGCCGAAGGTCGTGGGCTCGGTGGGCACGATGCACTCCTGAATATCGATCGTCGCGGTGTAGATTACGCCGCTGACGACGAGGGCGGCGTCGCGGTTGTAGATCTGCAGTTGGTTGCTGCCGCAGTGCAGGAGCGAGGTGACATCGACTCCGCCGACCTGAGTTTCCGCGGCGTAGCTGCCGGTATTGATGCTCGGAGTGACGGCGACACCATTGATATAGACGCCGTCCAGATTGGGACCGCCGTAGATGCCGTCGCCGAGGGCGTCATCGCCCGACCAGCAGAAGTTCAGGGTCGCGGACTTGATGCAGCAGGTCTGCACGGTGAAGTTCTGACAGTAGAGCGCGGAGGCGGGCGTGCCGACAGGGTCGGTGCCGATCCAGCGAGCCAGCGGATCGCAGGCGAGCTGCTGGAGCCATGCCCCGTGGGGAGTCATGACGATGGCGGGGCGGCCGGCACAGGCGGCCGCAAAGTCGGCCGCGGTGAAGGGAAGGGGGGAAAGCGCGGTGCTCCCCACCCCGACCAGCATGTTGATCTGCGGATCGGGGCTACCGATGGGAGCATTGCCGCTGCGCAGGACGACGGTCTCCGCCGCCACCGGTGCGGCGCTGCCGAGTGCGAGCACACACAAGCAGGACACCAGGGCGATGCCAAGAACGCGAATCGCATGATCGTTTCGCCTGAACATGATGAGACCTCTTTGGGTGGGGTTTGATTGGATCGAACGGGAGCGACGCAAATAGACGACAGGAAGAGCCGACTCAGTTGCAAACAGGACTAGTTTAGTCGTAATTATGTGCGATGGCAAGCTCAAGCAGATGGGCCCGAAATTCTCCCGCCTGCCGGGGGGGCGATTCCGCCCTGATGGGTGCCGCAAGGCGCCCCGCGACTTCCTGCAATAGCTTCGATATCAATCACTTTCGCTCCCGTAGCGTTTGACGAGAACTCCTGTTGACTCGTTAGATGACAAATATTATCATCTTTACCTGACAGCAGATACGCTTCCCAAGACGAAAGGGGTCCGACATGCGGATTTCCAAGAACGACGTTCCGGTCAAGATCGATGCTCCGGGCGCCGTCGCCCGCCAGTTGAAGGACTTCGGCGATGCGACCGGATACGGCAAGATCGGCGGCGAGTACTTCTCGCTTGCTGCAGGAACGGACATCACCCCCCTCCTGCAAGGGCTCAAGGACGACCTCTGCCAGGCGCCGCACTGGGGCTATCTGTCGAAGGGCGCGCTCACCGTCACCTACGCCGACCGCACCCATGAATCGGTGACCGGCGGCGATTTGTTCTACTGGCCGCCCGGGCACACGGTGCGCGCGGATGCCGACGCCGAGATCATCCTCTTCAGCCCTCAGCACGAACACAGCCAGGTCATAGACCACATTCTCGCCAAGATGCAGGGCTGATCGCCTCGCGGTCCGCCCTGGTTGTCGCGCGACGCATGAGCATCAGCAATCGCGCGGCGCGCCACTCTCCAAGGCGGGTCCGCAAGCCCCGGCATTCAGTGGCTCGCGAGTCTGGAGTGCTAGGATTCCCGCATGCCAAAGATGCTGGACGTGTTCGGAGATGTTCTCTATCGCGCCCACGAGTGGAGAACAGAGAAGCGCTTCGATCGGAAGATCCGCCGCGGGTTCCTTCGCGAGGAGCCTCGCTATCGCCCGATCACAGAGATCGGTGAAAGCCTCTACGCTGGCGCGCCGCCGGGGTCGGTTGAGCACGCTCACATCCAGCGTTACGACTTTGCAGGCCAACGGATTTCGCCGGGTCTCGTGCTCAACGCGGCCTGCGGCTCAGGGTATGGGAGTGAAATCCTGGGTCGATCGGGATCCAAGGTGGTCGGCGTCGATCTCTTCAGAGAGCCGCTGAAGCTCGCGCGCACGCAGTTCGGCAAGCATCTCTACGTGCGCGCCGACATCGTCGATCTGGGGATGTTTGTGTCGGATCGCTTCGACGCGGCGGTCAGCTTCGAGACCATCGAGCACATCTCCGATCCGCATCACGGGATCGGGGAGATGAAGCGACTGCTGCGACCGGGGGGATCGTTCCTCGGCTCGATCCCCATCCAGATCCTCCACCATCCGGGAACGAATTTCACGTTCTCTCAAGCGTGGAACTTGGTGGAGCGCCACTTTCCGGGAAGCGAGCGGTTCCTCCAGGACAATCGGCGCATTCTGCCCTTCTCGGACGCGTCGTGGCGCACCGTGCGGTTCGAGAAGGACAAATTCCTGATCTTCCACTGGGTCAAGCGCTGACCCGGATCTGTCCCCGCAATGCACTCACTTCTGGGGTGGCGGGCCGCCGAGGGACCCCGTCGACTCCGGCATCGACGCGGTCTTGGGCTTGGGCGCGGGCGGGGACTTGATTTCACCCGCGTAGTCATCTCCCAACGCGTGTTGCCGGAGCGCGGTGAGGTCATGGTAGCCGACGACGGCATCTTGGATGACACCGTTGCGGTCAATGAAGAACGTGGTCGGTATCGACGCGATGCCGGAGTATGGAAGCGGCAGGTCCTTGCCGGAGGCAACGGGGTAGTTCATGCCCTTCTTAGTCACGAAGGGCCGCAACGTGGCTTCGGGCTCCTGACTGATGCCGACGATCACCAGTTCGTCCGGTGAGATCAGGCTCCGCAACGCGACGAAGTGCGGAATTTCCTTCACGCACGGTCCGCACCATGTGGCCCAGAAGTCCAGCACGACGCGCTTCCCCTTCAGTTCGCTAAGGGTAAGGCTCTCCCCATCGAGAGTGGTGACGGTAAAGTCGGGTGCGGGCACGCCGATCCACTCGTCGACTTTGACGGCGTTCTTCTCTACCTCCTCCATCGTGATCTTGAGTTGTTTGGCGAACTTGATGTAGAACGGGGTCATCGCACCGGCGATGAACAGACCGATAAGGGAGAGGACAAGCCCGCTCCACGCCATGCGTCGAGCCGCAACGGATCTGCGCAGATGCAGGATCGCCAGCAGGAGCCCTAGGACGCCAAGCACTCCACCGACGAGGAAAAGGCCCAGGACAACGGCAAGAATGCCGAGCACGAGGCTCGCAATCGCGAGACCGATCGGCGGCCGGTCGGATTCGGGTGGTGCGTTCATGGTCATGCTCTATCCTCCCGTGGCGGCAGAATATCACGGTATGCGCAAGGGGGTTGCCGGGGCCCGCGCGTCTTGGTGGTCGGCAGCGGGGAGTGCGTGACCGGCCTGCTCCGCACCCCGGCTCGGTGCTGCATGCCGTGATCCGAGGTTCTTATGTTGCGTTGCACGTACATGACAGATATACGCCTGCATCATTGTCTTGCACGCGCATTCTCGGGTTGATATTCTGCCTCCACCATGAATGCCAAATCCTCCACGAGAAGAGCTAAACCGATAACCGACAACCTGATCGAGGTCCAGTCCGGCCTGCACGCCGTCCGGGGCCTGCGAGTCGGCCTCATCGATCTGGCCAGTCGTCTGACTGAAATGCACGCCGACGCGACCGCCCTCCTTGTCCTGGCCGACCCGCTGATCACCGATCGGCGCCTGGAAGAGGAGTGGGCTGCCGCCGAGCGAATCCTCCGCCCGGAGCTGTTCCAGCGCATCGCGTTGGTCGTCTCGCGGGGTGGCGGGCTCCGAGGATTTCCGCGAGATCCCGACACGACGACCCATCTCAGGGTGGAGCGCGCCCTCAAGACCGGCCCCGACTCGACGGGCCTCCGCCTCCCGCGAGCCGACACCTACCCGGAGATTCTCAAGGTCCTGGTCGCACGCCACCTGACCGGCTCCGGACCGATAACCGCGGACGCGCTCGCGCGAATTGTCGGCTGCAACTACCGCACAATCGCCCGCGCTCTGGCGCGCCTTCGCCCGTCTCTCGACCGGCGGTCCGATCGGCGCATCGAGCTCCGCGAATTCCCCCGCGACGAATGGGCGGGGCTTGTCGCGCTCGGCGACCGAGCCCGCACCTCGATCCGGTTCATCGACACCTCTGGACAACCCCGCTCGCCGCAGTCGCTGGTCACGCGGCTCGAGAAGCTGGGGCGCCACGATGTCGCGGTCGGCGGCATGGTCGGCGCCGCGCACCACTCTCCGAAGATCGACCCCGCCGGCAGCCCGCGCCTCGATCTCTCCGTCCACTGCCCGGCAAATTCGCTTGATCTCGCGTTCGTCGGTCGCCTCGACCCCGCGCTCTCGCGGTCGAACGACCCGACCGTCCCCGCTGCCCTCGTGCTGCACATCGTGCGCCGCCGCGAGGCCCTCTTCGATGTGGACACGAGCGGCCTTCGCTGGGCGGACCCCGCCGAATGCCTCCTCGATCTGCACGAAGCTCGGCTTGAAACGCAGGCGCGTCTCTTGATTGACGGGTTGGCGGCCCGGATGCGAGTCGCGCCGTGAACGCAGCGGAGCTGGCGGAACTGATCGCCGCGGACGCGCCAGCGGATAGCGAGTTCGGCGCCCTACTCGAGTTTCGTCCGCTGATCGTCAACGGCGCGCGTCGCCCGCGCCCGGAGATGCTGGCGCTTGCGCACCTGCTCGAACACCCGGCGATCGAGCCGGATCTCGTTGGAGGCCCGTTCTACGAGAATCGCGCCATCAAGCGTTCGAACGAGGATCTCGGTCGCGTGCTCGCCATCGCGCGCCTGAGCACGGAGGAGGAGATCGTCGCGTGGGCGGCCGCCTGGGAGGACGCGCTGGAGAACTGTTTCCCTTCACGTTGGGAGTCGTTGGGTCGGCGCGTGGGCGCGGGATTGCGAGCGCTCCTCGCGAGCGACCGCGACATGAAAGAGGCCCACACCGCGTGCGCCAACGGACTCCTCGCGACGCTGCCGGTCACTGCGGAGCAGCTACGCCTCACCGGGTTCCGCCTGCTCCAGGACGCGGTCGAGCCGCTGGAGCATTCCGCCGGCGGGTGGGACCACAGTCCACCCGGGTGAACCGGCGGCCGCCCCGCCCGTCACAGCTCGGACCCTCCTCACCCCCCGATGATCTCGTTCAGGCCTTCGATCATCCGGGTGATCACCTCGGGTGCGACGCGGCCAAGTTTGCGACCGATGCGGTCCACGGACAGCGTGCGGATCTGACTGATCTTCACCCAGGAGCGTTTGGGGAGGCCGGCCGAGCCGAGTTCCAGCGTCAGCGGGAATCCCGCCTGCTGCGGCTGACTCGTCAGCGCCACGGCGATCACGGTTCCGGACCGCTCGTTGAAGATGTCGTGGCTGAGGATGAGGACCGGTCGCATCCCTGCCTGCTCGCGCCCCTGGGCCGGATTGAGGTCGGCCCACCGGATCTCTCCCCTTAGTACTCTGGCCATTCGGACACATCCGCTGCCAGGCCCTCGTCGGCGAGGGCTTTCTCGTAGGTGGGATCCAGCTTCGCGCACTCGCGGGCCAGCCGTCCTTTTTCCAGGCGATCGAGCTTCTCGTCCAGCGCATCTTGGATGGCCCGGCTCCGATTCGGGAACTCCCTGTCGGCCACCAACCCGTCCAGCCTTTCCAAAGTCTTGTTGTCCAGTGTGATCGCGATCTTCGACTTCTTCATGGCCGCCTCCGGGTATGATGATATGTCATACCAGCGCGTGGAGCAAAGGAGCAAAGGGGTGGAACACTCGGGGGATGAAGAGAGAATCTACGCGTTGGGGCACACCCACGCAGGCCGGCATCTCTTCATCGTATGGACGGTTCGCGAACGGGAGATCCGGGTCAGCTCGGCCCGCGACATGAGCACGAAAGAGCGCAAGGTTTATCGATCGTCATGAGTAACAAGAAGCCCCGTAGGTTGCAGAGCGAAGAAGCTGAGCGAAAGTACTGGGAAGTGCATGAATCGACCCAGCAGGTGGATTGGTCCAAGGCCGAGCGCATCACCCTGTCCAACCTCAAGCCTTCAGTAAAGACGATCTCCCTGCGCATCCCCGAATCGATGCTGGAGAAACTGAAGCTGCTCGCCAACCAGCGGGACGTGCCGTATCAATCACTGATCAAGGTGTTCCTGGCCGAGCGGATTCGCAAGGAATTGAAAGGCCAGGGCGCCTAGCGGAGCCGCGTCGTGGGAGAGGCCGTTGCTCACCCGGGTGAGCAATCGCCCCCGGACGCCCCGGTTCAGCGACGGCCGCGGAGCGGACCGTCCGGCCAATCGGCCGTCAGCCGGCCTCTTGTCACATTGCAGCGTCCGCAGATCGGCAGTGATATCAACAACCGTTATGGCGTGATAGCGACCTTGAGTACGCCGTCACGTTGGTTCACGAACAGGTCGTAGGCTTCTTCAATCTTTGCGAGCGGAAACCGGTGGGTAACCAGGGGCCGCAGGTCTGCTCGTTCGGCGGCCAGGACGTTCAACAGTCGGCGCATCCGCTCCTTCCCTCCCGGGCAAAGAGTCGTCACGACCGTGTGGTCGCCGAGCCCTGCCGCGAAGGCGTCCAGCGGTAGCGTGAGCTTGCCAGAGTAGACACCCAAACTCGAGAGCACGCCACCTGGCCGCAGGACGCGCAGACAGTTCTCGAACGTCGCTTGCGTGCCCAGCGCCTCGATCGCAACGTCCACCCCGCGCTGGCCGGTAGCCTCCAGGATCGCCTGAACCGGATCGCGCTCCTGGTAGTTGATGATGACGTCGGCACCCAGTTGGCGAGACATGGCGAGCCGCTCCGGCACCGAATCGACGCTGAAGATCCGGGTCGCGCCCATGAGCTTCGCGCCGACCGTTGCACAGAGCCCGATCGGGCCCTGCGCGAATACCGCGACGGTGTCCCCGATTCGGATCTGACCACTCTCCGCACCGCCGAAGCCTGTGCTCATGATGTCGGGGCACATGAGCACCTGCTCGTCGGT
The DNA here is from genome assembly GCA_963762255.1 of Candidatus Eiseniibacteriota bacterium. Taxonomy (GTDB): domain Bacteria; phylum Eisenbacteria; class RBG-16-71-46; order JABDJR01; family JABDJR01; genus CAVXKA01. The sequence goes on from CAVXKA010000001.1 coordinate 850,918, forward strand.
CAAGTGATCGGGGATCGGCTCCATGTTGGCCGTGGCCTCGGGAATCAGTACATACTCGGCCTGGCAACCATCAATGGAGTTGCCGAGCCGCCAGCCACCCATCGCCTTGCCGCCGCACTGGGCCTGTTTCCCGTCGAGGCATGCGTGGCACTGCCCGCAAGGAGTAATTGCGCCGGCGATCACACGCTGGCCGATCTCATAGCCCGTGACCGCCTCCCCGAGTTCCTCGATGATACCCACCGGCTCATGACCTACGGTAAGCCCTCGAGCGACTGGATACTCACCCTTAAGAATGTGCACGTCGGTACCGCAGATCGTGGTGGTCGTCACCCGCAGCAGTGCGTCGCGCGGCCCCACCTCGGGAACAGCCTTGTCCACCAAGACAATGCGGCCGGCCTCAGCAAAAACAGCCGCCTTCATCGTGCGGCTACGCCGCCCTGATTGCATACGATTGAGGTGCGTCATTGTTCGCCTCGTGTCAGAAATGTCTGTCCGCCTAACGGCCCGCGTAACCCGCGGGCGGGACCGGCGCAGTCGCCATGACCGCCTGCATCTGTGCCGTGTCTACGTACTGCTGGAAGCTCGACAGCTTGCCGTCCCGAAAGCGCAGAACGTGACACGCCTGAGCATCGATGCTCTTGCCGGAAGCTTGGTAGGTGCCGGTGTAGCGGCCTTCCATCACGACGTGTTCGCCGGCGTCGTGGAGTTCGCGTACGGTGATCGCGAAGCCGTCCCACTCCGAACCGAGCCGCATGAAGAGATTCTCAAGCACGGCCTGGGGCCCGATCCACGCCGCACCATCCGGCTTGTACGGATTGCCCTCGGCCTCCCGCCATTGGATTTCAGGATGGAACCCGGCCAGCACAGTCGGGATGTCACCGCGCGCGAACGCGGCATACAGGTCTTTCGCGAACTGAACATTGCTCATCATGAACTCCTATCCTCCTTGCGTTCCCCGAACGCTACTTCACGAACAGCATCCGCCGCGTCTCGTCGAAATGTCCCGCCCGAACGCGATAGAAATACACACCCGCGGGAGACGGAACGCCCGATGCGTCAACGCCGTCCCAGTTGAGTATCGTGGTGCCGCTGCCGGAGGATCCCTCGTAGCGGCGCACCAATCTCCCGCGGATGTCGAAGATGGAAACCGAGTAGTCGCCTGCTTCCGGCAGATCGAAGGCGATGGCGGTGCGCGCGGAGAACGGGTTCGGCGCATTCTGCCTCACCGCGAACGCGACCGGGCGTCCTGGATCACCGGGGCCGACGCCGGTGGTCGCCAGGTACTCGAACCCGGTGGCGAGCGTATCGCGCGCGCCTTCCACGTCCACGATCACGTCCACCGGACCGCTCGCGCCCAGCATGGCCTGGGGAAGCGCGCAGGTCATGATCGAGTCGCTGGGGCACTGCACGTCGGCGGCCGATGCGCCGCCGAAGGACACCGCGCGCGCGTACGCGGACGAGATTCCGAAGTTCTCACCCCGAATGGTGATCACCGTGCCGCCGCCGATCGGGCCCATGTTGGGGGTGACGTCGAACACCTCGGGGGGCATCCACTTGATTGGGTAGCACACTTCGCTGACGCCCGGCAGCTCCAGACAGAGTGGCTCGCTGCCGCCGGGCACGCCGGGTAGGCCATCCACCACGAACGAGCTATGCCCTCCGTAGCTGAGCTCGCCGACGGGCACGCCGCCCACGCTCGTGGAACGCTGCGCGCCGGAGCTGCCGAAGTTCTGCCCCTGGATGGTGAGGCGCACGCCACCTCGCGCGGGCATGAGCGAGGGCTCAATGCCGGTGATGACCGGTGAATCGTACGTGAAGAGCTTGGGTTGGGATGACGTCGATCCCGCGAACACCACGAGTTCGCCCGCGCCGGGATCATCCTCCGGCGTCGTGCACACGAGCATCGTCTTCTCTCGGGTGGAGCATGATGCGGGTTTGTTCTTGATCGTCACCGACGCGTCGGGGCCGAAGTTGTCTCCGACGATCGTGATGACGGTGCCGCCCGCGGTTGGTGCATTCGGCGGGATGATCGATGACACCAGCGGCGGGTCGAAGTCGAAGGCGAAGCTGTTGGATAGCTGCCCGCTCACTGCGACTTGCAACGCCACGCGCGTGTTGGCGGTGCCGGCCGGGGTCACGCAAGTGATCATCGAGTGGCTCAGATGCTGCACGTTGCTTCCCGGCAGGCCGCCGAGCGTGACCGAGGTGGGGGCCGATGCGCGGCCGAAGTCCTGGCCGGTGATCGTGATGAGCACGCCACCCGCTGCGGGCGACGCGCCCGGAGTGACTAGACTGATGCTCGGCGAGTCGAACGTGAACGGCTCCGGCGGAGAAGATTCTCCGGTCGAGGAAAGCACGACGACATCTCTCGCGCCGGGATCGCCCTCCGGGCACGTGCAGATGATGCGCGAGAGACCCCAGTCGGTGACCTCGGCGCTCGTGCCGCCCACCGTCACCGTGCCGGCGTCGGCCGCGAAGTCCGATCCGAAGATCGTGATCGGGAAGCCGCCGACGGTCGGGCCGTTGGTCGGAGAGATGCCGACGATCGAAGGCGGTGCGGCGTCGGCGGGCGCCACAACAGACGGCGCCAGCGAAGCGATGAGAGCGAACGCGAACAGGAACGCGACGCGAGTCGTGACAAAGCGGCGCATGATGGTTTTCCTCTCAGGGGGACAATGCGGCGACCGGGATAAAATAAGACCAAAATAGTAGCTAATACTGGGGCCGGCGTCAATCCCCTTGCGAGGCAAGCAGTTCCAGCATCTGCCGGGCCTCAGCGGAACGCGGGTCTGCGGGGGCCGTGGCCAGAAAGTTCTCGAGGCTTCGCCGTGCCCGCGCCGGGTCGCGCACCGCGGGATGGAGCGCGAAGAGGAAGCCCTCGGCGCGCAGCACCTCGGGATCGGGCTGGAACGCGGCGTCGCCGGCCGGCCGGAGATCTGGCTGAAACTCCGAGTCGCTCAGCGGCCGCGCGTCGGGCGGCAGACCGCTCGCATCGTGCCGGTCGAAGAACGCAATCAGCCTCGCGAACCCCGGGTGCTCCGCGGGCGTGATGTCGAACGCCTCGGGGCGGCAGAGATGGATCGCCGTGCGCGCGGCCAACTCGGCGAAGCGCGCGCGCGCGTCGGCCTCGAAGCTCCACGGATCGTAGCGGCGGAAGTAACTCTCGGTCTTCATCGCGGCGAAGAGATCGAGCGCGAGCATGGCCTGCTCACGCGGGCCGGGGGCCTGGTCCAGCCGGCTGGACCGCGCGCTGCTGTCCGCGGCCCCGCGTGCGTACGTCCGCAGCACGAACCCGGTCGGCGCGATCTCGTAGCGGGCCGCGTAGCTCGCTTCCTTGAGCCCCAAGAGCGTCACCAGACGCTTCCCCTCGAGGTGCTCGATCCACGCGAGGTTGCCGCTCTGCGGCGTGCCGTCGTAACGGTCCTCGCGTCCGAGCGGCGACGGCAGCAGATCCGGATCGCGCCGTCGCAATGTGCGCACGTACCACGCGAAGGTGAGCTTCTCCTGGTCCACCACCGCGACGTCGGGGCGCTCACCTTCGACAAGCTGAAGATACGCGAGTCCGTTGTGGAAGAGATCGCCCTGCGTGAAGAGCACGCCGCGCTCGGGCACGGAAGCAAGCACGCCGCGACACAGGTCCTCGGTGAGCGTGTTTCCACGTTGATCGACTGCGCGGTAGTGCGCCGCCACCGGCCACGCAAAGGCCGCCACGACCAGGACCGCAGCGGTCGCGCGCCGCCCGCCACCGCGAAGGCGTTCCAGCACGAAGGCCGCACCGAGCCCCGCTGTCAACGCGAGCACCACGTTCGGCAGGATGTAGAAACGCTCCACGACGCCGCGGAAGATGAGCGGATGCGACGGGAACCCGACCCGGGTGAAGAAGAACGTCTGCAGCAGCAGGAAGATGAGGATGATCCCGCCGAGCGCTCGGTGCTTGCGCGCCAGCGCGACCGCGCCGACGAGAGCAAGCGCTACCCCAAGCCACGTGAACCCCTGAGGGAGTGACTGAAGATAGAGGAGCACGTGACTATGGTCGGCCGCGTGCCCCGCCTGCTCGGGATCCAGACGAAACGTGCCGTAGTCACGGCGAAGCAGCACGCGCAGAAACGAATCCAGCGAGCGCGGATCGCCCCAGTTGAGCGCCGGATTGCGGAGCGCGGCCCACGGAAGATAGAGGAGAGGCGCCAGGCCGATCGCGGCGCCAAGCGCGCCTACGCCCAGAACCCGCCTGCGGCCGGTCAGTGCCGTCGCTACCGCCACCGGCAGCGCCAGCAGCACGAGCGTGTGGTGATGCGACAGAAGTAGCGTGCACAAGAGCCCGATGCCGAATGCCACCGCCGGCCGCGGCGACTCAGGCCAGCGGACGAACAGCCAGAGCAGCAACGCTGCGAGAAGCGCATTCGGGGCGAACACCTCGGCGACCAGCGCGTATTTCCAGAGCGGCGCGGAGAACGCGAGAAGGAACGCGGCCACCAACCCCGCTGCTGTCGACCGCGTTAGTCGCCGCACAGCATCGGCCAGGAGCACCGCCGCCACCGCCGCGCACGCTGCGGAGAGCAAGTTCATGCGCGTCGCCACCGAACCGATCGGCACCAGCGTGATCCAGAGGTGGCCGAGCATCGTGAAGAGGGGATAGCCGGGTGGATGGGCAACGCCCAATGTCTTCGCCACCGTGATCAGTTCGCCCGAGTCTCCGCCCGGCACCGAGCGCTGCAAGGTGGCCGCGTAAACCGCGAGCGGAATCGCACCCGCAGCCACCAAGAGAGGAAGGACGATGCGTCGTTCGTTCACGACGCGGGAGTATACCGGCTTGCCCAAACCGGGCCGCAGCGGGATCATCGCCGGCCATGGCATCGCTCCCCCTCGCACCCCTCGTCATCTTCGCCGCGACCTATTTGGGCCTGGCTCTCGGCCGGATCCCCGGACTCGCGGTGGACCGCACCGGCATCGCGCTCCTGGGTGCGGTGGCCATGCTCGCCGCTCGCACTGTGACCGTCGAAGAAGCCAAGGCCGCGGTGGACGCGCCCACCATGATCCTCCTCTTCGGGATGATGGTGCTCTCCGCTCAGTACCGGCTCGCCGGCCTCTACGATGCGATCGCGCGGCGGCTGGCGGGCGCGCCGAGCCCTCGGCGCATGCTCGCCGGCGTGATCGTCGCCGCGGCGATGCTGAGCGCGGTGCTCACCAACGACGTCGTTTGCTTCGCGCTCACCCCGGTTCTTGTGGTCGGGCTCAAGGGAGCGGGTCTCAACCCGCTGCCGTACCTGCTGGCGCTCGCATGCGCCACCAACATCGGAAGCGCGGCCACTCCCATAGGCAACCCGCAGAACATCCTCATTTCGCAGAAGATGGGGCTCGCGTTCGGACCGTTCGTTCTGCACTGCATCGTCCCGGTTCTGCTCTCGCTGGTGGCGCTCTATTTGATGATCGTGCGGTCGGTGCCGAAGGTCATGCCCGCGCGCACTCTCGCGACCGAATCGTTCGAAACGCAACCGCTCCAGCGCGGCCAGGCTGCCAAGGCGATCGCCCTCACCGCGGGTGCAATAGCGCTCTTCCTCACCCCGGTTCCTGCGGCGCTCACCGCGATGGCGGTGGCCGGCGTGATCCTGGCCAGCCGTCGCATGCACACGCGCACCGTGCTGGGTCTGGTGGACTGGCATCTGCTCGCGCTCTTCGTGGGGCTGTTCGTGGTGGTGCGAGGACTGGAGGCGTCTGGGTGGGTCGGGGCCGCCGCGCGGCTTCTCGCGGTGTGGGGCGCCGACCTTGCCGTGCCGACGGTATCCATCCCCGTAGTGGCGGTGCTCGGCAACCTCGTCGGCAACGTCCCCGCGGTAATGCTGCTCTTGCCGCTCACGCCGCCCGAGCCGATCGCCGGCTACGCGCTCGCGCTGGCGAGTACCCTCGCCGGCAACGCGGTCATCGTCGGCAGCATCGCCAACATCATCGTCGCGGATCACGCGGAGCGTGAAGGAGTCCGGTTCGGGTTCCGTGAGCACCTGCGCGTCGGGTTACCTATCACGCTGGTCTCGCTCGCGCTGGCGGTGGGGACCATGGTCTGGTGGAAATGACGACGCGGCAGCGGGTTGGCGGCGGAGCTTGAACTGACCCCCGTTCGGGACTACGCTGGGGTCACTTCGGATAGAGCGCTCCTGCCTTGAGCGCGAACGGCAAGGAGGCCAGACCCCTCGGCTTCCCCCGGCAGGTTCCAGACTAATCGGGCTTGGAAGGGGGCGGATCATGGATCGCGCCCGTGCTTCCATTCTGTTGCTCGCAGTGTTCTTCGTCCTGGGTGTTCTCGGTGCGTCTCCCGCCGTCGCGTCGGACCGCGTCGATCCGTTGGCATTCCTAAGGCGCGCAAGCGCGTCGGGGATGCTCGATAACCAACCCAATGCGCGTCTCGTCGCGCACGTCGTCCCCGCCGCCGCCGGTCTCGACAGCGCCGCGGCGTGCGGCCATCTGACCCCGATCGATTGCCGTTGGGGCGAGAAGACCTTCGTCACCGAAGCGCCGCTCTCCTCCGCGGAGACGCCCAACTTCTGGGTCTATCTGATCGTCACGAACTACGACACCCAATTGGGCATCGCCGGCGTCCAGTACGGAATCGAGTTCGATGGCCGGAGTCTTCAGGGAGTGGACGTCCTCGACTACACCTCGTGCAGCCATCTCGATTTCCGATCCGACAATTTCCCCACCGACGCGGGGAGTTGGAACACCCAGGTCTGGGTGCCGGACTGGGCCAATGATCCGCGCTATCCGTGCGAGCACTCGGGATTCACGGTGGTGGGGTGCTTCACGGTGTCGGCCGCGAGCCCCGATCTGTTTGAGGTCTTGCCCCGGCAGGTGGATCGCGCGCTCAAGGTCGCCGACTGCGTACACGGCGCGGAGACGACGCTTTCCGCGGACGCCGCCGGCGCGATCGCGTTCGGCGGTGCGCTCGGCCGCGATCCGTGCTCCGGTCAGCCGGCCGAACCCGGCTCGCCCGTCCTGGATCCGCTGCCGCTCCTGATGGGTCACGCCGTGCCGATGGAGGACACTCCCGACATGAGCTGTGGCATGCCCCCCGAATTCCCCTGCGTCCAGGGTGAATCGCATGCCGGGACTCGAATCTCCCTGACAGGGGGAGCGACGACCTACGCATACGTCTACGTGTTCACGTCCTCTCTGCCGGACGACCTGCGCGCGGGGCGCGTGGGGTTCTACCCCATGACGACCGGAGGAGTGCGCATCGAGAGCTGGCTACCCTGCGCCGATTCCGAGATGACCCTTGCGGGGCCCGTGGTGTCCTACTGGAACACCGATGTCTGCCATGCAGGCGAGCGACGGCTGGCAGGGATTCTCTCGGTGAGCGCGACCGGCCCGGGAGAGGTGCGACTCGAACGCGTCTGGATCCAGGTCACGCGCTGCGACGGATCCCGATATGGCGAGTATGGCCCTCCCGCGTTCTCCGTCGGCTTCGGAGACGTCGAAGGCTCCGACCCCTGCGTCGAGCACGGCGTCGTCGCGCTGACTCCCAGCCGGGCCACGCAGCCCGCGACGTGGGGGCGAATCAAGACCATGTTCGGGAGCTAGGCTGCGGCCAGCCACCGGACCAAGGGCCAAGAAGGAAAAAGAAAGCGGGCGGACGTGTCTCGCAACGCCCGCCCGCTCTCAGGGGATGTTCGATGCCTTGCAGCGTCCGCGCCTTCGCCAGTGGGGACTCCGGCGCCGACCGGTCGGTCTAGCCAGGCTTTACAGGAACGCCCCCCTTTTCACTAGTTCCCGCCAGTGCCTGTGCCGTCACAGATCCCGTCGCGATCGCGGTCCTGAATCGGATTGCGGAGCCGGATCTTGTCCTGGTCCTTATCCTGGTCCGGAACTCCGGTGCTGTCGCAAGTTCCGTCCTGGAGTTTGATCTGATCCCGGGTCCGGTCACCGGCCATGGAGAAGGTCATGGTGCTGTCGCAGCTTCCGTCGCGGAGCCGAGACTGGTCCCCGGACTGATCACCGTTGCCGTCCCCATTGCGGGACTCGATTTGCTTCATGACCTGATCGCCGCCGAGGGTGGTCAGGCAGCTTCCGTCGCGATCGCGGTCCTGGATCGGATCGCGGAGCCGGATCTTGTCCTGGTCCTTATCCTGGTCCGGAACTCCGGTGCTGTCGCAGCTTCCGTCGCGAAGCTTGATCTGGTCCCGGGTCCCGTTTGCGGATGTGGTGCCGGTTTCGACTGCGTTGTCGCCGTGCCCGCGGCCATGTCGCATGTCACCGCTGTAGCCCTGGCCGTGGCCGCGCGCGCCGTGCATCACCGGCTTCAGGATGAACACCTTGCTGCCGGGAGGCGTCTCAACCACCGACCTCGCCAGATCGAACCGGATCATGATCTCGGTCACCTGACCGTCGGCGACGGTGAACCGCACACCGACCTTCAGGTACTCGTTGTCTCCGGGGAGTCCAACCGGGTACGTCTCGCCGTCCTCGGTCACCACCCACGCCTCGACGATTCGCACCGACAGGTGCGAGTAGTCGCCCGCGGGCAGATCGAGCGTCCCCAGCAGCAACGCCAAGGAGGTGTCGAGGTCGGCCGCGTTCAGCGTCAGCGGGTCCACGAGGAATTCGATCGGGACGCACGTGCTGTCACCGACTCCTTCGCCATCTCCCTGGTGCATCGAACTGTCTTCAGAGACGGGATACACGCGGATCGAGTCGAAGGTGACGAAGAGATCGGCGAGCGGGGTGCGCTTCTTGGAACCGGAGTTCCCGTTCCCCGCGGTTGCCGTCACGCCCTCAACGTCGTCGTTGAGCGTGCCGATGGCCTGTATAGAGACCGCGAGCATGCCCAATCCGGTCCCTGCCGCCGGCGGGTTGAAGTCGTCAATCGAAACCGATCCGGGAGCGGCGGGATTTCCGTCCGAACCGCACCCCCAAATCGCGAGAACCAACGCCAGGGCCGTGATGACCGGCGCCAAGCGTTTCAGATACACGATACGTTGCTTCATCCGAGTAACTCCTCTTTGCCCAGGGGATTGTTCGACCCGCCCCGCGCCATTGGCGTTTCTTACTTGGGACACCCGTGAGACGGCTTGACCTATGATCGGTTACAGGGGGGAAACCTTTCGCTCTTGGTCGGGTTTCTTCTGTAACTCGGGGGATCGGGCGTCGTCGAATCGGGTGAAAAGAACCGGCGGCTCGGGAACTCCGTCCCCCCTCCCGTTCCGAACCGCGCACTGCGCGCATGGGGTGGTCTTGAGCGATCGTAGCCGTCTAGACCCCGCTGAGGAGTCCGATCTTCTCCGGCGGTCGCAGCAGGGCGACACCGAGGCTTTTGGCCGACTGGTTCGGGCTCATCAGGATTCGATTTACGGGCTCGTGGTCCGCATGGTGCGTGACCCGGGTCTTGCCGAGGAGCTGACACAGGACAGTTTCCTCAAAGCGTACCGGGCGCTGGATTCGTTCCGGGGCGCTTCGCGGTTCTCGACCTGGCTCTACCGCATCGCGGTCAACGCGTGTCACGACCATCGGGAAAGCTCGGCGGCGCGGCGCCGGAGTCAGGAGACGAGCCTCGATCGCCTCGAACATCACGACATGGATCCGGCGGCACCGACCGCGCGGCCCGACCAGGCGGTCGAGTTCAACGAGATGGCGGGACATTTCGACGCGGGGCTCGCGACGCTGGAGCCCACTCACCGAGAGGCGTTCGTGCTCCGCCACCAGGAAGGTCTTGAGTACAGCGAGATCGCCGAGGCGCTCGGCATCTCCGCCGGAAACGCAAAGGTGCGGGTGCACCGGGCACGCGAGGCGATCCTCGCCACGCTGCGCACCCGCGGTTACGAGGTCTGAACGATGACGAACGATCGTGAAACCCGAGACATCGACCCTCGGATTCACGCCTATCTGGACGGGGAACTGTCCCCTTCGGAAGCTGCTGCCTTCGAAGAGGACCTGCGATCTGGGAAGATCTCCGGCAGGCAGTTGGATGCCCTCCAACGGATCGACATCTGGTGCCGGGCTACCTCCTCGCGGGCCCCGTCCTCTCTTGCTCGGGACGTGGGTCGCGCGCTTCGGGACCAGCGCGCGTCCGCGCCCCGGGCGTCCTCCTCCCGCGTGCCTTCTTGGCTCAACCCCGCAGGTTGGAACGTTGGGTGGACCGGTGGGTCGCGCCGGTATTGGATTCCTGCTGCGGCGGCGCTGGCGGTGCTGGCCCTGTGGTTGGTCGTTCCTCGTCACGACTCCACTGAATCTGGCCAATCTCCCCACCGAAGAAGCGATAGCCTCCCCGAATACGGTACGCTATGAGTTCCGGTTCGAGGCTGGATCCGCAGCCGAGGTGTGCCTTGCCGGCGACTTCAATAGCTGGAAGGTTTGCGATGCGCGGCTGAGCCGCGTCGGGGAGGATGTCTGGTCCGTTTCGCTGGAGCTCCCACCCGGGCGCTACGAGTATATGTTCGTCGTCGATGGCCGCTGGGTGACCGATCCCCACGCCATGGGCTTCCACGACGACGGATTCGGGAACCAGAACGCCATCCTCGTCCTCTGATCCTTTCGGCTTTCGCCGCAATCCTCCTGCTCGCGCTCGCGCTCTCTTCGTGCCCCGTGTTCGCGGTGTCTCCCCAATGGACCATGGGCCTCACCCTGGGTCACGACGATCAGGTGCTGGCGAGCCCCGATCTCGGGGTAGTGCGCCCGGTCTCGGAGGGGTTTCTCACCGGATCGTCGCGCCTGTTGTTGCGTTGGACCGACGCTGCGTTGAGCCGGCGTCTGGATCTCGACGGCTCCGCCGCCGCGACCGGATACGGCTCGCAGGTGGAAGGCGGGGACACCGATCTTCGCCTCGGGGGGGCTTACCGCCAGCGACTTTCTGCACGGTGGGCGATGGATATGTCGGGCGGTGTGTGGCGATCCCGCCGAGGCGCCGCCGGATCCGTGCTCGATCTCGACCTTGCCCGCGCGGGCGCGCGCGTTGCGTGGACACCGGGTGATCGTTGGGTGCTGACCACGGGAATCCTGCCGGCCTGGTTGGGATTCCCCGAGCGCCTCGTGTTCCCCGATTCGACCGAGAGCGAATGGCAGCGTCAGCTCGATGTCTCGGCAGGCGGGCTCTACCGCTTTGACGGCGACCGCTACGTCGGCGCCGAGTTCATTCATCGGCGGACGACTTCGAATCAGGACCGATCCGAGTACACCGGACCGCTCTTCGTACTCCGAGCAGGGGCCCCGCTCGCCTGGGGTCTCGCATTGACCGCCTACGGCAGCTACGCGCACCGCGCCTACGACGTCGCGCCTGTGCTGGCCGCGACCGACGCCGGCGCTTACGACACGCTCGGAGTGCGTCGCGACGACGGCTGGCTCGTGAGCGCATCGATCGAGCGGCGAGTCGGCAGTCGCGCGCACGTCTTCCTCGACGGGTCCTACCTGCACCAGGCCTCGAACGACGCGTACTACGCGTTCGATCAGGCTCGGATTGCGGTGGGGATCTCGGTGGATCTCGCCGCGCCGTCACGGGCGCGGCAGGGCGGTCCCGAGCTTCAGCGGGCAGGCCCCATGGCGCCGCTCATCACCGCGCAAGGGGTCCGATTCCGCTACCGCGCGCCTCAAGCCCGAGCGGTCGCCCTGGTGGGTGGATTCAATGCGTGGGACGCCGAGCGCTCGCCCCTGGCCGGGCCCGACAAGAACGGGGTGTGGGAGACTGTGGTGCCCGTAGTCGCCGGCGTGTGGCGATATGCATTCCTGGTGGATGGGGAGTGGGTGAGCCCCCCCGATGCCCCCCGCTACGAGGACGATGGATTCGGGGGGCGCAACGGTGTCATCCATGTGCGATAGAACGGGTTGGCCCTGTAACGCGAGGCGGCTCGAGCCGTCGAAGTGGTTGAGTCCAAGAGCACGCGGGAGGGGCACCCGGTCTGGGGACTTTTGCACAAGTCACACAAGGATAGGGTGTTATGAGAGCTAAACCAAATGCGCGCGGAGCGGTGGGGATGGCCTTCCTGCTGTGCGCCTTGACGGCGGGGCTGCCCGTTTCGGCTGCTGCTGCTGAAGCCGCGCCAGCCCCGGCCCTTTCCGAGGCCCTGACCGCCTATGCGACGTCGCCGCTCTCCGGCGAGCTCGCCCAACGCGCGGGGTCGGCGGTGCGCCTCGGTGCGGACCCCGCGGCATTGGCCGAGTTCATCGCCGGCGCAGGCTCTCAGGCCGTGCCGGATCGCGATGTCCTGGCCGCGCTCACCCGCGCCGAACACCTGGCCGGCGCTCGTCTTCCCGTTGGCCCGGTCTTGAGCCGCTACATGCAGGGGCTGGCCAAGGGGATTCCCTTCACGCGCATCGAGACCGTGGTGGACGGACTCCAGGCGTGGCTTGTGGATTCGGCGCGGCGCATCGATGCGGCCCTCCCCGCAGCGGCTGGTCGTGAGGAGGAGCGCGCCCGGCTCACCGCCATCGATCACGGCGCGTATGCCCTGAGCGTGGGCGTCCCCGAGGCGGCGCTGGATCGCTCGATCCAGCTTGCGGCGAAGGAGTCTCACCCGGTGGAGGCGGCGCAAGCCCCGGTACTTGCGCTTGGCGTGCTGGTGGCGTCCGGAGCGAATCCCGAGAAATCCTGGGAAATTGTGAACGCGGCGTGGAGGAGCGGCTACCGGGGCGAGGATCTGGAGCGACTGGGGAAGGCGCTCGGCAGGTTGAGCCGCGACGGGCAGGGCCCGCCCACGGAGGTGATCGACCAGGTGCTGACCCAGATCAGCGGCAACGCGGGCCGCGACCGGGTTTTCGAGGGGCTCGACGCCCTTTGCGGTGACGGAGGCGGGCGAAGCACCGGCGCCAGCCCCGGTGCAGGCAAGGGCCAGGATCCCGCTCGCGACCGGCCGGACAATGACCGGGGACAGGGCGACCAGGGAGGCCACGGCGGCCACGGCGGCGGCCGTTCATCCCAGTCCCAGACCTTCTAGGGCGCCCACCCTCCGGTGAGGGCGCTTCCCGATCCGGGCGCCGCTTGCCGGTCCGGGCGATCCGCGCAATTTCTGACGAAGCGCCCCGAAACCTGGGGCGCTTCCCTTTTCTCCCCGCTCCGACGCTGCTAGAATAGCGGCCCGTTTGCCCCGTACCCATTCCGCATCCCCACACGGCGCTCCGGCCGGAAGATACCGTCTTCCGGGAACCTCACCTGACTTATCAGGAGGAAAACAGATCCGATGGCCCTCGATGTGATGTTGGCGCGCGCCCAATTTCCGGCGCTTGCCGGCGAGTGGATCTTCATGGACAACGCGGGCGGGACCCAGGTGCCGCTGCAGGTGGTTGATTCGGTCCGCGAGTATCTCTTGCGTACCAACGTGCAGCACGGTGCGAGCTACGAGGTGTCCAAGAAGTCGGAAGAGGTGGTGTGGAACGCTCGACGGCTCATGGCGGATCTGATCGGAGCGGCCCCGGACGAGATCGTCTTCGGCGCCAACGCCAGCCAGCTATTCCGCATGCTCGCGCTCACGCTGAGCGCGGGTTGGGAGCCGGGTGACGAGGTGATCGTGACGCAGGCCGAGCACGAGGCCAACGTGGGGTGCTGGGAGTACCTCGAGCAATTCGGCATCGTGATCAAGACCTGGGAGATCGATCCCGAGAAGTACACGTTCGAGCTGGACAAGCTCACCGACCTCATGACCGACAAGACCCGGCTGATCGCGGTGCACCACTCCAGCAACATCCTCGGCAACGTGATGCCGGTCAAGGAAGTGGTCAACCTCGCCCGCGGTGCCGGCGCGCTGACCTGCGTGGACGGCGTTGGGTACGTGCCGCATCGGTTCCTGGATGTGAAGAACCTCGGCGCGGACTTCTACATCTTCTCGACCTACAAGCTGTTCGGGCCCCATCTGGGAGTGATGTACGGCAAGTCGGAGCTCTTGAAGAAGGCGCCGCGCTGGAACCACTTCTTCATCGACGACGACAAGGTGCCCGACAAGTTCGAACTGGGGTGCACCCCCTACGAATCCGCCGCGGGGCTGAACGGTCTGGAGCGATACTTCCGCGCCCTGGCCAAGCGCTTCACCGGCCCGGTGCGGGAGGTCTTCGAGGGCGTCTACGAGGACATCGCCGCCCACGAGCTGCGTCTCACCCGTGACCTGCTCAACTACCTGCACAACAAGCCACGCGTTCACGTCGTAGGCGACGGCGATCCGCGGCACGCCTCGGAGCGGTTGCCCGTCATCTCCTTCGTGGTGGACGACGCGGATCCCGAGGAGTTGGTGAAGGAGATCGACAAGAGCCGGATCGGGATGCGGTGGGGGCACTTCTACGCCGTGCGGTTGCTCAACGCGCTAGACCTCTTGCAGTACAAGGGGGTCGTGCGAGTGAGCCTCGTCCACTACAACACCGAGGCCGAAGTCGCGCGGCTCAAGGACGTGCTCGACAAGCTCGTTTCGTAGCGCGCTACGCGTCGTCCGCGGCCACGGATTCCAGGTAGCTCGAGAGCGGCATCGCCTTGGCATGGCGAGCGGCGCGGATCAGCTCCGCGTAGGGGCCGGGGAAGTCGCCGGGCGAGAGGCGGAACCTCGGTTGGCCCAGCGCGTGCGTCTCCGGCGCCAGCCGCCCCGCGAACCTGGCCAGGATCTCCTCGCGGATGTCCACGCGGCTGGGGAGAATCACTTCCAGGACCAGCTCGGTCTCGCCGCTGAGCGGCCGGTACACCGCGGCGTAGTTCTTCGATGTGCGCCACCGACGCAGATGCACGGGCAGGCTGAACATCGCCACGCGGTCGGCGACCCCCTCCCAGTCCTGCGTGTGGCAGCGGCCGTCCTGATCCCATAGGAAGCGGCAGACGGCGCGACCGAGCGCGGCCAGCTCGGGGGAGGAGTCCGCGAAGAACTCGTCCAGCACGACCGACTGGAATTTGCCGACCGCAAATATCTGTTCGCTCTCCATGGACATGACCGTGCCTCCGGGCTAAAGTCGCCGAGGAAGCCAAGCTACCAGAGATTTGCCCTCGGCACAATCAGGCCACTGGAGGACGCTCGTGAACGACTCCGCAGCCAGCCCGCCCGCACCACTATCCCGGGGAGAGATGGAGTGGCGCCAGTGGCTCAACGATCCCGGCGTGCCGGAGACGCCCGAGTGGGTGCCCCTGCTTTCGCGGGAGACGGGCCGCCTGATGCAGGCCGGCGACGTGGGCGGTGCAGTGCGGCTGCTGGAGCAGGCGGTGAGCCCCGCGAGCCCGGTCTTCGACGCACTCACCGGTCCCAAGGCGCGCGATCTGGCCGCGCGCTTGAAGCGCGGCTGGATGGACGCGCATCCCGAGGGCATCGCCGCTCGCGATCCGTGGGACGAGCGCTTTCGCGAGGCGCATGCCGTTCTCGAACGATGGGTCCGCTATCGCAAGCAGCGGCGGACGGAGCCCGCGGACGCCGAGACCGGAACGACGGCGGCACCGGCGGTGTCGGAGGAAGCCAACGAGGCGTTCTTCCGCCAGTGGGTGCTCACACCGCTCCGTGAGAATTTTCTGCGCGTGATGGACGATCGCGGTTTGACCCGCCGCCAGTTCTGTTCGTCGCTCGGCATCAGCGAGGCATATCTCTCGCAGATCCTCAACGGCCGGAGGAATCCCTCGCTACGAAAGCTCGCCGACATCTCGCGGGCGCTGGAGGTGGATCTGGGTCGGTTGTTCGCGGTGCGGTTGCGAGCGAGCGGGGACTCGCCGTGGTCGTCCGATGCGGCGAAGCCCGAGCCCGGCGACACCGGAAGCTGGTATCCGGGCAAGGTCTCACGACCCTACGCCGCGCTCGAGGAGCACTACCGGCTCGTGTTCTATCCCGGCCCCGACCTCCCCGGCGAGAAGATCGTGGCGCGGTCGTTTCTCGTCGTCGATCCGGTGCCGGGGGAGCTGAAGTTCGAGCAGCGCTACGCGCTCGAGGACGAAGCCGACGTGGTGGTGGTGGCGTCGTTCGCGGGGACGATGGCGGCGGGGCGCAAGCATCGCTTCATGACCGGCGACGGGCGTACGCTGGAGGTGCCGGTCGTCGATCCGACGCGGGGCACGCTGCGCGCGACGAAGGGCGAGCCGTGGTTGCTGGGGCGGATTGCGGGGACATTGGTGGAATTCTAGGCGCGCACGGTCATGCGCGATGCGCCGCTTCGCGACTCGCCCGTCGTCCTCGCCGAAGGGGCCCCCGCTTCGCGGCCCTTCGGACTGCGGCCGACGGGCGACCCGCTACGCGGCGACTCGACGCCCGCTACGCACCGTCATTCCCCAGGCACCTGATTCTTGAACTGCAAACGCACGATCGGATCTTCGGTGTCGCCGCCGCCCTCGGCGATCAACCGCGCGATGAACCGGCCCACCTCGTCCGCGGTAAGCCACTCGGGTCCGCCCTTCGGCGCCGCGCGCGTGATGATGGATGTCTCCAATACCACCGACCTATAGGTCACGCCGTCCGGGCGGCCCTCCGCAGCGAGCACGCGGGCGAGCATGAGCAGACCGGACCCCGCGATCGAGACCAGGCCTGAGTTCGGCACCGGATAGTACGCGGACGCGCCGTTGACGATGATGTACGTCCCGTGATGCTCGGCGAGCGATGGCGCGAAGGCGCGCGCGCAGACGAAGTGCGAGACGAGGCGCTCGCTCAGCACGCCGTCCCACGTGGCGAGATCGACGTCGGCAAGCGCGGGGCCCTGCCACCACCCGCCGAGCGCGGCCACCACGGCGTCCAGCGGGCCGAGCTTTGCAGCGACGTGTGCGCGCAGACGCTCAGCGTCGGCTGGGTCGCCGACATCGCCCACGAGCGGGATCAAACGCCCGCCTGCACCAGGCTGCAAGTGGGCACCCAGTTCGGCGAGCTTGGCTTCGGACCGCGAGGGGACGATCACCCGCGCGCCGCCGCGCAGGAGCGCCCCAACGATGCCCTCGCCTACCGCTCCAGCGCCCCCCGCCACCAGCATCAGCGTGCCTTCGAGATCGCGCATGTCCGGCTCCTTTCTGGATAGCTCAAAGTATGGCGACGCAGCGGCGAGGTCGCAATCACTCGGCGAAGCCCGTACAATTCGGACGATACCCCACCGCCCCAACCCAAGTGAGGTTTCGCCATGCGCGCCTTCCTGAGTTCCTGTCTCCTTGCGGCGTTCTGTCTGGTGCTGGCCGGTTCCGCCTTCGGCCAGGCCGGCGACGTCCCTGAACGCAAGGACATCGATCCCAAGTACAAGTGGCGGCTCGAAGACATCTATGCGACCGACCAGGCGTGGGAATCGGATTTCGCCAAGCTCGAGAAGATGCTCCCGGATATCGGCGCCTTCAAGGGCCGGCTCGGCGACAGCGGCGCGGTTCTCCTGGACGCGCTGCGCAAGCGCGACGAGATCGGCCTCATCCAGGACCGTCTCCTCGTCTTCGCGGGCATGCGCTACGACGAGGACACCCGCATCGACAAGTACGCGGGCATGCGTGACCGGATCAACATGCTCGGCAGCCGGCTGAGCGAGGCTGGCTCCTACTTCGTGCCGGAAGTGCTCCAGATCCCGCGCGATCAACTCTGGAAGATGGTGGAGACCACGAAGGGACTCGAGCTCTATCGCCACTACCTCGACGACATCGTGCGCGGCGCCGCTCACACCCTGAGCGCGAACGAGGAAGCGCTCCTGGCCGCGGCCGGACCCGCCACCGGCGCGTACTCCTCGGTCTTCGGCGCCTTCCAGAACTCCGACATCAAGTTCGGCACCATGAAGGACGAAGAGGGGAACGAGATCGAGTTGAGCCAGGGCCGCTACTATCGGTTCCAGGAGTCCTCCGACCGTCGCGTGCGCGAGGAGTCGTGGAAGCTCTTCTATCAGGCCTACCGGGAGTTCGGTCGCACGCTTGCCGCGAACATGTCCGGCAACATCAAGACCGACGTGTTCTACGCGCGGGCGCGCAAGTACGACTCGGCGCTGGAGTCTTCCCTCGACGCCAACGCGATCCCGGTGTCGGTCTACAAGAACCTCATCAAGGCCACTCGCGACAACATCAAGCCGCTCCACCGCTACGTGGCCATGCGCAAGCAGGCGCTGGGCGTGGACACGCTTCGCACGTGGGACATGGCGGCGCCGCTCGCTCCGCGTCTCGAGAAGCAGATCGCCTTCGACGACGCGCTCACGATGGTGACCGCCGGCTTGCAGCCGCTGGGCCCCGAGTACCTCACGCCGTTCAAAGAGGCGTTCGACCAGGGATGGGTGGACGTCTACGAGACGCAGGGCAAGCGCGGCGGGGCCTACTCGTGGGGTTCCTACTCCACCAAGCCGTACCTGCTCTTGAACTACAACGGCACCCTGAACGACGCCTTCACGCTGGGGCACGAGATGGGGCACTCGATGCACTCGTACTTCGCGCGCAAGAACCAGCCCTATATCTACGGCGGCTACTCTCTGTTCGTGGCCGAGGTGGCGTCGACCACGAACGAGGCGCTCATCATCGAGAAGATGCTGAAGGAGACGACGGATCACGCCGAGCGGATCGCGCTCCTGAATCACTACCTCGAGCAGATTCGGGGCACGTTCTTCACCCAGATCATGTTCGCCGACTTCGAGCTGCAGATGCACGAGATGGTGGAGCGCGGCGAGCCGCTGACCAAGGAGGCGCTCGACACGGCGTACCAGGACATCTACGCGCTCTACTTCGGTCCGTCGGTGGTGGCCCCCGAACTGAACGGCGCCACCTGGAGCCGCATCCCGCACTTCTATCGCAACTTCTATGTGTTCCAGTACGCCACGGCGTACGCGGCGGCGACCGCCCTGTCGCAGAAGATCCTCGACGAGGGGAAGCCGGCGGTGGACGGGTACCTGGCGTTCCTGAAGGCAGGGAGCAGCGAGTACCCGATCGACGTGCTGAAGAAGGCCGGAGTGGACCTGACCACGCCCGCGCCGTTCGTGGCCACGATCCAGACCTTCGACCGGCTGGTCACGGAGATGGAGACCGAGCTGGCGAAGGGGAATTAGAGTTCGAGTGAACGGTCGAGCGCCCGGGGCCCGCGAGGCTCCGGGCGCTTCTTGAAAGGCCC
Source organism: Candidatus Eiseniibacteriota bacterium (assembly GCA_963762255.1). Classification (GTDB taxonomy): domain Bacteria; phylum Eisenbacteria; class RBG-16-71-46; order JABDJR01; family JABDJR01; genus CAVXKA01. The sequence continues at coordinate 869,880 of CAVXKA010000001.1, forward strand.
ATGGCCCGACTGCATCCGGCGAATCTCGACGGGTTGACCCCCACGCGGGGCGAAGAACAGGTCTTCGCCCACCTGAAGCGCATGCTCGCGCCGGATGATGAGCATTGGGTCTGGTACGAGCCGCTCGTGGCGGGTAAGCGCGGACGGCGCACGCCGGACTTCGTGATCCTGGGGCCGGCGCACGGCGTGGTGGTGCTGGAGGTGAAGGACTGGAGTGCGCCGTCGGTGGTGCGCGGCGAGTCCACGGATATCTGGGTGCGCGAGGGGGAGAACGAGCGGCGCGAGACGCACCCCGAGAAACAGGCGCGCGAGGCGAGCTACGCGGTGCGCGACGCCCTCTCACGGGTGCCGCAGCTCAAGCACGAGACGGGCGAGCACGAGGGACAACTGGTCCTGCCCGTCAACTACGGCGTGGCGTTCCCGCACATGACCCGCCGCGACGTGGCGCGCCTGGCCAAGCGAGGCGTCCCGATCCACCCCGACAAGTGCCTGACCCGCGAGGATCTCGAACGCCAGGATGAAGAGGGGACGCGGCGGTTGCTTGCCGGGCTCAAGCGCCTCTGCGACGTCTGCTTTCCGTTTGAGTTGGACGACGCGCTCCGCAACCGCGTACGCACCGCGATCGAGCCGCAGACGCACTTCTTCGATCTGCGCGAGGAGGGGGCGGGCGACGCGGAGCACGCGGCGGCGGTGGGCGCCGCGCGGGCGGGGTTGATCCCGGATACGACCGGCGCCGCGGAAACGCCCCCGACCGGGGGGGCCCAGGTCACCCGCGTCCCGCTCCCCGAGTTCGCCGGCTTCTTCCTCGACGACAAGCAGGAGCGGATGGCGCGACAGCTCGCTTCGCCGCGCACGCTGGTGTATGGCCCCGCCGGCAGCGGCAAGACGATCTTCCTGGTCGCGCGCGCACACTACTGGCTCGACCAGAAGCCCGACGCGCGCGTGCTCTTCACGTGCTACAACGCAAGCCTCGCCTCGCACCTGCGCAGCGTCTTCGCGGTGAAGGGGATCGCGCCCGACGGGGAACGGCTCACCGTGCGCCACTACCACGAACTCTGCGGCGCGATCCTGGGCATGGCGGACATTCACGAGCGCTCGCCTGAGTTCTACGCGACATTGGAGCCCAAGGTCTTGCAGGAGTTGGTCCGCCGCGAGGACACGCCGGTCTTCGATTGCATCCTGGTGGACGAAGGGCAGGACTTCACGCGCCGCATGATGGAGGTGCTGGTGCGCCTCTCCGCCGAGGGTGGCGAGATCACGGTCGTGTGCGATCCCGCGCAGGACATCTACGGGCGATGGAGCGTGGACAACCTCGCCCCCATGCGCGATCACGCGACCGAGCATCTCGTCGACTGTTATCGCAACACTGCGCCGATCTTCGCGCTCGCGCTTGGCGGTGCTCTCCGAGGAGACCCGCGAGGCGATGGGGCTCAACCGTCTGGGCCTCACAAGGCCGGAGGACATGAAGCGCTTCGGGCCGCCGCCTGAGTTGGTGCCGCTCGAAGGGCTCGACGATCTCATCACGCTCATCCACGGCGTCACCCAGGAGTTCGACGCGCGCGGGACGTCGCTCGGCGATCTCGCGATCCTCTACCCCGACCGGCACGCGATCCCGAACTTTGCCGGGCGGCTCGCGCACTCACGCTGGCAGAGCGCGGCGGATCCTCGGTTCGTGCACGCGGTGGAAGACGCGGTCGAGGATCCCGCCGACGCCGCGTTCGGCACGCTGATGCCGGACACGGAGCGCGATCTGGGAGTGGAGCCGGAACCGGCGCATTTCGCGGATGCGTTGGAGCGCGAGCTGCGCGGGCGAGGGATCCCGGTCGAGTGGGTGACGCGCGACTTCGCGTCCAAGGCGGCCTACGACATCTCGCGGGCGCGGCTGACGCTCTCCACCGTGCACAGCGCGAAGGGGATGGACTTCCATACCGTGATTCTCCTGGGCGCGGAGAGTTTGGCGGTGAAGGCGGGCCGTGATCGGGATCGCGCGGCATCGCTCCTCTTCACCGGCGCGACGCGGGCGAGGGAGCGACTCATCCTGCCGTACTTCCTCGACCGTGGATGGGTGCCGGAGCTTCGCGAGCGCCTGCGGGAGATCGCCGAGGACCCGCACCTGCGGGGGGGGCGGGCGTAGGCGCTCACCCGCCCGCCGGCGCTGCCACCAGTGGCTGACGTGGTCAGCCTCTGTGGTGGGAAGATGGGTAGGATCGTCTACCCCAGGTTGGCCGGATTCGCAGGTCGCGCTGGATCTCCCCCGAACAGCCCGTTACGCGGGGGTCAAGGGGGTGACGGGCGACGATACACTACTTAAATAGTCGTTTATTCTCTTTGCGTTTCGGCAACTTTGGATTATCTTGTCCACCATTCCCCATCTCGATGGGCCGCGCACAGAGCATTGCAGGGCGGCTCTCCGCTCACCGGTGAAGGGAGTTCGCACAGGACAGCGCGTCCGACGTCCACGGGGAAGCTGCACGCCCCTCGGACGTGTCGCGAACACAGATGGAAAGACCGACGCGAGGAGACCTGATGTCGACACGAACTGTGGCGGTTCTTGCCACGATCGCGGTGTTCTTCGAGCTGCTATGCGGCTCCGTCCGGTCATGTTCCGCAGGCGTCGCAAGCTGGTCCCCCGGAAATTTCCACTCAGAGGTCTCTTGGTATGAAAGCGGCGGCTACGGCGACGACGCTTACCTATCCCTCGACCCGGTCATCGGCAGTCTTGAAGAAACCGTCGTCCTGCAGGATAGCCTCGGGATCGCCTGGAACGACTGGGCGCCGGTCGCCTATGGGAGCGCAAACACGCGGTACAAAGTGACGCTGTCCGCGGCAGGCGTTGACGCGATCTTCTGGTCCGGCGCATCTGCGTTCGCGTCGTACGAATGTCCATGCTACGTGACCGCGAGCGGGACGAACTCCTTGACCTACTACAGATTTGTGCTGGACTCGCCGACGGACGTGTCCCTGTCGGTCGCCACGGATAACCCCGGAGAGCTCGGGTGGAACGATGGTGGTCAGGTCGCAGCAAACGTCTATCCGTACGCAGGCTGGACGCCGCTCTTCTCGGAACCTCCCTTCAATGCCGTGCCCAGCGGCTTCTTCACCGAGACCCGCGAACTCCCTGCGGGAGACTATCGGTTCGGAGCAACCTCGTCCGCCTCTGCAATCGGCCAGGGGGGAGCCGGCGCGCACGGGGTCAGCACGCACGTCATCCTGAGCTTCGCCACTCCGACGGGCGTGGCTGAACAACCGCTTGGGAGGATACGGGCAACTGTGGTGCTGACCCCGAACCCCTCACACGGTAGGAGCTCGCTCACCTACGTGATGCCCTACTCCGGTGAGGTGGATGTGTCGCTGTTCAGCATCGACGGGAGACGCGTCGAGACCCTTGCGCACGGTGTCAGACCGGAGGGGCGGACGACCATGGACTGGCAATGTGTCCGACCCCTTTCGGGAATCTTCTTTGTTCGAATGACAGGCAGGGACTTCGTCGCGTCTTGCCGCGTCGTGATGCTGAGGTAGGAGCGAGGCGACACGGGGCCCTCGGTACAGGTCGGAGTTCAACCTCCACCCAGGAGTCCGGTGATGAACCTGAAAGGCATGCTGCTCACGCTGGCAGTTGTGGGCTACGTCCCCTTCTCGATCTGGCTTTGGTCGCGTGGCGCTCGAATGGAACGCAGGTTGAGGAAGTACGACTTCGAGCACAGGGGTGCGGCGGGTGTGGGGTTCGCTACATTCGAAGATTCAGGAGGGCACGCACGCCAGTGGAGACAGGCCAAGCAAGCATAGAAGCTGGCTGCGACACTGATGAGTGTCTGGGTCTTGCCCCTCCTGCTTGTCTCTATCTTCTTGCTGCTCCGAGGTTGCGCTCGCTGATTCGGTGCTCTCTCGCCGCCATCAGCCGGCTGGATTCACAAGCCGGCCTTCCTTGGCTCCCCACCCGCTCGGGGTCTTCACCCGCCTCACACCGGAGCCGGCGCTCGTCGCGCGATTCGCGGTCGGCTCCCCCTACGGCTCCAACCCCTCATACAGCGCCTCCGCCACCGCCTCCGGCCGGTTCGTGATCACCGCCGTCACACCAAGCTGGATCAACCGTGACGCTTCCGAAGCTTCATCCACCGTCCACGCGCTCACCATGAGCCCCGCCTCCTCGGCGCGCCGCATCATCTTGCGGTCCACGAGATCATGGCGGGGATGGATGGCCTGAAGCGTTTCCGCGATCTCCGACTCTTCCAGGTGATTGAAGGCCGCGATCTCCGAGAACAGATACCCGAGCAACGCACCCGCGTCCCGCCCGCGCAGGGCCGCCAGCACATCGAGGTCGAAGGAAGAGACCAGCGCCGATTCGTTGGGCCGGAGCTGCTCCAGCGCGGTGATCAAGCGCTCCGCGGCGGCGGTGTGGCGGCCGCGCCCCGGCGGCTTCATCTCCACGTTGAGCAGACAGCGCCCGCTCAACGCTTCCAGGGTCTCGGCCAGCGTGTGCACGCGGTACGTGCCCTGCGGCGAGGGGAACCGCATCGCGGCGAGGTCGACCCACGTGCTTCCCTCGATCGAGATCGGACCCGACGGGCCCTCGACGATCTCGTCGTGGTGCACCACCAGCACCTCGTCGCGCGTCATCCGCACGTCGAACTCGACACCGTCGCACCCGGCCTCGAGCGCGGCCTCGAACGATTGGGGGGTGTTCTCGCGTGCCGCGGCGGGATAGCCGCGATGGCCGATGAGGAACGGCCCGCTCAGCCGCGTCCAGGAAAGAATGTCGGTCATGCGTGGTATCATGCGTGTCTTCTTTATTTGAGGCAAGCGGTCGCCCCCTCAGCCCGCCCACCACGAGGAGTTTATGGCACAGACGGAAACCACGAATCTTCAGGCCCTGGAGCAACTTGCCGAGGGGCACAAGAAGATCCTGGACGAGATCCGCAAGGTGATCGTCGGGCAGGATCAGGTCATCGACGAGCTCTTGACCGCCCTCTTTGCAAACGGGCACTGCCTCCTTGTGGGGGTGCCGGGTCTCGCCAAGACGCTGCTCATCCACAGCCTGGCCGAGCTCCTGGAACTGCGGTTCAGCCGGATCCAGTTCACCCCGGACCTCATGCCGTCCGACATCACCGGCACCGAGATCCTCGAAGAGGACCGCACCACCGGCAAGCGCGCGTTCAAGTTCGTGCAGGGGCCGATCTTCGCCAACGTGGTGCTGGCCGACGAGATCAACCGGACCCCGCCCAAGACCCAGGCCGCGCTCTTGCAGGCCATGCAGGAGCGGCAGGTCACCGCCGGCGGCCAGACCTGGGATCTCGCACCGCCCTTCTTCGTGCTCGCCACCCAGAACCCCATCGAGCAGGAGGGGACGTATCCCCTGCCCGAGGCGCAGCTCGACCGGTTCATGTTCAACGTGCAGGTCGGCTACCCGAGCCAGGCGGAAGAAGTGGCGATCGTGAACCGCACGACCGGCGGCGAGACGCCGCGGCTTCAGCGCGTGCTGAGCGGCGCGGACATCATGCGCTTCCAGGACGTCGTTCGGCGGGTGCCGGCGTCTCCGTTCGTGGTGGACTACGCGGTGCGCCTGGCGCGAGCCACGCGGCCAGGCCAGGGCGGGCCGTCCATCCCCACGGTGCAGCAGTACGTGAGTTGGGGCGCGGGTCCTCGCGCGAGCCAGTTCCTCATCCTTGGGGCCAAGACGTGGGCGGCTCTGAACGGTTCGGTCTCTCCGTCGTGCGAGGATGTGCGCCGGGTGGCGCGGCCGGTGCTGCGCCACCGGGTGGTCACCAACTTCAGCGCCGAAGCCGAGGGGGTCACGCCCGAGACGCTCATCGATCAGCTCCTGGCGGCCATCCCCGAAGCGCCAGACAAGAAGTAGCGCGTGGCCGACCAAGCCCTGCGGTACCTCGACCCGAAGGTTCTCTCGAACCTGCGCGGGCTCGACCTCATCGCGCGCCTCGTCGTCGAGGGGTTCATGACCGGCCTCCACAAGAGCCCCTATCACGGGTTCAGCGTGGAGTTCGCCGAGCACCGGCAGTACATGCCGGGGGATCCCTTCAAGCACGTGGATTGGAAGCTCTACGGCAAGAGCGACCGTTTCTACGTGAAGATCTTCGAGGAGGAGACCAACCTTCGCGCGCATATCCTCCTCGATGAGAGCGCGAGCATGGGGTACGCATCCGGCGATCGCCTCACCAAGTTCCAGTACTCCTCGTTTCTGGCCGCCGCACTCGCGTACCTGATGCTCATGCAGCAGGACGCGGTGGGGCTGCTTACCTTTCGGGACAAGATCGAGAAAGTGATCCCGCCTCGGTCGGCGCGCAGCCATCTGCGTCTGATCCTGAGCGAGCTGGAGCGGAGCAAGCCGTCCTCGACCACCGCGATGGGCACCGCGCTCGAGTATCTGGCCGAGCGGGTCAAGCGGCGAGGCCTCGTCATCCTCATCTCCGACCTCATGGACGATCCGGCGCGAGTGATACGAGGTCTCAAGCACTTCCGTCACCGCCAGCACGAGGTCGTGGTCTTTCACGTGCTGGACCCCTACGAGATCGAGTTCCCGTTCCGCGAGGAGACGGGGTTCGTGGACCTGGAGACGGGTCGCGAACTGATGACGCAGCCGTGGGAGATCGCCGAGGAGTACAAGCGCAAGTTCGCGGAGTGGAGCCAGACCTATCAGCGGGCCTGCCTCGAGAATCAGATCGAATATGTGCGGCTCTCCACCGAAACTCCGTATGACACAGCACTGCTTCGCTACCTCGAGAAACGCAAGCGGCTGCACTAATAAGACTAATTTGGTCATGTTGTTTTGGCTACGGTGTGGTGTCGGTATTTTTGCCACTATGCGGCAACTGATTGAGTTGGGCCGAGTTGTCAACCCGTTATTTAGCATTGATTTACGGGGTCCGATCCGCTAGACTTGTTGCAGGTTCTACATCGATCTGGGCCGACTATGCCCAGAGGGGGAAGTGCTCACTATGATCAGACTCACTGCTATCAGACTTGTATCGACTGTGGCTGGCGCTCTGATTCTCGGGGCTATCAGCCCGGCCTCAGCCACGGTCCTCGATCTCACCACGGCGGGTGCGAGCGGCGTCATCGGATCGGCGTTCTTCGTCCAGATACCCGAGCGGCCCACCGGTACCGGTCTGAACGACACCTTCCTGCGTGTCCAGGCCAACGGGATTGAAGAGGGCGTCAACTCCGATGGCCCGTACACGATGGATGAGAAGTCCGGCGCCTGGACCCACAAGATCCTCGTAAGCGACTTTGGGGTGACGGATCTGCAAGGAACCCCCACGATCCGGTTCCTTCTGGACATGGGACAGGAGACCAGCAGTCCCTACTTGTCGCTGGACAGGTTCAAGATCTACGTGTCGCCGACCGCGACCTACAACACGCTGGGCCAGCTCCACGACCATGCGACCAAGCTCTACGACATGGATGCCGGGTCCGACAGTTGGATCAAGCTGAACGCTTCTCTGAATCCGGGTAACGGCAAGGGCGACATGATGGCCTACCTCCCGTACAGCTTGTTCGCCGCCCACAGCGGTGAGTATCTCTACCTGTATTCGAAGTTCGGCGCCCAAAGCGAACCGGACTTTGCCTCGCCTCTGGGCGGCCCCGAGTTCTGTGACGACATCGACTACTCGTCCAACGACGGGCCCGAGGAATGGGCTCGCGTGGATGCAGGCGGCACGCCCCCCGGCACGGTACCCGAGCCGACCACGCTACTCCTTCTGGGCGGCGGGCTTCTTGGTGGAGCCATGGTTCGCCGTCGTAAGAAGGTCTAACCTTGGTTCCCGCTTTGATGTCTGCAGCCGGGACGGAGACGTCCCGGCTGTCCTGTTTTCGGGTCGCGCGGAAGCCCGGCGAGCGCGGCAGCTCGCTCCTCGAGGTGATGATCGCCGTCCTCATCCTGTCGATCGTCTCGGTCGCCATGTCCGTCTTCTTCGCGCGCGGGCGGTTCATGTTCGACCAGGAGGAGCGGAAGCGGGTGGGCACGCTCATCGCTCAGCAGGCGCTCGAGCAGGCGAAGGGCATGAACTACGCGGATGTCGGAGCATGGTCCGACACCCTCATCGTCGCCAACATCACATATGATCTTGCCGTGACGGTGCAGACCGGCGCTCCCGCCGCCGACATGAAGACGGTCCGCGCCGTGACCACCTGGCAAGTCAGACCGACTGTGGACCGAAGCGTTTCTCTGGCTACCCTGCTTTACGACAAGTAGGGTGCGGCCCGGAGGCGAGTCAAAGGGCAGATGAGATGAGAAGCAGGATCGCACCGGCAGGACCACGGGATGGCGAGCAAGGCTACGTCCTGGTCGGGGTTCTCGTGCTCACCCTGGGGATGCTGATCGTGGGCATGGCGTTCTTCGCCATCGCGGGCTACGAAACGCGGCTGGCACACGCCGACGCCCAGTCGCAGCAGGCGTTCTGGCTGGCCGAGGGGGGGAAGGAGCGGGCGCTGCGCTACATGGTGAAGCGGGATACCCCGCCGGACGAGGACCTGGACATCTACGTGAACGAGCCCGGCCCCGACGGCGGCACCTACAGCGTCAAGGTGTACGTGGACCCGGGCGCCATGTTCAGCCCGACCAAGGAATTTGAGCTCGAGTCCATCGGCGACGTGAACGGCGTGCGGCGTCGGATCCGGCAGCGCATCCTGATGGAATCGTTCGCCAAGTACGCGTACTTCACCGATGACGAGACAGCCCCGGGAGGCGGGGTGATCTGGTTCGTGAGCGCCGACCGTCTGGAAGGCCCCGTCCACTCCAACGGCACCCTCCACATCTCCGGCAGCCCGCGGTTCCTGAGCGAGGTGACCTCGCACTCCGACCGCATGATCGGCTATCAGAACCACAACGTCTTCGACGCAGATGGCTGGCCCGTGGCCGGCAACAATCCCCAGTTCGAGGAGGGGTTCAAGCTCGACATCCCCAACATCCCGCTCCCGACAGAGACGGCGGACCTCAAGACAGAGGCACAGGCGGGCGGGCTTCATCTTGGCGCCGCGATGAACATCGAGTTGGGGACGCGGGCCGATGGAACCACGGACTACGCCTGGCTCAGGTTCAAGCCTGTGGGAGGCGCCCCGGCCGCCTGGAACGAAGTCAAGATCACGGCCCTGCCCAAGCGCGTGATCTACGGCGAGGGCGATCTCAACGTCAAAGGGATCCTGGATGGCGAGTTGACCATCTCCAGCAAGCGCAACATCTACATCGTGGACGATCTCACCTACGCGGGGAGCAACGCGGCGGGAACGCCGTCCGCCGGCTGCAACGACCTGCTCGGCCTCGTCGCCGAGCGGGACATCATCTTCAAGGACCTGGGGGCGGTCACCATGGACCTGAAGGTGAACGCGGTCATGATGGCTCTGAACACGTCCATCACCGCGGAGAATTTCGGGAGTGGCGCGCCTCGGGGGACTCTGACCATCTGGGGCGGCCTCATCCAGAAGTACCGCGGCGCGGTGGGCCAGTTTGACGCCGGTACCGGAGCGATCATTCACGGCTACGCGAAGAACTACCACTACGACACGCGGGTCACCGGACGGATGCCCCCCCAGTTCCCGCTGCGGGGCGATTACACCGAGGGTACGTGGAGCGAGACCTGGGATGAGACGGCGCCCTTCTAGAAGTGCTCCGGCGGAAAGCGTCGGAGCACAGCGCGGCTTCACGATCGTGGAGTTCGCCGTTGCGTCGTTCCTGGCGCTGGTGGTTCTGCTTGGGATGGGCACTGTCTACCTCATCGTCCAAAACAGCTTCCGAGTCGGGGCGAAAAAGGTCGTGGCGCAGCAGGAGGCGACACTGCTCTCGCAGGTCGTCAGCCGGCATGTCCGGGTCGGCGACGCTCTCTACGTGTATCGGTTGCCGGACAGGATTACCCCGCATCCGACCGGCGACGGGCTTGCGATCCTCGACGAGAACGACGTGCCGATCATGCGGCTGGAGTACGATGCCGGCACCGGGACGCTGGCGGACAGCCTCGGCGCAAGCGTCTCCGCGATGACCGTCCGCAACCTGCAGTTCAGCGTCGATCCCCTGCAGCCGCGAACCGTCGTTTTTCGGTTTGCGACCGACGACGAACATGGGAATCTTGTCGACGTTGAAAGCGCAGCCACTCTCCGCAACCCCTGATCTCTTCACGCACCGGCGGCACTCGTGAACTACCGAGTCAACTTGTACCCGGAGCGGGAACTCCGTCGAGGAGCCCTCCGCCGCGAAACGCTTCGCGGCCTCAGCACGGGTCTTCCCCTGGGAGCGGCCGTCCTGATCGTCGCCTTCCTTGTCGTCACCGGCCGGCAGCTCGGTCACCGGACCGCAGAACTCGAGGCCGATGTCCGCGAGCTGCAGGCGTTGTCGCTCGTCGTTCCACCCGAATCGCGGCAGGACGCGCCGCGTCGCCTCCTCGACAGCCGACTCGACCGGATCGATTGGGCGGTTCTCATGAGCGAGATGTCGAAGGCCATGCCGGCCGAGGTTTCGCTGACCGAGATCCGCGGGCTGGGTCGCGGGCGGACCGACGCAGGCCGCAAGCTCGTGCTCGTCGGCCATCTGCCGGAGGGCACCGAGGACCTCGCGCCCGTCATGGATCTCATCGGCTCGCTGCGAACGGGCCGTGAGATGAGCGTAGATTTTCCGATGGTGGCGCTAGAGACCGCAAAGAGCGGCGCGTGGGTGGATTTCGAAATCACTTGCCGCGTTCCCGGAGGGACGCCATGACCGCGGCGCGTGCGCGATTCGGGTGGAGGCCGGCGCTGCTCTGCGCGGTGATGGCGGTCGGCCTGCTTCTGGATATGGTCTGGATCCGTCCGGAACAAGCCGCGTTGCGCAGGCTGAGCGACCGGAAGGCGGAACTCCTCGAGTTTCGATCGACGGCGGAGAAGGTGGCGCGAGGGGCGGCGACGAACGGCGCGGGAGGCCCCGCGGCGGAAACCGAACTCGGTGTCGCGATGCGCTCGACCGATGAGCAGCTTCGATTCCTGGGCGACAGCGCGCGCCTGGCCGGTGTCCGACAACGCAAGCTGCAGATGACGGCGCGAAAGGGGCGGGGGCCCGTCGAGGAGACCTCGTTCGAGATGGAGGTGTACGGCAGCTTCGCCGACCTGGTGACCTTTCTCAAGGCGCTGGAGTTGGCCAGGCCGCTCATTGTCGTGAGCGGCGTCCACATGATGGCTCCGGCAATGAGTCCCGACGTCACGCTCCGCATCCAGGCCGTCGCGATCACCCCCGTCGCCGCCGCGGGATAGTCGCGATGCCTCTTCCCCACGATCAGGTTCACGTCTGGCGTGTGTCGCTGCTGCGCTCGCCGCTGGCAACGGTCGATCTGCGCGCACTTCTCTCCACGAAGGAGGCGCGGCGCGCGGACACCCAAGCGGGGGAGCGGCTTCAACGGCGATTCGTGGTGGCCCACGCCGAGACGCGCCGAATCCTGGCCGGCTATCTTGGTGAAGATCCGCGAGCGCTCGTGTTCGATGTCTCCGCGCAGGGAAAGCCGCGTCTATCCAACGGCGGTCGCGACCTTCGCTTCAACCTGTCTCATTCCGGAGAACTCGCATTGCTGGCCGTGTCGTCGCACAGCGAGGTGGGCATCGACGTCGAGTGGGTCGATCCGCGGCGGGACCTCGGTGCGCTCCTGCCCGCGTTCGCCCCCGACGAAAGGGCCGAGCTGGAGCGCATTCCGGATGCCGAGCGCCGCGCCGCGCTGTTCGCGGCGTGGACGCGCAAGGAGGCGCGCTTGAAGGCGATGGGTCAAGGGATCGGGTGGGGGCTTGCCCCGAGCGATCGCGCGCCCGGCGATCGCGTGGAGGACGGCGCCCGGTGGACTCTCGTCGAAATCGAGTGCGGCGCCGACTACCGAGGGACGTTGGCCGCCGAGGGAGCGGACTGGGGGGTTCGCGTCTTCGACTCCGCGGAGCCCTGAGGGCGTCGGCCCTCCATCAGCTCCGCCACCGCCGCGGTCAAGGTGTTGATCGTCGGCGCCTCCATCATCGCCCGAATGGGGAGCGACAACGCGAGATCGGCGTCGATGTGGTTCTTGAGTTCCACGGCCATGAGCGAGTCGAATCCGAGCTGGTTCAGGGGGCGGTCCGCGTCGAGGCTCGCCGCCGACGCGCCCAGCACTCGGGCAACTTGGTGGCGCAGGTAGCTCGCGAGGATCGCCGGGCGCGCATCGGGCTTCGCGCCGCGCAGGGCCTCGCGCAGCCGACTCCCTTCGTCCTCGGTGTCCGCCTTGCGAACCAGATCCCCGAACAGCGCGGTGACGCGCTGCGCCATCCGCATCCCGCCGAGCGCCCCGGCCGAAGCGTTCCAGTCCAGTCGCAGGAAGCCGAGTTGTGCCTGATGGCTCTGCATCATGCGCTCGAGACCGACCATGGCCTGCTTCGGCGAGAAGCCCACGAACCCGCGCCGGGTCAGGATCTCGCCGACCTCGGCGTGGCGGGCCACGTAGCCCACTTCGTCGAGCCGGCCCCAGTCGATGGTGAGCGCGGGGAGACCCAGGGAACGCCGGAAGTGGGCGAAGGCATCCAGGAACGCGTTCGCGGCGACGTAGTTCCCCTGGCCGGGAGTCCCCACCCAGGAACTGACCGAGCTGAAGAGGACGAAGTGGTCGAGGTCTTGGCCCAGCGTCAGCGTGTGCAGGTTCCACGCGCCGCCCGCCTTGACGTCCATCACCCGCGAGAATCGTTCGCGATTCTGTTGGAGCAGGATGCCGTCGTCGAAGACCACCGCCGAATGGAAGACGCCCCGCAGCGGCGGCATCTCTGCGTGCGCGCGGTCGAGAACGGCGCGGAGATCCTCCGGGCGCGCCGCGTCCGCTGCCAACGCGAGCACGCAGACGCCGCGGGCCTCCAAGTCCCGCACCGCCGCGCGGGCTTCCTCGGATGCGGCGCCGCTGCGTCCGAGGAGGATCAGGTTTCCGCCCCCGCGCTCGGCGATCCAGCGCGCGACGACCAGGCCGAAGCCGCCGAGGCCGCCGGTGACCAGATAGCTCGCGTCGGCACGGAAGGCGATCGATTCTTCGGCGCGGCGCTCCACGCGAAGCCCGGGCTCTCGCATCGATAGCACGATCTTGCCGATGTGGCGCGCCTGCGCGACGTAGCGGAAGGCCTCCGTCGCGCGCGAGGCCGGAAAGACGGTGTAGGGGAGCGGGCGATACTCCCCAAGATCGAATCGTCGCTTGAGTTCGGTGAAGATCTCGCGAAAGAGCGCCGGGTGTTCCGCTCCCATACTGCCGAGATCGACGACGTGGAACGAGATATTTCTGCGGAAGGCGAAGAGCCCGAGGCGACCGTTCTGGGCAATGTCGCGCTTGCCGAGTTCCAGGAACCGGCCGAAGGGCGCGGTGCAGGAGAGCCCCTTCTGGATGGCCCTGCCCGCCAGCGAGTTCAGCACGATGTCGACGCCTCGTCCGCCCGTGATCCGCAGGACCTCGTCGGCGAAGGCCAGGGAGCGCGAGTCCAGCACGTGCTCCACGCCGAGGAGCCTCAGAATCTCCCGCTTCTCCGGGCTTCCCGCGCTGGCGAAGACGATCGCGCCGGCCCGCTGCGCGATCTGGATTGCGGCCATCCCCACGCCGCCGGCGCCGGCGTGCACCAGCACCGTTTCCCCCGCGCGGAGCCGGCCGAGATGGTGCAGCGCGTAGTATGCGGTGAGGAACGCGACCGGCATGGTGGCCGCTTCCTCGAGGCTCAGGCCGTCCGGTTTGCGAAACACCGTGTTCGCATCTGCGATGACCGTGCCTGCGAAGGATCCGCGGGCCATGGCCATCACCTCGTCCCCGACCGAGAGCCCGGTCACGCCCGGTCCCAACGCGGTCACGCGCCCCGCGCACTCGTCGCCTAGGAGGAGGTAGTCGTCTGCCTCGGCGGGATAGAGCGCCAGCGACTTCAACACGTCGCGGAAGTTGAGACCGGCCGCATCGACACGGATCTCCACCTCGCCGGGGCCCGGCCCGCGGCGGGGAATCTCCCTCCATGCGATTTGGTCCATGATCCCCGAGGTGGAGGTCGTCAGCCTGAATCCCGCGCCGGCGAGATCGAGGGCGTCGACGGTGTCCGTCTTCGGCCGCATGTGAGCGCCTCGCGGCACCATGCGCGACTCGCGGCGCAGCGCCACCTCTTCCTCGAGATCGTCGGTCCAGAGTTCATCGAGAAGCGCGGCCGTTTCGCCCGCTTCGGGTGTGCGCGCGAGATCGATCATGCGGGTGTCGATGTCGGGGTGCTCGTTGATGAGCACGCGGCCCACGCCGATCAGTGGGGCTTGTGCGGCGCACACGGCGCCGCGTCCCTCGTCGGTAGCCTGGGCGCCGCGGGTGACCAATACGAGGCGAGGTGCCCCGCCGAGTCGCCCGGTGCGGCTCAGAGCCTGGACGAGGTGCAGGACCGAATGGCAGCCGAGAGCTTCCGCGCGTCGCATCGTGTCGAGCGTGGTCGCCTCCGGCGCCGCCGCGTCGAGGCTCCAGAGATGGACGATGCCGCGGATGACGTCCGTTGCCGGGTCGAGAGCCTCGATCACGCGCGCGATGTCCTCGGGGCGGTCCGGCGAGGCGGCGTAGCGATCCGGTTCCGTTCGCCGATAGGTCTCTCCCGCCTCGATGACCACGCACCGCGCGCCGCGGGCTCGGAGCGCCGCCTCTAACTCGCGCCCCACGCCGGTGCGATCGGTGAAGACGAGCCAAAGGCCGGGGTCGACGATCGGGAGCGAGGCATCGTTGCCGGTATCGACCAGCGCGTCTTCCTGCGGTCGGCGGGCGAGGAGGACGATCTGCGATGACCGGTTCCCGCCGGAGCGGAGTGGGAGCGCCTCGGCGCCCTCGAACCCCGACTCCTCGAACACGCGCATCCATTGCACGGGATCCAGGAGCGGGTAGTCGGGTCGCAGATCCAGATCCTCGAACTTCCACCAACCCTCCATCAACCCGAAGATGAGATCGACCGACGGACTCTTCCGTTCGCCCTCCACCATGAGCAGCACGCCACCCGGCGCCAGCAAGGTGTGGAGCCCGCCGAGCGCCCCCCGCAAGTCGGCGACCGCGTGCAACACGTCCGACGCAACGATCACGTCGAAGGTCTGCGGCCCCAACCCCTGACTGCCCGCGTCCGCCTCGATGTCGAAAACGCGGAAGCGCGCGAAGGGGTGATCTCCGAAGCGTTGCTCCGCCTTGGACACAAAGAGAGGGGAGATGTCTGTGAAGAGATAGCGGGAGGTCAGGGGCTCGAGCACGGGAAGGAGGTGCGCGGTCAGGCCGCCGGTTCCTCCTCCGACCTCGAGCACGCGCAGGATCCCGCCCTCCGGTTGCGCCTTCTGGATGTGCTGGACTGCCGCCTCCACCGCGCGGTTGGTGATGCGGAAGACGGGAGCGCTCTGGTAGAGGGCGGCCAGCGTGCTGGCGGGCCCGTCGGGAAAGAGAACCTCCATAGGGTCCTCGTCGCCGCGGAAGAGGGCGTCGAGGTGGGCGCCGCAGCGGCCGATCAGGTTCAGCTCCGTGTGGAAGGCCGGGTGCTTCCTCCACGCGTCCCGCCAGAGGGCCTCGGCGTCGTCCCCGCGAAAGTCGCGACACACATCCCACGCGTCTTCCCCGGCGGACGTCACGTACCCCGCTTGCTCCAGATGCTGGAGGAAGCAGTGCAGGAGCTTGCGCAGATGCGGGCGCGCGCCGAGTCGCTCGGCCAGATCGTGTTCGGTGAACCGCGTTCCCGGATGCGGATCCACGCCGGCGTGGGGGACGAAACGCGCGATCCAGGCAAGCGCGGAGCGCTCCAGATCCGCGTAAGCCACGGGCGCGACCGTGATGAGACCGAGACGAGCCGCGAGCGCGGTCCCCTCGGAGGCGGCGACCTTCGCGATCTCCGCCACCGGCGGGATGGATCGCGCGGCGTGCGGAGCCTCGAGCACGCGGGGGTGGGGCTTGTTCTCCCAGCGGACCTCGAAGATCCACTGAAGCGGGTCTTGCGAATCGGTGGCACGGTTGCGATCGAGCGCCTGACATCGAAACCCCTCGATCCTCGCGGTGAGGTTCCCTTCGTCGTCGAGGATGTCGAGATCCCCTTCCAGGATCCTGGTTCCGAAGTGAGCGATGCGGGCGTGCGCGCGCACCCGCGTTCCTGCGGCGCAGTAGACCGTAAGCCGCCGGATGTAGACGGGAAGGAAGAGGACGGGCGACGCGGCGGGTGCGTCGTCCGGAGCGGCGGCCAGCAGCACCTGGAAGCACGCGTCGAGGAGCGCGGGGTGGACGATGTAGCCGTCAGGGCGCAGCGAATCGGGGAGCGACACCTCGCCGAGCGCTTCGCCGTTTCCTCGGCGGATCTCCCGCATGCCGCGGAATGCCGGACCGTAGTGAAGGCCCATTGCGGCGAAGCGCGCGT
This sequence comes from Candidatus Eiseniibacteriota bacterium, assembly GCA_963762255.1. Classification (GTDB taxonomy): domain Bacteria; phylum Eisenbacteria; class RBG-16-71-46; order JABDJR01; family JABDJR01; genus CAVXKA01. The sequence continues at coordinate 886,224 of CAVXKA010000001.1, forward strand.
AGCAGGAATCCACATCCACCGTCTGCGGCAGACGTCCGCGAAGCTGCGCGAGGTTCTCGGTCGGCTCGGGCGAGGCGACCGCATCGGCGCTCACATAGCCCGCGCAGTGCGCGATCCACTCTCCGTCTCCACCCGGTGTGCCGCTGTGGATGGAGAACGTGCCTTCGTTGGTGTCGACGCGCACTTGGAGGGTCGCCTCGCCACCTTCCTCCGACAGGATGAGCGCGCGGGGGATCTGCACGTCCTCCAGCGTCACGCACTCACGGCCCCACGCGCGGCGACCCGCCGCAACCGCCGCTTCCACGAAGCCGGCGGCGGGGAAGACCGCGTGCCGGTCGACGCGGTGATCTGCGAGATAGGTGAGCATGCGCAGGTCGAGCGGCGTTTGCCAAGCGGGGTCGGCCGCGCGCAGGTCGCGGTTCAGGAACGGATGGTCCTCCGCGCTCAGACGGGACGCATTCAACTCGGGGGATTCGTGCCAGTAGGTCTGCCGCCGCCAGGGGTGACCGGGCAAGCGCACCGCGCGCCCTCCCTCTGGCCACAGGCGGTTCCAGTCGACATCGTGTCCCAGCGTGTAGAGCGCGCCGAGGGAACCCAGCAGCACAACGCGCTCGCCCTCGTTCCGGCGCATCGACGGGAGAGCGGTACCTTTCCGGCCTCGGTGATGCATGCACTCGGCGATGTATCCGGAGAGGGCGGGGTGCGGGCCGAGTTCGAGGAAGGTGTGGAGGCCCTCGTCGAGCGCCCGATCCACGGCTTCGGCGAAGTGGACCCGGTCGCGCAGGCCGCGCCACCAGTATTCGGCCGTGAGTTCCTCCGGTCGCAGGCACTCGCCGGTCACGGCGGAGAACATCGGAACAACGCCGGGAAGCGTCTGGATCGGACCGAGCGCGCCGATCAAATCGTCGTGTACCGGGTCGAGAAGCGGGCTGTGGAAGGCGTAGTCGACCCGAAGCATGCGGGTGAACACGTCGCGCTCCGCGAGTCGTCGGGCGACGGCCTCCAGCGCCTCCGGTGTGCCGGAGAGGGTGGCCGAACGCGGGCTGTTCGAGGCCGCCACGGAAACGCTGTCCTCGAACCCCACGATGGCCGCGCGCGCCTCCGCGTGAGGGAGACCCACCGCCATCATCGCGCCTTTGGACGAAGGACGGTCCATCGTGCGGCCACGATGAAACACGATGCGCGCCGCTTCCGGCAGCGTGAGAAAACCCGCCACCTGCGCCGCGGCGATCTCGCCGACGCTGTGGCCGATCACCGCGGACGGCGTGATCCCCCACGACTTCCACAGCGCGGCCAGTGCAACCTGGATGGCGAAGATCGCGGGCTGGGCCACCGCGGTGTCGTTGAGCCGCGACGCGCCTTCATCCGCGGTCAACTCGCTCCACAAGGACCAGTCGGCGACCTCGGCGAGGAGCCGGTCGCAGGTCCGGATGGTGTCGCGGAACACCGGCTCGTGCTCGAGGAGTTCTCTGCCCATGCCCAGCCACTGCGCACCCTGTCCGCAGAACGCGAAGAGGATCGGGGGCGGCTCGGCGGCGCGCTTCCCCGCGAACATTCCCGGGCGCGTTTCTCCCGCCAGAAACGCGTCGAGCCGCTCGCGCAGCTCGTCGCGATCGCGCGCGATCACCGACAGGCCGTGTTCGTGACGGCTGCGGCGCGTGCGGGCGGTGTGGCAGATGTCGGCCAGCGGCGTCCCGGCGAGCGAACCGCCGGCGGCGACGGCGTCGCGCAACGCCCCGGCCAGATCGTGCAGCGCTTCCGGTGTGCGCGTGCTGACGGGAAGGAGATGCGGGCAGGATTCGACGCCGTCGTCTTCGCGGGCCTGCGCCGACGAATGAGGCGTGGCGCCGTCACCCCCGAGAGCCTGGGCCGGCGTCTGCGGAAGATCGCGCAGGATAACGTGCGCGTTCGTGCCGCCGAATCCGAAGGAGTTCACGCCGGCCAACAGCGGCGCGCCCGCGCGCGGCCACGGCTCGGGTGAGACCGGTACGCGCAGGCGCAGGTCGTCGAAGGGAATGTGAGGGCTGGGGTGGGTGAAGTGAAGGTTCGGTGGAATGCAGCGATGCTTCACCGCCAGCACGGTCTTGATGAAACCGGCGATGCCGGCTGCTGCTTCGAGGTGGCCGATGACGCTCTTCACCGATCCCAAGACACACGCGTCCGCGGGCTCGCGCCCCGCCGCGAGGGCGTTGCCGATCGCGTTGGCCTCGATCGGATCGCCGACCGCGGTCCCGGTGCCGTGCGCCTCCACGTACTGAATATGGCTCGGCGGGACGCCGGCGCGTCGGCAGGTCTCCCGCACCAACGCTTCTTGACTGGCCTGGTTGGGAAGCGAGATCCCCGAGGTGCGCCCGTCCTGGTTCACCCCGGTGGCGAGAACGACCGCGTAGATGCGGTCTCCGTCGGCGATGGCGCGCGCGACCGGTTTCAGGAGAACCATGCCCGCACCCTCGCTCCGGACGAAGCCGTCGGCGCCGGCGTCGAAGGCCTTGCAGCGGCCTTCGGGCGAGAGCATGGTCGCCGCGCTGAAGGCCACGAAATGGGACGCGCTGATGATCACGTTCACGCCGCCGGCCAGGGCCAGAGCGCTCTCCCCGCTCCACAAGCTGCGGCAGGCGAGATGTACCGCTACCAGCGACGAGGAGCACGCGGTGTCGACGGCGATGCTGGGACCTCTCAAGTCGAAGCAATAGGAGATCCGATTCGCGACGATGCTGGTCGCTCCGCCGGTTCCGGTGTGCGCGTCGATGCCGCGCAGATCGTGGATCGTGGATTGCAGGTTGGCGTAGTCGGTGGTGGACACGCCGACGAAGACTCCGGTTTGCGTGCCGGCCAGATCGCGGACCGGCTGCCCGCCGTCCTCCAGTGCTTCCCACACCGTTTCCAAAAGCAGACGCTGCTGGGGATCCAGATGGTGGGCCTCGCGGGGGGATATGCCGAAGGCCTCCGGCTCGAACTCATCGATTCGTCGCAGGAAGCCGCCCCAGCGGGCGTAGCTCTTTCCCGGAACGCCGGGGCGTTCGTCGAAAAGTCGGGGGACGGACCAGCGATCGGCGGGCACGTCGCCCACGGCGTCGATCCCCGCGAGAAGGTTTCGCCAGAACGAATCGGGGTCGTTCGCGTCACCGGGGAAGCGGCACCCGATGCCGATGACGGCGATGGGGTCGGCCGGCGTGGAATCGAGCGGGGGATGGATTTCAGCCATGCTGGATGCGGCCCGAAAGTGCAGGGTGAAGTGGAGGTGCGTGAACCGGCGGAGAGCATAGTCTGTAAGCCTGGCCGGGGCAAGAACTGCCCCGCCGCGGTCCGCGGGGCGCGCCGCAGGCGTCGGCCGGTGCGTCTTCGGGCGCGCCGCAGGAGACCCCCGCCCCGGCTTCGGGCCCGCGTCGCGAGGTGACCGCCCGTGGATCTCCGGTTAGACTCCCTCGTCATGCCGCTCGTAGAACTTCAAAGGGTCGAGAAAACCTACCGATTGGGTGTGAACCGCATCCCGGCGCTTCGCGGCATCGATCTTGCCGTGGCGCGCGGAGAGTTTGTTGCGGTATGGGGACCGTCGGGCTCGGGAAAGTCCACGCTCTGCAACATCGTGGGGACTCTCGACGTTCCCACCTCGGGGAGGGTGCTCCTGGGCGGGCGGGACGTGACCGAGCTGAGCGAGGACGCGCGGGCCGATTTTCGAAGCCGCAACCTCGGATTCGTCTTCCAGGGATTCAACCTGATCCCGGTGCTGTCGGCGCTCGAGAACGTGATGCTCCCGTTGCAGATTCCCGGACTGGCCTCGGCGGCGGCCAGGGAGAAGGCGGCGCAGCACCTCACGCGGCTGGGACTGGGAGACCATCTCTCGCACCGGCCCGACAAGCTCTCGGGGGGGCAGCAGCAGCGCGTGGCCATCGCTCGCGCGCTCGTGACCGGGCCTTCGCTCGTGGTGGCCGACGAACCCACCGCCAACCTCGACTCGGACACCGCGATCGAGATCATCGACATGCTGCGCGCGATCAACCGCGAGCGGGGCACGACGTTCTTGATCTCGACCCATGACCAGCGACTGCTCGGCCGCGTCGATCGGCGCATCCTGCTTCGAGACGGCGTCGTCGCCGAAGACACCGGCGCGCTGCTGGAGCCGGGAGTCTCGTGATCACAATGCCCCGCGCGGCGCTCGGCGCGCTGCTCACGATCGCTCTGCGCAATCTGCTCAAGAACCGGCGGCGGTCCTTCTACGCGGTGCTGGCCATCGCGCTCGGCTACGCTTCCGTCAACGTGTTCGGCGGCTTCACGCGCTACATCAATTCCAACCTGCGCGACAGCTTCATTTATAACCAGGGGCACGGTCACCTCACGATATTCCGCGCCGGATTTCTCGAGAAGGGGCTGTTGGATCCGGTGCAGTATCTGTTGACCGAGTCCGAGACCGATTCCCTGCTCGCCATGCTGCGGGAACTGCCGGACGTGCGGCTCGCCACCCCGCAGCTCTACGTGTCCGGACTTCTCAGCAACGGCAAGGCGTCCACCATCTTCATCGCCGCCGGGCGCATTCCCTCGGACATGAAGATCGTCCGCTCCGGGGCGACCGGCATGCTCGGCCGGCTCGCTTCCTACGACGGTCGTCCCTTGAGCGACGACCAGCCCTACGGGATCAGCGTGAGCGCCGGGCTGGCCGACCTCCTCGATCTTCAGGTGGGCTCGTCGGCGGTCGCCGTCGGCCCCACCATCGAAGGGCAGATCAACGCGCTCGACGCCGAGGTGCTTCAGACCTTCGAGAGCCCGGTCGAGCTCTTGAACGACAAGCTCATGATCGTCCCCTTGCAGTTCGCTCGGGATCTCTTCGCCACCGCGCGCGCGGATCGAATCACGGTCCTTCTCGGCCGGACGGCGCGCACCGAGGCCGTCCGCGCGGATCTGACACGCCTTCTGGTCTCTCGCAGCATGAATATGGAGATCAAGACCTGGGAGGACATGTCGTCCATGTACCGGAAGGTGCGGAAGATGTTCGACATCATCTTCTTCTTCCTTTTCGTGATCGTGCTCGTGATCTCGGTGATGAGCGTGGTCAACACGATCAACATGGCGGTCATGGAACGCGTGCGAGAGATCGGGACCCTGCGCGCGCTGGGCATGCGGCGGGCCCGGATCGTCTGGCTCTTCGCGGTAGAGAGCGGCGTGCTCGGGGTGATGGGTTCCGTCCTCGGGGTGCTCCTCACCCTGGCCGCATGGTACGGCGTGCGAGCGGCCGGACCGACCTGGATCCCCCCCATGATCACCCAGCGGATTCCGCTGGAGATCTATCTGGTCCCGCGATATCTCTGGATCAGCTTCGGATTCCTTCTCGCATTGTCGGTGGGCGCGGCCACGGTCCCGGCCCGCCGAGCAGTGCGCCAGGGAATCGTGGATGCCCTGGGCCATGTGTGATGTGAGCCGCGCGGTCGCATGCGTCGTGCTCGCCCTCCTGGCCGTTCTTTGCGTGCCGGGCGCCGAGGCGACGCCGCCCCTGGACGCGGTGGCCGTACTGCGCGAGGCCGACCGCGCGCGCGGGAACCTGGGCGGGGTGACCTGGGAACTCGACATCGACTCGCAGGAGAGCGGGCGGGCGAACGCCATGACGGTGCGCGTCCAGTCCCGTGGCTACGACTTCCTGAGCGAGAACCTCTCTCCGGCCAGGTCCAAAGGGCAGAGGCTCCTCATGGTTTCGGGGAACATGTGGTTCCACAAGCCGGGGCTGAGCAAGCCCGTTCCGGTGGCGCGCCGTCAGCGGCTCATGGGCCAGGCCGCCAACGGCGACATCGCCGCCACCAACTACGCCGACGAGTACGATGCGACGATCACCGGCGAGGAGGCGGTCAACGGCGAACCCTGCACCGTGTTCGATCTGAAGGCGAAGGAGAAGAACACCACCTACGATCGGATCCGGTACTGGGTCTCGCGGGAACGTGGAGTCGGCGTTCGCGGCGAGTACTTCACGGTGTCGGGGAAGCTGATCAAGACCGCCTTCATGGAGTACGACCTTTCGGTCGTGCGGGAGGGCCGGTCGCGGCCCTTCATCTCCCGCATCGTCATCCATGACGCTTTGATCACCGAGAGCGTCACCACGCTCACCTTTCGCAAGCCGGTGTTTAGCGAGCTTCCCGACCGCGTGTTCAACGTGGACATGCTCGGCCGATGACGCGGCGGGTCCGGAGTCGAGCTCTCACCGCGGTGCTCCCGGCCGCAGGCGCCCTTCTCGCGCTCCTCACCGATCCCGCGCTCGCCACGCCGTCGATTCTGAGTGAGGCGCAGGCCGGGTTCTCCTACCGCGTGCGCGTGTTGGGCTACGGCACCTTCATCGATCTCGTTCCCTCCGCCCTGAACCCCGGGAACATGCTCGGATATCCCCGATACCGCGCGAGCTTCGACCTCCGGCCGGATTTCGATTGGACCCTGCGCCGTGTGGATCTCTCGGCCTCGCCGCGAGGGGAACTCCGGTGGCAGCGATTCGAGGACGGCCCGAGGCGGGGGACATCGGACCGTTCGGATTCCTGGTACGTCAACGCATGGCGGGCGAGGCTGCGGCTCGGCGAGACGGTGTTCCTTTCCTACGGACGCGAGAACGTGCAGTGGGGACCGTCCTATCTCCTTTCCCCCTCCAACCCGTTCAGCCGGAGCAACGGCCAGAGCAACCCGCGGATCGAGGAGCCGGGAATGGAGTATGGCCGCCTTGTCTGGATCCCGGCGCGCCGAGCGGCGTTCACGTTCCTGGCGAACACGGGACAGGGGCGGCTGGAAACCTTCCGGAAGTTCTCGCGCAGGTACGCGCTCAAGGCCGACTACACCGGCGACGGCAAGTACGCCGGTGCGATCGTCTCGGTCGCAGAAGACGACGAAGCCCACGTCACCAAGGGCGGGTACGCGGGTTGGACCCTCTCCGACGCGGCACTCATCCATGCCGAAGCCTCCGTCCGGCGCGGACTGGATGAGGGAGCCCTGCTCGTAGGCGGAACCTACACGTTCAGCGGGGGAGCCTTCGCGGTCGTGGAGGTCTTTCACGACGGAACGGGGTGCAAGGCCGATCGCATCGAGAACTGCTTCCTTCCCCCTCGGGGACTTCCGATCCGGCGGACGTGCTGTGGCGGCGCAACTACTTCATGCTCCAACTCACCCATCCCCGATTCCGCGAACGGGTTCACCTGACAGGACGGTGGATCCACGGTCTGGATGACGGCGGGAGCCGGGCGATCGGCATCTACGAGCACGACCTGGGCGCCCGCCTCCAGGCTTTCGTGATCGGGGCGGCCGATCTCGGGGGGGCGAACGATGAGTTCGGCAGTGTCATCGCGACGGCGATCATGGGCGGGCTCGGCTGGACGTACTAGCCGGACCGGTTGCGTTCTGCGCCGCCCGACCGGGCGAATCGCCGTCACAGAGAAGATGAAAGAATTCTCGCATGAGCGATATCCCTAGCGCAGGCATGCAGTTGGGGATTTGCTGCAATCTGGTACAAATATTGCGATTACGGGCGGCATGCACACCGCTATCCCCCGCCCCGGGACTCCGGGCTCCGGGTTCACTCTGATCGAAACCATGATCGTCATGGTCGTCATAGGGCTCGCTCTCGCGGCCGGTGCCCCGTTCTTCCAGGGGTACATGCAAAGCCGGGGGATCGAGACTTCGATGAACGTTCTCGTGTCTCAGATCGACCTCGCGCGAAATCGCGCCCTCGCCGAGAACAACCCCTACCGGGTTCTCCTCAACAGCCCCGACGACGCGCAATACCTTGTGCACGACGACGACAACGCAAACGGTTCCATCGAGGACGGAGAGACGGTGTACGGCCCGTTCCGGCTGTCGGGGACGGTGGCGTTCGAGACCATTGAACTCGGCGGGGGAGACGTCATCGTATTCGAGGTGAGCGGAATGCTTCCGGCGGGACAAGGCGGCAGGATCACCCTGGCCGACGCCGGCGGACGATTTCAGACTCTGGAGGTATACACCAGTGGTGTCACCGCGCCGGCAGAAGATCCGTAGTCCCGACTGCCGCGGGTTCACGTTGATCGAGACCATGGTGGCCATGACCGTGTTCTCGATAGGCCTCCTGGGTCTGGCTGCAATGATGCCGACCCTGAAGTCGGACCTGTCGCACTCGGAGCAGAGATCGAGGGCCGTCATTATCGCCGAGGAGACCACCGAGTGGCTCCGGGGCCTGGCCTACGCGGATTCCTCGCTCGACGCCGGGGGACACCTGGACCCCGACTTCCCGGTGGCCAACTACGAACGCGGCTGGACGGTTCAAGAGGACGACCCCATGGCGGGCATCAAGCGCGTGACGGTGGCCGTCCAGCGAATCGACAATCCGGCGGAATCGGCCAACATTGTGTTCTTCCACGCGCAGGCGGGACGATGAGGAGCGAGGGTGGCGGCGCGATGACGCGTGGCATCGGGAACCAGCGTTCCCGCGCCGCCGGCTTTTCTCTGGTGGAACTCATGGTGGCCCTCGTCATAGGCGGCACGCTGATCGTGGCGATCGTGCAGACGCTGCTGCGTATGGAAGGCTCCTGGGACCGCAGCCAGGAGCGCTCCACGACGAACCAGAACACACGCGGCGCGGTGACCATGATGGTGCGTGATCTGCGCATGGCGGGGACCGGCTTCGGCGGCCGCATGATCGTCACCGGGGGGATCCCCGGCAACGTGCTCTTCCCGGTGAACCCGGCGTCCGCGGTCGGCTCGGATACGCTCAAGGTGACCGCCGGACTGGAGGGCGTGCAGACGTCGGTCACCCAGACCGTCGGCTCGGCCAGCGATCTCATCTTCGTGGCCGATGCGAGCGAGTTCTCTGCCGGCGATCTGATCGTCCTGACAAACGGCGTGGAAGTGAACATGTTCGAGGTCACCGCGGTGGACGCCGGCTCCGGCCAGTTGTCGCACTCGGTGGACTCCCCGTACAACGACCCCGACGACCACATCCTGTGGCCCAACGGGGGCTACCCCCCCGGTTCGCAAGTCGCCCAAGTGCAGCGAATCACCTACTGGATCGACGGCGACAGCCCGCAGGGGCAGCTCCTACGGTGCGTCAATGCCAACGCCCCGACTCCCGTGGCCTCGGGAGTGGCTCGGCTGGAGGTGCTGTACCGGATGGCCGACGGTTCGCTCACGTCGTCACCGATCGACCCGGTGGAGATCCATGCCGTGGTGCTCCGATACGTGCCTCGCCGGCCGGGTGGAGCCCAGGCCGCGGACACTCTGACGGTGACGGTTCAGCCCCGTGTCATGAGCTAGGAGGAGACCATGAGGAAGCCCCGCGCCAAGCGCAAGCGAAACGAAGATGGAATCGTCCTCGTGGCGGCCATCATCGTCCTGCTGGCGATCACCGCCCTGGTTGCGGCGTCCGCGATGGTCGCCATGCTCGAAAAGAACGCGACCTTCAATCGTCAGGTCGCCTCGCGGGCGCTCTATGCCGCCGACTCCGGGGTGGAGATGTCGAGACAGGTTGTCACCGCCTACGCGCGAGCGAAGCTGGACAGCCTCGCGGACATTCATAACGGAACCGGGCTCGTCATCCCGAACCCGGACGGCGTCTTCCCGGTCGGGGGCCTGACCGTGGTCAACACCACGGAGCCGGTCTTCACTGCGACGACGACGCTGGTGTTCGAGGACAGCACGCTGGATCTCCAGAGTCAGGTCTACAACTATCGCTACACCACCACCGTTACCGGGAGCCAGGCCTTCGGAGAGAAGACGGTCGTGAGCGAGGGGCGGCTTCGGGTCAGCGCTACCCGCGGCTCCTTCGCCGACTATTTGATCTTCACGAACAGCCATGTCATGCCCGGAGGAGGCGACGTTTGGTTTCACACCAGCGGACACTTCGACGGTCGGGTTCACACCAACGACAAGTTCCGCTTCGCCTACTTCCCGACGTTCGAGGACTTGACCACCAGTGCCGCGTCGACTGCCTGGTACTACAACAACGGCAACCCGAAGCAGAACAACGGTAAGCGCAACGGCGACCGCGATGTGCCGAACTTCTATGGCGGCTTCCAGTTGGACGCGCCGGAGATCGAGCTGCCCGCCAACTCCTTCAGCCAGGAGCGGGCGGCGCTCGGCGGCAACCCCGGCACCACCACGACGGTGACGAACTCGGAAATCCGGGCCGCCCTGGGTCTGCCTTCTGGATCCTCCCCTCCCCCCAACGGCGTCTACGTGCCGAGCAGCGGGGGCGCGGTCACCGGCGGCATCTACGTCGCCGGCAACGCGAAGGCGGTGACGATGTCCGTGAGCGGCGGCAACCAGGTGATCCAGATCAAGGACGCCAACAACCTCTCCACCACCGTCACCATCAACCATTCGAACGGAACGACCTCGGTCGTGCCCCCCGCAGGGTCCCCGTACACGCTGGCCGGCGTTCCCCGCGGTGTGCTCTACACCAGGGGAAGCGTGAGCAGCCTCAAGGGGCCGGCCCGATCCGGGGGCACAATTCCCCCCGCGATCGCCAGCGATCAGCAGATCAGCGTCGTCAGCACCGGGGACATCGTCGTTCAGGGGGATCTCTCCTACCAGGACTACGAGAACGGCGAGAACGTGCTCGGCATGTTCTCCAGCGGTGGGAGTATCCGCGTCGGCACTTCTGCTCCCAACGACGTCCGGGTCGACGCCTATGTTCTCGCCTCCGCAACCAGCAAGGTGTTCTCCGTGGACAACCACGACTCGGGTTCGTACCGAGGAACAGTTCGTTTGCGGGGCGGCATGGTCACAAATTTCTACGGGGCATTCGGCACGTTCAGTTCAAACGGCAGCATGACCGGTTACGGACGAGACTTCCGCTATGACCGTCGAGGGTACATTCCACCCTACTATCCCCTCACCCAGCGGTTCGTTCCCGACCAGCCGCAACCGCAGGTAGTCTCCTGGAGAGAGGTGACGGAGTGAACTTGGACCAGTTGAAGAAGATGCGCATGATGGGGTTGGCGTTGGTCATGGGTGTCGGGCTTTGCGTGCTGATCGTGTGGGATCAGACCCGCTCGACGGGTGGAGGCGAGGTCTCACCACCCCGAGAGCAAGCCACGATGTCGCGGCCGGCCGAGCCGGCAGAGCCTCCGGCGAGCGATACCACCCCCGCGCAGGATCCGGACGTTTCGTCCCCCGCGGAGAGCGACGCGGCCGACGGTGAGGTGCGCACCCTGACGATGTGATTTCCTCGGGGCGCCCGCGGGCCTGATCCGCCCCCTGTGTTAGGCTTTTCCGCATGCCGTTCTCGTTTTTGAATGCGGCCTTCCTCACCGGACTCGCCGCGGCCGCCCTTCCCATCGTCATCCACCTCTTCAGCCGGCGCAGAGTCGCGCGCGTCCGCTTCTCCTCGATCCAGTTCCTCGAGGAGATCGCGCATCGGCGCGTGCGGCGCGTGCGGCTCACCCAGTGGATCATCCTCGCGTTGCGCGTGCTGGCGCTGGCGTTCCTCGCGCTGGCGCTGGGGCGCCCCGCGTTTCGCGGTGACTTCGCGTTCGGCAAGAGCCGGGGCGAGAGCGCGGTGGCCATCGTGCTCGACGGCTCCTACAGCATGCGTGCGGAAGGGGAGCGCGAGACGCTGTGGGCTAAGGCGAAGGGACGCGCCGAGGAGGCGATCGCGGCGCTGGAGGCGGAGGATCAGATCCTATTCGTGGGCGTCGATCCGCGGGTGGAGGAGATCGAGTCGTATCCGAGCGCGGCGGGCGCCGCCGAGGCGCTGCGTAACCGCGAGGCGGGCTTCGGCACGACCGACCTTGCCGGCGCCGTGCGGCGCGCGGGCGGGCAGCTTGCCGGAGTCACCGCCCTCAACAAGGAACTCTTCGTCATCTCCGATTTCCAGCGCACCGGGTTCGGGGCGGGAACCGAGTCCCTGGAGATGGATCTCCTGTCCGCGCTCGATCCGCGCACCCGCGTGTTTCTCATTCCGGTCGGAGAAGGGGCCATCGCCAACAGCGCGATCGAGGACGCTCGTCTGGAGGGAAGCACCGTCGATCAGCGCGTGCGCGTGCAGGCGGCCCGTCATGCGGCAGCCTCCGCCGAGGATCTGGCGGTGACGGTGGAAGCGGGGTCGGAGGTGCTCGGCGAGACCTTGCTCTTCCTGAGCGCGCAAGGGCGGGAAGCGGTCGATGTGCCGCTTACGCGCATGCCCGGCGAGGGGGAGGAGCTGCGCGCCCGGCTGGCCCGCGACCGCTTGCCCGAGGACGACATGCGCTACGTGCCCGCGCTTGGCGCGGGGAGCGTAAACGTGCTGCTGGTCCAGGATCCCGCGCAACCCTCGCCGTTCCTGCCGCTGGCGCTGAGCCCAGAAGGCGGCACCGGGCGCTTCACGGTGCGCCGCGCCACACCCGACGATCTCATCACCGCCGATCTCTCCGATGTTCGCCTCCTCGCGCTCGACAACGTGGGCACGGTGCCGCGCGAGGCGCTCATGCGGCTTCGACCGTGGCGCGCGGGAGGGGGAGCGCTCTGGATCGGCCTCGGAGATCGCGTGGATCTGCGCTACTACAACGAGGCGCTCCTCCCCGCGCTCTTCCCGGGTGTCACGCTCGGCAATCTGCTCGGCAGCGACGACGCTGCGTCGGCGAGCTACTCGCTGGCGCCGCGCGCGGCCGGGCACGAAACGTTCGCGGGGTTCGGCGCCGAGATCGGCCGGCCGCTCACCGGCGCCGCGTTCTGGCGCATCGTCGAGGTGAAGAGCGGCGAGGGTGTGCGCACGCTGGCCGAGTTCGGCCCCGCGCTCCCCGCGCTCGTGCAGGGGGAACGCGCCATCCTCTTCGCCTCCTCGCTCGATGGGCGCTGGAACAACTTTCCAACGCACGCCGCGTTCCTTCCGCTCCTCCACCAGAGTCTGGATGCCCTGCTGCGCGAGGGTGGCGAAGACCGCGTGATGGTGGGTGAGCCCGTGCAGGGCGTGCTCGACCGGGCGCTCGTGCCGACCGGCGCGGATCTCGTGTGTGTCGGGCCGGGAGGAATCGCGCTGGACGTGAGCGTGGAGCCCAATCCGCGCGGGTTGCTGGCGCGCAGCGCGCCGGCGCCTCGGCCCGGGTTCTACACCATCCGTGCCGCCGATCGCGTCGTGCTCCGCCGCGCAGTGAACATGGACACGGCCACGGAGTCCGATCTCACCCCGCTCTCCAACGAGGAGATTCTCGCCATGTTCTCCGGCGCGCGGGTCACTCTTGTCGAAGCCGGGGATCCGCTGGGCACGCCCATCCGCGAAGCCCGCTACGGGCGCGAGTTCTGGCGGGAGCTGGTGGCGATGGTGCTCCTGCTGATGATCGCCGAGGCGTGGCTCTCGAGGCGCGGGGTGGCGTGAGCGTCGCACTCGCGCCCGGAACTCCGATTCCCCCGTGGCGCCGGCCGCTCGAAGCGCTTCCCGCCCTGGGGGAGATTCTCGACGCCCTGGCGTCCCGCTCCCCTTCGCATGTGCACAAGCTGGTGGGGGCCTCCAAGGCGTTGGTCGCTGCCGAGATCGTTCGACGCACGGGCCGGCCCCTTCTCTACATCGTGGCGGGCGAAGAGACCGCCGACGCCGCGCGTATCGACTTCGAGACCTTTCTCGGCAAGGCGCCTTTCTATTTCGCCGAGCATGCCACCGCGCCCTACGAGGTGAAGGTTCCGCACACCGAGGTCTCCGCGGCGCGCCTCCAGACGTTGACGGCGCTGGCAAGCGGTGCCGCCGACGTGATCGTGGCCACGGTTCAGGCGATGGGAGAGCGGGTCCCCGCACCGCATGTGCTGCGCGAGCACCTGGTGACGGTGACCGAGGGGCGGCCGCTGGATCTCGACGAAACGCTGGGCCGACTCACGTATCTCGGCTACGACCGTTCGGCGGCAGTGGAAGAGGTCGGCGACTACGCGCTCAGGGGCGGCATCCTCGACATCTACTCGCTCGGCGGCGATAACCCGATCCGCATCGAGGTCGAATACGGGGAAGTGGCCTCGATCCGCGAGTTCGATGTGCGCAGCCAGCGGTCGCTCCGCGCCATGCCGAGCGCGGTCATCGTGCCGCGCTACGAGATCCTTCTCGACGAGGAACGTATCGAGCGCGCCGTGCGCGACCTGTCCGCGTCCGACTCCGACGCCGGGCGCGAGCTGGCCGGCGCGTTCGAAGTCGAGGTCTACCCTCCGGGTATCGAGCGCATCGCGGCCCGTCTGGGCCAGGAGCCCGCGTCGTTCCTGAGCTACCTTCCGGACGACACGGTGATCGTGATCGAGGAACCGGGGCTGGTGTGGGCGCGCGCAGAGTCTCATTGGGAGAAGGTGCTCGATGCGCACGCGCGGGCGCGAGAGGTCTTCCCCCACATCAACGCGCCGTCCGAGCTGTTCGTCGATCCGGAGACACTGCAGGCGGAGACGGCCCGCTTCGCCCCGGTTCGATTCTCGGATCTCTCGCACGAGCCGGGGGACGCGCGGCCGATCGTAGTTCGCTCCTCGCCTCCCGCCGCATTCGGGCGGCGCATCGAACTCTGGCGGAAGTACCTCGGCGAGCTGCTCGCGGACGGTCTCGACGTGACCATCCTTTGCGACAATGAAGGACAGCGCACGCGGCTTCACGAACTCCTGATCGAAGACGGGCTCGGAGTCCGGCTCGAGCTGGGAGTGATCTCGGCCGGGTTCGTGCTCGAAGAGGCGGGCCTCGCCGTTCTCACCGACCACGAATTCTTCGGACGGCCTCGGCGGCGCGCGCGCCCGCGACGGTTCAAGTCCGGCTTCGGGCTCAAGGAACTGCGCTCGCTCAAGCCAGGTTCCGCGATCGTGCACATCGAGCACGGGATCGGCAAGTTCCTGGGCGTCACCCGGCTGGAGGTGAACGGGCACCTCACCGACGTCTGCCAACTCGAGTACCAGGGAGGCGACAAGCTCTACGTCCCGGTGGATCAGTTGGACCTGATTCAGCGTTACGCGAGCGAGGAGGGGAAGAGCCCCGGGCTCTCGCGGCTCGGCGGCACCGGTTGGGCGAAGACCAAGGAGAAGGCCAAGCGCGCGATCCAGGAGATCGCGGGCGAGTTGGTGCGCACCTACGCGCTTCGCAAATCGCATCCCGGCCACGCCTTCAGCCCCGATACCCCGTGGCAGCGCGAGTTGGAGGGATCGTTCCCGTTCGAGGAGACCCCCGATCAGCTCCGCGCGGTGGAAGCGGTCAAGCAGGACATGGAGGCGCCGACGCCCATGGATCGCCTCCTCTGCGGCGACGTGGGGTACGGCAAGACCGAGGTCGCGGTGCGCGCCGCGTTCAAGGCGGTGCTGGGCGGCAAGCAGGTGGCGATGCTCGTGCCCACCACGATTCTCGCCGAGCAGCATTGGAACACCTTCAGCGAGCGCTTCCGCGAATTTCCGGTGCGCCTCGACATGCTCTCGCGTTTCCGAACCGCGAAGGAGCGCGAGGAGATCCTGCAAAAGGCCGCCACCGGCGACCTCGATATGGTAATCGGCACGCACGCGCTGCTCGCCAAGGGCGTCCGCTTCAAGAACCTGGGGCTCGTGATCGTGGACGAGGAGCAGCGGTTCGGGGTGGCCCACAAAGAGCGCCTGAAACAATTGCGCGCGAACGTGGACGTGCTCACGCTGACCGCCACGCCGATCCCGCGCACGATGAACATGTCGCTCCTCGGCGTGCGCGACATCACGGTCATCCAGACCCCGCCCCAGGGGCGGATCTCGGTGCAGACCGACATCGCCGAGTTCGACCGGGAACTCATTCAGGAGGCGCTGCTCCGCGAGGCCGATCGCGGCGGGCAGTCGTTCTTCGTGCACAACCGCGTCGAGTCCATCCATACGATGGCCGTCTATATCCAGAAACTGTGTCCCCAGCTCCGAATCGCGGTGGGCCACGGGCAGATGGCCGAGCGCGCGCTGGAGCGCGTGATGCACGACCTCGTCCACGGGCGGATCGACGTCCTCGTCGCCACCATGATCATCGAGAGCGGGCTCGACATCCCGTCCGTGAACACGCTTCTCGTGAATCGCGCCGACGCGTTCGGCCTCGCCCAGCTCTACCAGCTCCGCGGCCGCGTGGGTCGCAGCACCCAGAAGGCGTTCTGCACCTTCCTGGTCCCATCGGACAAGGCGCTCAGCGAAACCGCGATGAAGCGGCTGCGCGCGATCGCCGAGTTCGACGAGCTGGGGAGCGGGTTCGCGCTCGCCATGCGCGATCTCGAGATTCGCGGCGCGGGAAACATCCTCGGCAAGGAGCAATCGGGGCACGTGGTGGCGGTGGGGTTCGAGATGTACGTACGGTTGGTGGAGGAGGCGGTGCGCGAGCTGCGCGGGCTCCCGCTGGAGGAGCGCCCCGAGCCGCGGCTCACCACCGACGTCGACGCCTATCTCCCCGACGACTATGTGGTGGATGCGGAGGAGAAGGTGGCGTTCTACAAGCGCCTGGCCGACGCCACGGATGCGGAGGAAGTCGAGAGCCTCGCCGCCGAATTGCGCGACCGCTTCGGCCGGCTGGCCGCGCCCGCCCAGGGCCTGTTCGACCTGCGGTTGCTGCGGGTTCTGGGCGCGGAATCACGGCTCTCCTCGATTTCGCTCCGGGGGCATAAGATCGAGCTGGAATTCGCGGCGCCGCCGTCCCCGGAGGCGATGCGGGAGTGGATGAAGCGGATCACCATGCCGGTAGAGTTCGCCACCAGCGGGCGGTTCGTGATGAAGGCGAAGGGGGGGCTGGCGGAGGCCCTCGATTTGGTGACCCGCCTTGCCGGACGTGAACCGGCTGCGGCGGCTGGAAAGGAAGCACGATGAAGCGATGGATGGGCGCGGCGATCCTTCTTGGAGCGCTCGCGATACTGACCGCGGGCGACGTGATCGACCGCATCGCGGCCGTGGTCAACGATGAGGTGATCCTCCTCTCCGAGGTGGACGAGAAGCTCTTCATTCTCGACTCCCAGGGGCAGCTCGCCGGGAAGGACTCCAGCGAGGTCTACCAGGCCCGTCGCGACATCCTCGACCGGTTGATCGAGGAGCGGCTGGTGGTTCAGCGCGCGCGGAGTCAGGGAATCACGGTGGACGCGCAGGAGGTGACGGCGCGAGTCGATGCCGCCCTCGAGCAGGTGAGGTCCCAGTTCCCCAGCGAGGAAGCGTTTCAGGACGCGCTACGCAAGGAAGGGATCAGCATCACGATGCTTCGCGAGCGCTACGAGAGCGACGTGCAGCAGGAGCTTCTGGCCCAGAAGATCGTGGGCCGCGAGATCCGGGGAAAGGTGGAGGTGACCGGCGACGAGGTGCGCAAGTTCTACGACGAGCACAAGGACGAGCTGCCGCAGAAGCCCGAGGAGGTCCATCTGGCTCACGTCGTGGTCTATCCGGGCGATCCCGCCATGGATCTGGCGGCGCGCGAGCGCATCGAGGCCGCGCGCAAGCGGCTGGCCGCGGGAGAGGCGTTCGAGACGGTGGCGGCCGCTCTCTCGGAGGACGCGTCCCGCACGCGAGGCGGGCTCCTCGGTGAGTTCGCGCCGGGCGACCTCGACCCCGATCTGGAATCGGCCATCGATACGCTCAAGACCGGCGAGGTCTCGGCACCGGTGCACACGCGATTGGGCTATCACCTGATCGAGGTGCTGTCGCGCGAAGGTGACCGCAGCAAGGTCCGGCACATTCTCGCCCGAATCGAGCTCCGTCCGGCAGACCTGGCGCTGGCGCGGGGGAAGGCGGAAGCGGCGCTGGCGCGAATCCAGGGCGGTGAGGACTTTGCCGACGTGGCCAAGGCGGTGAGCGACGACGAGCTCACCCGCGACAACGGGGGCGACCTCGGGTGGACCCCCGTGCAGGCGCTCGTGCCCGCTATCGCCGCGATGATCGACAGCGTGGGGATGAGCGGCCTGAGCCCGGTCGTGGAATCGGACCGCGGCTACCACGTGTTCAAAGTGCTCAATCGCCGCAGCGGCGGGTCGTACGAGTTCGAGGACGTCAAGGATCGACTCCGCGGGTACGTCGAGCAGCAGGAGCTCGAGAAGGCCTACGACACGTGGATGACCGCGGTGCGGGATTCCGCCTACGTGGAGGTCAAGAACTGGGAGCGCTGACCGTCGAGCGCGACGCGGGAGGTGGAGAGGGCGGCGCCGGCGCTCTTCGCCTCGACGTGTTCCTCAACAAGGTGCGCCTGCTCAAGAGCCGCACCCTGGCCAAGGAAGCCTGCGATCGGGGCAAGATCACCGTGAACGGCGAGACGGCCAAGGGGTCGCGCTCCGTTCACCCGGGGGATCGCGTGCGGATCGATCTCGGTGTGCGTTTGATCGAGGTGGAGGTGCTGGAGGTTCCGGGCGGACAGGTCTCCAGGAAGGACGCCCGCGATCTCTATCGCGTGATCGAGGACCGACGGGTGGATCTCTGACCATGCCGCAACCGCTTCCTCTCTGGGTTCTGGGCGCCGTGTTGGTGGGGCTTTTCGTGCTCGCCTACCGGATCTACGGGCGCCTCCTCGCTCGTCTGTTCGCGCTCGACCCGTCGCGTCCGACCCCGGCGGTGGAGCGCGAAGACGGAGTCGACTTCGCGCCCCTGCGTCCGTTTCCGCTCCTCGCTCAGCACTTCAGCGCGATCTCGGCCGCCGGGCCGATCGTGGGGCCCATCATCGCCGGACTCGAATTCGGTTGGCTGCCCGGGCTGCTCTGGATCCTTCTCGGCGCCGTCTTCATCGGCGCCGTGCACGACTTCTCGACGCTGATCGCCTCCGTCCGCCACGGGGCGCGCTCGGTGGCCGAGATCATGCGCGAACATGTGGGGACGCCGGCCTTCCTTCTCTTCATCTCCTTCATCTGGCTCTCGCTGGTGCTCGTCATCATCAACTTCACCGATGTCACCGCGCGGCTCTTCGTTCGGGGCGAACTGGACATGGGCGGGATCGCGGTCACACCGGGGCCGGGGGTGGCCTCGTCCTCGATGATGTACCTCGCACTGGCTCTCCTCATGGGGCTCGCGCTGACGAAGCTCCGGCTCGACATGAAGCTCGTCGGGCCCGTGGGCGTGGTGTTCCTCATCGCCATCATCGGACTCGGGCCGCATCTGCCGCTCCACATGCCCGCGGCGTTGGGCGCGCAGGGGGCTCTACGGGCCTGGATCGCCGTGATCCTCCTCTACTGCTTCTTCGCGAGCGTGGTTCCTCTTTCGCTCTTGCTGCAGCCGCGCGGGTTCCTCGGCGGGATCCTCCTATACGTCTTCGTGCTGGTGGGACTGGGCGGTCTCTTCTTCGGCAACTTTCACGCGGTCGCTCCGGCGATGCGCGAGGGGGGCGCGACGGGCCTGCCCATCTTCCCGTTCCTCTTCGTGACCATCGCCTGCGGGGCGTGCTCGGGATTCCACGGGCTGGTGTGCTCGGGCACCACCTCGCGCCAGCTCGCCCGCGAGCCGCACGCGCGGCCGGTGGGGTACGGCGGGATGCTTCTCGAGGGCGTGGTAGCGGTCATCGCGCTGGCCACCGTCATGATGGTGTCGCGATCTGCGCTTCCTCTCATGGCGGACGGGAAGAGCCCCGATCCCAACGCGGTTTTCGCCTCCGGGATCGCGAGCTTCGCGAACTCCGTGTTCAGGTTGCCGGGAGAGGTGGGCCTCCAGTTCGGGTTCCTGGCCCTGGCCACGTTCATCTACGACACGCTGGATGTCTGCACGCGGCTCGGGCGCTACCTCCTGCAGGAGCTCTCCGCCGCGATCTTCCGTCGCCCGCTCGACAAGTACACCGCCACCCTACTCACGATCGCGGTGCCGGGGGCGATTCTCCTGGGGGGCGTGGACTATCGCGACGCGTGGAAGGTGTTCGGGGCGTCGAACCAGCTCCTGGCCGCGCTGTCCCTGCTCGGGATCGCGGTGTGGTTGCGCCGCCGAGGCCGCACGCCCTGGTACATGCTCGTGCCCATGGTCTTCTTGATGGCGGCCACTGTGGCCGCGCTCATCGGCAACGCGGCCGACTCCGCGAAACCCGACGTGCTACGCGTGCTGTCGGTGATCCTGCTCGCGGTGGCGGCGGCGATCGTCGGTCTGGCCGCGCGGCCGCTGATTTGGCCGGCGCGAGGGGTGCGCCGGTCCATGCTCGAGGAGGGAAGATGACATCGAGGTATCGCATCGTTCTCGCCGCCGTCGCGATGGCGGTGCTCGTTCTGTCTCTCAAGCACGGTGACGGTGTGCGCGCGGCATCTGCGGCAGCGTCCGCCTCGGATCGGGCCGCGGGGCCGGCGGCGGGGACCGCGGGGCCGGTGACCACCGCCGCCGATTCCCTCGCGCTCGATCGGGCCCGCGGCGCGGCCAAGGCACTGGGCCAGGATCTCATGGGCGCGCTCATGACCGCGCTCGATGCGGGCGGCCCCGCCGAGGCGATCTTCTTCTGCGCGGACTCCGCGCAGGCGCGCACCGCCCGTTTCCAGGCCGAGGGGCTCACCGTGCGGCGCGTGAGCGCGCGGCTTCGTAATGCGGCCAACGCGCCGGATAGTCTGGAGGTCGTCGCCCTGGAGCTTCTGGCCAAGCGTCACGCGGCGAAGGATCTGCCCGGAGAATTGGCCGAAATCCGTCGCGGCGCGGACGGCGTGCGTACGCTGCACTACGTGAAGCCCATCCTGGTCGCGCCGCCGTGCCTCACCTGTCACGGGCCCGCCGACAATCTCTCGCCCGACGTGCGGGAAATGGTCATGCTGCGCTATCCCAAGGACGACGCCACCGGCTTCAAGGCGGGAGATCTGCGGGGAGCGATTTCGGTTCGCGTGCGCGTGCCCGAGGCGCGCTGACCGCGGATCCGGCGGGCGCAAAACCCTGGAGGGACCGTATGAAACGCCTCGTCCTCTTCACGATCCTCGTCCTGGGATGGTCGGCGGCGCTCGCGCTTTCCGCCCCCGCGGCCGACACGATCCCCGCTTCCGAGGCGGCCGGGCACGTGGGCGAGACAATGACCGTCTGCGGCACTGTGGCCGGCGCGGCGCACTTCGATCGCCTGCGTGGCGAGCCTACCTTTCTCAATTTCGATCGCCCTTACCCCGCGCAGAGCTTCACGGTGGTGATCTGGGGCGAGAACAACCGGAAGTTCGAGCGGCCTCCCCACCAGTTTTTCGCTGGCAAGGACGTTTGCGTCACGGGGACCGTGGTGACCTACAACGGCAAACCGCAGATCGAGGTCCGAGACCCCGCGCAGATCACGGTCACCGCCCCGCTTTTCGACGCGGACCGTTTCAGCGCCGAGGAGCGTGTTCTCTTGAAGGCGCTTCTCTCAGGGCTCGGGCATCCTGCCGACATCGGCAGCGCGAAGTGGGACGCGGAAGCCGATCAGTCCCTCCGCGCTTTCCAGCAAGGGGCCGGACTGGAAGCGGAAGGGGAGCGGAGCCCGCAGACCCTGCGCGCGCTGGCCGAAGCGGTGGAGCGCCTCCCGGACGAGGAGAAGACGCGCATCCTGCGGCTCGTGCTCCTCAACCTCGCTCAGCGCGAGGAATCGGCGGCGGCGAAGGAGAAATCGGCGACGACGGGCAAGTGATCCGAGGCGACCGCGGTGTCTTCCCGATGGAGACCCGCGGCCGTGAGGTAGTCCTCGGGGAGATCCGGCGTCCAGAGCACGAAGCTGCGCGCGAGGCGCAGCGCGCTGTCCGAGTAGACGATGTAGTCGAGCCGGCCCGGCGCGAACGGCCCATCGACTCCTCGCCAGGTGTAGGCCTCGGTCCCGGTGAGGTGATAGGGCATGGCATCGGCGAGCGCGGTGCCGTCCCAGTCCGGAGCAGCGGAGACGCCGAACGTCGCGCTGTCCGAGATCGCGCCGGCCAAGAGCGTCCGCAACTGTCGCGACTCCCCAACCAGGTTCATGTCACCCGCGATCACGATCGGGGTCCCCTTCGTGAGCCGCCCCGAGGCCCGAGCGTCGCGCACCCACGCCGCGATGGCGTCAAACTCTCGCCGCCGTCCCGCGTCATCGTCGCAACAGGGCGGGTGGGGGTTGATGACGAGCATGTCGCCCGCAGGAGCCTCGACGAGCGCCCAGCTCCCTCGCCCGGCTCTGCCGACCGGTCCCGAATCGCGGATCGGGTAGCGGCTCACGATCGGCCCCTGGCCGCTTCCCGCGGTGTGCCACGCGGATCCGGGGAGGATGCCCGCGATCAACGCGCGCGTCTCTTCCAGCGAGTGGTTGTAGATCTCCTGCAGGCTCAGCACATCGGGATCGAGCGCGCGCAGGATGCGGCGGAAGGGTTCGGGCCGCTCGAAACAGCCGTCGAAAAGGACGTTGTACGTAACGAGGCGCACGTGCTCGGGGTTGTCGCGTTGCAGTGAACGCGGCGCTTCCACACACGCCGGCTGGTTCGATAGCGCCAGCGCGAGCCGGCCGGTGGAGAATCCGGGCCGCTCATTCGTGTCGCGGCTCTCGACACGCAACACGAACGCAAGCGAATCGCCCGGCGCGAGCGGTGCTCCGGCGACGGAGATCGTCCGGTCGAAGGACACCTCGAAGCGTGTGGCGGAGACGGTCGGGGCCTGGCGCAGGCCGATGGCGGATGGGGTGACGGTCAGCGGAAGGCCCATGACGAAGACGTGCCCTGTCTTCTCTCCGAACGACCAGCGGAGGTCGGCGCCGATGCCGTCCACGGCGGATCCCGTCGTCGCGGCGACATCTGTGTCCAGGTATAGGACGATACCGCTTTCGCGCTGGATAATAATTTCTTCCGGAAGCTCAAAGCCTACCGCGATGCGATCCCGGTCGCCGCGGGCCCAGACCCGGGTGAAGGCGGCGGGTGCGGCCTCGAATAGGAGATCGCCGGCCGACCAATCGTCGAAGCGCCCATCGATGACGATGTCGCTCGGTCCGGCGCCCGCGCTCGGTTCGGTCCCCGCGCCCAGCTCGGTGTCCGCGTTTAGGCCCGCGCCCGCCGGCAGCGCGAGCCACAGCGCGGCGAGGAAAAACGCGACGATCGCCGGGTTCCCCTTCATCGCGCGACGGACTGCTTCCGGGAGAGGTTCAACGCGTCCTCGGCGCGGCGGATCACCAGGGGACCGTCGTTGTAGGGCGCCACACGCACGTCTGGATACGCGCGGACCTTCTCCAGAATCTCATCGGTCGCAGCACTGAGCAGCTCCTCGCAGAGGTCGTACAACCCGCCGGTCTCCTCCTCGAGCCGGTTGTGCGGTTCCAGGATGGATCGCAACTCGCCCACGATTGCGGCATCGGGGGACGCCACCAGGAGGAGCGCGATGGCGCCGTGATCTACTCGCAGCCGAGGCGCCAGCGGCAGCGGTTCGCCGCCGCGCGCGCGGCGCGCCGCCGGGAGGAGGATCTTCTCTTCCCACGCGATGTGGCGGAGGATCCCCTTGCGGAAATCGGCGTAGGCGGCCTCGTCGAATGCGTCGGGTACGGCGACGGCGCGGCGCAGGAGTGCGTCGAGGCGCTCGTGATCTTCTGTGAAGAAGTGGCGAATGGGTCCCGGCATCGAATCCCCCTGCGGCCGAGTTTCCGAAAACGATCAGTCGCTGATCAATGACCTCACGTTCAACCGATAAACCTCACCCCAACCATCCAGCCACTCGACGGTGTAGAGCACGCCGCTATCCCAATCGAGAACGGACGCGATCAGGCTTCCGCCATGAGGGGACGCATAGGATGTCCAAGTAAGGCCGGCGTCGTGGCTCACGTACAAGGAATCACCGGTCACGAACACGTCCGGGGATCTGCGGTCGGACCGGGTCAGAACGCTCACCCCAGGCGTGTCGGGACAGAGCCACTCGACAAACGGCTTGGATTCATCGTACAGGTCAGCCGCATAGACACGGCCTTGGTGGGCTACCAGCAGAGTGGTCCCATTCGGTCCACTCAGTCCGACCCCGGTAATGAGCCCTCCCAGCAGTAACGACGGAAGCCGGCCCATCTGCAGCAGCACAGGTTGCCACGGCCCGGAGGGACTTTGTGCCATAAAGAGCAGAGGGATATCGCGATCACTCGAGGCCACGTAGAAGAACACACTCGCAACCTGATCGATTCTGTTCCCGAGGAAGGCCATTCCTTCGGGGACATCTATTGCTTGACCCCACGTATCACCAGCATCCAGAGAGACGAGCACTGGGGGGTACTTCGTGGTGGCGAGGAGGACGGTGTCACCATGAGCCCACGTTGCCGTTCCGCTGCCATTGCCATAGCCGGTATCGACTGGGATCCAGACCGAATCGGGATTGGAGTATCTGAACAGCGGATGCTGGACATCATCGCCACTCACGCTCACAAGGAGCGACCGGCTCGTCATGGCGAGGGAGACCGCTTTCTGATCCGATCCCCCTCCCTCGACGATGGAAGCCCAGTCAAGTGGAGTCCAACTGCCGGCCTGGCGGAGTGGCATCGCAAAGACACCCTCCCCGCCCGCGGCGACATACAGGGCTCCTTCCGAACACAGGAGCTGCCATGGGTGTTGGGTTCGCAATCCGAGCGAAACCCATTCCGCCTGATACACCTTCCTGGGCGATGTTGCGTCGCCGCAGCCGGTCACCACGAGCAGCAAGGCGAACAGCACTTTCTTCACAATGCCCTCCAGCCAAGCCCGCAGAGTTCATCCCGCGCGCCCCAGGCGGCGCACGCTACGTCCTCGCCGTGCCCCACCGGCTGTGCAGCCATCGCTCTCCCGGCGAGAAGATGAACTTGTTGGCGAGCACGCCCACCGCGACGATCACGAGCATGATCCCGATCACCTGCTCCATCGCGTGCAGCTCGCGCCCGTAGTGGAGAAGGTGGCCGAGCCCGAAGCCCGTGAGGATGGTCACGTAGATCTCGGCGGCCATCAGCGACCGCCACGCGAAGGCCCATCCCTGCTTCATGCCCGTGACGATGAAGGGCAACGAAGCGGGAAACGTCACTCGGAGCCACGTGTGCATGCCCTTCGAGCCCATGGTACGGGCGGCGCGCGCGTAGATCGGCGGCACGGAGCTGACCCCGTCGGAGGTCGCGAGCAGGATCGACCAGACGGTGCCCATGATGACCACGAAGAGCATGGCGGTCTCGGTCTGGCCGAACCAAAGAAGCGCCAGCGGCACCCAACACACGCTGGGCAGCGTCTGCAGCCCGAGCGCCATCACCCCCAGCGTGTCCTTCGCCGTTCGCGATCGCGCGCAGAGGAGGCCGAGAGGAAGCCCGACCACGATCCCGATGAGGTAACCCGAAAAGAGTCGCCGCAGGGTGACCAGGGTCGCGGCCGGTAATGTCCCGTCCATCGTCGATTTCACGAGATACTGGCCCACCCGGAGCGGCGACGGGAGGATCACCGGAGACCAGAGTCCGAGCATCGTGAGCACCTGCCATACCAGTGCCGCCCCGGCGAAGAATGAGAGAGCGATCCGGGTATCCCGTTTCATGGTCTGACCTCCGCCGGGCTGGGGGTCAGATACGCCCGCAGTGTGGTCATGATCTTGGTGGCGTGGCTCGCCAGCTCCACGCTGTTGATGTCTCGCGGGCGCGGGAGATCGATCTTGAACTCGCTCCGGATTCGGCCGGGATTCGGCGAGAACACGGCCACCCGGTTTCCCAGGCAGACCGCCTCGCGAACGTTGTGGGTGACGAAGAGGATCGTCTTGTGACGTTCTTCCCAGATGTGCTGCAGGTCGCCGTAGAGCTGCTCCCGCGTGAGCGCGTCGAGCGCGGCGAACGGTTCGTCCATGAGGAGGACGCTCGGGTTGGGCGCCAGCGCGCGGGCCAACGCCACACGCTGCTTCATGCCCCCGGACAGCTCGTGGATGTTCGCCTTGTGGAACTTCTCGAGGCCCACGAGCTTGAGATAGAACGCCGCCACTTCCTTGCGGTCCTTGCGGCGGAGCCCCGGCTTGAGCTTCAAGCTGAACATCACGTTCCCGATCACGTCGAGCCAGGGAAAGAGCGCCGATTCCTGGAACATGAGCATGCGGTCGCGGCCGGGGCCGGTCACCGGCTTGCCGTCGGCGAGGACCCGACCCTGGTCCGGCATCTCGAGCCCGGCCACGATGTTGAGCAGCGTCGACTTGCCGCAGCCGCTCGCTCCCACCATGCAGACGAATTCCCCTTCGTCCACGGTGAGGCTGATGTTCGCGAGGGCGTCCACCGTGGCCCGCCGCGTGCGAAACGACTTGCTCACGTGTTCGACCGCAAGCTTGGACGGCCGGATGTTCTTGACCTCTTCGCGCCAGGCCATCAAGGAGTCTCCACCAGCCGGGAGATGTCCACGTCGTCGGGGAGGAATCCCGCCGCCTGGGCATCGCTCACGAACTGCGTGAACGTGTCGAGAGAGATATCACCCGTGAAGTGGAGGCGAAGCCATGCGTGCTCCACCAGCTCGACGGGCACCTCGTGCTGCATCTCCGCGCTCAGCTCCTCGCGCACCAGGCGCCTGGCGTCCTCGGGATGGTCGATGATCCACTGGGTAAGTTCCCGGTGCGCCTCCGCGAACTTGCGAACGAGCTCCGGCGACTTCTTCTCCGCGCGCATACTGGTGGTGAGAATCGTGGTGAGCGCCTCGGGTTGCTCGATGTAGACCATCCCGGCGGCTTCCATTTCCAGGCGCGATACCCACGGCTCCACCGTCCACACCCCGGCGAGATCGCCCTTCATGAACAGGGTGAGTTGATCGGGGTTGGCTGTGGGGACGACCAGCACGTCTCCGCCGGTCTCGGTGACCTTGAAGCCCTGGGCGGTCAGCCACGCCCGGCACGCCACGTCCTGCGTGTTTCCGAGCTGCGGCGTGGCGATCCGCTTGCCGCGGAAATCCTCCGGGCTCCGAATACTCCCGTCTCCGTGCACCACGAGCGCGGCGCCTCCCTCGGCCGATCCCGCGATCACGCGGATCTCCTCCCCCTGGGAGCGAATATGGGCGTTGAGTGCCGGATTGGGTCCGACGTAGGTGATATCGAGAGACCCGTTGAGGAGCGCCTCCATCGCGGTAGGACCGGCGTTGTAGACGTACCACTCGATGGTGACGTTTGGGCCGAGGCGTTGCTCGAACCACCCGTTTCCGTCGCGGCTCATCTTGTGAGCGACGAGACCCTGGGCATGCGTGATGTTGGGGAAGTGGCCGACGCGCAGAACGACGCGCCCGTCGCCCGCGTCCTTGCTCTTGCCGCCGCAGCCCGGCACGGCGCCAAGCGTCGCGACGAAGACGACCGACATCGCGATCCGAATGAAGAGAGCAGCTTGCTTCATCGTAGTCTCCTTCCACTCTGTCCGCGCCGGCCGCGTGCGGCGAGCGATAACGCCGCGATCTCGGCGAGCGTGCGGCGGTCCAGGACTTCGATCATGGCCTCGCGCACCTCCCCCATGAGGATGCGCAAACCGCAGGTGGATTCGTCGGGGCAGGTGCAGGGGGCGTAGGCGATCCGGCTCACGCACGAAACGGGGGCGATCGTCCCGTCGACGAGGCGAACGATCTCGCCGGCGTGGATCTTCTCGGCGGGCACCGCGAGATGATAGCCGCCGCTGATGCCGCGCTTGCTGTCGAGGTAGCCCGCCTTCTTGAGCTGCAAGAGAATCTGCTCGAGGAAGCTCTGCGGGATGTGCTCGGCATCGGCCAGGTCGCGGATGCTCAGCATGGGGCGGCCCGACGCCGCCTCGGCGCTCAGTCGGATGAGGATACGGAGGGCGTACTCACCGCGCTTCGAGAGCTTCATAGGTCTCCCGGGGAGGAACAGCTCGGGATCTATGTTGACTTGCTAAGTCAACATTAGACGGGGGGGGTACGCAAGCGTTTTTCGCTGTCCGGGGTGGAGAATTCGCGCGCGATGGTGTGGTGGGGTGGGCGCGCCGAGGGGCCGTGTACGCATGTTCAGTGCAGCCAACCTCGTGCGGCATCGTCGAATGGAAAAAGGGGTGATTCGGTCGGGAAAGCGCGGGGTGCCGGCGAGATGCTCACCCGGGTGAGCATGTTCGCGCCTGGTTGGATCGCCACGAGTCTCCCCGGCTGGACCGGGCCGGCCAGGGTGATCGATGATGAGTGCATGATCCTCGCCACGCTTCTCCTTTCTCTCTTCTTGGGGCCGGCTGTTGTCGACACGTCCATGAGCGCGCCGCGCAAGCCCGACTACTGGGAGGCGTGGGGTGTGGTGTTCGTGAAGGCCACGTGCGATGCGGACGGCCGCGTGCTTAGCGCGGAAGTCGCGCGCGGCACGGCGGCGCCGGCGGTTCTAGATTCCCTGGTCGCGCTGGTGAAGGCCGGCGCCTTCGAGATACGCACGCGCTGGGACGGCAGCCCGGATTCAGTCCAGGTGGTGCCGTTCGTCACGGAGCGCCATCCGCGAGTGAGCGAGCGGGCCGGGTGGGTCGGCATGCCGGACGACATCCGCGGCGCGCTCGCTCGATTTCCGCTCGATGTGTGGCTCCGAGGGATGCTGGAGATCGACCCCGAGTTCGACCTGGACGACTTTCTGTTCGCATCCCAAGGCGGCCCGTGGGAGGAGTATGTGCCCGGCTATCTGGCCGAGCCTGACATGATGGAGAAGCGGGAGTTGGGACTGCTGCTGGATTCTCCCGACGGTTTGTGGGTCCTCGACCCGTTTCATGGCGGATTTGTGGGGGGCGACGACCGCATGGGCTGGGATGCGGACAATGGGTTTTCGATCAGCGACGCGTCGTCCGGCGCACGCATCGTCAGCTATGTGGTGGGTCCTGGGTCCTGGTCTACTTGGGCCACGACCTGGATCGGTCTGGAGCGCTGTCTTCTCGTCGGATCGACGCAGCGCGACGCATTCGCAGGCGGCACGGTCGTCTTGATGCCGGCCCCGGCGATCTGGGAGTTGAATCTCGTCACCCGCACGTTGCATTTCTACATCGGCGCCCCGATCCGACCGGAGGACGAACCTGGCTACGACGAGTTGGGGTACTCCGTCCTCTCGACGTCCTTCCCCAAGATCAACTGGCGCGACTGATCGCTACCCCCGTCGCATCCACGTCCCGTTCGCGCAGCAGTGCATGGCGAACTCGGGCGAGGCCTGCACGCGCCCCGACGCCGACCGCACCGCCAGCCCCTTGATCGTCGGCGTCATGCGTTGCTCCCCCCGCTGCCGCCATGCGGGCCGCCGTCGCCCCGCGATCCGCCGCCGTCCTCTCCGCGCAGCAGTCCCGGCTGTGTCCATCGCGCCGGATCGAGCAGCGCCGCGATCTCCTCGCGCGGCCGCCCCATCGCCTCGGCGGCGACCTCTACGATGCTGCGCCGCTCGCGCACCGCGCGCTTGACGATCTCGGACGCGCGTTCGTAGCCCACCAGCGGGTTCAGCATGGTGGCGAGCGAGACGGTGCGCTCCGCGTACTCACGGCAGCGCGCCTCGTCGGCGGTGATCCCCTCCACGCAGAATTCGCGGAACACGCCGAGCGTGTTGGTGAGAATGTCCACCGAGAAGAGAATCTCGAACGCGATCACCGGCATCATCACGTTGAGCTGGAACTGTCCGGCCTGCGCCGCGAACGCCACCGCTGTCTCCGCGCCGATCACGTGGAAGCAGACCATGTCGAGGTTCTCCGCCATGACCGGGTTCACCTTGCCGGGCATGATCGACGAGCCCGGCTGCACCGCGGGGAGCGCGATCTCGCCGACGCCGCTGGTCGGGCCGGAAGACATGAGCCGCAGATCGTTGGCGATCCGAACCAGCTCCAGCGCCACGCCTTTCAAAGCGCCGGCAAAGCGCGCGAAGTCGTGCATGCTGGCGTGCATCGCGATCGGGGTCGATGTCGCGCGCAGCGGGAAGCCGCTCAGCCGAGCCATCTCCGCGGTCATCCGCGCCGCGAACTCCGGGTGGCGATTGACGCCGGTGCCCACCGCGGTGCCGCCGATGCCCAGTTCCTCCAGGGCGTGCCCCGCCGCGGCAAGATCGCCCCGCGCGCGCTCCACACTGTCCGCGTACCCTTCGAAAATCTGCCCGAGCCCGATCGGCGTCGCGTCCTGAAGGTGCGTGCGCCCTGCGGTGACGATGCCCGCAAAGTCACGCCCCTTCGCGCGGAGCGCTTCGACCAGCGCGCGCAACGCGCGATCCAGATCGGTCTCGCGCATCAGCACCGCCAGCCGCATCGCGGTGGGAAAGGTATCGTTGGTGGACTGACCGAGGTTCACGTGATCGTTGGGGTGCACGGGGCGATACACCCCACGCGCTCCACCCAACCGCTCGTTGGCGCGGTTGGCCAGCACTTCGTTCACGTTCATGTGGTGACTCGTCCCCGCGCCGGCCTGAAACGGATCCACTACGAACTGGTCGGCGTGCGCGCCGGCGAGCACCTCATCGCACGCGGCGATGATCGCCTCCGCGCTGCGTTCCTCCAGGAGTTTGAGATCCGCGTTCACCCGCGCCGCCGCGCGCTTCAGGAGCACATAGGCCTGGACGAACATGGGATCGGGCCGCAACCCGGAGATCGGGAAATTGCGCAGCGCGCGCTGCGTCTGGGCGCCCCAAAGAGCTTCGGCGGGTACCTCGATGTCACCCAGAGAGTCGTGTTCGCGGCGTGTAGGCATGGGTCATCTCCTCGGAATGGCGCCCCCGATCCGGGAAGCGTAGCACGGCGCAGCGGAGCCATCGCGGCCCCATCCGAATCGCTAACCAATGGATACATATACTTTTACATGATGTGGCCCCACCCTGTCCCTCCCAATCCATTCGCGCCGTATTCACCCCTGTGCTACCTTGATGCCTCAGCCCGGACATCGCCGAAGCGAAACTGCGCGGATTTCGCTACGGCCCAACCCGAACGCGGACGAAAACCTCTGGAGGGGGGGATTCGCCTACGCGAAGGGTGCCCTTCCGTCTCCCCCCAAGGGCCACCGCGTTCCCGGATCGGTCATGATCAAATTTTTTCACGTCTCAAAGACGTACCGGAAAGGTGCGCCGTCCGCGCTCGTGGACGTGAACCTCACGCTGGAGGACGGCGAGTTCGTCTTCCTCGTGGGGCCCAGCGGTTCCGGCAAGACGACGCTCTTGAAGCTCATCCACATGGAGATCATGCCCACCGAGGGCGAGGTCGTGGTGGCGGGCTTCACCACGGGCGGCATGACGCGCAAGAAGGTCCTCACCTTGCGCCGGCGCGTCGGCGTGGTCTTCCAGGATTTCCGCCTCCTGCACGATCGATCCATCTACGAGAACGTGGCGTTTCCGCTGCGGCTCTTCGGCGAGTTCAACGAGCGCGAGATCGCCGACCGCGTGAACCACGTGCTCAACCAGGTCGGGCTCCTCCACAAGTCCGAGGACCGGCCGCGCGAACTTTCCGGCGGCGAGCAGCAGCGCATCGCGCTGGCCCGCGCCGTGGTCAACCGTCCCTTCGTGCTCCTGGCCGACGAACCGACCGCGAACCTCGATCCGCGCACCGCGGACGAGATCACCGGCATCATCCAGCGGATCCACGCCGAGGGCACCGCGGTCATTCTCGCCACCCACAAGATGGAGCTGGTCATGAACTCGGGTGAGCGCTACGTGCGCATGGACGGCGGGGCGATCGTCGAGGACTGGGTCGACCCGCAACGAGGTGTGCGATGAACGGGCGCACGCTGCGCTATCTCATGGGCGAGGGCGGCCGAGGGCTTCGCCGCCACCGCATCATGGCGGTGACCGCGATCGTGACCATGGCCGCGAGCCTGCTGGTGCTGGGCGTGTTTCTGATCGCCTCCTACAACGTGCGCGAGGTGCTGTTCCGACTCGAGGACCGCAAGGAAGTCGTGGTCTACATGCGCACCGGTGTGGCCGAGGAGGACCGGACTCTCTTCGAGGAGCGACTCAAGCTCCACCCCGCCGTGGCGGGCGCCCGCTTCGTCTCCAAGGACGAAGCGTGGGAGGAGTTCTCGGTCTCGATGCATACCGAGGGACTCACGGACGCCGTGGGTCACAACCCGCTTCCCGACGCCTACCATCTGGTGCTCGCGCCGGAGCGGCGCGATGCTGCCACGATCGCCGGGCTAGCCACCGAGGTAGGAACCTGGGACGAGGTGGAGGAGGTCGTGACCGGCGGTGAGTGGGTGGGACGCCTCGACCGTTTCGCGCGCTCCGTATTGCTCTTCACGGCAGCCATCGGGATCGCGGTGGCGCTCTCCATCGTGGTCATCGTCGGCAACACCGTCCGCCTCACCGTGCTGGCGCGTCAGGATCTCATCCACATCATGAAGTCGGTCGGCGCGAGCGAGATGTTCATCCGCATCCCGTTCCTGAGCGAAGGGGTCATGCAGGCGGCGCTGGCCGGCGTGTTTTCGCTGGGCGCCCTCTACGGTGGGACGCTGCTCCTGTCGAGTCGCATCACCGACGTGCAGTTCATCTCCCCGCTCTGGTGCCTGGGCTTCCTGGGAGCCGCGGTGCTCCTGGGTTTCGTGGGGAGCGCGCTCTCGGTGCGGCACGTGCTGAGGCAGGTGGGGCTCTGATCGTGCGCGGGCGGGTGCTCTTCGCGTCGCTGCTGGCGCTCGCCGCGCTCGTGGCCGCGCCGCACGCGGTGGGGCCTCGGTGGGCCGCCGCCCAGGCCCAGACCCAGAACTACGACGACGCCATTCAATCCCAGAAGCAGCAACTCGAAGCGCTCCGCAAGGAGGCCGAGACCAAGCGCGCGCTGGCCAAAGAGCTGGGCAAGAAGGAGCGGGGCGTTCTTTCGCGCATCAATCAGGCCGAGCAGGCGTTGAGCGCCACCCGCGATTACCTGCGCCGGCTTGAGGAGCGGCAGACCCTCCTGGAGATCGACATCCAGGGGACCGAGCAGGAGCTGGTCAAGGCGCAGACGCTCCTCGCCGCGCTCCGCGACCAGCTTGCGCGGCAACTGCGCTACACCTACATGCACGGCAAGGCGCGCACCCTGGAAGTCGTGTTTTCGGCCGACACGTTCGGGCAGCTCCTGGAGCGAGGAGCCTTTCTGAGCCGCGTGCTGCACGAAGACGAGAAGCTCATCCTCGAGGTCGAGGAGCAGCAGGCGAAGGTCGAGGATGCGCTCTCGCGGTTGCGCGGCAAGCAGGCGGAGGTGCAGGACCTTCAGGGCGAGAAGACGCGCGAAAAGCTGCAGTACGAATCGCTGAAGGGCCAGCGCGAGCGCGACCTGGTCAAGGTGCGCACCGAGAAGCAGGAGCACGAGGCGGCGGCCAGGGAACTCGAGGCCGCGGCCAAGAAGATGCAGAGCGTGCTCGCCGAGTTGGAGCGCAAACGCAAGGAAGCCATGCGCCGCAAGAGCCCGGTGCAGGACGAACTCGACCGCAACGATTTCGGACGGAATCGCGGACGGTTGCCGTGGCCGGTGGACGGGGAGATCCTCGACACCTTCGGGCGCCACGAGCATCCCAAGTACAAGACGATCACGCTCAACAACGGCGTGGACATCGCCGCCGGGATCGGAACGCCGGTGCGCAGCGTGGGCGACGGTGTGGTGGATCTCGTGCAATGGATTTCGGGCTACGGACAGACGGTGATCGTCAATCACGGGCGCGGGTTCTACACGATCTACGCCCACCTGTCTTCGGTCTCCGTGGGAGAGGACGACCGCGTGACCCCGGGGCAGCTGATCGGCGCCTCGGGAGACACCGGAAGCCTCAAAGGCCCGTGCCTGCACTTCGAGGTACGTGAGGGAGGCGGGGCCCAGGATCCGATGGGCTGGCTGAGATAAGGCTGGCCGGCCGAGACAACGCCGCCCGGGTGAGATAACTCCTCCCGCATGGAGTATATTGAGGCGTCGCCCCGCTCCCCCCGTAGTGGTTTTGCGATGAGGATGAGGAGGCTATGAGTCAGCTACGCGCGCGCATTCTGGGTACCGGTTCCTTCGTGCCTCCGCGCACGGTGACCAACGACGAGCTCACCAAGCTCATGGACACCACCGACGAGTGGATCGTCCAGCGCACCGGGATCCGCGAGCGGCACTGGGTGGAGGGCTCCACCACGACCTCGGATCTCGGGGTGGAGGCGGCGAACCGAGCGCTCGCCGCCGCCGGCGTGAAGAAGGAGGAGATCGACATGATCTTCTTCGCCACGCTGAGCCCCGACTACGAATTCCCCGGCACGGCGGTGTTCTTCCAGGCCAAGATGGGAATTTCGGGCATTCCCGCCATCGACGTGCGCCAGCAGTGCACTGGATTCCTGCACACGATGGCCTTCGCCGATCAGTTCATCCGTACCGGGTTCGCCCGGAAGGTGCTGGTCGTGGGCGCCGAGATCCACTCCAAGGGGCTCGACGTCTCCACGCGCGGGCGCGATCTGGCCGCTCTGTTCGGCGACGCCGCCGGCTCCGCGGTGATCGGCGCGACGGAGGTGAACGATCCCCGCCGCGACCCCCACATCTTCTCGACCCACCTGCACATGGACGGCCGGTTCGCCCGGGAACTCTGGGCCCAGGCGCCGTCCCAGGCCTACGACGGGCCCCGCATCAGCCACGAGATCCTCGACCGCGGCGAACACTTTCCGAAGATGAACGGCCGGACGGTGTTCATGCACGCGGTGAAGAAGATGCCGGAAGCGGTGATGGAAGCGCTCGACAAGAACGGCATGACCCTCGACGACGTGGACCTGTTCATCTTCCACCAGGCCAACCTGCGGATCAACGAAGCGGTCACGAGAGAGCTGGGCGTCCCACCCGAGAAGGTGTTCAACACCATCCAGCGCTTCGGCAACACCACCGCGGCGACGATCCCGCTCGGCCTGGACGAGGCGGTCAAGGCCGGTCTGTTGAAACCGGGGATGCTGGTCTCCTTCGCCGCGTTCGGAAGCGGCTTTACTTGGGGGTCGGCGCTGGTCCGCTGGTAGAGGACTTCCCGTTGGGGTACATGAGCGCGTAGGCGAGCAATCCCAGGCCGACGAACAGAGACGGGAAGGCCCAGATCTTCAGGAAGATGAGGAATTGCCGGAAGTCCGTGTCCTGCGCTTCGCCCCGGAGCGCAGTGGTCGACACCAGCAACCCGAGTCCGATGCCGGTCCAGACCAGTCCGTGCACCGCGGTCCCGCGCCCGCGCTTTCCGCGCAGGTCTTCCTGCGAATCGAGCAGTGCCCGCGGGAGTTCGGTTTGTCCCATCTCGATCGCCTTGAGGCGCTCCTTGTGGAGGGCCTCCCGCTCCTTCACCTTGCGCCAGGCGTTGACGATGATCGCCGCCGTGATCGCGAAGAACAGGCCGAGCATGACGAGAACGGGTGCGGCATCATCCATGGTGTCTTGAACCCCTCTTTCATGAAGGTCCCCGGCTCCGAGGGCGGTCGCCTCGGCGGGTTCCTTGCCAAGCGGATGGACACCGCGGGCGGGAGCCGGGTTGCAGCCGATTCGGTGCAACCGGCGGGGGCCCGGCCGGGTCCAACCCGATCAGAACTCCGTCCGAGAAGGCCTGCAAGGGGGGATCGTTGGGGAGCCTGCTCGAAGTGGCTGAGGATACGGCGCCTACGCTTCAGGCCCTGCTGGACGCGGGGGATCTGGAGGGCGCCTATGCCCGAGTGGTCGAGGCCACCCAGGACAGCCTCTACCGCTTCCTTCGCCACATGCTCCGCGATGAGGAAGCGGCTCGGGAGGTGTTCCAGGATACCTACATCCGCGTGTTTCGGGCGCTGGCGGGATTCCGCGGCGAGGCGAGCCTCACGACCTGGGTGCTCACCATAGGTCGCAACACCGCGCTCAACCGGCACCGCCGGATGAAGACGCGGGAGGGGCGCACCGAGTCGCTGGACGACGCGGCGACTGCGGCGCGCGAGCCGTGGATCGCCCCGGAAGAGCCGGCGGGAACCCGTTCCGTGCTGGCCGCGGTGGATGCGCTGCCGGAGGCCCAGCGCGAGGCCGTGCTGCTATTCTACGGGGACGATCTGCCGATCGCCGAGGTGGCGGCGCTCACCGGTCGCCCGGTGAACACGATCAAGAGCGATCTCCTGCGGGCGCGCGGGCGGCTGAGGGAGATGCTCGAGGGCGGCCCCCGGTAGGGGCGCGAAGGGAGACGAGGTGGACACGCAAGAACGCGAGCTGCGCGAAGACCGCATCGGCCGCAGTGTGCGGGCCGCGCTCTCCTCGGAGCGCGCTCCGCAGGCGTGGGCGCGCGAGGCCCTGGCCGTGACGGCGCGTGGGGGCGCCGCCGCGCGGATCGCTCCTGTGTCGATGCCCCGCGAGGAATCGCGGCTCCTCGTCATCCTGCCCCATATCCTCGGCGTGGCGCTCTTGCTCGGCCTCGGCCTGTCCACGCTTCTGCGACCCGACATGCTGGCGGCTCTCGACGCACTGATGAAGCCGCTCTTCGCCGGAGAATCGCTGAGCGCGAAGGACATCGACGTCGCGCGTCTCGTGCCGTGGCTTGCGGTCACGGCCCCGCTCATCGTGCTGGTGCTTCTCGAGGCCACCCGCGGGTTTGCCTTCGTCCGGCGCTGGTTCTCCTAGCCGCTGCGCGCGCGCCGGAGAAGACCCCCGTCCGCGCGCCCCCTTGCTACAATGCCCCGGCCATGCCGCGCTTTGCCGACATACGGGGCCAGGACGAGGCCCACGCTCTTCTCCGCCTGGCGGTGGCGCGCGCGCGTCTGCCTCACGCGGTGCTCTTCCACGGCACGCGGGGCATCGGCAAGACCTCGACCGCGTTCGCGCTGGCGCAGTTCCTGAACTGCGAGGCGCCGAGCGAAACCGACTCGTGCGGGACATGCGCGTCCTGCCGGAAGATCGCTCGCCTCCAGCACCCCGACATCCACTGGGTTTTCCCGATGACGGGGTCGCTCCGAGGCGAACAGCGCGGCGCGCACATTCGTTCCACGATCGAGGCGCGGCTCGAGCCCGGCATTCACTCGCTCTCGTACAAGGAGAGCGCCTCCATCGCGATCGGCCGCGACCAGGATCTCCGCGCGGGGAGCGTGGGCGAGGTCCGTTTTCAGGCGGGGATCACCCCGGTCGAGGCGCGGGTCAAGGTGTTCGTGGTTTCGGATGCAGAACGCATGACCGCAGAGGCGGCCAACAGCCTCCTCAAGGTACTCGAGGAACCGCCGCCCAATAACTTGATCGTACTCACCGCGCAGCGCCCGAGCGCGCTCTTGAAGACCATCGTCTCGCGATGTCAGTCCGTGAGGTTCCGCGACCTGCGCGAGGACGAGGTGGCGGCGATGCTCGTCGAGCGTGTTCGCATTCCTGTGCTGGGGCCCGATGGGAAGCCCCCGAAGCCGCCGGAGCCCCCGGCGCCCCCGTCCCCGGGCCACGCCGCGCTCGCCGCCGCGCTCTCGCGCGGAAGCGCAGCCAACGCCGCGGCGCTTCTGGATGAAGAGACCGACGTGGTGAGCTTGCGCGACCGCGCCGTGTCGTTCCTGGCGTTTCCACCCGGCGACCCCCGGCTGCACGACGCGGTGGACGCGATCGCGGCCATGGGCGACCGCTCCGCGGTGGCGCGCTTCCTGGATTTCGGGGCGCTATGGCTCGGCGATCTGCTGCGCGTCGCCACAGGCAGCGGTGTGCCCATCGCCAACCGCGATCGCGAGGATGCGGTCCGGCGCGAGGCGGAGGGGATGACGGTGACCGAGATTCGCCGCCGCGCGAGGCTCCTCGACGAGGCGCGCCGCGCGATGGAAGGCAACGTCTACATGCGATTGGTTCTTTACGGCCTCATCGAGGGCCTGCACCGTGCCGAGGGCGCGCCCCGGCGAGAGGCATTGACGCGATGACCCCCAAGACCTTTTACATCACCTGCGCGATCGACTACGTGAATTCGAACCCGCACCTGGGAACGGCCTACGAGAAGATCGCGGCCGACGCGCTGGCTCGCTATCACCGCCTCGCCGGCGACGACGTCTACTTCCTCATGGGCACGGATGAGCACAGCCTCAACGTGGAGCGCGCCGCCCGCAAGCAGGGCGTGGAGCCGCTCGCCTACACCGACACCATGGCCGCGCGCTTCGAAGAGGTATGGCGGTCGCTGGAACTCTCCTACGACGTGTTCATCCGCACGTCGGAGGCGCGTCACCACCGCTCGGTGCAGGAACTCTTCCGCCGCATCAACGACCGCGGCGACATCTTCAAGGGGAAGTACGAAGGCTACTACTGCGTCGGTTGTGAAGGGTTCAAACAGGAGAAGGACTTGGTCGAGGGTCTCTGCCCGGTGCACCGCACCAAGCCCGACTGGATCGAAGAGGAAAACTACTTCTTCCGGCTCTCGCGCTACGCACAGCCGCTTCTCGATCACTTCAGCGCCCACCCGGACTTCCTGGTGCCTGTGTCGCGCCGCAACGAGATCGTGAAGGTGATCGAGGGGGGCCTCGACGACATCAGCGTGTCGCGCCCCGGCAGCGGATGGGGGGTGCCGCTCCCGCTCGATCCCACCCAGCGCGTGTACGTCTGGTTCGACGCGCTCATCAACTACATCACCGGGGCCGGGTTCGCGTCGGACGCTCCCGAAGACCAGGCGCGTTTCGCTCGGTTCTGGCCAGCCGACATCCACGTGATCGGCAAGGACATCACGCGCTTCCATGCCGTGATCTGGCCGGCCATGCTGATGAGCGCCGGCGTCGCGCTGCCGCGGCAGATCCTCGGCCACGGATGGGTGACCTTCAAGGGCGAGAAGCTCTCGAAATCGCTCGGGAACATCGTCGAGCCGCTCTCGGTGACCTCGAAGTTCGGACCGGACCCGCTGCGCTATTACCTGCTCAAGGAAGTGCCGCTCACGCGCGACGGCGATTTCACATGGGATCTCTTCATCGAACGCTACAACAGCGAACTCGCCAACGATCTCGGAAACCTCGTGAGCCGCACGGTCACGATGGCGGTGAAGTATTTCGACGGCCGTGTCCCCGCGATGTGCGATCTGGAGAGCGGGGGACCGGACCGGGATCTGCACAGCGCGGCCGAGCGCGCGCTGGCCGAATACAGGCACGCCTTCGACGGGTTGGCGGTGGACGAGGCGATCGCCGCCGCGTGGTCGCTCGTGCGGCGCGCGAACCAGTACATCGAAGAGACCGCCCCATGGAAGGTGGCGAAGGAGGCGGGCCCGATCGCGGCGGGCGAACCGCTTTCCGCCGGCGCCGCGCGGTTGGCCACGATCATGAACGCGCTTCTGGAATCGGTGCGGCTCTCGGCGCTCATGCTCACGCCGATCCTGCCGGGGAAGTGCGCCGAGATCCGCGCGCGGCTCCAGAGCGGCATGCCCGAGGGTGAGTTGTCGCTCGCGCATGCGCGCTGGGCGCCGGTGGAGTTCCGGCCGGCGGCGGCGCT
The DNA here is from genome assembly GCA_963762255.1 of Candidatus Eiseniibacteriota bacterium. Taxonomy (GTDB): domain Bacteria; phylum Eisenbacteria; class RBG-16-71-46; order JABDJR01; family JABDJR01; genus CAVXKA01. The sequence continues at coordinate 925,225 of CAVXKA010000001.1, forward strand.
GACCAAGCCGGAGCCGCTCTTCCCGCGGATCGAGGCGGAGGCGTAGCGAGGGATCGGAGCCGGCCGATGGCCCCGTCCCCGTAGTCGATCCAATAGAAGCCTGCTATACTTCCAATGCTTTGCCCCCCAACCAGTTCGTCGGCGGGGCCCCCTCGTCTCCTCGGAAGCGGCCAGGCCGGCGGCGGTGCACCAACACGGGAGGGACATGATGCGTCCCGGTCACCGACTGCGTCTGCTTGTCCTGGCCCTCATTCTCGCCGTCCTGGCGGTCATTGTTTTCACGAAGACCGCGGGCTCGCGCCCCCTCGCCGGGGAGCTTCCCAAGCCCGTCGACGACGGCGCCGCCCTGGACTGGCGCGAGTTGGGCACGGTCGCCGGACCCGCGGGGGTCCTGAACGCCGCCGGTCAGGAGACGGTCTGGTTCGGAGGGACGGTGTGGGCCGCCGACTCCGCGCGCTGGGAGGCGATCGAGGACGGCACCTGGACCTTCGACAGCGGGGTGGGCTCGAACTTCAACCACAGCGCACCCTGGGTGAACCCGTACAAGGACCCATCGCTCCACGCGACCATGGAGGGTTGGATCGGCATCGACAACACCTACAGCGAGATCCGGTACTTCCGGCGCCTGACGACCGCCGACTTTGCGGGCTCGCCATCGGTGTGCGTGGGCTCGACCGCGGGCTTGGGCGGTAGCGCGTCACTCTGGTGCGGTGTGTTGCGCACCGAGGCCGACTCGCTCTGCTATGCGGAGCGCATGGGCTACGGCAACAGTTGGTTCGTGTGCATGGAGCACGCGTTCAGCTACAACGGGTCGGGGACAGTGGCCCTTCAGTACACCTACCGGGTGGATGTGGAGTCCGGTTGGGACTATGTCTACATCTATGCAGACACCACCGGCAGCGATGCCGACGTGGACGTGACGCAGTACACGGGCGCGGCTTCGGGGACGGCGAATCTTACGCTCACACCTGGCGCCACGATGCGGACTACTCCCGGGCCCTACGCGATCAAGTTCTGCGTGGACTCGGACGGGGCCTACTCGGACGAGGATGGGCTCTACGCGAGCGCGTGCGGAGCGCTGGCTCTCGATGACATCCACGTGACCGGGGGGGGCACCAACCACACCGCGACCTTCGAGACCGGCAATGACGGCTGGACGCTTTCCCCGGCGCGGCCGGGACCGGGCGGAGACTGGTCGGACATCATGCACGTGAGCGACCTGCCGCCGACCTCCACGGTCTACGACGGGTGCCGAACCGGGTGCGGGCTGTGGGACTCCGTGCTCGTGTTCAACGACCTCTCCGTGGGTGGCGCCGGAGGCCACGGGATCTATCAGGACAACATCGCGATGTCGCCCTGGATCGATCTGCGCGCGGCGGGGTTGATGGGCAAGCCGATCAAGTTCATCGAGTTCTATACCTATCAGGACCTGCCGCTCCCCAACTACATCTTTCCGCAGACGGTGGCGCAATGGTACCCGGAGATCTGTGCGGCTACGGGCAAGGTGGTCACCAGCAGCATCACTTCGGATGGGGGGGTGATCTACTTCTATCCCCCGCCGCCGTGTACCTACCCGGGATTTCCGCGCCGGACGAATTACGCCAGCGTGATTCCCGCCGATGCCGAACAGGTGCGGATCGGGCTCGGCGTAATCAGCTACTGCCGCTACTACAGCAACTGCGCCGGGGTCTCGAACGCGACCCCCTACTTCGACAACGTCCGGTTCGGCGTCGCGGGCTTGGGCGGCGCGCCTGCCCTCTCCGTCCGCACCCTTGATGTTCCCCAGGACGCGTTCCCGCAAGATGGCACGCTGGACATGCGCTCTCCGGGCCGCGTGGACTGCAACACCGTGAAGGGCTCGGCCACACCCGAGGCATCCACCTCGCTCGGCGACACGCTCACGGTGAACGGCGGATTCGGTGGGGCGGAGGTGCGCGTGGTTTTCGCCGTCTCGCCTGGTCCCGGCATCGATACCCCGCGTCTGAACGCGTGGCTGAGCAGCCATGCGTACGAAACGACCTGGCAGGGCCTGACCTGGTACTCGGCTCGCATGGACAGCGCAGAAGCAGGCGGCGGACCGGTTGCGACCCGGTGGATGACGGCCTACCACGAAACGGATCCGAACTTCATCGGCGCCGACACCGACAGGGACCCCACCGATCTCGACCCGCTTGGACAGATGAGCCGGCTCAAGAACGACATCTTCCCCGATGACCTGTTCACTCCCGGCTCCCGGCTCTGTGTGTTCTACAAGACGCGATACCTCACGGGCTCCATCTGGTACACCGACCCGGATACCGCCGCCGGCAACTATTACGAGATGGAAGTGCTTCCCTCGTCGATGGCCGCGGACAGCACGTTCAACTGTCTCCTCTACGTGGATCACGCCGACGGTCGCGGCGCGCAACCGGTGATCGAGGGGGCCCTGGGACGGCTCCTGCCCGCACGTCCCGGCAACTTCGAGCAGACCGCATGGGACCGCTGGGACGTGCGCGCGTCGGAGAGCCAGCAGGCCTCGTTCGGACGCCCCGCCAACACGCAGTACGGAGCGACCTCGTTGCAGGCGCTGGGCTACCGCACGATCCTCTGGGACGCCGGGGATCTCAGCGCGTTCACGCTGGTCGAAGAGGACGCCGCGGTGCTCATCCCCTGGCTCACGCTGAGCGGATCAGGACTCGGCGTACGCAACCTCTACTTGAGCGGCGACGGGATCGGCGAGAGCGTCACGTACGGAGCGGCGAGCGAGCCCGCGGCGCTGCAGCTCATCAACGAATACGCCGGTGCCCAACTTGTCTGCGATGTGGTCCATGCATCGGACTGCCCGGCCGGCACTGTCCTGGACACCACCGGGTGCATGCCGCTCACGGAAGCGCCGGGGAGTCATTTCGGGCTCTCGTGGCCCGTGGTGGCCAAGGGGAGCGGCTGCTGGGAGAGGGCGTCGTTGGACGTGCTCTCGCCCAGCCCGCTCGCGCGTTCCGGCGACGCGCGCGGCAACTTGCTCTACAACGGCCCGATCAAGGGCGTCGTGGAGTGCGCCTCGGTCTCCAACTGGAACCAGAGCGGCGCGCCCTACAAGACAGTCATCGACGGCATGACGGTGTCGCGGCTTCGGGATCCGGGGTGCACTGGCGTCAGCGGCGTGGACACACGGCTCAACGACGTCCTCACGTGGTTCGGTGTGACCGGTGGCGAGGCCTGCATGGACGTGGTGAGCAGCGTCAGTGTGCCCGGCGCGGAAGAGCCCGGTGCCGCAACGCGCTGGGGCCTCAGTCTGGCCGGCGGCGCGATCGCGCAAAGCGGTTCAGCGAGATTCCTGGTATCGGCGCCTTCGGGCGCGGAGGTCACCGTGCAGATCTTCGACGTTGCCGGCCGCCGCGTGCGCACCGTCTTCGCGGGGCGCTGGACCCAGGGCGAGCGCGATCTCGCGTGGAACTTGCGCGACGACGCGGGCCGCCGCGTTCCGGGCGGGCTCTACTTCGCGCGGCTCGCCGGCGCGGACCAGGCCTTCACGCGGAGGCTCGTGGTGCTGCCGTAGGGGCCTCGCCTGACGAAGGCCCCGGCGGCCGGATCGGCCGAGTGCTCTCGGAAAGCGTTCCGGCCGCATTCATTCCCTTGATTGACTTCTGGCTATAATCTGGCTATATTCTAGCCAGAATGCGGCACGAGATTCTCCTCTCGCCCCAAGCTCTGGACGACCTGAAGCGCCTGCCGGCGCATGTCCGTGCTTCCGTAAAGGCCGGCATCGAGGAGTTCCGGAGATTCGAACCGGAGAAGGTCAGCAAGAGCCGCATCAAACGATAGAGGTGAGTTGGAGTGAAGAAAGTAGCCCTGTCCGTGGTCAAGGACGATCTCTCCAAGTACCTGAGAATCGCCGAGAAGGAGGAGATCGTGATCACTCGTCACGGTAAGCCCGCCGGGGTGCTGATCGGTTTTGTCTCCGAGGACGAGTGGTTCGAGTACCGGTTGGAGCACGACCCCCGGTTCTTGAAGCGGGTCGAGGCGGCGAGGGAGAGCATCCGGGCGGGACGCGGCACCACGTTGGAGGACGTCGAGGAGTAGAGGTTGTTGCCGACCGAGTTCACACGGCTGGACTCCCTTGCTTCACGCGTTCCCCCCCGCCTTGGACCCCGGGTGCCGTTCGTGGCATGATTACCCGCCGCGTTGCGCCATGCCGCGCCCCGCGTCCAACCCCAAATCACATGATCGACACCCACTGCCACCTCTCCCATCCGGACTTCGACGCCGACCGCGAGGCTGTGATCGCCCGCTGTTGGCAGGGGGGCGTCACCGCGATCCTCGAAGTGGGCTATTCCGTCGAGACCAGCCGGAGCGCGATCGACGTGGCCCGCCGTCATCCCGCGCGTATCCGCGCCTCGGTGGGGATCCACCCGCATGAGGCGGGACGCGCGAGCGAAGAGGACTTCACAGCGATCCAAGAACTCTCCCGCGAGCCCGAGGTGATCGCCATCGGCGAGACCGGTCTCGACTTCTACCGCGACTGGGCGCCGCGCGATCGCCAGCTCGACCTCTTCACGAAGACCGTGCGCTTCAGCCTCGAGCGCGACTTGCCGCTCCTCATCCACGACCGCGACGCGCACGAGGACATCCTGCGCATCCTGCGCGAGGAAGGGCGCGGCGAGGCGCGCGGCATCTTCCACTGCTTCTCCGGCGACCTCGACGTGGCCAACGCCGCCATCGGTCTCGGCTTCTATCTCGGCCTCGGCGGGAGCATCACCTACATGAACCCGCGCAAAAAGAAGGGGCAGATGCTCGCCGAGCTGCCGCTCGATCGCATCCTTCTGGAGACGGACGCGCCGTGGCTTTCGCCGGAACCGGAGAAGGGCAAGCGCAACGATCCCACGCGCATGACGCATGTGGTGGCGCGCCTCGCCGAGGCGCAGGGCGTGACCGAGGACGAGATCGTCCGCCGCACTACGGAGAACGTCGCCCGCCTCTTTTCCCATGCCGCGCCCTGGCCGTCGCCGGGCAGCTCCGAGAACTAGCCGCGTGCGCGACGACCGCCAGCAGGACCGCCGACCCCGGCGCGGGGACCGCCGCGAGGAGTCCCGCCGTCCCCGCCGCGGGGAGCCCCGCCCGCTGCGCGACGACGAGGGGCACAGCGACCACAACGCTCCCGCCTCCCACCCCAGGGCCAAGAAGCGCTTCAGCCAGAACTTCCTGGTCGACGGCAACATGGCGCGCAAGATCGTGGACCTCTGCCAAGTCAGGCCCGACGACACCGTTATCGAGATCGGCGCGGGAACGGGGGCGCTGACCCGCCATCTCCTGCGGGCGGCCGGCCACCTCCACGCGGTGGAGCTGGACCGGGAACTTTTCGAGGGCCTCCGGGTCGAATTCGAGGACGAACCGAAACTCACCCTCCACCAAGCCGACATCTTGAAGCTTCGCGTGCGCAACATGATCCCGGGAGGGCGAGCCCTCGTGGTGGGAAACCTCCCTTACGCCATCACCCATGACCTCGTGTTGTGGCTGCTCGATCAGCACGCCGACATCCGGCGCGCGGTCGTGCTCATGCAGCGCGAGGTCGCGGCGCGGCTCTGCGCGGAACCGGGCGAGCGCGTCGGTGGAACGATGACGCTGGCCGTTCACTATCGCGCGGAGGCGGAGCGGATCCTCGATGTGCCCCCCGGCTGCTTCCGACCTGTGCCCAAGGTCACTTCCAGCCTGGTGGCGTTTCGCTTCCGCGACGAACCCCCGGTGCACCCGCGCGATGAAGCGTTCTTCTTCCGCGTGATCCGCGCCGCTTTTGGCGAGCGACGCAAGACGCTCGCCAACTCGCTGGCCGCGGGCCTTGGCGAGCCGCGCGCCTCGGTGGAAGCGGCGGTACGCGACGCGGGTCTCGATCCCATGATCCGCGGCGAGCGGCTGACCCTCGAAGAGTTCACCCGGCTGGCGGATCGACTCGGTGAGCCGCGCGCCGATGGTAACGCACGCCCTGAGGCTGAGCCGTGCGCTGACGGAGAGCCGCAGCCGTGACCCGCCGCGGGCTCGCGTTCGCCCTCGTCCTTGTCGCGCTGATCCTCCCGCGTGCGGCGCGCGCGCAAGATGAGGCCGAAGCGGACTCCAGCGCCGCCGCGGCACTGCTCCAAGTGCTGAGTCCGCACTACAGCACGAGCTACGAGGTGAACCGACAGACCACCGCCTGGGGCCAGAGCTTCGACTTCGGAACCGGGTTCGGGTTCATGAACTTCAACAATCGGGCGAAGTTCGACGTGAAGCACGACTCGGATCGCAACGAGGAACGGCGGGACGGCAGCAACACCACAGATTTGCGCTGGTTCTTTATCCCCGGGGTGCCGCTGCACATGAACCTCAAGGCCGGGCGGCGCTCGGTGACTCGCCCCAACAACGAAGTGCAGTCGGACGAGCTGGGCACGAACCTGAGCGCGAACTACCGCGCCTTCCTTTTGGGGATCACCCACACCATCGATGGCGGAGGCGGGGTCGACCAGCGCAAGGACAGTAGTGTGAGCAACGCCCTCAGCTCTCGGAGCACCGACTCGGGGGTGAACGGCGACCTTGGGTATCGGTTCAAGTGGGTTTCGCACGGGGAGGTGTTCCTCGCCGACGGCGCGTACCGGGAGAAACGTTCGGATCGGACCCTGGAATTGAAGGAGTCCACCGTCGACACCGTCCAGAAGCAGCCGAGTTCCAGCCGCGAGCGGGCGACCAGCGCGAACTTCTCGTTCGCCCCGGACGATCGACTGGACGGGAAGATCTCAATTGGCGACAGCGCCAAGCGGAACCAACTGTACGTGGTTCAGGGAGGCCTCGGTTCGCTTGACGACCAGGAGAACACCCGGTCGAACATCGACGGGGAGATCAACTTCAAGCCGAGGCCGACCATAGAGCTGGGGTTCCGTGCCGGTGCCGCCAAGTCCGCGTTCTTGTCCAAGGTGCGAGACGACCTGGCCTCGTCAGGCAACGGGACCTCCTGGGAGGCGACGCTCAAGACGACGGTCTGGGGGACGAGTATCGACAGCAAACTGTCGGCGCGGAAAGACCGACTCGAACCGGCGGTGAGCGACACCACCGAGTCGGAGATGAGCAGTCTGGAAGGCAGGCTGAATCGTCGGCTCAACGGCAAGTTGATCGCCAAACTCGATTGGCTGGTGCGCGCCGACCGGTTGTACTACCAGACCTTTGAGCCCGCGGATCGCTTCGATCGTGACGAGCTCAAGACCAAGCTCCAACCTTCACTGACCTACACACCGACCCTCACGTGGACCGTCACGACGACTTACATCCGCAGCGTCTCACGCCGGGTGGAGGTCAACCCGTCACGCGCCAACCAGACGCGCCGCGAAGAGGACTACACGATCGACTTCAACATCGGCCATCAGTTCAGCGCGGCTACCAAGATGACGCAGACCTACTCCATCAAGGCGCTCACCACTCTCTTCGACTACGTGCCGGGCTCGGACCGTCTGCTTGCCACCCAACGCATCTCCACGGGCCTGACGTCGAATGTGACCGAGAGAGTGACCCTCACCCTCGATCATCGCTTCACCCTCCAGGATTCCGGCCCCTACATCCTCAAGGATGACGGCTCGCGGGGCTTTGCCCGCAGCCTGCGCAAGTATCGCCAGGAGCTGGCCAGCTCGGTGGAATACAAGGTCGCCGCCTGGTTCGTTCTCGATACCAACTCGCGCTTCCTGCGAACGGATGACCTGAACGAGGCAAGCGGCGCCCGCACCACCAGCCGCAGCCTGGAGATCAAGCACGGCTTTAACGTCGTCAGGAGTCTGGCCGGTGGGCTAAACTTCCAGGCGCGCGGCAGTTATGTGAACAGCAGCGCGCGTGACGCTTATTGGACCCTTTCGTCGAATCTGAGCAAGGACTTCTAGCATGCGCGTCTGGATCGACTCGGGAACCCGCCGGATCGTAATGGGGTTGATCGTCATGATGGGCGGGGCGCTCGGTCTGGGCCTCTCCGCCTGCGGGCTCTTCGACATCCGCGACGCCAGGCCCCCCGATGACGGGTCGACAGAGTTCTGCCAAGGAGACATCACCGACTTCTTCAGATATAGTTGTTGAAAACTTCGCGCTGGCAATGGACTGCCGCGAAGATGGATCGGGGCTCTTTGCGCAGACTCTGGCCGATGGATTCATCCTCAAACTGGACCCGACGGACGCCTTCGATCTCGAACCGCTCGGTGTGACCCGCGACACGATCAACCGGGCGGAGACGATTCTCGCCCAGGAGCGGATCGTCAACAGCGCGGAGTTCCCCGACTCGTTCCTCTTCGTCTTCACGCCCGTCGTGCCCCAGGACCAAGGAGGTAGTCAGGTCTACTATGAGAACATGCCGTACCGGCTGGGAATCTATCAGCAGGACGGAGATTCGACGTGGCTGGCCGCCGAGTACTTCGGGGACGGTCGACCTGACCGTATCCGAGGAACAGGCAGGCACTTGGGCGATCTCCCGATGGGTGGACCACGGGTTTGGGACCCCTGGCTCGACCCTCGGTTACCTGTACGCCCTGAAGGCACTGACTCCGGGCTAAGTGCTAGAATCCGGAGTTCGGGCAAAAGACTTGAGAAAAGGGAGCCCGTGGCCGATGCATAAATGGCCGTACTCGAGCCCCTGGAGGTTTTGAACCATGAAACGCTTCGTTCAGCTCACTGTATTCGCCTTGGTGGCAGTGTTCGTCTTCAAGGGATGCATCTTCGATCCCGGGAAGGAGAAACCCGGCGATGTCATCAAGGGGTATCTGCCCCCGACGTCTCCCGAAAACGTCGTCAACAACTTGCAGGCTTCCTACCAGCGCAAGGAGATCGAGGAGTACGCGAAGCTTCTCGACCCGACGTTCATCTTCAAGTTCCAGGCGGCGGACGTTCCGCCCGACCTCCCGCGTGAATACTGGAACCGAGATGAGGACTCGACCGGGACAGACGCTCTGTTCACCACCGATGAAGTCTCTACGATCTCCCTGGATCCCGGGGCCTACTCCTCCGAGGACGCGGGTCGACTCGATGAGCCGGGAGCGAGGCGGATCCGCCTCACTCACGTGAAGCTCGAGGTGGAGCAGGTCAACGGCGTGACGCTGCTGGTGCAGGGCGACATCCAGGACATGTACTTCCGCAAGGGGAGCGTGGAAGCCGGCACCGACTCCACCAAGTGGTACCTGTACGAGTGGCAGGACCTGAGTGGTGGCAACGCGCCCCGGCCTGGGGTGACCCCTGTGGCTTCGGATCCGGCAGGCGGCGTGCAGGACGCGAATTGGGGCCAGATCCTCGCGGACTTTGCTCGGCGCCGGTAACGGCGTGGGGGTGAGGCGGGCTCTCCGGTGATGGAGGTCTCGCTCGGTCCGACGATTTCGATCAGACGATCTTGAAGGAGGGCGGCGCGTGATTGCGCCGCCCTCTGCTTTCAGGAGTACTCGACATCCCGTCCATTGCCTCTGCGGGGGCGGGGTTTCGAGATGCCGGGTTTCGGTTTCACGCGGTACTTCGAGCAGGAAGTCCTACGCAAACGTCCTTACGTCGAGCGCCGGTTCTGCGAACTTGTGGTGGAGAATCCTGTCCGGATTCGGGTTCAGAGCGACGGGAGGATCCGATATTGGGGTGTGGTGCCCGAGCTTGGAGGACGGATCCTGAGAGTGGTGACATTGAGTGACGGTCGGACGATTCACAACGCCTTCCTGGACAGGAGCTTCAGACCATGAAGATCACGTACTACCCGGAGACCGACTCGCTCTACATCGACTTTTCTCCCAAGCCGAGCGTCGAGAGCCGTGAGGTCTCGGAAGGTGTGGTCTTGGACTACGACGCGGACGGCAACCTGACCGGGATCGATATCGACCAGGCGAGCGCCAAGCTCGAACTTTCCGAGATGGTGCTCACGAAACTGCCGCTGGAGCCCAAGAAGCGGAGGGCCTAGAGAAGTCCCGCCTGACTTCGGCGGCATCCGGGGGGAATGACCGTGAAGATCGCCAAGCGACTCGTGTGGGGAGGGGTCTTCGTTGCGTTGGCCGGGTTCGCGTGGGGGTGCGGGGAGGAACTCGTAGGTGATCCGGGGGATCTGCCTCCCGGTTATCTTCCTCAGACATCCCCCGAGAACGTCCTCCAGAACCTGCAGGTCTCCTACCAGCGCCGGGAGATCGAGGAGTACGTGAAGCTCCTGGATCCCGTGTACATCTTCAAGTTCCAGCAGGCGGACATTCCGCCCGACCTTCCGCGTGAATACTGGAACCGCGACGAGGACTCGACCATGGTGGCGGCCCTCTTCGACAATCCCGATGTCGTTCGCATCAGCCTGGACTTTGGGCCCTTCGCGGCCGAGGACGCGGGCCGACTCGACGAGCCGCAGGCGAATCGGATCCGCCTCACCCATGTGAGGATCGAGGTGGAACTGCGTGACGGGACGACCCTGCAGGCGGGGAGCGATCTCATGGACATGTATCTCGGGCGCGGACGCGCGGCAGCCGGCACCGACTCCACGAAGTGGTACATCTTCGAGTGGCAGGATTTCGAGGGTGAATGGTCGTCGCTCTTGCGCGAGGTGGGGAAGTGAAGCGCGCCAATCTGGTGCTCGTTGCAGCGGCCCTGTTGGCGGTTTTGGCGTGGGGGTGCGGCGAGGACCCGACCTGCGTGGATTGCTGCGACGATTGTTGGAGCGTATATCTGCCCCAGACGTCTCCCGAATACGTCCTCGAGAACCTGGCGGCATCCTACGAGCGCCACGAGATCGAGGAGTACGCGAAGCTCCTCGACCCGACGTTTATCTTCAAGTTCCAGCAGGCGGACATTCCGCCCGGCCTCCTGCGCGAATACTGGAACCGGGACGAGGACTCCACCGGAACCGGAGCGCTGTTCAACACCGATGAAGTCTCCAGTATCCACGTGGACCTCGGCGCATTCACCGTCGTTGACGATGACCGCCTCGCCGAGCCCGGCGCGAAACGCATCCGCCTCACCCACGTGAAGCTCGAGGTGGAGCAGGTCAACGGTGTGACGCTGCTGGTGCAGGGCGACATCCAGGACATGTACTTCCGCAAGGGGCGCGTGGAAGCCGGCACCGACTCCACCAAGTGGTACCTGTTCGAGTGGAGCGATCTCCGTGGCGAAGGCAGTCTCAAGCCTGCCAACCAGGCGTCGGGTCACGCGTTGGATCTCGCCAGGTCGAGCCCCCTCATTGAACCCGCGACTTGGGGCAAGATCAAGAGCATGTTCGAGTGATGGGGTGGCCCGCCGCTCGCGGAAGGAGAGGGATGATGAGGAAGAGAAGCCTCGTGTCCGCTGCCGCAATCGTGCTGCTGGCCGTTCTGGTGTGGGGGTGCGACGAGGATCCGACCTGCGTCTATCCTCCGCCACCCGATCCCGGTCAGACATCCCCCGAGAACGTGGTCAGCACCCTGGCTGCCTCCTACCAGCGCCGGGAGATCGAGTATTACGCCGTGCTCCTCGATCCCGAGTTCCGCTTCTACTTCCAGCCGAGGGACATTCCCGACGGGCTCGAGCGCGACCACTGGAACCGGGACGAGGACTCCACCGGAACCGAAGCGCTGTTCGGCGCCACGGCAGAGGTCTCCGCGATCTACCTGGACCTCGGAGCGTTTGCTTCGGAAGACGCCGGCCGCATCGACGAGCCCGGCGCGAAACGCATCCGCCTTACCCATGTGAAGATCGAGGTGGACCAGTACACCGAGGCAGTATTGCTGGTGGAGGGCGACATCCAGGACATGTACTTCCGGCGCGGGAGCCTTGCCGCCGGCACCGACTCCACCAAGTGGTACCTGTTCGAGTGGTGGGACGAGAGCGGCGGAGGGCGTCTCAAGCCGGCGGGCGGGGTGTCGGATACCGCTCCAGGTCCCGCAGAGTCCAACGCCCACATCCAACCCACCACCTGGGGATCCATCAAAGCGCGCTTCTAGTGACTTGGGCCCCGACGCGTTAAGCTCTTCCGTCGAACCCTGGCCCCGATCCTTCATCTCAGGAGGCGTTCCATCTCCAGCCGTCGTCGCCGTCGCCATCGCGCGCGGATTCGCATCGGCATCGTCCTCGCCATCGCGGCGGTCATCGCCTACTTCGGCTGGCGCTACTTCGCGTCGCCCCAGGGTCAGTACCAGGTCGCACAGAGCTTCTGGCGCGGGAGCGCCTCGCACGTGCGCCCCGTCGTGGAGGGAGCCCTCGAGCGCGCCGCCCGCGATCTCAGCCTTCCCGCGCCGTACCCCAAGCTCGCCTGCCGTCCCGACAGCGCCGGCACGCTTTGCTCCGCGGTGATCGCGCTGGCCCCGGGGATGAGCGCGGTCCAGGGCAACGCGATCTTCACGCGCGAACTCCTCGCGCTCGGTGTGCGCCCCCTATCCGGGACGCAAGCCGCCGACGGCTCGGCGAGCCTCCGCTACAAGGCCGGATCCAAGGTCGTGATAGGCCTCGAGATCATTCCCGCCGCTCGCTCCGGACCGGAACCCGCGGTCGTCTCGACGCCGGGCCTCGGGACCGTCAATGTGAAGGGTCGCCTCGCCCTGATCATCAACGACTACGGCGATGCCCCCGCTTTCTCGCGCGCCTTCGCCGACCTTCCCGGCACCTTCACAGCCGCCGTGCGCTCCAACGTGAGCGACGCGAAGGCTCGGGCCGACGAAGCGCGGCGCGCCCGGATGGAGGTCATCGTGAACCTCCCTCTCGAGCCCAAGAACTTTCCCACCCACGATCCCGGCGCGGACGCCGTGCTCGTGGACCTCTCCGGCCGCGAGATCCGCCGAATCGTGGCGGACGCGGTCCAGAAGCTGCGTCCGGTGACCGGGGTGAAGACATTCATGGGAGACCTGGCCATCGAGGACCGCGACGTAATGCGCCCGGTGCTCGAGGAGCTCGCCAAGGAGAAGCTCTTCTTCGTGGACGCCACCGGCTCGACCTACAGCACGACCCGCGAGTTGGCCCACGAGATCCGCCTGCCCCACTTCCTGATCTCGTCCATCAACGAGGTGGACGAGGGGCACACCGACGCCGGGGCGATCGGAATCCGCTTCGACTCCCTGGTCGATGCCTGTCGGGTCAAGGGCTACGCCATCGGCATCATCCACGCCAACCCGAGCACCATCGAGGTGCTCCGCCAGCGGCTCCCGAGACTGGCCCGCGAGGGGATCGTGGTGATGGGCCTCTCCGAGGCGATGAAAGGCCTGGCCCTGGACTAGCCCGGCTCCATGCGCCGGCGGCGGACCAGCCGCGGCTCCGCAAACCGGCCCCGGCCCCGCAAGGCCCTCCGTTAACCCTTTGCCCGCCAACGAATCACCCGCGCGGCCCGGGCGCTTTGCGTTGACATGACCCGCCGCCAAGGGTAGGATCATGCGCCTTGTGTCCATACCCACCTGAAGTTTCCACGGAGTCATCTCGATGAGCAGTCTGCGCTGGAAGTGGGCCGTCGTTGTCCTCGTGCTGGCCGTCTGGGGCTGGTACATGGTCCCGACCGTCCGCTATTACGCCATGAACCCGTCCGAGCGAGGCTCGGATTCCCCCGGGATCACCAAGATCCGCGACAACGCCATGAAGCTGGGGCTCGACCTGCAGGGCGGCTCGTATCTGGTGTACGAGGTGAACCTGGACAAGATCCCCGAGGACCAGCGCCGAGGGGACGAGGTGGACCGCGCCATCGAGATCATCCGCAACCGCGTCGACCAGTTCGGCGTGGCGGAGCCGGTGATCCAGAAGCAGGGGGAGAACCGGATCGTCGTCCAGCTTCCCGGTCTCCAGGATCCGGAGCGCGCCAAGGAGTTGGTGGGGAAGACCGCGCGGCTGGAGTTCCGGCTGGTGAAGACCAAGCAGGAGTTCTTTCAAGCCCTGACCGTGATGGACCAGACCATGGCTCGCCGGCAGCGGGCGGGCGCTCCGGGTGACAGCGCCGCCGCCGACACAGCCGCCGTGGACAACCCGTTCTCGAAGCTCTTGCAGCAGGTCAACCCCGACGCGGGCTACGCCTACTGTCCGGCGGAAAACCTCGACGCCGCGAAAGCGATGCTGGAAGAGGTCCAGGGCCCCGCCGAAAGCCCCCGCGTTCTCGCCGGCGGCACGGTGCTGATGTGGGGTGAGCGCCAGTTCGGGGCCACCACGGAGAACCCGGGCCGTTACCTGTACGCGCTGACCTCCAGGCCGAACCTGACCGGCGACCAGGTCGCCGACGCGCGGGTGGCCTTCGGTCTCGAGACCTCCCGGCCCAACGCCCCCGGCATCAGCCTCACGCTGGACAAGCGAGGGGCGGCGGTGTTCACCAAGCTCACCGGCGACAACGTCGGCCGCCAGCTTGCGATCGTGCTGGACGGCAGCGTGAAGTCGGCCCCGGTCATCCAGGACAAGATCCGCGGCGGCCGGGCGTCGATCACGGGTCTCGACGGGGACGCGGAAGCCAAGGACCTTGGCATCGTGCTTCGCGCCGGCGCCCTTCCCACCGATCTCGTGCTGCAGGAAGAGCGCACGGTGGGGCCGAGCCTCGGACGCGACAGCATCCAGGCGGGGACGCGGGCCGCATGGGTCGGCTTCGGCCTGGTCGTGCTCTTCATGATCGTCTACTACCAACTCTCCGGCGTGCTCGCGGTGGCCGCCCTCATCGTGAACCTCTTCTTCATCTTCGCCACATTGGGGATGTTGCGCGGGACGCTCACGCTGCCCGGCATCGCCGGCATCGTGCTTACCGTCGGCATGGCGGTAGACGCCAACGTGCTGATTCTGGAGCGTGTGCGCGAGGAGCTACGGTCCGGAAAGACCGTGGCCGGCGCCATCCAGACCGGCTACGGGCGTGCGTTCCTGGCGATCTTCGACTCGAACCTGACCACCATCATCTCCTCGGTGGTGCTCTACCAGTTCGGCACCGGTCCCATCAAGGGCTTCGCCATCACGCTCCTGATCGGGATCATCGCCAACCTCTTCACCGCGGTGTTCGTGACCAGGCTCGTGTACGACACGATCTTGGCCCGGCGTCCGCTTCACAAGCTCAGCATTTGAGGTAGCCCATGTTGCAGATGTTCGTTGGCGCCAAGTACAAGTGGATGGAGAAGAGGCGGTGGGCCTATCTCTTCTCCGGCATCCTCGTCCTCGCCAGTATTGCCTCCCTTGTCTTGCACGGCGGCCCGCGGAAGTCGGTGGATTTCTCGGGCGGCACCGTGCTCTATCTGGAGTTCAGCCCGGCGACCAACGTCGGTGTGGTTCGCGACGTCGCATCCAGCGCGGGCTTTGGCGGCTCCGAGGTGCAGATGACGGAAGGGGGCGTGCAAGCCATCGTACGGCTCGGGGAACTCAAGGGCAACGCGGCCCCGTTCGATGATTTCAAAAAGAGCTTCGCTGCCGCGAACCCGGGGACGACGGTGACCCTGCTCAGCCAGGATCAGGTCGGCCCCAAGGTGGGCAAGGAGCTGGCCCAGAAAGCCACCTGGGCGGTGACCTGGAGCCTCATCCTCATTCTTCTCTATGTTGCCTGGCGGTTCACGCGGATCTCCTTCGGGTTGGGTGGCGTCATCGCCCTCTTCCACGACGTCTTGATCACCCTCGGGGTGTTCTCCGTGTTGAACAAGGAGGTGGGTCTCACCGTACTGGCCGCCCTTCTCACCATCGGCGGGTACTCGATCAACGACACGATCATCGTGTTCGACCGTATTCGGGAAAATACGGGGCTCGCGCGGCGGATGACGCTCCTCGAGATCATGGACAAGAGCATCAACCAGACCCTGACCCGCACGATCCTCACCGGCGGCACGACCTTGCTCGCGGTGATCTCGCTCCTCTTCCTGGGTGGGCCGGTCATCCACGACTTCGCGCTGGCGATGTTCATCGGCGTGTTCTTCGGGACATACTCCTCGGTGTACGTGGCGAGCGCTCTGGCCCTCGACATCCACACGTGGTGGACCAAGCGCAAGGTGGCCCGGACTTCCGGCGCCTCCGCCAAGGCCGCGGTCGCGCGCTGAGCGGCGATCCGAATCGTTTTCGGCTCCCCTCCGGCCGAAACCGGAGGGGAGCTTTTTTTCTGGGACCGGAGCGAGTCCTTGATGGTCGTTCCCCCCGCTCTTGACGGGGTCCTTTATAATCGGGGTCCACGCGCGGGCCGGGTGCCGACCCCCTCACGGCCGCCAGGGAACCTCAGTCCCCCTCTCGTGGTGAGAAGGCTTGTGATCATGAGACCTTTGCGCTCCTCGATGCGCTTGCTGTCGCTCCTGGCCGGCGTGGTTCTCCTCGCGGTCGGCCCCGCGACGAGCTTTGCGCTGCCCGAAGGGTTCCGGGTCGCCCGACTCAAGTACGGCGGGGGAGGGGATTGGTACTCGAACCCCTCGTCGCTTCCCAACCTGGCCAAGGCGGTGCGGGACCGCACCCCGGTCCCAGTGACCGATGACCGGGAAGCCCGGGTGGATCTCCTTGACGAGGATCTTTTTTCCTACCCCCTCCTCTACATGAACGGCCATGGGGAGGTCCGGTTCAGCCAGGCCGAGATCCAACGACTGCGCGAGTACCTGGATCGGGGTGGATTCCTCTGGGCGGACGACAACTACGGCATGGATCGTTCGTTCCGACGGGAGATGGCCAAGGTGTTCCCGGACGCGCCCCTAGTCGAACTCCCCTTTGACTCCCCGGTCTTCAGCGCTTTTTACGACCTTCCCCGCGGATTGCCCAAGATTCACGAACATGACGGGAAGCCGGCGCAGGCTTTCGGGATATTCAGCGAAGGTCGGCTCTGCGTCCTCTACTCCTACCAGTCCGACATCGGGGACGGCTTGGAAGACCCCGATGTGCACAAGGATCCGGAACCCGTGCGCGAGCAGGCCATGCGATTCGCCGTGAACCTGGTCGTGTACGTCATGACGCACTAGGAACCTGCATGAACGACCCTGGATATCGCCGCATCATCGAGGCGCTGGACGACGGACGGCGGGCCCTTCTCCGGGCTCGGCTGACCGCGGGGGCCGTACGCTTCCTCGGGATCGCGCTCGCTACCGGTGCCGGGCTCGTGCTGTGGGCGCTATTGCAGCGCGCGCTGCGCTTCTACAGCGTCCCGGTGGCCACCGCGGCGTCGGTGATCGGTGCCGGGTTCGCCGTCTTCGCGCTGGTGCGCTGGCTCGTGATCCCGCTCGTCCGGCTGCCCGGCCGCGACGATTTCGTGGCGATGGTCGAGCGCCGCTATCCCGAGCAGAAGAACCTGATCGTCAACGCCTATCAACTGGGCAGCCGCGAACCGGAGGGGCAGACGGCCCGGGCGTCCGATCTGGTCGAGGCCCTGGTCGCGCGCGCTTCGCAGCGCATCGAGAACCTGGACCTGCGCCGCTGGCGGGATCCCGCCCCCGATCGGCCCTTCCTGTGGGCGGGCGGGGCCGCGCTGGTGGCGATGCTGCTGCTGGCCGTGATCTCCCCGTCGCTCCTCGCCACCGCAATGGGACAGATCGTCCGGCCGTCGCTCGCCGAGGCGCCGCCGGTCGCGATCGCTGTGACCCCCGGCAGCGTCGAGATCGATCGCGGCGGCGACGTCGAGATCGTCGCCACGGTGAGCGGTATCGGCACCGCGCCCACCCTGCGTTTCCGGGAGCGCAACGGCACCTGGCGCAATCGGGATTTCCAGCCCCGCAGCGAAGGGGCCGTCACCCGCGACGGCGGCGCGTGGTGGACCCAGCTCGCCGATGTGGATCGCAACCTGGAGTATCAGGTCGCGGGTCCGCGCACCGAGAGCCCTGTCTATACGGTCACCGTCCGCGAGCCGCCGCGCCTCGCCGGGTTCCGCGCCTCGCTGCGCTACCCGACCTACAGCGGCCTCTCCGCGGAGACGATCACCTCGGGCACCGGCGATCTTGCCGCGCTCAAGGGAACCGAAGTGGATCTGCGCGTCCTCACCAATCGGCCGCTCTCGAGCGGTTGGTTGGAGTGGTACGCCGAGGGCGCCGCACCCCGGCGCGCGGATCTCGAAGCGATCGACCCCACCACGTGGAAGGCGGCGTTCACGGTGATGGAGCCGGCGAGCTATTCGGTCGTGCTCGCCGACGAGACCGGCGCCGAGCGTCTGCGGTCCCCGCGATACCGACTTGAGGCGGTGCCCGACCGCGCGCCCTATCTCACCCTGCACTATCCGCAGGAAGACCACGATCTCGCCGACGACATGATGGAGCGGATCGTGGCCGACGCCGCCGACGACTACGGGTTCAGCTCCTGCCGGCTCTTCTATCGGATCGACGACGTCTCGGAGCGCTGGACGGCCTACGCGCCGTACACCGCGGGCCAGAAGGAATTTCGCCTCGACACCGTGTGGGACCTGAAGGGTCTCGACATGGGGCCGGGCTCGGTACTGTCCTACTACCTGGAAGTGCGCGACAACGACGCGGTGAGCGGGGCCAAGTCCGCGCGCTCGCCGGTGCGCCGCGTGCGCTTCCCCACCGTGGGCGAAATCTACGCCGACGTGGCCAAGGATCAGGACCGTGAGATCGGGGACCTCTCCGACATGCGCCAGGAGCAGACCGATCTGCGCGATCGTCTGCAGAAGCTCTCCGACGAACTCAAGCAGGGTAAGGAGCTGAACTGGGATCTGCGCCGCGACGTGGAGAAGTCGCTGGAGCGGCAAGCGTCTCTGGAGGAGCAGCTCTCCGAGGTGTCGCAGCGGATGCAGGAGACGGTGGCCAAGGCAGCCGACCGCGCGCAGATGAATCAGGCCCTCGTGCAGAAGATGGCCGAGATCAACGACCTCATCGAGAACATGGCCAACGAGGAACTGAAGCGATCCTTCCAGGAGCTGAGCACCGCGCTGGACAAGATGGACCGCGACGCGATTCGGCGGGCGCTCGAAAAGTTCCAGACGTCGCAAGAGGACATGCTCAAGGGCCTCGACCGCACCGTCGAGCTGTTGAAGCAGATCAAGCGCGAGGGCCAGGTCGAGGACGTGGTGCGCCGCACCGACGAGATCGCCAAGCTCCAGGAGCAGATCGCCAAGGAACTCGAGAAGATGGGGGCGCGGGAGGAGAAGGAGCAGGGCGACCAGGCCAAGGCCGGCGAGCAGGAGCAGGGGGACGAGGCGAAGCAGGACCAACAGGGCGAGCAGGACGAGGCGGCGAAGCAGAAGCCCGGAGACGAACAGAAGCCCGGGGAGCCCAAGAACGACGAGCAGAAGTCCCAAGAGCAACAGGGCGATCAAGACCAGGGCTCGCAGGGCGAGAAGTCGGATGAGGAGAAAGCCGCGGCGGAGAAGGCCGCGGCCAAGCAGCTCGAGGAGATGAAGGAACGCCTCGAGAAACTCCGCGACCAACTGGCCAAGGAGAACGAGGAAGCCGACAAGAACAAGAACGGCTCGCAGAAGCAACAGGGCTCACAGGATGAGCAGGAGCGCCTGCAGCAGCTCGGCCAGCAGCAGGAGCAGGCCGAGCAGATGGTCCAGGAGTTGCGCCGCCAGCTCGAGACGCTTTCCAAGATCCAGGAGCAGCAAGCGGCGGACAAGCGCCTGGAAGAGATGCAGAAGAGCCAGGACCTGAAGCGCATGCAGGAGAACATGAAGAGCGCCCAGCAGGGGATGCAGAGCGGCCAGATGAAGCCCTCGGCCGATTTCGCGTTTCGCGCGCGCGACCAGGCCAAGCGGCTGGCCGACATGGCGAAGTCGATGCAGCAGCAGATGCAGCAGGAACAGGACGACGACACCATCCAGCGGATGGAGAAGGTGATCCGCGAGCTCATCCAGGTTTCGGGGGAGCAGGAGGGCGTGTCCGCCGGCGTCGAGCCGGACGAGCGCCTTCTGGCCCAGCGCCAGCTCAACCTGGCCGAGGCCGCCGAAGCCATCGCCGACAGCCTGCAGGAGGTGTCCAAGCGGACGCTGGCCGTCGGCGCCAAGCAGCAGGGCAAGCTCGGCAAGGCGATCCAGAAGATGGAGTCGGCCACCCGCATGTACGAACAGGGAGCGCGCAGCAACGCCGACTTCCAGGGGCGGGAATCGGCTTCCGATCTCAACGAGACCATCGTGCAGCTCATGAAGTCGCACTCGCAGATGTGCAGCGGCTCGGGAAGCGGCGACCAGAGCCAGCAGATGAAGGAGAAGCTCGGGGGCTTAAGCGAATCGCAGCAGGGGCTCAACGAATCCACCCAGCGAATGCTCCAGCAACTGCAGGGGAAGGGGCGGCTGAGCCGCACGGACGAGCAGCGCCTGCAGCAGATGGCCGCCCAGCAGGAGATGATTCGCAAGGGACTCGAGGAGCTGCAGCGGGATTACCAGGAATCGGAGAAGCTCCTGGGGGACATGGACTCGATGGGCGAGCAGATGAAGGAGATCGAACGGCAGTTGCAGCAGAAGAACGTGGACCGGCCGCTGCTCGAGCGCCAGGCGCAGATCCTCTCGCGGATGCTCGACGCGCAGCGCTCGATCCGCCAGCAGGAGATGAGCCCGGAGCGGGAAAGCCGGACCGGCACCCTCGCCGAGCGCCAGTCGCCGCCTCCCATTCCGCCGGAGCTCCTCAAGCGCGAACGCACGCTGGAAGAGGATGTGCTGCGAGGCGCCGACGACAAGTACCCGGCGCAGTTCCGCAAGCTGGTCGAGGAGTATTTCCGGGCGCTCTCACGGGAGAACCGCACCCCCTAGGATGAAAGAGCGCCCATGATCACCCGCCGTCTCCACGTTTCGACCCGTCGGCTTCCCCGGCTCGGCGCAGCCGCGCGGCTCGTCGTTGCGGTTCTTCTCATCGGCGTCGGATTCGGCTCGACTCCTGCGCGGGCGGCCGACCCCCTCTACCAGAACCAGATCCAGAACGCTCGCCGGGCGCTTTCGCGCGGTCAATTCCAGCCCGCGGCCGACTTGTTCGAGAAGATCCTCAAGTCCCACCCGCAGGATGGGACGGCCGCCACCGGGCTGGCCGAGGCATGGATCGGTCTCGAGCGCTACGCGGAGGCCGACACCCTCATCGCCGGCACGCTCACGAGGGTCCCCGCCAAAGCGGATCTCTACAAACTTCGCGTGCGGCTTCGTCGCGCCCAGGAGCGCCCCGCCGAGGCGTTCGAGGATCTGGTGCGCGTGCTCGACGCCGATGCCGACCGTACGCCGTGGGCCTTCCGCGAGACCCGGGACCTGCTGACGGCGGGCCTCGATCCCAGGCGCGCGCTCAAGATCGCGGAAGAGGCTCGGGGGGCCCATCCCGGAAGCGTTCCCTTCGCGGTGCTGGTCGCCCTTGTGCACAGCCTGGACGGGCACGAGGAGGAAGGGCTTCGCGCACTTCTCGCGGACGAGGAAGGGCAGAAGCTCCGCGGCAAGGCGTTGCTTCTCTACGCCGACCAGATGCTCGCGCTGGAGCGCGACGACGTCGCGGTGGCCGCGCTCCAGAACGCGGCGGACCGCATCGACGAGGCCGGCCCGCGATCCGCCGTGCTCTTCAAGGTGGCGGAGATCCGGGAGGCGAGCGGGCAGTACAGCGAGGCGCTGGCCGTTCTCAAACGAATCGTCGACGAGCGTCCCGGAACCTCTTCCGCGGGCAAGGCGCTTCTGGCCAGCGCGGACATCTACCAGAAGTTCATGAACGACCCGCAGGGAGCGCTGGCCGTCTACCGGCAGATCCAGAACGATCCGATCGTCGGTCATCGCCGTCCCGAGATGCTCTTGCAGATGGCGGATTGCTACGTGCGGCTGGACGAGCTGGACGAGGCGGCCTCGACCTACGCCTCGGTCATCCCGGAGGCGGTGGATCCGGAGCACGCGGAGACGGCGGCCTACAAGCTGGCCGAGGTCGAGTTCTTCCGCGGAAACATCGACTCGGCGCTGGTGCTCTACCAGGACATGGCGGAGAACCACCCGCGAAGCCTTCTGGCCGACGACGCCGCCGGACGCTACATCCTGCTCAACAAGCACCTCATGGTGGGCGGCGGGGTGGCGGTTCAGCTCCTCGGACGAATGAAGTGGGGGCTGCTGGCGGGAGACTCGGCCGCGGTCGACTCCAGCGCAAGCCTTCTCATCGAGAACTGGAGCGGCGGAGAACTTGCCGCGGAGGCGTATCTCGGCCTGGCCGACCTCGCCGAGCGCTCGGGGCGCTACGTCGAGGCGATCGAGCATTTGGAGAAGGTCGTGGCCGGATACGCGGGCGACCCGCGCGTGCCGGTCGCGCTCCGGCGGCAAGGCGACATTTATGTCCAGCGTCTGAGCCAGCCCAAGGAGGCGCTCGAGCGCTACGAGACGATTCTCACCGACTACCCGAACAGCGTCGAGGCGGGCGAAGCCCGCCGCCTCGCGGAGAACCTGCGCCGTGATATCAAGTCGTAGACCGGTCCGCGGCTCGCAGGCGCGGCTCGCGGCGGTCCTCGCGCTCTGTGCGCTGCTGCTTCCCGCGATCGCCTCGGCCAGGCTCCTCGTGCCCATGGATCTCAAGCAGACGGACCACTTGAAGGCCTACGGGCTCGCTTATTGGGTGCTCGCGCGCGAGCAGAAGGTGGAATGGCTCCTCAACTACCGGGGCGGCTCGTTCGTAATGGAGGAGGACGCCGCGACGGTCCGCGAGGCCCGCATCCGCGGCGTGCTCACGCAGAGCGTCTCCGCCGCCGAACTGGTCTCGATCTACGCGGATATCGAGCAGGCCAACATGGATGTGATGGTCCTCGAGAAGGCGCCGCGAGTGGCCATCTACATCCCGCCCGGTTTCCGCCCGTGGGACGACGCGGTGACGCTCGCCTTCGCCTACGCGGACATCCCGTTCACGCCGATCTGGGACGAAGAAGTGCTCTCCGGGCGGCTGAACGACTTCGACTGGCTCCATCTCCATCACGAGGATTTCACCGGCCAGTATGGGAAGTTCTACGCCACCTACCGCAACGCCGACTGGTATCAGGAACAGGTGCGCACCTACGAGACGCAGGCGCGCAAGCTCGGCTTCAAGAAGGTGAGCGAGGAGAAGAAGGCGGTGGTGGAGACGATTCGCGACTGGGTGGCCCGGGGCGGATTCCTCTTCGCGATGTGCAGCGCCACCGACAGCTTCGACATCGCGCTCGCCGCGCGCGGGGTCGACATCTGCGCCGCCGAGTACGACGGCGATCCCGCCGACCCGGAGTCCAACCAGAAGATGGACTTCTCGCGGACGCTGGCCTTCACCGGGTTCAGCCTCATCATGAACCCGTACCAGTACGAGTTCTCCAACATCGACATGACGGCCGCCGCGCTGAGCCGCGGGGAGCCCAACGACTTCTTCACCCTGTTCGAGTTCTCGGCCAAGCAGGATCCGGTGCCCACCATGCTCACCCAGGACCACACCAACGTGGTGAAGGGATTCCTCGGCCAGACCACCTCCTTCAACCGGCGGCTGCTCAAGGACGGCGTGCTGGTGCTGGGGGAGCCGGAAGGGGGAGAGGACGTGCGGTACGTCCACGGCGGTTTCGGCAAGGGGACCTTCACCTGGCTGGGCGGTCACGATCCCGAGGACTGGCAGCATGCGGTGGGCGATCCACCCACCGAACTCGCCCTGTACAAGAACTCGCCGGGCTACCGGCTGATCCTCAACAACGTGCTGTTCCCGGCGGCGGAGCGCAAGAAGCAGAAGACGTGATGCCGGAAGCGGGCGCGCACGCGCAGTCGTGCGGGCTCATCGCCTCCGGCGTCCGCCCTTGGCCCTTGACTTGCCCCAGGCGCGGCGGGAAACTATCGGATCAATACAGTCCCTCGTATCCGCGATCCCAGTGTCAGAGGGGGCGTGGTCTATCCGGTAGGGATGGGAGGTTCGCGATGCCGACGGATGATAAGTCCTTTCCGGCCTGTCTCAAGTGCAACACTGGGGTTCTTCTCCCGCTGTCCGATTACGGCCGCGACGGCGCCCCCATCCGATACAAGGCGTGGGTGTGTTCCAACCCCAATTGCGGCTTCAACCTGCGGATCGACAACGGCGAGATCTCTCTCGGTCGCACCATCGGGACTTCGGTGAAATAGCTTCCTCTTCGTCCGGCCTCCCCCGACCGCCCGTCCGAAGGAGTTTCGCTCGTGATCCGTGCGGTCATCTTCGACCTCGACAACACCCTGACCGACTTCATGCGGGTGAAGGAGGTTTCCATCGAGGCGGCGGCGGACGCCATGATCGATGCCGGGCTCGATGCTCGGCTCCCCGCCGCGGACGACGACGCAGGTGCCCGTGACCGCGTGGTGCAGCGTATCCGCGATATCTACGACCGTGAGGGAATCGAGTACCAGAAGGTCTTCAACAGTTATCTCCAGGAGGAACTCGGCGAGGTCGACTACAAACTCCTCGCCGCCGCCATCGTGGGCTACCGGCGCGCCCGCGAATCCGCCCTCCTTCCCTACCCGCACGTCCATCTCACCCTTCACGGCCTCCTGCGTCGCGGCCTCAAGCTGGGGGTGGTGAGTGACGCCCCCCGCGAGAACGCATGGCTCCGGCTGGTCTATCTCAACCTCCATCACGTCTTCGACCATGTCGTCACCTTCGAAGATACCGGGATGCGCAAGCCCGATCCCGCGCCGTTCGAGACCGCGCTGCGCCGGCTGGGGGTGACCGCGGATCAAGCGCTCATGGTGGGAGACTGGCCCGATCGCGACATGGCCGGCGCCAAGGCGCTCGGCATGCGCACCGTCTTCGCTCACTATGGCTTCTCGTGGTCGAAGGACAAGGAACCCATCGACCGCCACCCCGCGGATTTCTCCATCCACGACATGCTGGAGCTCCTGGACATCGTGGACGACCTCAATGAGGGCGCGGTCGCGCCCTGAGGACGATGACGATGATGACCCCCGATCCCTGGGACTGCTCGGTCGGTGTCGACGTCGAAGAGGTCGACCGCATCCGTGGGGTCGTGCACCGCTGGGGGGATCGATTCCTGAAGCGCCACTTCACCGATCAGGAGATCGCATACTGCCGGTCCAAGGCGCGCCCGGCCGAGTCGCTGGCCGTGCGCTTCGCGGCCAAGGAAGCGTTCGCGAAGGCCTATCCCGGGCGCGGCGTTCTGGGGTGGCACGACGTCGAAGTGATCAAGGACGGGCGTCGTCCGGCGCTGCGGTTGCGCGGAGCGGCGGCGGGCTATGAGGCCAAGCTCAGCCTCTCGCACACCCACGAGCACGCCGTGGCGATCGTTGTGGTTCGGCCCAAACGCAGCGCGGGCGCGGCAAAGCCGCGAGAGCGGGGGTAGAGAGCGATGCGGCGACTGGTGACGGCGAACGAGATGCGCGCGATGGACCACGAGGCGATCGCCATCCGCGGAATCCCCGGCTACGAGTTGATGGATGCGGCGGGGCACGGCGTCGCCGAGGTGATCCTCGAGCATTTCAGCGATCTCGAGGACGCGCCGGTGGTGGTGCTGGCCGGTCGTGGCAACAACGGGGGGGACGGCTTCGTCGCCGCGCGGGCCCTCAAGGAGCGGGAACTGAGGCCGGTCGTGATCCTGGTGGGGGCGCGCCCCGAGGAACTCGCGGGCGATGCCGCGCAAGCCTATCGCGACTGGACCGCGGCCAAAGGGGAGACCCTCGTCGCCTCCGACGGCGCCGGCTGGGAGGACGCCCGCGGCGAGTTGGAAGATGCCGAGCTGATCGTGGACGCGCTCCTCGGCACCGGCAGCAAAGGCGCCCCGCGCGGGCTCGTGGGTCAGGTGGTGGAGGCGCTCGAGCTGCTCGACACGCCCATCGTGGCCATCGACATCCCCACCGGCCTCGACGCCGACACCGGCGAAGCGGAAGGCGTCTGCGTGCACGCGGACCTCACCGTGACCCTGGCGCTCCCCAAGCGCGGCCACTTTCTCTACCCGGGACGCTCGTTCACCGGAGAGCTGCGGTGGGTGGACATCGGTATCCCCGAGGACGTGCTCGACGCGGGGGAGGGCCTCCGCGCCTATGTTGTCGAGCCGGAGGACGTCATCGACCGGCTTCCCGATCGCGAGCCGGAGATGCACAAGGGAGATCGGGGGCGCCTGCTCGTGGTCGGAGGAAGCGCCGGTCTCACCGGTGCGGTCACCCTGGCCTCGGAGGCGGCGGTTCGCGCCGGCGCGGGGCTTGTCACCGCGGGCGTGCCGCTCAGCCTGAACGACATTCTGGAGGTGAAACTCACCGAGGCGATGACGCTGCCGCTCCCCGAACTCGACGTGCGTGCGCTCTCGCGGGACGCGTTCGATGCGATCTCCATCTTTCAGCCCGGGCGGCTCACCGCGCTGGCGGTGGGACCGGGAGCCGGACGCCATCCCAGCACGCAGGCGCTGGTGCGGCGGATCATCCGGGAGATTCATCTTCCCGCCGTGCTCGACGCCGACGGAATCTTTGCGTTCAACGGTCAGGCCGACACCCTGCGCCTGGGCGCGCCGAGCGCCAAGATCGTGCTCACCCCGCACGCGGGCGAGTTCATCGCGCTGACCGGTGAAGACCCGGCCGAGCTGCACGCGCATCGCCTCGAGACCGCCTCGAAGTGGGCGCGCCGCCTCAACGTGGTGCTCGTGCTGAAGGGCGCGCCCACCGTGATCGCGGATCCGGCGAGTGAGACCGTGTACGTGAACCCCACCGGCTCCGAGGCGCTGGCCACCGGGGGAACCGGCGATGTCCTGACGGGTTTCATTTCCGGGTTCCTCGCGCAGGGGGTCGACCCGCTCGACGCGGCCATCGCGGGGGTGTACCTGCACGGCTGGACGGCGGACTTCATCGTGGAGGAGTGGGGCTCGGTCTACGGGCTTCAAGCGGGCGACTTGATCGAGTGGTTTCCGCTCGCTCTCGGGTTCTTCCTGAATCCGCCCGAACCGGAGTAGGCCGGTGCCCGGTGCCCGAAGGAGGTCGATGGTGAGATTCCTCGGCGCAGCGCTCGCCATGCTATTCGTCGCGGTGGCGGGCCGCCCCGCCGAGGCCGCGCCGCTCCTCCCGCCCGAGCCCGAGTTCGGCGCCTACCGATTCGTCGCCAACGTCGACGACGCCGTCTCGGTCTTCCTCAACCCCGCCGCCATGGCGGGCGCGAAGGGGATGAACCTCCTCATGGACCTCTCCGGCGGTCACCACCTCCCCGACGAGTGGTCGGGGGCGCTGCAAGGGGGGTGGTCGGGGTTCGGCTACCGCCACAACCAGGGCAAGAGGTGCGGCACATGCGGCGGCGGCTACCTCAAGGCGGCCACGGTCGGGAATCTCCACGACTGGCGCACGGACAGCTACGTGCTCGCCGCGGCGCAGGGGGGGCGATGGCTGCGCATCGGGGTCGCGCGCGAGTGGATGGACACCGACACCGACTCCTTCGAGTTGGTCACATGGCACGCCGGCATCCTGAGCCGTCCCTCGCCGCGGCTCGCCGTCGGCGGCACGATCGAACGCCTCGACACGCCGAGCTACGGCCAGGTCGAGATGCGTCCGCGCTACACCTACGGCGTCTCGCTTCGCCCGCTCCCCTCGTCGCCGGATCTTCTCGTGCTGAACGTGCAGGGACGCCACGAGGACGGCGGGCACGGCCGCGTCGACATGCTCTACGGCGTCGGCATGTCAACGCAATCGGGCTACGACGCGGCGATCACCCTGCGCGATCTCAACGGTGCTCCGCCCGAATTCGGGCTCTCGATCACCCGCCGCCTGAGCAACGGGGCCTACACCGGGCGCCTGCGCACGGTGAAGCGCGGCACCGACGATGTGCGGGGCTCGATCACGGTGCAGGCCTTCGACGAGTTCTGGCGGCGCTCGCATCTCCGATAGGGTTTGATCGGCCTCCGCCCCGATCAGCGAGGACGCCGGGGCCGCAATCCTGTCTCGCCGATCCCCAGGCTCGCGGCCAAGAGCCTCGTGCGGGTCTCGATGTCGAGCAGCTTGGTCTTCACCGGGAGGCCCCCGCCGTAGCCCCCGATCTTCCCTCCGGCCGCGATCACGCGGTGGCAGGGGACGACAATCGGAATCGGGTTGCTCCCGTTGGCCGAACCCACCGCCCGCACTGCCGAAGGCTGGCCGATCGCCGCGGCGACGTCCTTGTAGGTGACCGTGGTGCCGTAAGGGATGTCGAGGAGCGCCTTCCACACGCGCCGCTGGAACGGCGTTCCCTGGTCGAGATCCAGGGGGAGGCGGAAGACAAGGCGCCGGCCCGCGAAGTACTCCTCAAGCTGCTCGATCGGCTGCGCAAAGGGCGCCGAGTTCTCCTCGCCCGCGTTCCCGTAGGTGCGCTCCACAAGGTAGGGGAGCATCTTCGGCTGGGGTAGGAACATGATGGCGGCGAGCCGCTCATCGCGCGAGACGAGCCCCAGAGGCCCGATCGGACTCTTCAGAATTGTGCGAGCGATCGAGGCGTGCCCGCTTTCGTAGGCAGGAGCCATGTCGGTACCTCCGAGCGGGGATGGAGAGAACTCCATCATACGCCCCGTCCGCGGGCGGACCAAGAAGAAAGCCCGGCCATGCTTCGACTTGCGGGCGGATTCGCGATAGGATGGCGGGCCGGAAACCACCATGACTGTCACCGATCGCCGCCGACTCATCGAAGCTCTCATTGCCGCCGGCCGCCGCCTGGACGCGCTCGGGTTGGTGCCCGCCCGCGACGGAAATCTATCGGCGCGCTCGGTCCGGGCCGCGTGCTGATCACCGCCACCGGCGCCCGCAAGCGCTCTCTCACCGCCGAAGATTTCGCGGAGGTCGCCGCCGACGGTCGCCCGATCGCCGGCGCCCGTGCGAGCACCGAGCTCGGCATGCACCTCACCGTCTATCGCCTGCGCCCCGACGTGGGCGCGATCGTCCACGCCCATCCGCCGGTCGCGGTGGGATTCGCCAGCGCTGGCCTCGGCCTCACCGAGTGCCTCATGCCGGAAGTGGCGATGAGCCTCGGCGGGGTCCCCCTTACCCCGTACGCGACCCCCGGCACGCCCGAGATCGAAGCGGCCATCGCCGACGCCGCCCGCGTTCACGACGCGTTTCTTCTCGCCAACCACGGCGCGGTGACGCTGGGGGGCACGGTGGACGAGGCGCTGGACCGCATGGAGACGCTCGAGCACTTCGCCCGCATCGCGCTGGTGACCCGCTTGCTCGGAGGGGGCCGCCCGCTGGGCCCCGCCGAGGTTGCGGCGCTCGAAGCATTGCGCCGCAGCGCCGGCGACCCCCGCCCTATCACCTGCGAGCCGGGGAGTGGCCCGGGAGGCTCGGCGCGTTCCGTGCACTGCCCCCTGGATCGCCCCCAACCCATGACCCCACAACCGACTAGCGGCGACTTGCCCGATCCCGGCCGCCTGGCCGATGCGGTCACCGAGGCGGTTCGCGCCCTCCTCGGTTCGCCCGTCCCCCGAACGCCTTAACCCCCGTCCCCACCTGCCGATAATCGCAGCAGGACCGGCCCCGGAGAGGGCAAACGGCACCAACAAGGCAGAGGGCGAACGCGTGGGCGATTGGGGACCCTTCCCCGAGGAGGGGAAGAGCATCGTGCGGCCCGCGGCTGACGAGGGGGATCCCTCTTTGGCGGCGGAAGAGCGCGCCAAGCTGAGGCTCGTGACCGGGAACGAAGCATCCCCGGTCGCGGACGACGCGACGGCGTTCACGGTGGAGAGTGCCCTCACCGACAGCATCCTCGGCCTCGACGACGCCGAGTCGGACGAGGAAATCCCGGCCGGTACGTCCCCCGAGACCGCGCAGGTGCGGCGCTTCGCCCGGGCACTGGCCAAGGCCGTGAAGGCGGTGCGCATCTATCCCCTTCAGAACCCGATGTGCCGCCGCTTCGCCGATGAGGCGACCGCCCGCATGATGGAGACGTTCCAGATCATGGACGCCGTGCGGCTCACCGTGGGCAAGACGAAGTTCTTCTTCGGAGGCGATGCGGTCCTCGAGCAGCCGGGCCGCGACGACTCGGTGCCCGGGCGTCTCTTCTGGGACGGCATCCGCGAGATCACCTTTCACGTGGGCCTCACGCCGCAGGAGACGCTCGACTTCCTCTCCCTCTTCCGCAAGAACGGGCAGAAGGCGGTGGAGGGCGAGGACGATCTCGTGACGCTGATGTGGGCGGGCCGCTTCGAGCACATCACGCACATCGCGATCGACGATCTCTTCGACCTCGAGAACGCGGATGACCCGATCCCCGATGAGTTCGGCAAAGAATTCATGAACTACGTGGACCTCGAGATGCACAACATCGAGGATGACGAAGAGACCGATCGCCTCGCGAAAGAGATTGCGGAGGAGATTCGGGCCAAGCTCCGCTCGGAGGACGACCCTGTGCTCTTCGGCGTCTCGCCCAAGGAGCGCGAGCGGCTCCTCGAGGAGATCGCCGACGAGGATTCGCCCCGCATGCTGGCCGACATCGTGCGGCTGATGGGGGAAACCCTCCATCTAGAGAAAGAGGAGGCGTCGTTCGTGGAGTTGGTGCAGGTGCTGGCCGGCGCCCTGCTCGGGCTTATCGGGGAGGGACGTCTGCACGAGGCCACCGGGGTCGTGCGGCTTCTGCGACTGGTGCGCGACGACCGCGCCGAACTCACCCCTGCGATGGCCGCCAGCGTCGACTCCGCGCTACGCGCGGCATGGGACGACACCCGTCGCACCGCGCTCATCCGCCATCTCGATTCCGGAAAGGCGGTGTTCCTGGCCTCTCTCGTGGAGTTCGTGCGCTCTCTCCCGCCGGCGGCGGTGGGGAGCCTCTGCGAGCTCCTGGGCGAGCTCGAGAGCGCCCGCGCGCGTCGCCATCTCATCGACGCCCTCATCGAGAAGGCGGAAGGAGACGTCAATCCCTTCCTTCCCTTCCTGCGGGATCCGCGCTGGTATCTCGTGCGCAACGTGGCCCTCATTCTGGGGACGATGAAGAACGAGCAGTCGGTGGGGCCGTTGAAGGAACTGCTCCGCCATCCCGATTTCCGTGTCCGGCGCGAGGCGCTCAGCGCGTTGAGCCAGGTGGGTCTAGGTCGCGCGCTCGATGTGCTGGCCGAGGCGCTCCACGATCCGGATCCGAGAATCCGGATGGGGGCGGCCCGCAACCTCTCTCTCGCCGGTCGCCGGGCGCTGCCGCACCTGCTCACCGTGCTCGAAGAGAAGGACTTCGACAAGCGAGAACTCAGCGAGAAGCGGACCTTCTACGAATCCCTGGGGTACGCGGGGGGCAAGGAAGTCCTGCCGATCATGCGCGACGTGCTGGACCGGCGCAGCCTCTTCCGGCGGGCGCAAGCCGAGGAACTGCGGGCGTGCGCCTGCGAGGCGCTGGGCTGGATCGGCGGCCCGGAAGCCAAGGAGCTTCTGACCGCCCAGCTGAATGAACGATCGGTCCTCGTACGCACGGCAGCCCAGTCGGGGCTGCGGCGCGTCGCCAAGGGGCGCGAAAGCGAGTCCATCGTCAAGGAGGCTGCCTGATGGTCACCGTCGACCGTTTGGCGGCGAGCCTCTCCGAGGATCCCCAGAGCCTCGGCCGCGAACTGGCTCGGACGCTGCAGGTAGCCCTGCGGACGGCCCGCACCCATGGGTGGGCCAACGAGGCGAGCCAGACCGCGGTGGAGGCGCTCACCGCCGCTATCAACGGCACGGTGGCCGCCCGCGGCGAATTCGGCCTCCACGCCGCCAGCGATTTCCTCTACCTCGACGATGTGCGACTGCGGGTGGACAGCACGGGCTACGGGTTCATGGAGCTCCTGATCAGCGAGCTCACGACCCGGGGCGTGGGCAGCCTCTTCGTCGCCGGAAAGGTCTCCAGCAACGAGATCCGCCAACTCGCGGACCTTCTCAACGAGCAGTCGGTCGGAGACGAAGAGACCGCAGCCCTCATCAACCTCAAGCTCGACTCCTTCGATTCGCCGTTCTCGGTGGGCCCGGTGCGGGAGATGAACGAACTCCTCAACCTCGAGACCGAGCAGGTGGACAAGCGTGAGCGCTGCAAGAAAGCGTTCTTCAAAGCGGTCACTGTCACCAAGGCCATCATGAACTGCGCGCACCTGGGGAAGCGGCTGGAGTTCCGCCACGCCAAACGGGTGGTGCAGGACATGGTGGATCTCATGATGGACGAGGAGTTCACGCTCCTCGGGTTGACCACCATCAAATCCCACGACAACTACACCTTCTACCACTCCGTCAACGTGTGCATCTATTCGCTGGCTCTCGGCAAGCGCGTCGGCTTCAACCGCACCCAGCTCGCCGAGCTCGGAGTGGCCGCGCTCTTTCACGATCTCGGGAAATCCAGAATCCCCCTCGACATCCTGCGCAAGCCGGGGGCCTTCACGCCTGAGGAGTGGGACGTGATGAAGACGCACCCCGAGATGGGGGTGAAGGAGTTGGTGCGGATGCGCGGGCTCTCCAGCCTGGCGTTCAAGTCGATGCTCGCATGCTTCGAACACCACCTGAACTACAACGGGTCCGTGGGCGGCTACCCGAAGCTGCGGGCGCCCTACACCCCGCACCTGATCGGGCGGGTGGTGGCCATCGCCGACGCGTTCGACGCCATGACGACCCGGCGGGTCTACGTGAAGGCGTCCACTCCTCGGGACAAGGCCCTCTCCTACATGATGAGCCAAGCCTCCACCAAGTTCGATCCGGTGCTCATGCGACTGTTCGCCAATATGATCGGCGTCTTCCCGGTCGGGACGGCGGTGCGGCTCACGAGCGGCCGGCTGGCCGTCGTGATGGCGGTCTCCAAGGACCCCAGCCTCTGTCACCGCCCGGTGGTGCGCCCCATCACCGACAGCAACGGGATTCAGCGCGAGTATCCGGAAATGGACCTCTCCCGGAAGGGAGAGACCGGGGAGTACCCCGACGAGGTCGTGAGCACAGTGGACGCGGACGCTCTCGGCCTCGATATCTCGCGCTATTTCATCTAAGTAGAATCCGCCCCGGTTCGGATCGCGGTTCCCCCGCCCGTCTTGACATGGCGGGATCCCTCGCCTATTCTCTCGGGTCGCTTTGCGCTCCCCCTCTCGGACTGTTCGGACCGTTCTCTACATGCCCTCAACATACCTATGACGATCCAGGGAGGATCTCCAGTGCATAACTGGCGTGCGGCGGTCGTGGTCCTGGCTCTGCTACTCACGGGAGCGGTGAGCGGTTGCACCAAGCTAGTCCCCGCCTCAGTCGACGATTTCGGCGCCAACAAGACGGTGGTGGTTACCCTTCGCGACGGTGAGACGATCAGAGGTCACATCCGGCGAGGAGAGGCAGTGACCTTCACTACCTTCGGACGGGTGTATCGCGCGCGAGTGGAGGACATGGACAACGCGGGGAACATCGTCCTCGCCGGGGCCTACGTCCAGGAGGAGTACGAACGCTTCTCCCTCCAGCGTGACCGCATGGAAGGCGCGCAGCTGCGGATCACCGACGGCACCGACCGCATCTCCATTCCCGCGTACAAAATCGTCAAGGTCGAAGAGGTCACGATCGACAAGATGAAGTCGGCCCGGGCATCGGCCTTCTGGAGCTTCACCTTCTTCGTCGTCGCCAAGATCATGGGAGCGAGGCTCTAGCCGCCCCCCCGACCGCTGACCGGAGGAAACCGCGTTGAAAGCACCCTCTCGCATCCTCGCCGTCATAGTGACCCTTGCCGCGGCATTCGCCTGGGCGCCGATCGCCCGCTCCCAATCGTCGACGCCCATCGACACCGTGAGCGTGCCGGGCCGAACCGCATGGGAGGACGGCTTTCTCTCCCTGTTGAATCTGGACCGCGTCCCCCAAGGTAGCCGCGTGATCGGCATGGGAGGCGCCGGTATGGCCCTCCAGGGCGGGGTCGAGTCCGTTGCGCTCAACCCGGCGGTGCTGACCGGAATCCGCCGAGTCGAGTTGGAGTCCGAGGCCATCTACTACTCCGGCGGCGCGAACGTGAGCTCGTATCCCCAGCAACGGATCGGATCCATCCTGAGCACCTCCGATTACCGGGTGACCCCCTCGTCGTCTCTGGGCTACAACAACGTCACCGTGGGGATCCCTCTGGTGATCTTCGGATCGCGCGGTGGTCTCGGCCTCTCCTACCGGCGTGTGGCGCGCACCGGGCATGCGGAGGAAACCCGGGCTCAACTGCTAATCGTAACCTCGGCCAACCAGGAAGTCGCCTACGGCCGCGGCGACAGTCCTGATGGTGGAATGGACGCGTTCACCCTGTCCGCCGCCCGACAAATGGGGGATCGCGTAAGCCTGGGCGCGAACTTCAACATCGAGAGCGGTACGCTGGACCGCTCCGAGGCGCTCGGGGTTTCGCTCTATGGGTTCACCGTCCTTTCCGGCGGGTCGTCCTTCAAGCAGGACGTTTCCAGCATGAACTTCGATCTGGGCGCCCGCGCCGACTTCGGCCGGCTGAAGCTCGCCGCCACCACGTATGTCGGCCACGACATGACGTTCGAGCGGGGATCGGCCGAAGTCCGGCCGATGACGGACGATCCGAGCGCCGACCGCTACGATCTACGCAGTACTCCGCTCGACAACACGCTCTCCGTTCCCACCATGTTCGGGCTCGGCTCGGCTTACGCTCTGAACGAGCGGCTCACGCTGGCCGCCGATTACATGATCCGGCCCTGGAGCAAGGCGGAGATCACGCGAACGACGATCGACCCGGTGATGGGATTCGCCAATCCCGCCGACTCGACCTCCTTCTACTACAGCTTGGGCGTCTCGGACACTGGCGAGGAGACGTTCAGTGCCCGTTTCGAGGACACCAATAGCCTTCGGATCGGTCTGGAGTACCTGCTGATCAAGCGGCCGGACTGGACCATGCCGGTGCGCTTGGGCTTCCGCAAGGAAAAGCTGACCCTGACCAACACCACGATCCCGGACATCTACACGAACCCCTCCGGGCTCGTGTACGAGCTCTACCACCTCGACGTGATCCCTTCCGATCAGCGCACGGCGGAAGAGCAGGCGCGCTACCAGGAACTCGAAGGCGCGATCAGAGAGTTGATCGAATTCAACGATCTCCTCTTCCGGGGCAAGGCCGCGGACGCAACGGTGATTTCTTTCGGTCTGGCCTTCGAGATGGGCACCTTCGGCGCCGAGTTGGCGGTGGAGCGCAAGGCGTATGACATCGACAACTTCTTCCTCTCGGGCTTCAACCCGGATCCGCGATACGGGAGCCTGACCCCCCTCCTGTCCAAGGAAAGCCGCTCCATCATGGCGATCTCCCTGAGCACACGCTGGCGGTTCTGATCGGGGAGCAGACTGCGATAAGGCCGGACCGGGCAAGCTGACCCGGTGCCGGGCCTCGCCGGACGATTACAACCCATTTCGATTGTTTGATCCCGACGCAAAGGTCCGGTGCGTCCTTCCCGACAATTCGCACTTGTCCACAACATGTTGTGTATTGTGGGACAAGAAGCTACATGAATTGGTACTTTTCGCCTTGACGCGGTTTCTCACTGGGCGATATGAAGGAAGGCGTCTTTTCTTCCCACCCTTACCTGGAAGGATGTGCGACCCATGGCAAGAAAAGCGAGCAAACCGTCCGCCGCAGAGGGCGCGGCGTCGGTTCGCCCGTCGGCCAGACGCCGCAATCGGGGGGCTGCTCTGGAGGGCGGCCTTCGCTTCGAGCGGCGCTTCACGCGGCCGGGGGTGAATCCATTCGACGAAGTCGAATGGGAGACCCGCCACGCCCTGATCGTTAGCGAGCGCGGGGAAACCGTGTTCGAGCAGAAAGACGTTGAGATCCCCAGATCCTGGTCCCTGACCGCCACCAACGTGGTGGTCTCGAAGTACTTTCGCGGCAATCTGGGCACCCCCGAGCGCGAGTCGAGCGTCCGGCAATTGGTCGCGCGGGTGGTGGACACGATCACACGGTGGGGCGAAGAGGGAGGGGTCTTCGCCACCGGAGAGGATCGCGACGCGTTTCACGACGAACTGCAGCACCTCGTCATCCATCAGAGGATGGCCTTCAACAGCCCGGTCTGGTTCAACGTCGGGGTGGTCGAGCATCCGCAGTGCTCGGCCTGCTTCATCAATTCGGTGCAGGATTCCATGGACTCCATCCTCGATCTGGCCAAGACCGAGGGCATGTTGTTCAAGTGGGGTTCCGGCACCGGCAGCAACCTCTCCCGGATCCGCTCGTCCCACGAGAGGCTTCGGGGGGGCGGCACCGCCTCGGGGCCCGTTTCGTTCATGAAGGGGTACGACGCCTTCGCCGGCGTGATCAAGTCGGGCGGCAAGACCCGCCGCGCCGCGAAGATGGTCATCCTCAACATCGATCATCCCGATGTCTTCGACTTCATCCGCTGCAAGGCGGAGGAAGAGAAGAAGGCATGGGCCTTGATCGAGTCTGGATACGACGGCGGCTTCAACGTCCCCGGCGGCGCCTACGACTCGGTCTTCTACCAGAACGCCAACCACAGCGTGCGGGTGACCGACGAGTTCATGCAGGCGGTGATCGAGGACCGCGAGTGGTCCACGCGGAACGTGCTCGGCGGAGGCACCGCCGAGACCTATCGCGCCAAGGATCTTCTCCGCGCGATGGCCGAGGCGACCCACGTGTGCGGTGACCCCGGCA
Organism: Candidatus Eiseniibacteriota bacterium; assembly: GCA_963762255.1. GTDB lineage: Bacteria > Eisenbacteria > RBG-16-71-46 > JABDJR01 > JABDJR01 > CAVXKA01. Next base: position 961,509 of record CAVXKA010000001.1, read on the forward strand.
TGCAGTTCGACACCACGATCAACCGGTGGCACACCTGCAAGGCGACGGATCGGATCCACGCCTCGAATCCCTGCAGCGAGTATATGTTCCTGGACGATACCGCCTGCAACCTGGCCTCGCTGAACCTCAAGAGGTTCGTGGACGTCGACGGGCGATTCAACACCGACGACTTCATCCACGCCGTCGACGTGACGATTACCGCGATGGAGATCCTGGTCGGCAACTCGTCGTATCCCACGGCCAAGATCGCGGCCAACAGCCACGACTATCGACCGTTGGGGCTGGGGTACGCGAACCTCGGCGCGCTCCTCATGAGCTGGGGGGTGCCCTACGACAGCGAGCAGGGGCGGGCGACGGCGGCGGCCATCACCGCGCTCATGTGCGGACAGGCCTACGCCACCTCGGCGCGCATCGCGTCTCAGTTGGGCGCCTTCCCCGGGTATGCACGGAACGAAGCCTCGATGCTCGAGGTCATCGCCGCGCATCGGGAGGCGGTGAAGGGGATCGACCCGTCCCTGGTGCCGGCGGACCTGCTTGCGTCCGCGCACGAGTCGTGGAACCGCGCCCGCACGCTCGGCGGCGAGTACGGTTTCCGCAACAGTCAGGTCACCGTGCTCGCTCCCACCGGCACCATCGGCTTCCTCATGGACTGCGACACCACCGGCGTGGAGCCCGAGCTCGCGCTGGTGAAGTACAAGAAGCTGGTGGGGGGCGGCGTCATCAAGATCGTGAACCAGTCGGTGGAGCCGGCGCTCGAGCATCTCGGCTACGGGGCGGCGGAGTGTCTGCGCGTCCTCGAGCACATCGAGGAGGCGGGCACGATCGAACGGGCACCCGGGCTCAAGGACGAGCACTTGCCGGTGTTCGACTGCTCGTTCACGCCGGCAGGCGGTGCGCGTTCCATCCACTACTTGGGCCACCTGCGCATGATGGCGGCGGTGCAACCGTTCCTGTCGGGTGCGATCTCCAAGACGATCAACCTCCCGTCCAGCGTGACCGTCGACGAGATCTCCGATGCCTACCTCGAGGCATGGAGGCTCGGCCTGAAGTCGGTGGCGCTGTACCGGGACGGCTCCAAGCGCACGCAACCCCTCTCCACTCGACGGGATGGCGGCGGGGGGCCGGAGGCGGCCGCCGAGGCCGTCTCCCGCGCCCATCGCCGGCGTTTGCCCGACGAGCGTCAGGCCATCACCCACAAGTTCTCGATCGGCGGCCACGAAGGCTACATCACGGTCGGGATGTACGAAGACGGGTCGCCCGGCGAGATCTTCGTGGTGATGTCGAAAGAGGGAACGGTGGTGAGCGGTCTGATGGATGGATTCGCCACCACGATCTCGCTGGCGCTTCAGTACGGCGTGCCGCTCAACGTACTGGTCGACAAGTTCAGTCACACGCGGTTCGAGCCTTCCGGGTTCACCAACAACCCGGAGATCCCGATCGCCAAGTCGATTCTCGATTACATATTCCGCTGGCTGGCCAGCCGCTTCCTCTCCGACGCCGATCAGGAACAGGTGGGGGTGCAGAAGCCGGCCATCGAGAACGCCGATCTGGCCGCCGGGACCGCGGGTTCCGCCGCGGCCACGGTCGCGCCCGCTCCTCGCTCGGCGCCGAAGGCGCGCAACGGTCACCGCAACGGGAAGGCCAAGGAGGAAGCCTCCTTCGCGTTCCGTCTGCAAGAGGACGCGCCGCCCTGCCACGAATGCGGCGCGATCATGGTGCGCGGCGGCTCCTGCTACAAGTGCTTGAACTGTGGAGCCACCAGCGGATGTAGTTGAACCTGGCCGCACCTCGAAGCGAGGGCGGATCCGGTTGCGGAAGCGGAGGCCCCCTGACGGTTCGTAAGAACCTCAGGGGGCCGATGCTTTGGGGCCGGAGCCGACCGAGGAATCGCCGCGCGCACCCCCGCCCGGGGTGGCAGCGGCTTCGCGAACGCGCCGGGCAGTGCGGGCCGCCGCGCGGGCCTCCTCGATGCGCCCCGCCATCGCTAAGCGCTGCGCCAACTCGCGCCAACGAGCCGGGTCCCGCGGATCGGCGAGAGCGGCGGCGCGCGCATAGGCGACCCCGGTCGACGCGGACCGGAATAGGCTGAACCAGCCCGCCTCGGGGGGCGCGCCCGCGGAATCAACGCGAACGAAGAACGCGCCGGCCCATGTCGTGTCCGATGCCGCGAACCCCGCGAGGAAGCTCCAGCTCGAATCGGGAAGCCGTGCCGCCATCAGCGGCGCGGGCCTACCGCTGGCTCTATAGGGGCGGTGTGGCGCCTGCACCGGAGCGTAGTGAGAGTCCCAGAGGAGCAGCGCTCCGGTGGGCGCGGCATCCAGCGCGCGAAACGAGGGGAAGCGCGTTCGATCGTAGGGGTCGCGCTTCAGATCCAGAGCCAGGAGCGGATGCGCGGAGAAGATCGGGCCGGATTCCATCACGGTGCGGGCGCGCAACCACCGCGCTGCGTCCGCGATCGATCGTTCTTCGGCGGTCGGCGTTCGCAACACGAGGCCCCGGTGGTCGCGAGCGAGACCGAGTGCGGCAAGCGCGACGGCCAGAGCGGGCAGCGCGCGCCGAAGCCGCCGAGGAAGGGCGTACGCGATCGTCCAGACGACGGCCGCGGCGAGTGCGAAGAGATCCGTGCGCATGAGCGCCAGTTGCTCGCGATGGTAGGGGTGGCGCCAGAGCGTGAGGGTCCCCGCCAGCGCGAGCGCCAGGCCGATTCCGGTGGCGCGGCGCCTCGTCGCGCTCAGCGCACGCAGGCCGACCGACGCCAGAAGCGCGGCAGCGGGGGCGGCCATGGCCAGATAGCGGAGGTTTCCCCCTGTTCCAGGCCCGCCCGCGGCGAGGGCGGTGTAGAGCGCGAGCAGGGTGAGGAGCATGACGAGCGCGCCCAGCTCCGCCCGTCGCCCCGCGCCGCGCTCCTTGATCTCGGCCTTTCTTCGCGCCGCCTCGCGCGCGATGCGATCCGCGGCGCCCACCAGGACCGGAACGAGGATCCCGGGGCCGAGCACCCAGGCCAAGCTCTTCGCGTAGTGGAACGGCTCGCGAAGCGAGTAGTCGGGCCCCGCAAGGTGATGCGGCAGCCAAAGGGGATCGCCGCTGGCCAGCGCCCCGAACGCGTTCCACACGAGGAGGGGGGCCGGAAGCCACGCCAGGGCGGCGCGTCTTCGTTGCCGCCAGAGCAACACCGCCGCGAACGGCCAGAATACCAACAGCTCCGTCCGCACCAGCGGAAGCGCGGCGGCAATCGCTGCGAGGAGGCGCGGTCGTCGCTCGGCCACGGCCACCAAACCCCAGGCCAGCAGGGCCGCGGCCCAGGGCTCTGTCATGGCGGTACCGCAGTGTGCGAGGAGAAAGGGTTGGAGCAGGAAGAGCAGGACCGCCCAAATCGCCCCCGGTCCCCCGGTGTGCCGCGCGGCACGCGCCACCGCGGCCGCGGCGAAGCCTGTGGCCGCCGCCGTGGCGAGGCGCGCGCCGAGGAGGCCGGCCTGCGCGGGCAACGTAAGGGCGAGCGTCACCAGAGGCCTTCCGGCCAAGCCGATCCAGTTCTCGGGATGTTGGGGCGCGTAGCGAGCCAGAAGGTAGTGGAGTGCCTCTTCGTCGCCGGCCAACCCTCGGCTGGCCAGCGCCGCGAGGACGCCGGTGGCGCAACCGACTAACCAATACTTCGAGTTTGCTGAAGTGAATCTCGATCTCTTGTCGTCAGGCCCGATGTCGAATTCCTGCGCCACGGGAGGGATTCTAGACCGAACCGGTTGACCGGTAAAGCGTTAGAGCCCCCCCACAAAACGTGAGTGAGATCATCAGGAAACCATCTTCGTCATGTGCTAGACTGACCTTTCCCCTGTGTTCTTACGGAGAGGCGGGAGTCGTGAATTTCTCCATAACGCGCCGCGGGGATTATGGGCTGATCGCGATCCTCTACCTTGCGCGCAAGAAGTCCGACGAGCTGACCCAGATCCACGAGATCGCGAGCCATTGCCGACTGCCGGAGCCGTTCCTGGCGCAGATTCTTCGCCTTCTCGTTCGTGGCGGTCTCGTACAATCGCGCAAGGGCGTTCACGGCGGGTTCTCTCTGGCTCGCAAGCCCCAGGACATCAGCTTTCTGGAAGTGCTCGAGGCGCTCGAAGGTCCGGTGGCCGTGAACCGGTGCCAGAACCCGGTCGTGGCCTGCGAACACGAGAGCGAATGCGCGATGGAGTTCGTGTGGTCGAAGGCTCAGAACGCCCTGGTGAACGTGCTGAAGGACGCCACGCTGGCCGACGCCTTTTGTTCCGGCCACTTTCCGTTCCTGTCTGGAGGAGGGAAGTCCTCCGGCGACGACTCGCACGCCGAGAAATCCCCCGCTCGAAACTGATCCGCGAGTGTCCGGCATGATGCGCGGCGTGTATCTGGATCATCATGCCACCACGCCCCTCGATCCGCGTGCCCTCGAGGCGATGTCGCCCTACCTGTCCGAGGAGTTCGGCAACGCGGCGAGCCTCACCCACGACTACGGCCTCCGCGCGCGTCAGGCGGTGGAGGACGCGAGAGCTTCGGTGGCGCGACTCCTCGGCGCGCGCTCGGAGGAAACCGTCTTCACGGCCGGGGCGACCGAGGCCAACAACCTCGCGCTCATCGGCGCGGCTCGCTCCGCGCGCCGACATGGGCGCGGCACTCACCTCGTCACCACGGCGTTCGAGCACAACTCGGTTTCGGACACCCTGCGCGCGCTCGTCGACGAGGGCTTCTCCCTCACCACGGTCGCGCCCGAACCGGACGGCGTCGTTCCCCCGGACGCGATCGAACGCGCGATCCAACCCGGGACCGTGCTGGTGTCGATGATCGCGGCCAACGCCGAGATCGGTACCATACAACCGGTGGCTGAAGTGGGTACGATCTGCCGCGCGCGCGGCGTCGTCTTCCATACGGACGCCACCCAGCTCGTGGGGAAGCTCCCGGTGGACGTCGACGCGATGCGGATCGACCTTCTCGCTTTGAGTGCGCACAAGCTCTACGGACCGAAGGGTGTCGGCGCGCTCTACGTGCGCAACGGCGTGGAGTTGGAACCGATCCTTTTCGGCGGGGGACAGGAGCGGGGCCGCCGCCCCGGCACGCTGAACGTGCCCGGCATCGTGGGCCTGGGCGCGACGGCTCGCTTCCGCCTGGACGAGATGGCCGCCGAGGCCGCCGCTCTGAGCCGTCTGCGTGACGACCTCTGGGCGGGCATCCGCCGCCGTCTGCCCGATGCGCGCCTCAACGGCCACCCGACACGGCGCCTCCCCGGCAACCTCAACGTTTCGTTTCCGGGCGTGCCTTCGCACGCGCTCCTGAGCGCGCTGTCCGGGTTCGCGCTCTCGGCGGGTTCGGCCTGCCACAGCGGAACGACGGCACCCTCCGAGGTGCTGCTGGCCATCGGAGTTCCCCCGGAGCTCGCGGTGTGCAGCCTCCGCATCGGTTTGGGTAAAGGATCGTCGCAGGAACAGGTACAATCATTGCTGTCTTCTCTGGAACACGGGGTCCTTCAGGTTCGGAGGACCATCGAGGGGAACTGACATCATGGCTCGCACATCGCTTATCGTCTCGTCTCTCCTGCTCGCGGCACTCGTTCTCCTCGCGTTCTCGCCTGGCGGGCCCCCTCCGCCTGCGCGCTTGAGTCCGGGCCTGGCCCGGCGCGCGATCGAACAGCCGGGGGCACGCACCCTGGCCTGGGTGTTTTTCACCGACAAGGGGCTGAATGCCGCCGAGACCGCGCGCGCGCTGCGCACGGTGGAGCGCGGGCTCGATGCGCACGCGCGGGCCCGCCGAGCGCCCCTCGGTGCGAACCTCGGCCTCGATGCCCTCGATCTCCCGGTCCACGCGCCCTACGTGGACCAGCTCCGCGCCCGGGGCTTCACCGTCCGCCGGGTAAGCCGCTGGTTGAATGCGGCGAGCATCGAAGCGCCCGCGGTGAAGCTCACGCAACTCGAGGGGCTCGGGTTCGTCCGCCGTATCACCCCCGTGCTCGCGCGACGCGGACCGATCGAACCTCTGGTTGGAGATGCGCGTGAAGCCGCCAAGACCGGCGTGATGTCGGCGGCTCAAGCCCCGAGCGACTCGCTCGAGCACCTCTTCTACGGACCCTCCTACAACCAGTTGGACCAGCTCCAGGTGTTGGCCATGCACCGGATGGGTTACAGCGGGGCGGGCGTGCGTGTGCTGATGCTCGACACCGGCTACAAGAAGGACCATCCCGTCTTTGCGTGCGCGCGCGTCATCGCCGAATACGACTTCGTGATGGAGGACGGCAACACCCAGAACGAGGGTGCGGACAACGTGAACCAGCACAATCACGGCACCGGGACCTGGGCGACGCTGGGGGGCTACGGACCAAAGGCCCTCATCGGCCCCGCCTTCGCCGCCGAGTTCGTGCTGGCCAAGACCGAGGACATCGTCCACGAGGTCCATGCCGAGGAAGACAACTACATCGCGGCGCTGGAGTGGGGGGACACGCTGGGGGTGGACGTGGCCTCGGCAAGTCTCGGCTATTGGGATTTCGACGACTCGACTTCTTACACTCTGGCCGATCTCGACGGCGACACGGCTCCGATCACGATCGCCGTGGACATCGCCGTGGCCAAGGGCATGTGCGTGGTGAACGCGGCGGGCAATGCGGGCCCCAACCCCAGCACGATCGGCAGCCCCGCCGACGCGGACTCCGTGATCTCGGTGGGTGCGGTGGATTCGCTCGGCGTGATCCAGGCATTCTCGAGCCGCGGACCGACGGCGGACGGGCGCATCAAGCCCGAGGTTTGCGCGCGGGGCCGCAACACCTATTGGGCCCAGGCCTGGACGAACGCCTACGGGCCGGCCAACGGCACGAGCCTGGCCACGCCTCTCGTCGGGGGGCTGGCAGCGCTACTCAAGGAGGCCCACCCGGATTGGCCGGGCGAGACCATCCGCGAGGCGCTCATGGGCACGGCCACGCGCACCGGCACGCCGGACAACGCGTACGGGTATGGAATCGCGCAAGGCGTTTCCGCCATGACCCACAACGGCGCAACGCCGGCGCCGGCTCGGATGACCCTGCCGTTCGCGCTGCTCGCGCCGGCGGACGGCGCCGTCGTGAACTCCGTGGCGCCCACCCTGCGCTGGGGCGCGTCCGACCCGGCGAGCCCGGGCGACGTCGCGAGCTACCGCGTGATCGTCTCGGCGAGCGCCACCTTCGCGGCGCCGGACACGTTCTCCGCGGGTCCCGACACCACGCTGCACCTTCCCGTCGTGTTGACGCCCGGTTCCACCACCTGGTGGAAGGTGGAGGCGATCGGCAATCAGGAGTACGTCCGCCGGAGCATGAACGTGCACGCGTTCACGGTGAACTCGACCGTGGCCGTCCTGCCGGGGGATGGCGTCGAGGCCCCCGCCTACGCGCTGCATGCGGCGCGGCCGAACCCGATGCGCGCGCGCACCATGATTCCCTATCGCGCGCCGGTGGGTGCGCGTTTCTCGCTCGATATCTTCGACGTTACAGGGAGGGTCGTGCGGCGCTTCGATCTGATCGGTGCGGGCGGTGTAGCGACGGTTACGTGGGATGGGCGCGACAGCGCCGGCCGCGAGGTCGCGGCGGGCGCGTACTTCTACCGGCTGCCGGCCCATCAGCCTGCGGGTGCCGGTCGCTTGATCCGCCTCCCCTAGACACTGCCGATCGACTTCCATACTCCGGGGATCGCAGTCCCGCAGTCGGGGCAAACGCCGGTCGGTCCCACGCGGTTCTCCACCACGAAGAACCCTCGGCGGCGTATGACGGTGGCGCCGCAGTCGTGACAGCGCGTGTTCTCCCACTCGCCTACGTCTCCAGGCCGGTTTCCGGTGTAGACGTAGCGTAGCCCCGACTCGACGCCGATTTCCGCCGCGTGGAGCAACGCCTCGACGCGCGTGGACGGAGTGCTGTCCATCTTGTAGTCGGTGTGAAAGCCGGTCACATGCCAGGGGATGAGGGGATCCACGCGCGCCAACCACCGCGTCAGCTCGCGCACCTCGGCGTCGGAGTCGTTGAACCCGGGCACGAGAAGCGTGACCACCTCCACCCAGAACCCGCGCCGCTTCGCGTTCTCGATGGTTTCCAGCACGTTCTTGAGCACGGTTCCCAGCCGTCGGTATTCGCGGTCGTTGAACGCCTTCAAGTCCACCTTGTAGAGGTCGGTCCAGGGGCGAATCCAGTCCAGCACCTCGGGGGTCGCGTTCCCGTTCGAAACGTAGCCGGTGACAAGTCCCGCCTCCTTCGCTTCGCGGAACACCGCCATGGCCCATTCACTGGTGATGAGCGGCTCGTTGTAGGTGGAGATGACGAGCCGCGAATCGGTCGTGACCGCGGTGCGGACGATGTCCACCGCGTCGATGTCGCGGGGGGGCGGCACCGAGCCTCCATCGCGTAGCGTCTGACTCGTGAGCCAATTCTGGCAGTAGGGGCAATGGAGGTCGCAGCCCAACATGCCGAAGCTCAACGCTTTCGACCCCGGCAGCGCGTGGAAGAAGGGCTTCTTCTCCACCGGATCCACCGCCAGCGACTCCACGTAGTCGAACGGCACCCGCAGCACCCCGTCCTCGTTGAAGCGCACCTTGCAGATGCCGGGCTGGCCGGCGGGAACCCGGCAGCGATGGCCGCAGGCCAGACATTGGACCCAATCGGGTTTCTCGGGGATCGGCCGGACCAGGGCGGGGTCGGCGGGAGCGGTGCGGGAGCGGAGGAGAGATTCGAGCGTCGCCGGCCCAGAGTTCATGTTGCGGATCATAGAGGTCACCTCACGCTCATTCTCTCACCGCCGTCGGACGGTCTCTACCGCTCTTTGCTATCCTCGCCGCATGCGTTCGCACCGTACCGAGTTGGGGCCCTATCTGGACCGTCTGGCGGGAATCTACGGCCCTGGCCATCTCGAGAGCGATCCGATCGCCGAGGTGCGCCGGTTCGAGCGACCCGAGGACCGCGAACTCGCGGCCTTCCTCGCCGCCGGGCTCGCCTTCGGGCGGGTCGACCTCATCCTCGCGCACCTGCGCGATCTCTGGGAGCGTCTGGATCACGCGCCCGCTGCCGTGGCCGACGCCTGGCGTTCGTCGGACGCCAAACGGCTCGACGGCTTCGTGCACCGATGGGTGGACGGCGGGCATCTGGCCGAGGTCATCGCCGCGCTCGGCCGCGCGAGGCGCCGTCACGGATCGTTGCGCGCGGCATTTCTCGCCGGCTACGAGCCGGAGGCGGACGACCTCGCCGAGAGCCTCTCGCGGTTCGTGCGTGTGCTCCAAGGCGAGCTACGCCGGGGCGACGCCCGACGCGCGCCGGAGGCCCGCGAACTTCCCCAGGGGATCCGCACATTCTTCGCCGATCCCGCCGCCGGCGGCGCCTGCAAGCGACTCAACCTCTTCCTGCGGTGGATGGTGCGCCGCGACGACGGCATCGACCTCGGGCTGTGGGCGCCGGTGCGCCCCGCTCAACTCGTGATGCCGCTCGACACCCACGTCGCACGCCTGAGCGCGTATCTCGGGCTGACCACGCGCCGGACCGTCGACTGGAAGATGGCCCGCGAAGTCCGTGATCGGCTCCGCGAGTGGGATCCGACCGACCCTGTTCGTTACGACTTTGCGCTCTCGCGGCTCGGCATTCTCGATGCGTGTCCACGCCGAGTCGATCCTGCGAAGTGCGCGGCGTGCTCGCTGGTTCCGGTGTGTGTGCTCGGGCGTGACCGCGCACCGCTGGCCGCGAGCGTTGCCGCCTGAGGAGACCCCGTCATGACCGAACCCGAACTGATCCCGGTGGAGGAGCGCCCCGCGGTGCTCATCGTGGCCGGTCTCGATCCCTCCGGCGGAGCGGGGCTTGTCACCGATGCCGCGGTGATCCGCGCCTTCGGACTCCATCCTCTCACCGTGCTCACCAGCGTGGCGGTGGAGAACACTTCCCGGGTGGCGCGCCGTCACGATCTTCCTCCCACGCTCGTGCAGGAGCAGCTTCTTGTCTTGAGCGAGGAGTTCCTGCTGGGGGCGGTCAAGACCGGCATGCTCGCCAACGCCGGAATCGTGGAGGCTCTCGCTGCGTGGCTCGCCGAGCGGCCGCGCCTTCCGCTCGTGCTCGATCCCGTTCTGCGCGCGTCGAGCGGAGGGGGGCTCGCCGACGCGGGGCTGGTCGATGCGCTCAAGAGCCATCTGCTTCCCAAGACGCGCGTACTCACCCCGAACCTGGACGAAGCCTCCGCGCTCACCGGGATCGCCGTCTCCGAGCGCGAGCAGGTGCCCGAAGTTGCGCAGAGGTTGCTGCAGATGGGACCGCAGTGGGTGCTGGTGAAGGGGGGGCATCTCCCCCGAGGCCGCGCCGCCGATTATCTGGTGGGTCCCGAGACGGCGTTGTGGATGGAGGAATCCCGCGCCGATCGCGACGTGCGCGGCACCGGGTGCGCGCTGGCCTCCGCGATCGCCGCCGGTCTCGCGCGGGGCGAATCGGTCCCCGAAGCTGCCGCCGCCGCCAAGGCGTTCATCACCCAAGCGATCGGAACCTCGTACGTCGCTGGACAGGGACGATTCCTCGGCGGGGCCCCGCGAGACACGGAGGAATGAACCCCCGCCTCTTTCGCCTGTGCGCGGCGGCGTTTCTCGCCGACATGGCGCTCTACCTCACCATGACCGGAGTGCCCTATCGGGCGCTGGCGCTGGGCGCGGGCCCGCTCATTCTCGGATTGCTCCCGGCGGCGCGCGCGCTGCCCTACAGCTTGAGCACGGTAGGGGCGGGGGCCCTCACCGAGGGGCGGGAGCGGCTCAAGTGGGCTCGGCTCAGCCTCATTGTGGCCATGGTTTCGGTGGCCGCTCTCGTCGTCGCGCCTGGACTTGTCTGGCTCTTCGTTCTGCTCGCCGTGCTGGGTACCGCCCTCGCTTTCTTCTGGCCCGCGATCCAGGCCTCACTTGCCGATCTCGCCGGGCAGGGGACGGTGACCGGAAACCTCGGATGGTTCAATATCGCGTGGAGTTCCGGAAAATCGGTGGGCTTCCTGGTGGGAGGCGCGATTCTGGCCGGAGTCGGGTTCGGCGCCCTTTTCGCTGCCGCGGCCCTGGCGATGCTCGCGGTGGCGCTGCTGCTGCGCGCGGTGCGGGTCGGGGGCGGTGAGGATGCGCACAAAGCAGCGACGCCGTTCCACCCACCCCGCCTCATACCTCGAAACGTGGGGCGGTTCCGCCTGGCGGCCTGGATCGCCAACGCGATCGCGTTCGGGGTTGTCTCGGTTCTCAACCTCCAGTACCCGGACTGGCTGGAGCGCATGGGGCGCCCCGAAACCCTCTTCGGCGCGTATCTGGGCCTCATCTTCGCCTCCCAGACCGCCGCTTTCGCCCTTCTTGCCCGCTTTTCAGGCTGGCAGTACCGCGCCGCCCCGCTCCTCCTGGGTCAGGTGCCTGTGATCGCCGTCCTGCTGGTCCTTCCCCACCTCCGGGCCCCGGCGGCGATCCTGGCGACCGCTCCTCTGGTGGGCGCGGGCCTCGGAATGACCTACTTCGCCAGCCTCTTCTACTCGGTGGCCGAGGCAGGTAGTCGCGGACGCAATGCGGGGGTTCACGAGGCTGTCCTCGGGGTCGGCTCCCTGCTGGTCCCGATTCTGGGGGGCATCGCGGCCAACGCGACGGGGCGCGCGGAGGCCCCCTATCTTTTCGCTGGGGCGGCGGCCATGATCGCTTTGGGTGTCCAGGGAGTGGTGCTGCTGCGCCCCCTGGCCGGAACTGGAACAGGCGCGGCCGGGCAGGGGTAAGACAAGACACGTTCTCGGGCCGAAGCGGAGGGAGGTCACGGACCATGCGACGGTGGAATGGAATCGTTCGGGGGGCGACATTTCTGGCAATGGCCTTTCTGGGGGGTGTGGCCGGCTCCTGGCTCCTCAGCCCCCAGGCGCCCGCGGCGGGCGTCGTGGAGCTCGGTGACGGGCGGGACAAGCCCGGCATCGCGGCGACGTTCGGGGTGGGTGGAGTGATGACCTGGGAAGGCGACCTTTGGCAGTACCGTCCCGACAAGCAGAAGTGGATGACTCTGGACGAGTCCTTCGCCCTCGAGGGGCAAGCCACCAAGGTCGTGCCCCTTCCGGTGTCGCCCGAGAACATTCGCCGGATGGAGACGTTCGGCTTCCTGGTGACCAAGACCGACGACTGCTGGCTCTACAACATCGAGCAGCAGCGCTGGGAGCCGATCGGGAAACCCCCGTTCCACGCTCGGACCCGCTGATCCCGGGAGGGGTCGCGCACCCGCCGGGCGTGAGTCGCATCCGCGGGCGTGGCGGGAGATGGGGTATACTGAAATCGGGGTTTTCTCCCCGAGCATTTGCGGAAGGTTGGGGCCGATCCCACGATCCGTGGAGGTGACGTCATGAAACGATGGACTTGGGGGCTCGCATTCGGCGTCGTTCTCGCCTTGGCGGGATCCGCATGGGCGGTGACCACCGAGGATGTGATCGGTCTGACTCGAGCCGGCGCCAGCGACACCATCATTCTCTCCAAGATCGAAGCCGACGGCACAGTCTTCCATCTCACCGTCGACGAGATCCTCGACCTCAAGAAGGCCGGCGTGAGCGACCCGGTGATCACGTACATGATCAACACCGGCAAGGGCGACCGCGAGGAACCGGCGGCCGTCGCTGAGGATGAGGGGAGTTCTGCGGTCTTTGGCGAGCAGGAGAGCTACACCACCGAGGACTCGGATCGCTACTCGACCGGTCTCGATAGTCAGTATCGCGGCACGACCACCGTGGCGTTTGCCTACTACTATCCGAACTGGCCGGGCTACAGGTGGTCCTACTACTACGACCCGTTCTGGTGGCCCGATCTCGCGTACTACTTCACCTACTGGCAACCCTACCCCTACGGGTACTGGTACTACGACCCTTGGTACCGCTGCCACGCGCGGAGCGACTGGTACTGGGGCCACGGTCAATACGACTACTACGCGTACGCGCATCACGACAGCCACGAGCGATACAAGAAGGGGCGCAGCGTGGGAAGCCGCGGTGCGGCGGAGGGATACGAGCGCTCGACGAAGGACCGATCGGTCGCGCGGCCTTCCTATGACGCGAGCCGGCGCGAGCTGCGGCCTACCCCGGCGACCGGTGAGACGATCCGTCAGGTGAAACCCAGCCGCCCGGGCGCCGAGAGCACGCGCGACCTGCGCCAGCCTCGTCGGCCAAGCCCTCCGACCGGCAAGGTCGACTCGCCGAAACCGACCCCGGGCCGCGAGTTGAAGCCGACGCCGCAACAGAGCGACCAGCGCCAGGCTCGGCCGGGAGCGGACGGCGGGCGCACGATGAAACCTACGCCGGCACCGAGCGTGCGCCCTCAGCCCTCGGCGCGACCGGCCCCGACGGCGCGACCCGCACCCGGCAACACCCGGGAAGAATCGCGGGCCCGCAAGCACTGAGCTGACCGAGGCACCGCCCGCGAGTGACCCGCGGGCGATTCAGATTCACGAAGCCGATCGGAAACACTTCCGATCGGCCTCGTCTTAGGGGCGCGGCGGGAGGAGTGCAGGCCTTCATGGAGGGGGAGATGAACCAGGAACTCGGCGTCGGTGCCGAGGCGCTACGGTTGAGCGCGGTGGTACCCGTCTACAACGAACGGGAAAACGTCGTCCCGCTCGTCGAGGAACTCGCCGCTGAATTGAAGCGCATCGGAGCCCCGTTCGAGATTCTCCTCATCGACGACGGGAGCACGGATGGTTCCGGGGAGATTCTCGATCGCATTGCGGGTTCGACCCCGCATGTCCGAGCGCTCCATCTCGAGCGCAATCGGGGCCAGAGTGCTGCCACCGCGGCCGGGTTCGAAGCCGCCCGGGGTGATTACATTGTGACGTTGGACGCGGACCGGCAGAACGACCCCGGCGACATCTCGAGGCTTCTGGAGTGGATCCCCCAATACGACATGGTGGCGGGATACCGGCGCGAGCGGCGCGATTCCTGGTTGCGGCGCGCCAGCAGCGTGGTCGCCAATCGGGTGCGAGGCCGAGTCCTCGGTGACGGCATCCGCGACACGGGCTGTTCGCTCAAGCTCTTCCGCCGCGATCTCACGCCGCGCATGCCCCGATTCAATGGTCTGCACCGATTCCTGCCGCTGCTGGTGCAACTGCAGGGAGGAACCGTGACCCAGATCCCGGTGAACCACCGCGCGCGGATCGCTGGGACTTCCAAGTACGGGGTGCGCAACCGGCTCTTTCGCGGCCTCTTCGACTTGATCGGGATGACGTGGCTCAAGCGCCGCTACGTGAAGTACGCCGTGAGCTATGAAATGCCGAGCCGTACGCGGTCCTCGCCTCAGGAGCAACCCCGCGCCAGGGAGGAGAAATCGTGAGCCAATCGACGTTGTTCGGTGCCGTGGGACAATGGGTCGCATCCAACATCTGGCTGATCGTGGGGCTCCTCGGGCAGGCCTTCTTTGCCTCGCGCTTCCTCGTGCAATGGGTGGTCTCGGAGAGGAAGGGGGAGAGCGTCATCCCCGTGGTCTTCTGGGATCTGAGCATCCTTGGAGGCACCGTACTCCTGGTTTACGCCGTCTATCGCCGGGATCCCGTCTTCATCCTCGGGCAGGGGGCCGGGCTCATCGTCTACGTGCGCAACTTGATGCTCATCCGTCGCCAGCAGCGAGCCGAGGGACGCGCGGACATTCCCGCCTAGTCATGCACCGGTCGGCAGGGGGAAGCCGGTCCGGCGGGGATTGCCCCCGGCGATTCTTCCCCCGATCTGGCCCCTGGATTGCACTGCCAAGACCCCAGGTACCGATTCCGAGCCGCACTTCCTTCTGAGTCCGTCACTTGGGGGCCTCGGTGTGATTCCCTGGAGGCCGGGGTCGGCACTATGCGCGAGTGAGTCTCGCAGAATGCCCTGCCGCCGCGTCCGCAGGGGCTCGCAAAGCCGCATCTGGTATGATTACAGAGGTTTTCCCGCTACGGAGTCGGATCCTGGCCATCGGTCCCCGGCCGGCCTTCGTCCTCTGTCGCCGTCGCATCACGGAAAGGGCAAGCGCATGTGCTCCGACTCGGTTCTCCATCCGCTCCTCCGCCGTCCGGGAGTCGTTCTGACCGGGCTGCTGCTGGGTGCGGTTCTCTTTGCCCTGGATGCCCGGGCGCAGATCACGCCTCCGGCTCCTGGCGTCGACCTACCCGAGGGGTATCGGGAGCGGATCGCGCAGGATCGAACCGCCTTCCAGTTCAAGCGAGCCTGGATCGCGGAGACCAGGCGCGTGCAGCACAACCGCCGGCTCCGGGATCTGGGCTTGCTCGGTCAGATAGAGGGGATCGAAGGCCTCAACGCTGCCAGCGGCATGCGAGTCGAGGGAACCCGCCGGGTTCCCGTTCTCGCGGGCAAATTCGCGAACACCCCCTCCGATCCTTACTCCCCGACACAACTTCAGAATCAGCTTTTTGACGGTCCGAACCCCACGGGTACCGTCACCGACTACTACGACGAGGTTTCCTACGGCTACATCAATCTCACCGGAAACGTGTATGGAGCGCAGGCGGGCGGGTTGTTCCAAGTAGCCAACATCGATACCTACTACGAGGGTCCCACCGGGTGCAACGGGGCGTGCGGCGACGCCAACACGGGGGAGTATCTGAAGGAGCTTCTCGACGGCGCCGACCCGTGGGTCGATTTCGCGCAATTCGACAACGACGGCCCCGACGGCATCGCGAACTCGGGGGATGATGACGGGTACGTGGATTTCGTTGCATTCGTTCACCCTGAGAAGGGGGGGGAATGTGGCGGCAACGACAACATCTGGTCGCACCGCTGGGTGTACGAGGGTTGGTGGGGCGACGCGTACATGACCTCCGACGCCTCCGCCAGCGGCGGGTTCGTCAAGGTAAGCGACTACACGATCCAGCCGCTCCTTGCCTGTGACGGAACAAGCCTTAACGCGATAGGCGTCTACGCCCACGAGTTCGGCCACGCGTTCGGACTGCCGGATCTCTACGATACGGACACATTGAACGGCACGTCCGCCGGCGTCGGACAGTGGTGTCTCATGGGCTCCGGATCGTGGGGCGGGGACGGCGCCCACCCGGCCACCCCCTCCCACATGTGCGCATGGTCCAAGGAAGCGCTGGGCTGGGTGGAACCGCACGTGGTGTGCGGGACCGAACTCGGGTTCCCATTGCCCGCGGTTGAGGATTCCGCAAGCGTTCTCAAGCTCTACCCCCACGGCACGGTGGATTCGGAGTACTTCCTTCTCGAGAACCGGGTGAAGACGAAGTACGACACCTATCTGCCCACGAGCGGCATTGCGGTCTGGCACATCGACAACACCATCTCCGGGAACGCGGACGAGAATCACAAACTGGTCGATCTCGAGGAGGCCGACGGCCTCGCCGAAATGGACGCCGATACGAATCGCGGCAATGCCGGAGATCTGTATCCCGGCTCGACGAACAATCAGCTATTCAACGACGTCACCAACCCTAACGCCAAGGACTATGCGGGAGTGAGCACCGGGGTCGTGGTCGGTCCGTTCGGTGCGACGATCGATCCGCGATCGTTGGACGTATCGGCGACCGTGTGTCGGCTGGCAGTGGGTGACGTGGCGGTGAACGACCTGCCCTGGGGTAACAACAATGGAACCCTGGACGGCGACGAACGCGCCAATCTCCGAATCGGGCTGCGCAACGATTTCGACAGCGATGCGACCGGAGTGGTCGGAACTCTCACCAGCCTCACTTCCGGGGTCGTCGTGTTGCAGAACTCGGTGAGCTTTGGGACCGTCACCCTTGGCGTCCTCAACTATGGACTCTCCGAGTTCGAGATCGAGGCGACCGGCCCTCTGGCCAACGGGGCGCCGGTTCAATTCCAGCTCGATCTTCTGGCAGACGGTGGCTACGCCACGTCTCATGTGGTGGCGCTCAACGCGGGGACCTATGTCCTCCTGGTCGAAGACGACGGGGCCGCCGCGGTCAACACCGCGTACCAGAACGCCATCACGGCTGCCGGGTATGCCTGGGTGCGCCACGACACCGGCACGGCGGGGGTTCCCACGCTCGGACAGCTTGAGAGCGCAGTTGCAGTCGTCTGGTACACCGGCGACGAATATGACGCCACCTTCACGCCGGACGAGCAGTCCCTGATCCAGTCCTTCCTCTCAGGGGGCGGATCCCTCTTCGTGACCGGGCAGGACATCGGGTACGATCTGGTGTCCGAAGGCAGTGCCGCGGACGTGTCGTTTTATCAGAACTACCTGCACGCGACGTTCGTCTCCGATACTTCGGGCGACAACACGTTGACCGGGGTGACCGGCGATCCGATCGGGAACGGGCTCTCGGTTACGCTCACCAATCTGCCCTCGGCGTCTTTCTGGCCCTCAGTCGTCACGGCCAGATCGGGAGCCAGCGACGTGATCCGGTACTCCGTGAGCCAGACCGGCGGAATCCGGTACGGCACGGGCCACAAGGCTGTCTACTTTGCCTTCAACTTCGAGGACATCAACTCGACGACTACCCAGAACACGGCCATGCTGCGGGTACTCACCTGGCTCCAGCCTGCCGACATCACACCGCCTACGATTGCATTGACCGCTCCGATCGGCGGGGAAAGCTTCGAGGCATGCGCGCCGGCCAACATCACCTGGACGGCCGGCGACAACGTGGCGGTGACCGGGGTAGACCTCTACTACTCCGACGACGGTGGCGCCACCTACCCGCATGTCATAGCCTCCGGACTCGCCAACAGCGGGACCTTCGTCTGGTACCCCGGCGGACTCCTGGGCACCGACTTCCGCGTGAAGGCGGTGGCGAGGGACGCGATGGCGCTTCAGGCGGTCGAATCCAGCGGCTCGAGCTTTGTATTCGTCTCCACCGCGGCGCCACTGGCCCAGGTCGTGTCTCCCAACGGCGGAGAAGGCTACGCATTGAATGCTTCGGTGCCGGTGGTCTGGAGCATGGGCGATACCTGCGTGGGCGTCGATTCGACCCAGGTTCGCGTCTCGCTGGACGGCGGCGGGAGCTGGTCGTACGTGGTGACCGTGCCGGCTCCGGACACGACCGCAGTGTGGACGGCCCCGGGAACCCCGCAGGACTCCTGTCTCGTTCGGGTAGACGTCTTCTCACACGGTGGTGCCACTGCGGACGATGTCTCGGATGCGTTCTTCGCCGTGGGTGACGTGACGGTGCCGACGGTCACCGTCACTGCCCCCAACGGGGGCGAGACCTTCGTCGGCTTGGCCAACGTCCAGATCGATGCGACGGTGGGCGATGACGTGGGCGTCGACTCGGTCTGTGTCGCCTACACGCTCGATGACGGGGCGACATGGGTCAGCGTTGCCTGCGGTGCGCTGAGTTTCCCGTATTCATGGATCGCTCCCGATGTGGTGAGCGATTCGTGCCGGGTTCGCGTCCAGGTGTGGGACGCCGTGCTCAACACCGCGGTTGACTCGAGCGATAGCCTGTTCAGCATCGCGTCCATTACGGCGGTGCCGCCCGGGTTGGCCGGGATTCGCCGTCCGGTTCTCCTGCAGAACTTCCCGAATCCCATGCGCGCATCGAGCACCCAGTTCGCTTTCTATCTGCCCGAGGAGATGTCCGTTTCGCTGCGCATCTATGACCTTTCCGGTCGCGCGGTGCGGACGGTGATGGCGGGCTCTGCCGCCGCCGGTTACCACGAGCTGTCGTGGAACGGTGCCGACGACGGCGGTCGGCAAGTGGGCCATGGCATCTATTTCTATGTGCTGGAGACCCCCGGCAAGCGGGAGGCACGCAAACTGGTCAAGGTGAACTGATCGGCCTCCTCGTAGCGCGTGGCGGCAGGGCTTCCCTTCTTGTGCTCGGTGAGGCGAATGGGGGACTGGGATGGATCTCGGACTGAAGGGAAAGGTCGCGCTGGTGGCTGGTGCCTCGATGGGGATCGGCTACGCGATTGCGGAAGCGCTCGCCTTCGAGGGGGCGCGGGTGATCATCGCATCGCGAAGTGAAGAGCGCATTCGTGAGGCTGCGCACCGGATTCAGCGGGCGACGGGGGGCGAAGCCCGCGGCATCGCTCTCGACGTGCGCGACCCCGACGCGGGCGCACGATTCGTCGAGGCGGCACATGAGGCCTTCGGGCCGGCGCTCATTCTCATCACCAACGCCGGGGGCCCGCCGCCAGGGCCCTTCGCCCGGTTCGACGTTCAGGACTTCGAAGAGGCGATGCGGCTCAATTTTCTCAGCGCGGTCGGCCTCACCAAGGCTGTGTTGCCTGACATGCAGTCGGCGCGCTGGGGGCGCATCGTGCACATCACGTCCTCTACCGTGCCCGAGCCCGCGGTGAAGCTCTTTCTCTCCTCCGCGGTGCGTCCCGCGGTGGCCGGATTCTCCAAAGCGCTGGCCACGGAAGTGGCCGCATCCGGCATCACGGTGAACATGGTATGTCCGGGTCTGATCGGGACCGCCCGGCTCCAGGAACTGGTCGAGCATCGTGCGCATGAATCGGGGCTCACCCCGGCGGAAGAGCTCGAGGCCATGAGCCGTACGGTGCCGGTGGGGCGGATCGGTTTCCCCGGCGAACTTGCGGCAGCGGTGGCGTTTCTGACTTCCGAGCCGGCAGCCTACATCACCGGCACGGTGGTCCGGGTGGACGGTGGGCGGGTCTCGTCGCTTCTGTAACACATTTCATAACAATGTGTTACGATTCAATCGAACACCCTTCGATTCGGGCTGGTCCGGAATCCAGATCCGCTCGGAATACACCCATCTCACCGGCGGTACCCCACGGCATCCGGGGGGGTAGGGCTTCTTCGCTCTTTGGATCGGGATCTTTTTCCCCTATACTCCCGCGACGCCCCGGTCCTGGGGCGGCCTCCTTTCGAATTAGCGACTCTCCTTCCCCCACAATCCCATGGAGGATCCTCACATGCGTAATCTCCGCTGGCTGTTTGGAGCCGGACTCATCTTAGCTACCGCCGGCGCGGCCTGGGCGGGCGGCTCCGCTTGCCAGTCCGGCAAGGCATCTTCCGATAAGGCGTCGGTCAAGAACGCCTCCGCCTGTTCCGCTCAGCAAGTCGCCGCCGGTTGCTGCTCCAAGTCCGCCCAGGCCGCGCCGGCCGGGGCTTCGGGCTCCTGCAGTGCTTCGGCGAAGGCCTCGTGCTCCGCGTCTCAGCAGGCTGCATGTGCGGCCAAGGGTGACATGGCCGGTTGCACGTTCTGCGGTTTCCGGTCGGATCTCGGTGCGAGTGCCGGCCACGTGAACTTCAGCACGATCGATACCCGGGACGGGGTCATCGTGGTGTTCGCGGCCGCCTCCAAGGAGGATGTGACTGCGGCCCAGGCGCTTGCCGCCAAGGCGTACGCGATGATGAGCGGCGGCCCCGCACAATGCGAAGTGACCAAGGCCAAGATGGCCGACAAGAACTGCGTTGGGTGCAAGGCCGGCCTCGATGCCTTCACGAACGCAGACGTGAAGATGGAGAACACCGAAGAGGGCGCCCGCGCGGTCGTGGTCTCCGCGGACCGGAACAACGTCGCCAAGCTGCACGCTTTCTTCCAGAATCTGCAGGTCTCCGAGAAGACCGACGTCAAGGGCTGAGCGGTCCTTGTCCGAGTTCGAAGCCCGGCGCCTTGTCCCGAGGCGCCGGGCTTTTTTGGGCCTGCGCGGCTGGTGGTTGAACGTTCTTCTCTTCGTACTTGCCTGCGCGACCACCACGCTCGTGGGCGGCCCCGCCTACGCCGCGGTTCTCATGGTGTTGCTTCTCTTTCATGAGATGGGGCACTACCTGCAGGCGCGGCGCTACCGCGTGCCTGTCACCCTCCCCTACTTCATTCCCGTGCCGCTCCCCCCTTTCGGCACCATGGGCGCCGTGATCCGCATGAATCAGATGGGGGTGGACCGCGCGCGACTCTTCGACATTGGAGTGACCGGCCCCCTGGCCGGTCTGGTGGTGGCGATTCCTGCCACACTGTGGGGCCTGGCCCATTCGCAGGTGGTGGCAACCGAGGCTCTGCGCGGGAGCACCATTCAGTTGGGGGATTCCATCTTCTTCGCCGCGCTGTCGAGACTGGTGATAGGGCCCGTGCCGCCGGGCCAGGACATCCTGCTGCACCCGGTGGCCTTCGCGGGTTGGGCGGGGCTCTTCGTCACCGCGCTCAACTTGCTTCCGGTCGGGCAGCTCGACGGCGGTCACGTCCTGTATGCGCTTCTGGGGCGGCGCAGTCACGCCGTGGCGCTGGTCGTAGCGGCGGCCTTTGCGCTCACTGCGATCCTGGTGAATCCGGGGTGGACCCTGATGGTGCTGGTCGTGATCCTGACCGGAATCCGACACCCGCCGACCGCGGATGACACCGTCCCGCTCGGCCGGACCCGGAGATGGATCGGAATCGCCGTGCTGGTGTTCTTCGTGCTCTCGTTTACCCCGGACCCGTTACGGATCAACTGAGTCCGCGACGAAGTGGCGGTTCGGGGACCGCGAGCGCCGGACAGAGCGCTTCGAGCCGGCTACGCAGCGCGCTGTGAACCTGACGGCTCTTCCGCCCACTCCAAGTAGATCGACTCGTCGTGGCCGTCCCGCGGGAAGACCCGCTGATCCGCCTCGAGGGGGACCTGTGGATACGCCTCGCTCCACTCCCGCAACATGCGATCGCGAATCCCCTCGGGATTCTGATCGACCTCGGGGGAGAGGACGAAGCAGGTGCCGGCCTCCGGCTCGGTGATGAGATCCACGTCCCGCTTGCGCGCGAGGAGGAACTCCCTCAGGGCGGTCTGATCTTCGTCGTTGGTCTCCGCGGCGAGCCGGAACCGGGTGAGTGCGAACTCATGGCCGTACCGGCGTGAGCGCAACCACTCCTGCCGGGTGAGAAGGCGGAATCCTCGGAGATCGAACACCGCCTCGGGTTGCGGAGCCGTCGGCAGCAGAGCCGGCATGGACTGCGCGTCCTCGGCGAATCGCGGCGAGCAGAGTTCGCTGATGTGATGGCCGACCTCGAGGAGTACGTGGACGGGAACCTGGGCCGGAGATCCGGTCACCTCATCGGGCGGGAAGAACGCGACGAGAACCCCCTCGTTGTCAGGGCTAATGACTCCGATGTAGGGAGCCGGACCAACCGGCGCCGCAGCATCGTCGGGCTCCGCGCCGATTCCCACCGAGGTGGAACCGCTCTCGTTCACCCATTGCACGATCCGGTCGAGACTCCAGCGCACCTGACCGAGTATGGCGATCGCCCGCGGCGACCGTGGCTCGGTGGAGATGGGACGGCCCCCGTTGCGGGGAATCCAGATCGCCACCTCCGCGGCAAGGTTCTGCAGCGCCAGCTCCAGTGCGGCGTGCGTGCGCTGCACCGGCGGCAGGGCAGCCAACTGGGGGATCTGGTCCGTTACCCGCATCTTGAGCTGGTACAGAAGTTCCTGAGCCACGACCCCCTCTTCGGTGGCGATGAGCTCTTCGGTGTGCGTGACCACTTCGCGCAGAAGGCGGAAGATGTCTTCTTCGCTCTCCGCCGGCACCGGCACGTTTTCGAGCACGATGAGCGCACGGGGCTCCTGAGTCTGGATAGGGATGCAGATCAGCGCCGCTCGGCGCTCCCCGCGTTCGTGGAAGGTACCGACGATGTGCACTTCTCCGAGCCGAATCATGGCCCCGAGGAAGCCGCGGTCGAGCGGCTGCGACGCGGGCTGCCAACTGGCGGCGCCTTGCGACGTCCCCGCCAAGCTCAGTCGTCTGGCCAGGGGCTCGACGATGAAGACGCGCGAAAAATCTGCGGCGAGAGTCCTCCCGAGGGAGTCCGCCACTCCTCGCAGGCGCGCGCCGAGGTTCTCGGGCGACGCCATGAGTTGATCCATCTCGATCAGCGCCTTCTCCCACCGATCGCCGACATCCGAGCCCGTGCCGACGATCGCGGATACTCGATTGGCGGCTTCCTTGGCGAACCTGGCGAGAATCAGAACGGAGTCGTCGTCGAAGACGACCGGTGCCGTTTCCGCGATGACGGCGAGGATCCCGATCACTCTCCCGTCCCTGACGATTCCGACGGCGGCGGCTTCCGGCGATGCGAATTCCCCCCATGACTCGAGTGCCCCGGTTGGAGTGCGATGCGTGATCCGGGGGACACCGCTCATGAGTACTTCACGGCAGATGCCGTCGCCGATCCACCGTTCGAATGCTTCGATGTTCTCCGGGGAGATTCCCTCTCGCATCAGCGCGTGCCACGCGCCGTTCTCTCCGCTGGGGAGCAGGAAGGCACCCCCGCTGGCTCGGGTCGCGTGCATCGCGAGCTGCAAGACGGAGTGAAGCTCCTCGGTGTCGTCGGGAACGTCGGGGATTTCCGGCGCGACTTCCGGGATTGCCGGCTCCGGCGCGACCGGGTGGTACTCCCAGAGCACCGCATCCAGCACGGGTTCCTCGTCAGGGGCCTCCACCTCGAGGAGAGGGGTTTCCACCTCGAGGAGAGGGGCCTCCACCTCGACGAGATCGGCCGCGGAGATCTCAAGCGGCTGCACGTCGAGCGTCTGCCCGCGTACCTCGCCGAGCGCCTCGGTCAGCGGGACGACTTCGATCTCGGTGCCATCCAGCACGCTCCGGGCGAGCGCCAGCAGCGAGGAAGGTTGGTCGTTGACGATCACGCGATCGCACCCCAGCAAGGGAAGCCGCTCCGGTGCCTCCATCGCGGGGATCTGCAGAATCTCGGCCATGCGCATGACGTGGCTGTCGCGCGCGTGACCCACGACAAGCACGACCTCCCAATCCGCTCTCTGTGTATAGTGACTCAACACGTCGAGAGCGCAATCAGGCAGTTCAATGAACCCCAGGTTTCGCTTGCGACGAGGAGTCGCGGGTCCGTCCCCCGATGTGAACATGGCGTGGTTCCCCCCTGAGGAGTCTTGAGTCCGATTCTGGAGCAGCGAAGCCGCTGCACACCCTATGCTTATCGGAAGTTCTGGAGCCGACATTTGGCGTTTTCTGGCGGTGGCTCGAGCTAGCTCAGTCCCGGCGATCCGCCGCCGATACCCTGAAGGGCGCGCTTCCCGGCGCCCAATCTCATGAGGAACTATCTAAGCGCATGTCCGACATCAAATTACTGACGCGGGTCTCGGCGGAATCCCGAATTCCGCCGGAGAATCGCATCTTCGTCAACCGCAACCTGCGGATGGCCTCGGTGGAGGCCATCGGCTTCGATCTGGACCATACCCTCGCCCACTACCGGGGGCCGGCGGTCGAGGAGATCGCCTTTCAACTGACTCGGGAACGGCTGGTCACGCAATTCGGTTACCCCGAGGAACTCCTCGCTGTGCCCTACGACCGCAACTTCGTCATCCGCGGGCTCGTGATCGACAAGCGTCGCGGCAACATCCTCAAGATGGACTACTACAACTACGTGGCCCGGGGGTATCACGGCTTCCGGAGGGTGGGCGCGGACGACCGCAAGACCGCGTACCGGTCGGGGCGCGTCCGCATGAGCAGCGACGCCTACGTGAGCGTCGATACCCTCTTTCACCTGCCGGAGGTGTTTCTCTACGTGGTGCTGGTGGATCTCGTCGAAAAGGGAAAGGTCGGAAAGCACCGACGCCCCTTCGCGAAGATCTACGAAGAAGTGCGCGAGAGCATCGACTCCGTGCACCGCGACGGGACGCTCAAGCGCGAGATCCTCGGAAACCTGGAGAAATACATCCGCAAGGATCCGCGACTGCGGCTCGCCCTCGAGGAGCTTCGCGGCGGGGGCAAGAAGCTCTTTCTGCTCACCAACAGCGAGTACTACTACAGCGGGGCGCTGCTCAATTACCTCCTGGCTAACGGCGAGCACAACGGCAAAGTGGATTGGCGCGAGTTCTTCGACGTCATCGTGGTGGACGCCGGCAAGCCGTCGTTCTTCATCGATCTCGTCCGGGAGGCCGCCCCGGCGCGACCCGAGGAGCTTCCGTCGCCGTGTCCCATCTTCCACGGGGGGAACGCGCGGCAACTGGAGGAGGCCCTCGGTTTCAGCGGCGACCAGATCCTCTATTTCGGCGACCACACGTACGGCGACATCCTTCGCAGCAAGAAGAACCTTGGCTGGCGCACCGCCATGGTGGTGGAAGAACTCAAGGAGGAGATGGATACCGCCCGAAAGATGCAGCCTCAGCTCGACGAGCTGAACCACTGGAAGGCGTTGCGCGGGGTTCTGGAATCCGACATCTCGAGCCTGGAGATGGAGGTGCGCCGGTTGAAGCGCAAGCTCGAGGCGGGTGAAGGCGACGAGGCCGTCGCCGCGAAGCTCAACAAGAAGCTGGAGGGGATCCAGACGCGCCTCACCGAACGCGAGGCCGAGCTCAAGGAGGTCAAGCGCGTGACTTCCGACCTCGGGGAGCTCATCAACAAGAGCTACAACCCGAACTGGGGCCCGCTCTTTCGCGAGGGGCAGGAAACGAGCCGCTTCGGCCACCAGGTGAAGGACTTCGCCTGCCTCTACATGACGCGGGTCAGCAACCTCCTCTACTACAACCTGAACCACTACTATCGCTCCGCGGTGGAACGGATGCCGCACGAGCTGTAGTCGGCGGATTGAGACCGGTCACCAGGCGGACGGCAGGCGTTGTGCGGGGTCGGTCGCAGCGGCGCCGCGGCCGGTCGGGTCCATCAGGGGCGCGCGACCACCATGTCGGGCGGCGGCATGGCCGCGTGCCAGAGCGGGCGCACTGCCAGGATCTCACCGGCGGCGTTGATCACCGCGACGCGGTCCTTCCCGGGCGCGCGGCCTTCGTCGGCGTGGACCTCGACCCATCCGTTGGGCCCGACCCTCAGGCGTTGCGTGGCGAGATCGAGCGCGGGCGCCGCCGCAGTCACGGGGATTCCGTCGGCACACGCCAGTAACGCGCTCACGCCGGTGCCGTGGAGGAGTTGTCTCAACTCGTTCATCTCGCGATCTCCCGCGAGAAAGACCGCGTAGAGCGCGGTGTCGGCGGGCGCAAACGACGTCGTCCGCCCGCGCAAGTCGGCGACCAGGAGCGGGCGCGCGGAGAATCCCTCGCCGGTTGGGAAGGGGCTGTGTCGAAAGCAGACCGCGGGGGGACCGGCCTCCCAAGCAATGCGTTCCCCCGCGGAAGCCTGCGCTGCGATCAGCGCGAGCGGCAGGATCAGAAACGCCATTGAACGCGCGCCCGACTGCATCAATCCATTCCCCCCCGCTTGAAGCGGTACCCGTAGACGACACCCAAAGAGAAGCAGGATTGGTGCCAGTAGCTAAGACCATGAAAAAGCGGAGGATGGCTCCCCCGATAGCCCGCCGGGCGGCACCGAAGTTACCAGTGGAGGGACTTCCTTTCCACCGCTCCCGCATTTCGCGCGCCCGGCAAAGGAACCTGACCCAGAGATATCGCAGTTCCCGGAAAGCGCCGTTCCGAGTTGCCTGCCGCCTCTGTTAGCCTGCTCGGCCTGCACTCCCCGGATGATCATCCGGGGTGACAAGGAGACCCGATGGGCAAGCTGGAGTTCATGAGCGCGGAGTTGGAGCGATTGCGTGGCGAGGGTCTCTACAACCCCTTCCGAACGGTGACGAGCCCTCAGGGGGCGTGGATCGAGGCGGATGGACGACATGTCCTCAATCTCTGCTCCAACAACTATCTGGGTTTCGGAAACGATCCGCGCCTTGTGGCTGCCGCGCACCGCGCCCTGGATTCGCGGGGCGTCGGCCCCTGCGCCGTGCGACCGCTCGCCGGGACCATGGACCTGCACGTCGAACTCGAGGAGAAGCTCGCGCGGTTCAAGGGTGCCGAAGCCGCCCTTTCCTTTCAGAGTGGATACAACGCGAATGTCGGGGTGATACCCGCCATCGCGGACGCCGCCGAGGATCTGATCCTCACGGACGAACTCAACCACGCCTCGATCATCGACGGGGTGAGGCAGACCAAGGCCCGCCGTGTCATCTACCGGCACAACGACATCGGGGACCTGCGCGCCAAGCTCCGCGAGGGGCGGGGCGCCCGGCGCACGCTCATCGTGACCGACGGAGTGTTCAGCATGGACGGCGATATCGCGCCGCTGCCGGAACTTGTCCTTGCCGCGGAGGAAGCCGACGCGATCGTCATGGTGGACGACGCGCACGGGGAGGGCGTGCTCGGCAGTCATGGCCGCGGCATCGTGGATCACTTCGGGCTGCACGGCCGCGTGGACATCGAGGTAGGCACGCTCTCGAAGGCGTTCGGCGTCGTGGGGGGATTCGCCGCGGGATCCCGCGTCGCGATGGAGTTCCTCCGCCAGAAGGCGCGCGCGTTCACCTTCTCGAGCGCGGCCACGCCGCCGGACGTGGCCGCCTGCATCGCCGCCATCGACATTCTCGCCGCCACCGACGCTCCCGTGAAGCGGTTGTGGGAGAACGGGGACGCGCTCAAGGAGGGGTTCCGCCGCGCCGGTTTCGATATCGGGCACAGCCGGACGCCGATCACACCGGTCATCCTCGGCGAAGCGGAGACGGCTCGGGAATTCTCCAAGCGCCTCTTCGACTCACAAGATGTCTTCGCGCAGGCGATCGCGTTTCCCATCGTCCCCCGCGGTTCGGCCCGCATCCGGTGCATGGTGAGCGCCGCCCATTCCCCCGAGGACATCCGCCGGGCGGTGGAGGCGTTCTCCGCGGTCGGGCGGGATCTGGGAATCGTCGGCTGATCCCCCAGGCCCCCCGGCTGACGCCCCCGATCCTGCAACCCCTCGACCCGCCGTCTCGTAAGGGGGAGCCGAGCCCATAGAGGCTCAGGGGGTTCGTGACCATGTTGGAGCTGTTGCTCCTCGCCTTCGGGATTCTGGTTCTCGTGCTCGTCGCCAAGCTCGTCTTTGCGGTGCTGGGGCTGGCGTTCCACGTCATCCTCTTCCCGTTCAAACTCTTGGCCGGGCTCTTCCTCTTCCTGCTCTGCCTGCCGCTCCTGCTCATCTTCGTGCCGCTGGCCCTGGTTGCGGCGGTGGGTCTGGGGGTGACGCTGCTGATCGGCGGGGTGTTCCTGCTCGTGGGAGCGCTGTTCGCTCTCTAGCCTGCGTGCGTCGGCCGACTTCCGGGGTCAGGCCAGCATGGACGGCAGATAGCCCTCGGGCGGCGCGAAGCCGAGCAGCTCGAACAGGGTAGCGGCGACGTTGGCGAGCCCCGCCTCGGGCAAGTCACGCCGAAACTCGACCGGCCCGCCGTCGGCCCTGTAGATCCAGAAGCCCACCGGGTTGAGGCTATGGCTGGTGCGGGCCACCAGACTCCCATCCTCGTGCCGCTTCGGCTTGCCGCTCTTGTCCCGCTCGGCCATGTCGTCGGCGTTGCCGTGATCGGCGGTGACCACGAGCGTGGTCTTCGTTCGCTCCACCACTTCCAGGATGCGCCCCAGGCACATGTCCACCGCCTCCACCGCGATCACGGTGGGTTCGAACTTGCCCGTGTGTCCGACCATGTCGCCGTTGGCGAAGTTGACGCGCAGGAAGCGGTGCCGGCCCGAATCGAGGGCTTCCAGAAGCCGGTCGGTGACTTCCGCCGCCTTCATCCACGGACGCTGGTCGAAGGGGACGTCATCGGAGGGGACCTCGGTGTAGGTCTCATAGGAGGGATCGAACATGCCGCTGCGGTTGCCGTTCCAGAAATAGGTCACATGCCCGTACTTCTGGGTTTCCGACATGGCGAACTGGGGGACATGGGCCGCAGCGAGGTACTCACCCATCGTGCGGTCAATGGCGGGTGGCGACACCAGGAAGTGGCGCGGGATCTTGAAATCGGCGTCGTATTGCGTCATCCCCGCGTAGAAAAGATCCGGGATCCGGCCGCGATCGAACTTGTCGAACTCGGGGCCTCCATCGAACGCGCGACTCACCTCCATCGCGCGGTCGCCCCGGTAGTTGAAGAAGATCACCGAGTCGCCGTCCTTCATCGGCGCAACCGGCTTGCCGTCGGCGCCCACCACGAAAGACGGAAGGTACTGGTCGATGATCCCCGGCTCCTCGCGACGAAAGGTCCCGACGGCCTCGCGCGCGCTCGCGAACAGCCTTCCCTTGCCATGCACCTGCGCGTTCCAGCCGCGCTCCACCATCCCCCAGTCATTCTCGTAGCGGTCCATGGTGGTCTTCATGCGCCCGCCCCCCGAGGCGATGCAATACCGCCGGCCGCCCTTGGCGTTGATCTTCGCGAGAAGCGCCTCGAGCCGGTCCACGTAGTCGAGCGCAGAGGTCTCGGGGACGTCGCGCCCGTCGAGGAGCGCATGCACGACGACCTCGGGGAAACCGTCGGCGTCGGCGCGGCGGATCAGAGCGGCAAGGTGCTGCTCGTGGCTATGCACGTTGCCGTCGGAGAGGAGCCCGATGAGATGGAGCGCTCCCCCCTTGCTGCAGCGGGCGGCGATTCGCTTCCACGTCTCGCCCGTGAAGATGGCTCCGGTCTCGATGGCGGCGTTCACGAGGCGTGCGCCCTGCTCGATGATGCGCCCCGCCCCCATCGCGTTGTGGCCGACCTCGGAATTGCCCATGTCTTCATCGGACGGCAGCCCCACCGCGGTGCCGTGGGCGCGGACGGTCCGGTAGACCCCGATGCGGTGAAGCCGGTCGAGAACCGGGGTGCGGGCCTGAGCGACCGCGTCGGCTTCGTCGCCGGTGCCCACGCCGATCCCGTCCATGATGACGAGCAGGACGGGGCCCGCGGAGGGGAGAACGCGATGCGAGGGCTTGAGCGAGAGACTCACGGCGTCCCCTTCGCCAGCGCCAACATGATCGGGATGAGAATGATGAGAATCCCCATCAGGCTCTCCCCGGCGATGAGCCCCGAGGCGACCGGGAATGCATAGAGAGCGTGGGACTTCGCGCTTAGCTTCTGCAGGAGCCACACGAGGAGTCCGCCAAGGAACATCGAGAACCCGTAATAGAAGTGGAACGTGAAGGCGAGGCCGAGTCCCATGGGAGAAGGAACCCACACGCGGTAGCGCGGCGGGAGGACGCGCGGCAGGAGCACCAGTACGATGCCCACCAGCCCGCCGATTACGAGGGCCACCCGTGCGGTTGGATGAAGTGCGTGCAGCCCCTGGGAAAGAAGTTGCGCGACCGAGGCCCAGACCAGGGCGGAGGGCGCGGGCCACCGGTCGGTGCCGAGGGAGTCGGCCGTGGGTACGAGCAGGAAGAAGATAGGCACCGTTACCGCCGTGCCGACGAAGATCCCGGCGAATTGGGCCAGGAACTGCTTGCGCGGGTTCGCGCCGAGGATGTACCCGCTCTTCAAGTCGATGAGCAGGTCGGAGGCGCTGTCGGCGATGCCGGCGGTGATCCCCGCCGCCATGAGGTTGACGCTCTTGGTCTGCATCGGAGCGTTGACGCGCATCGAGTGCGGAGTGATGGCGCCGTACATGAGCTGAGTGACCTTGCCCATGGCCCCGACCGGGGTGGTGTCCGTTTCGCCGGTCACTCGGCAGGCGACCAACGCGAGGAAGAACGAGAGAATCACCGCGAGGAGCCCCATCCAGACCGGCATCGCGAACGCGAGGTATGCGATCCAGACGACACCGAAGGTGCCGATCAACGTTCCCGCGGCGAACCAGGATGGGGGCACCTCGATCCTGTCCATCGCATCGGCATCGCTGTTGCGAGTCCGCTCCGCGCGCGGTCGGACGAGCGCGGTCAGCCCGCTCAGGGCCCGCGCTACCGCTTTCCACTGGAGCGCGAACGCGAGCAGTCCGCTCGTCACCATGCACGCGGCCCCGGGCCAGAGACTCCACGACACCATGGTGCGGTAGTCAAGCGTCTCGATGACTCCCATCCGATGCATCTGGGGCACCAGAACGACCCAGCAGAGGATGGAGCCGAGAAGCACGCTGGCCGCCACGCGGAGCCCCATGAGCGCTCCTCCGGCCAGGAGGAGCACGCTTCCCTCCATCCCCACCGTGTACTGGAACGCGCTCGAACCGAAGACCGGGTAGGCGTACTTCAGCACCGCATAGTCGCGTGCCGTCACTCCGATCTCTTGCAGCATGGTGAGGCCTTCGCTCAGGAACTTCACTGTCGCGCCGAAGCCGACGGCCAGGAACAGGGAGCGCGCGCTCTTCTCCCCGTCCTTGGCGCTCGTCACCGTGCCTTCGACGTCCTTGGCCGCTTCCATTGCCGCTTCTTCCGCGGACTTTATGGTGTCCGGTTCCTCATCCCCGGTCTCCATGAGCGGCCCCGCGAGGGCGGGGCGATGCTGGGTGTCGTTGTGGAGGCTGCGCAGGGTCATGGCCGCGGCGATGCCTGATGGGAACCGGAGCCGTTCGACGTTGATCATCTGCCGCTTCATCGGAATGGCCAGCGTCACCCCGAGCACGGCCAAGAAGAAGATCCACGCGGTGAGGAGCCCGTAGGGGATGTGATGGCCGGTCACGATCAGGTAGGCCGCCACCGCCGAGATCAGCGTCCCTCCCGTCGAGTACCCGGCCGCGGAGGCGGTGGACTGCATGGCGTTGTTCTCGAGAATGCTCATGTCCGTCCGCGCGAGCCCCAGCTTGCGGACGCCCTTCCAGATCGCGAACGAGAGGACGCAGGCGGTGATGGCCACGCCGAAGCCCCACCCCGTCTTGAGTCCGACGTAGAGGTTGGTCATGGAGAGGACCGCGCCGAGGCCAGCCCCCATCAGCACGGCGCGCCAGGTGAGTTGGCGCATATCCCCGCGGTAGTGGTCCCGAAACCACTGGTGCTCGAGTTCCTCGGGGGAGCGTGTGGAGGTGGAGCGAGCGGCCATGGCGAACTTTCTCCTTCAGGGGCCTGTACGAGGGGATCCACAACATACAGGGACAGCGGGGGTTTGACCACGGGGGGATGGGGGATCTGCTGCCTGAGCGGGGCGGGATCCTCAGGGTCTGGCCGCCGCTCCGGGGCATTTTCTTCACTCTCTCGCCGGATACCGGCGAGGGGTTGAGTCGGGGAGCCCGGTTGCCGATAATGCTGCCGATACCGCAATCGCGGCGCCGACCCATTCGACTCCGGGAGCCTCTCCCTGAAGCCCGTCCCAGACTTCCCGAATCGGTCTCGCTAGCGGCGCCTCGAAGGAAAGTCTGAAGGGCGGAGCACACCCGCCGATCTTGTCGCCAGGAGGAGGATCCATGTTCACAGGACCGAAGTGTCGTGTTGTCTCCCGCCGCGCTCTGGCCGCTCTGGTCGCCTTGCCGGCGATCTTGTCGGTGGCGGTCTGTTCAGCCTCGTCTTCCACCGAGCCGCTCACCGGGCCGGCTTTCACCTACGTGAGCCAGGAAGCGGTGGACGGAATCGCTCAGATCTCCGTCACTTATTCGAGCGACGGAGCCTCTGTGCGCGGTGTGGTCTATCTTCCGACCGGGAGCGGGAGCCATCCGGGCGTGCTCCTCAACCACGATGGCAGCCATGGGATCGACGCGGCGCTGATGCGTCGGGCGCGCGATCTGGCCAAGCAGGGCTACGTCGTGATGACCCCGGCCTATCGCTCCGATTCCGGGAGCCTGGGCAAGGCCACCGAGAACACGCAGGAGGTCGGTGACGTGCTGGCGGCGGCGCAGGGTCTCGCCCAGCATCCCCGCGTGGCGGACAAGCAGCTCGCCATCATGGGCACCAGCCACGGCGCGTTCGTCTCGATGCTGGCGGTCATGCAGAACCCCAAGCAGTTCCGCTGTGTGGCGCAGGCCAGCGGCGCCGCCGATGTTCCTCGCGAAGCGGCAAAGGTCAAGATCCCGATCCTGCTCCAGCATGGCTGGAAGGACGACGTGGTGGAGATCGGGGACGCCATGTACCTGAGCGCGGAGATGCGGCGCAACGGCAACGCAACCGCCAGGCTTCGTGAGTACTCGCTCCTCGGTCACAACCTCTGGTTCTCGAACGACCCCGGCGCGTTCAGTCAGGATCTGATCTCACAGGCCGACTGGGCCTGGGAGGATCTCACGACCTTCCTCGACACCTACATGCAGCGCGGTCAGGCGAACACGCGGACCCCCGACGATCGCCAGCCGGTCAAGGCAGGGATGGGCGTGACGCCCTCCGGGCAGTAGGCGGCCGGCTTTCCCCGACGCCGCCCGAACAGCAGCGGGTCGCATCGGGAAGAGCGCGCGGGGGCGCGGCCTCGAGGTCGCGCCCCCCTCCAGTTCTATGCGGCCTGGACAGCCATTCCGAGGTGGCTGTACAGGGTCCCGCGATTCTGGCAGACTGCCCCGACTTGGCAGGGACGGAGCATTCCCAGTGTGCCCGCCGCAGAGGTACCCGGACTCGTTTCGCCGGCGGCGCCGACCGAAGCGGCTGACCCGTCCTCATAACCAAAGAAAGGCAGTGTATTCATGAGAAGATTCGCTGTTCTGCTCGTTGTTCTCGGCGCGACGCTGCACGCGGGCGTCGCCCTCGCCGGAAAGACCAATACGGGCTGCGGACTCGGGACGATGATCTTCAAGAACGAGGACGGCCTGTTCTCCCAGGTCTGCGCCGCGACCACCAACGCCAGCTTCGGGAATCAGACCTTCGGGATCACCTCGGGCACGCTCGAGTGCGAGAAACCCGCCACCTTCGCGTCGAACGAGAAGCTGAACACGTTCGTCGCAGAGAACATGGACAACCTGGCCCGGGATATCGCCCGGGGGGATGGGGAGTATCTGAGCACGCTAGCCGTCCTGCTCGACGTTCCGGTCCAGGAGCGGTCCGCCCTCTACACGCGGCTTCAGGCGAACTTCTCCACGATCTACACCTCTGCGGAGGTGACGCATCTCGACGTCCTCCGGAACCTCGAGACCCTCCTGTCGTCGATCTGACGTCACCGGGCCGGTTGAATCGGTTGCGGGGGAGCGCACGGATGGTTTCGGCGATCCGGGTGCTCCCCCTTCTCCTTGTCCTCGCCCTATCATGGACCGCGGCGGTGGCTTCGGCGGCGCCCCCCGCGCCTGAGGATCGCTACGTGGAGGGCCTCGTGGAAACGGCCCGCCGCGAGGCCCTCCACGAGGATGCGTACTGGCGCACCTTGCTCCATTACAAACGCGGGCTCTTCGGGCTGCGGAGCCTGGTTGACGACCCCACCTTCTTCCTCTCCAAGGACGGCAAGCACGATCCGGAAGCGGAGCTCGCAGCCACGATCCGCTCCTTCTTCGAGGCTCCCGACACCGCGCGGGTCCATCCGGTCTGCCGGTTCCCAGCCCGATTCGCCTGGCTGTCGGAAGTCCTGAACCTGGACCCGTCGCGCTTGCCGGTTCCGGTCTGCGAGTCCTTCGAGGCGCTCGCGGAGGCCATCCAGCCCCGGTCGGTCACGCTCATCTTTCCCACCGCGCACATGAACAGCCCGGCGTCCATGTACGGACACACGCTCCTGACGGTCGAGTCCGCCCGCGGCGGTCGGCTGCTGTCGTACGCGATCAACTACGCGGCGGTGACCACCGACACCTTCGGTCCCCTCTACATCGTCAAGGGCCTCTTCGGAAGCTACGACGGCTATTTCTCGATCCTGCCGTACTACGCCAAGCTTCAGGAGTACAGCGACGTCAACGATCGCGACATCTGGGAGTATCCGTTGAACCTGGACCCGGAGGAGGTCCGGAGACTCCTGATGCACATCCGCGAACTCGAGGGGATCCGGTCCGATTACTACTTCTTCAAGGAGAACTGCTCCTACGATCTCCTCTTCCTGCTCGAGGCCGCGCGACCGTCCCTGCGACTGACCGACGAATTCGACGGATGGGTCATCCCCCTCGACACGATCCGGGCGGTCAAGAAGGGCGGTCTCATCCGGGAGGCGGTGTACCGGCCGTCGAAGTCGACGAAGATTCGGCACATCGCCTCGCGACTCGGCGCCGAGGGCCGGCGCAGCGCCCTCGCCATCGCGGCGGGAACGCTCGATCCGGGGGACATCCTGGTCCGTGAGCCCGATCGGGGCGGGCAGGCCCGGATCCTCGATCTGGCGGTCGAGGTCCTCCAGTACAGGAACGCCAAGGGCGAGATCGAGCTGGGCGCCTACCAGGAACGGTTCCTCCGCGCCTTGCGCGCCCGCAGTGGGCTGGGAGAGCAGGACGAAGACGCTCACTCTGTCCAGAGCCCCGATCCGCCGGACGAGGGGCACCGATCCAATCGCATCTACCTTGGCGGCGGCATCCGCGAGGACCAGGGTTTCGCCGAGGTGAGGCTCCGACCCGCCTACCACGACCTTCTCGACAGCGATCGTGGATACACGCGCGGCTCGCAGATCGTCTTTATCGATACCGCCCTGCGCTACCATCCCCGGACGGAGAGGCTCGAGCTGGAGCGCCTCGACCTGATCGACATCGTCTCCATCGCCCCGCGGAGCCAATTCTTCAAGCACACGTCCTGGAAGGTGAACACCGGTCTGTTCCGCCGGTTCACGCGGGACGGTGGGAATCATCTCGTCTACGGGTTCAACACCGGCTTCGGCCCGGCCTTCGAGGGGAAGGTGCCCGGGCTTCTCTACACCTTCGTCGAAACGGATCTGCAGGTAGGGGGCGCGCTCGACCACGACTACGCGCTCGGGGCCGGACTTTCCGTCGGGCTCGTGAGGAACCTGACCAAGGACTGGAAGCTCCACGTCCACGCGAAGGACGTCTACTACGCGCTGGGCGAGGATGGACACCGGCTGACCGCCGGCCTGGGACAGGGGTGGCGGTTGGGCCACGATCTCGGCCTGTCGCTGACGACCGGGGTGAGCCGGGAGCGGGATCGATCCCGATTCGAGACGACCGTCGGATGGAACATCTACTTCTAAGGACCGAACCGATGGGTGAGGGGAGAATGAGACTCGCGCTGCTCCTGCCGCTCTTCCTCTCCGTGGCCTGCGCCGGCGCCCCGCCGGCCGGTGGACCCGCGGTTTCCGTCGAGGCTTCGACCCCCTGCGATGGGCCTCTCACGGAGGCGCTTGCGCTGCTGGCGGAAGGCGCGGTGGATCCGTGCTCCATCTGCGCAGAGAAGTCGCGGCGAAAGGCGTTCCGCATTCTGGACAAGCACTTCGGTCCGGGCACGGTGCTGAGAAGCGGAACGGGATGCCGATTCACGCTGATGGCTGGCGACCAGCATGAACTCGTCCTCGGCACCGGGGAGGGGGAGGCCAGCCTGACCTTCAGGTTCCATGTGCCCGGGGATCGCCTTGTGGGGATCGCCGAGGCCGAC
This sequence comes from Candidatus Eiseniibacteriota bacterium, assembly GCA_963762255.1. Taxonomy (GTDB): domain Bacteria; phylum Eisenbacteria; class RBG-16-71-46; order JABDJR01; family JABDJR01; genus CAVXKA01. The sequence goes on from CAVXKA010000001.1 coordinate 997,470, forward strand.
CTGACCGACGAGCGGATCGCGGCGGCAGTCCTGGGTGGGGCGGCGGTGACGGCCATCCGGATCGCCAGGTATGCCTACGGCGACGGGCCGACCTATCTCTTCTTCCCGGCGAGCAACCACCTCCAGGTTCAGTGCAGGATCCTGGAGATTGCCGCAGAGTAGGCGGCCTCGGGGTGCTGATCGGGGGCCCGGGTACGCATTCCTTGCTCCTCGCCCCTCCAGCGCGCACAATAGGGGCATGCTCAAACACCATGATTCTGCACCGTCCATCCTGGGGAAGTCCCCCGCGCGCCGTCTGGCCCTCCTGACCCTGGTCCTCCTGGCCGTTCCGACGCTCGCTTTCGCCCAGGGATACCGCATCTTCGGCGACAGCTCCGATCCGACCTATTACGATACGAGCTGGGGGTTTAGGACCCTGCCCAGCGTGGTGGAGCTGGCGCACACGGACAAGTTCCCGGTGGACGCCACCGCGCCTTTCCTGGGCTCAAATGCGCTTCGCCTGAAGTGGACTTCCTACGCCACCGGAGACTGGGCGCTGGCGGTGGCCAACCCGGGCTGGGCCCCGGTGAGCCTCGATCCCTATGACTCCCTCATCTTCTGGATGCGCGCGCCGAGCGCCGTACCTCTGACCGAGCTCCCCCTGATCTTCCTGGAGGACACCAGCAGCCGGAAGACAGCCAAAGCTGCGCTCTCCACCTATGTGACGAGCCTTCCCGTCGGCACCTGGGTACGCGTGGTCGTGCCCCTACAGTTCTTCCGCGACAATCCCGGCACCGCTAACCTGGACGCGATCAAGACCCTCTTCTTCGGGAAGAATCCCGCGGGGGTGAGCGGCACGAGTCGCACGCTCCTGCTCGACGAGTTTCGCTACGCCGCCGCCGACACCGTTCCTCCGCCGCCCCCGTCGGGTCTGATCGCGCACGGCTGGGGCCTGCACGTGGACATCGCCTGGGATGTTCCCCCCGACCCGGACATCGAGTCGGTGTGGATCGACCGGCGCGAGGCGGGAATCTGGCAGCACATCGGCGCGGCATCCGCCGAGGACGGCGCGTTCGTGGACTGGCGCGGCGCGGTCGGCATCACCGGAGAGTACCGGGTGACCGCCACCGACTTCAGCTTCAACACCACGATCGGGGATTCGGTGACCGCGACCACCAGCCCCATGGACGACCAGGATCGCCTCGACATGGTCCAGGAGGCGTCCTTCCGCTACTTCTGGAACCACGCGCATCCGGTTTCGGGGCTCACCCGTGAAGTGCTCAACGGCGGCGACGTGTGCGCCACCGGCGGCACCGGGTTCGGGATCATGGCTGCGATCGCCGCGGCGGAGCGTGGGTTCGTCGCGCGCGCCGACGTGGTGGACCGACTGCTCACCATCACCGGTTTTTTGAGCACGCAGGTGCCCCCGTTCCACGGCGCGTTTCCACACTGGATCAACGGCTCGACCGGCGCCCCCGTTCCCTTCACCGGGCCTACCGACGACTCCCGCGATCTCGTGGAGACGTCGTACCTGATGGAAGGCCTGCTGGCCGCCCGTGTCTACTTCGACGGCGCAGACCCCGACGAGACGCTGCTGCGCTCCCGCTGCACCGCGCTGTGGGAAGGGGTGGAGTGGGACGCCTTCCGACCCGTCGGCACCAACGTCCTGTACTGGCACCTGTCCCCCACAACGGGATTCACCAACAGCATCGAGCTGCGGGGTTGGCACGAGGCGATGATCACGTACCTGCTCGCGATCGCTTCGCCGACCCACCCCGTGCCGGCCAGTCTCTACCACGACGGCTGGGCAAGCGGCGGAGGCATGGTGAACGGCGGGACCTTCCTGGGCTACACGTTGGCGGTTGGCCCCGACTGGGGTGGATCGCTCTTCTTCGCTCACTACAGCTTTCTGGGATTCGATCCCCGCGGCCGACGTGACGTCTACGCGGACTACTTTCTCCACAACCGTGCTCACACGTTGGTGAACCGCGCCTACTGCATCCTTAACCCAGGCGGGTACACGGGCTATGGGCCCAACTGCTGGGGGTTGACCGCCAGCTCGAATCCCTGGGGCTACGCCGCGCACGCTCCCTACTCCAACGACAACGGGACCATCACCCCCACCGCGGCGCTCTCATCCATGCCCTACACCCCGGTGGAATCGCGACTCGCGCTCCAGCACTTCTACGAGGTCTACGGGGACCGTCTCTGGACCGCGTTCGGATTCCGCGACGCGTTCCACCCCGGACTGAACTGGTTCTCCTCCACCATCATCGCGATCGATCAACTTCCCATCGTGGGCATGATCGAGAACGCCCGAAGCGGCCTCTTGTGGGACTCCTTCATGGCGAACGCCGAGATCCAGCCGGCGCTGACCGCGATCGGATTCGTGTCCTCGACGACGGCGGTGGAGCCTGAGCCCCTGGCGCTTCAGGCCCCCCTGCGCGTGAGCGGCGCCAACCCGTCCCGCGCCGGGCTCGAGGCCGGGTTCGCTCTCGACCGCGCCGCGCACGTGGAGTTGAGCGTGTTCGACGTTCAGGGGCGACGTGTGGCCGTCCTGCTCGACGAGGAACTGGGCGCGGGTGCCCATCGCGCGCGCTGGGACGGGGGGACCTCCGCCGGCAGGAGCGCCGCCGCCGGTGTCTACATGGTCAGGCTGCGCGCGGGGGAGCGCACCGAGAGCGTGCGGGTCGTCCGGCTGCCGTAAGCGGCCGAATTGGTCTATGTGCGGTCCATGAAATGGCTGTAAATCTAGCTTGATTCGTCCGTAGACCCACAGATAGAATGTTGATTGGCTGAATTGGATCACTGAAATAGGGCCAATCAACAACATGCTCCAGCTCGACCGTACCGCGCCAGGATCCCTCGTGGAGAATCTCAAGAACGAGATTCTTCGCCGCGTCCGTCTTGGGCTTCTTCGCCCCGGCGATCGGCTGCCTCCGACCCGCCGGCTCGCCGGCGAACTCGGCGTGCATCGCGGAACCGTGACCGCGGCCTATGAAGCGCTGCGCGAGGAGGGTGTCCTTGCGGGCCATGTTGGCCGAGGGACCTTTGTCACGACCGGTCTCGCGTTGGCGGAGCTTGGACCCGCCCGGCGGGAAGACGGCGAGTTCCGCTGGTTGGACCACTTCGCGGGGTTCGATCCTCCGGTCGAAGACGGCACCGTGAACGAGGCCGCGATCATCGCCGCCGATCGTGAGGTCATCTCTTTCGCCGGGGGCGTACCCGACCCGGCCCTCTTTCCTACCGAGTCCTTCCGCGAGGCGATCAACGATGTCCTTCGCGAGGAGGGAAGCGCGCTGCTCGGCTACGGTCCGCCGGAAGGACATGCCTCCTTCGTGCGTTTTCTGCGCGGCTATCTGGGAGAACGGGGTGGGTTGACCGTTGGGGACGACGAGGTCCTGGTCGTCAACGGTTCGCAGCAGGCGCTCGATCTGATCGCGCGCACCTTCTTGCGTCCCGGCGACACGGTGCTCGTCGAGGAGCCCAGCTACTACGGTGCTCTGGATCTCTTCCGCGGTTACGGCGCGCGTCTCGTGGGGGTTCCGGTGGACACCGACGGTCTCCGGGTGGATGCGCTCGAGACGATTCTCGCCCGCGAGCGCCCAAAGCTCGTCTACGTGATGCCCACCTTCCAGAACCCGACCGGGGGCTGTATGTCGGCCGCGCGGCGCCAGACGATGGTGCGGCTGAGCGCGCGCTACGAAGTGCCGGTGGTGGAGGACGATTTCGACGGCGAGCTCTATTACGGCGAGCCGCCGCCGCCGCCCCTCAAGAGCCTGCCCGATAGCCAGGGGGTGCTCTACATCGGAACCCCGAGCAAGATGCTCTTTCCGGGGTTGCGCATCGGATGGATCGTGGCGGCGGAGCCTGTGGTGAGACGCATCTCCCGCATCCGCCGCATGGCGGACCTGTCGGGCTCGTCGCTTCTCCAGGCCGCGCTCGCACGATTCGCGGGGACGGGTGCTCTGAACCGGCACACGCAGCTCGTGCGGGAAGCGTATGGAGCGCGCGTGCAGAGGCTTCTCGACGCGCTCGACCGTCACATGCCGTCGGGAGTGAGCTGGACCCGCCCGCAGGGAGGACTCTCCCTCCTCGTGAGCTTGCCCGAGGAGACGGACTCAGGGGCGCTGCTCCCCGAGGCCGCGCGCGCCGGCGTGCTCTATTCGCCGGGGCGACTGTTTTTCGTGAACGGCGGCGCCAACCACCTGCGCCTCTCGTTCGGGAACGTGGCGACCGACCAGGTGGAAGAGGGCGCGAAGCGCCTCGGTGCGGTTCTGCGCCGCGAACTTGCTCGCGAGACGAAGCCGCCGCGCCGAGCGCGCGGAATGGCGATGCCGCCGGTGTGATCGACTCGTCCGCGGCGACACCCCGACGGACGGCTGCGAAGGAGAACAACAATGGACACGACGTACACGCTGCGACTCAAGACCGGTCTCGCCGAGATGCTCAAGGGCGGGGTCATCATGGACGTGACCAACGCGGATCAGGCCAAGATCGCCGAAGACGGGGGCGCGGTCGCGGTGATGGCGCTTGAGCGCGTTCCCGCCGACATCCGCCGCGAAGGGGGCGTGGTGCGCATGGCCGCGGTGGAGAAGATCCGCGAGATCATGGCAACGGTCTCGATCCCGGTCATGGCCAAGTGCCGGATCGGTCACTTCGCCGAAGCGCAGATGCTGCAGGCGATGGGTGTCGACTACATCGACGAGAGCGAGGTGCTGACCCCCGCCGACGAGCACTTCCATGTCGACAAGTTCAAGTTCAAGACGCCGTTCGTGTGCGGATGCACGAATCTCCCCGAGGCCCTGCGCCGGATCGGCGAGGGGGCAGCGATGATCCGCTCGAAGGGCGAGGCCGGCACCGGCGACATCGTGCAGGCGGTGCGCCACCTGCGCGACACCCTGGGCCACATCAAGCGCCTCACCGTCATGCCCGAGGAAGAGCTCATGACGGAGGCCAAGAACATGGGCGCGCCCTACGAGTTGGTGCGCCTGGTCGCCCGCGACGGCAAGCTCCCCGTCCCGCTCTTCTGCGCGGGCGGGGTGGCCACTCCCGCCGATGCTTCGCTCGTCATGCAGCTCGGCGCGGAGTCGGTGTTCGTCGGGAGCGGGATCTTCAAATCCGGGAATCCGGCCCAGCGGGCGCGCGCAATCGTCGAGGCGACCACGCACTTCCGCGATCCGGAGGTGCTGGTGCGCGTGAGCGAGGGTCTCGGCGAGGCCATGGTCGGCATCAGCGCCTCGCAGCTCTCCGAGCACGACCTCCTGGAAACGCGCGGGTGGTGACGATGCGGATCGTCGGCGTGCTCGCCCTGCAGGGCGATTTCGCGCGCCACCGGACCGCGCTCGAACGCGCGGGGGCCGAGGTGCGCGAGGTGCGCGTGCCCGAGGACCTGATCGGTCTGGACGGACTGGTCCTCCCCGGCGGCGAGAGCACCGCGATGCTCAAGCTCATGGAGCGCACGGGCCTCGAGGGAGCGATCCGCGCGTTCTACGCGGCCGGCGGCGCGCTCTTCGGCACCTGCGCGGGACTGATTCTCCTGGCGCGCTCGGTGACCGGTCCCGAGCAGCGCTCTCTCGGACTGCTCGACGCCGTGGTGGAGCGCAACGCCTACGGCCGGCAGACCGATTCCTTCGAGACCGACCTTTCCTGGAGCGAGGACGGCGGCGTGATCCGCGGCGTGTTCATCCGGGCGCCCCGCATCCGCCGGCTGGGACCGGGCGTGCGCGTGTTGGCCGAGCGCGACGGCGAGCCGGTGCTCGTGCGCAACGGTCGCGTGCTCGCGGCGACGTTCCATCCCGAGCTGACCGACGACACTCGCGTGCACCGTTACTTCGTCGAAGAGATGGCCGGCGCGCCGCCACCCGCGGAGCAACGAGAGCGGTGAGAACCACGACGTATCCGTCCAAGCGCGACACCTGGCTCACGGTTCTCATCTGGGTGTCGGCGACGCTGGTGACGGCCTCAGGCGTCGGAATTCTCCTCACCGACGCCTCGTTGCTCCAGCGCGCGATCTTCTTCCTACTGGGACTCGCCACCGCGGGTCTCATGTTCTGGATTCTCTACGGGACTTTCTATCGATTGACCGACACGGATCTCATCGTTCGTTCCGGGCCGTTCCGATACACGATTCCGCTCGACGGGATCCGATCGGTGGCGCCCACCCGCAGTCCGCTCTCGGGGCCCGCCTGCTCCCTGGACCGCCTGCAGGTGGACGCCGCGGGGTCGTCGGTGCTGATATCACCCGCGGCCAAGCACGCCTTCCTGCGCGATCTCGCCGGCCGTTCCCGCGGGCTCGTCCTCGAGGGGGTCGTGCTGTTGCGGAAGCCGAAACGGTGAGTGGATCGGCCTGCATGCGAATCGGCGTGGACCTGGGCGGGACCAAGATCGAGGCGGCGGCATTCGACGAGTGCGGCGCGGAACGATACCGCCGCAGGGTCGCCACGCCCCGCGACGACTACGCAGGGACTCTGGACGCGATCACCGTGCTCGTGGAGGAGGCGGAGCGTGTGGCCGGTCGGCGCGGCACAGTGGGGGTGGGCACACCCGGGGCCATCTCGCCGGCGAGCGGCCTCCTCAAGAACGCCAACTCGGTGTGGCTGAATGGACGCCCGCTGCTTCGCGATCTCGAAGCGCGGCTTGCGCGGCCGGTCCGCCTTGCGAACGACGCGAACTGCTTCGCGCTCAGCGAGGCGCAGGACGGCGCCGGCGTCGGCGCGCGGGTCGTATTCGGCGTGATCGTGGGCACCGGAACCGGTGGGGGCGTCGTGGTGGAAGGCAAGGTTCTCACCGGCCTCAACGCGGTGGCGGGCGAGTGGGGACACAACCCGCTTCCCTGGCCGCACGACGGCGAGTGGCCCGGACCCCGTTGCTACTGCGGCCGCACCGGCTGCGTGGAGACGTTTCTCTCCGGACCGGGCATGCTGCGGGACCACGAGGAGCGCACCGGACAGGCGATCGTCCCCGCGGAGATCGCCCGGGCCGCGGGTCTCGGGGACGCCCGGGCGCGGGTGAGCCTCGACCGTTACGCGGACCGGATGGCCCGCGCGCTGGCCTCGGTGATCAACCTCCTCGATCCCGATGTCATTGTATTGGGCGGCGGGATGTCCAACCTCGGCGCTCTCTACGACGAGGTTCCCCGACGGTGGGGCGCGTATGTGTTCTCGGATCGCGTCGACACGCCGTTGCGGCGGCCGGTGCACGGCGACTCGGGCGGCGTGCGCGGCGCGGCGTGGTTGTGGTCGCTCGACGAGGCGGCGGGTCGGGAAGACACGTGAGCGCCCGGCCGGAGCGCGAGGCTCTGATCTCGACCGCCCACGGCACACACGCCGGCGCCTTCGGCCCCACCGAGTGGGCGCTGCTCGCCGCCGTGGGCGGGATATGGGGCTCCTCCTTCGTCTTCATCGCGGTCGGGCTCGAGACCTTCAAGCCTGAACTCATCACACTCTTGAGAGTCGTACTCGGCACCGCCACGCTGGCCCTCGTGCCGCGTGCGCGCCGACCGGTGGCGCGCCAGGATTGGGGGCGAATCGCGATCCTGGGCGCCGTATGGATGGCCATTCCCCTCACCCTCTATCCGATCGCGCAGCAGTGGATCGACTCGTCTCTGGCAGGGATGATCAACGGTTCTGTTCCGCTCTTCGCCGCGATGGCGGCAGCGATCCTTCTACGCCGGCTACCCGGCCGAATCCAGATGTGGGGTCTCGGGCTCGGCTTCCTCGGCGTCCTCGCGGTGACGTGGCCGGCGGCGCAGGGGGCACGCGCGACCGCGATGGGGGCGGGGCTCGGGATCGCGGCCTGCGTCTGCTACGGCATCTCCGCGAACCTCGCGGTGCCGCTGCAGCAGCGCTACGGCGCCCTTCCAGTCTTGCTGCGTGCCCAACTCGTGGCGGTCGTGTTGTGTCTGCCGCTCGGGATTCCCGCGCTGCGCGCCTCGCACTGGGCGTGGCAAGGCGCGGCGGCGATGCTCGTCCTCGGTGTTTTCGGTACGGGATGGGCGTACGTGGCCATGGGCACGCTGGTCGGGCGAGCGGGAGCCACGCGGGGCGCGGTGGCCGTCTACTTCATCCCGGTGGTGGCGATCGTGCTCGGCGTGGTCTTCCGCGGCGAGCGCATCGCGCCGATCTCGATCGTGGGCACCGGGCTCGTTCTCCTGGGCGCCGCCTTCTCCAGCCGCCGCGAGGTTCGCGTCAACCGCTGACGAGTTCTCCACGCAGCATGGTGACCGCCTGGCCGCCCAGGGTCACGCGGTCGCCCCGCACTTCGACCCGCACGATGCCGCCCCGGGTGGAGCACTGGAATCCGACGAGTGAGGTCCTTCCAAGGCGCTCCGCCCAGTGAGGTCCTAACGCGCAGTGCGCGGAGCCGGTCACCGGATCCTCGTCCACGCCCGACCCCGGCGCGAAGAACCTGGAGACGAAATCGTACGAGGGAGCTTCGGCGCGGGATTGAGCGACGGCGGTCACGATGACGCCGCGCCGGCCGAGGGTGGCCAGACGACGCATGTCGGGCCGTAGCCCGCGCACGATCGCCTCGTCTTCCACCTCCACGAAGATGTCGAATTTCGTTCTGCCGATGTAGCTGGGTGTCGCGCCGAGCGCGCTCGACAATCCATCCGGTTCGGCGGCGGGGGAATCCGGAGTGGAGGGGAAGTCCATCTCGATCCCGTTGCCGCGTCGCGCCGCGGTGAGGAGCCCGCTACGGGTGTGGAAGCGAGCCTCGTCTCCCTCAGCCAGAAAACTCTCTTCCCAGAGCACGTGCGCACTGGCCAGGGTGGCGTGGCCGCACAGGTCGACCTCCGTGGTGGGCGTGAACCAGCGCAGCGACCATCCATCCTCGCGGCGCACGAGGAACGCCGTCTCCGAGAGGTTCATCTCCCTTGCCACGTGTTGCATCCATGCCGGTTCTCGCTCCTCGGGGAGTACGCATACGGCTGCGGGGTTTCCCGCGAACGGGCGGTCGGTGAAGGCGTCCACGACGGTGATGTGCTGTCCCATCAAGCTCTCCTTTGCGCGGTCCGAATCACTCGGGGTTGTCCTCGCTCTGCGCGCCGGCCCGCGCGTCGTAGTAGGCCTGCTCGGTTTCCATCTGCTTCCGCTTGATGCGCAGGAGCTCCACGCGAAGCTCGGCGTCGGCGACTTGCGCTTGCAGCGCGGCCAACTCACGCGCGGCCGCCTCGTCGCCGCCGGCCCCGTCGATTCGTGCCATGAGGTCGAGCCGTAGCTGCAGCGCCGCCTGGACCCGCTTGCGCCGGGCGTGGACATCGTCCACCCGCGCGCGCAGCGACTCGATGTCCGGGGCGCCGGCAAGCGTGGCGACGATGGCGGGCGTGAACGCTTCGAGGCGGTCGAGCCGCGGCGCAAGCGCGTCCGCGTGCTCTCCGAAGAGCAGCGTGGGCACCGGGTTCCATGTGTGGCTCTTCGTGCTCAGATCCTCGACGTTGCCGTGATCGCTCGTCACCAGCAGCGTAGTGTGGTCGAGGTCCGTGCCCGCCAGCGTCGCGGCCAGGAATCGCTCCAACTTCACCAGCTCGTGCGCCGCGCGCGCGCGGTCCCGGGCGTGGCCGGCCTTGTCCGTCTGGAAGAACTCGAAGAAGACGAAGTCGAACTCGCCGGCGGCACGGGCAAGGATGGCTCCGGCCTCTTCCGGCGTGCGGAGCGGGATGTCGTAGCCCTTTGCCCGCGCGCTGTCGTGAGTGATGTCATGGTAGACGGCGCGGCCGGCCCGCAGGTCGTCCACCGTCCGAAACGGCGCGCCGCCCGCGCGATTGGCCCACGTGGTGGCGCTCATCCCCTTGGTCCACACCTCGTCTCCCAACTCGAAGAAGAGCGGGCGATACGCGTTCAGAAACGCCACGCGCTTTCCCGCCTCCGCCAATTGCTTGAACACGGAGGCGCGCATGAGCATCTGCCGCAGCCTGGGCGACGGGTAGCCGTAGAGATGCCGGCCGATCGCCTCGGCGGCGTTCTCGCCGGTGAGCAGCGTCGTCTGACCGGTGGCACTTTGGGGAAGGCCGGGGAGCCCCAACGAGGCGTCGGTGGCGCGCACCAACCCTGAGTACGGGAGAGGCGTCGCGCGAAGAACCTCGGGGAATTCACCCGGGCGCCCACCGCCTTCCGGCGGACGCCACCCCCGGGGCAGGAAGTTGGCCAGGAGCCTGAGATCGGGGTGACGCAGGGGATTGGAATCCGCCTCGGCATCGCCGAGCCCGATGCCGTCCACGAAGACGAACACGATGCGGCTCAACCGGAACCTCCTCGGATGGCGCGCCGACCGATCCACGGGCGGCACGCGAGGCCGCGAGTCTATCACCGGTCTTCGTGAATGAGACATGACCGCCGCGCGCGGGCGTGGTATAACAGCGCCTTCATGCTTCGCACCGAGCGCGCACCCGAGCCACCGGAACATGGGTCCGTCCACGGCATCCACCTCCGTGAGGGGAGGTTTAGCGATGCCGAGGCTTTGGCGCCTCCGGAATGGGTGCTTCGCGGCGCCCTCTACTCGATCTACCCGCGCGCGTTCTCGCCCGAAGGCACCCTTGCCGCGATCCTCCCCCAGCTCGGTCGCATCGCCGAACTCGGTGCCTCCGCGCTCTGGCTGTTGCCGATTCATCCTATCGGCGTCGAGGGTCGGAAGGGGACGCGAGGATCCCCCTACGCGGTTCGCGACTACCGCGCGGTGGATCCCGCGCTGGGCACACTGGACGACTTGCGACGGCTCGTGGACGCCGCGCATGCCCGCGGGCTCAGGGTGATCATCGATTTCGTGGCCAACCACGCCGCCCCGGATCATGTGCTCGCAGGCAGGCATCCGGAGTGGCTGGCCCGCGACGGCCGTGGGCGGGCGGCTCGGCGCGTTCGGGAGTGGACCGACGTGGCCGATTGGCGGTTCGATGCCGAGGGCGTCGCGGAATACCTCGCCGAGAGCGCGGCCTACTGGGTTCGGGAGGCGGGGATCGACGGCTACCGGTGCGACGTGGCCGGTATGGTCCCGAGGGCCCTCTGGAGCGAGGTGCATCGCCGGCTCACCGCGATCCGCCCCGACCACTTCATGCTGGCCGAGTGGCAGGATCCCGAACTGCACACGATCGCGTTTCACGCCTCGTACGACTGGGCGCTCTACCGTGCGGTGCGGGACACGGTTCAGGGCCGGGCAAAGGCGTCCGCCGTGCGGGACGCGCTGAGACTCTGGACGGACAACTTCCCGTCTCGGGCCTTGCCGCTGCGATTCGTCGAGAACCACGACGAGCCGCGCGCGCTGACCAGCCTGGGCCGCACGCACCTCGGCGCCGCCGCCGCGGTGGCGATGCTCTCCGGAGGTCTGCCGCTTGTCTACAACGGACAGGAAGTCGGCGCTGCGCACCGGCCAAGTCTCTTCGAGGCGGAGCCGATCGTCTGGTCCGCGGTCGATTCTTCGTCCGGAGACATGGTCCGGGCCCTGCTCACGTTGCGCCGAAACGACCCCTGGGGTGTTGGGCCGGCGGTGCCGATCGAGACCGAGGCGCCGGAATCGGTGGCGGCCTTCGCCCGAAACGGTGTCACGCACCGGGGTGTGGTGATCGCAAATCTTGGAGGGCGCGAGGAGACCGTCCGTCTCGATGCCTTCGTCGCGGCGGGTCCCTTCCGTGCGATTCTAGGCTCGCCGGAGTCCTGGGAGCCGGGCCGCCCCCTGAAGCTCGCGCCGGGGGGCACTTGGGTGGGGGTGGCATGAGAACGGGCACGCGCCCGCGCGCGGGGATTCTCGATCGCGTGCTCGAGCGGTGGCAGATGGCGCCGCCGGCGGCTCCCACGGTCGATGCACTGGATGAACTGCACGCTGCGTACCTGCGCAACGTCCCGTTCGAGAACGCCACGAAGCTGATCAAGGCGGCGCGGGTCATGTCTCCGGATGCCGCCATTCGGGGACCGGTAGAGTTCTGGGAAGACCATCTCCGTTGGGGAAGCGGTGGGACGTGCTTCGCATCGAGCTACGCCTATCAGTTCCTGCTTCGTTTCCTGGGGTTCCAATGCCAGCTCATATTTTGCCATCTACCAGCAGAAAAACCGCAGGCCCACACCGCGCTCGCCGTGGAGATCGGGGACACTCGTTGGCTGGTGGACGTGGGCTATGCACTTCCAACGCCGGTCGCGCTGCCGACCGGGCTCACCGTGCTGCGCACGACACCGCTCTACGACATCGAGATCCGCCGGGGACCGCACGACGAGTGCCTTCTCTTCACCGAGGATGATCGCGGGCAGCGGTTTCGCTATCGGTTCGTTCCACGCGCCGTGTCCGAGGGGGCCTATCTCGGAGCCTGGCGCGAGTCGTTTCGTCTCGAGACCCCGTACATGCGTCGGCTGGCCCTCGGCCGCTTCCGAGCCGGAGCCCGGTACCTCTACAAAGAGCCCGGACGGGTCTTCGCCATCAGCCGGCAGGGGGAGGAGACTATCGCCCTGAGCGGACCGGAAGCGACGGCGGTCGCCGCCTTCTTTCAATTCCCGGAAGTACTTGTAGATAGCGCTATTACAGCCATGAATCGTCTGGGTTCCCTGCGCCTTCGCCCCACTGGATAAGTGACTTCCAGATTCCCTTGTTGACCTGAAGGTACGAGATTCCGTATCGTCCTTATGAGATTGAGACTACGTCTCAACAAAGGAGAGGTGCGATGTCCGGACTGCATTCAGAACTCAGCGGCGTAAGCGGCGCGGTGGGGGACACCCCCCTCGCTCGGTTCGAGATCTACCTGCGCGAGCACAATCTCCGGCTCACTCAGGAGCGCCAGTCCGTACTCGACGTGGTTCTGAGCCGTGAGGGGCATTTCGATGCGGACAGCCTGCTGCAGTTCGTCCGCCAGCGCCGTGAAGGGAAACGCGTGAGCCGGGCGACGCTCTACCGCACGCTCGAGCACTTGCGCGCGGCCGGCTTGGTGAAGATGCACCGTTTCGGACCGGGTCAAGCCCTCTACGAGCATGTCTACAATCGCCTGCACCACGACCACATGGTTTGCGATTCCTGCGGCCGGGTGGTCGAGTTCGTGAGCGACGAGATCGAGCGCCTGCAAGAGGACGTCTGCCGGGAGCACGGCTTTCGCCCCGGCAACCACGTCATGCAGATCTTCGGGATCTGCGCCGAATGCGCCGCAGGAAACGTCTCAGGAAACGGGGAGGACGCGCGGCGGTAGGGACTTCCTGCCAACGTCTACGCGATGAGCGGCATCAGCGAACCCATTCCCGCAGCTTCGGGCCTTGCCCCGGCTCGGCGCCCGGACGCGGCGCGCGGGGCGGGGCGCGTCGTGCTGATCGGCAATCCCAACGTCGGCAAGAGCGTCATCTTCGGGCTTCTCACCGGTCGCTACGTCACCGTCTCCAACTATCCGGGCACCACCGTCACCGTGACTCGGGGCAAGACCCGGATTCACGGGGAGACTGCGGAGATCATCGATACCCCGGGCGTGAACAGCCTGGTGCCGATGTCGGAGGACGAGCGGGTTACGCGCGATATCCTTCTCGACGAGCCCGCCGAAGCCGTGGTGCAGGTCGCGGATGCCAAGAACCTCCGTCGCGCGCTCCTCATCTCGTCGCAGCTCGCGGAGATGGGAGTCCCTTTCGCGCTCGACCTCAACATGACCGACGAAGCGGGTGAGCTGGGGGTGGAGATCGATCGCGACCTGCTCTCCGCGATGCTCGGGGTAGAGGTCGTGCGCACGGTGGCGGTTCGGCGGAAGGGATTCGACGATCTTCGCCGCGCGCTTCGGCAGCAACGGCGCTCCTCCCTCGTGGTCGAGTATCCCGCGGCGATCGAGGAGGCGATCCTCCGGCTCGCGCCGCATCTCCCCGATACGCATCTTGCCCGGCGGGGACTTGCCGTCATGCTTCTCTCCGGGGACGATACGCTTCTGGATTGGCTCTACCGCACGGGCGGCGCGGCCTCCGTGACCGCCGCGGAGGCCATCCGCCGGGAAACGCAGACCCGACTCCACGAGCCCTTGAGCGCCGTCATCACTCGGAGCCGGCTGGAGGCGGTGGACGGTGTGGTGCGGGCGGTGGAGATCAGGCCGCGCAGGCGGCGCGGCTCCCTGCTCGACCGCGCCGGATATCTGGCCATGCATCCGGTTTGGGGCGTCCCGGTGCTCCTCGCCGTGCTCTTCGTCATGTACCAGTTCGTCGGTGTGTTCGGCGCGGGAACCGCGGTCAACTTCCTGGAAAGCAAGCTCTTCGGCCAGGTCCTGAGCCCCTGGGCCATCCACGCCGCCGACTTCCTCCTCCGTTTTCCGCACCAGCACCTCATGGAGGGCGGGGTGATTCTGCCCGACTACACCCTGACCGCGCAGGCGCTCACCGGAAGCGAGCGCGTGGCCGCTTTCTTTCACGACTTCTTCGTGGGGCCCTACGGTCAGGTCACGATGGCGCTCTCCTACGCCATCGCACTCATTCTTCCGATCGTAGCCACCTTCTTCATCGCCTTCGGGCTGCTCGAGGACTCCGGGTATCTCCCGCGGCTTGCGGTGATGGTGAATCGCCTGTTCCGCGCGATGGGGCTGAACGGCAAGGCGGTCCTTCCGATGGTTCTGGGCCTGGGGTGCGACACCATGGCCACCCTCACCACCCGCATCCTCGAGACCAAGAAGGAACGCATCCTGGTCACTCTACTGCTCGCCCTCGGAGTGCCCTGCTCGGCCCAGCTCGGAGTGATCCTCGGGATGATCCGGTCGCTCTCGCTCGGGGCCACGATGGTGTGGGCGGGGTCGGTGGCGGCCACCATGTTTCTGGTGGGCTGGATCGCCGCCCGGGTCGTGCCGGGGCAGACCTCCGACTTCATCCTCGAACTCCCGCCCATCCGGCGTCCTCAGCTTGGCAACATCGTCGTGAAGACCCTGGCGCGCATCGAATGGTACCTGCGCGAGGCCGTCCCCCTCTTCCTGCTGGGCACGCTGATCCTGTTCGCTGTGGACCGACTCCACCTCCTTGGCGTCATCGAGCGGGCTGCGGCCCCGGTGGTGCAGGGGATCCTCGGCCTTCCCCCCCAGGCCGCCGAGGCCTTTCTCATCGGGTTCCTGCGCCGCGACTACGGAGCCGCCGGTCTCTACAATCTCTCCCGCGACGGACTTCTCGATCCGGTGCAGCTCATCGTATCGATGGTCACCATCACCCTCTTCGTCCCGTGTATCGCCAACTTCTTCATCATGATCAAGGAGCGCGGCGCGAAGACCGCGCTCATCATGGTGGCGTTCATCGTACCGATGGCTTTTCTTGTGGGGGGGACACTCAACTGGGGGCTCCGCGCCCTGGGGATCACGTTTTGATGCAACTCTCGTGTCCGATCTGTGGGGGTGAGCTCAAGGAGCAGGTCTCGGGGTGCGCCAAGTGCCCGATGCACGGCGGCTGCGGGATGGTCTGTTGTGAGAATTGCGGATACGAGACGGTCGCCCCGAAATCCGTCACCGTGGACTTCCTGAAGCGCGTCTTCGGGCGCCGGCGAAAGGCGAACCATGCCGCATCTTGAGTTCTTGAAGCAACCCACCGACGAGCTGCTGGAGGAGATCTGGAGCCGTGGAGAGGAAGGAGACCGCACCGTGGCTGCGCTCCTGAAGGGGAGCGCCGAAGCGGAAGCGCATGCGATCCTGGACCGCCTCGTGGGTGAAGGGCTCGTGCGGGTCGAGGGTGGCCGTTTGGCCCTCAGCCCGGCGGGTGAAGCGAGGGCTCAGGCGGTCGTGCGCAGCCATCGGCTGACGGAGCGCCTCCTCGTGGACGTACTCGGAGTCTCGAGGCAGGAGTCGGACCGCACTGCCTGTCTCATGGAGCACATTCTGAGCCCGGCGGTGACCGACGCCGTGTGCGCATTCCTCGGCCATCCCCCGACCTGTCCGCACGGGAAGCCGATTCCTCCCAGTGCCTGCTGCACGCAGCGCAAGAACGGCGTGAAAGCGGTTGTCGTGCCGCTCATGGATCTCGAGCCCGGAGCGAGCGGCCGCATTGTGTTCATGACCCCGGGCGTGCAGAAGCGTCTCGACCGCCTCGCAAGTTTCGGGGTCTTGCCCGGCACCGTGCTTGAGCTGAAACAGAAGCGTCCCGCTGTCGTGGTGGTGGTCGGGGGAACGACGCTCGCTCTCGAAGGAGACGTGGCGGGGGAAATCTACGTCCGCCGAGAGGACTGACGCCGGCTTTCCTACCTGGCCGTCACCCTTACGGACGGAGTACTCGGTGAGCGATGCTCAGGCGCCCGGGATCACGAGGTCCCCTAATCGTGGGGAAATTTCCGCGAAACATGGGTGAGAACCGCCAAGTCTGGCGACGGGGCGCGTCGAACAATTTTACAGTTCCGTGCATTTTGCGGGACTCGCCGAATGGCGTAATGTGTTATAATCATTGCGGTTGAATACTCGGGCAGAGCCCTTGCGATGCAGACGGCCCGGGACTTGCAATTCAAGGG
Source organism: Candidatus Eiseniibacteriota bacterium (assembly GCA_963762255.1). GTDB lineage: Bacteria > Eisenbacteria > RBG-16-71-46 > JABDJR01 > JABDJR01 > CAVXKA01. The sequence continues at coordinate 1,013,856 of CAVXKA010000001.1, forward strand.
GGTGGATTTCGCTCATGCCACTGAAGGCCCTCCTTGGAAGGGAACGCATCATGATCAAGCTTCGCGTCATCGCTCCAGTTCTCGTTATGGGAGCGCTCCTCACCGGAGTCGCCTCGGCGAGCCTCATTCCGTCCCCGATCGCGATCGACTTTCGAGGGGCCGCGTGGGCTCCGGCCGACGGGCTTCACTCGTACACGGTCAACGGCGTGACCGCGACCGCGCTCCCCGCCCAGCCCACGGCCCGCCTGCTCTATCAGGACGGAATCGACGGACTCGGCATTCTCGGCGGCGAGATGGACGAGATCGATCTCATGGAGATCCTCCGCGTCGACATCGTGGGAGGGAAGCTCCTCACCGGGGCGTGGATCACCGATCTCTTCGGGACTCCCGACGGAGGATGCGGGGAATTCGGGCGTCTCTGGGTCAACAACGCGCTCATGTTTGCCTTCGACGGGAACTTCTCCGACCAGGCGAACGGCGAGTTCTTCATCTCCTTCGGGGGCGAGATCGACGTGACGACGGCGATATTCTTCGTGGACAACATGCGGCCGGGATGTGACCCCACCAACAACGACTTCTCGGTAGCCGGATTCACCGCCCGTCCAGCGGACACGCCGGACACGCCCACCGTGCCCGAGCCCACGACCCTGCTTCTCCTGGGGGGTGGTCTTCTCGGCGCCGGAGTGTTCAAGCGCCGTCGTCGGGTCTAGAGGGTCCAGGCTTCCCCGTCTCGCGCCCGCGCCTAGAGAGAAGGTTTGGGCTCCGAGCGCTGCCGCAGCGGTTGCCCCATCTCGTCCAACGAGGATGGGGCTTCCGCATATCCCTCGGGATGGCGGCGCATGAAGTCGTAGGCCGACCGGATGATGTCGTCCAAGTCCCGCTTGGGCGACCAGCCGAGTACCGCGCGGGCCTTCGCGTTCGAGGCCACCAGCACCGCCGGATCTCCCGGCCGGCGCGGGCACAGACGGTGCGGTACCTTGAGCCCGGTCACGCGCTCCACCGCCTGGATCACCTCCAGCACCGATGTGCCGGTCTCGGTGCCCAAGTTGAGCGCGACGCTCTCGCCTTCCTGCTCGAGGTAATTCAGGCCGCGCAGGTGCGCCTCCGTGAGATCCTGAACATGGATGTAATCCCGAATGCAGGAACCGTCGCGGGTCGGGTAGTCGGTCCCGTAGACGTCGAGCGCGGTGTCCTCGAGAATCGCCGCCTTGAGCGCGAGCGGGATCAGGTGGGTCTCCGGGCGATGGTCTTCGCCGAGTCCCGCCGAGGCCTCGGCGCCCGCCGCGTTGAAGTAGCGGAATGCGACGAAGCGGATGCCGTAGGCATGAGCGGCATCCGCGAGCACCCGCTCGCACATTGCCTTGGACCAACCGTAGGGGTTGATGGGTCCCACCGGATGGGCCTCACTGATGGGCACCTCGCGGGGCTCTCCGTACATGGCGGCGGTGGAGGAGAGAATGAAGCGGGGGACCCCGACCTCGATCGCGGCGTTGAGCAGGCTGATCGTACCCGCCACGTTGTTGTGGTAGTACTTGAGCGGGTTCTCGACCGACTCTTTCACCGAGCAGAAAGCGGCGAAGTGCATGATCGCGTGGGGGCGATGGCGACGCATGAGCGATCGAACCGCGCCCCGGTCGGCGACGTCGACCTCGATCAGCTCGGTGTCCTGCACCGCGGCGCGATGACCCTCACTCAGGTTGTCGAGAATGACCACGCGATAGCCGGCGCGCAGCAGCGCCAGCACCATATGGCTCCCGATGTAGCCGGCGCCGCCGGTGACGAGGACAGAGTTCATGGTTTGACCCTTGCGAAGTCGGTGGCCGACACAAAGGACCCGCACATGAGCGACTGCGGGTTCCGCGCGGCGCGTATTATCTTACCGGGTTTTCGACCGGATTTCCCGTTCTGTTAGGAGGAAGCTGGTGCCCGAGCCCTACTACGTCAAAGCACAGGGATTGCGCTTCGAGTGCACTCGCTGCGGCCTCTGTTGCACACGCCCCGGGCCCGTGTTCTTTCCCCCCGAGGATCTGGCGCGCGCGGCCCGATTCCTGGCGCTCACACCGGGTGAATTCAAGACGAAGTACCGGGTTCATCGTCTGGATGGTGTGCTTGCCGTCGAGCCCGGCGATCGTGACGCCTGCCCGTTCCACGAGGATGGGCGCGGTTGCTCGATCTACGACGCGCGCCCCACCCAGTGCCGGACGTTTCCCTTCTGGCCGGAGGTCGCGCATCGCCGCCGCTCCTGGGAGAACGCGGGCCGGGCCTGCGAAGGAATCGGGAAGGGGCCCCGCCACCAACCCGCCGCCATCGAGCGCGCCATCGTGGCCTGCCGGGAAGCCGGGCTCCCTGAGAGCGAACCGTGGTGAATCGTCCCCGTCCTCAACCGCCCCGTCCGCGGGCGTCCGGTCCCCCCACGGGCCCGCGTGAGCACGGCGCCTTCGCCGAAGTCGCGGTGCCGGTTCCGCTCCGGCACGCGTTCACCTATCGCGTTCCCGATGCGCTGAGGGATCGAGTCCACGAGGGGGCTCAAGTGATCGTGCCGTTCGGGAGGCGGCGCCTGACCGGATTCGTGGTGGGTCTCCTGAACTCGACAACGGTTGCCTCGGTCAAGGACATCGCCGGCGTCGAGGACCCGGATCTATCCATCCCGGCCGACGTGCTTGCGCTCTGCCGCTGGGTCGCCGACTACTACCTGGCTCCCTTGGGGGAGGTTCTGCGTACGGCTCTTCCGTCGGGGCTCGGCAAGAAATCGCCCGGGGAGGTTCCGCGCGCCGAGGGAAGCGCGCCCGATGTGCGGCTCTTCGAGGAGCAGAGGGCGGCGCTGGCCGCGGTGTGCGAGGCCCTCCGCAGCAAGAAGACCGGCGCGTTCCTGCTGCACGGTGTGACCGGGAGCGGGAAGACGGAGGTCTATCTCCGCGCCGCGGCGGAGGCGGTTCGCGCCGGAGGCAAGGTGCTGATCCTCATCCCCGAGATCGCGCTCTCGCCGCAGATGGTGCGTCGGGTGGAGGCTCGGTTCGGGAACCGCGTGGCTCTCTGGCACAGCGCGCTGACCCCGGCCCGGCGCCGCGAGGTGTGGACCCGCACGCGGCGGGGCGAAATCGACGTCCTGGTGGGAGCGCGATCGGCCATCTTCGCGCCCATCCCCGATCTGCGGCTCATCGTCGTGGATGAAGAGCACGAGAGCGCCTACAAGCAGACCGAGAGCCCCCGCTATCATGCACGGGACGTGGCTCTGGTCCGCGCGCGCGAGACAGGAGCGGTCGTAGTCCTCGGTTCCGCCACCCCCAGCCTGGAGAGCTTCGCGAACGCGGAGAGGGGGAAGTACCGGTTGCTCACCCTGCCCCATCGGGTGGGGAGGCGCCCGCGGGCTTCGGTGGATCTCGCGCCGTTGCCGCGGCACGCGCCCGGGGAGCCGAAACCGGTCTCGACCATCCTCGGCGATCCGCTTCGCGACGCGCTCGTGCAGACCCTCTCTCGCGGCGAGCAGTGCATTCTCTTCCTGAACCGTCGCGGGCATTCCACGGTGGTGCAGTGCGAGGAGTGCCGAAGCATCCTCAACTGCGCCCATTGCGACATCGTGCTCACCTGGCACGCGGACACCGACCGCGTCGTGTGCCACTACTGCGGCACCCGTCTCCCGCGCCCGCAAGCGTGCCCCGAATGCGGCGGAGCGATGACGATCTTCAAAGGGGTGGGCACGCAGCGGGTGGAGCGCGAACTCGCGCGTCTCTACACCGGAATCCGGCTCCTGCGCCTGGACACGGATTCCACGCGGAAGCGCGGCGCGCTCGATGCCGCGCTCGAGACATTTCGCGTGGGCGCCGCCGATGTGCTGCTCGGCACCCAGATGGTAGCCAAGGGACTCGATTTCCCGAACGTCACTCTGGTGGGAGTGATCAACGCGGACCTGCAGCTTGCGCTTCCCGACTTCCGAAGTGCCGAGCGCACCTTTCAGCTTCTGACCCAAGTGGCGGGGCGCAGCGGGCGGGGTGTGCGCCCGGGACGAGTGCTCTTCCAGACGCTCCACCCGGAGCACTACGCACTGGTCGCCGCGGCCGCGCAGGACTACGAGGCGTTCTACCGGGCGGAGATGGTGGAGCGCACCGATCCGCCGTATCCGCCCCATCGCCGTCTTGTGAACCTCCTTTTCGATGGGAAGAGCCTCGACAAGGTCTCCGCGGAGGCGGAGGCAACGGCGCGGTTCCTTGGCGACGCCGTCGCGAGCGAGAAACTCGCGGTCGATCTCTTGGGGCCGGCCCCCCAGCCCTTCTCGCGGCTCAAGGGGAAGCACCGCTGGCACATCACGCTGCGCGGCGTCGACCATCGCGTCTTGCGCGATCTCGCCGCCCGGGCGCTGGACCGCCACGAGGCGGCGCCAGGCGCCGTCCGGGTCGTGGTCGACGTGGATCCGGTGTCTCTGCTCTGACCGCTCGACGCTGGGCCATTTGTGGGGCAGTCGGGGCATTTCTCCTAAGGTATGGAAATTGCAGTCCATCGAGCGCGCGGGGAGCGTCCTTTTGGGCCGGCTCGGCACGCGGTCACGGACTCGCTGAAGATCTGAAGGGTTCTTGCGGGATCCCGCCGCCACGAGGCGCTGAGCCGGCCCTCTTTTCTCTCCGCCCGCCGCCGGCGCGCCCGGAAGCAAGCGCTTCCCGAGCCTCACCCCTGGATGCCTTTCAGCCGCCCCTGCGTGCAACTTGCGGCACGGCCCCTTTCCTTGACACCCCCGCGTCAGGGGCGGGAAGATTCGCGAATCATGTCGCCCCGCTCTCTTCTCGGCCTGCTTGCGCTTGCCGTCGCAGGATGCGCGAACCCTTCGGTGCGCGGAGGGGATGCGCATTCGGTGGATGGGCGCCGTGAGGACGCCGAGGCGGCCTATCGTCAGGCTATCGCCCGCAACCCCGGCGATGCGGATGCGCACTTCGACCTGGCGGAATTCCTGGCCGGGGACGCGCGGGCCGCCGAAGCGATCGAGCACTACGAGAAGGCCCAGGCGCTGGAGGCGCGCTTCAAGCCGAAGGTCGCGGAGCAGCGACGGCGGCATCTCAAGGTCTACAACGAAGACGCCGCGCGCTTGATCGTAGAGAAGCGTTTCTCCGAGGCCGACCGCGTTCTAGACGCCGCGCAGGCGATGGTCCCCGGAGATGGGACCACGCTGTTCCTGCGCGGCAGGTCGCGCGAGGCACAGAACGATCCGGCCGGCGCAGTCGAGGCGTACCGGCTCGCGGTGTTGAAGGAACCAGGCAGTCGAGAGCGCAAGATGGCGCTGGCCGGTGCGCTGACCGCACTCGGCGAGGCGCGTTTCGACGGAGGTGAGTTCTCGGAAGCCTGGAGTCTCTTGCAGGAAGCCCGACGCGCCGATCCGGGCGCAGACCTGAGTTACGTCGAAGGGACGGTGGCCTACGCGCTCGCCAAGACCGCGCCGGAGGGAGAGCGCGAGAAGTACCTGGCCGCGGCCGCGGAGGCCTTCAGCGACTATCGGCGCCGCCACCCGGACGACACGGACGCGCAGTTCAACCTCGGCGCGGTTCTTCTCGCCGCCGAGCGATACCAGGAGGCGATCGCGGTCTACCTGGACCTTCTTGCCCATGACCCCGAAGACGGCGATCTCTACATGGTGCTCTCGCGGGCCCACAGCTTTGCCGGCGAGCCCGGGCTCGCCGCCGTCGAGGAGGCGGTCGGGCATGCCTTGCGCGGCGGGGATCCGGTGCAAGATCCGCCAGGCTGGGCCAGCCGCGCCGCCGTCCGGTTTCCAGGAAGCGACATCGCCTCCGCCTACGCCCGGCTGTCGGCGCCGGAGGCGATCTATACCTATTCCCCGCCGGGCGGCGCATTGGTGGAGGTCTGGTTCTATTGGAATCGGGGGCTACTCTACGCATTCCGTGAAGGGGGAGAGGTGGGGGCGCCGCTCACCCTGCCGCGTCGTTGAGCGGCGTGGCCGGAGCCTCGCGCCGTTGACAAGGGTCGGGGCGGCGCTCTAGACTCGACTCCGCGCGGGCACCACGCCCGACCACGGTACCCCTTCTGCCCGCCCGTTCTCCGGTTTCGGATCGCCCGAGGACGGTTTTCCATCCAGGTCCGGTTCCCGGTCTCCGATTCGAGCCCATTCGGTTCCAGAGGACTTCGCCCCGCAAATCAGAACCCCACGCCGACGACCAAGTCGGCGCTCGGACCTGCCCGGCCCCTTCGGGGCAAGGAGATAGCTCCCGTGTCTGAATCGACCCCCATGGACCTCGCCGCGATGAAGGCGAAGACCGTCCCGGATCTTCAGGAGATCGCCAAGTCTCTCGAGATCGAATCCACGTCCAGCATGCGCAAGCAGGAGCTGATCTTCCGCATCCTGGAGGTGCAGACCGAGCAGAACGGGCTGATATTTTCCGAGGGGGTTCTGGAAATACTCCCGGAGGGTTACGGGTTCCTGCGCTCTCCGGACTACAGCTACCTTCCGGGCCCAGACGACATCTATGTCTCGCCCTCCCAGATCAAGCGCTTCGATCTCCAGACGGGCGACACGGTATCCGGGCAGGTGCGTCCGCCCAAGGAAGGCGAGCGCTATTTCGCGCTCCTGCGGGTGGAGGCGGTAAACGGGGAGGCTCCCGAGGTCGCCAAGATCAAGACCCACTTCGACAACCTCACCCCGCTCTATCCGGATCAGCGGGTCAAGTTGGAGCACGACCCGGACGACCTGTGCACGCGCATCATGGATCTCCTCACCCCGATCGGAATGGGACAGCGCGGCCTCATCGTGTCGCCGCCGCGAGCAGGGAAGACGGTGCTGCTTCAGCGCATCGCCAACGCCATCACCGCCAACCATCCCGACGCCGTATTGATCGTGTTGCTCATCGACGAGCGTCCGGAGGAAGTGACCGACATGGCGCGGTCGGTGAAGGGAGAAGTGGTCTCTTCTACCTTCGACGAGCCGGCCGAACGCCATGTCCAGGTGGCGGACATGGTGATCGAGAAGGCCAAGCGGCTGGTCGAGCACCACAAGGACGTCATCATCCTCCTCGACTCGATCACCCGCCTCGCCCGTGCCCACAACACGGTGATCCCACACTCGGGGAAGATCCTCTCCGGCGGCGTCGATGCGAACGCGCTGCAGCGGCCGAAGCGCTTCTTCGGAGCGGCCCGCAACGTGGAAGAGGGCGGTTCGCTCACCATCATCGCCACCGCCCTCGTCGAAACCGGTTCGCGCATGGACGAGGTCATCTTCGAGGAGTTCAAGGGCACGGGGAACATGGAGTTGATCCTGGATCGCAAGATCGCCGACCGGCGCATCTTCCCCGCCATCGACATCAATCGCAGTGGAACCCGCAAGGAGGAGCTCCTCCTCGACCAGGCCATCCTCAACAAGGTCTGGATCCTGAGAAAGTTCTTGAACGAGCAGAGCTCGGTCGAGGCCATCGAGTTCCTGGTCAATCAGATGGGCAAGACCAAGACCAACAAGCAGTTCCTGGAGATGATGAACGCCTGATCGGGCCTGGCGGGGCCGGTTCCGCCCGGCAGTCTGCGGGTGGCCGCCGCCGAGGGTCGGGCAATCCCCTTGAGCCATCCGTCGGTTCTCTGGTATTCTTTCTGGCCCTTTCTCCGGGGGGACCGTTTCACCCTTGTCTTGGCCGCCGCGGGCGGCGCCGAAGGAATCCCATGAAAGCCGAGATTCATCCCGACTACAAAGACGTCAAGGTGACCTGCGTCTGCGGGAGCACGTTCACGACCCGCTCCACGATGGGCAAGGACTTCCACGTGGAAATTTGCTCGAGCTGTCACCCGTTCTTCACCGGGAAGCAGAAGCTCGTGGACACCGCTGGGCGCGTGGACCGCTTCCGCAAGAAGTACGCCGGCACCTACGGCAAGTCGGAGCCGGTCGCCCCGGACGCCGCGGCTGCTCCGGTTGCCGAAGAGACCAAGTCGGCTTAGCAATCCAACCATCGGGCCCTCGCCTAGCGAGGGCCTTGTTGTGTCCGCCACCGGAATCGACCATGACCTTTAAACAGCGCTTGCTCCTCATCAACAAGGTGCTTCTCGCCCGGTACGCGCCGGTGGGTGGCCAGGCGGTGATCGAGGGGGTGATGATGCGCTCGCCGCGTATGGTGGCGACGGCGGTGCAGCGCACCTCGGGCGAGATCACCGTGCAGGTGGAGCCGTTCCGCTCGATCACCAGACGGGTGAAGGCGCTGGGAATCCCGATCGTGCGGGGGATGGTGGGCCTCTTCGAGACCCTCGTTCTTGGCATGCGCTCGCTGTCGTTCAGCGCCAACGAGGCGGCCAAGGACGAGGACGCGAAATCGGGCAAAGCGGGCGAGTCAGGGAACGAGGGAGCGGGGATCTCCAACTGGAGCATGGGACTCACCATGGCGCTCGCCCTGGGGCTGGGTCTCCTTGTGTTCTTCTACCTCCCGCTCAAGCTCACCGAGTGGACCGGTGTCCAGGGCCGGGTCTCCTTCAACTTGATCGACGGCGCGTTCCGCCTGGCATTCTTCCTCGCCTATCTGTGGGGAATCAGTCAATGGGGGGAGATGCGCCGCCTCTTTCAGTACCACGGCGCGGAGCACAAGGTGATCCATACGTTCGAGGCGGGGCTTCCCATCACGCCCGAGAACGCGGCCCCGTTCACCACGCTGCACCCGCGCTGCGGCACCTCGTTCCTGTTCAGCCTCATGATCCTGAGCATCGTGGTGTTCACCTTCTTCGGTCGACCGGAGACGCTGGGCCAGCGCCTTCTTCGCTTCGCGGGGGTTCCGTTCATCGCCGGATTGGGCTTCGAGTACATCCGCCTGAGCGGACGCTTCGCGGGCAATGCGGTGGTGCGCTTCTTCGCTCAGCCGGGGCTGTGGCTCCAGCGCCTCACGACGAAGGAGCCCGATCGTCATCAGCTTGCTGTGGCGTGCCGCGCCCTGGAAAGCGTCCTTCCTCTGAACGAGGAAGACGAGAAAGACGTCCGCGTGATGTGAGGCGCCCGCGGCCCCGCCGGTCGCGCCTCCCGAGGTTCCATGAACCAGACCGACAGATTCCTCGACCACCTCGCCCAACTCGAATCCCGCCTGGACGAGATCAACGGCAAGCTCGGAGATCCCCAGGTGCTTGGGAGCCCCTCCGCCCTGAAGTCGCTGGGACAGGAGCGCGCGGGGATCGAAGAGATCGTGGGCCTGCTGCGCATGTACAGGTCTCTTCGCGACCGTCTGGAGGAGGCGGAGGAGATGTCCCGCTCCGAGGGCGACGCCGAGATGGTCGAGTTGGCCCAGGCGGAGATCGCGGAATGCGGACCGGGACTGGAGCGGCTGCGGGCCGAGATCAGCGAGCTTCTATTTCCCGCCGATCCCAACGACAGCAAGGACGTGATCGTCGAAATCCGCGCGGGGACGGGGGGGGAGGAGGCCGCACTCTTCGCCGGCGAGCTCTTCCGCATGTACACGCGCTATGCGGAGCGCAAGGGCTGGCAGGTCGAGGTGCTGAGCTCCAACGAGACCGGTATCGGCGGCCTCAAGGAAGCCATCTTCAGCCTCTCCGGGCGCGGCGTGTACGGGCGGGTCAAGTACGAGAGCGGGGTCCATCGCGTGCAGCGGGTGCCGGAGACCGAGGCGTCGGGGCGGATCCACACGTCGGCAGCCACGGTAGCGGTGCTGCCGGAAGCGGAAGACGTCGACGTCGAGATCAACGAGAAGGATCTGCGCATCGACGTATATCGATCGAGCGGACCGGGAGGCCAGGGAGTGAACACCACCGACTCCGCGGTGCGGGTCACTCATATTCCCACGAACCTTGTGGTCACCTGCCAGGACGAGCGCTCACAGATCAAGAACAAGGCGAAGGCGCTCAAGATCCTCCGCTCGCGGCTTCTGGATGCCAAGATACGCGAGCAGGAGGAGGCGATGCGGTCCAAGCGCCGGAGCCAGGTCTCGACCGGCGACCGCAGCGCCAAGATCCGCACCTACAATTTCCCGCAGACACGAGTCACCGATCACCGCATCAACTTCACGGTCCACCGCCTTCACGAGATCCTCGAAGGGGATCTGGACGAGCTGACTCAGGCCCTCATCGACGCCGCGTCAGAGGAGCGGCTCGGGGAGGCGGAGTCGGGAGAGAAGAGTGCGGGAGTCCCCGGGCGCTGACCGGCGCCCCGATCCTCCGGTCGCCCCGCGGCGGCTCCCTCCCGTTCGCACCCTGGAGGATTGGCGCCGCGTCGCCCGCGTGTGGCTCGCCGCGGCCGGGATCGATTCGGCGGCCGCTGAAGCCGACCTCATTGTCCGTCACGTGCTCGGGTTGCGGCGCGTGGATCTCCCCTTGCAGCGCGCACGTGTGCTGTCTTGCGCCGAGCGACGTCGTCTCTCCAGGCTCTTGCACCGGCGCGGCACCCGCGTTCCTTTACAGTACCTGTTGGGGGAAGTAGACTTCTGGAGCTTGAGCATTCGGGTCACTCCCGATGTGCTCGTGCCCCGTCCCGAGACGGAGGGCTTGGTGGAGCGTGTGCTCTCGTTTCTGGGGGACGACCCCGAGGGCACCGTGGTGGACGTGGGAACGGGCAGCGGCGCCATCGCGTTGGCGTTGGCATCGGCCTGTCCCCGCCTCCAAGTGTGGGCCTCGGATCTCTCGCCGGGAGCGGTCCGGGTCGCCCGTGGCAACGCGCGGCGATTGGGTATCGAGGGCCGACTGCACGTGTTCGCCGGCGATCTCCTCGATCCGTTCGTAGGTCGGGTCCCGCCGAGGCCGATCCGGGCCTTGGTGAGCAACCCTCCCTATATCGCCCCGGGGGACCGATCTCGTTTGGCCCCCGAGGTAGTCGCGCACGAACCGTCCATCGCGCTTTTTGCGCCGGAGCGCGGACTCGGCGTCATACGGCGATTGATCGACGGCGCAACGGACTTCCTCCCCGGAGGGGCGCTCCTCGCTCTCGAGATCGGCGAGGATCTCGGAGCCGAGGTTCGCGCGCTGTTGAACGCCGCCGGCGCGTGGCGTGAGGTGCGCATCGAGCGCGACCTCGCCGGCCGGGATCGGTACGCATTAGCCCTCAGGACACATTGATCGCGAACGTCGGGCGTTCGCTTCGAGGAGAGACGACATGCGGCAAGTCCTCCACACTGGACGATCGAGCGCCTGCGCCGTTCTGGCCGCGGCGATGCTTCTGGGGCTCTTGCCGGCGGGATGCGGCGACGACGCCGGCAAACCGAATCTGCCTCCCACGGTGACGCTGATCGAGTTTCCAGACCCCGGAACTCCGGTGACCACCTCGACCCGGTTCGCCTGGACCGGATCCGATCCGGACGGGGAAATCGTGACCTATGAGTACACCCTGGATGCCGAAGAGGGCTACACGGCGGTCACGGACACCTTCATCGTGCTTGCGTTCGACAAGACGGACGGCACGGAGTCCAATCCTCTCCCCCACGTCTTCCGGGTCCGGGCGGTGGATGATCGGTCCCTCGCCGGGACCCCCGCCGCGGGTCACTTCACGGTGGGGTATCCCAACGATCAACCGTCGGTGAACTTCACCCGCCGTCCGCCGAGCGCCGGCTACGCGGGCCCGACCGTGACCTTCGGATGGATCGCGGAAGACGGGGACGGCACGATCGTCGGGTACGAGTACCAGAACGTGACCGGGGACACGACGAGCGGGGGGTGGATCGCTACCGCCGACACCACCGTGAGCTTCGATTTCTCGGGGGACGGCGCCTCTCCCGGTGCTCGGCGATGGAGCCGGAGCCCGCTCAATCTCTATCAGGATTACACGTTCTACGTGCGCGCGATCGACGACGAGAACAAGCGTTCCAACGTGATTCGCGCGCCCTACACTTCAGGTCCGGAGAACCTCGCGCCCAGCGTGGTCTTCCTCACCAAGCCCTCGGATCCAGTGACCGGGACCCCGCTCTGGACTTGGCAGGGAACCGACACGGACGGCGGCATTCTCCGTTACCAATGGGCATTCGATCTGACGTCCGACGCGGACTGGCAGTTGCTGGGCGAGGATCACTGGCTGGACCCCACCACGACCAGCTTCAACAAGCGGACGTTCACCCGCCAGGACGGGTCCGACCAGGCACCCCGGGACTACACGTTTCACCTGCGGGCACAGGACAGCGACTCCACCTACAGCGCGCCGATCACCGACACGTTCACGGTTGCGGTGCCGAACGCGCCGCCGCGCGTCCAGTTTCTGTCACTGCCGTTTCCCACCACCCCGGTCGGCTACCTGCTGACGATCCGGTGGTCGGGCACCGACGACGGGATCATCGTCGCTTATGAATACGCGGTGGACGGAAGGGCCGACTGGATCACCCTTCCGGGCACGACGACATCGAAGGAGATCCGCTATACGTGCGCGGATTCTCTGGCCCTCGAGACGAATCCGAATCCCGTCGCCCCGCTGGCCTTCGCCTACGGGCATCACACGTTCAGTCTGCGGGCTCTGGACGACGAGGGTGCGCGCTCGACGGAGGCCCAGGCGAGGTTCATCACTCAGACCCGGACCCCGTTCACGACGATTCAGACTCCGCAGGGGCCGGGGGGTGAGGTGACGGTCGGGAACTCCTTCACCGTGACCTTCACCGGGCTCGATATCGACGGTCCGCTGCCGAACCGCCTGCCGGTGGGCGCGGATCTCAAGTTGATCCCGGTGTCCGACTTCGCCGATGTGCCGGATGCACAGGCCGCGGTCACTGCAGACACGGGGGAGTGGCTCGCGCTGCCGGCTGGTCTCTTCGAGACCGGAGTGACCGCCCTCTCCGGGAAGTTTCTCCTCGCGATTCGTACGCGCGATGAAGCACAGGCCGTCGAACCCTATTTCCATTACGGCCGGAACGTCCTCAAAGTCACAGTGCCCTAGACCCACCAGGGGGAGTCCATGGACAAGTTCGTGGTGGAAGGGGAGGCGCGGCTTCGAGGCTCGATCGAGTGCGCGGGTTCCAAGAACGCCGCGCTCCCGATGATGGTGGCAGCTCTACTCGCCCCGGGTGCGAATCGGCTCATGCGCGTGCCCCGACTGCGCGACATCGCCACGCTCTCGAAACTCATGGAAACGCTGGGGACGGAGATCACTCGTGACGAGGGCACCCTCCTCCTCGACACCACCCGCCTGGATTCGGTGGAGGCTTCCTACGATCTTGTGAAGACGATGCGGGCCTCCGTGTACGTGCTGGGTCCGCTGCTCGCGCGGGCCGGGCATGCCAGGGTGTCGCTTCCCGGCGGTTGCGCCTGGGGTCCGCGTCCGGTGAATCTGCACCTCAAGGGTATGGAAGCGCTCGGCGCGAGAATCGTGATCGACGAGGGATACATCGTGGCGGATGCCCCCGACGGTCTTCGCGGCGCCGACATCCTTCTCGACATCGCCTCGGTGGGGGCCACCGGCAACATCATGATGGCAGCGGTCGGAGCTCGCGGGACCACCCGCATTCAGAACGCGGCCAGGGAACCGGAGATGCCCGCGCTGGCCGACCTCCTGAACACGATGGGTGCACGCGTAAGCGGTGCGGGAACCTCGGAGATCGTGATCGAGGGAGGTGCGCCCCTGCGGCCCGCCGCGGGAACGGTGATACCCGACCGCATCGAAGCGGGCACCTTTATGGTCGGGGCTGCTCTGACCTCGGGTGACGTGACCGTGACCGGGTGCATGCCCGCGCATCTCACCGCGCTCATCGCCAAACTGCGCGAGACCGGCGCGGAGGTCACGCGCGGCGAGGACTGGGTGCGGGTGGTGGGGCCGGCCCGCCCGCGCGCGGTGCAGGTGACCACCGACTTCTTCCCTGGTTTCCCCACCGATCTGCAGGCGCAGATGATGGCGCTGGCTTCGGTTTCCGAGGGCACATCGGTCATCACCGAGCAGATCTACGCCGACCGCTTCACCCACGTGGCCGAGTTGACCCGCCTTGGGGCGAAGATCACCCTCGATCAGAACGTCGCGGTCGTGGAGGGGCAACCCTCTCTCTCCGGTGCGCGGGTGATGGCTACTGATCTGCGCGCCTCCGCCGCGCTTATCCTCGCCGGCCTCGTCGCCCACGGGGAAACCCATATCTCCCGCGTGTATCACATCGATCGGGGTTACGAGCGCATCGAGGCCAAGCTCGCCGCTCTCGGCGCGACAGTCCGCCGGGAGGACGAGCCGCTGGTGACATGAAGTGACTGGCGCCACCCCCCGCTTCGCGGTCATCGGCACCGCCGGCCATATCGATCACGGCAAGACCGCCCTGGTCCGGCTCCTGACCGGCACGGATACCGACCGGCTCAAGGAAGAGAAGGCCCGCGGCATTTCCATCGACCTGGGATTCGCCCACCTCGACCTGCCCGGGGGGATCTCCTGCGGAGTGGTCGACGTGCCCGGCCACGAACGTTTCGTGAAGAACATGCTCGCCGGGGCTTGCGGTGTCGACGCCATGCTCCTCGTGATCGCCGCCGATGAAGGGGTCATGCCCCAGACCCGCGAGCATCTCGACATTCTCGATCTGCTCGGTGTGCGCCGCGGCGTGGTGGCCCTCACCAAGATCGATCTCGTCGAACCCGATTGGCTTGACCTCGCGGCGGAATCCGTGCGCGAGTACCTGGAGGCGCGCGGCTTCGGCGAGTTCCCGATCGTCCCGGTCTCGGCGCGGACGGGTGAGGGCAAGGACAGCCTTCTGGCCGCGCTTGCCGCCGTCCTTGCCGAACTCGAAGAGCGCCCGAGCGGGCGAACGGCGCGCCTCCCCGTCGACCGCGCCTTCGTGGTCGAGGGATTCGGTACGGTGGTGACGGGGACCCTGTGGCAGGGCACCATTCGGGCGGGTGATCGTCTGGTTGTGGAGCCTGGCCATGTGGAGACCCGGGTTCGCAATGTCCAGGTGCACGGCGAAACGGTACCCGCCGGGCTGGCCGGGCAGCGCACCGCCGTGGCCCTGGCAGGTGTGCCGCGCGAAGCGGTTCCGCGGGGGCACTGGCTTCTCACGCCCGACACGCTCGTCCCCTCGCACATGATCGATGTGCGGCTGCGAGTCCTGCGGGACGCCCCCAAGGAACTTCGACATCGCCAGCGCGTGCGATTTCATCTTGGTGCGAGCGAATTGCTGGGGCGCGTTGCGCTGCTCGAGGGAGAGAGCCTGGAGCCGGGGCGCGATGCCCTGGCCCAGATCCGTCTCGAAGCGCCGGTTGTGGCCGACCGCGGCGACCGCTTCGTGCTGCGTTCTTACTCACCCGCGCGCGCGCTGGCAGGGGGAAAGGTCATTCTGCCCGTGGCCCCGAAGCGCCGACGCGGCCACGGGCCGGCGCTCGACGAGATCCGCCGCGAAGAGACGGGCAGTGTCGAGGAGCGGGTTCTGGCGACCCTGGACGGCATTCCCAATGGAGCGGGCGCGCTCGACATCGCGCGCGCGGCGGGAGTGCCTGCTGTAGCTGCCGAGATCGGTCTCGACGCGCTCGTGGCGGATGGGCGCGCGGTGCGGATCCAGGGGGATCTGCTCGTTTCGGCGTCGGTCTTGCGCGGGTTGGCCGAGGGCGCCTCGGGGGTCCTGCGGCAGCTCCAGCGGGACAACCCGCTGCGTTGGGGAACGAGTCGGGGGGAACTCAAGAGCCGACTCGGGGTCAAGCTCTCGCCCGCCGTCTTCGAGCGGGTGCTCCAAGATCTGACCGAGGCCGGCGAGGTGGCCGCTCGGGACGATCATCTTCGGCTCGGCGAGGAGAGCCAGATACTTCCCCCGGAGATGCAGGCCCGGGTGGATCGGGTGGCGGGGGCCCTCGATCGGGCTGGGGTCACCCCACCCTCCATGAGGGAGCTGCAAGCGCAGCTCGGGTTCCCGGTGCAGGACATCCTCGAGCACTTGACTTTCCGGGGGGAGGCGGCGAAAGTCACGCCCGAACTGTACTTGCACCGCTTGCACTTGCGGCGGATTGTGGATTGGCTGGAAGGCTTCTTTGCCGAGAAGGATGATCTCAACGTCGCCGATTTGCGCGAGGGCCTCGGTATGAGTCGCAAGTATTCCGTACCGATTCTGGAATTCCTTGATCGGCAGGGGTGGACCCGGAGGATTGGCGATGTCCGCCAAGCGGGGCGCCGGTGGCAGGCCCCCTCGGATTCCTGAGGCGCAGTCGGCATCGGGGCCGGAATAGCGGGATTGAGGGTCAGGTAGCAGACATGGAACGACGCTTGAGTGGGAGCCCGGAGGAAGACCTGCGGGATGCCCGCGACGCAGATCTGGTGGCCAAGTCGAAGCTCGGGGACACCCGCGCTTTTGGCGAACTCGTTCGGCGGTACCAGAAGCCGGTATTCAGAATCGTCCTGCGCATGGTTCACAGCCAGGACGACGCCGACGACCTGACCCAAGACACCTTCGTACGCGCGCACCGTGGGCTCAAGACCTTCAAGGAAGAGTTCGACTTTCATCCGTGGCTCTACCGCATTGCCGTCAACCAGGCCATCAACTTCATCAACCGCCGCAAGCGGCAAGCCGCCGCGGACATCGATGAAGTGCCGGAGCTGGACATGAAGATCGGACCGGAGCCTGAAAGCCCGCTTCAGTCCGCTTCACGCGGTGAGCTTCTGGAGAGGCTGGAACGGGCTCTCGATCGTCTTCCTGAAGACCAGAAAACGGTGTTCCTCTTGCGTGTTCAGGAAGGGCTCTCATATGAGGAGATCGCCAAGTCGATGGACACCCCC
The DNA here is from genome assembly GCA_963762255.1 of Candidatus Eiseniibacteriota bacterium. Classification (GTDB taxonomy): domain Bacteria; phylum Eisenbacteria; class RBG-16-71-46; order JABDJR01; family JABDJR01; genus CAVXKA01. Next base: position 1,030,465 of record CAVXKA010000001.1, read on the forward strand.
AAAGGCACGGTGATGTCCCGTCTGGCGAGAGCCCGCATGGCTCTTCGCAAGCACATGGACCTGCCGCTACCCAGCTAGAAGGATCTGCAACATGAGCGCCTCGATCCACCCCTCGCCCGAAGAGTTGAGCGGCTTTGTCGATCGCGAGTTGTCATCCACCGCCCTCGTCGATATTGAGAAGCATCTTGCCGGCTGCGCCGATTGTCGGGGGCTCATCGAAGCGTTCTCGTTCCTGAACGCCATGGGCCCCGTCGTGGAGGAGAGCCTCCCGGGAGACGCGTACTGGGCCGATCTCCCGGATCGGATCCTTGTCCGCATCGCCACCGATTCCGCCGTGGCGCCCTCCGAGCGGGCCGGCGGGCGGTCGATCTGGGCGCGCCTCTGGCAGCCCCAGGGCGCTTGGCGCTACGCCATGGGCACGGTGGCCGCGGTCGTGGTGGTGGCGGGAGCATGGACGGTGATCCACCGGCAGCAGAGCCTCACCGAGCCGATGGGTGCGGGCTTGGCAGAGAACGGCGTTGTTTCCTCGCCCACTTCGACCGAGTCGGGTTCGCCGAGCGAGCCGCTCGTCGCCTCAAACCTCACGTCGACTCCCTCCGGCCCCGAGCCTCCCAGCGACTTCGAGGAGATGGTGCCCGGCATGAGCCCCGAGAGCTTCGCCCGGCGAGTCATCACGACCCTGGGCGGCCCTGACGACCTGGGGACCAGCCTCAACATCGCCGCCGCCGACAACGCGCCGCGGCCGCTCGCTTCCGGCGGGATCGGCACGCAGGTCGACTACTCGCTTCCGCCGCTGAACCTCCAGTCCCGCGCGGAGACCCAGGATTTGGTGAGTTGCGGGCCTGGCGAGAGCTGGCTGGAACGAGCGTACATCTGCGCGGTGAAAGCGGATGAAGTCGGCAACTTGGCTCTCGCTCGGCAAGGGTACCGAGTCATTCAGCAAAACACGGATCCGAGCAGCATTCTGAATTGGGAATCCGGCTATCGCCTCACGTACCACAAATGGCGCGACCGGATCCTCGCCTCGCCTCCAGGCCCCAAGCGGGCGCAGGCGCTCGCCGACTTGAGCGAGTTGGCCAGCAAGAGCTACTCGACTTGGTCCAGCTCTGGCGGCGCCGATGATTGCCAGGCGGCCTGGTGCTTGAACCGTGCTTTCAGCAAGCTCGCAATCGAGATGACAACGACGAGCGAGCAGGAGCAGACGGATTGTCGGGTCGGCGAGTTGGTGCGCTGCATCGGCGCGCCGTAGCCTGCACAACCTTTCGCGCGAAACGCGGGCAGTGACGGGGGCCACCGGGTTCGGTGGCCCCGTTTCGTTGGGTCTGGTCAACAGGGCGCGATCCAGGCAAAGTACCCGAGAGTTGCCACGCGCGGGCCGAGTGCGATCGTCGCCGGCCGCGCGAAAGGGAGGACCTTCGCCATGTTGTCATCTTCATCTCGCCTCGCCCCCGGAGCCGCGGCACTTCTCTTCCTTGCATGCGCCGTCGCGATTGCTCCGATCGCAGGTGGCGAGTCGGCACCGAGCCCGGTGCCGGAGGATTCTAAGGGCTGCGTGATGTGCCACGGCGCGAACTCGCCCGGCATCGTGGAGCAGTGGCGGCAGAGCACGCATGCCGACGCCGAGATCGGTTGCGTGGACTGCCATCACGCAGATGCCGCCGACGCCGACGGATTCGACCACCACGGAGCGCACATCGCCACCGTGGTGACGCCGCGCGATTGCGCCCAGTGCCACAGCGACGTGCAGGAAGAGTTCTCGCGCAGTCACCACGCCAAGGGGGGGAACATCCTCGCCTCCCTCGACAACTACCTGGCGGAGACCGTGGAGGGGATGCGCGGGGACTTCGACCCGCACTCGCCCACGCCGGGGAGAACGGTGGACAGAGTGAACGGCATGGCAAGCGCCAATCAGGGTTGCACGCAGTGCCACGGCAGCAAGCTGGCCCTGGTGGCCGTCGACGGCGGCAAAGTGACCGTGGATGATCTCAAGCCCGGCCCCGACGGCAGACCCACCGACGCCGCAGCGGTAGCGCGCATCGCCCGCGACGCGGATGGGCGGCCCAGATACATGTCGAGACGTGGCCGAACACCGGCATCGGGCGCATCAACCTGGACGGATCGCTCGGCTCCTGCTCCGCGTGCCACAGCCGGCACGACTTCTCGCCCCGCCGCGCCCGGCAGCCGGAGAACTGCGGCAAGTGCCACCTCGGGCCCGATCATCCGCAGAAGGAGATCTACGAGGAGTCCAAGCACGGGGTGGCCTATCGCGACCTTCGGGAGGAGATGAACCTCGACGCCGATTCCTGGGTGCTCGGCAAGGACTACAGCCAGGCTCCCACTTGCGCCACCTGCCACATGTCGGCAAACAAGAACAACGGCGGGCGCATCACCCACGACCCCGGCGAGCGGATCTCCTGGACCAACCGGCCGCCGGTGAGCCTCGTCATGGACACCGACAAGGATCACAATGTCGTGACCGCGGCCGATCTCGCGGAGCGCGCGAGGCTCACCGTGGACTCCGCTCAGGCCAAGCGGGGCCGCATGAAGGAAGCCTGCGTGAACTGCCATTCACCGGCTTATGTGGACGCTTTCTACACGCAGTACGACGAACTCGTCGTGCTCTTCAACGAGAAGTTCGCCAAGCCGGGGGGCGCGATCATGACCGCCCTGGGCAAGGAAGGACTGATCACCAAGACTCAGTTCGACGAGTCGATCGAGTGGACGTGGTTCTATCTCTGGCACCACGAAGGGCGGCGGGCGCGCCACGGCGCGGCGATGATGGCCCCCGACTACACGCACTGGCACGGCATGTACGAGGTGGCCGAGCGCTTCTACGTTGAATTCATCCCGCAGGCGCGGGAGATTCTGGACGAGGCTGCCGCGCACGGGAAAGCGGCCGAAGCGGATCGGGTACGCGCGGTGCTGGACGGCATCCTGAGCCGCCCCGAGCATCAGTGGATCAAGCCGCCGGACGGAGGGCGCTGAGGCGGACGGGATTCCATGATGCGCATCGAACGGACTATCCGTGGGGACCGTACTTCCTGCGTGCGTGCGCGCGTGCCGCCTTATGGATCTGCTTCCACTTGGCCTTCTCGTCCAGCGCGGCCCGGACGTCCCGCTTTCTTTCCAGGAACTGGGTCTCGCGGCGAAGCTTGAGATAGTTCTCGAAACGGCCTGAGGAAAGCGTTCCATCTTCGATCGCCTGCCTGACGGCGCAGCCGGGCTCGCCGGAGTGACGACAGTCGGTGAATCGGCAGCCGTGGGCCATGGTTTCGATGTCGTCGAACTCGGCTCGAAGGCCGCTCTCTTCCGTCCACAAGCCGAGTTCCCGCATGCCCGGGGTGTCGATGACCATGCCGCCCTCGGGAAGGAGCAGCAAGTGCCGGCGGCTGGTCGTATGGCGACCTCGCCCGTCCGACTCCCGGATGTGCCCCGTCTCCAGCCGCTCCTCTCCCAGCAGCCGATTGATGATGCTGGTCTTCCCGACCCCGGATGAGCCGAGAAGGACAGCGGTCCGGCCGCGCCCCAGGTGCGCCAGCAGCGCTCCCATGCCGCTTTGGGTGGCGGCGCTCACCGGAAAGACCGGCACGTCTGCGGCGATCGGCCGCAGCTCGCCGATCAGGGTGGGAACTCGATCGCTGAGATCCGACTTGTTCAACACGATCGCCGCCGGAGCACCGCTTTCGCGCACGAGGGCAAGGTAGCGCTCGATCCTCCTCAGGTTGAAGTCGCGGTCGGAGTCGGTGACGATCCAGGCGGTATCGACGTTGGCGGCGAGCACTTGGGGCTCGGTGGTCCGCCCCGCGGTCTTCCGCGCAAACACGGTGGAACGAGGAAGCACCGCGTGGATGACTGCCGTGGATTCGCCGGCCGGTTCCACCGCGACCCAGTCTCCGACCGCGGGGAAGTCGAACCGCGAATCGGCGGTGAACCGGAGTCTTCCCGTGACTTCGGCACGGAGTTCTCCCTGCTCGCCGAGAACGACGTATCGCTCCCGGTGTTCTTCGACCACGCGAGCCGGAAGAAAACCGCAAGCGTGAAATGGCTCTATGGAAGCTGCAAGATCCGATTGCCAACCCAGGTCATGAAGATCCATGGCGTACGTATCCCCGTTTCATGAACTCAGTAGAAGCGAGGGTGCGTCCGCGGGGAAAGCCGACCGTTCGGCCGGGAGGTCAGGCGGGTATAGGAAGAAGGCGGTCCGAAAGGCTCAGACGGCCGGTCCCCGGAGGCGCACCATGACCGATTGATTGCAGTTGAGGGCAGACATGGCGTGGAACCTCCTCTCTGAAGTGGGACGCTGATTTCTTTCCATAACAGAATAGGATGTCCGGGCACGAGAGTCAAGAACGGACGAGGCGCGGCAGTCCGGGGAGAATCGCGCCCACGACACTCGCTCAGTAGCGCAGAAGAACGAGCGCCGCGGTCGCCTCGCCGCGGCACGGGTCCCAACCCAAACGCAAGCGAGGACTCCGGTCCAGAGCGGCCCGGTCGTCTCCACCGCGATCCAGGATGAACTCCTGGAGCAGGTAGGCGCCCGCGAGCACGCCGGAGACGATCATCCAGGTTTTCGCCTTATCGTCGTGCGCTCCCGTCTCGTCATACTGGATCTCTGCTGCTGCGTCGTCGCCGGCCAAGGCGAGATCTTTGTACTTCTCGTAGGTGTCGTTCCCCGCTGAGCGCTCCGTATAGGCAAGGACAGCGGCGGCGCCCGCCCCGGCAAGGCAGGCGTACTTGAGGATCCGCCGACCACCTCCCGCTCCGTGCGCTGGGGCCGCGGTTGAAGACTCCTGTCGAGTAGACCCGGTCTCCACCTTGCCGGGCCCGACCGGCCGGGTGGTCTCCGGCTCCGGCACCGGTTGCACATGGTCTCGCGAAACCCATCCGACCAGCCCCGCACCGGTCCGGACCTGCAACCACCCTTCTCGCTCGTCCAATCGCGCGAGGATGTCTCCACGGACCAGGGAGGCGAGGACGCGCGCGTCCGTGCCGGGTGATTCGCGGAGGTTGAGCCGCGAGGCGGTAACCGAGACCCGCTGCTCACCGCCTGCGGCAGGCTCGGGGATGGAGAGTGTCGCCACGCAGAATAGGACCAGGAGAGAGCAAGTAATGTAACTGCGCATGGGATCCCCGTGTGAACGCGTCCGCAGCCGGGGGATGCTCGGACGGCGTAATCGCGGGCTCAAGATACCAGAAATCTCGCGACGAAGCGCGCCCCACGGAAAGCGACTCCCGGACGTCGGAGCGTCCCTGGCCGGATGCCGGTGGCCGGCCTCAGAGCGGGATGTTGCCGTGCTTCTTACTCGGCAGCGACTGCCGCTTGTTGCGTAGCGAATGCAGCGCGCGTATGAGCCGCGGCCGTGTCTCCCGTGGCTCGATCACGTCGTCGAGATAGCCCAGCTCCGCCGCGACGTACGGGTTGGCGAACTTGGCGTTGTACTCGTCGATGAGTCGCTTGCGCTCGGCGTCGGGGTCTGGCGCCGCGGCGATCTCGCGGCGGTATAGGATGTTCACCGCGCCCTCGGCGCCCATCACCGCCAGCTCCGCCGTGGGCCAGGCCACGTTGAAATCGCCACGGATGTGCTTGGACGACATGACGTCGTAGGCGCCGCCGTAGGCCTTGCGCAGCACGACCGTCAGCTTGGGCACGGTCGCCTCGCAGTAGGCGAAGAGGAGCTTGGCCCCGCTGGTGATGATGCCGTTCCACTCCTGTGCCGTCCCCGGCAGGAACCCCGGCACGTCCTCGAAGGTCACCAGCGGGATGTTGAACGCGTCGCAGAAGCGCACGAAACGCGCTCCCTTGACCGAGGACTGGATGTCGAGCACCCCGGCCAGGAAGCGGGGCTGATTGGCGATCAGCCCCACCGGATACCCGTCCAGCCGCGCGAATCCCACCACGATGTTGCGCGCGAAGTGCTCGTGTACCTCGAGGAACTTGCCGTCGTCCACCACGCCCTTGATCACATCCTTGACGTCGTAGGGCTTGTTCGACTCGGGCGGCACGAGGGTCTGAAGGCTTTCGTCCATGCGGTTGACATCGTCGGTCGGCTGGCGGTGCGGCGGATCCTCGACGTTATTTTGCGGCATGTATCCCAAGAGTTCACGGATGAGGCGCAGCGTGTCTCGGTCGTCGGCGGTGGCGAAGTGGGCGACCCCGCTCTTGGTGTTGTGGGTCATGGCCCCGCCGAGTTCCTCGTGGGAGACCTCCTCCTTGGTCACCATCTTGATCACGTCGGGCCCGGTCACGAACATCTGGCCCGTGCCCTTGGTCATGATCGTGAAGTCCGTGATGGCCGGGGAGTAGACCGCGCCACCCGCACAGGGCCCCATGATCGCGGAGATCTGGGGCACGACCCCGCTGGCCAGCGTGTTGCGCAGGAAGATGTCGGCGTAGCCGCCCAGGCTTGCCACCCCTTCCTGGATGCGGGCGCCTCCCGAGTCGTTGAGCCCCACGACCGGAGCTCCGTTCTGCACCGCGAGGTCCATGAGGTTGCAGATCTTGCGTGCGTTCGACGCGGAGAGCGTGCCACCGAAGACCGTGAAGTCCTGGGCGAACACGTAGACGAGCCGTCCATCGATGGTCCCGAACCCCGCCACCACACCGTCTCCGGTGATCTTCTTCTTCTCCATCCCGAAGTCGGTGCAGTTGTGGGTGACGAAGACCCCCAACTCCTGAAAGGTGCCGGGATCGAGGAGCAGCTCGATCCGTTCCCGGGCGGTGAGCTTGCCCTGAGCGTGCATCTTCTCGATGCGCTCGGTCCCCCCGCCCAGGGCGGCCTCGGCACGGCGGCGCTGCAGCTCCTCGATGCGGTTCTTCACGCTCATCTCCTCACCCCAGCCCGCGGCAGCGGCCGCGGAGCGACGTGGAATCCGGTTGTCCTGGCGGCGGTTGCGCACATGCTAGCCGCGCCCCCCAAGAGGGTCAACGGGCGCCGCCCCCCCGCGCTTGACGCAGGGGGACGCCCTCCCTAGCATCGTGCGGACAGCTTCGCTTGGGAGGAGTGAAATGGACCTCAAGGACAAGATCGCGCTCGTGAACGGAGGCAGCGGGGACTTGGGGAGCGCCATTTGCATGCGGCTGGCGCGCGCCGGGGCCAAGATCGCGTTCACCTATCGGGCAGACAAACGCGAGGCGGACGAGGTTGTGGAGGCCATCGAGGCCATCTCCGGGGCAGCCTTCGCGGAGGCGGTGGATCTTCTCGACTACGAGCAGGTTTCCGAGTTCACGAAGCGCGTGGTAGCCAAGTGGGGGCACCTCGACATCTTGGTCAACGCGGTGGGTGCCAAGGATCCGGCCTCCCTCTTTGAGATGACCCGGGAGCAGTTCGACCACGTCCTCGACGTGAACCTCAAAGGCTATTTCAACTTCGTTCGCGCGGCGGCCCCCGTCTTCCAAGAACAGCACTCGGGGAAGCTGGTCAATGTCGTGGCGCTGGGGGGAATCTCCGGTCACGCCATCGCCAACGAGTCGGCAGCAAAGATGGGGGTGATCGGCCTGACCCAGACCACAGCCAAAGAGTTGGGTCCCTTCAACGTGAACGTCAACGCGGTCGTGCCCGGAATGATCGAGACGGCCGCCCTCAAGGAACTCCCCTCGGAAGAGATCGATAAGGCCCTATCCCGCAGCGTTCTCGGGCGATTGGCCAAGCCCGAGGAAGTCGCCGACGTGGTGCTCTTTCTCTGCTCGGCGCGAGCCCGGCACATCACGGGCGAGGTCATTCGGGTCGATGGCGGCGAGCACTTGTAGTGGAATTAATCCTATTTAAGTGGTGTTGGGCCGGTCAGTAAGCCCTCCTCTGGGGCGGTCCAGCGTGGGATCGTGCTACATGTGGTGGGGTTCTCCCGGAGGTCGGCAGCCACAGGTAAGCTCTTTCCCTCTTGTCAGATGATCTGGCTTCGTGTACTGGTTTTGCGGTCCTATCTCGCGATCGCGAACTGATGAGCGTTCACAGTCGGGAGATCTGGATCATGCGAGGGGACACGACCGTCCGGTCGGGCCCCGTGGAGAGGAGCGCGCCACGCCCACGGGCGGGCGCGCCAAGGACTAGCCAAGGAGGGTAGCTAAAAATGAAGAAGGTCCTCTTCTTCACCGTAGCCCTGAGCCTGATCGCGACGGCGGCCATGGCACATGACGTGACCGGCCGGTTTGGCCTGGGCTTTGTTTCGACGGACGCCCCTGTAGGCGGCCGTTACTGGTTGAACGAGAAGATGGGTATCGACGGCGGGATCGGGTTCTCGAGTCAGGACCTGGGCGAAGAAACCGCGACGACGTTCGTGCTGAACGCCGGCGTGCCGTTCATCTTCAACGCCGCGGGTGACCGTGTGAACTTCCTGATCCGCCCCGGGATCGAGTTCACCAGCCTGGAAGCCGGCACTATCATCGAGCTGAGCGGCGCTCTGGAGTTCGAGGTGTTCGTCACCGACGACTTCTCGGTGAGCGCGGCGCACGGGATTGCCATCACGATGAACAGCCCGGACGAGGGCGATAGTGCTACCAACTTCGGTCTGTTTGGCAACAACTGGACCGGCTTCGGGTTCCACTACTACCTGAAGAGCAAGTAGGCCGCGGGTCAAACCCGTGTCCGCAGGCTCTTGGTTCGAGGCCCCGTCGCGCGAGCGGCGGGGCCTTTCCTCTTCGCGCCCTGGATGGCTCCCCCGATGCGTCCTCGGTGTGCTTCTCGTCGCGGTTGGGCTATTACCGGCTCAAGCGGCGCAGGCCGACGCACCGAACTCCCCGCGATTCGGCAGGGATGTTGCGGGCAGGTGGGGCATCGGGATGCTCTCCGCAGATATCCCGATCGGGGTTCGTCACCACTTCGATCACAGGATAGGAGTGGAGACCGGGATCGGTCTCGCGACCCGCTCCACCGACGGCTCGTCCCGGACCGACTTTGCCCTTGAAGGCGCTTTGCTGTACGCGCTGGCCCCCGGGGATCGGACGAACTTCTATCTCCGACCCTCCGCCGGGTTCCTCAGCGAGCAGCGAGCAGATGGAACCTACTCGACCATCGTGCTCGGCGCGGGGCTCCTCTTCGAAGTCTTTCTGACTCGCGATCTCTCCGTCTCCGCGGCCCAACGTCTGTCGATCGATTTTGTGGGCCCGCCTCCAGGTGACGGCCCGGCCTCAGACGATCGAGTCACAATCATGCTCCGCGGGGAGCGGTGGCCGCGGCTGGGCTTCGTCTACTACTTGCCCTAGGTGGAGATCGGGTGGCTCGACGGGGACAGTTAGCCGTGGGGTGATCGATCGGTAGCCGCTGACAAAAAGTTTGGGGCACCCGGCTTTCGGGTGCCCCTACGGCGTCCACAAGAGCGGGCTTGTATACTCTTGCGACGCGCGATCCCCCCCTCAGGGATCAGGTTGGCCCCCGCCGTCCGCGCCGTCGTCCAAGAACGAGCTAGACCTTATTGGGAGGCATCCCAGGCCAAGCGGGCGCTTGCAGTGCGAACCCACCAGACGGTTCGCGATCGTCGGGAGCCAGTCGAGAGGATCGTCTCGGCCACCTTCGCGGCCGTCGGACCCAAACCTTCTTTGCCGTGATGCGCTCCCCAACGGCCTTGCAGAGAAGGCCGCGTGGGTGGCTCGAAAGGTGGCTGCCTCTTCACCTCGCGAGCCACCCTGCCGGGGTTGGAGAGTGGCACTGCGGCTTTTTGGTGCTGAAGCTGCTTCCCTCTTCCGAGAGTCTCGCTGCTTCGACGTCCTGTATTCGCAACCTACGTGCCATGCTCGGAATCGGACCCGTCCAATCTCGTAATCTATTATCAATCAATGAGTTAGTCTCTAGCTCCGGAGTCCTTGCCGGGCGGGCTGCCGGGTCGGCGCCGGACTCCGGTGGGTACGGCGAAACCATCTCGACGACGACCGCACCTGTAATTCATTACAGGACAATGAGTTATTCGTGGGTACGGCGTACCCGTCAAACTGGACGTTGGGAATCGTGGTAGTAACCGTTCGACGACTGCCCTGTCACGCTGGCGAGCGCTAGGATCGTCCCACCGAGGAGACGCATGCCGGACTGGAATGAACTCTTCCGAGACGATCGAAATGTCATCGAGAGCCCCGAGCCCATCGTGCTGGAGCTTGTTGCCACCCTCGCCGCGCGCTCACGAGTGCTCGATCTCGGTTGTGGAGCCGGTCGCCACCTGACCTTGCTTGCCGCGGCTTCCCACCGCGCGGTCGGGGTCGACGTGGCAACCGAGGGCCTTGCGCGATGCCGACGCCGACTCGAGGTGGAGACCCTGCGGGCGAACCTCGCCCGGGCGGACTTCCGCCGTCCGCTGCCATTCCGCGATGCCTCATTTGACGCCGTGCTCGCCATCAAATCGATCAACCATGCGCGGCCCGAAGAGGTGACGCTGGCGTTCGCCGAGGCCATGCGTGTCCTACAGGTTGGTGGGAGGTTCGTCGCGAGCGTGATCGCGTCCACCGACGCTCGCTGCGGTGACGGGCACGAAATCGCGGAGCGCACCTTCGTGCATGACCGGCCTCCGGAAGAAGGGGTCGTACACCATTACTTCACGGAAGCTGAACTGAGAAACCTGCTTGGCCCGTGCGCATTCGTTGATCTGTTTCTCGTCGAGCGCTACGTGGCTCCCGAAGAGCCGATCTTCGGGCAGTACCGGTTTCGGGCTGGGGCGGCGCCCTTCTTCAGGCACTGGTGCTGTCGCGCCATACGCTAGCGCGCAGGCCTGTTTCAGGCCGCATCACTGTTCCAAGTTGAGACAGCACCTCTGTTTCGGATTGAATCAGAATCGCGTTGCGGCTTGCGCTCCAATGTGGGACGGGGCCTATGGCGGCGGCTAATGCTCTATAAAATAATGAGTTAACAGCCATTTAGCTCGCGGCCAGGAAGTGGCACGGCGGCTGCAATTGGGGGTGCCGTACATTGAGGTGGGCATTGGAAAGCTCGCCTCTGAAGTCATGATTCCATACAATCAACTGCCTCGCTCCGGCCGCGCCGGGGCAGGCCATCCGGAGGAAGAGAGCGATGGCCATCGTACATTGGAGACCGATGGGTGATCTGGTCACTGTGCAGGACGAGATGAACCGCGTGTTCGAGGATCTGTGGCGCCGCAGCCCGCGGTCCGGCTCCCCCGGTTCGGCCGCGGCATGGTGGCCCTCGATCGATGTCCAGGAGACACAAAGCGAGTTCAGGCTCGTGGCGGAACTGCCCGGCCTCAAGCGCGATCATGTCAAAATCTCGCTGACAGACAACGTGCTGACGCTGCGCGGCGAGAAGAAGTCGGAGCAGGATCGGGAGACTGGGAGCTGGCACCAGGCGGAGCGCGCGTACGGCGTGTTCGAGCGGAGTTTTCAGCTCACGTGCCCGGTCGACGCATCCAAGGTCAAGGCGAAGTTCGAGGACGGGGTACTCACGATCACGCTGCCCAAGTCCGAGGAGTCGCGCCCTCGTGAGATCAGCATCGAATCCTGATCCACAGCAAAGGTGACGAACATGGGAAAGATTATCGGAATCGACCTCGGAACCACTAACTCCTGCGTCGCCGTCATGGAGGGCGGCGAGCCGGTGGTGATCCCCAACTCCGAAGGCGGTCGCACGACTCCTTCGGTGGTGGCCTTCGCCAAGAACGGAGAGAGGCTGGTGGGTCAGGTGGCCAAGAGGCAAGCCATCACGAACCCCACGAACACCGTCTATTCGATCAAGCGCTTCATGGGGCGCGCGTACGACGAGGTGAAGAACGAGTCCTCGATGGTGCCCTACGAGATCGTGGCGCACGGAAGCGGGCAGGTTTCCGTCAAGGCGGGCGACCGCGAATCCACGCCGCCGGAGATCTCGGCCATGATCCTTCAGAAGATGAAGCAGACGGCGGAGGACTACCTTGGCCAGAAGGTGACCGAGGCCATCATCACCGTCCCCGCGTACTTCAACGACTCGCAGCGGCAGGCCACCAAGGACGCCGGCCGCATAGCCGGTCTCGACGTCAAGCGCATCATCAACGAGCCGACCGCGGCCGCGCTGGCGTACGGGTTGGACCGCAAGAAGGACGAAAAGATCGCGGTGTACGACCTGGGCGGCGGCACCTTCGACATCTCCATCCTCGAGATCGGGGACGGCGTGTTCGAGGTGAAGTCGACCAACGGAGACACCCATCTGGGCGGAGACGACTTCGATCATCGGATCATTCAGTGGCTGGTGGAGGAGTTCCGCAAGGCGGAGGGGATCGACCTGAGCAAGGACCCCATGGCGCTGCAGCGGCTCAAGGAGGGAGCGGAAAAGGCCAAGATCGAGCTGTCGACCACGATGCAGAGCGACATCAACCTCCCGTTCATCACCGCCGACCAGAACGGCCCCAAGCACCTGAACGTGAATCTCACCCGGGCGAAGTTCGAGCAGCTCGTGGACGATCTCATTCAGCGCACGGTGGAGCCCTGCCGGAAGGCAATCGCCGATGCCAACCTCAAGCCGAGTCAGATCGACGAGGTGGTGCTGGTCGGTGGGTCCACCCGCATTCCCAAGGTGCAACAGCTCGTCAAGGAACTCTTCGAGAAGGAGCCGCATCGCGGCATCAACCCGGACGAGGTCGTGGCAGTCGGCGCCGCCATTCAGGGCGGCGTTCTGGCCGGCGACGTGAAGGACGTGCTCCTGCTCGACGTGACCCCGCTTTCGCTCGGGATCGAGACGCTGGGCGGAGTGATGACGAAGCTCATCGAGCGCAACACCACCATTCCGACCAAGCGCGCGGAGATCTTCTCCACCGCCAGCGACAGCCAGACCGCGGTGGACATCAAGGTCTTCCAGGGTGAACGGCCGATGGCTGCCGGCAACAAGCTCATCGGATCGTTCCAGCTCGTGGGGATCCCGCCCGCACCGCGCGGGGTACCGCAGGTCGAAGTCACGTTCGACATCGACGCCAACGGTATCCTCAGCGTGTCGGCGCGCGACAAGGCCACCGGGAAGGAACAGAGCATCAAGATACAGGCCTCCTCGGGGCTCTCCGAGCAGGACATCCAGCAGATGGTGAAGGACGCCGAGTCCAACGCGGCAGACGATCAGCGTCGGCGCGAAGAGGTCGAGGCCCGCAACAACGCGGACAATCTGGCCTATCAGGTCGAGAAGCTTCTCAAGGAGAACGGGGACAAGCTCGACGCCGAGACGCGGGCCAAGGTGGACGCCGGCGTGCAGCGGGTTCGCGAGGCGCTCAAGGGTTCGGATGTGGGCGAGATCAAGTCGTCGACCGACGCGCTGCAACTGGTCTTCCATGCCGCCACCCAGCAGATGTACCAGTCTGCGGGAGGGGCCGCCGGCCCGAGCGGGAACGAGTCACCGGGGGACGGCGGCAAGGGCAACAAGGGCTCGGTGGACGCCGATTTCGAGGTCGTGGACGAATGACCGACGCGCGGGCAGGGGACGCCCGTCCGAGCAAGGAGCGGCGATGAGTGAGAGCGTGCAGACGGGGCGGTTGATCCCCTACCTGGTTGAAATGTTCCGGTTCCAGGCCTGGGTGGCTCTCGGCAAGGTGACCAACCCGGTGAGCGAGAAGGTGGAGCGCGAACTCCCGATGGCCAAAGCGATGATCGATCTCCTCGGTGAGCTGGAGGAGCGCACCGAGGGGCATCGCAGCCCCGACGAGACGCGGCTCCTTCAAGGCGCGGTCACCGAGCTGCGACTCAACTATCTCGATGAATTGAAGAGGCCGCAGGCTGCGGAGCAGCCCGTTGCGGACGCCGGCAAGCCGGCGGAAGCCGGTGAAGCGTGATGGGTAAGAAGCCGAGGACGGTGGAGATCAAGATCGAGCCCGAACAAGGCGAGCCCGCGTCGGCGGAGGGAAGCTCCGAAGCACCCGTTTCGGCCGACGAGACGGGGACGGACTCCCCCCGGACCGCCGGGGGGGGGCCTCGGCCGATCTCCTACGAGGAGGTATTCGACCGGTTGCAGCGCTTGCAGGCGGAGTTCGACAACTATCGCCGCCGTACCGACCGGGAGCGTCTGGAAACGGGCGCACACGCCCAAGGACTTCTGGTCGAGCGGCTCCTTCCGGTGCTGGACGACTTCGACCGCGCGCTGGCTTCTTCCGGGGGCGGCGAATCGCCGGAAGTGCACGGCTTCGCGCTCATCCACGAGAAACTCCATCGCGCGCTCGCCGACGCCGGACTGGAGCGAATCGACTCCGAGGGCACCGTGTTCGATCCCGACATCCACGAAGCGCTCATGACGCAGGAGGTGGAGCCGGAGCTGGATGGAGTGGTGATCTGCGAGCTGGCTCCCGGGTACCGTTTTCGCGGACGGATGGTCCGTCCCGCTCGAGTGCAGGTGGGCAAGGCCGCCGATTCGTGAGCGAGTTGAGAACTTGACGCCCCGGGGTGGGCGATAATGCAGCCCAAGGACTACTACAAGACTCTCGGAGTCTCCGAGACCGCGACCGCGGACGAGATCAAGAAGGCCTACCGCAAGATCGCGCGGGCGAGTCACCCCGACCGCAATCCGGGCAATCCAGCCGCCGAGGAGCGGTTCAAGGAGGCGAGCGAGGCCTACGAGATCCTCAGCGACGCCGAGAAGCGCCGCAAGTTCGACGCGTTTCGCCGGTACGGCGGTTTCGAGCCGGGCGGGGGTGGAGCCCAGGGCTTCCCCGGCGGTTTCGAATCGATGCCGGGCGGGTTCCGAGTGCATTTCGATCAAGGAGAAATGGGGGATCTCAATTTCTCCGACCTCTTCGGTGAGGATCCGCGCTTCGCTTCTGTCTTCGAGCAGATCTTCGCGCAGATGGGCTCGGCCGGAGCCGGTCCGAAGAGCCGCCGAGCCGGTCGCGGGGGCTTCGGTGCGCGCCGCCCCCGGCGGACGCCCAAGGACGATGGCGGCGATGCGATCGCCGGAGATCGGTTCTTCGAGCGCGACGGGCTCGACGTGCACTGCACGATCTGGCTCAAGCTGGAGCAACTGCAGCGGGGCGCCAAGGTGAAGGTCCGCACCCCCTCCGGGAAGAAGGCCTTGGTGAAGATCCCTGCGGGATTCAAGATCGGCGGCGTACTGCGACTCCCCGGTTTCGGGCTTAGCGCGGACGGGCAACAGGGAGACCAATACGTGCACGTGGAGGCGGTGGCATGAAGCCCGGCGCGAATGCAGCGGAGCTTCCCCACCTGTTGAGGCTGCTCGACGACGAATCCCCAGCGGTGCGGCCGGTGGTGATCGACCGCCTGGCCGCTTTCGGCGGCACCCTGGCCGCGGAGCTGACGAGGCTCCCCGAGCCGCCGGGGCCGGATACGCGCCGACTTCTGCGCGAACTCCTGGCCGGGCACCATCGCGGCTGGCTCCGTGAGGCCTGGCCGGGTTGGCTCGACGCCGACCCGGACGCCCTCAAGTTGGAGAAGGCGCTTGCGCTGCTCGGCGAATTCCAGGGGGGGCGACTCGATCCTCGCGGGCTTCCCGAATACCTGGACGATCTCGCCCTTGAGTTTCGCCGGACACGGCGAAAGCGGGATCCCGCGCATCTTGCCGAGTTCCTGTTCGAGTCCTGCGGTCTCGCCGGAGCGGAACAGGACTACCACCATCCCGACCACAGCAATCTCGTGCACGTGATCACGGAGAAGCGCGGGATCCCGATCAGCCTGACCCTGACGTACATGCTGGTCGGCGGACGATTGGGTCTCGACATCCGAGGGTGCAGCTTCCCCGGCCATTTCCTGGCACGTGTCGTCCGGGAGGGAGAGACCGTCTTCGTCGATTGCTACCATGGGGGCAAGTTTCTGCGCCGCGAGGATATCCTCGAAGTGCAGGCGGAAGCGTCCCGGCCGCTGGCTCGAGTTCTCGATGCCGTTCCCTCCGCCGAAGCGATCCTGCTCCGGGTCCTCAATAACCTCGTGCGCGCGTACGGGGCGGTGAACCGGCCCGAAGACGCCGCGCTTATGAGGGAACTCGCGCAGGGCATGCAAGCGACGCTGGCTCGCCATCGGTCGCCCCGGAAGCTTCCGGCCGGGCCCGCGGCCGGTCCCCGATCCGAGTAGCACCGCCCACGCAGGGGCGAGGCTAGGGCGCCCCTTCGGCTCCGGTCACGACATCCACCACCCAGATCGTTTCGGTGTCGTCGGCGAGCGAGAGCCCCGGGTGATTGCGAATGGCCTCGCGCAGTCGCGTCACTTCTTCCGGCGGATACAGATCCGTGTGCACGAAGACATAGGTGATGCCGAGTTCGCGCAGCATCGCGACGGAAGCATTCTCGGGGAAGTGCTGCATCTCCGTTCGCAGCTTGCGCGTGATCGGGGGGACGAACGCGGCCACGCCGTTGGCGAGCCGCTTGTGATGGGCCAGGGAATAGAGCTGGTAGCGGGCATGCTCGATGCCCTCATGCTGCTCGTCGACGGCCATGGGCAACTCGACGATGGCCAGCGGACCCGAAACGCTTCCGAGCCACGAGTACACCGCGGGAATGCCGTGGGGAAGCGGGCGCAAGAGCTGGATCGGAGCGGCGAACAGCTCGACCGCGGCAAGAGCGCACAGCCCCAGGCTCCCCCAGCGCCGGCCCCGCAGGCGCGTTCCCTCCAGGCGAGCGGCCCCCGCTCCCGCCATCACCGCCACACCCAGCGCGGCCAGGACGACGAAGCGCACCGGCGCGCGAATGAAGGAAGCCCCCGGTAGCACATACCAGGCGAGGGCGAAGGGCATGGGTATCCGGCGAGCCGGATCGCCGAGCACCGGGCCCAAGGCCATCACTCCCCCGACTCCGGCGAGAAGGACGTAAAAGATCAACTCCGGGCGGTGGAGTTGCCTCCGCCACCCTCGGCGCGCGAGCCAGTACAGAGAGAGGATGCTGGCCACGACCCCGGCAAACAACGGATGCCGCGCGAACGATCGCCAAGGAGCCGCTCCCCTGAGGACGCTGTTGGGGGCAGGGGTCACGAAATCGACCGGCTGCGCGCTGAAGAGCGCGGTCGTGCCCAGGGACCGGCGCATCGAGATGTCGGCGCGGGCATTGCGCAGGTAAGGGGCCGTGAACGGAATGAGGGCGATGAAGCACATTGCCCCCAGCGCGAGAATGATCCATCGCTGGACGCTGACCAGGTCAAGGAACGAGCGACGCTCCACGACGAGGAGCACCGCGACGTACAGCAGCGTTGCCAGAAGGAGGAACACTCCGCCATAGGACGTCGAGAGGAACTGCGCGAATGAGAAGGCCGCGAACAGGAAGAGGTGCCGTCGAAGCCTGGTCTCCACCCAGAGATGGAGCGAAAGCAGCGCGAACGGAATCCACATCATCGCCAGATTGTTGAGCTGGCCCGCGTTGTGGTAGCGATACGGGTGGAAGGCGAAGATGATGCCGGCCAGGATCCCGGCGATGGTGTTGTCGGTGAGGTACCGCACGAGGAGGAATGCCCCGAGGCCGGAGATCACGAATGTCAGGAGCCACGCCGTGTTGAACCCCACGAACATGTTCCCGAACGCCCAGTCCACGGGGGCGATCAGAACCGCCATGGCCGCCATGTTGTCCATGAAGGCAAGCGAGGAGTGGTAGGGGTAGAAAAACGTCGCCTGATAGAGGTTGAAGGGGTTGTCGCCGAGGGCCTGCGCGCTCCACGTCAAGATGTAGAGGTTGAGCATGGCGTCGGTGGGTGGTCCGGAGGTCGGGATGTCGCGCATCATGTGCGTGGGGACCGGCCACAGAAAGACAATGGCGAGGGCGATGAAGAGCCCCAGCACGAGGATGAGTTCTCGGCGGGAGACGATCACGGGGGGGACCTTCCGCGAAGGATCGCCGACAGGGGAGCGATCGCGAGGACCTCACGGCCCACGAGATTGACAGTAAGTCCAGAGACTATATAGGGTTGCTGCAGCATCTACAAGGAGCAAGGGTGAAGCCCAAGAACGACCGGAGCGTCTTCGACGAGATCAACGCCCTCGCCACCGAGGCCCGCAACCCGCGCTCGCTGGATCTCGATCGCCTCTCCACCGGAAACGTTCTGCGTCTCATCAACAGCGAGGACGCCGCGGTCCCTGAAGCGGTGGCCGGCGAACTCCCGCATATCGAAGAGGCGGTCGAGTTTGTGGTGTCGGCGCTTCGCTCGGGGGGGCGGCTGATCTACGTCGGGGCAGGAACGAGTGGGCGGTTGGGTGTGCTGGACGCCGCGGAGTGTCCCCCAACATTCGGCTCGGATCCGGCCATGGTGCAGGGCATCATCGCGGGGGGCGACCGTGCGCTGATCTGCGCGGTCGAAGGTGCGGAGGACGACGCCGAGGCGGGCGAGCAGGCGATCCGCGACCGCGGCGTCGGTGCGCGGGACGTCGTCTTCGGCATTGCCGCCAGCCGGCGAACACCGTTCGTGCTCGCAGCTGTGGCGCAGGCGCGGGCGCTCGGGGCGCGCACGATCTACCTCACGATGAGTCCGCGGGAGACCATCGACTTCCAGGTGGACGTGGCGATCTGCCCGGTGGTGGGGCCCGAGGTCGTCATGGGCTCCACCCGAATGAAGTCGGGGCTCGCGCAGAAGATGGTGCTGACCATGGTGACCACCGCCGCCTTCGTGCGGATGGGAAAGATCTACGAGAACATGATGGTCGACCTCATGGCGACCAGTGTGAAGTTGCGGGAGCGCGCCAAGAGGACGGTCATGACCGTGGCCCGAGTGGACTACGAGACAGCGACGGACGTGCTGGCGCAAGCCGGTGGCTCGGTCAAAGTGGCGATCGTGATGATCAAGACGGGAGCGGGCTCCGACGAAGCGCGGCGGCGCCTGGATGCGGCCGGTGGATTCGTGCGGCGCGCCGTCGAATCCGAGGCAGAGAGGGAGAATCGATGATCGCCGAACTCTCGGGGCGTGGCCGGTATGCCTTGCGGACAGCGGCGATGGCATTCATGGGGCGCGCGGCCGCGACATGGATGTTGCTGGCCCTTGTCTTCGGCGGCGCCGCGTGCGGCAGGGGACGCGGCGATGCCAAGGACTCCGTCACGGTGACCTTCTGGCAGTTCTGGCCCGCGGAGACGGTGCGCCCCCTGATCGCCGCGTTCGAGGCGGCGAACCCCGGCATCCGGGTCGAGATGCAGCAGCTCACCTGGCAGAGCGGCCTCGAGAAGATCACCGCGGCGACGGCGGCCGGACAGCCGCCCGACTTGTGCGAGCTGGGCACGACCTGGTTCGCCAAGTTCGCGGCGAACGGCGCGCTTGCCGACCTCACCGCGGACACGGAACCCATGCGGTCCCAGTACCTCATGTGGGACGCATGCACCTACGACGGCAAGGTGTACGCGCTCCCGTGGGTGACCGGAACGCGCGTGCTCTTCACCAACCGCGAGCTGGCGCGAGCGGCCGGGCTCGATCCCGACCGGCCGCCGGAGACCTGGGAAGAACTGCTGGCGTTCGCGCGCCAGGTGCACCGCCCGCGGGACCAGGTCTACGGGTACGGGCTCAATGCCGGCGAGCGGTACATCCAATTCAAGAAGTTCATGCCGTTCGCCTGGGGGAACGGCGGGGACGTGCTGAGCGCCGACCGCGCGCGTTGCACCTTTGCGGAGGCGCCGGTGGCGGAGGCGCTCGATTTCTATCTTCAGCTCGGGCCGCATTCGCTTCTCGAGAAGCAGGAGGTTCTCGACCAGGCGTTCAAGGACGGGCGTCTGGGGGCGATGATCTCGGGGGCATGGCTCCTGAAGACGATCCCCCGCGATGCCCCGACCCTCGATTTCGGCGTGGCCCTCGTGCCCCGGCCTGCGACCGATCGCGGGTTCTCCGCCTCGTTCGGCGGCGGTGAACTGCTGGCGGTGTTCGCGCGTTCGTCGCACCGGGAGGCGGCGTTGCGGCTGGCGAAGTTCCTTGCCGAAGCTCCGCAGGCGATGGCGATCGCGCGGGCCGAGCAAAGCGTGCTTCCCGCCGCGAAGTCGGCCGAGTCGGACCCCTTCTTCGCCGAGAACCCGAAACAGGCCGTGTTCCTGAAGCAGCTCGAGACCGCGGTCTTCCCGCCCAATCTCGAGGAGTGGGTCGAGATCGAAGATGTCGTAGACGCCGCGCTCGAGAAAGCGGTGTTCGGGAAGGCGACGTCGGCCGACGCGTTGGGCGAGGCCTGCCGGCGGATCGACGAACTCCTTTCCCGCGCCCCGCGCTAAGCGTTTGCCCGCGCAAACCGCGCGGCCTATGATGCCCCGACATGCGCTCCTCCGCCCGCGGCACCCTCGCTTTCCTGAGCCCCTGGCTCCTCACCTTTGCCCTGTTCGGGGTGTACCCGCTCCTCTTCTCGCTCCTGGTGAGCCTTGCCGACTACAACCCGCTGCGGGGCGGCATGACCTGGGTCGGCCTGGACAATTACGGGCGCGCGCTGCGTGACCCGCTCTTCTGGCAGTCTCTCAAGGTCACGCTCTACTTCGTGGCGGGGACGATCCCGCTCACCACTGTCCTTGCGCTGGCCCTGGCGCTGCTGCTGAACCGCCCCCTGCGCGGGCGGGGGTTCTTTCGCGCCTCGTTCTTTCTGCCGACGGTCGTCTCCCTGGTGGTCGTGTCGCTCATCTTCAAGCAGGTGTACTCGCCGTTCGGGCTCTTGAACGCGTTCCTGCGAGGGCTGGGGCTCGAGGGGCACCCGTGGCTCCAGCATCCGATGACCGCACTGCCCGCGGTCATGCTCATGGATGTGTGGGCGGCCATCGGCTACTACATGGTCATCTACCTGGCGGGTCTCCAGACCATCCCGGCGGAACTCTACGAGGCCGCGGCGCTGGATGGCAGCGACGGGTGGCGGCGGCACTGGCACATCACGCTCCCGTTGCTCCTGCCCACCACGCTCTTCGTCGTGGTCATCAACACCATCCGCAGCCTCCAGGTCTTCATCGAGATCTTTGTGATGACGCAGGGCGGCCCGCTCGACTCGACCCGCACCACCGTCTTCTATCTCTACGAGCAGGGGTTCCGCTACTTCGACATGGGCTATGCCAGCGCGATCGCCTATCTCCTCTTCGCGATCGTCATGCTGGCGTCCCTGGCCCAGACCCGGATCTTCAAGTCGAAGGTGGACGCGTGAGCGGGCGCGCGTCCGCGCGGAGCTGGGCCGGGCGGGGACTCCTGTGGGCCGTGCTCCTCGGAAGCCTCGTCACCATGCTCTTCCCGCTCTACTGGATGACCCTTCTCTCGCTCAAGGTCGAGGGGTTCACGCTGAGCGGGCCGGCCAGCCTTCTCCCGACCGGACTCACGCTGCGCAACTATCGGGACGTGTGGGCAGCGGGTCCCTTCGGGCGCTACTTCCTCAACAGCGCGCTGGTGGCAGCGGTCGTGGTCGCGGGGAACCTCCTCTTCTCCGCGATGGTCGGTTACGCTTTCGCCCGCCGCCGATTCGCCGGGAAGAGACCGCTCTGGGGAGCGGTGCTGGCCACGCTCATGATTCCCAAGCAGGTCATTCTGGTGCCGCTCTACATTCTGGTGGCCCGGGCGGGGCTTATCGATACCTTCACCGCCCTCACGGTGCCCTTCGTAGTCGACGCCTTCAATGTGTTTCTCATGCGCCAGTACATCCAGCAATTGCCGGTGGACCTCGAGGAAGCGGCGCGCGTGGACGGCGCGAGCGACTGGTCGGTGTTCCGGCGGGTGGTGCTCCCCCTGGCGCGACCGGCCCTGGCCGTCGTCGGCATCAACACGTTTCTCGTCAACTGGAACTCGTTCCTCTTTCCCCTCATTCTTACGAGCAGCGAGAGAATGCGGACGCTGCCCGTGGGTCTCGCTCTCTACAGCCAGGGCCAGCACGCGGTGGACTGGGGACACCTCATGGCCGGATCGATGCTCTCCACGCTCCCCGTTCTCGCGGTGTTTCTGCTCTTCCAGCGGCACATCATCGAAGGGATCACCGCGGGCGCCGGGAAGTGATGTGGTATCGTTCTCGACCTTCTCGCCACATGCTCATTCAGGGAGCCCTGCATGGAAGACACGACGTACCCGACCCGCGAGCCCGGCATCGACCTGAAGGGTCTCGATCGATCGGTCCGCCCTCAGGATGACTTCTACCGCTTCGTGAACGGCGCGTGGCTGGACCGGACGCCGATTCCCTCCGACTACGCGACCTACGGAGCGTTCCACGAGGTCTTCGAGGCCGCCGAGCGCGGGCTGCGCGTCATCATCGAAGAGGCGGCGGCGGCGTGCGATGCCCCCGGTTCGGACGCGCAGAAGGTGGGGGATTTCTATCGGAGCTACATGGATGAGGCGCGCGCCGACGCGCTGGGACTCTCGCCGCTGGCCGACGAGCTGAGCCGCATCGACGGAATCCGGACCCTCGGCGGCGTCATCACCCAGATGGCCAGGCACCTTGTGCTGGGCGCCGACCCGCCGCTGCACGCTCTTGTCGATCAAGACGCCAAGCACTCCGACCGCTATATCGTCTACTTCACGCAGGGCGGGATCGGACTCCCCGATCGGGACTACTACCTGCTCGAGGATCCGAAGTTCGCGGAGATCCGCGTCGCTTACGAGGCCTACATCGCCACGATCCTGCGTCTGATCGGTGTCGAGAGCCCCGACGGCGCGGCGGCCAGGATCGTGGCTCTCGAGAAGCGCATCGCCGAGCACCACTGGACCCAGGTCGAGAATCGCGACGAGGAAGCGCGGTATAACCGGGTCGACATGAGCGGGCTCGGCGCGCTGGCCCCGCGGTTCGATTGGAGCGCGTACCTTGCCGGCGCCGGCGCCGCCGGTCAGACCGAAACGGTGGTGAGCCAGCCGAGCTTCGTCCGGGGCTTCGGCGCGCTGCTCGCCGAGGTCCCGGTCGAGACGTGGCGCGTCTACCTGAAATGGCATCTCGTCAACGCCTACGCACCGTACCTGAGCCGGGACTTCGTGGACGCCCGCTTCGACTTCTACGGCAAGACGCTCTCCGGCATCGACGAGATCCGCCCGCGATGGAAGCGAGCGGTAGGGGAGATCGACGAGAGCCTGGGCGAGGTCCTGGGGCGCATGTACGTGGAGCGCCACTTCCCCCCCGAGGCCAAGGCGCGCATGAATGAGCTGGTGGAGAACCTGAAGCTCGCTTTCCGGGAGAGCATCGAGACCCTGGACTGGATGGGACCGGAGACTCGCCGGCGAGCGCTGATCAAGCTCGGGCAGTTCACCACCAAGATCGGCTATCCCGATGTGTGGCGGGACTACGCCGGTCTCGTCGTGACGCCGGACGACCTAGTGGGAAACGTGATGCGCGCGCGGAGCTTCGAGCACGAGCGCCGCTTCGGTCACCTGGGTAAGCCCGTCGATCGCAACGAGTGGCAGATGACGCCGCAGACCGTGAACGCCTACTACAACCCGCTCATGAACGAGATCGTGTTTCCCGCCGCGATCCTGCAGCCCCCCTTCTTCGACATGAACGCGGACGATGCCGCCAACTACGGCGGGATCGGCGCGGTGATCGGCCACGAGATCGGCCACGGTTTCGACGACCAGGGGCGGAAATTCGACGGCGACGGGAATCTCACGGACTGGTGGACCGAGGCCGACGCGCGCGAGTTTGACGCGCGGGCCAAGAAGTTGGTTGAGCAGTTTGGTGCGTACAACCCCATCGACGACATGCACATCAACGGCGAGCTCACGCTGGGGGAGAACATCGGCGATCTCGGCGGGCTCAACGTGGCCTACCGCGCTTACCGCATTTCGCTACGCGGCCGCGAGGCGCCGGTGATCGGAGGCTTCACCGGCGACCAGCGATTCTTCATGGGCTGGGCGCAGGTCTGGCGCGGCAAGTATAAAGACGAAGAATTGCGAAACCGGCTCCTCACCGATCCCCACTCTCCCCCCGGCTACCGCGTGACCGGACCGATGTCCAATATGGACGAGTTCTACGCCGCGTACGGGGTGAAGGAGGGCGACGCGCTTCACCGCCCTGCGGGGGATCGCGTCCGCATCTGGTGAGCGGGCGGCCGACCCGGGTGGCAAGCCGAGGCCGCCGGAAGTAGAATCAGCCGTCGCGCGATCGGGCGGAGGCCCGCCTTTCCCCGCTTTCCCGCCCCTGTCGCCACGGAAGGAGAGATCATGGCGGTGCATGTGGATGGGAAGAGCCTTCGGATAGAGAACGTGGTCGCGGTGGCGCGGCATGGCGAGGAAGTGGTGATCACCCCGCAGTCGCTGGACCGTATTCGCGCCTGTCGCGCCATGATCGAGCGCAAGATCGCGGCGAACGAGACCATGTACGGGACGAACACCGGGATCGGCGAGCTGTCGGAGATGAAGCTCAACGACGATCAGCTCCGGCAGTTCCAGCGCTACCTGGTCTACAACCACGCAGCCGGCATCGGCAAGCCGGCGCCGATCGAGCATGTTCGCGCGGCCATGCTCAGTCGCATCAACGTCCACTCCAAAGGCTACTCGGCCTGCCGTCCGGAGATCCCGCTCACCTACGCCGCCATGCTCAATCGCGGCATCACCCCGGTCGCGTGCGAGAAGGGAAGCGTCGGCGCGTGCGGCGACCTCGCGCCGATGAGCCAGATCGCGCTGAGCCTGATGGGCGAGGGCGAGTGCTTCTACCGGGGCGAGCGCATGCCGACGGCGGCGGCGATGCAGAAGGCGGGGATTCCGGTGCCCGGGCTCGAAGCGCGCGACGGCCTCTCCGCGATCAACGGCTCGAACCTCATCACGGGGATGGCGTGCCTCCTGCTCTACGACGCCGAGCGGTGGACGACCCAGGCCGAGATCGCCGCGGCGATGACGCTGGAAGCGTTGCTGGCCAACATGAAGCCCTACAACCCCAAGCTCCACGAGCTGCGCGGGTTCCGCGGAGCCCAGACCTCCGCTGCCAATCTGCGCCAGGTGATGGAGGGTTCGGACCTCTGGACCGGGAAGATCAAGGTCAAGGTCCAGGACGCGTACTCGATGCGCTCCACCCCGCAGGTCATCGGGTCGCTCCGCGATCTTCTCTCGTGGGCGCGCACGCAGGTGGAGACGGAACTCAACGGCGTCGCCGACAACCCGATCTTCGATACGGAAACCGACACGGTGCTGACCGGCGCCAACTTCCAGGGCGTGCCGGTGAGCATGCCGCTGGATACCGTCGGCGCGGCTCTGTGCATGGTGTCGGTCCTGTCGGAACGCCGGCTGAACCGGCTGCTGAACTCGGCACTCTCGGTGGGGCTCCCCGCATTCCTGACGAAGGGAGCGGGGATGTTCTCCGGCCACATGCTGAGCCAGTACACCGCCGACATGCTGATCGTGGAGCAGCGAATCCTGAGCACTCCGTCCTATATCCAGTCCATCCCCGCCGCCGCGGACCAGGAAGATTTCGTGAGCATGGGGATGAATGGGGCGCTCAAGACGGTGCAGATTCTCGAGAACGCCCGCGCGGTGCTGGGGATCGAGATGATCGCCGCGGCCCAGGCGCTCGACTTCCGCGACTTCACGCCGGGGAAGGGGACGCTGGCCGCCCATGCCGCGATCCGTAAGGTCGTGAAACACCTCGAAGAGGACCGGCCGCTCCATACCGACCACAACGCAATGGCCGAGGCGGTCAAGCAGTGCTCGGTGTTGGAGGCGGTGGAGGCCGAGGTGGGGGCGCTTAAGGCGTCGTGGAGTTGAGGCGGACCGGTTCGGCCGGGTAGGCGTGGCGGGTGCGGGCGGGTTGCGAGGGGTGATGCGCGGGCGGGGTCGATTGGGGCCGCGCCGCGCGAGTGAGCGGGGTGGGTGAGCGGGTTGATCACCCGGGTGAGCATTGTGTAGTGCGCGCGTTGGACGGCGGTGGACTTGAGCCGCGGCCAAACGCCTGAATCAAGCCGCGCCGCGAAGCGACGGCGGCTTGAATGAGTCGTCAGGCATGATTGGATTTTCCCCGCTTTCTGAGTCGCCCGGTAATGCCCTCATCACCGCCTCATCAGCGCGAACACACCCCAGCCCACGTATTCACGCGTGTAGGCGGCGTAGCGCTCGGGTTCCGAGGTCAGTGTGGCTCGAACATCTTTCGCGAACTCGTCGTCGGGATTGGCTTCAAGCCATCGGCGCATGGTGAGCCATTTGGCCGCCTCGTATCTGTCCCAGCCGTCCTGGTCAGCCAGAACCATTTCAACGACGTCGTAGCCAAGGTGGCCGAAAGACGCTAGAAGTCCTGGAAGCATGAGAAAGTCGGAGATTGAGTGGGCAAGACACCCCTTGGCAACATCTTCCGTCGGCGGTAACTGCCGCCAGTAGGGCTCGCCGATGAGGATGATTCCTCCGGTGCGCAGGCTCCGCGCCAGAAGCTCGATAGTGCCGACGACTCCCCCGGCGATCCATGTAGCACCGAGACAGGCTGCCACACCGGCCTTGTCGTCCGAGACGTAGCCGGCAGCATCGCCATGGATGAACTTGACTTGATGGGCGACGCCGAGTTCTTCAGCGCGGAGTTTCGCTTGCTCGGTGAACAACTGGCTCATGTCGATGCCGGTGCCGATGACGCCGTAATCGCGAGCCCAGGTGCACAGCATCTCCCCCGAACCGCTGCCGAGGTCGAGCACCCGGGACCCCGATTCCAGACGCAGCGCCGCGCCGAGCGTGGCGAGCTTATCGGGTGTGAACGGGTTATGGATGCGGTGAGCACTTTCGGAGATGTTGAAGATCCGTGGGATGTCCATTGTGAGAAATTCCCTTACGGGTGTGAATAGATTCGGTCAGGGCCTGACGCTATGGCGTTGATTTGCGGGCGGGCGCCACCGGCGACCGACCGTCATGTCCAACGCCTGGTTGGGCAGCGCAAAGTGATGGATATGTTCTCATAGCGAGCCCCACAGAAAGAGACTGCGACTGCCGTCGCCGATCGAACCCGCGATGGAAACCAGGGCGACGATCACATGCTCCACATCAGCCGGCGCGCAGGCAAGCTCTTCAGTGGCCGCCCACCGTTTTGCTGCCGCGGCGACTCCCTCCGAATCGAGTCTACGCAGGAGTTCTACGAACGCGGCCGGGAACTTGAATGTCCACGTCTCGCCGCTCGGCCGCACCTCCTCCAGGGCATGGGAGTCCGGGCTCCATTCCTTCCCCTCCAGGATCGCCCAGAGCGTCTCGAATTCCAGATTCGTCAGGCCGCCGAGTTGCACGCTCTGGAAACCGGCCGCGGAGTCGCCGTCATAGGACCTCGCCTCCTCATCGGTCCCCACGAATAGCTCGGTCAGAATCCCCATCTGATCCTCCGATAGCCTGCAGGGAGTGGAGCAGACTCCGCTTTCGATCCCGCCCCCGCGCGTCCGGTCCGGTTGACCGCAACGGTCAGCCGCCGCGCCGCCGCCTACTCCTCCCGCGGCCTCGGCTTGACCGCCTCCGCCACCGCTTCGGGGGGCGTCGTGGGGATCTGACGCAGCGCCTCGCGCCGCGCCTCCTCCAGGGAGGCGGCGCGCAGCTTCCACCGATACGGCGCCATCGACACCGGGGTCTGGTCGTCGATCTCCCCGCGCTCGTCGAGGGCCTTCATTTGTGCGTAGGTGTAGAGCCGCACCGGGATCGTGGGGATATAGAACCATGTGTGCTCGACGAGCCACGCATCCGGCTCGTCGGCGATGAGCCACGCCACGAGACCCGGCTCGAGGATCTCCTTCTCCCCGTCGAGCGTGACCCCGCGCAGCGAAGAATCGGCCAGGATGGGGGTTAGCCGCGTGGGGACGACCCATGCGCTGTCCGCGACGGCTGCATCCGCCGCCGCTGCGAGGCCCGGGCGCTTGGGTATCGTGCGCGGATCCGGGCCCGGGCCGCTCGTCTGCACGATGCGCGTCACGACGAATCCGGTGATGGCGACGACCAGGATCAGGCCGAACGCGAGGACGCGAGAGCCGGGGATGCGGCGGCGGGCGAGCTTCGATGCGTCGGGTGCAGGAGGGCTGATCGACGACATGGTGACGCGAATCTAGCCCGGCGTGAGCGAGTTGGCAAGGTAGCCGGATCGCTGGAAGTTCTGCGATCGCCGGGGACCGGCCGCCGGTCAGCCTGTCTGGCGCTTGCGGAAGTAGGCGAAGAGCGCGGCCAGTCCGCCCACCAGAATGAGCGCGCCGACCACTCGGAAGAGGCTGATGATCCAGGCGATCCCGATGCCGAGCGCCGCCCACTGAACCCACCAGTGCCCCGGCGACGTCACCAGGTTGATGACGAAGAGCAGGGCCAGGATCATCGGGCCGACGAACAGGAATCTCACCGCACGCAGGGTTCTGAGCATCGACTTGTCTCCCTCGGAAGGCCCTACGGGATACCGGCCGCGGCGGTTGCAGGGACTTGGGAGGGGGACCGGCCGCGCCGGTTGCAGGGACTTCGGAGGGGGTCCGGCCGCCCCGCCAGCGACAATCCGGGCCTAGGCCACCGCTTCCGCCGGCACCGCGAACATGCGGATCTCGTCGCAGCACTGCGAGCGTACGGAGTACTCCCGCACCGCCGCGACCAGGCGGTCGGCCTCCTCGGCGCCGACCACCGCCAGCAGCATGCTCGTCGTGCCCGGAAACGCCCGCGTGCCCAGCTTGCGGCCGCTCTTGCCCGCCCCCAGCACGTTCGGGATCTCGGTGTAGGCGTGGATCTCGTGCTTGTCGATCACTTCCTGCACGTCGGCGAGGCAATCCGACGGAACCAGCACCATCAGCATTTTCATGATTGTTCCTCCACCGCGACCGGCGTTTCGAGGCGCTTGCGCTCCATCATGTAGTACAGGATCGGGACGACCACCAAGGTGAGCACGGTGGCGGTGATGGAGCCTCCGATCAACGAGATCGCCAGCCCCTGGAAGATCGGATCGACCAGGATTACCAAAGCGCCCACGACTACCGTCCCCGCGGTCAGCACGATCGGCCGCAGCCGCACCGCGCCAGATTCCAGGATCGCTTCCTTCAGCGGAAGCCCCCGCTCCAGCGCAAGGTTGACGAAGTCGAGCAGCAGCACGCCGTTTCGCACCATCACGCCGGCCAGGGCGATGAACCCGATCATCGACGTAGCGGTGAAGAACCCGCCGAACGCCCAGTGGCCGAGGATGATGCCGATCAGGCTCAACGGAATCGAGACCATCATGACCAGCGGCGTGATCAAATTCTTGAACCATCCCGCGATGAGCATGTAGATGAGGAGGAGCACGACGCCGAAGGCCATTCCGAGATCGCGAAACACCTGCCGCGTGATCTCCCACTCGCCGTCCCAGCGCACCGCATAGGCATCCTGGGTCCGCGGCTGCGCCGCGAAGAGCTGGGTCACCGGTTCGCCGCGCGATCCCGTCAGGGTCTCGATCCGCTTCTTCATGTCGAGGATCGCGTAGACAGGGCTCTCCTGCTTGCCGGACAGCTCGCCCACCACGTACACCACCGGGCGACCGTTCTTGCGGTAGAGACTCACCGAGCGCTCGTGCTCCACCGGGTGCACGAGAGAGGCTGCGGGCACGAGCATCCCCATCTGGGAGGGGACGCGCACATCACCCACCGCGTGGAGCGAGGTCTGCTCGTCGCGCGGCCAGCGCACCACCATGGGTACCGGCTCGAAGAGATCCTCCATGTGAAGGTTTCCGACCGGAACTCCGCTGAGCGCCATATATACCGATTGTGCCACCGCGGCGGGCGCGACTCCCGTCAACGCGGCCTGGGTGCGATCCACCTCGAGGGTCCATTCCTTCTGCGGCGCCTCGACCATCCAGTCCACGTCCACCACGCCGGGGGTGGACTCCATGATGTCGCGTACCTTGCGCGCGAGCTCGAGCCGCTGCTCCTGGTCCGGTCCGTACACTTCGGCGACCAAGGTCGAGAGCACCGGCGGTCCGGGCGGGAGTTCGACGACCTTGATGTCGGCGCCGTGGCGCTGAGCCGCCGGAAGCGCGCGCTCGCGGAGCACGCCTGCCAACTGGTGGCTCTTGCGCTTGCGCTCCCCCTTGGGCAGCAGGTTCACCTGGATGTCGGCCGACTCCGGACCGCGCCGGTAGTCGTAGTGCCGCACGAGACCGTTGAAGGTAATGGGACCGGCGGCGCCGGTGTAGACCTGCATGCCGGTTACTTCAGGAAGCGACGAGAGCGCGCTCGCGATGTCGCGCGCGGCGGCGTCGGTGGTCTCCAGAGGCGTGCCCTCGGGCATGTCCACCAAGACCTGCATCTCGCTCTTGTTGTCGAAGGGGAGCATCTTGACGGTGACGACCTTGAGCGGCAAGAGCGTCAGCGTCGCCAGAAGCAGGAGGGTGATCCCGCCCAGGACCATCATGCCCTTGCGCGGTTCGTCGAGCAGCGGCCCCAGCACGCGATCGTAGAACTTGCGGAGCTTGGGCGGCGCCGTTTCTTCGGCGTGCTCCGAGCCCGCGCCTTCCTTCACCTTGAGCAACCGCTTGCCGAGCCACGGCGCGATGGTCAGCGCGACGATCAGCGAAAAGGTCATGGCCATCGACGCGCCGATCGGCATCGGGCGCATGTAGGGGCCCATGAGGCCGCCTACGTAGGCCATGGGGAACACCGAGGCGATGACGGTCAGGGTGGCGAGCACGGTCGGGTTGCCGACCTCCGATACCGCGGCCAGAATCGCGGAGCGCACGCGCGGCGTGCGACGCATGGCCAGGTGCCGGTAGATGTTCTCGACGATGATGATCGAGTCGTCGACCACGATGCCGGTAATGAAGATGAGGGCGAAGAGGGTCACGCGATTGAGCGTGTAGCCGAAGAGGTAGTAGGTGAAAAGCGTCAGCGCGAAGGTGACCGGCACGGAGACGAACACCACCACGGAGCCGCGGATCCCCAGCACCACCGCGGTGAGCACGGTCACCAGCACGATCGCGATGCCCAGGTGCTTCAGGAGGTCGGTGGCCTTCTCGTTGGCGGTCTCGCCGTAGTCGCGGGCCACCGTCAGATGGACGTCGGAGGGGATCAGGCGACCGCGCGCCGAGTCCACGC
Organism: Candidatus Eiseniibacteriota bacterium; assembly: GCA_963762255.1. Lineage (GTDB taxonomy): Bacteria > Eisenbacteria > RBG-16-71-46 > JABDJR01 > JABDJR01 > CAVXKA01. The sequence continues at coordinate 1,061,212 of CAVXKA010000001.1, forward strand.
GCTGGAGAACCGCTTCGGCTACCCGCGTCGCGTCCGCGCCCTTGCGCTTGGCGATTGTAAGCGTGACCGCCGGGGCGCTTGCGCCCGCGCGCTGTCCGCTTCCGTGCTCGTGCTCGGCTGCGCCGCCGATCATGGCGACGTAGCTCTCGGTCTGCGCGACCTCGACAATGGAGGCCACAGCGCCGAGGCGTATGGGCCGGCCGTCGGCCACGCCCACCACGACCGAAGCCGACGTCCTCCGGCGTGCGCAAGAATGAGTTGGTGCGAATGAGTGTGGCCTGGTTGCCGTCCACCACCGTGCCGCCGGGCGCCGCGGCGTTGGCGGCCTGCAGGCTTCCGACGATCTGCTGGGCGGGAATCCCCGCCGCGGCCAGCGCGCGATTGTCGATGCGCACTTCGAGCGTGCGCCGCCGCCCTCCGATCAACTCGGTCGCGGAGACGTCTGGGACGCTGCGCACCTCGTCCTCGAACGCGGCGGCGATGTCGCGCAGCATCGTCTCGTCGCCATTCTCCTGCCAGAAGGTGAGCGAGAGGATCGGCACGTCGTCGATGAGGCGTGCCTTCACCAGAGGCGGCGTCGCCCCCGCCGGCATGCCGTCCATGCCGCCGGCCAGGGCGTCATAGAGCTTCACCATGCTCCGCTCCTGGTCGTCGCCGACCTTGAAGCGGACGGTGACCATGGCCATGTCGCTGAGTGAGGTGGAGTAGACGTACTCGACGCCCGGGAGTTCCATGGCCAGACGCTCGATCGGGCGGGTGACGCGGTCCTCGACTTCGGACGGAGACGCGCCGGGCAGCCCGACGATCACATCGGCGAAGGGCACCACGATCTGCGGCTCTTCCTCGCGCGGCGTCTTGGCGATCGCAAGTGCGCCGAGTAGCAGCGCCGCGATCATGATGAGCGAGGTGAGCTTGGAGTCCAGCGAGACCGCCGCGAGGCGGCCCGCGAGGCCGTAGCCTTCCGGCTTCATCGTGCGACCTCCACCGCATCGCCGTCCTCAAGGTCGGTGCGCGGCGCAAGGATGACCGAGCTGCCGGAGGCGATGCCCGCGGTCACCCGACCGTCGGCGGCAAGACGCACCCAGCGAAGCGCGGCGCGGCCGTCCTGGACCAGGAACACCCCGGTCAGCGGGCCGCGGCGAATGAGCGCCTCGGTGGGGAGGCGGAGCGCGTCATCGCTGCCCGTGCCGAACAGCGTGGCGCGCACGAACGAGCCGCTCGGAGCGCTCACGCCGTCTGCGCGCAAGTACGCCTCGATGGTGTGCCGATCCGCGCCGGGCGTGACGCGATCCACGACTGCGGGGTACGCGGTGTCACCGGTCATGGCGATCGTGATCGACGCGCTGTCGCCGGGCGCGACCGGCCACTGCGCCTCGGCGGGAAGCGTGATGCGTACTTCCAGGCTGCCGGGATCTTCCATCGCCACCACCGGCTGGCCCGGCAGGGCGAGATCGCCGGCGCGGGCGAAGCGGCGCACCACCACGCCGTCGCGCGGCGCGCGCAGGACGGCGTAGTCCAGGTTCTGCCGGCTCATCGTCGCCATCGCCTTGGCCTGCTCGTAGCCGGCCCTGGCGCCGGCAGCGGCGACCTCCATCATCTCCAGATCGCGCGGGGTAACCACCTGACTCACGGCGAGGCGGCGAAAGCGCTCGGCCTGCCGCTCCGACATCTCGGCGTTCACCTGCGCCGCTTGCTCCGCCGCCTTCGACTGCGCGAGGGCGGAGGCCAGCTCGGGGGAATCGAGGCGCGCGAGCACGTCGCCGCGGCGCACCACGGTGCCCTCGGTGACGGGAAGCTCGACGATTCGACCGGCCACCTTGGTGGCGACATCGATGCGATCGCGCGCCACCAACTCGCCGGACACGTCCAGGCGGGCACGCTCGCTCGCGGGGGCGATCGCCTCGGCGCGAACGCGCACCGGGGCCTTCTCTTCCTTGGTCGGCACGCTCTCGCCGCGACCGCACGACGCGGCGCCGAACGCGAGCGCCACCAGCGCCATCGAGGTGAGCACGAACGATTGCTTCTTCATCGGGATTCCTCCGCGGAGATCAGGGTCCCCGCTGCGAGCTTGAGGGCGGCCAAGGCGAGCGCGCGATCCGTGCGCGCCGCCGCTGCTCCGAGCCGCGTGCGGGTCAATGCGTCCTGGGATTGGGTGAGTTCAAGGGTGGTGACGAGACCTTCACGATGGCGTTCCTCGACGAGCCGGAACGACTCCTGTGAGGCGGCCACCGCGGCGTCGAGCGCCGCCGTCTGCAGTTGAGCCGCAGCCAGACGCTCGTACGCGGTGCGCGCTTCGTGAGCGGCGTTGCGGCTGGTCATGTCGTAGGCCTGCTGAGCGGCCTGCGCCCGCGCCGAGGCGGAGCGCACGCGCCCCGGGGCGCCGGCGTCGAGCCGCCACCGCGCGCCGAGGCCGACCATCCACTGGTTGCCCCCTTCGCCGAAGAAGTCCTGGCTGTTGTGCTCGGTCCCCGCCATGACCTCCATCGCGGGGAGAAGTTCGGCGCGGGCAACGCCGCGCATGGCGTTTGCGGCGCGCCACTGTTCGCGCGCCGCGCGCACGTCGCCGCGCTCTGTCGAGGTGTCGATCGCCTCCGAAAGAAGGGGAGCGGGGGAACCCTCGTGCTCACCGGGTTGCTGCAACGTGTCCTCGATGGGTTCTTCCGCTCCCAAGACCAAACCCAGCACGCCTCGCGCCTCCGCGCTGTCCGCGGCCGCACCGGCGACCATCGCCTCCATCTCGCGCACGTGGGCGACCAACGACTGGCGATCCGATTGAAGCGCCAGCCCCTGCGCCCAGAGGCTCTCCACCCGCGCCGCCTGCCCGCGCGCGGTGCCCAGCGAGGCGCGCAGAACAGCGACGCGTTCCTCGGAGAGGAGCGCCATGCGAAACGCGCGCTCGGCATCGAACGCGGTGGCCTGCGACGTGCGCTGCGCGTTCTGATCGGCGGCCTCGGCCTGCGCCCGCGCCGCGTTCAGGCCCGACGTGATCGCGCCGCCGGTCCAGATCGGCTGGTGCACGCTGATCGCCGCGCGCCAGTTGGACACGGGATCCGGGGTGTTGAGGATCGAGAGGTCGAAGGCCCCTTTCTCGGGATCGAAGGTGCCGAAGTTGCTCGGCCCGAATCGCTCCTGAGCGAGCAGGCTTCCGAACACGTAGACCGGATGATCGGTCCGGCTCGCGCCAAGCTCGGCCTCCACGCGCGGGAGGCGGCTCAGGGAGGCGGATTGAGCCTGAAGACGGGCCGCGCGCGCCTCGGCGCGCACCGCCATCAGGCGAGGAGACTGGGACAGGGCTCGAGCAATCGCGTCCTCGAGAGAGAGTTCTCCCGCATGGACCGGGCCCGCGGCCACTGCCCCCAGAACCAGAGCCAGCGCGACCGTGAGGCGCGCTGAGCGGGTTGTCGGAGAAAACAAATGGGTTATCATGCTCGTCCGGTGGTGAGGGTGATTTCTGTTGCCTGGGGTACGGACGCTTCGACCCGGGATCGGTCACAGGCCGGGCGGCGGCCGGGGGAACGAGGAGCATGGTGAGAAATCGCGAGGACGAGCACGATCCGCAGCGCGGGCGCGAGAGGGAGCGCGACGAGGAGATCCTCCGAGGCGTACTCAACCGCGATCCAGGAGCGTTCGACCGCTTCGTGGATCGCTTCGGCAACCGTATCTACGCTTTCGGGGTGCGCATGTGCGGCCACCGCGAGGATGCCGAGGACGTCTTCCAGGAAACTCTGGTCGCGGTCTATCAGAAGCTGGAGACCCTGCGGGAGCCGGGTGCCTTGACCACGTGGCTCTACCGCATCGTGGCGAACTCGTGCCTGTCCCGCCGCCGCAAGAGCAAGTTCGCCCCCGATCGCGAGTTATCCCTGGATGAGCTTCTTCCCCAGGGGGGTGTCGTGGAGGACGGCCCGGCCCTTCCCGACGAGTCGGACCCTTCCAGCGACCTCTACCGCCGGGAACTTTCTGAAGCGCTGGACGCGGCCGTGCGTGACCTTCCACCCGATTATCGCGTCGTATGGTTGATGCGGGATGTGGAAGGTTTGAGCACCGAAGAAGCCGCGGAGGCCCTGGGGATCACCATCCCCAACGCCAAGATGCGTTTGCACCGTGCGCGGCTGACCCTTCGCAAGCGCTTGGCCGCCTACCACCCCGGGGGAGCCTCGGTATGAGTCACGAACACGAGCACCATCGCGATCACGTCTGTGTCGATCTGGCGGAGCGTATTTCGGAGTATCTCGACGGCGAATTGCCGCTGGAGCTGAAGCTCGCGGTAGAGGAGCATGTCGGGACCTGCTCCAACTGCGAGAAGTTCGTCGATTCGCTCCGGCGGACGCGCGATCTCGCCCATCTCCTTCCTGCGGTGGAACTGCCGCCGGAGCGTCTCAAGGTTCTGTCCGAGTCCATCAAACGACAATTGGAATCGTAGGAGGAATACCATGACGGTCGAACGCGGTGTCCGGTTGATGGCCGGAGCCCTGGTGATGCTGGGCCTCGTGCTCGGGCTCACGGTGAGCCCCTGGTTCTTCATCCTGGTGGGCTTTGTGGGCGTCAACCTCTTCCAGTCCTCGTTCACCGGGTTCTGCCCAGCCGAGATGATCCTCAAGAAAGCGGGGCTCCGGTAGTACGAACCCCCCAACCGGATCCCCGCGAGCGCCGGGCCCCTTTCGGGGCTCGGCGCTCCTCTTTCCGCCTCCCCGCCGCCCGTCCACTGCCGTAGGATTGCCGGACCGCGCCGCCCGGCCCGGGTTCCGTTCCGCGAGGAGAGCGCATGTACTCGGTTCCCGTCTGGGTCATCTTCAACGTCTGCCTCGTCGCCCTCTTGACCCTCGATCTCCTGAGCTTTCGCGGCAAGGAGCACTCGATGGGGCTCCGCGAGGCGCTCATCCGCAGCGCGGGCTGGGTCACCCTCGGACTGGCCTTCTTCGGCTTCCTCTGGCTCTGGGTCGGGAGCCGCGACGCCGTCGACTTCCTCACCGCCTACGTGGTCGAGCTCTCGCTCTCCGTCGACAACCTCTTCGTCTTCCTCTCCTTGTTCGGCTACTTCGCGGTTCCCCCCGAGTACCGGCACAAGGTGCTCTTCTGGGGCATCCTCGGCGCGATGATCACGCGCGGCGGGTTCATCCTGGCGGGCGTGGCCCTCGTGACGCGATTCCACTGGGTGATCTATCTCCTCGGCGCGTTCCTCATCTGGACCGGGTACAAGATGGCGGTGAGCACCGAGACCGACGTGCACCCGTCCAAGAACCCCATCGTGAAGTCCTTCCGTCGCCTCTTCCCGGTGACGCGCCGCTACTGGGGGAGTCGGTTCTTCATCCGACGCCGCGGACGGGCGATCGCCACACCGCTCTTCGTCGTGCTCCTCGCCGTGGAGACCACCGACGTCATGTTCGCGGTCGATTCGGTTCCCGCTGTGTTCGCGGTGACGACGAAACCGTTCATCGCGTACACGTCGAACGTGCTCGCGGTGCTGGGGCTGCGCGCCATGTTCTTCGTGGTGGCGGGCTTCATCGAGCGCTTCCGCTACCTGCACTACGGTCTCGCCGGCGTGCTGGTCTTCATGGGAGCCAAGATGCTCCTCGAGGACGTGCTCCCGATCCCGACGCCGGTATCGCTCCTGGTGGTGGCGAGCCTTCTCACCTCGTCGATTCTCTTCTCGCTACACGTCACCAAGGAACAGGATCCGGAGGATGACCGACAGGGATGAAGTCGATCCTGGAGCTTCTCGCCAAACGCCGTCGCCGCGTGGTCGGGCTCATGTCCGGCACCTCCGCCGACGGCGTGGATGCCGCGCTGGTCGAGATCGAGAGCCTCGCGGGTCGCGCGGGGCGCGGAGTTGAAGCTTCGCCCGGCCGCGCGCTCACGTGGGACGTTCTCGATTTCGTGACCGTGCCCTATCCCGATGCGGTGCGGGCCGAGATCCTGGGTGTCCAGCAAGGCGGGGAGCGCGTGCTCGAGCGTCTCACCCGTCTTCACTTCATCCTCGGACATCTCTTCGCCGACGCCGTCGAGGCGGTGGCGCGCGACGCCGGCGTGCCGCTTTCCGAGGTGGACGCGGTGGCGAGCCACGGCCAGACCGTCTGCCACTTTCCGGTCTTTCCCGATGCGGGCCTGACCCGCGAGGGGCCGGGCGCGGCGTCGTGGGGACGCGTCAACCGCGGCGGCGCCGGATGGGTTTCGGCCTCGACGCTGCAGATCGGCGAGCCGTCGGTGTTGGCCGAGCGGCTCGGCATCGCCGTCATCAGCAACTTCCGTTCGCGCGACGTGGCAGCGGGTGGCACCGGGGCGCCGCTCGTGCCGCTCGTCGATCATCTCCTCTTCGCTGATCCGGCGCGCTCGCGCATGGCGCTCAACGTAGGTGGCATCGCTAACGTCACCGCGATTCGCGCCGGCGCGGGCCGCGACGAGGTGATCGCGTTCGACACCGGCCCCGGCAACATGGTGCTCGACGCGTTGATGGGCATCGTGAGCGACGGGCGCAAGCACGTGGACGAGGGCGGAGCGCTCGCGGCCAAGGGGAACCCCGATCGTGAGATCGTGGAGGCGATCCTGCGGGAGCCCTTCTTCGCGCAGGCTCCGCCCCGCGCGGCCGGCCGCGAGCAGTTCGGCGCCCAGTTCACGCGCGCGTTCCTCGATCGCTGCCGCGCGCGGAAGCTCTCCGATGCCTCGGTGCTGGCCACCGCGACGATGCTCACCGCCCGTGCCGTGGAGAGCGCCTATCGGCGCTTCATCGAACCCGGCTTCGCGGTGGAGGAGTTGATCGTGAGCGGCGGCGGCGCGCACAACGTGACGCTCTTGCGCGACCTGGTCGAACTCTTCCCGGGCACGCAGGTCGTCACCTCCGACTACTACGGGCTCGATGTGGACGCGAAAGAGGCGGTGGCCTTCGCGCTCCTGGGCCATCTCACGCTGGAGGGAGAGGCGGGCAACCTCCCCGGCGTGACCGGCGCGTCGCGTCCCGTATTGCTCGGCGACATCACGCCTGGGGATCGGTTCCTGTGAGCGCGCGTCGTCTCATCCTGGCCGCGATGCTCCTCACGCCGCTACTCGGCTGCGCGGGGAAGAGACCGCCGGTGATGCCGCCGGGCGGTGAGATGCCCGAGCCGCCGGGGTCGGAGGCACAGCCGCCCGAATCGGAGGGCATCCAGGTTCCTATCGTGCGGATCGGACTGCGCACGCACGTCACCGAGGCCCGCATCGGCTCGTCGCGGTCCTTCAGCGTGTCCGACGATCGAGGCGTGATGCTGAACGGCGAGGCGGGAGAAACGTACGCGGTCCGCCTCGAGAACGAGCAGGTGCTCCTCTACAGCGAGAACGGGGAGCTGCTGGGCCTGGCCAACGGTACGGTGCGGATCGTCGGGGACGCCGAGCGCGGCGAGATCGTACTCGACGGCGCCCGGTACCCGGGGAGTCTCGACGTGCGACGAAGCCCCAAGGGCGGGCTCAATGTCGTGAACGTGCTCGATGTGGAGACCTACCTGCGCGGTGTGGTGCCGCTCGAGATCGGCCATGCCGGCGACTATCTCGAAGCGGCGAAGGCCCAGGCGGTGGCGGCGCGCACGTACACCGCAGGTCACATGGGGCAGTATCCCGACGAGGGCTTCGATCTCGAGGCCGGCGTGCAGGACCAGGTGTACGGATCGATCGATCGCCGCCATCCCGATGCCGACCGCGCGGTGGAAGAGACGCGCGGTCTCCTCCTCGTCCACGACGGGAAGCCGATCCGCGCCAACTACTCATCCACCTGCGGCGGCAAGAGCGCTTCGATCGAGGAGAGCTTCGGCGCACAGGAGGTTCCCTATCTCAAGAGCCGCCCCGACGAAATGGATGGAAAGATAGCCTGCCGGACATCGAAGTATTTCCGATGGGAGGAGAGCTGGACGGCCGAGCAGTTGATCGGGATCCTCGCCCGCACCGTCCCCGCCGTCACCGGCAAGCCCTGGGTCGGCAAGAGGCTCAAGAACATCGAGGTCGTGGAGCGTGGGGCCAGCGGACGCGCGGTGCGCCTGCGCATCAAGACGGACAAGGCGACCTACGACGTGGACAAGGGAGCCATTCGCCGGGTGCTTCTGACCCCGGCTGGAGGGCCGCTCTGGAGCAACGCGTTCGAACTCAAGCTCAGGATGTCGGACGGCAAGGTGAAACGCGTGACCGCCAAGGGGCAGGGATGGGGGCACGGCGTCGGCATGTGCCAGTGGGGGGCGATGCAACTCTCTCGGGACGGCCACGGGTTCCGTGACATACTCAAGCACTACTACCCCGGGGCGCGTCTCGTGTCCTGGGGTCCGGAATTTCAGGCCACGAGCGGGAGGGATCATGGAAGGTAGATCGAGGGGCGGGCGGCGGCCCCGCCGGAGCGGCGTCTCCGATGAGGTCGGGACGGCCAAGCCGGATGGGGCTGTGGCAGAGGGGACGGCCCCGGCTGCGACCGCGCGGCCGCGCCGTCCTGGGCGTGGCGGCCCTGCGCGCAGCGGCCCTGCGCGTGGCGGCTCCGTGCGCGGGCCGCGACGAGGCCCCGCGACGGGCGGTGTGCGTTCGTCGGATCGCGCGCCTGAGCCCCAGACCCTGGAGATGGCCGTCGGTCAGCTCTTCATGGTCGGAGTCCTCCCCGACGCGACCTGGGACGAGTCGATCAAGGATCATCTCGCCAACTACTACGCCGGCATCTTCCTCAGACGGTCCAACCTGCGATCGATCGACCGTGCCCGCCGCGCCATTCACGAACTGCGCCGCGCACTCGGGCGCGGGCTGCCGCCTCTGATCGGCATCGACGAGGAAGGCGGCTTCGTCACCAACATCGGGCACCTCACCACTCCGGCCCCCACCGCAGCCGCGCTGGGGGCAGCGGACGACGCGGACCTGACCCAGGACGTCTACCACGGGATCGGGGACAAGCTCCGCGCGATCGGGGTCAACGTCGTCTTCGCCCCTGTTCTGGACGTGAACAGCGAGCCGGCGAACCCGGTGATCGGGACGCGCGCGTTCGGTTCGACGCCCGAGGTGGTGGTGACCCACGGTCTGGCCGCGTTGCGGGGACTTCAGGCCTCGGGGGTCACCCCCTGCGTGAAGCACTTCCCCGGACACGGCGCCACCAAGTTGGATTCTCATGTGGCCCGCCCCGAAGTGAAGGCCGACCTCGGCACGCTCAAGACTCGAGACCTCGCGCCGTTCATCGAGGCGTTCAAGCAGGAGAAGCCGCCGGCGATGGTGATGACGGCCCACGTGGCCTATCCGGCGCTCGACAAGCAGACGCCGGCGACGCTCTCCAAGGCCATCCTGCAGGATCTGCTGCGGAAAGAGCTGGGTTTTCAAGGGGTCGTGATCAGCGACGCGATGGAGATGAAGGCGATCGCCGACCGCATGCCGCCCGGGAAGGCCGCGGTGCAGGCGTTGGATGCCGGCGTCGACATGCTGCTCTATCCGCTCGATCCCGCGATGGCCGCGACCGCCTACGCCGCGGTTCTCGATGCGGTGCGCTCGAAGAAGTTGAACGAAGAACGCATTCGGGGTTCCGCCGAGCGCGTGCACTCGCTGCGGCGGGCGCTGCGCGCTCAGGAATGGCTGCGCAACGACGCGGCGGAGGATCTGCTCGAGTACGAGCACGAGCAGACCTTCTTCACCGCTTCGCAGCGGGCGATCACCCTCGACGGCAACGCGGGCGTGCTGGCCGACATTGCCGCTGCGCCCGGCAAGAAGCTCTTCGTGCTCCCGCGCGAACTGGACGAGCACCACCGCATCATGATCGAGGTGGTGAAGGAGCAACTCGAGCCGGTCGGGTTCACCGTGGTCGATGTCTCTCCCCGGGTCGGCGCGGAAGAGCTCGCGCGGGTGGAGGCGCAAGCCGCCGAGGCCTCGGCGATCATCTTCGCCACCGTCTCGCGGGGCCCCATCAACGAGGAGAGCCGCAAGTTCATCGCCGCGCTCACCCGGCGGGACGTGATGAAGGTGGGGGTGGCGCTTCTGGATCCCGGGGACACGGACCAGATGATGGGGGCCAACTGCCGGATCAGGACCTACGGGTTCGCGGTGCCCCAGCTCTGGGCGCTGTGCCAGGTGCTGGTGGGGTAGGGGGTTGGCGGGATGGGCCCCGCCGCGGTCCGCCGACGGGACTCCCGGGGGGGGATGCTCACCCGGGTGAGCATTGCGCGCCCCGGAATTGACTTTAGCCCTCCAGACTGATACTTTTGGTCGCCCTTAGGCGGGGTCGTAGTTCAGCTGGTTAGAACGCCGGCCTGTCACGCCGGAGGTCGCGAGTTCGAATCTCGTCGGCCCCGCCATTTTGCTTCACGCTTCGGATGAGCCGTCCGGTCTTTACCGGGCGGCTCTTGTCTTTGTCGGGAGACCCGGCGCTTGCCCTAGTCGATGCCGAATCGCTTGAGCTTCTCGTAGAGGGTCCGCAGCCCGATGCCGAGCTCCTCGGCGGCGCGCCGGCGATTCCCGCCGACATCGGCCAGCACGCGACGGATCGCCTCTTCCTCGATCTCCGCCATGGTCTGCGCGCCGCGTTTCCCTCGGGAAGGGACACCGATGGCATCGGCCATGTCCGCGCCCTGAACCGCGTCCCCTTCGGCGAGGATCGCAGCCCGCTCCAGAGCGTTGGCCAACCCGCGGATGTTGCCGGGCCAGCGACCCATACGAATGCGATCTCGCGCGTCGTTATCCAGGTGCAAGCCGGGGCGGCCCAGTTCCACCCGGATACGCGCGAGAAGGGTCTCCGCCAAGGGAAGCAAGTCGCGCGGTCGCTCGCGTAGCGGAGGCAGTCGGATGGGGAAGACGGCCAGCCGATGGTAGAGATCCTCGCGGAACGCTCCCGATTCCACCATGGCCTCGAGGTCGCGGTTACTCGCGGCGATCCAGCGCACGTCCACCTCGATCGTTCGGGTGCCTCCGACACGTTCGAAGCGACCGTCCTGCAGCACCCGCAGGAGCTTGGCCTGCAGCTCCTGCTTCAGTTCTCCGATCTCATCCAGGAATAGCGTGCCCCCGTCGGCGAGCTCCAGTCGTCCTCTTCGCGCACCGGTCGCCCCCGTGAATGCGCCCTTCTCATGCCCGAAGATCTCGCTCTCCATAAGGCTCTCGGAGATCGCCGCGCAGTTGACCGGGACGAACGGTCCGTCGCGCCGTGGACTCAGCAGGTGGAGGGTCCGCGCGACGATTTCCTTCCCCGTCCCGCTCTCGCCCAGCACGAGAACGGTGGTGTGCGTCGGCGCGACCTTCTCCACCGCCTTCAAGACCGGCTCCATGATCGGGTCTTCATACGTGAGAGGGGGCACCGAGGCCGCCTCGCGCGCCGAGCGGTCCTTCAACGTGAGGAGGCTCCGGCGCTCCAGCGCGCGTGCGACGATCAACCGAAGCTCACCCGGACTTGCGAGGGGTTTCTGGAGATAGTCGAACGCGCCAAGTTTCATCGCCTCCACCGCGCTGTCGACCGTGCCATGCGCGGTGAGTACGATCACTTCCATCTCCGGAAACGCGGCGCGGGCGCTGCGAAGCAGGGCCATGCCATCCGGCGCTCCCGGCATCCGGAGATCGGTGATCATGAGATCGAAGGCGCGATCCCGAAGCGAACGCATCGCAGCGGGTCCGTCTCCGGCCTCGACGACGTCGTGGCCTCCTTCGTTCAGAGTCTCCGCGATGAACTCGCGGATGCCCGGCTCGTCGTCGACGATGAGAATGGCGGCCATGCGTTCAGTTCCTCACCGGGGGAGGGCGATCCGGAAGATGGCTCCCCCCTGCGGATGATTGGCGGCGGAGAGCGTACCACCATGGAGTTCCACGACGCGCCGAGCTACGGCGAGCCCCAGCCCGGTGCCGGTGGTCCGGGTCGTGAAGAACGGGTCGAAGATCCGTTCCTCTTGTCCCTTCGGGAGTCCCTCGCCGTGATCGCGAACGGTCACGACAAGTGAGTTCCCGTCGACGAGCAGACCCACTTCCGGCCGCGAATCGTCCCCCCGCGAGGCCTGGTGCGCGTTGCGCAGCACGTTGATGAAGACCTGGCGCATGCGGACGCCGTCGAGCGGCCACGATGGGGGCGCATTCTCCGGGTGGAAATCGAAACCACCGGGGGCCACCTCCTCGATCGAAGCCTGGAGAATGGGAACGGGATCGACGGGAATTCGCTCGAGCGGACCCACCCGGACGAAATCGAGCAGGTCGGAGGTCAACGCCTCCAGGCGGGACGATTCCATAACCACGCGATCCGCCTTGCGCCGGTCGGGGGATTCGGCGGGCAGGTGCTCCGCGAGGAGCTGCGCGTGTCCCTTGAGCGACGCGAGGGGGTTGCGGATCTCGTGGGCCAGAACCGCGGACATCTCGCCGAGCAAGCTCAGCCGGCGCTCCTGTTCCAGATGGCGCTTGGCCCCCTCGTAGCGACGCGACATTCCCCACGAGACGCCGGCCACCAGCATCATCACAACGGCGGCGGCGAGGCCGAAGGCGAGCAGCCCGCGAGCCTGATCCATGAGCCGGCTCGCCACCAGGGGCTCGAACTCGAAGGTGATGCCGCCGTGCCGGGGCGCTCCTCGCGGGTCCCTTTCCAGGCCCGGCGGGGGCGGCGTGAATCTCGGCCGCATGAGCGACATCCGCACGCGAGATCCGACTTGCGTCAGCCTGAAGCCGGGGTCGTCTCCCGATGGCGAGAACTCCATGCTGGGGCCCGACGCGGGCTCGCCGGCGGCAGCGACGATGCGATCCTCCGTGTCGAGGAGGGCCACGTAGCGCAACCCGTCCGCGCTTTGCTGCGCGAGCAGGCTGTCGAGGCCCACCTGGACCCCGACAGGGTCTTCGTGATCCATGCCCTGTCTGAGCGTCCCCATGATCGCGCGCTCGAAGATCCTCGCCTGGCCGGCGTGAAGCGCCGAGGTCGCCGCACGAGCGCTGCGGTAGTTGGACCAGGAGGCGAGGATGAGCGCGACACCCAGCACGCAGGCACTCGCGAGAAGTCCCCATCTGGCCCAGACTCCCTCGGACGATAGCTTCCACATGGTGATCGGCCCTTCCCAGTGCGCGCCGTCGCGAACTCCGGTGCCGCCGCCGATACCGGCGTGCGCGGCACCGAGGAATCAGAGCTTACTCCTCGCCTCCCCCAAGCCGTCAGCGGGATCCAGATCCCCGACATAGTAGTCCAGCAGTCGACCCTGCCAGAGTACGTTGTACCGCGCGCTCACCAAGCCGCTCTCCGCGGCTACGAAGTCGGATCGCGAAAGCGTCACCTCGTAGAGCGTGGCCGCCCCGGCCGCGTAGCGTTCGTTCGTCGAGTCCAGCGCCTGCCGTGACGCTCGGGCGCGCGCGTCCGCGGCCCGCAGCCTCTCGTGGGCCGTATTCCAATCCAGGACCGCGCGCCGGACTTGCAGCGCCACTTCCTGCTCCACGTCGGACTCGGTCAACTGCGCGTTGTCCCGGCTGATCTGTGCGCGACGGACTCCGTTGCGCGCGGCGAACCGATCGAAGAGGGGCACGGAGACCGAGAGCCCGACGGAACCCGATCGCCGCAGATCGAGCTGGTCGAAGAAGGCGCCGTCGGCGGTGCCGGAGTATCCCGTTCCGTAGTCCGCGGAGAGGGAGAGCGCCGGCCAGTACTCGGCCTTCGCCGACCGCACCTGCTCTCCGGCGGCAACCGAGCGGTCCGCTACGGCGGCAGCGTCCGCCCGCGTCCGCGCGGCGCGCTCGAGCAACGCGCTCAGATCGGGCTCCGAAGTGTCCGCATCGATCTCCGGCACCGGCGGAATCTCAAAGTCATAGACGCCCGTCGGATCGAGCTGAAGCACCTGGACCAGATCGACCCGGCTGAGTTCGAGCGTCCTTCGGCTCTCCACCGACGACAGTTGCGCCGCGGCGACGTTCGACTCCTGCTGGTACAGCTCGGAGATCGGTCGCTGGCCTTCTTCGACGAGGGCGCGCACGGACTTTTCCTGCTCCTGCTGGGCGGCCAGGTTCTCCGCCTGCACGCGGACCTGCTCGGTCGCTTCGATCATCGCGAGGTAGCCGGTGATCACCTGGAAGACCACGGTCTGGCGGGAACGTTCCAGGTCCTTCACTCCCGCCGCCTCTTCGAGACGAGCCGCGCGCAGCTCGGCGACGCGCGCCAGGCCGTCGAAGAGAACCACGCTCGAGGACAGTCCCGCGCCGAACGATGTGCCGGACTCGGTCCCGGATTGCGCGTAGGACTTGGATCCCGACAGGCCTAGCTGAAGGTCCGGGAGGAATCGCATCGTCGCGTCCGACACGGCGGCGCGGCTCATGGCGGTCTCGTTCTCGGCCCGCAAGACGGAGCTGTTCTGCTTGAGCGCGATCTCGATGGCTTCGGACAGTGAAATGCGCCGCGGCTCCGCGACCGCCCCTGCTTCGACGGCGCATGGTGCGGGTAGCACGCCGAAGAGCAGAAAAGCGGTGAGGGTGAGCGCCCCCGTGCGGAAGCCGCGGCGCTGGGATGATCGCCTCCTATCCCAAGCCCATGCCGATGCCATCTCTCTCATGTGCAGTTCCCCCGTCACTCGTAGCGCAGCGCTTCGATGGGATCCAGCCCGGCGGCGCGTCGGGCCGGGTAGTAACCGAAGAACACTCCCACCGATCCGGCGAAGACCAGCGCGATCAGCACGGTGCCCGGGGAGACCGCGGTCTTCCAGCCGGTGAACGTGCCGAGCAACGCGCTCCCGCCGACGCCGACGGCGACGCCGATCAGCCCGCCGGCCAGGCTGATCACGATGCTCTCGACCAGGAATTGGGCCAGGATATCCGCGCCGCGCGCGCCGAGCGCCATTCGCAGCCCGATCTCGCGGGTTCGCTCGGTTACGGACACGAGCATGATGTTCATGATGCCGATGCCGCCCACGACCAGGGAGATGCTGGCGATGGCGGAGAGGAGCAGGGTCATCACCTGGGTCGTCTGCTGGGCGGTGGCGGCGAGATCGCTTTGAGTTCGAACCGTGAAGTCGTCCGGCTCGTTGCCGCCGAGCTCATGCGCCTCACGCATGATCGCCCGGGCCTCGTCCTGACCGGAGGCGATGTCCTGCGACGAGGACGTGCTGACCAGAATCTGCGTGATGAAGGTGTGGCCCGACAACCGGTTCTGCACCGTCGTGTAGGGTGCGATGATCACGTCGTCCTGATCCGCGCCCTCCGCGGTCTGACCCTTGCGCTGGAGCACTCCTATGACCTTGAAGGGGACGCTGCGGATCTGTATCTGACCGCCGACCGCGTCGCCCAACGGGAACAGGTTGTCGGCGACGGTCTTCCCCAGCACCGCCACCTTTCGCATCGCGCGTACGTCACCGGCGTCGACGAAGACGCCGGAGTCGAGCCCCCAACTGCGGATCGTCTGGTAGTCTGGGTGCACGCCGAAGATGAACGTGCGCCAGTTCCCCTGGCCTCCGATCACCTGAGCCCGCGTCGTGACCACCGGAGACACCGCGGAGAGCAGGAGACTCTGATTGCGCAGCCGTTCGGCGTCCTCGATGGTGAGGCGGTTGAAACTCTGCGCGCCCTGGCTCACTCCGGCCTGGGTCGTGGCGCCGGGCGTGATCACCAGCATGTTGGTGCCGAGGCCGCGGATGCGTTCCTCGATCTGCCGCTGGGCCCCGCCGCCGATCGCCACCATCAGGATGACCGCCCCCACGCCGATGATGATCCCCAGCATGGTGAGCAGGGTCCGCATCTTCTTCTTCACGATGCTCTGTCCAGCGATTCGGACGAGAATGGCGTTTCTCATGATGTGCTCGCCGCGGCGGGGAGTTCCATGGATTCGATATCTCGCGCGGCGTCGCGACGATCCGTCACCGGCACGTCCCGGATGACGCGCCCGTCGCGCAGCTCGATCACGCGCCGCGCGTAGCGGGCGATGTCCGGCTCGTGCGTGACGAGGATGGTGGTCATTCCCTCGGCATTGAGCTCCTGAAAGAGCCCCATCACCTCGAGCGACGTGCGGGTGTCGAGGTTTCCGGTCGGCTCGTCCGCCAGAAGAAGTGCGGGGCGCGTGACGAGCGCTCGCGCGATGGCGACCCGCTGCTGCTGACCGCCCGAGAGCTCGCCAGGTTCGTGCTCCGCGCGGTCCCCCAGACCGACGCGGCGGAGCGCCTCCTGCGACAGGCGGCGCGTGTCCAGACGACGGCCGGTGCGGTCGTATAGAAGCGGGATCTCCACGTTCTCAGTTGCGCTCGTTCGCGCCAGGAGATTGAAGGTCTGGAACACGAATCCGATCCGTCGATTGCGCAGGTCCGCGAGCTGATCGCGGTTCATCTCTTCGACCCGGGTTCCATCCAACAGATAGCTGCCGGAAGTCGGACGGTCCAGACAGCCGAGGATGTTCATGAGCGTGGACTTCCCCGACCCCGAGGCGCCCATGATCGCGATCATCTCGCCCGGCTCCACGCGCAGCGAGACACCGCGCAGGGCGTGCACCTCGGTCTTGCCCATGCGATAGACCTTGACGAGGTCCGTGGCTTCGATGACCGGCCGCGTGTCCATGTGCGTTTTCCCTACATTCCCGGAGGCGGGGGACCGGGCATGCTCCGGCTCTGCTGGGTCTGGAACGGATTGACGCCGGTGGAGGATGCGGTCCCGTTGGAGATCGAGGCGATGACCTGCATGCCTTCCTTGATGCCCGAGCCGCTGATCTCCGTGTACTGGCCGTCGCTGATGCCGGTCTGAACCGGCGTCGCGGCAGGCTTGCCGGCGTTGTCGAGGATCCAGAGTCGGATCGTCGCGCCCGCGGAGCCCACTTCGGTCCTCGTGCGCGGGCCGCCGGCCGCCGCCAGCATGTCCGAGGTCGGTGTGAACCGCAGGGCGGTGTTGGAGACCTTGAGGACGTCGGTAGCCTCGGCGACGATGAACTCCGCGGTGGCGGTCATGCCCGGCAGCAGGCGACCGTCCGGATTGGCCACCGACACGACGACCGTATAGCTGACGACGTTGTCCTGGGTGGTCGGTTGCAGCCGCAGCTGCCTCACCGTGCCGGCGAACGTCTCGTTCGGGTAGGCCTGCACGGTGAACTCGACTCGCTGGCCCTCATGAATTGTTCCGATGTCGCTCTCGTCCACGGAAGCGAGGATCTCCATCGCGGCGAGATCGCCGGCGATGAGGAAGATCTGCGGCGCGGAGAGGCTGGCGGCGACGGTCTGTCCCACATCGACGGTGCGGGCCAGGACCACGCCGTCGACGGGGGCGCGCACCTCCGCATAGCTCAAGTTCTGACGCGCGCGCTCCAGGTTCACTTCCGCCGAGGTGAGAGAGGCCTGCGCCACCGTGTACTGGTACAGAGCGGTGGCGTGCTCGCTCTCGGTGCTGACCTGACGCTCGAAGAGACGCTCGATCCGGTCCTTCTCCTGGGTGGCCTGCGTGAGCTCGGCTTGGCCGCGCAGCAGCTCCGCCTCCGCGGATCGCACCGCCTGTTTCAGGAGCGTGGGATCGACGAGCGCGATGAGTTGACCCGCGGTGACGCGATCGTTGAAGTCCGCGTAGATCGCGGTGATCTTGCCCGAAACCTGCGTGCCGACCTCCACGGTCTTGATCGCCTGGAGCTTCCCGGTGCTGGAAACCACCGAGCGCACCGTGCCTCGCGAGATCTGGACGAACCGGAACTCCGTTTCGCTCGAGCGCCCCTGGCTCACGATCACCCAGGCGGCGACCGCGGCGATGGCGATGAGTGCGGGAATGACGATCTTCTTCTTCATGGCCTCTCTCCGTCGCTGACGCTCACTCCGACCCGGCGGCCGTGCTCAAGAGCACGGAGATCCACAGGTTGAGCGGCTCGCTTGCTTCAGGTCCGCCGCCGGCGCCTGGTCCGCGGCCTCCCGGTCCACCCATGCCGCCACCGGGCCCGCCACCCATCCCACCACCGGGGCCGCCCATGCCGCCACCGGGCCCGCCGCCCATGCCGCCTTCGGGTCCACCGTCGCCCATATCGCCGCCCAGCCCTCCGGTTCCGCGTCCACCCTTGGGGCGGCCGGCCGGTCGCGTCATCTCCGCGGTCTCGATCCCCACCGCCAGGATTCCCTTCTCCGAAGCTCCGATTGCGTACGGCGTCTCCGCGGTCTTGTGGAACGGCACCTTGATCTCGAAGGCGAGAAGACCCTTCGACAGGTTCATCGCGACTTCGATCCCGCCTTCGCCCGGCTTGAGCACGTGCCCCGCACCGCCCTTCGGATCCACGATCTCGAGTTCTTTCGGGAGATCCTTGAATGCCTCCCCCAGGAAATCGGGCGCGCCGCCCTTGCCGGGGGACGGCATCAGGAGACGGCGCTCCTCATCTTTCAGAGTGCGCGGGTAGCGGATCCCGAACTGCTTTTCCTTCTTGCCGGTGGGGTTGAACCAGATCGTGAATCCCCCGGTCAGCACCTGGGCGAGGGCCCCGCGATCCTCGGTGAAGAGCGCGATGTAGAGATTCGTGTCGTCGTTCTGCAGGCCGACGCTGATCTGCTGATCTTCGAAGTACGTGATCGCGCCGTCCCATTCCGTGTTCTGCGCGTCGATCGCTACGTCACCGCCGCTCCACCGGCTCCAAAACTTCTCTCCTCCACAACCGACGATCGCGACGGCGGCGATTGCTGCGATCCAGACCGCCAGGGTTCCGCTTCCTCTTCTCTGCGATGCCATGAACTTCGTCTCCTCTCGCGACGTCGGGGTTGACGGCGGGGGAGTCGAGTTCGACGGAGGGGAACTCCCGGGCCTGTCTCGCGACATAGGAGTGCCATCCGCAGGAAGCGTGCCGAGGCTCTCTGCCCGATTCGATGGGGGCTCGGGGATTCAGCGGCGTGCTGAAGCTGTCGATTCCGCAGCGGGACTGCGGAATCGACAGCGGGCGAGGAGGGATGCGACGAGGCTCTCGGGCGGCGGATCAGCCCTTCGGCTTGGCCTTGTCCGCGCCAAGCTTGAAGTCGAACGGGATGACGATCTCGGTTGCGACCGGCTTGCCGTCCTTCATGGCCGGCGTGAACCGCCATTGCCGGGTCGCCTGCGTGGCGGCGTCGGTGAAGGAGGGCCATTCCTTCACGACCTGGGCAGGGACGATCTTGGAGATCTCCCCCTTCTCGTTCAGCGTCACGGTAAGGAGAACCCGGCCCTCGGCCCCGGCCTTGAGGGCGTCTTCGGGGTACTTGGGCGGGACCTGGTGGATCACGGTCGGCTGCACCAGTGCGGTGTCGGATGCGGCCGGATCCCCCGCACGCACGTTGAGCGGCAACAATGACCCGGCGATGAGGAGCATCGCCGCGCCGGCGAGGATGAGTCGGTAACGGAGCATGGGTACGGTCCTCCATGAGGTGGATAGGCGGTCGAGCCGCCGTCGGATGAGTCCTTCGCCGCCGTCCCCCAGGGTCGAGGTGAGCGCGGCAGGGGCGAACCCCAGCTTCATGGCGCGGGCCAGGGCACGTGTATAGACCGCGGGCGACACGCCGCGGCGCAGTGCGCTCTCGTCGCAGGCGAACTCCGCGGACTCGTGCATCCTCCGCAGCAGCCAGTGGAGAGGCGGATAGAAGAAGAACCATCCGGCGATCAGGCGTTGCGCCAGAGCGCGCAGGGGATCGAACCGGCGGCGGTGCGCGTCCTCGTGCAGCAGGATGGCCCGCAGCTCCTCGCGAGGGAGAAGCTCCACGAGCCGCAGGGGCAAGATGATCGCGGGCCGGAGGAAGCCGGTCACCGCCGGCATCACCGAGCCCTCGGTGATGCGCACGCGACCGGCGGGGATACCGTGTGCGCGGGTGAGCGAGGCGAGCTTGCCGCTCAACGGATCGGGGAGCGCGTCGATGGGCCCGCCGAGGCCTCGGCGGGCGGCGCGCAGATCGGCGAGCAAACGGGCCATCGACCACGCGACTCCGCCGACCCAGAGTGCGGTGACGGCGCCTAGAAGCGTCGCGGGGATCGCCCCGTGAGCCGCACCGGCGCTCGCATGCCGCGCGGGATCGAGCAGCGCGCGCACCGGCGCGAGCATGTGGAGGGGAGCGGATACGGCATCGAAGCGTTCCCCCGCCGCGAGCGTGACGGCGCCCAGGAGGCCCAGGGGCAGCCAGAGCTTGAGAAATCCGAGGCTCCACAGGAGTTCGGCGGTGCGGGCCGGCGCCCGGCGCAGTCCACGACTCAACAGCGCGAGCGCGGCGAGCACGAGCGTGCTCTGCCACAGATGCGTGAGGATCCCGACCCAGAACGCGAGAAGGAGGGGCTGCGCATCGCTCATCGCTTGGTCCTCGCGCGCGGAGTGCGCTTGGGCAATCCCTCCTCGATCGCCTTGAGATCCTCCACGGACATCGCGTCCATCTCGGCGAGGTGAGCGACAAGCGGCGCGGCCGATCCGTCGAAGAGCGTGTCGAGGAACCGGCGGATCTCCTTGCGGATCATGGCCGGCGCGGAGACGGTGGAGCGATAGACCCAGGCCTTGCCGTCCTGGCGCACGCGCTCGATCGCGCCCTTTTCCTCGAGCCGCTCCATGATCTTGCGCACGGTGGAGTAGCTGGGGGAGGCGGGGAGCGAGGCGTGAACGTCGCGCACGGAGCCCTCGCCGAGGACCCACAGGCGGCGCAAGCACTGGATTTCGAACCGGGAGAGATCCGGAAGAGAGCGTTTCAAGCGGTGATTCCCAAGCCCGGGAAGATCAACGCCCGATAGTATGCGACAAGTGTCGCATAAGGTCAAGCGGGAAGTGTCGACGCGCCGGGCCGGCCCCTAGTGCGTCGCGGAGCCCGCCGGCTCCACCAGCGCGGCCAGCTTCGTCCCCGACGCGGCCTGCACGTCCCTGTGGAGCGAGCCGCCGTGGCTATCCATGGTGACCATGGCCGGGAAGTTCTCGACCTCGATCTCCCACATCGCCTCGGGGGTGCCGAACTCCAGAAGATGGACCGCGGTCACCTGTTGGATGCAGCGGGCGTAGTACTGCGCCGCCCCACCGATGGCATTCAGGTACACCGCGCCGTGCTCCTTGAGCCCGGCCAGCGTCTTGGGCCCCATGCCCCCCTTGCCGATCACCGCGCGGATGCCGAAGCGACCGATGACGTCGGCCTGATAGGGCTCTTCGCGGATGCTGGTCGTGGGCCCCGCCGCGGTCATGATCCACTTCTCGCCTTCCTTCATCACCACGGGTCCGCAGTGGTAGAGCGCGGCGCCTCGCAGATCCACCGGCGCGTCGTGCTTCATGAGGTAGGCGTGTACCGCGTCGCGCCCCGTCACCATGCGACCGTTCAAGAGCACGATGTCGCCCACGTGCAGCTCGCGCACCTGCGCCTCGGTCAACGGCATCGTCAAGACCTTCTCCTGGCCGGTGCGCGTGAACCCGGCACCGGTGGCCATCGGCTTGATCGGCTCGTCGCGATAGAGCCAGCGTTTGATCGCGCCGGTCTTGGCGTCGAGCACGACGCCGAGGCGCCGATAGGCCCAGCAGTCGTAGGCGACGGACACGAAGAACGAGGCGGGCAGCCGGTTCAGGACGCCGATCTTGCAGCCCAGGAGCGTGACTGCGCCGCCGAAGCCCATCGTCCCGATGCCGAGCGTGTTGGCCGACTCCAGGATCTGCGCTTCAAGCGACGCCAGCTCCGCAACCGGGTTCACGTCGTCGAGCGTGCGGAAGAGCTGCTTCTTGGCGTGTTCGTAGCCGTTCGCGCGGTCGCCGCCGATGCACACGCCGATCGCTCCCGCGCTGCAACCATGTCCCTGCGCCTGCCACACCGCGTGGAGGATGCACTTGCGCACGCCCTCCAGCGTGCGGTCGGCGCGGCCCATGTGATCGAGGTCGGCCGGCACCGAATACTGGATGTTCTTGTTCTCGCAACCGCCCCCCTTCAGGAGCAGGCGCACCTCGATCTCGTCGTCGTTCTCCCACTGTTCGAAGTGAACGGTGGGCGTACCCGGCCCCAGGTTGTTGCCGCTGTTCTTTCCGGTGATCGAATCGACGGAGTTGGGACGGAGCTTGCCGAGCTTCGTGGCCTCGGCGAGCGCGGCCCGGATCTTTTCCCCGATCGCGATCTGACTCGCGCCCACCGGCGCCTTGATCTCGAACGTCGGCCAGCCGGTGTCCTGACAGATCGGGCCGACGCCCTCGCAGGCGAGATCGATGTTCTCGGCGATGATGGCCAGCGCCTGAGCGCTGCGCGTGCCGGCCTCCTCCCGCTCCATTGCCCGCGTCATCGCGCGGCGCACGTCGGGGGGAAGGTTGGTCGAGGTCTCGGTGATGAGCTTGACCATCGATGCGTGCAGTTCGGCGAGGTGTTCCGGCATTATGATTCTCCTGAAGAAGGTGATACATGCATGATACCCGGATCCACGCCGCCGGGATGGCTCGCTTTACTCGTAAACACAATTCTCCCGCGGCGCGCCGGGGGCGCATCCAGCCCTCTAACCTTTTTCAACGTAGAGACTTATACTTGAGTTCCATGAGCAAGTCCCAACCGGTCGGTCCCCACCGGCGGTTCCTGGTCACGACCGCCGCCGGGATCGAGCCGCTCCTCGTCGATGAACTGCGCGAGATGGGCCTCGATCCCGAGCCTACTCCCGCCGGCCCGCTTGTGCTGCAGGGTGGCTGGGACACCGCGGCGACGGTGCTCATCCGCTCGCGCATCGCCTCGCGGCTCTTGCTCTCGCTCCGCGAGTTCTCGGCGCGCAGTCAGGCCATGCTCTACGACCAGGTGCGCCGCATCGACTGGCCGACTCTCTTCTCGCCCTCGCTGACCGTCGCGATTCACGCGCACGGATCCACCGAGGGCACCGACTACGCGATCTCTTTCGCGCCGCTCAAGATCAAGGACGCGATCTGCGACGAGTACCGTCACAAAGGCCAACTCCGCCCGAACGTGGATCGGCACAACCCCGACGTGCGTCTCACCGCGTTCTTCCATCACGGCCGCTGCGAGATCTCGGTGGATCTCTCGGGCGAGCCGCTGCATCGGCGCGGCTATCGCGCGGAAGGCGCCGAGGCCCCGCTCCGTGAGAACCGGGCCGCCGCCCTGCTGCGGTTCGCGGGGTACGATGGGTCCGGACCGCTGATCGATCCCTTCTGCGGGAGCGGCACCGTGGCCATCGAGGCGGCGCTGATCGCGATGCGACGCGCGCCCGGGCTCCTGCGGCCGATAAACCGGTTCGCGGCCGGCGCGCTCTTCCCGGAGGCCCGGACCGCACTCGAATCCGAGCGCGCGCGGGCAATGGCGGAGACGCTCGGTGTGCCGCCGCATGCGATCGCCGGGAGCGACCTGTCGGAGCCCACGCTGGCTATCGCGCGAAGCAACGCGGCCAAGGCCGGTGTGGATCGCTTCGTGCGGTTCGAACTGAAGGACGCGCTGGAGATCGAGGCCGGGGGCGGTTGGATCGTGAGCAACCCACCCTATGGGGAGCGTCTCGCCGACCGGGACAGCGCGATCGCCCTCTTGCACGAGTTCGTGCATCGGATCAAGCATCATGGCACCGATTCGAAGCTCGCCCTCGTGCTGCCGCGCGGGGATCTCGAGAAGGCGGTGGGGCTCAAGTTTTCGAAGCGGCTTGCCGTGGAGAGCGGCTCGCTCGGCCTGCGGTTTCTCTTGTTCGAGATCTACTCTGGGAGTCGCAAGGGCGCGCGCTCGTAGTCCGGAGGTAGCCCATGTTGAACCGGATGATCTGGATCGTCGTCGGGCTTGTCGCCGCACTGACTTTCGGAGCCCACGCGTCGCGCGGCGGGATCTCCGAGATCGAGAAGAGCCGTGCCGCCTACCGGGACGCGGTGGTGGCCCGCCAGAACCGCGACTACCGCGTCTTCCTCAACCACATGCGCGAGTGCGCGCGACTCCGCCCGGATCACCCCGAGATTCTCCTCGGCCTCGCCGACGCGTTCGCGCTGGCCGGCGATCCCGACTCCGCGCTGACCTGCCTGGAGCGGATCGCGGAGATGGGGCTTACCGCGCCGGCGCGCGAGGACTCGGCGTTGATCCCGCTCCAGGGCGACCCGCGATTCAAGAGCGTGCTGGACCGATTCGACGTCAACACGCAACCGACGATGAGTTGCCGGATCGCGTTCACGCTGCCGCAGCAGGATCTCGTCCCGGAGGGGCTGGCTTACGATCCCGGGTCCAAGTCGTTCTTCGTCTCCAGCGTTCGCGAGCGGAAGATCATGCGCTACCAGCGAGGCGAGATCACCCGCTTTGCCGGCGGGCTCTCCGACACGCTCTGGAGCATGATGGGCATGCGACTCGACGCCAAGCGCGGACGCCTGTGGGTGGCCACCTGCGCGATCCGCGAGGGGAAGGGCGTTGCGGAGAAGGACCTGGGAGGAACGGGTGTCCTCGCCTTCGACATCAATACCGGTGTGCTCTCGTCGCGGCGCATGCTGCCCGCGGACGGCGCGGCGCACCTCTTCGGGGATCTCACGCTGGACGCGGAAGGCAATGTCTACGTCACCGACAGCGGCGGCGGCGGTCTGTATCGAATGTCCGCCACCGGAGGCGGGCCGCAACTCGTGATCCCGCCGGGGACGTTCGTCTCCCCGCAGGGGCTCGACATGGACGAGAGCGGGCGGATCCTCTACGTGGCCGACTACTCCCAGGGCGTGTTCCGCGTGGATCTCGAATCGAAAACCGCGGTGCTCTTGCGGCACCCGGGGCGCCAGACGTTGCTGGGCATCGACGGTCTCTACCGGTACGGCAACTCGCTCCTCGCGGTGCAGAACGGAGTACGTCCGCAGCGCCTGCTTCGGCTTGGGTTGAATGGATCCGGCGAGAAGATCGAGACGATCGAGATCCTGGAGTCGAGCCTGCCGATCTTCGACGATCCGACCCTGGGCGTGATCGTCGGTGAGGCGTTCTACTTCATCGCCAACAGCCACTGGCCGCAGTTCGACGCCGAGGGGAATCTGCCGCCGCCGGAGCGACTCACGCCGCCGACGATCTTGCGCGTGGCGCTCTAGAGACGTTCGGGGATCGCTGCTCCTCCTTGGAGCCCGCCCGATCAGACCCTTGCCGTCTGCTCCAGGAACTTCCGCACGCCCTTGTAGAGCCCCTCGCCGTTGAGCCCCGCCTCTGCGAGCACGTACTCCGCCTGGCCGCTCCCCAGGAAGTGCCCCTTCATGAACGGATGCAGCGTCGCGGCGCGCCCGCGATCGGAGCGCACCCATCGGTACATCGTCGGCAGCGTGAACCCGGTGATGCCCATCGCCTCCTGCGCGTGGCTCTCGGGGAAGATCTTCGTCTGCTCCTCCGCGGGGAGAAGGTCGAAGAGTTCGGCGCTGGCCACGTAGTAGACGCGCAGGTCCACGCCCTCTTGGTCGAGACGCGGAAGGGTCTCGTTCACGAACGACATCGCGACCCCGCTCTCCTGCAGCACGATCGTCGCGTCGGCTCTGCCTCGCGGGGCGCGGAGCAGATAGACGCCGGTGGTGCAGGCGGCGGCGGGGGCGAGCCCCAGCTTCTCGCGGTCCGGCACCTTTTCGTTGGGTCGCGTCACGAACGGCACGATCACCGCGGGGCGTCGCGCGAAAGTTGCGCTCACCAAGGGCCACATCTCGGCCGGATCCCACGGGGTGAGCGTGATCGCGGTGCCGCGCGGAAAGTTCTCCTGGAACAGTTGGAGCGCTTGCGGATCCGCGTGCGTGGGGCCGTCCTCGCCCGTCTTCAAGCCCGCGTGGGCGGCGACGAGGATCATGGGGCGATACGGATCGGGTGCGATGGCGTGCCGAGACTGCCCGCCAATCGCGTGCAAGCGCGCCGCAATGTGGCCGAGAGGCGCGATGAACGCCCCATAGGAGGAAGCCACGCCGATGTGCCGCCCGTAGGCGCCGAGCCCCGAGCAGATGCCCGCCATGGCGTCCTCGCAGATGCCGCCGATCGATAGGAGCCGCGCGTTCGGGTTCGTCCTGGCGTTGAACCAGCCGGGAGCGAAGCCGTCGGCGATCTTGTCGACGCTGGTCGAGCCCAACAGGTCCGCCGCCGCGGTCAGGAACGCGCCGCCGCTCTCCTTGTTGTAGTAGTTGAGCACGCGACCCAGTTCGTTGCGGAGCGTGGTCACCGCACCCGGCTTGAGCGCGAGATCCGCCGGGGTCTTCGTCCCTTCACGCGCGGCCATCGCGTACACCGCCTCCACGCGGGGCGCGCCGTTCCGTGACTCGCGGGCCGACTGGCCCAGGCGCTCGCGGGAGGCCACCAGCCTTCCCGCCAGCTCTTTCACCGTGTCCGGCATCAATTCCAGCTCGGCGCGAAGGATGCCGAGCGCGGCCCAGAAACAGCCCTCCATCACGTCGGCGCCGTTCGGTCCGGAGCACGCCAGCACGTCCTTGCCGTGGCAGGTGGGGAGCGCGATCTTGCGGTCTCCCAGGAGGGGGATCAACGCCTCGTAGAAACCGTCCGTGCAGAGTTTGTGGCCGGCACCGTGCGAAGCGCGCCCTTCGATTCCATACTTCCATCCCTTGACGGTGCGATAGACGATCGCGGTGGGCTGGCCGTTCTTGAGCGTGACCGCCTTGCGCTGCGCGGCCATCACCTGCTGGAAGTCCTTGCCGTCCGGCACGTAGATCACGTTCCAGTCGTGAAGGTAGAAGAGCTCGGCCGGAGTCCACTGCACGTAGTCGCCCGGCTGATCGCCGTCGCGGCAAACATGGTTGGAATCGATCGAGGCCTGGTTCCAGTCGAGGTGGATGAACGCGTTGTCGAGCGAGCCGGTGCCGGCGGCGGCCAGCGCCTCGACGACGCGGCCCGGCGTGAGTCCGCCTTCGCCCTCGACGATGTGCACGCGCGGCGCGTTCTCGCCCCAGTAGTCGCGGGCGCCGAACGCGAGACCGAGCGAGCTCGCCACGCCCACTCCCGACGCGCCGGTCGAGAGCTTCAGGAACGGCGTGGCCGGTGTCGGGTGCCCGTCAAGCGGCTTCGCGTGGAACTTGGTGTAGAGCGGCGTCGCGGTGACCGGGTTCCGCCGGAACCCGAGCAGGTCTTCGAGCCGAAGCTGGTACTTCACGTCCTTGGGCAGCAGCGCCGGCGCGCCGATCCGCGCGACTTCGTTGCGCAGTGCCCACATGCCGTAGAGCCCGAGCGCCTTGTGGCCCGCCGCATACGAGATGACGTCGGCCTCTTCGCGGTCGGGGTTCGACATGTCGTAGGCCATCGTGTCGTAGAGGAGCGCGGTCACGAAGCGGCCGGAGGAGATCGAGCCGCCGGGGTGCCCGGACATCGGAACGTAGTTGTACATCACCGCACAGAGCGACCGGTAGACGAGGTCGAAGGATTCGAAGCGGGCGAGCTGCTGCTCGGTGAGCGGAGCGGCGCTCTGCTTCATCTCCTCGGTGATGTCGAGATACACGCCGCGACGGGGGCCGAACTGGAACGCCATGGTCATCTCCTCAGAGCAGGTCGACAAGCACCACGCCGGGTGCGCACGATGGGGAGGTCATTCTAACACCGAGAAAACGGCGCGCTCGATCCACCACCGCGCGCCGCACCGTGGGCAGAACGCTTCCACGGCGGGCTCGCCCCGAAACAGTTCCTCTTCCTTGCCCGCGAAGATCCCCCGCAGCGCGGTGATGATCTTTTCGGGATTGCAGCCGCAGCGGAAGCGGATCGTTTGGGTCTCAAGGAGGTCCTTCTTCCCCGCGAAGAGCGCCGCCGCGGATTGCGCGTCGAGGGCGCGCACGCGATCCGCGCCACCGTCGGGGAGCGCCTTCACCATGCCGTAGCGGTCGCCGCCGAGTTCGAAGAAGCGGGCGGGGGACTGCTCCGACCGTTCGTAGTAGTCCTCGAACATGCCGAGCACGTCGAGCCCGTCCACGTCGATGGTGCTCTGCATGGGACCGGTCGCGGGCCGGAATGCCTGAACGAACATGCGGCTTGTGGATCCGGTGCGGACGTCTTCGGTGAAGACCCGGCCGGTCAGCGTGCGCTCGCCGGGGTCGCCGGTGAGGAAGAGGTTCAAGGGCGGTGTTTGGACGTTGATGGTCACGCCGACCGATTCGTCGGGGGGGCGCCCGACGAGATGCAGCGCCATCGCCGCGAGCCCCTCGCGCATCATGGTGAGGGAGAGGCCGTCGATGGGGAGTTCCCAGCGATGGACATGCTCGTTGTAGGCGCGGAAGATGGGCTCGAAGTCGGCCTCGGCGAGGCTCAACACATGGGCGGGATCGAGGTAGCGGCGGACTGTGGCCGCCCCGGACTTCTCCGGCGGGGGCATGGGAGCTTCACTCATCGTGATATCCTAGCAGCCTTCGCAAGCCGCCCCGACCGGCTGGGACCCGACGCTCCTCCACCCTGGGCATACCGATGAATTCCAGTTGGACCGACGATCAAATCACCGCCGCCGTGGCTCAGTCGATGAAGGAGAAGGACCTGCACTCCGCCTTCACCCCGCTCGTGCGCCGATGCGTGCTGGATGCGAGCGACGAGTGGCGGGTCTGCTGCGAAAGCGATTGCGATCCCTGCGTCAACGATCTGGCGCCGGCGGTGGATCGGGCGAGGGAGATACTGGGGGCGGGGTAGGTCATGCACGGTTCTGGTGGTCTACTGGCGAGAACCACCCAGGTCGGGGTGCCTAGTCCGCGATGCCACAACTTCACATTTCCTGGCTGTCTCCAGCCCTGTGCCGCGCCTTCGACGGGATTCACCATGAATCCCCTCTTTGAATGTCAGGTCGGCTGCCTTCATTATCGAGAGACCCTCGGACCAGGCGAATTATGGACATAACAGCCGAATGCCCTTGACGACATCCAACCACGCCGTGTCCACGTTTTCCCATGATGTGACGGGTATCCCGTCAGTTGGCAACGCTTGCAGCTTACCAAAGGGTGCAGTGTGCCAATCGCAAGGCCTTGCGATCACCGGAACAACAATGCAGTCTCCAGCCTTCCTTCTGTCCATTGCTTGAGCAACCTCGACGCCCCAGCAATAGTCAGAGGCAATGAAATCAGCACTCACCAGGAATATCACTATGTCGGCCAGCTGAAGCTCCTGATCAATAACAGTGGCCCACTCAGCGCCCGGAATGATCTTGCGATCGTGCCACTCCTGAACCTTTCCCTGCCGCTTGAGGAGACTCAGACTAGCTACAAGACGATCCCGATGCGCCTCATCGCAATGCGAGTAGCTGAGGAACACGCGCTTTGCCATTCTCTACCCTCCAGTATCCAGTAGCGGGAGAACAACCGGAACCTCACGATTGTGGCGCACCCACCTTCGCGAATTCGAGAACACAGAATACCCTCTGAGCAAGGCGCTCAGGTTGCCCAGGCCAAGGTACAGCTCCAAGGTGATGCTCATGCACAAGGGTCAGGTCGCCCATACTAAGGACCTCGTCCCGGAACAGACTGCAGTCGAAGCTCCATAGGGCATTCTGCCGCCCAAAACCTGCCCCGCCGATATCAGCCAACAAGTCCTCCGGTTCAGCATCCTCTGATAATTGCGCTGGCTTGTGGAATCCGAGGGACCTACACGGAATCGAAACAAGGAATGTGCCTCCAGGATTCAGTGCAGATAGGGCCAAGGAAAGCGCTCTTCGGTAATCCCTTACGTGCTGAAAGAACTCCAGTGCCAGGACGACATCAAACCGCAACCCGGGGTTCCACTGCAAGAAATCTCCTACCAAGAACTCACAGTTGGCGTGTTCGGTCCGTGCACGCGCAACCTTCTCCAAAGAACATTCAACGCCCATGACCCGGGATGCACCGTGCAGCTTTGCCAAGCCGCACACCTGCCCCTCAGCCGAACCAATCTCTAGAACGGTTTGGTCGCGCACAATCTTGGAAAGCCGAAATTCAACATACTCCAGGCGCCGCACGTGCAGCGGCCGACTGTACATGTCTCGTTGATGATGGCGCTCTGCCTCCAAGGAACGAACTCTACCAAGCCTCTCATCGAATCGCCTAGCGCGTGTTCCCTCAAGAGTCGTCCATTCAGCCTCTATGCCTACTGGACCCGAGGTCCGCGAGGAAAGGAAGCGAAGCGTCGGTAGGCTTGCGCCTTCCCATTGAAGGCAGACAAAGGCACCACATTCAAAGTCAAAGACGAAGTCACTCCCGGAGGTCTCCAATGCCCGCAAGATGAGTCCGTTGAGAATGCCCCCATGGGCAATGACGGCAATCGGGCCTCTCATCCGCACAGCCTCCTGCAATGCCGTCCAAGCCGCCGCGCATCGAACTAAGAAGGCCGACATCACCTGTTGCGTATCTCGACCACCTTCGTGAATGTTGCGCCGGGCACCTCTCCAGGCCAAGGTCCGAATCGTCTCCGGAGACACGCCGACATTCTCAGCATCACTACGGCGTGGGCCTTCACTGAGCAGATCCGATTCAATCATTCTAACGTCTCTCGCAAGATCGGTGGACATGAAGCGCGCAGTGATCTGTGCCGTCTCTTTCGCGCGCCGGAGAGGTGAATGCCAAATCTCCACGACTTGCGAATAGCGAAGAGCCCAGGCAAGTGCACTTGCATCGAGCGTTCCAGCTGCCGACAATCCGGATTCATCCATATCTGCCGTGGCATGCCCATGCCGCGCTAGAAAGAGTTCGTAGTGCGCTTTCATGGTGCCGTTGCCTCCGCAATCTCTTCCGCGGTAAACAATCGTGGGATACTCAAGTCTTCGTTAAGCACCCGAGTGAGATACTGGCATGCCCTTTTGATCATAGCAGCGGCCTGCCCGCCTGTGGATTGCTCCAGATCCTCCATCTTGCGAGTGGATCGGGCCGCCCACCAGCCTGCGCCACAAAGGCGGAACAACCGAGTTGCGACCACGGCGAAGTAGTAAGCCCCGCTGGGTGCAGAAGAAGCTCTAAGATCTGCCAAGTACTCGTGGCTCTGCGCAATCCGGAAGACATCAGAACGTCCTTACGCCGTGCATCATGCCGGTAAAGAGGTGGCGCTCCGCATCCTCTGGGTAACCCGAAGCCGCAAGGCACCGCCCTTGGTCAATCAGAACTGCAAACACCTCGCGGGTATCGCCTACCTCCCGTGCCGTCCGAAGGGACTCATCCAGTAGCCGTGTCGCCTCTGACCATAAGCGTTGAGCAATGAACACTGCAGCGACCCTGTGCTTGGCAAATCCAATGCCCCGCGAGTTGTCATGCTCTATCGCGATATCGAGACCTTCTCGTGCCCAGGACATCGCCTTGACCAAGTCCAGTTCTTGATATAGATAGCAGAGTGAGAGCATTCCGCACGCAATGCCACGGCTACGAATGAGGGCGCTGGCCGCGGCCGGAGTGCTGGGGAGCGACGCCAACCTATCGTACTCCTCAAGTGCAAGAAGCATCTCCGACTTTGCTTCCTGGAACTCCCCTATGCGACGCAGGGTCGCGCCTAGGTTAATGCGGACCCGCGGAATGAATTCGCTACCCTGGGGAAGCAAGCTGAGTGAATCCCGGTAGCACTGCGCCGCCCGAGCAAGGTGTCCCTGCTCCCTGAGGATATTTCCGTGTCCATTCAATGCATGAGAGCGCACGGGTTTGGCACCAAGACGCTCTGCGATTCCAAACGCGAGAGTGTATTTGTGGTAGGCCGCAAACTGCTCTCCGATCTTGCGATCACAATCCGCCGCGCGAATCAGAAGGGACGCAGTTTTTGGCGTTGGTTCGTTTTCGCACTTTTTCAATGCTGCTTCGTAAGCATTGTGAGCAAGACGATTCTGGCCTCCCCGAGCGAATTCCTCCGCCTCGCGGATGAGTGCAGCAAGCGTAGCCTCAGTTCTCGGCGGAAGCTTTGTGAGCCACACGTCCACACACTTATTGAGGACGCGTCGTATCTCGATGAAGAGTTGAGTACGGCGCCCGTCATTCTCGTAGTCGGTCTGTACTGTCTCCCCAACGTTTGGGAATGGCTGGATGCTTCTCAGCCACTCGCTGTCTTGTGCCTCTATGGTGCATGGACGAAGAACAACGGGAATGACATCGATACCGTCGCTCTCCCTGCAACGTCTGATCTCTGGAACTTCGTGGTTTTGGATATCTTGGTCATCCAGCCATTCTTGACCTAGAAGCAGGATGGCTATGTGCGCCTGATCCAGGTGCTTCTTCCGATCTTCGCTCCTATCAGCGCCAGGGGTGATCTTTCCCGGATGCCAGAGCGCGACGCCCTTTGATTCAAGGCCAGAGAGAATCGTAAGTAACTCGTGATTGCGGTCTTTCGCAACGCAGCTGATGTAGATTTCAACGAATGGGTAGTCGGGCATCGGTAGCTTATCCTTCCATCGAACCTTGCGCTTGATCCAGGGTATCGGTGATGATGTCATCCCACATCGGGTTGTGGGTGGAACCCGGTAGTGCATTGAGAGTCGTCTTTACCAGCGGGCAGATCGGAACCAAGAGGGAATCATGTTCATACTTCGCGACTACCGGACAGGCCCCTGGGGGAAGGTTGTTTGCTAGGGAGATATACGATAGATCTTCGGGTGACTTGCTCAGGGCATTACTGTCCCTGATGGCCCACGCACGAACCCCCACAGCTTTGAGAAGGGGACAGCGGTAGACGTTCCCATCGGGAGTCAGATTGTACGTATCAGCTGAAGAGGCCGGTAATCCAACGCCTGCCTTCTCAAGTGCCGCCGCCGCCACAGGCGGAACGAAAGCTACTGGTGCCCTCAGGTAGACGCGGCTCTTCGCTGCCAATTTTCGCCACGCCAGCACAAGTGCGAGCCATTCCCTGGGGCTCGGATTCAAGGGCGCGAGATGAGTCGGGTCCTGTGCAATATCCATGCGATGCAGATTGACAACAGTGACAGCTCTAGCCGCAGCGTAGGCCATGAGTGATTCAATGGACGCGGCGTTTGCTCTGGAGACGACAGTGGAGATACGCAAGGGGAGCCCCAACATGCCCGCACGCCGTATGCACTCATCTGCACGAGCGAATGCCCCCTTGAAACGGAGGCGATCGTTAACGGATTCGATTGGTGAATCCACGCTCACAGATAGAAGGCGAATGCCTACCGCGCGAAGGTGATCAAGTTGCTCGGGATGGAGCGACCCATTCGTTTGGACTATTAGCTCAAATCCAAGTTCTCTGATGGCACTAACGAGTTCGTGGAATTCTGCGAAGAGAGCGGGCTCCCCGCCCACAAGTGTCACAAGAGTCACGCCATGAGACTTGAACCGGTCCAGCGCGGGGATAATGTCATGCATTGGCAATGTGCAGTGCGCCGTCCTTGCCTGGTGGGATAGGTAGCAGTACTGACAACTACAATTACAGTGTTCAGACGGTGTGAGGAAGAGGTGCTTGCCCATCGAGAAGTGCGGTCGGGACGGATCTACAGCAGAGGTGTTGGGTGGTAGCGATGCGGAGCCGCCCCCTGTCAATCGCGGGTCGCCGAGACGGTTCGTGTGTTCCATGGTCGATGTGGTTCCTTGTCCAGCATCATCACGCACGATTTCCAATGGCAGGCCTTTGCTTACATATACAGTATCCCTATGGACTCTGTACAGCCACACTGGGGTCATGTGGGCCGCTCATGAACAAACGCGAACCCTACCGCTACGCCCCCGTCCCCGGGACCCGCACCAAGCTCTGCAAGGTCACCCCCCATCCCGCTCGCTGCCGACCCTCGCCGTAGACCCTCAATGCCGTCTACGCCGAGGTCGGGCTTCCAGCACTCTCCCCCCTTCCCCCCGGGAGCGCCGCGGCGCCGCCAACAACCGTCGAACCAAGCCCGCCTCGCCAAACAATCCGGTAAGTACCCAGATGCGAGGAAGACCAGAACAGAGAACCCCGCCGACTTGACAAACTCATAGGTACTCCCCCTACGTCGGCAGAAACACGTACCTTGCCAGGAACACCAGCCCCAGGATCCGCACCAGCCCTGACGCCGCGCGCCCGCGTCAGGAGGCGAGCTTCAAGACGGGGTAAGCGATGAACTCGATCGCGATCCCGTCGGCGATGGACCACGCGAGCGGCATCATCACGATCACGAGGAAGGCCGGGATCGCCTCGGTGAGGTCGTCCCACGTGATGCGGCCGATGGACTGGGCCATGAGGCAGCCCACAAGGATCAACGCGGGGACGGTGAACGGGCTGAACACGCGTCCGTCGATGGTGACTGGCGCCGCCACCGCGGCAGCGATGGGGCTCAAGAAGAGCGTGGTCAGGAAGAGCGCCGAAGTCCATTCCGCCGGCGGAGAGGATGCCCGGGTTCACGAACACGAGGCTCGGGGGTGGGGCCGCCGGGAGCAGTTGCGTTCACGCCCTACGGCGGCCTGATTCCAGGCGACGCCCGCGGGAACACTTCGCGCAACGTCCGTAGACAACGAACTGCTTACCCATCACCTCGTCACCGGAGTCGACGGCGATCCGAGGTAGGGATTGACCGCTCAGGCATCGCATCCCCCCGCACTGAAGACAGAGGAAGTGCGGGTGATTCCCGGGGCAGCCGACAGTACCCGGTGCGTGAGCGCAGAAGTGCCAGATCGCGTCTTTGCCCTGGACGCGGTGAACGAGGCCGGCGCCCTGCAGAGCGGCCAGCGTTCGGTACAGCGTGACCCGGTCCATCGGGTCGCCCCCCAGCTTCTCGCTGATCTGACTGTGCGACATCGGCCGGCCAGTGTTCACAAGAACGCGCAAGACCGAGATCCGCCCCGGTGTTCCCCGCACGCCCGACACTTTCAGAAGCTCCCGGATGCTCTCCGCCGATCGCGCCACGAATCATCGCCTCCTGACAAGCGGCTCGATGCCGGCCAACCGCCGGAACGACTTCACCCCCTGCATGAGGGAGCCCATGAGCGCATCGGCATCCGCCACCCGTGTTCCGGCGATGATGGTAGCGCCATGGTCAAACAAGATGTCGTTCATCGGCGTGCTTGGCCCCAGGACCACCGTTGTCGCATTCCTGCCCAGCTCCAGAAGCCGCGGCAAGGTCTTGTTGATCAAGGCGGTGGCGCTGATCACGACGATCTCCGACTCGGGGAGAACTTGCTCTGCAGCGGCGGGCGGCAGCTCCCCCCGTTCCGGCTCCATCTCCAACAGGCAGGTTCGGCGCGCCGTGGCTACGATCTGTTCGTTGAACGGGAACCGGCCGATGATGGTGACTGTCTTGCCCGGGGCCATCCGCAGAACCTGCTCGAAGACGTTGCCCGGACTTCCAGCCGGCTCGATGAGCGAGTTGAGCGCCGCCAGGCCGACGCTGGCCTCGAGCGGCTCCCAACTCCGAAGGCGGGCCGCCAGATCGAGCGCCCCGCTTCCGACGAGTTCTCCCGCCCCCGCAATCTCGACCTTGCGATTCGTCTTGTAAGTATGGGCGATGCCGACGAACCGGCTCTCGACCGCCGTCCAGTGAAGCCCCACGCAGACGCGTGTGACTCTCGCATCCCTGTCCGCCGCGCTCCGCAGCAGGTCGTCAATCAGCTTCACGGGTCTTCCGCGAGTGGCGAGTAGTACGCTCCTTCCACACACGACCGGCAGCACGGGCCCTCCGCGGTCTCCAGGTCCTTGCCGTCGAAGACTTTCTCACCGCAGCGCGAGCAGTCGACCGTCCTTCTGGGCTTTCCCGGGAGCGACTCGGGAGCAAGCTGGACACGGACCCGCCGCCACGAAAGCAATTCCGTGTCCGGGATCCCCAGCGCGGCTCGGCACGCGTCCTCTCCCTGTTTCCCTTGGGGATCGACCCGCCGGACGTTGACCCGATAGGCCTCACCGGATCCCGCATGGAAGAATGTCGCCGCCATCTTCCCCAGATCGACGAGCTTCGCGCTGCGCCTGCCGATGCGCGTGCCGGTGACGATCTGGATCGCATCCGCGATGCACCGGTCGTTCTCGATGAGAACGATCATCTGCCGGGGATCCTGCGTGGCGATCAGCTCCATTCCTTTGAGCGCCAGCCGGACCCCCAAGGCCTGCCCCATGCACAAGTGACCGTGGAACGCGACACACCGGTCGAGCCACTCGTCCGTTCGCAGGGGCCCCATACCTTGCGATGTCAGGAGTTGCCTGCCGCCGCCGCGCGGGGGGCTCCGGATCGTGTCGCCGGCCGCCGGCGCAGACCCCGGACAAAGCCGATTGCGCGACGGATCACATGAACGGAGAGCCCGGCGATCGAGAGTTCCAACAACCGCGTGATGCTCGTGCGTAGCGCGTCGTAATCAGCAGGTCCACACATCAACTCACCTCTCTGCAAGGGGGGTCTTGTTCCCCGCGACGCGGGTCGAGATCGCCCACCCGACGACCGCAGCCAAGGCGCCGCCGATCAAGCTCACCATCAACAGCACAGGTACGGCCTTCCAGGCGACCCACCCCGCCGTCCTCGGGAAGATCACGGTCCAGTAGAAGACGAGCAGCCCGGTGTTCGCCCCACACGCGGCGATGACGAATCGAACCGGCGGCCGCAGACGCCGAGTGAGCCTCAGCAGGCCGTCCGCCACGATGCCGCAGATGAGGAGGGCCAAGATGAACCAGGCGCTTCCGAACGCACCCTTGCCCCCCGTGGCCCGTTCGAAGATCGGCCTGAGGGCACCATAGGACAGGGAGAAGCCGAGGGCGCCGATCGACGCGCCGCCGATTCTCCCCATCGTCGACGACGAGGCCAGCATGAACACCAGCGCCACCGGGCCAAGAACGAGGGCGATGCCGGCTCCGGGTCCCGGGAGCTTCAGTACCTGATGCATCAGCGTGGAGATGGCGCCTCCCGGAAATACAAACAGGAAGAAGGCGCCACCAACCGCCCCGATGAGAAAGGCCAGCC
The DNA here is from genome assembly GCA_963762255.1 of Candidatus Eiseniibacteriota bacterium. Taxonomy (GTDB): domain Bacteria; phylum Eisenbacteria; class RBG-16-71-46; order JABDJR01; family JABDJR01; genus CAVXKA01. The sequence continues at coordinate 1,097,767 of CAVXKA010000001.1, forward strand.
CCGCGCTTCTCAACATCGTCCGTGAGCGCGGTCTTTGCGGAGCAACCATTTCGCTTTCGAGGCCCCCCTGCGTTTGAGTGGCAGCCCGGAAACGTTACCCGACGCCCGGTGTAAACGCAACTAAGTTGCATTTCGGATTCGTGGGCGCCACCGTGCCGCCACCGTGCTACCGTGCCGCCGCCGTGCTACCCTACCGCCGCCGGGCCGCCCGGAGCCGCTTTCGGCGACGGAGCCGCAGGTCCGGAGAGGGGAGAGCGATGACGACCTCGCGCGCGTTCCTTCGCCCGGCCGCAACGGCGGCGTTTCTTCTGGTCGTGTTCGCAGCATGCGGAGGACCCAAGGGGGACCAGGCCCGCAAGGGCGACGAGGGCCTCCCTCCGGGTCCCGTTGTCACCACGCATGAGACCGGTCTCGCCGCGGACACCCTCGCCGAGTTCCTCAATCCCTTCTTCGTGCCCTACAACCGCGCGCTCTATATGACGTCGCAGGGCGATCCGGCCGCCGCTGCGGCGCTCGACTCCGCGCACGCGGCGTGGGCCGCCTTCGCCGACCGCGCGCCCAAGGTCTACACCGACGACGTGAAGTGGCCGGCCCGCCGGGACGACGTGGAGACTGCGCTCGTCCATGCGGTGACCCTTCTCCGCAGGGGTGACACCAAGGCCGCGCACCTCGCGCTGGAGCCGGTGCGCCTGCAGTTGAGCGACCAGAATCACGAGGTGGGGATCGTCGCGTGGCCGGATCTTCTGCTGGCGTTCCATGAACCGATGGAGGAGTTGGTCGAGGCGAAGGACGCGCAGTTCATGCGCTCACGGGTGGTGGCGCTGCGGCTCGCTCTGAGCAAGCTCGGCGGCTACCCTCTCGGACGGTTCAACGCCGCCGAACGCGAGCGGATGGGGTTGAGGCTGAACCAGATCGCGGTCGAACTCGACAGCGTCGAGATCTCCATGGGGGAGACCGCGGCCGATCTCGCGGAGCCGCACCGGCACGCGACACAGCTCAAGAAGGCCTTCGTGGATCTCTACACGCACTCGCGGTACTAGCGGCACCCTATCCGGAAATGTGAATCGTCCCGCTCCCGGCGTCCAGTTTCACGCTGGCCTTGCCGTCTCCGATCGTGAAATCCAATTCGTCGTGCGCCACCTTGTGGACGTTCTCGTTCTCGAAGTCCACGTGGATGTTGCCGCTCCCCGTCTCTGCGTGGACTCTGGCCGAGCCGTCGGGGGGGATCACTAACTCGATGCCGCCGCTTCCGGTGTCGATCACGAAGGGGCCGGGGCCCATGCGGGTGAGCGCGAGCCGCACGCCGCCGCTCCCCGTGTCCAGGTTCGCCTCGTCGGTGGCGATGTCCCGGGCATCGATGTTGCCGCTGCCGGTGTCCGCGCTGAAGACCTTGCAGCGCGCGCCGGTCACGGTGACATTGCCGGAGCCTGTGTCGGCCAGGACCTTGTCGCCCGAAGCGTTCGTGATGCTCACGTTGCCGCTGCCGGTGTCCGCGTGGACTTCGCCTTCAACGCCCTCCGCGGTCACGTTGCCGCTCCCTGTGTCGGCCGAGAACCGACCGATGATGCGAGCCGCCGTCACGTTGCCGCTGCCGGTATCCGCCACCAACGTTCCCCGGATGCCGCTCGCCGAGATGTTGCCGCTGGCGTTGTCGAGGCTCAGGTCGCCCTCGACATCGGTGGCCTCCATGCGGCCCGTGCCGTGATCGACTTCCAGGCTCATGCCCTTCGGCACCTTCACCGTGACGTCGGCCCAGATCTCCAGCCCCTTGCCATCGCCGCTCACTTCGATCTTCGTGATATGGAGCGCCCCCGCGATAGCCCGCCACCAGCTATCGTGCTCGCCCGACTTGGTGTGATTGGCCATGAACGAAGACCGCGAGCCGTGCCCGAGCTTCGGGTAGACGTACTTGGTGCTCTCTTCGAGCGGGAACCTCACCGAGACCTCGGCGTCCCGCCCGCGCTTAGTCTCGATCTTGATCCGCTCGCGGGTCGCGTCCTTGCCCTGGACGCGGATCTCGACCTCGAAGTTCGAACCCGTGGCGGGTACGACCTGGATCTCTCCGATCAGGTTGTTCACGCGGAGGCTGCCCGCATCGAGGCTCATCGTCTCCGTGAATTCGGCCCCGGCGGCCTGAGTCCCGGCGACCTGGACGAGCAGAGCGGTCATGCCCGCCAAGAGGAAGACGACGACCAGACCGATTCCGGCCTTGCGATTCAATGACATAGCGCCTCCGATGGATTGGGCACCCAGGGTCTGAGGGAAAGGCAGTCTGCCGCCTCATACGGCGGCTTCGCGGATGGGGTTGCGCGGATCATTGCACCTCGGCCGAGGACCCGGGGACCTCCCTCCAAGGCTCGCTTCGCCCCCCCAGGTGCCGGGCCAGGAACTCCTCGACGCGCCCCAAGAAGTCCAAGTTGTTCTCCGGCCTCACGAAACCGTGTCCCTCGTCGGGGTAGACCACCAGAGTGACCGGAAGGTTGCGCTCGCGCAGCGCGGCGGCGATGGCCTCCGACTCCGAGAGCTTGACCCGGGGGTCGTTGGCCCCGTGCCCGATCAGGAGAGGGGCGCGGATGGCGTCGGCGTGGAAGAGAGGGGAGATCCGCCGGTTGAACTCCGCGTCTCCCTCGACGTCGCCCACGCGCAGCTTCCATCGGACCTTGCGAACCCTCCAATAGGGGGGCATGGATTCGAACAGGGTGGCCACGTTTGAGGGGCCCACCATGTCGACCGCGCAGGCGTAGAGATCCGGGGTGAACGCGATCCCTGCCAGCGTGGCGTAGCCGCCATACGAGCCGCCCATGATCGCCACGCGTTTGGGATCGGCGATGCCCTCGGCGATGGCCCACCGAACGCCGTCGGTCAGATCGTGCTGCATCGCGCCCACGCCCCACTGTTCGGTGGACGCGTTCAGGAACGCCTTGCCATAGCCGACCGAGCCGCGGAAGTTGGGCTGGAGCACCGCGTAGCCACGGTTGGCGAGGAGCTGCACCCACGGGTCGAAGCCGTAGTCGTCGCGGGCCCACGGGCCGCCGTGAGGCACGATCACGAAGGGCAGACCGCGCGGTTCCACCCCCGCCGGGAGCGTGAGGTAGGCGGGGATGACCAGCCCGTCGCGCGCGGCGTAGGTCACGGGCCTGGTGGCGGCGAGCGCGTACCCGTCGAGGGCGGGCATCGTGTCGAAGATCGGCTCGGTGGTTCGCGTCGCACGATCGTAGAGGACGTAGTTCGGCGGCCGGCTCGGCGAGGCATAGCGCACCACCCAGAGCCGGTCCGCGTCGTCGCGGCTCTCGATCGTGAACGCGCCCCGCCCGAGGCGGCCGAGGGCCTCGAAATCCTCCTTCACAGCGGGATCGATCACCGTCCACCGCGGGATCAGATAGTCGAACCCCACCGCCTGCACGTCATGGGTGTCGGGATCGCGCATCACCTGCGGGGCCCACCAGGTGTTCCACACGTCGCACGAGTCGTCGGCGGCGATGGTGCGGATCTCCTCGCCTGTCGCGAGATCGAGAAGCGCGATGCGCGACTTGTCGCCGTTCATGCTCGTCTGCACCAGGAGCTGCGTGCCGTCTTCGGCGAACCCGATCACCTTCTGGTAGAGGACTTCGCCCGCCTCCCAGAACGGCCAGCGCACGAGATCGCGCCACGGCCCGCCGGCCTCGTCGCGCACGCGAAGGATGGTGTCGTTGGTCTCCGCGTCGAGCGCGGTCGCGGCGCGGATGCGGAAATCGTGGTCGGTGGCCCAGTCGGTCACGTCACCGGGGTTCTCCACCTCCAGCACGACCTCGCCGGTGTCGAGCCGGACGCGGTGCATGTCGAACACCGCGGGATCGCGTCTGTTGAGGCCGACCAGGAACTCTTTCGGATACTTGCGGTCGGTGAGGAGGTTCTGCGCGGCGACGCCGTCGAAGGGGGTGAGATCGCGCGGCGCGCTGTCCTCGGCGAGATCGCTCGCGTAAACGTGGTAGTTCTCGTCGCCGTCCCTGTCCTGGATGTAGAGCAGGTGCCGGTTGTCATGGGCCCACGCGTAGGTCCAGATACCCTGACCGGTGTCATGGGTGATCTGGGTGTCGTCGGTGCGGCCCCGCGTGCGCACCCAGATGTTCATGACGCCCCCTTCGCCGGGGGCGAGATAGGCGAGCCGCGCGCCGTCGGGGGAGATCGCCGGCGATTCCTTGGCCGGATTCCCGATCAGGATCTCGCGCGGGATGAGGGGAGGAGGCTCGGCCCGGACCGGGCTCGCGGGGGCGAGCCAGACGGGGAGCAGGGCGAGAAGGGCGGCGATGATACGAGACGGCACGGCGCACCTCGGGCGGACTGATTGGGGAGCCCGATCCTGCCACTTCACCTGGCTCTTGGGCAAGCGCGGGACGATGAGTAGAATAGGGGTCCACCCTTCTCCACCGGGAGGCAGTTGATGGACTGGCACGAACTGGAAAAGACCAAAGTCGCCCAGCTTCGAGAGATGGCCAAAGAGAAGTTGGGGCTGGAAGGCACGATCGGCATGACGAAGGAGCATCTGGTCGAGGCCCTGGCCAAGGCGCTCAACATCGAGAAGCCGCACAAGGTCGTGCACGGCGCGCAGAAGACGCGGGTCAAGCAGGAGATTCGTGCGCTCAAGGCGGCGCGCATCGAGGCTCTGGAGAAGGGCGACAAGACCGCGCTCGCTCGGGCCCGCCAGAAGATCCACCGGCTGCGGCGCGATCTGCGCAAGATGGCCACGGTGGCGAGTTAGCGTTGCTGCTCTCGGGCGGCGCGAGACGGCTCGCGCCGCCTGAACATGCTCGTGACGGACCCTACCGCGTCTTGAGCGCGAACCCGATCATCTTGTAGAGGAGCCGCGCGCCGACGTTGCCGTCCCATTCGCTCTTCCCCTCGGGGTCGGGAGCGACCTCGCTCAAGTCGAACCCCACGACGCGCCGCCCGCTCTCTGCCACCTTGCGGAGGAGCGAGACGGCCTCGGCGAATGAGAAACCGCCCGGCACCGGCGTGCCGGTGTGCGGGCAGAGCGCAGGGTCGAGCCCGTCGATGTCGAAGGAGAGATACACCTCTTTCGGCAGCGGCGCGATCATCTCGTCGACCAGAGCGCTCCACGTTGTGCCGTCCTGCATCCGCCGCCGCGTGTCGGTCTCGAAGAACGCTCGGATGCGATCCGGGTTCTCGCGGATGAGCGCTTCCTCGCGCCCGCCGAAATCGCGGATGCCCACCTGCACCAGTCGCTCCACCTGCGGCAGTCGACGCACGACGTTGAACATGATCGAGGCGTGCGACCAGGCGAATCCCTCGTAGGCCTCGCGCAGATCCGCGTGCGCGTCGAGGTGCAGGATGCCCATGCCCGGGTGCCGTTCCGCCACCGCGCGGATGAGGCCGAACGGCGAAGAGTGATCGCCGCCCACGACCCCCACCAGTTTGCCTCGGTCGAGCCACTCGCCGGCGGTGCGGTACACCCATGCGTTCATCTCTTCGCAGTACGCGTCGACCCGCGCGGCGAGACCCGCGACCGAGCCGTCGTGCTCCACGCCTCCCGCGGCGATGACGTGTTCCGCCAGCGCGCGCGCCTCGGCGCTCTTCTCCCGCATCGCGCCCGAAACCGGGAGCATGGCGATGCCGCGCCCGTAGGGGCGACCGGTCTCGCGGTCGAAGAGGTCCACCTGCGCGCTCGCGGCGAGAATTGCCTCCGGTGCGCCCGCCGCCCCCGGGCGGTAGGAGACGGTGGCCTCCCACGGCACCGGCACCAGGATGACCTCGGCGTCGTCCGGCGCGAACGGAAGGCCGAAGATGCCGTCGCCGGCGGCGGGAGCGTCGGGATCAAAACGGAGAGACATGGTCATCTACCCCTTGGTGCGACAGAATGGGTATCCAAGAGAGAAAATCCGGCAATATAGAGCGCTGTTGGCCTCGGCGCGCAGGTCCTGCATCGCAACCGTCGCCCCACGGTATCCTGGAAGTCTCATATCCAGAGCATGAAGGGCCCAATCGCGACGGAATAGGGGATGATACGCGCCGGTGCCTCGTTCTCGCCAGGAGGTCTTATGAGCATGGTCATTGGTGTCCCAAAGGAAACTCATCGTCACGAGCACCGCGTCGGGCTCACCCCGTTCGCGGTGGCGCGGCTCACCCGGGAAGGCCACACCGTCCTCGTGGAACGCGAGGCGGGTGCCGGCGGACATTTCGGTGACCGCGACTTCCAGAACGCGGGAGCGCGCACCGTCTACAGCGCGGAGGAGGTCTACCAGCGCTCGGACATGGTCGCCCGCGTGGGCATGTTGAGCACCGAGGAACTCGAATTCCTCAAGCCCGGGCTCATCGTGACCGGCTTCCATCATCTTGCCGTGTCGTCCCGCCCGATGGTGGAGCGGCTGCTGCAGAAGGAAATCACCCTCGTCGGGTACGAGATCATCGAGGACGGCTCCGGCGACCTGCCGGTGCTGCTGCCGTTCAGCGAGATGGCGGGCCAGATGGCGGTGCACCTGGCCGCTCACTACGCGCAGAACTCGACCGGAGGCCGCGGCATCCTGCTGGGCAGCGTCCCCGGGGTGCCTCCGCCCACCGTGCTGATCCTGGGCGCCGGCACCGTAGGCCGCGCGGCCGCGCGCCAGGCGCTGGCCAGCGGCGCGCATGTGATCGTGCTGGACGCCGACCTCGCCAAGCTCCGTCGCCTGAACCGCGACTTCCTGGGCCGGGCGGTGACGGTGATGGCCGGCCTCGAGCGGCTGGAGAAGTACACGGCGCTCTCCGACGTGGTCATCGGGGCCATCCTGATCCCCGGCGGGCGGCCGGACCTGCTCATCACCGAAGCAATGGTGAAGAGTATGAAGCAGGGGAGCGTGATTATCGACGTATCTATCGATCAGGGCGGTTGCGTGGAGACGAGCCGGCCCACGGACATCGAGAACCCGACTTTCAAGGTCCACGGGGCGCTTCACTACTGCGTCCCCAACATGACCGCGAACATTCCGCGGACGGCGTCGCGTGCGCTGGCTACCGCGGCCCTGCCTTACCTGCTGCGTCTTGCCGAGAAGGGCTTGGCGGGGGCGGCCGGTGAGGATCCGGGTCTCGCTGCAGGGGTCTATCTCTGTCGGGGGAAGATGGTGAAGAAGGTGGTGGGAGAGACCCTCGGGTTCCCGGTGACCCCGCTCGCGTCCCTCCTGGAAAAGGGAGCGCGGTCATGAGTTGGTACGACGACTACAAGAGCAAGCTGGTGCCTGCTGCCGAAGCAGTGTCCCAGATCAAGAGCGGCGACAACGTCTACTACGGCGGCAACGCGGCCATCCCGTTCGGGCTGGTGCGGGCGCTGGCCGGTCGGCGGGATGAACTCACCGACGTGCATCTGAGCCACGTGCTCTTGGTGGGCAAGGATCCGCTCTCCACGCCGGACATGGCCGGCTCCTTCCGCCACAACTCCCTCTTCGTGGGTCCCGCGGATCGCGAAGCGGTCAACGACGGGCGCGCCGACTACGTGCCGGTCTTCCTCTACATGATTCCCCGTCTCTTCCTCGACAAGATCATCCCGGTCGACACGGCGATGGTCATGACGTCCCCCCCGACGAGCACGGCTTCATGAGCCTCGGGGTGGAGACGCTGGCCTCGAAGGCGGCGTGCCAGATGGCCAAGCGCGTGGTCGTGCAGGTCAACGAGAAGATGCCGCGCGTGCTGGGCGACTGCTTCCTGCACGTGAACCGCGTGGACGCGATCGTGGAGCACACCGAGGGCCTGCCGCAGCTCGAGGTGAAGCCGGCCAACCCGGTGGAGCTTGCGATCGGCGCGAACATCCTGAAGCTCATCGAACCGGGGGCGACCCTGCAGATGGGCATCGGAGGGGTCCCCGACGCAGTGTTCGCGGCGCTGAGCGGGCCGCTCGATCTGGGCATCCACACCGAGATGCTCTCGGACGGCGGGATGCACGCGATCGAGCGCGGCGTGGTGACCGGGAACCGCAAGAGCCTCCACCCCGGCAAGGTCGTGATCACGTTCGCGCTGGGTACCGACAAGCTCTACGAGTTCCTCGACAACAACCCGCTCATCGAGGCCCATCCGGTCAGCCACGTGAACGATCCCTTCGTGGCCAGCCAGAACGACAATCTGGTGGCGGTGAACTCGGCGATCGAGGTGGATCTCACCGGCCAGGTGTGCTCGGACTCCATCGGCACCTATATCTACTCCGGGTTCGGCGGTCAGGTGGACTTCATCCGCGCCGCCGCGCGCTCCAAGGGCGGGAAGCCGGTCATCGCGGTGCAGGCCACCGCGCAGGGCGGCAAGATGTCGCGCATCGTGCCGATGCTCAAGCCGGGGGCGGGGGTGGTGACGAGTCGGGCCGACGTGCATTACGTGGTGACGGAGTACGGCACGGCCTACCTGTTCGGGAAGAACCTCCGGCAGCGCGTGGAGGCCCTGATCGCCATCGCGGACCCGAAGTTCCAGGACGAGCTGGAGAAGGCGGCGAAGGAACGCAAGCTGCTGCCCTGAGCCTTTGCGCGGAGACGTCCCTTCGCTACCCTAGGCGGGTATGACCCGGGTTGTTCTCGTCACACCGGCAGATCCAAGCGGTTGCACCGGAAACGCGGTGACCGCCCATCGCTGGGCGCGGCTTCTGCGCCGGCTCGGCTGCCGCGTCCGGGTCGTTCATGCCTACGAGGGCGAGCCGTGCGATCTTCTCATCGCGCTCCACGCGAGGAAGAGCGCGGCGTCGGTGGCGCGCGTCCGGCGCGAGTCGCCGGAGACTCCGATCGTGGTCGCGCTCACCGGCACGGATCTCTACCACGATCTTCGCCGCAGCGCCTCGGCGCGGCGCACCATCGACGTCGCTTCGAAGCTCGTCGTCCTTCAGCCGCTCGCTCTCCGCGAGCTCCCCGCTCGCTACTGGCCCAAGACGGTGGTGATCCGCCAGTCGGTGCGCATGCCCTGGGTGCGTCCCCCGGCGCGTGCGCGACACTTCGACGTCGCCGTGCTCTCGCACCTGCGGCGCGTGAAGGATCCGTTGCGCGCGGCGTACGCGGCGAGACGCCTTCCCCCCGAGTCGCGCATCCGCGTGCTGCACGCGGGAGCGGCGCTGGAGATCGCGTATCTCGACCGCGTGCGGGCGGAGGCCGAGCGCAACCCGCGGTACGTGTGGAAAGGGGAGCTCCCGCGCTGGAAGGCCAAACGTCTCCTCGCTTCGAGTCACCTTCTCCTGGTCACGTCGCTATTGGAGGGCGGTGCCAACGTGATCTCCGAAGCGGCGGTGGCCAGTGTGCCGATCCTGGCCACCCGCGTCCCAGGCAACATCGGTCTTCTCGGCAAGACCTATCCCGGCTATTTCGACGTAGGCGACACCGAGGGTCTGGCGGAACTCATGCACCGCGCCGAGACCGACCGCGATTTCTACGCCGACCTCGTTCGCCACGTGCGGGCGCTCAAGCGGTTGCTGCTTCCGGCCCGGGAGCTCGCCGCCTGGAAACTCGAGCTGGAAGAACTTTGTGGCGGGCTCGGTTCGTAGTGTAGCCTTGATCGCTCCCGGGGCCCTGGGGATGGAACCATGATCGGCAGATGCGTTTTTCTCGCGGCGATCCTCTTCGTCGGGGCGATGACCGTCGTCGTGCCGGCGCGCGCGTTCTCTCAGGATGATGCCGCGCCGCCGCCCGCTTTCTCTCAAGACGACGCCGCGCCGCCGCGCGCGCGCGCTCCAGAGACTTCCGCATCACGCGACTCCTTGCGCTCGCTTCCCGCGTACGTGGTCAGGAAGCCCACCGAGTCGAGCGCGGATCTCATGACCCTATCCGAGATCATCGCCCGGTGCGTGGAAGGGGAGAAAACCAAGCTCGCCGGCCACCGCGACATGACGTTCACCGGAACGGTGCGGGTGGTCTCCACCTGGAAGCAGAAGCGCCTCGTGATCGACAGCGCGTTTCTCGCATACGAGGACGACGCCGGTTTCGCGAAGATGATCCGCCTCGGCGAGCAGCGACGGATGTACAAGCGCCAGGGCGAGGAGTGGGTCTACGACAAGGACGAGAAGGAAGAGGAGATCCGGGTGGGCGTCGAGGTCGGCGAAGGGGGCGAGGGGCTGGCGGAGCTGCCGTTCTTCCTCAAGGACCAGGGGGAGTATAAGTTCTCCCTCCAGGAGCGCGTGCTCGAGGGGGACCACGTCATCTTCAAGATCGCGTTCCGCCCGCGCACCGATTTCAAACCGCTCCCGTCGGGCACGGTCTACGTGGACACCGACGCGTTTCGCATCATCCACGAGGAGTTTGCCTTCGACGTGCAGAACCCTGTGCCGCTGTTGCTCAAGGACGTGAGGCGGGTCACCCGCGAGTGGCGGGAGCTGCCGACCGGCGAGTGGGTGGTGGCGAGCATTCGCGCCGACGCCGAGCTACGCGGCGGGTGGTTCGCAGCGATGCCGAATCGGATCGAGCTGGGAGTGAACATCGAGGACTATCGCTTCGACCAGGGCTACGATGAAGCCCGCTTCGGGAAGCGCTGACATGCGAGGCGCACGCGCGTTCTCGATAGCCCTCTTGGGCGGCGCTCTTCTCGCGTGGAGCGGCCCCGCGCCGGCGCAGGAGCCGGGACAAACGCGGACGCTCGTGCCCGGTCAGGAGCCGGCCCCCTCCGACACCCTGCAACCCGGAAGCCTCCTCGATCGGCTCCAACGCGAGGACCGCAGCTTCTATTCCGACGAGATCGTGAACATCGACCGAGCGCTGGCCGATTCGGGGCTGGCCGCGCTCGACTCGCTCGGTTTCAAGGCGTTCGAGCGCGAGACCTTGAAGGGCGCGCGCGGGCGCGGCTTGAGCTTCGGCTTCGCCAACGAGCTGGGTCTCTACAACCGCGTGGAGGGAGGGATCGCCGGTTTGGGCGTGCGGCTGCGGGTGCCCGTCGCGACGGGGCCCGAGCTTCGGCTGCAAGGCGGCTATGCCTCCGGACCGCGCAAGTTCCGGCACTACGAATCGCTGCGCGTTCCGTTGAGCCTGCGCTATCGCGCGCCGGTCGTGGAGGCAGGCTACGCCGACCGAGCCGTTCGCTACTATGCCGATGAAGTGGGCGAGGATCTCCTCACCGCGTTCTTCGGATCGGACGCGGAGGAGAATTACATCCACCGCCGCGGGGGATGGATCGGGTTCTCGTGGGAGGGAAGCCCGGCGGGCAAATGGTCGTTGCGCGCCGAGGCGGCGACGGAGGACTCGGTGCGCCGGCGCACCGACTACGGCCTCTTTGGAAGCGAGCGCGACATGAGCCCCAACTTGCCGGTCGACAGCGGCCGCGATCGCGCGATCGAGGGGACGTGGGAGTTGGGTTCGGTCCTCTCCGGCCGGCAGGCGATCGCGCTGCGGCATCGCGTGGCGGGCGGCGCTCTGGGCGGAGACTTCGCGTATTCGCGGTTCGCGGCGACAGCTTCCGCGCGCCGCTTCCTCGTGTTGAACCACGAAGCGGTCGTCGATCTGGCCTACGTGCGTGTCGGCGGACGGCCTCCCGGCCAGCGTCTCGCGGATCTGGGAGGTCTGGGCACGGTGCGAGGATTCCTCCCCCGCGCGCGCGTGGGAACGGAGTCGTTGCGAGCGCGCCTCGAGGTGCAGGTGCCCTACGATGTGTTCAAGCGGGCGCGGGTGCCGCTCTTGCGGAAAGCGGGGCTGCAACTCGTGCCGTGGGCCGACGCGGGCCGCGTGTGGGGCGGCGATCCCGCGGATGGGGACGGCCCCGGCTCCTGGTTCACATCCGCCGGGCTCGGCGTGCAGAAGCTGCTCGGCCCATTCGGCGAGGCATCGTTCATACGACTCGACGTGGCGGTGCCGATGGGCCCTGAGCGGCGGGATGACGTTCGCGCCTACCTCTATTTCGCGCGCGGGCTGTTCTGACGATGACATCGCGAGTTGCCGGCATCGGTTTGGTCATCCTGGTGCTGGCGACTACCGTCCTTCGGGACCATCTGAGCACATCTCTCCCATGGTTCGATGCCCGGGATTCCACCGGCTACTTCTGGACCGAAGGCGCCGTTCACTATCGCCATGCCCGGATGGTCGCCGACGGAGTCGGGATTCCCGATACCGACCGGGCATTGCAGTACCCGGAGGGCATCGCGCCGCGACGCCACCTCACGCTTCTCATGGACTTCGTCAGCGGTGACACCTATCGGCTCTTGAAGCCTGTCCTCGGCTCGATGACGTTCCACGTGTACCTCATTCACCTCACCAGTTTCGTGTCGAGCCTGAGCGTAGTCGCCGTGTTCTTCCTCGCGTGGGTGCTCTTTCGATCCTGGGGCGCAGCGCTGCTTGCCGGCGTGATCTTCGCGACCGCCCCGTCAAGCCTCGACAGGCTCGTCGGCACATACGAGCGAGAGAGCTTCGCGGTCCCGCTCCTCCTGGGGAGCTTGGCGGCGTTTGCGGCAAGCTGCGACGAGAGCCGCGGGCGCCGGGCGGCTCTGTGGGGGCTGATCGCGGCGGCGCTGACTGCGACCGGTCTTGCCGCGTGGCACTTCGCGCGGTTCTACTACCTCATGTTCACGCTGAGTTGCTGCGCATGGTTTGTCGTGAATGGGGGCAGGCCGCGGCTCGCGGAGAGTGCCTTTGGGAGACCAGGGGGCGCTGAAGCCCCGGACGGGTTCAGGTGGGGGATCCTTCTGGTTTCCGGAGGGGCGCTCCTCGTCGGGTCTCTGGTCCCCGTTCTGCAAGAAAGCCGGCTCGTGCTTTCACCGGCATTCATCCTCTCTCTCGCGCTACTTCTCGGCTTGGAGGTGGACAGACGGTTCTTCCCGGGTCGGTCAGACGGCGCGGGTGGGGTGAGGCGTCGAGCGCTCCTGCTGGCCTCGTTCTCCGTGCCGCTGGTAGCCGTCGCCCTCGCCTTGGCGCGAGAGGCATCGGATTTCGGGCACGTCTACTCACTCCTCTGGGCGAAGATCGTCCACCTCGGCGTGAAACCGGAAGACCCGGCGCGCCTCACCGACGAAGCGCGGTTCCTCTGGGTCGATGGATTCAACAGCCCTACTGCCCCGTACCTCCTCACCAGGATCCTACCCATCGCCCTGATGACGGCAACCGGCCTCGTCGGACTGCACAGGGGGCGTTTCCCTGTGACGCGGTCGCCGGCGCCCTTCCTCGTCGCCATGCTTTCCGTTTGTTTCGTGGTGCTCTACTTCTTTGTTCGGCGGCTGTCGATATTCGCCGTCGCCTTCCTCGCCGTTTGGGCGGCGGCGTGGCTCTGGCGGACGACCGTCCGGTTCCGTGTCGGCGCCGCACTTCTGGCAGTGCCCTTGGTGTTATTGCAGACAAACGAGACCCTGCATGTGAACGGCCGTACCTGGTTCCGGCGGGCGGCGGCAGGAGCCGGCGTATCGACCGAAGACCAAGATGCGCGCCATTGGGGGACCAGACTCGGAGTGCTCTACTGGATCCGCGACAACACCGACTCGTCGGACGTCTTCCTCGGTCCGGTGGGATTCAGCCCCGCGATCCTTGCCTACTCCGGCCGCCCCATCGCGGTTCACCCCATGTACGAGACCGCGGCCATCCGTGGCAAAGTGCGCGAGTTTTACGGCGCCACGTATGCCAGCCCGGAATCGTTGCTCGCATGTTGTCGAAGGTGGGGGGTGAGCTACTACCTGCACACCATGGAAGGGGCATTGAACACCTCTCCTGATGGCACCCGGTACATGGCCGATGCCCTGACGTTGCGAAAATCATCGGCCGCATTCCTGTGTCAGTTCGCGCCGGAGCGACTCCCCGATCTGGAACTCGTCTACCAGGATCCGTCGTGCCGGCTATTCCACATCCGGGAGGACGGTCGAACCGTGCCCGCGATGCGCAGGTTCCAAGACCCCGTGTACGACATCAAGACGTTTGGGAGCCAGGAGCTTGAGGGCGACGCTTTTGACGATCGCTCGACGGCGGAAGTGCTCGACCGCCTGGAACGCGCGCGTCTCTCGGCGGAAGCCGGGCGCAAGCTACTGGCAGCCCGACAGATCGACGAGGCCATCAAGGCGCTGGAGGCGGCGATCGAACTCAACTACTGGGTGAGCGGAGCCCACGGCTATTTGGGGGTCGCTCTTGCGGAGCAGGGTCGTTATCCGGAGGCGCTGGCGGCTGGCAACACCGAGGTCAACCTGGATCGGGACAGCGCCGAGGCCCACTACAATATGGGCTACATCCACAATCGCTCCGGACGGTACACGTCGGCCTTGCGTGAGTTCGAGATCGCGCGCGATCTGAAACCCACATTGAAGGACGTCAACTCGAAGATTCAGGACCTCAAGAGACGGCTCGGAACGGACGGCCAGGGCAGGTGACGGACCCGAGACCGCTGGCGGCATGGCAGAGGTGAGACGGCCGGGGGGCGTCGCGCGCACCCCGGCCCCAGGCACGAGTCGATCAGAGCCCGGTCGGGATGTCTCGGTCCATGACCGTCTTGCGGCCGTCGCTCTTGGCGTTCTCGATGGCCCGGTCGCAGAGCCGGCGGATGGCGTCGGAGAGAGCCGGCGCGACGTTGGAAGCGGTGTTCATACCCGACTTGTCGCGGATGTAGTTCTTGAGCTTGGAAACGACGATGAGGACTTCGCCTTCGGCAGCGTTCATTCTGAACCTCCATGAAGTGTTGGCGGGGGGATGAGCTGATGCGGACGTGGCCCGCGCCCAACTATACGACAGGCCGGCGCAGGTGGAAACCGGTCTTGTCCTGATACGCCTTGGCTACGAGCAACGCGTCTGCTTCCCCGAAAAGCCTGCCGGTGAACGAGATGCTGGCCGGGGTGCCGTCCTCTCGGAACCCGCTGCGCACCACCACTGTCGGCTGGCCGGTCAGGTTGGCGATCAGGAGCGTGTTGCCGCCGAAAGAGGGGTGCACGTATACATCCACCGCGTCGAACACCCTCTCATAGGATTCCATGAGCACGGTGCGCGCGCGGTTGGCCTGGATGTACTCGACTGCGGGGATGAACCGAGCGGCGCGGAAGACGTTGGGCCACGCCTGCTCCTCCTGGCGCGTCATCATCTCGTCGCGGCCGGAGCGTGTGAGCTCGTCGAACGCGGCCGCTGCCTCCGCCTCCAGGATGAACAGCATGTCGCCCACCGGGAGCGGCGGAAGCTCCACCGGCTTGAGCGCGAAACCCATCTGACGCAGGGCCTGGAGCGCGCCCTCGTCCAAAGCGTGATCCGGGCTCTCTTCCTCGAACGCCTTCACGTCGTAGCCGACTCGCAGTGTGCGCGGGTCGCGGCCGGCATCCCACGCGAACGGCGCGTCGATCACCGCGCCGTCCTTGTCGTCGGCTCCGCGGATCGCGTCGAGCACGAGCGCGCAATCCTCGACGGTACGGCATAAAGACCCGACCTTGTCCATGCTCCAGGAGAGCGCCATCGCACCGTGGCGGCTCACGCGGCCGAAGGTGGGACGGAGCCCGGTCGCGCCGCAGCGCGAGGACGGCGAGACGATCGAGCCCAGCGTTTCGGTCCCGATCGCGAACCCCACCAATCCCGCGGCGACGGATGCGGCGGAGCCCGCCGACGATCCGCTCGAGCCCTGCTCCAGGTTCCATGGATTGCGAGTGGTGCCGCCGAACCATACGTCGCCCCACGCAAGTTCGCCGACGCTGGTCTTGGCGAGGAGCACGGCGCCCGCGTCTTCCAAGCGCTTCACCACGGTGGAATCCTCTGTGGGCACTTGATCCTTGTATGGGTTCGAGCCCCATGTCGTGGGAATGCCCTTGGTGGCGAAGAGGTCCTTCACGCCGTAGGGGATGCCGTGGAGCGGGCCGCGCACGACGCCGCGGCGTAGTTCGTCGTCCGCGCGGCGCGCCTGCTCCAGCGCGCGCTGCTCGGTGAGCGTGATCACGCAGTGGAGCTGCGGATCGAAGCGCTTGAGGCGTCCGAGATAGAACCGCGTCAGGTCGAGCGAGGTGATGCGCCGCTCGCGCAGAAGCGCCCCCAGGTGCGTCAGCGGAAGGAACGCGAGATCCTCGCCGTCGGTGGGTATTGCCGGCGCGGCGACTTGCGTCGGGCGGATCGGCACTTCCTCGCCGGTGACGCGCCGGCCAGGCAAGAGCGGGCTGAAGGTGAGCGCGGGCGGCACCGAGTTCGATAGCGGGACCTCGCGCAGCTTCTCGAAGTTGCCGAGGTGATCCTTGACTCCCGTCTCCATGAGCTTGCGCTCGTCCTCTGTGAAGGGAAGGCCGGTGATCGCTTCCGCCTTCGCGATCGCGGCGCGAGTGATCGCCTCCTTGCTCTGCGCGAGCACCTCGGGGGCGAGGAGCGCGGCCGCTCCCAGCGAGGAGAACCACGCGATGAAGTGGCGGCGATCGAGGTCGTGGTTCATGGCGTTCCTCATTCCTTGCCCCTTCCGGAACAGTGCTATCTACACATGCTCACCCGGGTGAGCACTCGCAATCGCTCCGCGCACCATCTCCGCGACCGCCTCCACCCACATCGGGTGCGCGTTGAGCGACGGCACGAGGTGGAATGCCTCGCCCCCCGCCGCGAGGAACGTGTCCTTGCCGCGCAGACCGATCTCCTCCAGCGTTTCCAGGCAGTCGGCCACGAACGCGGGGCAGAGCACTGCAAGCCGCTTCACCCCGCGCTTGGGCAGTTCGCGCAGCGCGACGTCGGTGTAGGGCTTGATCCACGGCACCCGGCCGAGTCGCGACTGGAACGTCACCTGGTATTGATCAGGGGAGAGTCCCAACTCCTCGGCCAAGAGCCGCGACGTGGCGAAGCACTGCGCGCGATAGCAGCGGCGGTTCACGGTCGCGAGCGCGTCGCAGCATCCGTCCCCGCGCAGACAGTGCGCGCCGCTCTCGTCACCCTTGCGCACCTGCGATTCGGGAAGGCCGTGGTAGCTCATGAGCACGAAGTCGGGATGGAATTCGTGCAGCACCGGTCGTACCCACCGCGCCGAACGCGCGAATGAAACTGGGCTGATCGAAGAAGGGGGGCACGGTCACGAGGTCGGGCACGTTCCAGAGATCGCCGACCTCGGCGAACACCTTCTCCAGCGTGGAGCCGCCGGTGGCGGACGCATACTGCGGATAGAGCGGGAGCACCACGATGCGATCCACCGCCTGCGCGTGCAGCTTCGCGAGCCCCTCCGCGATGGACGGCGTGCCGTAGCGCATGGCCAGCTCGACCGGCATGTCCGGCCCCAGCCGCGCTTGCACGCCGCGCGTCAACTCGCGGCCGTACACGAGCAGCGGCGACCCGTCGTCCGTCCAGATCTTGCGGTACGCCTCGGCGGACTTGGCCGGCCGGAAGGGGAGGATGATGAGATTGAGCAACGCTGCTCGACCCAGCGCCGGCATGTCGAGCACGCGCGGATCGGAGAGGAACTCGCGCAGGTAGCGGCGCACCTCGGGCGTACGCGGCGCGTCCGGCGTGCCGAGGTTCACGAGCAGCGCGCCGGTCTTGGTCGAGCGATGCGAAGCGGCCGGGTCAGGTGCGTTCATGAGAGCCCAAGCCTACGGGGGCGCGGCGCCGGCATCAATCCCCCCTGCGCGACCGTGCTAGGATACGACCGGCTTTGGGAATGCGGGCCTCGCCGAGGCCCTCCGCGCGTCTCGTCCCTCGATCGACGTGCCCACCGAACCTGGAGATCGATATGCACAGGATCCCGCTGTCCCGGATTGCTCGCACCGCGCTCTTCGCGCTCCTCGCGATTGCGCTTGTGGCGTGCGGCGGGGGCGGCGAGAGCAAGAGTACGCCCCCACGCGCGGCGAACCCGCCGCCGCCGGCGCCCCTCGAGCGCAATCAGCCGTTCCCCGACGTCACCGTGACCGGTCTCGACAGCGTGAAGGTGAGCACGGCCGATCTCGTGAAGGGCCACGAGACCATCGTGCTCTTCATCTCAACCGCCTGCGAAACCTGCGCCGACCTCCTGAAGGTCTGGAACAGGCGCTCGAACGTCATCCCGGAGGACATCAAGGTCGTCCTGATCGTGGACGAGGACGTCGACTACGCGGCGAACTACGCGATGAAGAGCGGGATCCGACTTCCGCTCTACTGCGACACGCGAAGCGTCTTCGCCCGGCAGCACAAAATGGAGATCTACCCCACTGCGGTGATGGTGCGCCCTGACGGCACCATGTCGTTCGTGCGACGCGGCGTGACCCCGCTCTTCACCCCCGATCGCGCGATCATGATGCTGCGGCGGGCAGACCGGGAGGATTGACGCAATGGGACGTCTCGACGGACAGATCGCGGTCTTGACCGGCACGAGCAGGGGCCTCGGGAAGGCACTCGCCGAGGCGTTCCTCGCGGACGGCGCCACAGTGATCGGCGCGTCCCGGCACGCGGGCGTGGACGTGAGCGATCCGGCGATGGTGCGGCGGTGGATCGCCGAGGTCGCCCGCGATCACGACAGGATCGATATCCTCGTCAACAATGCGGGCATCCTCACGCCGCGCAAGCCCCTCGTCGCGGTCACCGACGAGGAATGGAGCCAGTCCATCTCGGTCAACCTGAGCGCCGTGTTCTACTGCATGCGCGAGGCGCTGCGGTGGATGATCCCGAGGGGAAGCGGGCTCATCATCAACGTCTCCTCCGGGGTGGCGGGCCGCGCCGCTCCGCAGTGGGGCGCCTACGCGGCGGCCAAGTGGGGCGTGGAAGGGCTGACCAAGCTCGCCGCCGAGGAGATGCGTAGTCAGGGGATCAAGGTCGTCTCGATCAACCCCGGCCGCACCCGCACCGGCATGCGCGCCACGGCCTACCCCGAAGAGGACCCGGCGACGGTGAAGACCCCCGAGGAAGCGGCGCGGTTCTTCGTGGCGGTGGCGGCGGGGGAAGTGCCGTTCACGACGGGGGACTCGCTGGAATACCGCGAGTCCCCGTCCTGAAGCCGGCGAAGGTCCGCGACCCGGTCGAGATCAGTTCATGGCCAGGCTGCTGAGGGCGGAGAGGCGCGCCGTGGCCACCTCGTTGGCCGGGTCCATCTTCTGGACCTCCTGCCACTTCGCGGTTGCGGCGGCGTAGTTCCCCTTGTCTTCGAGTTCGAGCGCCTCGGCGGTGAGGAACTTCGCCTCCACATAACCCTCCCGCTTCGAGATGCTTTTCTCCATCGAGGCGAAGCGGCGCTGCACACCCTTGGTGATCGAAGTCGCTTGCCCGTTCGCGCTCAACACCTGGTCGATCCCCTCGGCGAGGGCCTCCACGAGTTCGCGCTCCAGGGCCAGGAATTTCTCCGGATTCCCCGCGAATTCGCCGGTCACCTGCTTGGTCAGGAGCACTTCGCCGGTGGAGGTGCGGACCACGCGGGCGTCGATCCGGACCTTCTTGGCGGAGAGGATCATGTACTGCCCGAAGATGAAGGTCTGCGCCCCGAGGAGTTTCCCCGCCGCCACCGCTTGTTTCGGGTCGGCGAACGAGGACTGGGAGAGCTGGATCTCCTCGAGGATCTTCCCCGTGCGCTGCCGATCCACGATCTTGAGATCGGTCGCTTCGGCGAGGTCGGCGGTCACGGTATGGACGAGGGCGTTCTTGAAGAGCGAGAAATCGAAGTCCTTGAACTTGCCTGTGAACACCGAGTTGTCCTCGAAGTCGCCGATGGCGATGGTGCGGGCGTCCACGGGTCCTTCCCCACCGGCCAGCACGCTGTCACGAACCACGTTGTAGATCTCGATGACCGGCGGAGGGTAGTTGTACTCGGGAGAGAAACGCGCGGTCGGGTCTGCTTGGAGCATTCCCGCCACCGAGCCCTTGGCCTCGGGTTGGCGCCGCTGGGCCACGTAGGTGCAGGTCTGGCACTTGTATACGTCCACCTTTTCAGTGACGGACGGGTTGGCGGCCAGGATCTTCGCCGCCAGGGCCAGAGCCTGCTCGTACTCCTGATCGTGGTAGGCGCTGCACACAGCGCCGGGTTCGGCGGCGAACGAATCCATGGGGATCGCCGCCGCGACGGCTGCGCCCGCGAACACCACGATCAGGCTCCTGCGAAGAACTCGGGCGAGGACGGGATGCGCGTTCATGGGGTACCTCCCGATGGTGGGCCGACGCCTGGGGGGGACGACCGACCCGGACCTGCTAGCGCCCGGCACGGGGATCGTTGCGGGCTGCGATCTTCCTCGATTCGTAGTTCAGGATCAGCACGTTGTTGGCGTCGCCGGATTTGACCTGGTACTGCAGCACGAGGTCGACCCCGGCGGTCTCGTTCTTCAAGCGGAACCGGTGGGTTCCCGCGCCCAGCGTTATCTTGAAATTGCCGGTGAGATTCCGGTTGATGCCGTCATCGTCCACATAAACCTCTGTAAAGCCGGGTGACGTGCTCACGCTGTAGGTGTGCCTGGTGTCGGGCGAGGTGTGTGTCGTCTCGACGGCGGGACGCTCCGGCGGCTTGGAAGGAGGCGTGGAAACTCGGCTCCCGCCTCCCGATGATTCGACCGGGGTCGCGGCCAGCATCCCGGCATCAGCCACGCCGGCCCGTCCCGGCTCCAGGCGCAGGCGGGTCTCCCACGGCTGGTAGCCGGATCGGGTGATCCGCACCGCATAGGTTCCCGCCGCGAGACCCGAGAAATCCGCGGGCGTCGACTTGCCGGTGGACTTGCCGTTGAGGCTGATCCGCGCGCCGGGAGGGTCGGACAAGACCTGCAACGACGCGGTCGTGACCTCCGCGCGCGTCAGTTCCTGACGATAGTCGTTCGCCCCGGGCGTGAGATAGAGGTCGACCCGGTGGGCGTTCCATCCGTCGAGGCGCAGCTCGAGCGTGACCGGGCCGGGGGCCAGGGAGTCGAGCGATGCGGGAGTGGTGCCTCGGGGGGCGCCGTCGAGCAGAAGCTGGGCCCCCGCGGGGACCGAATCCACGCGGAGGGTCGTCGTGCTGTCGGCCGTGCCGCCGACGTTGGCCTCAACCCGGAAGAGCCGATAGCCGCGCTTCAACGCGTCGCGATCGATCGTGTACGGGTTGTCGAAGACGAGCTGCCCCGAAGGTTCGGATTCGACCGCGGCCAACCGGACCTGAACGCCTTCGGCTTCCACGGCCGGTCGAATCGTCGCGCGGCCGTCGGCGCCGGTCACCCCGAGCCGCGTGTCCTTGCCCACCTGGCGGATCTCGATGCCGGGGATGGGGTGGTTCTCACCGTCACGCACGTCCACGGTGACATCGCTCGATTTGCCGCACCCCGGAACGGCGAGCGCGGCAAGGAAGCAAAGTCCCAGAAGAATGACGAGGCGGGGTCGGGACATCGAGTTCAACGTTCTCTCCCGGGGAGCGGGTAGGGGGTCCGGGCCGCGATTCTCCTGAGCGGAGCCGGCGCTGTCAACGGCCCCCCTCCACGGCGGCGAGGCCGATCTCGGCCCTCGCAGCGCGCGTGAGATCCGGCAGCGGCGGGGCCCGCCGCGCCGAATCGGTGTCGAAGTGGAACTGGAACTGACCGCTGCCGGGCACGTTCAGAGCCTCGTGCGGCCACTCCTCGATGCGCAGCGTGGATCCGGCCTCCACTCGGTAGGCGCCGCCCTCCGCGGGGCGGACGAGCGAGGTCAGGGTCACCCGCGCTCCGGGCGCGACGGGGAGGGTGAACGCCTCTCCAAGCACGAGCGGGGGTGTCGTGACGAGGCGCGCGCCGTCGGCCCCGTTCACGGTGACGACCAGCGCGTGGTCGGGGGGAGTCTGAAAAAGCGTTGCCACCACCTTGTCCGACGTTCCCTCTCCGGCCTCACGGTACGGCCGGAGCGCCTCCACCACCTCCGTGTACACCAGGGTGCCGCGGTGCCAGGGAGTCTGCGGCGCGAGGATCGCCGAGTTCACCGCCGCCACCTCGGTCGCCCCCGCAAGAAGCCGGGCGGGGAGGCCGCGACGGTTGAGCGCATCGCGCCCCTGGAGGTAGATCGTGGCCAGGCTCTTGAGGTCCGTCTCCCCGGCGCGAAGTTGCGTGGCGGCTCGATCGAGCCGGCCGGGGAGGGTCGGATAGAGCGACACCCACCAGGAGCCATCGAGACTTCCGGCCAGGCGATCGGCGGTCTCCGAGAGCGGCGTCCCGGGCGCCGTCCGCGCGAACTCGGATACCGCTCGTCGCGCGCCCAGCGATGCCATGATCCCGACGCCGAGCACCACGAGGGCCAGGAGCGTCACGCCCATCGCCGCGGCGCGGGGGAGGGCATCGCTGCGGCCGGGGGACGCGACGGAGACCGCGCCGGGCTCAGCCCCCGGCTCGGGGACGGGCAGGGACTCCGGTCGAGCCAGGCCCCAGAGCAGGATGCCGAGGCTGCGTGTGAGCAGGGCGATCGGTCCGATGCGGTCGGTTCGGGGGACGGTGCCGGCGCTCATCGCGAGGCGCCCGCGTCGGGGGTGAGCGCGCGATCAAGCCTGCGGAGGGCCGCCGAGGGGCCCATCCACGCGAAACTCGCCGCCGCGATCAGGAAGAGCAGGGCGAGCATGAGCGGCACCCACCGCGATCCCGAGGCCCCGGCGCGCCGGTGGCGGCGCGGCGTGGTGAGGGAGGGAAGTCGATAAGGTACCATCGGCTCGTGCAACAAGCCGCCTCATGGTTGGGCTCGAGCGCCCCGGGGGCGATCTCGGCCGGAGGAAGTTGCGATACGATCCACCCCGAACTTGACCCCAAGACGAACTTGGCATTACATGGTAGCAGCCTCACTGTATGGGGGCAAACACCGCCGCTTGGCATCCGTTCAGCGGCAACCCGGTGGAAGGGGAGCGCGCCATGAACGGTGAAGGAATTGCATATCCGGGGGGCCGGGGTAGGCCGCCGATTCCCCCGGAGATCCTCGCCTCGCTCCGCAAGCTGGTGGAGCTGCGGGGATCCGGGGTGCCTCCGCCCGGGGATGCGGGGGAATTGGAGCGCTTTGCCGACCGGCTGGCGGAGGTAACCCACCTGCTCCTCGGCTTCTACCAGGATATGCAGCGTGGAATGGACGAATTTCATCGTGCCTATGGGATTCCCGGCCTCACGCCCGGCGCGGGGAGCCCCGAGGCGGCGGAGTTCATGCGCCGCCTTCTCGATGAGGACGGTGGGGAGGCTCGCGATCGACTGCGCGAGGTCATCCAGGAACTCAAGGTGCACCACGCCGGACTTCTGGAGGGGTATCAGGAGGCGGCGCACGAGGGCGCCCGGCAGCTCCTCGAGGTGCTCGACCCCGAGGCCATCCGCCGGGAGTACGCGGGATCCCGGATCGAAGTGGGTCCCTTCAAGGTATCGAGCCGTCTTCGGCCGGTCATGGTTCAGGTCGTGTGGGAGGAGTTCCTCCGGCGCTTCGCCCAGTTGAAGGCCCTGGCGCCGGCGGACTATGAGCGCTTCCACCGGGACGGATTTCGCCGCGGCTATCGCGGGTTCCGCGACGCCCGCCTCGGGCGCCGGTCCGGCGAGGCGGACCCGGTGAAGTCATGATGCTCCGGCGGACGGGGTCCGCCGGTAGGGAGGGGACGAGCATGCAACGAGGAGGATCCCGGCGCCTGCGGGTCGGGTCACGTTGGGCCGCGATCGCGGCCGCCGCCGGCCTGATCGGGGGATGCGGTATCTTTGGCGGTGGCGGCGACAAGCCGGAGCCGGCGGCCGGACCGGAGTCGATCACCCTCACCCTGGTGGGGACGGAGCTTCTGAATTCCTGTGACGAGGGGGTCGGGAACGCGCTCGCGGTGAGGGTCTACCAGTTGTCGGGCGACGCTCGGATCTCCATGTCCGCGCTGGGCACCCTCTGGGGGAGCGAGGACGCCGAGCTTGGCAAGGAGCTGGTGGACAAGTCCGAGCTGATCCTCGAACCTGGGGCCAGTGTCCCGGTCAAGGTGCGGCCGGTGCCCGGTGCTCAGTTCCTGGCGGTGGTGGGGAACTACTGCAAGTCCGACGGGGATTGCTGGCGATGGGTTCGTCCCCTGGAGGGGGTCCCATCCAAGATCAAGCTCTCGTTCGGCGAGTCCTGTATCGAAGCGGCGGCCAAGTAGCCGCCGGGAGAGTGCGGGTAGGATGAGCAAGCGCAGCCGCGTGGTCTGGAATGAGGGACTGCTACTGACTCCCCAGCATCTGCAGCACCTCGACCAGTACCATGAAGAATCCGCGACGGAGCTGTTCCGGACCGCCCGCCCCCACGGGTTCGGTTTGACCACGCTGGAGCTGGATCAGGAGGCGATCCAGAACGGGCAAGTGCTGGTGCACGCGGCCTCCGGCGTGCTTCCCCTCGGCGGGGCCTTCTCCATGCCGGATCGGGATCTCGTTCCGCCTGGTCTTCAGATCGCGGATCGCTTTGCGCTCAGCGAGAGCCGGCTGCCCATCTACCTCGGGCTTCGCATCCACCGGCCGGGGGAGCGCCAGCTCGCCGACGGCGCCGCGATCGGGGCGGAGACGAGGTACCGCGAGACGACGGTTCGGGCGGTGGACGAGACGAGCGGCGAGAACGAACGGGAGATCGTCGTCTCCCAGCGCAATTTCCGGCTTCTGCTGCAGGACGAGACCCTCGGCGATTACGACCATCTTCCCATCGGCATGGTGGTGCGCAAGCCCGAGGGCGGGTTCACCTTCCGCGAGGACTACATTCCGCCGTGCCTCAGCATCGGGGCCTCGGATGCGGTGCTCCGCATCCTGCGCCGGCTGCTCGAAATCCTGCTGGCCAAGTCCCGCGAGCTGTCCGAGCGGCGGCGTCACAGCGGGAGAGGCGTGGCGGAGTTCGGCCGCGACGACGTCGCCGGTTTCTGGCTCCTCGGCGTGGTCAACGGCGCCATCCCGGAGATCTCCCACTACCTGCGCGGCGCCAACGCGCATCCGGAAACGGTGTATACCTCGCTGGCCCGGTTGGCGGGAGCGCTGACCACCATGAGCGATCAGGACGTGCGCGATATCGCAGTCTACGATCACGACCGGCCCGAGGCTGCTTTCTCAGACCTCGGAAGCCGGATTCCCAAGCTCATGGAAACGGTTCTACCCCGGCACTACACGCGCATCGCGCTCGAGAAGGGGGCGAACGACGTGTTCACCGGCCGTCTGGACGACGACCGCCTGCTGCCGGCGAAAGTCGGCTGGTATCTCGGGGTTTATGCCTCGATGCCGGTCGGGGAGATCCAGTCGAGCCTGCCGCCGAAGATCAAGATCGCCACCCCGGACAGGATCGAGTTCCTCATTTCCAATGCGCTCATGGGGGTGTCGGTGCGTCACGTGCAGACGGCGCCCGCCTCCCTGCCGGTTCAAGCCGGCTTCGTCTACTTCCAGGTGGAGAAGACCGGCGACGTCTGGGATCTCGTCGCGGGGGCGCACGCCATCGCGTTGTATGTGCCACCGGAATTCGCGAACATCCAGCTCGAACTCATCGCCCTCAACGACTGAAGAAAACCATGAGACTTCCGTTCTTGAAACGCGCGTCGCGTCGCTCCGGGCTCGCGCCGGCGCCTCGCCGGGCCGCAGGGGGAGGGGCATCGGCCGCCGCCCCCACGTCCCTCGGCGGGGCCTGCGCCGAGGTCTTCTCCCTCGTCCTCTCGCTCCGCTCCGCGGTGGACCTCGGCGACCCCGCCGAGTTCCGCAAGCGCGTGCTCAAGATGCTGGAGCAGATGGAGGAGGGAGGGCGCAAGGCGGGGGCCGCCTCCACCGGCATCGAGGAGGCGCGCTTCGCCCTCGTTGCGATGCTGGACGAGGTCATCCTCAACTCTCCGTGGAAGGGCAAGGACACCTGGCGGGTGAACCCGTTGCAGCTCGAACTCTTCAAGATCAACGTGGCCGGCGAGGAGTTCTTCAAGCGGCTGGAGCGCCTGCGCGCGAACTTCGCGGAGAACCGGGACGTGCTCGAGGTCTACTATGACTGCCTCGCGCTCGGGTTCGAGGGGCGGTACAAGATCTTCGGTCGGGAGAAGCTGGAGGTCGTGATCGCCGAACTCTCGCGGGAGCTGGCGCACGGCAAGGGGTGGAGCGCGGACGGGCTCTCCCCGCATGGCAAGCGACCGGACGACTTCTCCGAAGCGGTGGGGGAAGGCGTGCCCATCTGGGCGACCGCCGCCTTCTTCCTTCCCGGGGCCTTCATCCTCATCCTTCTGTTCGCCCTGTCCGCGCACGGGGCGGCCGGCAAGGTCGCCGACTCCATCCGCCAACTGCTGGCCGGGATGGGGCGGTGATCCGCGAGGCTTCGACATGCCGTTCGTGAAGCTGCTCTCCCGGCTCCTGCGGCCGGGTTCTCTAATCACCGGCGGCGCCGCCGGTATCATCCTCATCCTCGTCTGGGTCGGTCCCCAGTTCGGAGTGCGCGGCCCGTGGCTGGCCCTCGGCATCCTGGCCGTGCTCTTCATCTGGGTCATCGTCATGTTCCTGCTGCGGCTCCGGGCGCAGAAGGCGGGCGCGGCGCTCGAGGATTCCATCAAGGAGCAGGCCCAGGCCCAGCTCGTCTCGAGCCGCCCCGGCCGCGAGGAGGAGATCGAGCACCTGCGCGGCCAGCTCCTGGAAGCGATCCAGGCGCTCAAGACGTCCCGGGTCGGCAAGACCAAGGGCGGGGCCGGCGCGCTGTACGCGCTCCCCTGGTACATGATCATCGGGCCCCCCGCGTCCGGAAAGACGACGGTCCTCGCGAACTCCGGCCTCAACTTTCCCTACCTGGACCCAAGTCGCAACCGCCCCTCGGTGCGTGGCGTGGGGGGAACGAGGAACTGCGATTGGTGGTTCGCCGACGAGGCGGTGATCCTCGATACGGCCGGCCGCTACGTGCTGCCGGTGGAAGCCGACGACACCCAGGAGTGGCTGGCCTTCCTCGATCTGCTCCGCCGCAATCGGGGCAAGAAACCGATCAACGGTCTCATCGTTGGCGTCTCCATCCAGGATCTGGTCATGGGCGAAGAAGGGGACGTGGAGAGCCACGCCCAGAAGATCCGATCCCGGGTCGACGAACTCATCCAGCGCCTCGGCATCAGCTTCCCGATCTACGTCGTCTTCACCAAGTGCGATCTCATCCGCGGGTTCGTCGAGTTCTACGGGGATCTCTCCAAGACCGACCGCGCGGCGACGTGGGGGGCGACCATCGCCCGCGACCGTTTCGCGCAGGAGCCCGCCGAGGACATCTTCCGCGCCGAGATGGAGCAACTCACCGAGGCGCTTCGCGAAGCGCGCATCCCCCGCACCGCCGAGGCCACCAACCCGGCGAGCCGGCCGGAAATCCTCTTCTTCCCGCTGCAGTTCCACGCGCTGACCGACCGCCTGGCCACGTTCGTGGAGATCCTCTTCCGCGAGAACCCCTACCACGAGCGCCCGATCTTCCGGGGGTTCTACTTCACGAGCGGCACGCAGGAAGGAAGGCCCATCGACCAGGTCATCAACGCCATGCTCCGCGGTTTCGGCATCGCCGCCGCCGACGAAGGGATGACCGTCGCCCCCAGCCAGACCAAGAGCTACTTCATCGAGCACGTCTTCTCGCGCGTGATCTTCCCCGACCGGCATATCGCCGGGCCGTCGGCGGAAGGGGAGCGGCGCCGGCGTGCGAGCCGGGCCAAGGTCTTCGCGGCGGGGTGCGTCGGGCTCGCGCTCGTGACTGCGGCTCTCTTCGTTCTCTCCGCCAGCAACCGGCGTCTCCTGAACGACGTGCGCTCCTTGAGCGACAAGGCCGCCGCCTCCGCACGCGGCGGACGGCTCGGCTTCGGCGTCGACGACCTGCACACGCTGGAGTCGCTGCGCTCCAAGCTCGAGGACATGGACAACCGCAGTCGTCCTCTGACCAAGGCGGTCCTGCTCGCCACCTATCAGGGGGAGAAGGCCGCGGATGAGGCGCGCCGGCTCTACCTGGCCGCGCTGCACGACGCGGTGATGGTGCCGGTCCAGCCCTACCTCGCGCGGAATCTCGCCCAGCGCGCCGACAGCCTCGGGGTGACTTTCCCCCGTTATTACGGGTGGTATCGCACGTGGCGCATCCTGCAGGATCCTGCGGTCAAGCTGCAGCCTCCGGACGCAGAGTCGGTGGCCGCGCAGCTCTCGGAGTACTGGGCGCCGATCACGGGGGTCCCGGACGGGAAGGACCGCCAGGAGTTCGATGCACTCTTCGTGAAGCAGATCGCCTACGCGAGCCGCTATCCGGAGATCCTCGCGGATCTTTTCCCGCCGGCGCCGTATCAGGACGAACGGGTGGAGAACCTGGCGCGGGGCGCCATTCATCGCTATTGGTCGGCGGAGGGGGTCTACTCCGGTCTGGTGGAGGCGGGAGGGACGGTGCCTCAGATCACCGTGGCGGCCATCCTGGGCGCCGACGTCGGGGTCTACGGAGACATGGCGGTTTCCGGCGCGTACACCGACGCCGGCTGGAAGGGGCCGGTGAGCCGCTACATCGGCTGGCTCGAGACGGTGCGTGAGGACTGGGCGCTGCGCGAATGCTGGAACGGCACGCCGAGGGGCATCCAGGCCGATGTCCTCGCGCGCTACGGGCAGGAATACCTCGGCGAATGGCGGGACTTCATGGCCTCCATGCGCGTGCAGCCGGGCGCCGATCCGGAAGCCACCCGGGCCTTTCTTGAGCGCGCCGCCACCGAGGGGGGCCCCGTGCTGAAGGTGCTTCGCACGGTGGACGAGAACACGCGGTTCGATACGGAGTCGGCCAGCGGGCTCATGGCGGTGGCGCAGGATTTCGGCGTGCTGCACGAGTTCTTCCAGGCGCCGAGCGGCGGCGGACCGTTCAGGTTCCTGCGCGGCGGCGACTCGGGGGGCAAGGCCCCGTATCTGGAGTACATCGAGAAGGTGGGAGTCCTCGCCGCCGCCTACGCGTCGCTCGCCGCGGGAGGGGACCCGTCGCGGAGCGAACCGGTGCTGGGCGTGACGAGCTGGGTGGACACCCGCATCCCCGGCGGGGCCAGCCCCGTGTCGAGCGAGCTGGCCCGGGTGTTGAAGCTGCCGGCCTTCGTGGTCACCGGGTCGGTGCAGGCGGGAGTGGGGCGTGACCTCCAGGGAGGCTGGAGCCAGATCGTCCGTGAATTCCAGACGACGCTGGCCGGGCGCTACCCGCTCTCCGCGGGCGGCACGGATTGCGCGCTTGCCGACTTCGAGCAGTTCTTCGGCCCGGGCGGCACCTTCTGGTCGTACTACCAGGAGTCGCTCTCCGGTCTGGTGTCGGAGGACGGCCACGAGCTTCCCAACGCCGGCATCCGGTGCTCGCCCGGCTTCCTGGACTGCCTGCGGTCGGCGTATCGGATCCGCAGGGGGATGTTCCCCGATGGCGGAAACAAGGCTGGCTTCTCCTTCTCCGTGCAACCCGATCGCGTTCAACGCGAGAGTTCCATCGTCATGCGCGGCGTGCGGCTCGACGTCGGCGGGTCGTCCCTCATCTACCAGATGGGACAGCGCACGTGGACGCCCATGAGCTGGCCGGGGCAAAACCCGGAAGCCGGGGCCGCCCTGCGTCTCGACGCGGGAGACACCGCTACAATACCTTCCCTGAATTTCTCGGGAGCTTGGGGGTTTTTCCATCTCCTGAATCGGGCGAACATCGGCTCCGGAGGCTCCGATCAACCTAGCCTGACCTGGAAGCTGGCCGCCCAACCCTCGGAGGTGGCCGTCGCCTTCAACGTGAGCGGTCTCTCCTCGGTCCATCCGCTCGCCCCAGGGTTCTTCCGCTTCAGCCTTCCGTCGCAGATCGTGGCGGAGGGGCGATGACGAAGGCCTCGTGACCGGCCCCGCCGTCGAGCCTCGCCCCGGCGCATTCGGAAAGCTACCGCTCGCCGCGGACTTCGTGGCGGTCAACGCCGGAGGCCCCGG
The DNA here is from genome assembly GCA_963762255.1 of Candidatus Eiseniibacteriota bacterium. GTDB lineage: Bacteria > Eisenbacteria > RBG-16-71-46 > JABDJR01 > JABDJR01 > CAVXKA01. The sequence continues at coordinate 1,127,360 of CAVXKA010000001.1, forward strand.
AGTGCGCGGCTTCACCGAGTGGCTGCAGGAGGGTGTCGGTCTCGGCCACGCCCGACTGGGAAGCTCGTGGGACACGACGTTTCCGCGCATGCCCGCCTGGCGCTTTCTCCTGACCATGGGCCCCGGCGGGATCGCGCTCGCCGGGGTTATGGTGGCGGGGCGGGACCGGAGCGGCCGACGGTTCCCGTTCACCCTCTTCGCCGGCGTGCCCCCGCTCGAAGCGGCGGGGTTGGGTGCGCGATTGGCCGGCTTGCTTCCCTTCCTGGATCGGGCCGAGGGCGAGGCCCGGCGGTTGGTGGAGCTGGGCGAGGTGTCGGGGCCGTCGCCGTTGCGGCCAGTGTCCGAGGCCGTTGAAGGTCTCTCCGCCTCCCTCCCTGCTGGGGGCGCGGGGACCTCGTCGATGCCCGCGCCATGGCCCGCGATCTCGGCGCTCTCCGACCTCGACCCCGCCGGGGCGGGGCACCTGCTCACCCGGATCGGTGGGAATCTACTGGAGGTGGCGGCCCGGGCGGGATCGAACGGCGCAAGTGCCCCTGCATACGGGCTTCGTACTCCGGTCCCCGCGCACGGTCCCGAGGCGATGGCGGTGGTGCGCTTCTGGGTGGAACTCGCCCGCCGGGCGATCGGGAAAGAGGGAACGCCGCGCGCGATTTTCTGGTCCCTGGCCGACGGGAACGGTCGGGGATCGCTCGATCTTTATTTTCGCCCCCCCGGGACCACGGCGTTCCTACACCTCGTAGACCGGGCTTTCGAGAGCGACGCGCTTTATCTTCTGGACGAGGCGGATCCAACCCGCCCCGGACCGGCGGCGCGGTCCTGGGCAGATGCCGTCTCGGAACTCTGCGCGCGGGACGCGACCCTCGATGAGGTGCTCACCCGGCTGGACCCCCACCCGTGTTGACCGAGGATCGACCGGGGCCCGGAGCGCCGGCGCCGATGAGGTCCGGAGAGGCAGCTTCGGAGGCATTCCTGCGGGACTTGAATCCGGGAGTGGTCTCGCCTAGACTCGCTGACTTATACCTTACCGAATCGCCCGGAAGCGCTGAAGCGTGGGGAGCCACCTCTCCCCACCGGTGCCTCCAGATCTTCGTGTCGTGTCGTCAAACACTTAGTCTATCGGGAGAGGAACGACAAAGCTGGTGAGCGCAGCGGAGTTCCTGGACCTCGCGTCGAAACCCATTCGGGAAGATGCCCCCGCCGGAGTGTCGGTCAGGGACGAACCCGAATTCGAGAGCCTCCAGCAGGAGATGCGGAAGTTGGAGCTTCCCACCTTGCCGGAAGTGGCTTGGGGCGACGTCGTGCGTGGTGCGGGGGTGATCCTCGAAACCCGATCCAAGGATCTCCTGGTGGCGAGCTGGCTCTGCGTCGGCCTCTACGAGCGCGACGGAGCCGCCGGTCTCGCCGCCGGCCTCACCGTAATGCGGGACATCCTGACGAACTACTGGGAGACCCTCTATCCCGAGATGAAGCGCATGCGCGGGCGGGCGGCCGCGATCGAGTGGCTGGGAGAGCGCGGCGCTCAGTGCCTTTCCGTCGCGGGAGCCAAGCGCGGGTCTCCCGACGATTTGAGGACATGCCAGGAGCGGGTTCGGGAGATCGGTGAGTTCCTCGCCGACAAGCTCGAGAGCGGCGGGACCCTTCTATCGGAGCTTCGACGAGCCCTGGATGACGCGGTCATGCGCCAGGCGGCACCGCCGGCGCCGGCGCAGCCCGCGGGCGGTGCGGCCGGCAAGTCCTCGGTGGAATCGGTGGCCTCTCTCGATGACGCGAACAAAGCCCTCGCCGAGATTCGCCGTCTTGCGCTGGCCGCCTCCGCGGTCTTGCGCGAAACCGAGCCCGCGAATCCGTCGGCCTATCGGCTGCCCCGGCAGGTGTTGTGGGCGCGGGTCACTCAGGCTCCTCCGCAATCGGACGGGCAGACCCAGATACCCGCTCCCGGCGATTTGGGGGTCGAACTCCAGGCGGCCCTGGATCGCGCGGAGTGGAAGGGTGTGGTGATGCGTGCCGAGGACAAGTTGGCGACCAGCATCTTCTGGCTCGATCTCCACCGCTATACGGTGACCGCTCTGGAAGCGATGGGAGAGTCCTTCGCCCCCGCGGCGGAGGCCGTGTGCGAAGAGCTGGCTTTGCTCTTGAGGCGCGTGCCCGAACTCCCGACGCTGCGCTTCGCCGACGGCAGCGGACTGGCCGACGACACCACGCGGAAGTGGATCCACACCCGGGTTGCGGGAGTTCTCGGCGGGGGCCACACGGCGGCGGCGCCTGCTCCGGTTCCCGTCGACGGCATGCCCGACCTGGAAGGGTTTGAGGAGGCCCGCGCAGAGGCAAGAAAGTTGAGCGGCAAGAAGCAGCTTCCGCAAGCGTTACGGCGTCTGGAAGAAGGCGCGGCGCGAGCCGGGCGCTTTCCGGCGCGTGCCCGCTGGAGACTGGAGATGGCCCGGCTCTGTCTTGAGCGGGGTCAGCCGGCGGCGGCGGAGGCCATGCTCGAGAACCTGGACCGGGAACTTTCCCGATCGACCTACGAGGACTGGGGCCCCGAATTGTCCGCGGAGATTCTCAAGACGTTGCTTGCGTGCCGACGCAAGGCGGGGCGGGCCGCCGGTCCCGATGAGGCGGAGCGGAACCGCACTCTGTTGAATCGGCTCTATCGTCTCGACGTGATGGCGGCCATGGACGCGGATGGCCGGGGTTGACGCGGGGCGACTCATCGAACCGTTCTGATGTGGAGACTCGGCGGCACCGTGGAGTCGGGCAATCCCGGCTCCGAGAATCGGTTCCGCCTCTAACGCTACCAACGCCAAGGAGAGGACCATGGCCAAGGAAGGATCGGTAGCTCCCAAGGAGCGAGTGAATATCGTCTACAAGCCCGCCACCGGCGGAGCCCAGGCGGAGATCGAGCTTCCGCTCAAACTCATGGTTCTGGGCGACTTCACCAACCGCACGGACGAGACGCCCCTCGAGGAGCGGAAGGCGATCACGGTGGACAAGGACAATTTCAACGACGTGATGGCGCAGCACAATCTCGGGGTGACCATCAACGTGAAGAACACTCTGAGCGGAGGCCAGGGGGACGAGCTGAGCGCCAAGCTCCAGTTCAAGAACCTTCGGGATTTCGAGCCCGCCGCGATCGCCCGCCAGGTTCCGGAGCTCAACAAGCTGCTCGAACTGCGCGAGGCCCTCACCGCGCTGAAGGGTCCGCTGGCCAACGCCCCCGCCTTCCGCAAGAAGATCGAGGCGCTTCTGCAGGATCCGGCCCAGCGCGAGAGGATCATGAGGGAGTTGGGCCTGGGCGGCGGTGCCGCACCCGCTCCGGCGGACGCACCTCCCGAAGGGGGCGGCGGACCCTCGAACCCCGAGACCGGTGCTTAGTACGGGCATTCGAATGAGCGAGTCCCAGGAACGGGTCGCCGCGGCTTCCGGGCCGGTCTGCGCGCCCTGGAGGAAAGACAATGTCTGAGATGGAAAAGCAAGCACAGCCCGCGGCCGCAGGGGCGCAGGAGGCCGGTGGCTCGCTGCTCGACGAGATCGTCCTGACCACGAAGGTGAAGCCCACGGACGAGAGCTTCGCGGTGGCGAAGCGGGGGCTGGAGGCCTTCATCAAGGAGCTGGTCCGTCCCGGGGTGACGCTCCCCGGGTCCACCAGTCGGTGATCAACGAGATGATCGCCGAGCTGGACGAGAAGATGAGCGCGGCAGATCGACGACGATCCTCCATCATCCGCAGGTCCAGACGGTCGAGTCCGCCTGGCGCGGTCTCAAGCTCCTGGTCGACCGGACGGACTTCCGGGAGAACACCAAGATCGAGATCTTGAACGTCTCCAAGGAAGACCTCCTGAACGATTTCGAGGATTCCCCGGAGCTGGTGAAGTCCGGCCTCTACAAGCAGATCTACAGCGGCGGAGTACGGGCAGTTCGGCGGCGAGCCCATCGGGGCGATGATCGCCAACTACGAGTTCACGGCGCATCCGCAGGACATCAAGCTGCTGCAGTACGCGGCCGCCGTCGCCACCATGGCCCATGCGCCGTTCATCGCTGCGGCCAGCCCCAAGTTCTTCGGCGAGGACGACATTACGGACGCTGCCCAATCTCAAGGACCTGAAGTCGATCTTCGAGGCGCCGACAGTACGCCAAGTGGCGTTCCTTCCGCGAATCGGAGGACGCGCGGAACGTCGGGCTTGTCATGCCCCGATTCCTACTCCGGCTCCCCTACGGCGAGGAGACGGTGCCGGTCAAGGAGTTCAACTACGACGAGCAGGTCGACGGGCAGCCACGACAAGTACCTCTGGGGGAACGCCGTCTTCACCTTCGCCACCCGGTTGACCGACAGCTTCGCCAAGTTCCGGTGGTGTCCCGAACATCATCGGCCCGCAGAGCGGCGGCGCGGTCGAGGACCTGCCGGTCCACGTCTACAAGGCGATGGGCGCGACCGAGCAGAAGATCCCCACCGAGGTGCTGATCTCCGAGCGGCGGGAGTTCGAGCTGGCCGAGGAGGGGTTCATCGCCGCTCACCATGCGCAAGGGGTCGCGACAATGCCGCCTTCTTCTCCGCGAACTCCTGCCAGAAGCCGAAGTTCTTCGGACAGAGCAAGGAAGGAAAGGACGCCGAGACCAACTACAAGCTCGGCACCCAGCTTCCCTACATGTTCATCGTCAACCGCCTGGCTCACTACATCAAGGTGATCCAGCGGGAGAACATCGGGAGCTGGAAGGAGAGAGCGATCTCGAATCGCGAACTGAACAACTGGATCAACCAGTACGTGGCGGAGATGGACGACGCGAGCGCGACGGTACGAGGCGCGGCGGCCGCTGCGGGAGGCCGAGATCATGGTCGAGGACGTCGAGGGCGATCCGGGCTGGTACAGGGTCGGACATGAAGGTGCGCCCCCACTTCAAGTACATGGGTGCGTTCTTCACGCTCTCCCTGGTCGGGAAGCTGGACAAGAAGTAACCGCGGTCCGGCCCGGCCGGCGCGCGGTCCCGAATCCGAAGGGCGGTCGCATCGAGGCGGCCAGGTGACCCGCCCGGACCTCTCACAACCCATCGTCACCAGGAGGCAACGGCTCATGGCGGAGACCGTCCATCTGTAGCTGAAGGCGAACGGCGCGGACGTCCAGGGCGACAGCACCACACATCCATGGAGCGGGAGAATAGCATCGAGTGCGTGTACTTCGAGTCCTCGGTGCAGACCGCTCGTGAGGCGGGCAGCGGGGCCTCCACGGGCCGCCGGTCGCTACGAGCCGATCGTGATCCGCAAGCGGATCGACAAGTCCACGCCACTCCTGTACAAGGCGCTCGCCAACAACGAGGTTATCGACGGGAACGTTCAAGTTCTTCGCCCGAACCCGAGCGGCGACGGCACCACCGAGCAGTTCTACACCATCGAGTTCACGAACGGCAGGGTGGCCAGTTTCAAGGCTGTCAGCCCCGATTCCATCGATCCCGCCTCGGCGACGCATCCCCCACTGGAGGAGATCTCGTTCGTGTTCCAGACGATCTCCTGGACCTACGAGCCGAGCGGGGTGATGCACCAGGATAGCTGGAGAGCGCAAACCTAATCCGCCTCTGATCAATGTCCGGGGATCCGGTGGGAGGATGCTGCGAGGCGTCCTCCCACCCCATTCCGCCGTCCACTGAACCGCCATCGGAGGGCCCGTGCCGCGGGATCGGAGCCTGTTCGAACGCCTGCGTGATCCGGGGAGCGAGGCCCCGCGGACCATCCACGAGAACACCGGTCGGCTGGCCGACTCGGTCCTGGCCAACCTGCGCAACCTGCTCAATTCCCGGCAGCGGATTGCTCCTGCTTTGCCTGACTACGGGATCCCCGACATGGTGGATCTCGCCACCAGCTTCCCGGAGGGGGTGAGCGGCATGCGCCGGGCCATCAAGGATGTCATCGAGACTTACGAACCGCGGCTCCGGCGGGTGACCGTGAAGTACGTAGAAACTCCGGACGACCCGCTCGCCCTGCGGTTCGAGATCACCGCGGAGCTCGCCACCGCCGAGGAACGCGCCGCGGTCTGGTTCGAGACCCGCATCGATTCCTCGGGCGAAGTGGACGTCAAGGGATAGGCGATGTTCAACAAGTACTACCAGGACGAACTCCTGTACCTGCGGGAACTCGGGGAAGAGTTTGCGCGCGCCCATCCCGCCGCCGCCCACTTTCTGGGTCAGACCGGCAGCGATCCGGACGTGGAGCGGCTTCTCGAGGGCTTCGCCTTCCTCTCCGGGCGCATCCGCCAGAAGCTGGACGACGAACTTCCGGAGCTCACGCACTCGCTTATGGGCATGCTTTGGCCGCACTACCTGCGGCCGGTGCCGGCGCTGGCCGTGCTCGAGTTCTCCCCGGTCCTGGCCGCTCTGCGACAGTCCCAGCGCATCGCCCGCGGGGTGGAGGTCCAGTCGATTCCGGTGGAGGGGACGCCCTGCCGGTTTCGCACCGCCTACGAGGTGCGCCTGAACCCCATCTCGCTGGAAGGTGTGAGCCTGGAGAGCCAGGCCACCGGACCGTCGCGGCTCTTCCTGGATTTCCGGGTCTGGAACCAAGCCCGCGTGGACACTCTGGATCTCCGCCGTCTGCGTCTCTTCCTCCACGGCGACCCCGCGGTGAGCACCACCCTCTATCACAATCTCTGTCGCCACGTGCGCGAGGCGACCGCCCGCGTCTCGAGCGCGACCGGGGAGGGGGACGGCCCCGGGGGGCGGGTGCCGGTGACCTTCGAGCCGGCCGGCTTTGCCGAAGAAGAAGCACTGCTCCCGTATCCGGCGCGGGCCTTTTCCGGATACCGCCTGATCCAAGAGTATTTTTCGTTGCCCGAGAAGTTTCTTTTCGTAGATGTGGTCGGCCTCGACAAGCTCGCCCACCTGCCGGTGCAGGATCGATTCCGGGTGGAAGTTCGATTCGATCAGGCGCTGCCGGTCAGTCTCCGGCCCACCCGGGATGAGATCCGACTCTACTGCACGCCCATCGCCAACCTCTTCGCGCATGAGGCGGACCCGTTCCGGATCGATCGCACGCAGGCGGAGTATCGCCTGCGCCCCTCGGGAACCAATCCCATCCACTATGAGATCTTCTCGGTGGATCGGGTGACCGGGATCCTCCCAGGCACCGCCCAGGAGCGGGTCATCCCCGATTTCTACTCCTTCCGCCACGGCGGGACCTCGGGGGATTCCACGCATTATCACGACCGGGTGCGGGCGTCGGTGGTGGACGATCGTTCCGAGCACTACCTTTCCTTCGTGGACGTGCGGGGGATCAGCGCGATCCCCCCGGTCGAGACGATCTCGGTGTCGCTGACCGCTACCAACCGCCGCCTACCCGAGGGCCTCCGTATCGGGGACGTGAGCGTGCCCACCGATTCCTCGCCGGAGTTCGTGCGGTTCAAGAATCTCACCGTCCCCACCCCCTCGGTGGCCCCTCCCCTTGAGGGCGATCTGCACTGGCGGCTCATCTCCCACCTGTCGCTGAACTACATTTCGCTCACCAGCGTGGAGGCGCTTCGGGGGATCCTCGAGCTGTACAACTTCCAGGCCATGCGCGACCCGCGGGCGGCGCGAGCCAATGCCATGCGGATCCGCGGCATCGAACGCCTGCGAAGCCGCCCCGCCATGGTTCTGGTCCGCGGGGCTCCGATCCGAGGGTGGGACGTGGAGCTGGATCTCCTCGAGGACCACTACGCCGGCGACGGGGATCTGCATCTCTTCGCCGCGCTCGTGAACGAGTTCCTGAGCCTGCACACCACCATCAATTCCTTCACGCGACTCCGCACGCGGGGGATCCAACACGGCGAGGAGATGACGTGGCCGTCGAAGATCGGACAGAAGACGCTGATCTGAGCCGGCTCATCTTCGAGGAGCCGTATCGGTTCTCGTTCCCTCAACTGGTGCGCCTGCTCCTGGACCGGCGGGAAGGGGCGGCCGCCCCCGGCGAGGGGGGACCGCCGGGGCGTGAGACCGTGCGGTTCCGTCCCGCGTTGAGCCTCGGCTTCGCCAACTCCGATGTGACCGCGGTGGATCGGAGCGAGGATCCCTCGGCCGAGATCCCGGTCCGGTATCGGGTGACCGTGAACTTCTTCGGTCTCTACGGGCCGTCCTCGCCCATGCCCAACCACTTCACCGAGGGCCTTCTATGGGATGGAGTCGAGGCCCAGGGTCTCCGCGACTTTCTCGATCTCTTCAACCACCGGTTCATCTCCTTTCTCTACCGCGGATGGGTGAAGTATCGCTACTCGGAGCAGTATGCGGCCGACGGAGGGGATTCCCTGACCGGCCGGATGCTCTGCTTGATCGGGCTGGGTACGCCCGGCATGAAGGAAGCGCTCGGGATTCCCTTCCCTCTCCTGTTAAGGGGCGCCGGGCTCCTCGGGCCGCACGGAAGATCCGCCGCCGCGCTTCGCGGGTTCCTGGAGGATCAGTTCGACGAGGTGCCCGTGGCGGTGGAAACCTTCCGCGAACGGATCACGCCTATCCCCCGCGAACAGCTCTGCCGCCTGGGGACGGGGACCGCGCGTCTCGGGGACAGCGCCTGCCTGGGGGAGAGCGTTTTGGATCACGCGGGCGCCTTCCGTTTGGTGCTGGGGCCGCTGGACGTCGCCGTCGCCGCCCGCTTCCTTCCCGGCCGCGACGCGTTCCGCCGTCTGGTGCGTCTCACCCGGTATTTCGTCACCGACCCTCTCGAATTCGATGTAGCCCTTCGGGTGAAGCCGGAGACCATTCCCCCCCTGCGTCTGGGCGGCGCCGATGACCAGCCTCTGGGAGAACTGAGCTGGATCGCACCGCGTGGAAGCGAGGAGGGCTTCGTGGTTCTCTCCACGCTCGGCGCCGATCCGGTGATCGGGGCGACGGGCCCATACCGAGACGAGGACGCTTATTCCGCCCCGACCGCGTGGGCGATTTCCTGAAGGAGAGGCTCCCATGGACGTCGACATCAAAGGTCTGATCAACAAGCTGAACGGCCCCAGTCGAAGGGCACTCGAAGCGGCGGCGGGGAACTGCGTTTCGCGCGGCCACTACGAGGTCACGGTGGAGCATCTCCTCCTGCAGTTCCTGGAGGACCCCGCCGGAGACGTCCAGGCCATCCTCCGCCACTTCGAGATCAACCCCGCCGCGCTTCTGCGCACGGTGCAGCATGTGCTGGAGCGGGTGCGCGCCGGGAACACCGGGCGCCCGGTCTTCTCGCCCCTCCTGCTGGGGTGGATCCAGGACGCGTGGCTGACGGTGTCGGTGGACTACGGCGACGATCGCGTCCGCTCCGGGGGGCTCTTGCTGGCCCTCGTGCAGAAGCCGGATCGATTCACCGACGAGGATCTCTCCGGCTACCTGGAGCCGATTCGCAAGGACGAACTCAAGCGGGATCTCTACCGCATCACCGCCTCCAGTTCCGAGCACGAGGCGGTCGGGGAAGGGGAGCCTCGACCCCAGGGGCCGGCCCGCCCCGCCGACGAGACGGCGATCGGACGGTTCATGATCGACTTCACCGACCGGGCGCGAAAGGGCGAGATCGATCCGGTGTTCGGGCGCGACCGCGAGATCCGGCAGATGATCGACATCCTGGCCCGGCGGCGGAAGAACAACCCGATCGTGGTGGGCGAGCCCGGCGTGGGGAAGACCGCGGTGGTCGAGGGGCTGGCGCTGCGCATCGTGGAAGGGGACGTCCCCGACGTCCTCAAGAACGTGCGACTTCTCTCGCTCGACCTTGGGCTGCTCCAGGCCGGCGCCGGGGTGAAGGGCGAGTTCGAGAACCGGCTCAAGGCGGTGATCACCGAGGTCAAGGCCTCGCCCACGCCGATCGTGACCTTCATCGACGAGGCCCACACGCTGATCGGCGCGGGGGGCTCCGCGGGCGGGAGCGACGCCGCCAACCTCCTGAAGCCGGCGCTCGCCCGCGGCGAGCTGCGCACCATCGCCGCCACCACCTGGTCCGAGTACAAGAAGTACTTCGAGAAGGACGCCGCGCTGGAGCGCCGCTTCCAGGTGGTCAAGCTGGACGAGCCGTCCGAGGAGGACGCGATCCTCATGATGCGCGGACTGCGCGAGAAGTACGAGGAGGCCCACGGCGTGCGGATCCGCGACGAGGCAGTGGAGGCGGCGGCCCGCCTCTCCAGCCGCTACATCTCCGGGCGGCAGCTCCCCGACAAGGCGGTCGATCTCTTGGACACCGCGGCGGCCCGCGTCAAGATCGCCCAGGCCACCAAGCCCGAAGCCGGTGGACGACCTGGAGCGGCAGCATGCAGGCGCTCGAGCGCGAGCGCGACGCGCTCAACGGAGGACGAGGACCTGGCGGCGCGGGGGCGAAGCGCGCGACCGGCGCGCGAGGCGCTGACGCGCGAGCTGATCGCGCGCGTCGAAGACGCGAAGCCGTCGAAGGAGATGCGACCGACGCCGCTGGGAGGAGGAGCGGCGAAGCGGTCGACGCAGCGGTGCCGGCTCTGGCCGCGGCCGCGGTTCCTCGGCGAAGACCGCGCCGGCCGCGCCGCCGGTGGAAGGTCGCGCGCGGAGACTGGATGCGGCCCTGCGCCGCGCTGGCCGAAGCTCCAGGGCGCGAACCCGCTCGTCCCGCTCGACGTGGACGCCGCGTGCTCGTCGCGGCCGTGGTCAGCGAGCTGGACCGGCATCCCGGTGGGCAAGATGATCCGCGACGAGGCCGCCCTCGTTCTTGACTTCCGCGATCGCATGGCCGAGCGGATCAAGGGTCAGGACCAGGCGCCATCGAAGCGGTCGATCGCGGGCTTCGGGCCTCCCGCGCCGGGCTCAAGAACCCGCAGCACGCCCATCGGCGTCTTCCTCTTCGTGGGGCCGAGCGGGGTCGGGAAGACCGAGACCGCGCTCGCGGTGGCCGACCTCATGTTCGGCGGCGAGCGCTTCATCACCACCATCAACATGTCCGAGTTCCAGGAGAAGCACACGGTGAGCCGGCTCATCGGCTCGCCGCCCGGCTACGTCGGCTACGGCGAGGGCGGCGTGCTGACCGAGGCGGTCCGGCAGCGGCCCTACTCGGTGGTCCTCCTCGACGAGGTGGAGAAGGCCGATCCCGAGGTGATGAACATCTTCTACCAGGTGTTCGACAAGGGCATGCTGGCCGACGGCGAAGGGCGGGTCATCGACTTCAAGAACACCGTCGTCTTCCTGACCAGCAATCTGGCCACCGACGTGATCATGCAGATGTGCGCCGGCCCGGTCCCGCCGACGCTGGACGAGGTCACCGGCGCCATTCGCCCGATCCTCTCCCAGCACTTCAAGCCGGCGCTGCTGGCCCGCATGGAGATCGTGCCCTTCTACCCGCTTGCGCGGCGATTTCCTGAAGGAGATCATCCGGCTCAAGCTGAGCAAGGTGGCCGGCCGTCTCTGGGACAGCCACCGCATGGTCCTCGCGACCGATCCGCGGGTGGAGGAAGTCATCGCCGCCCGGTGCACGGAGGTCGAGACGGGGGCCCGCAACATCGATCACATCATCCAGCAGACGCTTCTCCCCATGCTCTCCACCGCGCTTCTGGAACGGATGTCGGAGGGCCCGCTCCCCGACCGAGTCCGGGTCACCGTGGGTGAGGACGAGAGCTTCGGACTCGAGTTCGGGGGACCGGCGGACAAGGAGGCGTAGCCATGGCAATCATCCGGTCCACGCGCCAGGCCGACTTTTCCCTCGAGGTGGACGGGTTGCCCGCCGACGAGTTCCTCGTCACGCGGTTCAGCGGTTACGAGGGCATCTCCACGCTCTATCGGTTCGAGGTGGATCTCGCCTCCCGGGATCCCCAGATGGACTTCGACGCCGTGGTGGGCAAGAACACCCTCCTTTCGCTCCAGAGCCAGTTCGGGGAGCGGTTGGTGCATGGAATGATCTGTCGCTTCGAGCAGATCGGAAGGGGGCAGACCTATACGTACTACCGGGCCCGGCTGGTTCCGCGGCTCTGGCTCCTCAGGCTGCGCACGCAGAGCCGCATCTTCCAGAACATGGATGTTCCCGCGATCGTCCAGGAAGTCCTGACCGGTGCGGGCATCCCATCGGACCACTACGATCCCCAACTGACCGGAAGCTATGCCACTCGGGAGTACTGCGTGCAGTACCGGGAGAGCGATTTCGATTTCTTGAGTCGGCTCCTGGAGGAAGAGGGCATCCACTACTTCTTCCGGCACGCCGAGGACTCGCATGTGCTGATCACCGGCGATGCCTCGGAGTGCCATCCCGACCTTCCCGGAGATCCCGCACTGGTCTTCCGCGAGACCTCGTTCGGGAGCGTCCCTGGAAATGAAGTCGGACGGTTCCGGTTCCGCCGCGAGATGCGCACCGGCAAGACCATGGTCCGCGACTACGACTTCAAGAAGCCGACCCTGGATCTTTCGGCCACCGCCCAGTTGGCGAATCCAGGCGACGAGGGGGACAACGAGGATTACGACTATCCGGGGCGATTCGTCGAGGTCGCCGTGGCCAAGGAGCGGGCCAAGATCCGCCTCGCCGAGCATCGCACCGAGCGCGACCGTGTCCAGGGCCAGAGCAACTGTCGCCGATCCGCGCCCGGCTATTGCTTCAGCCTGGAGGAGCATCCACGAGCCGACTTCAACCGGGAGTACCTCATCACCCGCGTGAACCACTGGGGAAACCAGCCCCAGGCGTTGGCCGAGGAATCCGGCGTGTCCGAGGGGGAGCCGGTCTACTCCAACACCTTCGACTGCATCCCCGCCGACGATCCGCTTCGTCCTCGTCGCCTGACGCCACGTCCTCGGCTGGAAGGACCCCAGACCGCGGTGGTCACCGGGCCGGAGGGGGAGGAGATCTACCCCGACTCTTTCGGGCGCATCAAGGTGCAGTTCCACTGGGACCGCGACGGACAGCACGACGAGCGGACTTCCTGCTGGGTGCGGGTAGGGCAACCGTGGGCCGGGCCCGGGTGGGGATCGATGTTCATCCCTCGGATCGGCATGGAGGTGATGGTGAGCTTTCTGGAGGGGGACCCCGACCAGCCGCTCGTCACCGGCTGCGTGTACAACGGGGACAACCCGCCTCCCTATCCCCTCCCCGACGAGAAGACCAAGAGCACGCTCCGTTCCGCCTCGTCCCCGGGAAGCGGGGGCTTCAACGAGTTCCGTTTCGAGGACGCGGCCGGGAGCGAGGAGATCTTTCTCCACGGGGAGAAGGACTGGAACGTGGTCATCAAGCACGACGAATCCCAGAGCATCGGGAACGACGAGAACCGGAGTGTGGGGCACGACCAATCCATCACCGTGAAGAACAAGCAGACGATCAAGGTCTCGGAGGGCCCCGCCGAGCTGTTCGTGGACGGGAACAACCGTGTGGTGATCGTGGACCAGCAGTACTACCGGCTCTCCAAGACCTCCTACGAGGAGGACACCGAGAAGTCGGAGAAGCGGGTCGGCAACAACTGGATGACCACGGATCAGGGCAAGATCGAGCTGAAGGCCACCGCCAATACGATCACCATGGACGCGGGCAAGATCGAGCTCAAGGTGGGGGGAAGCACGATCACGCTCACCCCCGGCGGAATCGAGATCAAGGGCACGAAGGTCACGATCCAGGGAACTTCGGAAGCCAAGCTCGGCGGAGGAAAGGTCGCGGTGACCGCCGATACCGAGTGTAAGGTGGGTGGAGCCACGGTGGACGTCACCGCCACCGGCGCCGCCACGCTGGGAGGAGCCACGATCTCGGCCTCCGCGTCCGGGCCTCTCTCCCTGAGCGGCACGCCGGTCAAGGCCAACTGATCGCGGTCAGAGCGGGGACTTCCCGAGGTTCATCGGTCCGTGGGGGATCTCGCGCCCGTCGACGCGGATCTCCATGCCCTCGAGTTCGTCCACTTCCGGGGCCTCCCGTGTGGGGAGCGTGATCGGGAGCATTCTCGGCGGACGCGCCTGGGCGCTCCAGACCAGGGTCACTAGATCCTCATCCTTGCGGATCCACACCGTGTGAAGATGGATCCTCACTTCCAGCGGCTTTCCCTGAAACGACATGCTCACCGCCGGTACCTCTCCGGGAAGGCGGAAGCGCCGTTCTCCAGCGAGATCGAGCCCCACCAGAGCGACCGATTCGTCGCCGCGCAGGAGCGGCACCGCGAGGCCGGGAGAAGCTCCGTTGAAGAACTCGCGGCGCAGTCTGCGATCCAGATCCGGATCGGCGGCCCGGTCCGCGTGATCGGCGGGCGCGATCCCCAGCTCCACTTCGCGCAGTCGGGCCGGCTCGGCGGGGGGAAGCGGCGGAGCGAGGCCGCCCATCACCGACCGCGGGTACCAGTTCCGCCCGAACCACCCGAGCCCCGCGGGTAGCGGCTGCCGCCACCAGAGTCTTGCGTCCCCGACCACGATCCGCTCCGGCGTCAGCAGGTCGTCCGGGTCTTCGAAGTTGGGGAGCGGGCGTTCGAGAAGGAGCCACTTGTGGGCGTTCACCACGTACGCCGCACCCACCGGATTCCGGGGGTAGACGCCGGGATGGCGCTCGAGGGTGAGGTACTCCATCCACTCCAGGGCGGTCTTCGGATCCTCGTTGCGCGGCACCGAGGGATCGACGCCGCCGTAAGCGCGCGTGTACGTGAGCGGCATCTCGCTGAAGGGCTCAGGCTCCGAGAAACGCAGGGCGCCTTCCCCGTCCGCCTCGATCCGACGGTCACCGAAGACCCGGATCGCTTTTCCGAAGTGGCCGATGCGAATCCCTGCCAGCATGTCCCGCCGGGGATAGGCGTCGGGGGTGCGGATCGTTCCGGTCACCACCACATCGGTGCGGAGCTTGAACGGGACCAACTCGCACTCGGCGACCGGATAGTTGCCGGGCTCGTCTCCTTTGGGCTCGAGCACGTCCTCGGCGGCGAAGTCCACCGCATCCGGCGCGGGGGCGAGCCCCCCCTTCGGCTCGAGGACATAGGCGAGCTTCACCAGCAGCGTCACCGCCTCGTTGCCCTCGGCGTCCTTGGCCAAGTAGGGCGCAACCTTCATCGCGTGTTGGCTCACCATGATTCTCCAAGGACGGGCACTCCGCTCGTGGCCTGCTGCGCGGGGGAAGAGCCGCTCGGAGCGGCCGACGGCTGCTGCGCGCTGTCGACGAGACCACCCACGGAGTAGTTCTGGACCGGCGCCCAGTGCGGGCCGCCGACATTCCAATAGAAGACCTTTACCTGGCCCGTGGTGAGATCGAGTTCGCCGATCTGGTAGGGGAGGGAGATCTTTCCCTCCATGATCGGGCTCAGGATCAGCCCCTTGGCCAGGTCCTCGGCCGCGGTGCCCAGGAGCGCGTTTCCCATCGCTCCGGCGAACGTACCGGCTCCGAATCGTTCCCCCAGTTTTCCGACCCACTGCCAGGCCTGGCCCAGGCTGCCGTTCGACTTCCCCAACTTGTTGAAGATGAGCGCGATCACGATGGCGATGGCGATGCGAACGAGGCCCATGAGGATGTCGAGCGCGGTCAACCCCACGAACACCGTGTTCATCACCAGCAGGTACCCGCCGATCGGAAGCGGAACGGGGACGAAGCACTGGAGGAGGTTGATGAGGGGCGGGAAGTGTCCCGCGGTGGGCTTCCCTTCCGAGAGCACCGTTCCCGCGGCGAACACGACCTTGCAGGACGACGTGGCGATGGCCACCGGACAAAGCGGGCCCACCGGAATGTCGACGTGGATGATCCCGATTCCGCTGTCGTGACCGATCTGCGCGGGGGTGAAGTTGTCGCTGAGGACCTTGGGCGAGGTGACCGCCGCCCCCGGCCCCCAGAAAAGGATGTGGGGCACCTCCACGAAGGGCAGGGGAACGGGGGGCGCAGTGTAGGGCGGCGGGATGTCCATGTGGGTCGCATACAGGAAGGCCAGCCGGACGTTCACGGTGTGGATGGCGAAGGTGGGGATGCTCAAGCCGCGGCCCCCGCGCTCCCCACGACGAGACGCGCGATGCGGATCTCCTCCGGCACCACCCGATACTTGAACGGGGTCCGGTGGACGAGCACGAAGCGCCCTTCCTCCGGATGGATGGTGATCGTGTCCACCTTGCCCTCGGGGTGGTACTCCTTGTCCCCCAGACGCACCGTTACTGCCGCCCGCAGATCGGGAACCGCGAACGCGAACCGCCCGCCGGCGTTCATGCCGGTGAGAACGATCGGTGTGCCGGGGAGGAGCGAGGGAAAGACCAGGTCGGGGTGGGCGTTCTGGAACACCTCGGGGCGAACGGTCTGCTCCCCCTTCTCCGCATCGTGAACCACCCCGCGTTCGACGGTGAAGAGCGTGCCGAGGGGAAGCGGAGCGAAGCCCGCGGGTCGCGGCTGATCCTGCCAGCTCGCGATGAGGCTCCTGGGATCCTCGATGTTGGGAAGATAGATCCCCTCGGCTTGTTCCACCTCCAGGCAGTAGCCCTTCCCCTCCAGGTTGTAGGGATTGGGCGCGTCGTAGACGCCGATCTTCGCCTTACCGCCGTAGGCGTTGGCGTAGGTCAAGGGGATGGCGGTGAAGGGCTCGGGCAAGGACGCCGCAAAGGTCGGCGGCGGCTCCGGCTCGTTCTTCTTCCTCTTCTTCGGCTTGCCCTCGGGCTCGCGCTTCACCCAGCGACGGTCCCCGAACACCGCCAACTCCCGCACCGCGTCGCCGACTTCCATGCGTACGGCCATCCGAGGCATCGGCTTGCCCTGCGGCGCAAGCGCCCGACCGACCACGAGCACGTCGACTCCCGGTTTGACCGGCGCCGTGTCGGGCGGGAGCACCCCGAGATCGGTTTCCTCGGCCTCGAACCGAAAGGGATCCTGCTCGGGGGCCAGCCGGATCTCCCCCGCATCGCTCACCGCATAGCTGACCTTGAGCACGACAAACGCCAGCATCGGCTCGCTCTCGTCCGGGGAGAGAGCGCTTCGCACGAGCTCGGCGGGAAAGGCGGATTCGTTCTCGAAGTCCATTCGTGCCTCAGCAGTTGAGCTTGATCCGCTCCCCGCGGACCCGGACATCATCGTTGGCTTTCAGATCCAGGCTGCCCCGCCGGGACCGCACCTCCACGGCGTGACCTTCGACCCGCGTCGCTCCCCCGGCGCGCATCACCGCCTCTCCATCCGCCGCCGCCTCGATGTTCCCCGCCGAATGCAGCACGACCGATTCGGTCGCCTCCACCCGGAAGCGTTCGCACGCCACAGTGATCTCGCCCGGGCTCCCCAGCCTGAGGCCCGCCGCCTCGAACGAGAGGACGGGGCCGGCCGCGGTGAAGCGGACGCTCAGTTCCACGCGTCCATCGACCGCGGAAACGGTGAGGACGTCATCGCCATCGCGCCGCGTGAACTCGGCGCGGCGCCCGGATGCGAGGCGTAGCGGGGGGAGAGGAGCACCAGGGGGAGGCGCATCCACCACCAGCCCGGCTCCGATCTCGACCGAGTCGTCGGCGTGTTCCACCTCGAGCTCGACGGCGGGGGAGGCGTCGTCCTGGAATCGGCGTTCGATGCTCATGGATGCTCCCTCAGTCCCGCTCCACGGGAAGCAGGAACGTGAATGTGATGGGTTTTCCCTCGAGGGGAACCGCCGAGCGGACCTGGATCTCGGCCATGGCGCGCGGGCCTTCGGGGCCCTCCACGGACGTCGCCTTCACGGCGACCGCCTCGTCGCCGCCGAGCGGGCCCAGGAACTTGCTCAGTTCGTCGCGGAAGAAGGTGGCAACCTCCTCAGGAGATCCGCCGGGCATCGCGTCGAGGAGGTTTCCGCAGAAGCGGGCTATGCGGCCGGCGGTGATCTGGTGGGCGAGCATCCCTTCCACGGTCAGCCGACCCGGAGCGAGGCGGGACACCGTGACCGCGATCGGAATCATCGCGGTCCCCGCGCGCAACTGTCCGATGACCGGCGTGAACGCCGCGCGGGAGAGTTCCTGCGCCTTCATGTCCGGCATCGGGACCTCGGTCGAGAGGAGTGCGGTCTCGTTGGCCGCGACCGGATACGCCCGCGCAGGCAGGCTCTCGAACCGCCCCCCCCTGCCTCCGGACATGTCCAGCGCGTGCCCGAACACGCGGGCACTCCGCGCCAACGCCGCCGCGACGAGCCATCCGCCGCGCGCCCAGAGGAACGTCTCCGGCTTGGCCTCGGTCGTTCCTTCCGCATAGTCCTCCGTCCGGTACGGTGCGCGCTCGAGGTGGCGGTTCAACGTGAGCGAGAACCAGCGCGCCTCTTCGGTGGCCTGGAACGCGGTCCACGCGGCGTGGGCAGGGTCGTTCAGCCGCCCCACCATGTCGGGCAGCGTGAGCACGTGCGCGAGGTGGCGCATGTCGAAGAAGCCCGCGCCGGCCGCGGCCACTGCTGGAGCCTGAAGCACCTTGGCCACGGCCGCCACCTCGCGCATCAACGCCAGGTCGGCCGCCTTGTGCGTGAAGTCGTAGTCGAGGAGCAGCAGCGTGGGGGGGGCGTCGCTGAGCATGCCCGGAGCGAGGACCGTCTCGCGCAGATGCTCCGCCAGCGACGCGCGAGAGACGGAGGCGACTTCGACCGCTACGTCCTCTCCGGCCTCGGACAGCAGCCGCGCCAGTCCACGCCACGCCGCCTCCAGTTGCTGGAGCGCGGGAGCGTGGAGGACCGCGTCGAGGGCTCCGCCGTCATCGCCGGTCAGCCCCAGCCTCTTTCTGAGAGCGCCCGGGGCCAGGTCGTCCAGCGAAGACGGGGTGAGCGTGACCATGCCCTTGCCGGGAACGGGGACCGCCGCCGAGGCGCCGATCTCGCGCAGGCGCTCTCCCAGGTCGGCGGCGCGCACGCGCAACGGCGGGGCGGGGTCGCCTCCCAGATCGGACAACACCGTGATCTTCCAGGGCAGAGATTCCATGACGACTCCTCGGTGTCCACGCGGCAGGCGGGGGGCCCGCCGCGATCCGCGGTCAAGGGATGGTGATGATCGTTCCCGGCGGCGGTCGCCGCCCGTGGTCGACGGAGACATCGAAGGCGTTGTTCTCCTCCTGCATCGTCTGTTTGCCTGCCTGGAATCGCGTCTCCAGGTCGGTGGCTCGAGTTCGGGCCAGACGATCGTGGACTCGGCGGGCCCCGGCCCGGATCCGGGAAGCATGCTCCCGTTCGTGAGCCAGGAGCGCAGCGTAGAAGCGGTCCCACTCCCGCTGCTCCGCCTCGGTGGCGGCATCCCGGTCGAGCCACCGCGGCATCGTGATGTCGATCGTCACGTTCACCACGAGGTTCTGGGCCAGACCCCGCGCGCTCACGCCGTCGTACTCGTACCAGATGTTGTACTCGCAGCGCCCATCCTCGCCACCCGCGAGCCCCAGGTTGTTGCTCGCCGCCTCCAGCGTGGTCCCGGAGACATCGTACGTGGCGAGTTGAGTCGGGGAGATGTTCAGGCTCACGGGTCAGTGCCCGCCGAGGGGAAGGCGCAACTCGAGCGGAGGAAGACCGCGCACCGGCTCGCCTCTTGGGGTCACGCGCAGGACGAGAGTCGCCCCGTCCTCGGCGATTGCGGCGGTGACCGCCACCTCCGCGCCCTCCGAGGTCGCGGTGAGAACCTCGAGGCCGGCGGCAAGCTGCACCGCCGTTTCCTCCGGACCTTGCGTCGGTCCCATCCAGTGCAGCAGGTGATCGATGAGCGCAGTGACGCGGGCGGTGAAGACCTGATAGGGGAGGGAGACCCGGAGCGCCTGCGCGCGCCGGTCCGAGCTCCCGTCGGGCGCGCTCGCCGCCGCGACCGAGGGAGCGGTCGGGAGAAAGGCCCGGTCGCGGTTCCGCGCGCAGGCCAGGGGCGCAAGCCCCGCGCGCGAAAGCTCCAGCACTCGATTCTCGGGCAGGAGCATCTCCAGCGGAATCTGCACCGGTTCGCCGCCGCGCAACGCCAGAAGCCGTACGGGCAGATCGTTCACCTCGGCGGCGGCAGCCGGGCCGGTGATTGCCGCGCCCCACCCGTCCCGGATCGCGGCCTCGGCGATCAGGGAGCCAACGATCCATGCCGGCCTCCCCCACAGGTAGACCGGCTCACGATCGGGCGGATTCTCCTCGAAGGCGAACCCCTTCACCCGATCCTGCTCCGCGCCGTAGGGAAGACGCAGGAGGAACGGGTTGGCCGCGAGCGTGAGCCACCGCGCGGCGGGGTCCGATCGCAGCGCCGTCCATCCCGGGGGCGGGGATTCGTTCAGCAGCTCGTCGACCGCTCCGAGCGACTGGATCTCCTTCCAGGAGCTCAGCCCCAGGAGCCGGGGGTCGGCCGAAGCCACCACCGGGATGCGGGCTTCCTCGGCGACGCCGGCCAGCTCCCTGGCCTCGGCCAGAGACGCCTCGTCCCCGCCGAAATCCGCATCCACCAGCGCCACCACAGTACGTGCCTCGGCGCGCATCTCCACGGCGAGCGGAAGCAGGATGTTTCTGAAAGCATCCACGCGCTCGCCGGCGGGCGCGCTCAACACGTGCACACGGAAGCCGGAGCGCGAGTCGAGCCGGCGAAGCAGGAAGGCGAGCCCGCGCCACGCCGACTCCAGCGCGCGAAGACGCGGTTCGTGCAGCGTCTGTCGCAGCCCCTCGGCGGCGGCCGCGTCCTGGCTTGCGCTCTGTTCCGAGGGCTGGGTTGGGTTGCGGACCACGCCTCCGCCCGCGATTTCCTGGATCAGCCGGTCGAGAGACCGCAACGCATCCTGTGTTTCCGTTGCGCCCGTTTCCGCCGTCGAGCCGTCCACGTCCACGAGGTCGAAGAGTTCGCCTGCCTTGGGAGGTTGGGGCGAAGGCGAAGTCTGAGGCGGCGGCGCGGCCGGCGGTGGCGCTGAAGGCGGCGCGGCCTCCGGCAGCGCGGCGGGCGGCACGGATACGACACGGCGCGGGAGCGCTTCCGGGCGGAAGGCGCGGAGTTCATCGAAACGCAGGCTGACCGCCTTGCCGCCACCGATGTCGATCGACAGGGTGGGCGCGGCCTCCTTCAGCAAATCCCCGAAGCTTGCCGCGTCGACCCGATGCGGTCGCAGGCGCAGCGGTGCATCTGCCGGGCCTTCGGGGAGGAAATCGGCCAGGACCAGGAGATCGAAGGGGGTCTCGCGTCCCGAGGGCCCGATCGCGCTCATCGCCGCCTCGCTTCCCGAACGCCGCTCGCGCGCATCACTTCACCGGCTTCGCGGACTCGGAATAAGTCGCGGTGCAGAAGATGGTCGGGCAATTCGGCCCCAGACCCACGTTGCAGGTCCAGGTCCCGCTCGTAGCCGGAGGCGTGAACCAGACCACGAAGGTGTAGGACTGCCCCGGTCCCAGCGAGAAGGGCTCAGCCGGGAACTCGTAGGTGTCGTCGGTGAGCGAGTAATTGGGGCAGTTCACTGTCGGGAAACCGCTAAGGATTCCCGATCCGGTATTGGTGACCGTGACCTCTTCGGTAAGGGAGAAGTCGTAGGTGGTCCCCATATCGATATAGGTCCCGGGGTAGATCGAGCAGACCGCCGCGGACCCCGTGACCGGCACGGGTTGGCACTGAGTGCCGGTCGCGAGGGAGCAGGCGTACGTACCTCCGGCGTCCGGCTGGAACCGCACGGTCACGTTGCGCGACTGGCCCGCGCTCAGGTCGTACTTGCCCCCCCCCGAGACGATCCGGAATCCCGTGCAACTCTCCGTGACATCCCCGCTCAGGACGCCCCCTCCGATGTTCGTGATGGTCAGGTAGCCGTCCCGGTAGTAGCC
Organism: Candidatus Eiseniibacteriota bacterium; assembly: GCA_963762255.1. GTDB lineage: Bacteria > Eisenbacteria > RBG-16-71-46 > JABDJR01 > JABDJR01 > CAVXKA01. The sequence continues at coordinate 1,148,940 of CAVXKA010000001.1, forward strand.
GACCGTCACGGTGCCGAAGTCCAGGTTCTCGGTGCTGAGTGAACAGACCGGCGGGGGCTCGGCGGTGCACGCCACCTGACCGCAATCGCTTCCCAGGTTGATGTTGCAGTCGCCACCGGTGCCGGAGGCGCTGAAGTACTGCACGACCACGTCGCGGCTCGCTCCGGCACCCAGGCTGAACGACCCGCCGCCGCTGACGATGGAGTACGTGAAGCAGCTCTCGACGATCAAGCCGGTCACGAACCCGCCGCCGATGTTGGTAATCGTGAAGCTCCGTTGCACCGCCACCCCGGCAGGGGGAGCGCCGAAGTCGAGGCTTGTGGTGCTGAGCGAGCAGGCGGGTGCGGGTTGGGCGGTGCACGCCACCTGGCCGCAATCGCTTCCCAGGCTCAAGTTGCAGTCGCCGCCGCTGCCGGATGAACTCAGGTACTGCACGATCACGTCGCGGCTTGCCTGCGCGCCGAGGCTGAACGAGCCGCCGCCGCTGACGATGCTGAAGTCGGGGCAGCTCTCGACGATCGAGCCGGTCACGAAGCCGCTGCCGATGTTGGTGATCGTGAAGCTCCGTTGCACCGCCGCCCCGGCAAGGGGAGCGCCGAAGTCGAGGCTTGTGGTGCTGAGCGAGCAGACCGGTGCGGGCTGGGCGGTGCACGCCACCTGGCCGCAATCGCTTCCCAGGCTGATGCTGCAGTTACCACCGGTGCCGGAGGCGCTGGAGTACTGCACGATTACGTCGCGGCTTGCCTGCGCGCCGAGGCTGAACGACCCGCCGCCGCTGACAATGCTGAAGTCGGAGCAGCTCTCGACGATCGAGCCGGTCACGAAGCCGCCGCCGATGTTGGTGATCGTGAAGCTCCGTTGCACCGCCACCCCGGCAGGAGGAGCGCCGAAGTCGAGGCTTGTGGTGCTGAGCGAGCAATCCGCCGGTGCCGTGCCGACGCCGGAGAGGGGAACCCCTTCGCACGCGGTGCCGGTGGACACCGTGCAGGCGAACGCCCCGACCTCAACAGGCGCGAAGCGCACGGTCACGCTGACCGATTGGCCCGCCCCCAGGCTGAAGCCGCCGCCGCCCGAAACGAGAGTGAAGCCCGCGCACTGGGAAAGGCTCACCGTGCCGGTGAGCGTGCCGCTGCCGTCGTTGGTGATGACGAAGGTCTTCGACGTTTCGGTCCGCACTTCCATCGCGTCGAAGTCGAGCGCCGACGGTCTGATCAGGCACTTCGGTGAGATCTCCCCGACCCCGGCAAGCTGGACCGCGGTGCAGGCGGTGCCCAGCTCGAGCTGGCAGGAGTAGGGGCCGGCGGCAGTCGGGAAGAAACGGACCGTGATCGAACGCGATTGATCCGCCCCCAGGCTGAAGTCGCCGCCGCCCGAAACGAGCGTGAAGCCCGCGCACTGGGAAAGGCTCACTGTGCCGGTGAGCGTGCCGCCGCCAGTGTTGGTGAGCTGAAGGGTGGTGGTACTTTCCGTCCCCGCTTCGACGATTCCGAAGTCGAACCCGGGCGGTTGGACAACGCAGGCGGAAAGCGCCTCCCCCGTTCCAGTGAGAGAAACTGCGTCGCACTGCGTGCCCAACCCCACTTCGCAGGCGTGCGAGCCGACGTCGTCGGGGGAGAACTCCACGGTGACGGAGCGCGACTGCCCCTGTGTCAGGGAGAAGCTCCCGGCGCCGGAGAGCACGGAGTATCCCGCGCAATTCCCCAGGGACACCTCCCCGGTCAGGATGCCGCCGCCGGTGTTGGTCAAGGTGAAACTCCAGGTCGACCTGCTTCCCACCGCGCGCGGGCCGAAGTCGTGGCTCCCTTCCGAGAGCGAGCAGACAGGCGAAAGCTCCAGCGTCGAGCGCGTGGCCTCGGGGGTCCACGCGGACGTGTCGGCCCCGTCGAAAGCGCGCAGCCGATAGGTGTAGCTTGTCCCCGGTTGGAGATCGCCGTCGTCGAAGCTCCGGTCCGAGGGATCGGGGAGCCCGGCACGAATCCAGGGTCTGTCGCCCTGGCGCCGGTCGAGCTGAAACCCGGCCGGGTCGCGACTCGCAAAGGCCCACGTGATCCGGATCCCGGAAGACGAGAGCGTGACCGCCGTCAAGTTCTCCGGAGTCGGGATCGGGGTGTGGCCAACAGCGATGTTGGACCAATCCGAAACCCCGGCCGAGCCCTCGGCCCGCCCCCGGTACTCGTAGGTAGTCCGGTCGGCGAGGCCGGCATCGGTGTAGCTCACCTCACCCGAGAAACTCCCGGTGAGATGGGTGACCTCGGTGAACGTCTCCTCTCCCGCAACTCGCCGCAGGAGGCGGTAGCTGGTCTCGTTCTCCGCGTTGTCCTGCCAGGTGAGAAGGATCGAGGTTGCCGAAATCGGCTGCGCAACAAGCTCGCTGGGGGCGAGTGGAGGCTGAGCGTCGACGAGCATGAGCGTCACGGTGGCCGTCTCCCCCGAGCCCACCCCTTCGATCCCGGCTTCCCCCTCGTAGAGAACCACCCCGCCCCCCAGCGCCTCCACCCGCACGCGGTAGAGGTCGGCCGGAGGGACCTGGAGTTCCAGGCTGAAGGTGGAGTCCTCAGGGGCGATGTCATCGTTGGCCTGCGCCTGGAGCACCTCGGATTCGTCGGGCAATACCTCCCATGCGAAGGCCCGCACCCGATCGATCGGGGCCGCCTGTGCAAGAGGCTGGACCGGGGTCTCATCGAGGAAGACCACCTGCAATCGGAGCGACGCGACCGCCCCCGGCCTCGCCGCGTTGTGGTCCCCGCAGCCGAGGGAGAGCCACAGCATCGCCAGGATCGCGATCGAGATCCCGAAGTAGTGACGGGAGCGCATGGTGATAGGCCTTCCGATGTGCATCGCGCGCTTCACAGCGTTCGCATCGACAGGGTGAGCCCCACCGAGGTGCCGGTGAGCTTGTCGTCGGGTTCCCCTTCCCCACCTCCATCCAACTTGCCGCCGAGCCGCATCGCTTCAAGACGGAGCCGTCCACGGGTGCCGAGTTGGAACTCCAGCATCGGGCCTACCCCGTAGGTGTGGCCGTCCCAGGTCGGCGTATCGCTTCCGGTGATCTGGTTCCACTCGGAGGTCACCCCGGCTCGCACGCGCGTTCCGAGGGGCAGGCTGGCCTGCATGCGCGCCTGGACCGCGTTGCCGGAACTCGCCTTGAGTTCCTCCACGCTCTCCCCCCCGCTCGCCCGGACGGTGTTCTCCGCCTTGAGGACGGTCAGGGCCAGCGCCTCCACGCGCACACCGTTGCCTCCGCTCCGGCCCGCGGCCTGGAGCTCGAGCTGGTTGCCTTCCTCGAACAAGGTCGCGCCGTCGAGTTCGTCCTTTCCATAGATGCGATACACCGCATCCAGGCGAAGGAGGGCGGCGGGACGATCCGCCGAGCCTCCCCCGAGATCGAGGCCGGCGGATGCCGAGACCTCGGGAGCGGGGCGGTAGTCACCGCCCCCCGCGAAAAGCGTGTAGCTCCCGCGGCGCACGAACCCTCCGCCCAGAGCGAATCGCGCGCGCGGAGCCAGCGGGAACGCGACGGCGAGTCCGCCGCTCAGGTTTAACCCTGCGCCGTAGTCCTTGGCGCGGAAGCCGAGGACCGGCAGCGCCAGCGTGCGCGCCACGGCGAACTCCTCCGTGTCGAGCTCGGTCGACCCGGTCGGAAAGCCGGCGCCGGCCTGCACGAGGAGCCGGTCGTGCAGCAGGCGGATGAAGAGCTGCGCGTTGAGATCGGCGGCGCCGCCCAGCGAGGACGAGGATCCCTCGGCGGGGTCCACCGAGGCGAACGCACCGGATCCGGAGAGGACGAGGTCGGCTTGGCGGCCGATGCCGACCGTGGCCACAACCGGAAGATGGAGTTGGTCGATCGTGCCGGTCTCCGCGCCCCCGCGTTTCACGGTCCAACTCCGGTAGCTCCCGGGAATGCGCAAGGTGCCCGATGCATCCGCCAACGCGGGCATCATAGCGACGAGGAGCGCGGGCAGGAGAAGCGCGACGATGCTATAGCGCCGAATCATCGCTGCCTCCTCGGGAGGTCCCCGCCGATGAGAATGGTCCCGGTCAGGCCGTCTCCCTCGCCGAACTTCTCGGTCTGCGTCACGGTGGGATCCCGGTCCGCCCATCGATCGAGGTCCGGCCCGGGCCCGAGGCCGGTCCATGCGCCGGTGCGCAGGAGCCGGTCGGCATCGCCTGCAGGAGCGGATGGCATCGTCTGCTCGAGTTCGGCGTGATCGACGCGGGTCTGGTCGTCGGGGGTAACCTCGGCGACATCGCGCGACTCGCGGGCTTCCTGGAACCCCGGGTCCCTGCTCAGGGCTTCCTTGAACGCGGCCAGCGCCTCCTCACTGCGGCCCTGATCTTCGAGCACCAATCCCTGAGACCAAGCCATGAACGCGCCGAAGTTGTCGGTGGCGATCCGCGAGATCGCGCGGCGCTCCTCCTCGGTGGGGGTCACGCCGAGGGCGGCCAGGATCTGCGCGAGAAGGTCCTTTTCCAGATGCAGGATACGGTTGAGCGGTCCGCTCACCGGGTTTCCCGCCGGCGCAAGAGTCCCTTCGCGCGTCGCCACGAGCGACGCGTCGAGGCGAACGTCACGTTCGCCCAACGGGGTGAAGGCCCCCTGCACGAAACGCCGGGCGCCGAGGATCTTCCCGAGCCGGGGCGCGGAGTCGGGGGCCACCGCGGTGACGATGGGAGCCTCGGCCGGCGCGAGCGCATCCATCGCCGACTTCATCGTAGCTTCGGTGCGCGGCCCGACGAGGCCGTCCGCGGTCAATCCGTGATCGGTCTGGAACGCGCGCACCGACTCCACGAGCGCGGGGCTGCCCTGATCGTCCATGGCGCCGGTGAAATAGGGCTTCCCGGTGTCGGGGTCGATCAGCGCGGCGAGGCGCTCCTTGAGCCCCATCGCGGTGTCGATCGCATGCAACCGCGACGGGGTGGTAGCGGCCATTGCTGGCGGCTGCGCAAGGTCCAACTCGTCCAGCAGCACCTGCAGGCGGTCGCGCTCGAGCACGCGGAACTCGCCCACCTTGGAGAGATCGGTGACGAGGATCGCGGCCAGGCCCCGGGACAATGGGGCCAGGGTGTCGCTCGCCGCCACGTTGACGAAGTCCGGGACGGCCAGCGTGTTCTCGGGGATGGAACTCGCCGAGAGGCTCGCCTCCCGGGCCACCGCCGCCTTCACCTCGGCTTGCGCGCGCCGCCGGCTGATCTCGTTCAACCGCGCGCGCACCGCGGACGCATATTTGCCGTCTAGGTCGAGATACGCGCCGTATGCCTTGGCCGATCGGTCCAGTTGCCCGGTCGCCTCTGCGGCCCGCCCCAGATGGAACGCGGTCATGGAGTCCTTGGGATTTGCCTGCCAGGCCTTCTCCAAGGTCGTCACCGCCTCCTTGGTCTGTCCGGTTTCGAGAAGGGCGATGCCCAGGTTTCGGTTGAGAATCGCGTCGTCGGGCCGGGTCGCCAGCGCTTCGCGGAGCACCGGCACCGCGGCCGTGTAATCGCCGCGGCGGAGGAGGTCGTCGCCGGGGCCTTGGGGGGCGGTCGCGCAGCCGGCGGCGAGGAGGCCGACCGCGAGGAGGGAGATCCGGATCGCGTTTGGGCCCCGCCACAGGATCGGACGCGGGTGATGCGTAGGCGACATCACCGGCCTCCTCCCGAATTCATGGCCAGGTAGGCGCTGAGCCCCTGGGCACGGCCGGTGGCCGCCTCATCTCCAGGGTTTATCCGGCTCACCTCAGCCCAGGCGGTTCGCGCCGCGGCCAGGTCCCCGCGATCCTCGGCCAGGATGGCTTCGCCGGTCTTGAGCAGGAGATCCATGTAGGCCGTGTCCTTGAGGAGTGCCTTCCGCTTGTCCTCCAGATAGGGCTTCATCGACTTCTCGAGGTCCTCCTTACCTCCCGCGCTGCCCAGGAGCTTCTGCAGCCGCGGAACGAGGTGCTCCAGCAGTACCCGGCGCTCGAGCTTGAATAGATCGTCGGAGGAGCCCAACGATCCCTCCACGCCCTCGGCGAGGAGGATCTCCCCGGTGGAGGTGTCCACCCAGCGCAGGTCGAGCCGCACCTTCTTCTCATCCACCTGCATGAGGCTACCGAAGAGAAAGGACTGCGCGCCGGTCAGCTTGCCCAGCGGGACCCGGTAACGCGGGTCGGTGATCTGCGCGTTCTGGCTCATCTGGATCTCTTCGCGGAGAACGTTCAGGCGCTGGCGATCCACCAGGGTAAGCGGCGTGGCCTCCTGCAGATCCGTGATCATGATCTGCGTGAGCCCCTTGGCGAACGCGTTCAGGTTGTACTTGCCGGTCACGATCGAGTTGTTCTCGATGTCTCCCACCGCCAGGGTCCGGATGTCGAGCCGTGAAGTCCCGATCCCGTCGGCGCCGCCGGCGAGGAGCAGGCTGTCCCGGAGCCCATAGAAGAGCGTCACCAGCGGGGGGGGCAGGACCTCGGGTCGTTCGAGTTCCGCACCGGGATCGTCGCGCAGGATCTCCAGAATGGCCGCCCTTGCTTGCGGGGCGCGCCCCGAGGCCAGGTGCACCGCAGCGAGGGCGGAGAGGACCCGGCGCCGCTCGCCGGCGGCCACCGAGGCGTCGGCCAGGACGACCTGCCCGCACGCAATAGCCTCCGTCTGGCGTAGGTCGAAGAAGAAACTCATGGGGTCTTGCCGGAAAGAGGCCAGCGTGGTGGGGTCGGCGGGCTGTGCCGAGGCACACGGAGGCATCGCCGCCGCCGCGGTGAGGAGCGCCAGGACCGAGAGGAGGCTTATAAAGTGTCCGCGCGCCGCGGACGGGATGCGTGTCGAGGTCACAATCGTTTGGAGCATGGCTCGGATTCTCCGTCTGGGTTTAGAAGATGATGCGACGGTGAGCGCCGAGGATCTCAACTGGAACCGAGACACTAGCACCAGAAGGTGACCTGCTCAAGCGAGCCCGCACCCCGGCATTCAGCGCCCCGGCCCCCTGCGGCAAACTTCCCACCCGTCCCACCGCGCCGCTGTACGCGGCTCATCCGCCGGTCTCCTTCCGCCGATCTCTCTCCCGAGCGGGTCCGAAACGGCTGACCGACCCGTTTCAACGCCGCCCGTTCCCGCCGGCGCCACCAGGGAGATCACCATGAAGCCCGCACCGATCGCATGCACGCTCGCGCTCTTCCTCGGGGCCCTCGCCCTCGTCGCGCCTGCCGCTCGCGCCCAGGCCACCTTCGAGGATCAGGTCATGGAGATCGTGAACCAGGAGCGCTGGAACAACGGCCAGCTCGCGCCGCTCAGGCGCTGCGGTCTTCTCGACAACTCGACCGGTTTGCAAAGCGAGAACATGTCCGCGCGGGAATTCTTCGCTCACTGCGATCCGGATACGAAGACCCTGCCCTGGAATCGCATGAACGCCGCCGGCTACATGTACAACTCCGCCGCGGAGAACATCGCCGCAGGGCAGACGACGCCGAGCTCGGTCATGGCCGCCTGGATGGGGAGCAGCGGCCACCGCGCCAACATCCTCTCGACCAGCTACCGGGAGCTCGGAATCGGCTACGTCTATCAATCCGGCGACTTGGCCAACATCCGCAGCGATGCCAACGGCGACTGCACCTCCGACACGTTCAACGGCGGTCCCTACCGGCACTACTGGACCCAGAACTTCGGCCGCCGCAACTTCGTCTATCCGGTCGTCATCAACCGCGAGGCCTACGAGAGTTCGAGCCGCGACGTGAGCCTCTACATCTACGGCATCGGGTTCGCGGTGGACATGCGCATCCGCAACGACGCCGGGACCTGGTCCGAGTGGATGCCCTACGTCACCGACACGAGCTGGACCTTGAGCGCCATCAACGGCGTCCGCACGGTCGAGGTCGAGATTCGTAACGGCACCACCGTGTTCAGCGCGAGCGACACCATCCTTCTCGACGCGGTCTTGACCGCGGTCCCCGGTGACGGTCTCGCCGCGATCCCGGGCCCGACGCTGCGCGCTCCGTCCCCGAACCCCACGCGCGCCGGCGCGCGCTTGAGCTTCGAGCTCCCGCGCGAGGGGGCGGTCCAGCTCGCGGTGTACGACCTCGCCGGCCGCCGCGTGCGCCTCCTGTCCGAGGGGGTACGCCCGGCGGGCGCCCACGAGATCCTCTGGGACGGCCGCAGCGACGTCGGCACGCGCCCCGCGCGAGGGATCTACTTCGTGCGACTCTCGGCGCTCGGAGAGGTCCGCACCACGAAGATCCTCTTAGGCGACTGACGTCGGGCGCAAGCCAGAGGGGGTGGACTCGACATACCCCCCTTGCGCTATCATCCTGCCACGGTCGCACCCCCGGCCGCATGTATCCCGTGGTCGCGTCCGCACGTGCGGGCGTGATCGTCGTTTAGTGACACCTCATGCCCCAGGAGTCTATCCATGATGACGCCATCATCCGGCGCTTTGCGCCGGGTAGGGCGGCGCGTGTTGTCTTCCGCCGCTCTGCTCGCAATCGTTTCCTTCGCTCTTGTCGCCTCTCTCGCCGCCTGCCAGGGCGGCGCGCCGCAGCAGCAGACTCAGACCCCCGCGGCGCAGCCCGCTGCCATGAGCCCGGTCGTGCAAGGCAAGCATCTCGTTACGACCATGGGCTGCAACGACTGTCACACACCGTGGAAGATGGGGCCGAGCGGCCCGGAGCCCGACATGTCGTTGATGCTGTCGGGGCATCCGCAGGCGCTCGTCATGCCTCCGCCGCCGAAGTTCCCCGAGGGTCCGTGGATGTGGGCGGGCTCGGGCACGATGACCGCGTTTGCGGGACCGTGGGGAGTGAGCTTCTCCGCGAACCTCACGCCCGACACCACCACCGGTCTCGGCGCGTGGGACGAGGACGATGTTCGCCGAGACGTCTTCGAAACGGTAAGCACATGGGCACCGGGCGTCCGATCCTGCCCCCCATGCCGTGGAGTTGGTACGGGCAGTTGACCGATGATGAGTTGAAGGCGATCTTCGCCTATCTGCGGTCGATTCCGCCCATCGAGAACCAGGTTCCCGCACCCCTCATCGCCGCAGGCCCGCCCGGCGGCGCGGGCGCGGGGAAGTAACCGCCGCCGTGCCGGCGGGGCGCGTCACGTGGGTGAAGGCCCGCGTGCACGCCCGCCGCCGCGCGCGGAGGAGAGCATCATGAGAGTCATCGCCGATCTGTGCGTCGTCCCCGTGGGGGTGGGCGTGTCGGTCTCGAAATACGTCGCCGCCTGCGAGAAGGTCCTTCGGGAGGCGGGTCTGAACCCGCGCCTCCACGCCTACGGCACCAACGTCGAGGGTGAGTGGGACGAGGTGTTCGCCGCCATCCGGCGCTGCCACGAGGTGGTGCATGCGATGGGCGCGCCGCGCATTTCGAGTACGCTCCGGTTCGGCACGCGCACGGATCGCGAACAATCGATGCAGGACAAGATCGAGAGCGTGGAACGCAAGCTCGGGGATCGCTGAAGCGACCGCGATCCCCGAGCGCCCACCTCGCTCTCGTGGAGAGGAGGCCGTTCGTGGCTCCCACCGTTCTGACCGTAAGCCTCGACTTCTTCGTGACCCCGCTGCCGCCGTGGGCCGGCCCCGGCGACAAGCGGCTTTCCGACGATCATTACCGCGTCTGGCCGGAGGCCGACGTGCGGCACTTCCTCGAGGACAAGTGCCGGCTGGGCACCTCGGATCCGCTTCCGGGCCGCGTCGTGGACGAGCACGACGGCCCGTTCCATGTCTGGCGCGACCTCGTGCGGCGCGGGGAGTTGGAAACGCCCTTCGATCTCGTTCAGGTGGACGCGCACACGAACCTCGGCAGCCACGACACCGGTTGGGTGTACGTTCTGGGCACGCTCATGCACCTGCCGGTGGCACGGCGCGCCGAGGCGCTCAACTCCAAACGCATCACGCCGGAGAACTACCTCCTCTTCGCCGCGGCCTGCGGGTGGCTGCGCTCGATCACGCTCGTCACGCACCCGCAGTGGGAGCCGGACGCGCTCGACATCCTGTTCAAGGAGCGGAACCCCGCCACCGGCGAACTCGAGCTGCGGGCCTACGACCGCAACCAGCTCCACATGGCCTTCGAGATGGAGGGGATGGAGCTGCCCCCGCCGTTGCATGTGGACCCGGTGGTGCCGGTGTGGACGGTGGACGTGCGGGAGTACGCCGAGGAGCGCCCGTTCGACCACGTGATCGTGACGCGGGCGATGAGTCACACCCCGTCCGAGGCGGACAGCCTGCGCCGCCTCCCCAAGGAATACGTTCGGGATTGATCCCCCGGCGACCTCCCCGTGATGAGCGTTTCGGAGGTCTTCGGCCGACCTGGATTTCGCTCGCCCCTTGGGCATTGTGATAGGCTATCGGTCCTCAGATCCTTCCTTTGAACCCCTCTCAGCCATTGTCGCCCGGTTCGCCCGTTCGCCGCGACTTCCGCGGCCGGCGTCCCGGCGGCCCTCGTTCGCACGATGAGGATTTCGTTTCATGCTGCCTGAACTCCGTCCCGTTGCCCGGTCGCTCACCGTGATCCTGGTCCTGGCCCTCGTTGCCGGCTGCGGCAAGAAGAACCCGGCCCCCGGTCCGGGCGGGGCGCGCGCCGAGGCCGCCCCCGGCGCCCCCGGGCGCGGCGGCCCGCCGCCGGCACCCGCCATCCCGGTCGCGGTCGAACCCGCCCACCGCGGTCCCATCGCGAGCTACTACGCCGCCACCGCCAGCCTCGAGCCGGACAAGGCCGCGCAGATTCTCGCCCGCGTCTCCGGCATCATCACCGCGGTTCGCGCCGAAGAGGGCGACGTGGTGCGCAAGGGGGAGGAACTCCTCGTCATCGAGGACGACCAGTATCGGTTGCGGCTGGCGCAGGCCGAGGCCGAGGCGGCCAAGCAGAAGATGAAGTTCGACCGGCTGCAGAAGATGTTCGAGGGAAGCCTCGTCTCGGCGGAAGAATTCGAATCCGGCCAGAACGACTTCAAGTCGGCCGATGCCGCGCGCGATCTCGCGCAGCTCGAGCTCTCCTACACGCACGTCACCGCGCCCATCGGCGGGCGCGTCGTGGAGCGGCTGGTCGACCTCGGCCAGAGCGTCAACAACAACACGCCTCTCTTTTCGATCGCCGATCTGCACCGGCTGCTGGCCCGGGTGCACGTGCCGGCCAAGGAATTCGGCAAGCTGAAGCCCGACCAGCCGGTGGATCTCAGCGTCGACTCCAACGGCGCGAAGCTCCAGGGACGGATCACGCTCGTGAGCCCGGTCATCGACGCCGCCACCGGCACCATCAAGGTCACGGTGGAGGTGCCCGAGTACCCGGCCTCGGTGCGCCCCGGCGATTTCGCCCAGGTGCGCATCGTGACCGAGCGCCACCCCGAAGCGCTCCTCGTCCCCTCCATCGCCGTGATCAGCGACAAGGGCGAGCAAGTCGTGTACGTCGTCGCCGATTCCACCGCCGAGCGCCGCGTCGTCGCACTCGGCCTTCAGGACGAGGAGCACACCGAGGTCTTGAACGGGGTGCGCGACGGCGATCGCGTGGTGGTGCAGGGACAGCGCTCGCTCAAGCATGGAGCGCCGATCAAGCTGCTCGACCGCGTGATCTTCGAGACCGCCAAGCCGGAGAGCGCGGGGGCCTGATGCGCTCTTTCATCGCGCTCGCCGTCCGCCGCCGCGTGACGGTGCTCATGACCGCGCTGGCGGTGGTGGCCTTCGGCATCGTGGGCTACCAGCGCCTGGCCCTCGATCTGCTTCCCGACATCAGCTATCCCTCGCTCACCGTGCAGACCGACTTTCCCGACACCGCCCCCGCCGAGGTGGAGAACCTGGTCACGCGGCCCGTGGAAGAGGCGGTGGGAGTTCTCAAGGGTCTCAAGACCGTGCACTCCGTCTCCCGCTCCGGCGTCTCCGAGGTCACCCTCGAGTTCGAGTGGGGCTCGGACATGGATGTCCTCTCCATGGACGTGCGGGACAAGTTGGATCGTCTGGTGCTGCCCGCCGAGGCCGAAGATCCCATCGTGCTGCGCTTCGATCCCTCGCTCGATCCGGTCATGCGCCTCGCCCTGTCCGGTCCCTCCGACTTGACCGTGCTCCGCCAGATCGCGGACAAGCAGCTCAAACAGGAGTTCGAGACGATCAAGGGAGTGGCCGCGGCGCAGATCAAGGGCGGCCTCGAGGAAGAGATCCAGATCGACGTCGACCAGGAGCGACTGGCCGCGATGGGCGTGCCGCTCGAGCCGCGTCGGTGAGGTGGTGGGGGTCTCCAACATCAACCTTCCGGGCGGCTCGCTGCGAGGATCAGCAGAGCCAGTACCTCATCCGCACCGTGAACGAGTACGACACGGTGGAGGAGATCGGCGAACTCATCCTCCGCCAGGACGAGACGCGGCAGCGTGCGGCTCAAGGATGTGGCCGACGTACTGCGGGGCGCCAAGGAGCGCGAGGAGATCACCCGCGTCAACGGCGTGGAGAGCGTCGAGATCGCCATCTTCAAGGAGGGCGACGCCAACACCGTCAGCACCGCGCGCTCGGTGCACGCGCGCATCGCCGAACTCGGAGAGAAGCTGCCCGCCCGACCACCGCGTCTCCGTTCTCTTCGACCAGTCCCGCTTCATCGACCAGGCGGTGAGCGAGGTGCGCAACTCCGCGCTCCTGGGCGGACTGCTCGCCATCCTCGTTCTCTTCGCTTTCCTGCGCGACCTGCGCAGCACGTTGATCATCGCGATCTCGATCCCGCTGTCGCTGGTCGCCGCATTTCTGTTCATGTACCGGATGGACATCTCGCTCAACGTCATGTCCCTGGGCGGGCTCACGCTCGGGGTCGGCATGCTCGTCGACAACTCGATCGTCGTGCTGGAGTCCATCTTCCGAAAACGCCAGGAAGGGCTCCCGCATCGTGAAGGCCACCGTCGAGGGCACCCACGAGGTGGCCGGCGCGGTGATCGCGTCCACGCTCACCACCGTCGCCGTCTTCCTGCCCATCGTGTTCGTCGAAGGGATCGCCGGCCAGCTCTTCAAGGACCAGGCGCTCACGGTGACCTTGAGCCTGCTCGCGTCCCTGGTCGTGGCGATCACCATGATCCCGATGCTGGCCGCGCTCGGCCGTCAGAAGAGCGCCGACAAGCTCTCCATGCCCGATTTCGAGCAATCGCCGCAGACCCTCGGCGCGTTCTCGCGAGCCTACGACCGAATCGTGCGTGCCGCGCTGCGGCGCAAATGGGCCACGATCGCGATCGCTTTCGGCATCTTCGCCGCATCTCTCGCCGGGGTCCGTCTGCTCGGCACCCAGCTCATCCCCCAGATCAGCGAGGGCGAGTTCTTCTTCGAGGTGAACATGCCCGAGGGCACGCCGCTCACCGCCACCGACCAGGTCATGAAGACCATGGAGACGGCTGCCGCAGCGGAGCCCGGCGTGGAAACCGTCTTCAGCACCGTCGGGAGCCGCCTCGTCGCCGGAGGGCATGTCGCTCAACACCAAGGCCGAGAACCTGGGGCAGGTCAACGTGGTCATGAAGAACCGCTCCGACGCCGCCGGGCGAGCTGGCCGCCACGGACCGCCTCCGGGGGCGCTTCGAAGGCGTTCCCGACCTCGAGGTGAAGATCGGGAAGCCCACCTACTTCAGCCTCAAGACCCCGGTCGAGGTCGTGCTCTACGGGGAGAGCCTTGAAGAGCTGCGCGACTATTCGCTCGAGCTGGCACAGGATCTCGAACGCGTGCCCGGGCTGGTCGACGTGCGGTCCTCGCTCGAGGCCGGCAAGCCCCGAGCTGCAGATCGTCTTCGACCGTGCGCGACTGGCCACGCTCGGCCTCGACATGCGCACGCTCTCCGAGACGCTGCGCGACCGCGTGCAGGGGACGGTGCCCACGCGGTTCAAGGAAGAAGATCGTCAGATCGACATCCGCGTGCGCAACCAGGATTCCGACCGCGCCACCGCCCAGGACGTGCGCAATCTCGTGCTTCCCGGGCCGAACGGCGAGCCGATCCGGCTCACCACCGTCGCCGACGTACGTGTGGGGCGAGGCCCCGCCGAGATCCATCGCTTGCAGCAGCAGCGCGCCGCGATCGTCAGCGCGAACGTCGAAGACCGAAGCCTGGGCGCGGTGATGGGCGACATTCGCGAGACCCTGCGGAACGATCCGCCCCCCGGCGGGCATCTCCGCGGAGCTCGGCGGCCAGGACGAGGAGATGCGGGTCTCCTATCGCCAGCCTGCGTTTCGCCATCGCGCTCGCGATCTTCCTCGTCTATCTCGTCATGGCCGCGACCTTCGAGTCGTTCGTCCATCCCTTCGTCGTCATGTTCACCATCCCGCTCGCGCTGGTGGGCGTGGTCCTCGGGCTTCTCGTCACCGGCACCGAGATCAGCGTGATCGTGCTCATCGGCGCGGTGATGCTGGTGGGGATCGTCGTCAACAACGCGATCGTTCTCGTCGACAAGGTGAACCAGCTTCGCCGCGCAGGGCGTCGCCAAGGAAGAGGCTCTGGTGCTCGCGGGGCACATCCGGCTTCGTCCGATCCTCATGACGACGCTCACCACCGTGCTGGGGCTCGTGCCGATGGCGCTCTCCTTGGGCGAGGGCTCGGAGCTGCGCTCGCCGCTGGCCATCACGGTGGCGTTCGGGCTCGCTCGAGCACGCTCCTCACGCTGGTGGTCATCCCGGCCGTGTACATGGCGGTACCCTCGCACGTCGCGGTCGAAGAGCCGGAGCCGCTGGCCCTTCCCGCGCGCGGCGCCGCCGCGGAGGGCCCGGCGTCATGACCCTCCCCGAGATCGCGATTCGGCGGCCCATCACCACCCTCATGCTCCTCGTGAGCCTCGTGGTGCTGGGGATCGTCGCGATGTTCCGGTTGCCGCTGGGGTTCCTCCCCGAGGTGAATCGGCCGTACCTGTTCGTGCACGTGCCCTATCCCAACGCGACCCCCGAGCAGGTCGAGCGCACCATCGTCCGTCCGCTGGAGGAGGGCCTCGGTTCGGTCAAGGGCCTCCAGAACATGTGGTCCAACTGCGACCGCGAAGACGGGATGGTGCGGCTCGAGTTCGACTGGTCCCGCAACATGAACCTGGCCCGGGTCGAAGTGCAGGAGAAGGTGGATCGCCTGAAGCGCGATCTCCCCGAGGACATCGGCGACGTCACCGTGGGCTCGAGCTGGGACTCGCGTGAGGCCGACGAGACGATCCTGGAGGGACGTCTCTCCTCCAACCGCGATCTCAGCGAAAGCTACGATCTGCTCGATCGCAAAGTCGTGAAGCCGCTGGAGCGCGTTCCCGGCGTGGCGCTGGTGCGCATGGACGGGGTGAACCCCCGCGAGGTGCGCGTCAACCTGCGCGTGCAGGATCTGGAGTCGCATGCGATGGACATCCGCGAGGTCACGCGGATGCTGCGCGGCACGAATTTCGATCAGAGCCTGGGGAAACTGCGCGAGCCCTCGATGTCGTACACCCTGCGCACCGTGGGAACGTTCGGCTCGCTGGAAGAGATCCAGAACCTGGTGCTTCGCGGCGACGGTCTCCGCCTGCGCGACGTGGCCGACGTCGTCTACGAGGAGCCGCCGCTCGAGTACGGCCGTCACCTGGACGGCGAGTTCGCGGTCGGCATCATCGGTCAGCAAGGACGCGAGCGCCAACACGGTGGAAGTCTGCCGCCAGGTGCGCAAGCGCGTCGCGGAGATGGGCAAGGACCCGGAGCTGGAGGGGGTGAACTTCCTGGTCTGGTTCGTCAGGGCAAGGAGATCCAGAAGACGCTCCGCGACCTGGCGATGACCGGCGTCTTCGGCGCCCTCTTCGCAGCGCGGTGCTCTTCTTCTTCCTGCGGCGTCTCTCCATGACGCTGGTGTGCGTCCCTGTGCATCCCGTTCTCCCTGATCGTGACCTGCGGCTGGCGATCTGGGCTCAGGGCAAGACGCTCAACACGCTCTCGCTGCTCGGCCTCATCGTCGGCGTCGGGATGCTGGTGGACAACGCGGTGGTGGTGATGGAGAACATCTTCCGCCACCGGGAAGAAGGGCTGGACCGCACCGAGGCCACCCGGGTCGGCGCGCGCGAGGTGGCGCTGGCTGTGACCGCCGCCACGCTGACCTCGGTCATCGTGTT
The DNA here is from genome assembly GCA_963762255.1 of Candidatus Eiseniibacteriota bacterium. Lineage (GTDB taxonomy): Bacteria > Eisenbacteria > RBG-16-71-46 > JABDJR01 > JABDJR01 > CAVXKA01. Next base: position 1,164,937 of record CAVXKA010000001.1, read on the forward strand.
CCTCCCGCGTCATCTTCAACAAGCCGAGCGAGATGAACATCTATCTCACGCGAGCTCGGCCTGACCGTGTGCATGACGCTCCTGGCGTCGCTCTTCATCAGCCAGACCCTCATCCCGCTCGCCACCTCGCGGCTCATCCATACCCCGCCCAAACCCAAGGGCAAGCTCATGCGCAGGGCTGGAAGACCGCTACGTGAAGACCCTGCGCTTCAGCCTGCGCCATCGCTGGTTGACCCCGATCGTCGGGTTGGCGGTCACGGCTTCCGCCGTCTACCCCTTCATGAAGATCGACAAGAACTTCGACGCGACGGAAGCGGAGGCGTTCGTGCAGGTCCTCTACGAATTCAGCGAGGAGCTGAACCTCGACCGCAAGAAGGTGATCGTGGAGAAGGTCGAAGCGATTCTGGATCCGCACCGCGAGGATCTCTCGGCGAAGTCCATCTACAGTTTCTGGAGCAACGAATGGGCCATGACGCGCATCTACATGGAGGAGGGCAAGGCCAACGAGAAGGTCATGAACCGCACGCGTGCGACGCTGCGCACGCTGCTTCCCGAGATCCCCGGGCTCAAGCTCGAGGTTCAGGACTCGGGCAACATGTGGCGGCAGGACCGCGGCAAGCGCATCGCGTTCCAGGTGGTGGGCGAGGACTCCGAGGTTCTCGCGCGCCTCGGCGAGGAGGCGAAGCAGCGGCTGTCGGAGATCCCCGGCCTCACCGAGGCGTTCACGAGCGCGGAAGCGGGGCGCCAGGAGCTCTACGTCGACCTCGACCGCGAGCTGGCCACGCGCTATGGAGTGCCTCTGAACCAGCCCGCGCAGGTCGTCGGGCTCACCTACCGCGGCCAGCGGCTGCCGCGCTATCGCACGCCGGACGGCGAGCGCGAGATGCGTCTCACCCTCGACGAGACGGCGGACGAGAGCCTTTCCCAGCTCAGGAACCTCCCCCTGTGGACCACCGACGGAGAGAAGGTTCCGCTGGCGTCGCTGGCCAACTTCCGGGTGGTGCCGGGTCCGGATCGCATCCAGCGCCAGAATCGCGTGACCAGCATCTGGGTGGGTGCGCGCTACGAAGAAGGAAACCGCCAGGACTACGTCCCGATGGTGACGGCGGCCCTGGAGGGCATGGACTTTCCCTACGGCTACACGTGGACCTTCTTCAACGTGGAGCAGCGGCGTCAGGAGCAATCGCGCGAGTTTCTCGTGAACCTCCTTCTCGCGTTGCTCCTCGTGTACGCCGTGATGGCGGGGCTCTTCGAGTCGGCGCGCCAGGCGCTGGCGCTCATGGTGGCGCTGCCGTTCGCGCTGGCCGGCGCCATCTGGACGCTCTTCTTCACCAAGACCGACTTCGACCAGCCCGCGGCGATCGGACTCCTGCTTCTGATCGGCATCGTGGTCAACAACGGCATCGTGATGATCGAGCACATCAACGGCTACCGCCGGGCCGGCATGCCCCGCGAGGAGGCGATGGTGCGGGGCGGTCGCGAGCGCCTGCGCCCCATCCTCATGACCGCGATCACCACCCTCATGGGACTCACCCCCATCGTGGTGCAGCGCCCCGCTCTGGCCGGCGTGTACTACTACTCGATGGCGCTGGTCATCATGGGCGGGCTCGCCGTGTCGGCCTTCCTCACCTCGGTGCTCCTGCCGACGACGGCCTGTCTCTCCGAAGACATCTTCGCCTGGATGGGGCGGATGGCCCTGCGGGCAGTGCGATTCCGCCGTCGTCGCCCATTGCGTAATGCCGCTTGAGAAATAGTCTGTCTATGGCTACCCTCTGACCTGTCCACGTTCGAGCACACAGGAAGGAGGCACTGATGCGAGGCTGGAAGTGGGTTGGGCTCCTTGCCGTGGCGGTGGCCGTGCTCTATGGCACCCCCGCCAACGCGCAATTGGAGGACAACCTGGGCGCTTACACCGACGACACCGCCAAGGGTTATCTGAAGCCGCTGCAGGAAGCCTTTGGTCAGGCCCTCAACAGCAATTTCTTTACCACCGCCGCCATCCCCAGGACGGGCTTTCGCGCCCGGCTTGAAGTGCGGGCGATGTCGGTGATGTTCAAGGATGAGGACGACTTCTTCAAGGCGACCACCGGCGGGGACTTCACTCCGCCACAAGAGGTGGATGCTCCGACGGCGGTCGGGCCGGGCGAGTCGGTCGTCGTTACCGGTGCCGGCGGCACCGCGTACGTCTTCCCCGGCGGATTCGACCTGAAGTCCTTCACGCTCGGTGTGCCGCAGCTCACGATCGGTGGCGTGGCCGGCACCGAGGCCATGGTGCGATGGGTCGCGGTGGATCTTGGGGACAGCGATTTCGGCAAGCTGTCTCTGCTCGGTCTCGGCCTTCGGCACAGCCTCTCCCAGTACATGATGACGCCGCCCCTCGACCTCGCTGTTGCGGGCTACTATCAGACGTTCTCCGTCGGTGATGACTTCATCGATTCGAAGGCGTACTCCCTGGGCCTGCAAGCCAGCAAGAGCTTCGGGATGCTCGTCCCATACGCCGGACTCGCCTACGACATGTCGTCCATGACCGTCCAGTACACCGCGACCAGCGGCGCCGAGGACCGGGAAGTGGAACTCGACATGGATTCCGACAGCACCATGCATCTCACGCTCGGTCTCGGGCTCCAACTCGGCGTTCTTCACCTCAACGCATCCGGAGAACTGGCCAAGCGGACCGGGTTCTCCGCAGGCGTGGGCTTCGGGTTTTAGGAGGCAGCCATGAAAACCAAACTATTGATCTTTCTTGCGCTCGCTGCGGCGATGGTGACCTTCACCGCCGAGAGCTGCTTCATCTCGACGAAAGAGGTCGAGGTGCCGGTGCGCGGCGAAGGGGACCTCGAGTTCCACGCCACGGGCACGTCCGACTCGAGGCAGGAGACCATCGACTTCACGGCTCTCATGGAGGATCTGGAGAACGACTCCGACTTCGACAAGCTGGTCAGCGCCCACATCGAGAACGGCTACTGGCGCGTGACCCGGAACTTGGGAAGTGCAAGCACGGTGATGAGCGGAAACCTCACCGTGCAGCGGGAAGGCTCGGCGGCCCCGGCGGTCGCGCTCATCGCATACACCAGCATCGACATCGCCGATGTGAGCGGCGACTTCGTCGTGGCGCCCCTCACCGCGGCCGGTGTGAGCCTCCTCAATGCCGGGTTCGACGAGTACTTGCTGGCCAAGGCCAACGAGACGGCTCTTCCGAACCTCCGCTTCGTATTCACGTGGAACAGCTCGGCGACCCCCGCCCCGGTGGACTTCTACTGGGAGGGGAAGGTGAAGTTCACCATGGTGGGTCTCACCGTGGTGGACGTGCCGGAGCTCTAGCTCCGGTTCAGTTCGACGCGTGCTTTGACGCCCCCGGGGCCCGCCAGCCTCGGGGGCGTCTTCTTCCCTGCGATCGGCTGACGGGCGTCACAAGATATGACGCTCGCCGCACAAGGGTGTGACGACTCAAGTCTTGTTGCAGCAATCGGATATCTGCCATCAACAGGCGGACCTGTCACGATAGATGACGGATCTCCGTCGCAACCGGACACGAACCCGAACTCGCCGCAGGCGTAACCCACTAATATGTAATCGATTACAGCGCAGCGAATCCCCCGGCACGCGGATTGCTCGGTCGTCTTGTACCTCCACCCTCAGTCCCCCAAGATCGGGGGATCTATGCGTTCCAAGTTCGCCCGCCTCGCGGTCCTGGTTTCGCTCGCCTCGGTACTTTCTTGCCTGGCGGCTCCCTCCGAAGCCGCATTCGATCCTGTCATCAATCCAAAGCTCGAGTCGGTGCGGTCGGCCGGCGAGATTCGCGTCGACGGCAAGCTGGATGAGGCGGCCTGGGGCGGCGCCGCCCGCGCCGCGAACTTCGTCGAGCGCTTTCCCGGCGATAACCTCGAGCCGGTGGTGCAGACCGAAGCCCTCGTGACCTACGACGACGAGAACTTCTACGTCGGCTTCATCTGCCGCGACGATCCCGAGCGGATCCGGGCCACCATGAGCCAGCGCGACCAGTACGGCAGCGACGACGAGGTGATCCTCTGTCTCGACACCTACGGCGAAGCTGCGTGGGCCTACGAGCTCTGCGTCAACCCCTACGGGGTCCAGAAGGACATGCTCTGGACCAAGACGCACGGGGAGGACGCGGGGTTCGATCTCGTGTGGAACTCGGCGGCCCATGTCAACGACACCGGCTACACCGTGGAGATTGCCGTGCCCTTCGCGAGTTTGCGCTTTCCGAACCGGGACGTGCAGACCTGGCGCGTCGACTTCCAGCGCAACCATCCGCGCGAGTCCTACCGGGTCTTCTCCTGGTCGGCCAACACCCACGACGAACAGTGCTGGCCGTGCCAGTGGGGCACCGTGAACGGGATCTCGGGCGTGCGCTCGGGCAAGGGGCTCGAGATTCTCCCCTCGTTCGTCTCCACCCAGGCCGGAGAGATGGCCGGACTGCGCTCGATGTCCGCTTCGCGGATCAACCCGGACACCACGTTCGCGAACGGCGACGTGCTCGGGCAGGCGTCGATCGGCGCCAAGTACTCGGTCAACTCCGACGTCACCCTCGAAGGCACCTACAACCCCGACTTCAGCCAGATCGAGGCCGATGCCGCCCAGGTTGACGTGAACACCACGATCTCGCTCATGTATCCCGAGAAGCGCCCGTTCTTCCAGGAGGGGAGCGACCTCTTCATCACCCCCTTCAACTCGTTCTACACCCGGATGGTGAACGATCCGAACATGGCGGCGAAGGCCACCGCGCGCTGGGGCAAGTTCAGCCTGGCCTACACGGCGGCGCATGACGAGCAATCGCCGTACTCGATCCCGGTCGAGGAGCGGGGGTGGACGCCGGTGATCGGCGGGAGCACCGTGAACGTCGTGCGCGGTCTCGGCAACGTCGGCAACGGCTCCACGATCGGCTTCCTCGCCTCGCAGCGCTCCTACGACCGTGGCGGCGCGGGGACGATCCTCTCCGCGGACGGAGAGCTTCGCTTGAGCTCCAGCTACAGCGTCGTGGGCCAGGGGATCGTCAGCCACACGCGGGAGCCCGAGGGTTTCTCCGTGGACTCCACCGCCACCTTCGACAGCGGGAAATACACGGCGGATCTGGACGGGGAAACGTACTGGGGCACCGCATTCATCACCGAGTTCCGGCGCCGCTCGCGCCACTGGAACTTCACGCTGGACTACAACCAGCTCACTCCCACCTACCGCACCCAGATCGGCTACGACCCCTGGAACGACCAGCGCAACGGCTTCTTCTTCACCACCTATCACTTCCGTCCCGCCACCGGGCTCTTCGAACGCATCTCGCCTCAGGTAGGCATCGACCGGCGCTGGAGCTTTAACGAAGGCGAGAACGGATTCATCCGCAAGTGGGCGCACGGCTATGCCAACCTCAGCGCGAACCTGCGGTGGGCGCAGACGCAGCTCGGCGTCGGCTATACCCGGGGGTCCGAACGCTGGTTCGGGGCGGAATATCGGGATCTCTGGTCGGTCCACGCCGAGGCCTACAGCCGGCCGCACGACAAGCTCGCGGTCAACCTGTCGACCGTCTGGGGCCGCAGCCCGGCGGTGTACGCCGATGCCGTGGGCAAGGAGATGAACGTCGCCGCGGACCTGGAGATCAAGCCGATCGACCGGTTCGTCATCGAGCCGAGCTACAACTACTCCCGGAGCGCGCACTTCGACACGGACCGGGAACTCTTCAAGGAAGTGATCTGGCGCACCCGCTTCCGGTTCCAGGTGAACCCGCAGTTCTCGCTACGGCTGGTCGGGCAGTACGACGACTACGACGTGAACGTGGCGGTGGGCGCTCCCGAGTACTATCACGTGAGCGGCCGGACCTGGGAGTTCGATCCGCTCCTGACCTACCGCGTGAATTCCTTTTCGATGCTCTACTTCGGGTCCACCCATGATCTCAGCGATTTCGGCGTGCCCACCGACGGATTCAATTTGCCCCGTCAGACGCGCTCGATCTGGCGCCAGAGTCAGCGGCAGTTCTTCATCAAGCTGCAGTATTTGTTCCAGGTCTAGGGAGGCAGGGGAATCGGGGGTGGCGCCGCCGTTGCCGGCGCCGCCCCTATCCCTTCACCACCGCGATCGGCCGCAACCGCGCCACGACGACGCTCAAACCGGCCATGGCGACCGCGTCGACCACTTCGGCCACATCCTTGTAGGCCGCGGCCGTCTCCTCCTGCTGGGTACGCACGCTTGCCGCGCGCACCAGGATCCCCGCGCGCTCCATCTCGCGTTGGATCGAGCGACTTCGAGCCTGCTCCCGGGCCTTGGTGCGGGAGAGTCGCCGTCCCGCGCCGTGGCAGCTCGATCCGAAGGTGTGCTGCATCGCGCCCGGACGTCCCGCGAGCACGAAGCTGTAGCGCTCCATGTCGCCGGGAATGAGCACGGGCTGGCCGACGTCGCGATAGTCGGCGGGGACATCCCGATGCCCCGGCGGGAATGCGCGCGTGGCTCCCTTGCGGTGCACGCAGACCCGCCGCTTCGCGCCATCGATCTCGTGGGTCTCCAACTTGGCGATGTTGTGCGCCACCTCGTACACGGTACGCACTCCGAGCGACTCGATCCTGTCTCCCAGCGCGCGCGCCAGAGCCTGCACCGCTCGCGCGGCCAGGATCTGCCGGTTGGCGAAGGCGAAGTTCACCGCGGCGTTCATGGCCCCGAAGTACGCCTTCCCCTCCGGCGATGCCAGCGGCACGCAGCAGAGCTGCGGATCGGGGACGTGAATGTCGTAGCGGTGCATCGCCCCCTTCATGCGCTTCAAAGAATCCGTGCAGACCTGGTGGCCGAGGCCTCGGCTCCCGCTGTGGAGCAGGAGCGTCAATTGGCCCCGGGAGAGCCCGAAGGCCCGCGCGGCTTCGGGCTCGAGGATCTCATCCACCACGCCCAGTTCCAGAAAATGATTTCCCGATCCCAAGGTGCCGAGTTGGTCCTTCCCCCGGGCCATCGCCGTCTCGCTCACCTCGCCCGGGTCGGCACCCTCGATGCAGCTTTGCTCCTCGACGTGTTCCAGATCGCGTGCCGTGCCGTAGCCGTGCTCGATCGCCCAACGGCCGCCGTGCAGCAGCACCTCGCGCATCTCCCGCGGACCCGCCTTGACGTCGCCGCCGCGTCCCAGGCCGCAGGGAATCTCGTTGAAGAGCACGTCGGCGATCTCGGCGAGGCGCGGCCGCACATCCTCCTCGCGCAACGAGAACGCCAGGAGCCGCACTCCACAATTGATGTCGTAGCCCACGCCGCCGGGGCTGATCACGCCCGTCTCCGGGTCGGTCGCGGCCACGCCCCCGATCGGAAAGCCGTAGCCCATGTGCATGTCGGGCATGGCCCACGCAGAGCCCACGATGCCTGGAAGCGTGGCCACGTTCTGAAGCTGGCGAAGCGATTGTTCGTCCTCGCGGATCTGCGGGAGTAAGTCGGGTGACGCCACAAGGCGGGCGGGGACACGGGCGTCGGGTCGGGCTTCCACCTCCCAAAGGCATTCCCCGACCGCGCGAATCTTGATCGCCATGGATCTCCCCCGAATCAGATGTCGAGCAGCACGTAGGCCTCGTAACCTCTCTCGGTGCGGCGCACCGAGAGGTCGTGCCAGGTCACCGCCTTCACCTCGATCCGCAGTTCGTGGCGGGTGGGATCGATCGGCTCACCTTCCGCCCGTGCCCGGAGCAGAAACCTGCCCGCGGCGGCCATGTGCGGCTCGCCTGCGTCGGAAGCGTGCGCCGAGTCCTCGACGCGGACGTCGAAATCCCTGTAGAGCTCGCCGTGCACCTGGTGCAGCGTGTTGAGCGCTTCGAGCCAATCGTGCAGGAGTTCGTCGATCGTCTCGGCGCGCAGCGCGATGGCGCGCCCCCGCACGGTTTCGACGGAGTCCGCGCGGGCGATCACGTCGAAGAGCCCGCGGGCCATGGCGGCGAACAATTCGGAGAGATCGCGGCCCCAGCCCCGAATCGCGGCGTCGGCGGTGTGATCGACCGGCTCGAAGCCGAAAGGGGGGCGGTCCACGCCTCTACCTGCCGCCGGGCAGAAGCACCACGCGCATCGCCTGCGCGGCTCCCGCGGGACGCAGGAAGTAGGCGCCGGGAGCCAACCGCATACCGCTTGCGTCGCGGCCATCCCATACCAGATCACCGGCTGCGCCGGTCGACAACGAGCGCACCCGCCGCCCACGCACGTCGAACACGTCGATCCGCACCCACGGCGCGGCACCGGCAAGGTTCAGGCGATCGCGGAACGGGTTGGGCCACGCGGCGAGCCGCGCGGGCAGGATGGGCTCCACGGCGGTGGTCGCGTCGAGGATGTTCTCGTCCAGCATCTTGTTCGCTGGATCGAGCACCACCGAGATCGGCGAGGCTGAAACCGGGAACGAGAGCACCTGGCTCTGGCTCTCGATCCAGCCCGTCACCAGCGTATCGCCGGCGGTCGTGGTGATGCGCACCTCGAGCGGGTATCGGAAGATCGTCCCGCTGGTCTGCATCTGGTGCGCAACGATCTGCACCAGCCATTGCTCCCCGATCTGCGCGAACATCGGGGTGTAGTAGAGCTTGGGGTGTCCCTTCCCATAGAGCCATTGATCGAAGAACCACTGGAGCGACGCGCCGTAGTGCGGCTCCATGGCCGCCTGAAAGTCCGCGCTGGTCGCGGCGCCGAAGGCATGCGCGTTCAGGTAATCCGTGATACCCGCGTCGAACGGCGCCTTTCCCATGAGGTGGCGCAACATGTTCAGCACCCAGCCGCCCTTGTAGTACTCGATGCGGCTGAAGAGGTACTGCGGCGGGGGATCGATGATGGGATGATCCTGGCCGGCATTCTCCGCGCTGAACACCTGGTTCTGCGCGTTCTGCATGCGACTCGCGAACGTGGCGGGGCCGTAGAAGTTCTCCTGCCAGACCGCCTCATAGAAGGTGGCGAACCCCTCGTTGAGCCAGATATGCGCCCAGCCGCCGCAGGTCACCAGGTCACCGAACCACTGATGGGCGAGTTCATGGGCGGTCACCCATTCGTAGGTGAGGCCGCTGGTGAAGATGAACGAGGCCATCAGGGTCGCGCTCTGGTGCTCCATCCCGCCGCCGAAGTTCGCCTCGCACATCGCGTACTTGTCGAAGGGGTAGGGGACGACGGTGGAGTCGTAGAAGGCGATCATCTCGTCGACATGCTGGAACGCGACGGTGGCCTGTGGGACGTGTGCCGGGTACGTGTACCAGACGAGCGGCGTGACCGAGAACGCCGGCGTCACCGTCGAGTAGTTGGAGATCGCCGCCGCCATCAGGTAGGTGGCGAGCGGATGGTCCTCGCGCCAGTGATAGACCAGGTCGCTCCCGGCCACGGTCGTGGAGTCGAGCACCCCGTTGCCGGCCAGGATCTTCCCCGCGGGTACGCGCCCGTGGAGCGAGAGCGTCGCCTTGTCCCAGGGGACGTCGCGGCAGGGGAACCAGTAGCGCGAGCCCTCGGGTTCGGTGAACGTGTACGCGGCGTCGGCATAGTTGTAGAACGCGCTCGTCGGGTGCCCACCGTAGTCGATTGCCACGGTCACCGTATCGCCCGGTGTCGGAGTGGGCGACACGGTGATGGTGATGCCGGTGCCGTCCTGCACGAACGAGAGCGGCGCACCGGCACCGTTGCGCACGGCCGACGCGGCGAGCCCCACCAAGTCGAGGCGCAGCGTGTTCCCAGCGGTGCTTCCCCAGAGTACGGTCAACGTCGCGTTGCCCTGGATCGTGGTGTCACTGAGTCCGAAGGTGAGGGCGAGATCGTAGTGCAGCGCGTCCGCGGGAGGATCGGTTTCGACGGGGGGCCAAACGGACAGGCTCCGCAGCCGTCCGGATTCCCATGCGCCCAGGTCGAAATCCGCGGCAGGGGCGCCCTGGTCGAGAGGGCCGGCATGGTTGGAGTCGGTGACCCGACTCTGGACCAGCGGCAGGTGCCAGTCCTTCACGGGAACTTCCGCGGGATCGAACGGCGTTTCTTCCTGGATCTCCACAGGAGAGAGGCCGAGCAGCGGGATCAGCAGGAGGAACGGCAGCGCTACGCGTCGGAGCGAAGTTGCGATCATGGCCACATCCTCGGTGAAGGGATCGAAACAGGCACGTTGAGTATAGCCGATCCTCGCCCCCCACCCGCTGGAACCGAGGCAGCGGCGGCGCTAAAGTTGAGGGCGTCCCCACTGACAGATGGAGGTTGCCATGTCGCGTCACCCGGTTCTGCCCCTCACTTGCAGCATCTGCGGTCGCACCTTCCCGCGTCCGCAGCTTGTCCCCGCAGAGACCCTGCGCGCGGGCATCGTAGCGGAGATCGAGCGCGAACGGTCGGGGTGGCTCGCGGACGGCTTCGTGTGTCGGGACGATCTCATCCGGTTTCGCGAGCGCTACATCGAGGGCCTGGTGGAGACCGAGAAGGGTGAGCTGACCACGCTCGAGCAGGAAGTCGTCGAGAGTCTCAAGCAGCACGAGATTCTCTCCCGGAACATCGACGACGAATTCGACCGGGATCTGAGCCCCGGGGACCGCCTCGCCGACGGTCTCGCAAGCTTCGGAGGAAGCTGGCGGTTCATCATCCTCTTCGGGGCGGTCATCGTGGTCTGGATAGCGCTCAACGCCGTTCTTCTTATCCGCAAACCCTTCGATCCCTATCCTTTCATTCTTCTCAACCTTGTGCTCTCCTGCCTCGCCGCCATCCAGGCCCCCGTCATCATGATGAGCCAGAACCGCCAGGAGTGGCGCGACCGCCTGCGCGCGAAGCACGACTACCAGGTGAACATGAAGGCCGAACTGGAGATCCGCCAGCTTCACGAGAAACTGGATCACTTGCTGTCCCATCAATGGGAACGGCTGGTCGAGATTCAACAGGTTCAGCTCGAGCTGATGAGCGAGATGGCGTCGCCGAAGCCCAAGAAGGAGTAGAGCCATGCGCGTGACGACGCGATGGGGATGGATGGCCGCAGTGTTCGGCGGGCTCGTGCTTCTCGCCGCTGCCGCCCCGCCCTCCGCGGAGCGCCGCGAGGAAAGGAACGCCATGGTCGTGGATATCCTGAGTCGTTATCCGAGTCCCGGCGTTGACGATCCCCGCGTTCTGGCCGCGATGGCCGCGGTGCCTCGGCACCGGTTCGTGCCGGAAGGAGTCCGTGACCGGGCGTACGAAGACATGCCGCTACCCATCGGCTACGGGCAGACGATTTCGCAGCCCTACATTGTCGGTCTCATGACGCAGCTCGCCGATGTGGACTCCGGGATGAAGGTGCTCGAGATCGGCACCGGCTCGGGGTATCAGGCGGCGATCCTCGCCGAGCTGACACCCGACGTGTACACGATCGAGATCCTGGCGCCGCTGGCGGCGCAAGCGAAGGCCGTGCTGCTGGAACTCGGCTATACGACGGTGCACTGCAGGACGGGGGACGGATACGCGGGTTGGCCTGAGGCCGCGCCCTTCGACCGCATCCTCGTCACCGCCGCGCCGGACCATGTGCCGCCGGCTCTGGTGGAGCAGCTCGCACCGGGCGGGCGCATGATCATTCCGGTCGGTCCGCGCTGGGGCGCGCAGTCGTTGGTGCGGCTCACCAAGGACGATACGGGAAAGGTACGCACCGAGAAGGTGCTGCCGGTTGCGTTCGTGCCTCTGGTGCGCGAGGAGAAGTAGCCGACCGCAAAATGCTCACCCGGGTGAGCATCGGGCCTAACCACTCGTTGCATCCCACGCGAGGTGGATCAGTGATCGTGCCGGTGGTGCAGGTCCGGCCAGTGCGGATGAGCGTGCGCGAGCGGCTGGTGCGTGTGCCAATGCGTGTGCGCCCCGTCGCGGGGCGGTTCCGCGTGCTCGTGGAGGTGATGCGCATCGTCGTGCCGGTGCCGATGCACGTGCTCCTGCTGTCCGTGAACGTGCTCGTGTCCGTGGCCGCTGCGGAATAGCACGGTCACGGAGGCCGCCAGAACGACCGCGGCGGCGATCTCGATGATCCCGATCGGTTCGTGGAGGGCCAGCACCGAGACGGCTGCGCCCATGAAAGGCGCGGTCGCGAACAGGGCCTGGGCCCTCGTCGCGCCCAACTCCTGCGCCGATCCGATGTAGAGCAAGATGCTGATGCCGTACGACACCGCCCCGAGGCCGATGGCCCCGGCGATCGCAGCGGGCGGGGCATGGAGTGGACTCAACAGCGCGCCGAGCCCGAGGTTCACCAGGCCCGCGACGATTCCCTTCCACAGCGTACTTCGGGCGGGGGTGATGCCATCGATGAGCGCGGTGAGCTGATTGTCGAGTCCCCAGCACAGACACGCCCCGGCCACGAGAGCTCCGGAGAGTAGACCCGGATTTCCGCCGTGCCCGGAAAGGAGTGCGGCGGCCAACGTGATCCCCGTCACCCCGAACCACCCCAGGCGGTGAAGGTGGTCCCGGAAGAAAATGACCCCCAGCGCCGCGGTGGCAGCCATCTCGAGGTTCAGGACCAGTGCCACCGAACTCGCCGCTGCGATGCGCAGTCCCGAGAGAAGAAGGACCGGGGCAAGCACGCCACCGAAGAGAATCGCGAGGGTCAGACGGCCGCCGCCGCCGCGGCGCGCCCGACCGGAGGCTCGACGCGTTTCCATCGCGACCACGGGGAGAACCCCGACCGCTGCGCCGAGGTAGAGAAGACCCGCGAGTTGGAGCGGCGCCAAGTGACGCAACAGGATCTTGCTTGCGGGCGTGGAGACGCCGAAGAGCAAAGCCGATGTCAAAGCGAGCATGACCGCGCTCGCGGGCGCGCCCCCGCGAACGCGCGGCAACTACACCGTCCCCTTGAAGAGAGCCTTGTAGTCGATCGACGGAGCCTTGATCTGCGTGGCCAGGGACACGTACTTGCGGGCGAGAGCGTCCTTGCCCATGCCGAGCACTGTGCCCACCAGTCCGAGCGCCTCGGCGAAATCGCGCGGATCGAGCCCCTTGAGCACCCGCGTCCAGATCGCCTCTTCCAGAACGTTGAACGCGGTCTGCACTTCGAGGAGATCGAATCCGGCGGTGAAGCGCTCTTCCGCGATGCGCCCGGCGTACTGCACCATCGGTTCGGCGTTGCGGCTCGCCATCGTCTCGCGCGCAAGATCGAAGAGGCGCTGCAGCCTCTCCCGCGCGGCGGCCTCGCCCTCCGCTTCATAGTGCTTGAGGTGGCAGCGTCCAAGCGACTCAAGCGCTTCGCGGACGATGTCGTCCCGATGGCGGTCCAGCAAGTCGAATACGGTCATCTCACATCCCCTCCCATTCCTCGGCGCGAGGCGCGCGCCGCGCCGAGGCCCCAGACTGGCTCTCTGCGACCGCAGGTCAGGGCAGGAGCACCATCCGCCGCGCGGTTTCCTGGTTCTCCGCGGTGATCCGGTAGAAGTACACGCCCGCGCTCACCCTCCGGCCCCGTTCATCGCGGCCGTCCCAGACTTTCTCGTGCGAACCGGCCGTGCTCAGCTCCGCTCTAGCCAAGGTGCGCACCAGGCGGCCCTGGTAGTCGAAGACGCGCAGCGTCACCGGGCAATCCTGCTCGAGGCGATAGCCGATCGTGGTCTGCGGGCGGAACGGGTTCGGCGCGTTGCCGAGATACGACACCATGCCCGCGTCCCGCTCGTCGTCCACCGGCGGGGTCGTGCCCCCTAGCGGCTTGAGGCGAATGTCGGCCAGTACCGCCGCGGTGTGGTCGTTGAGTTCGATCGGGGTTGGCGTCCCGCTTGCATCCAAGCTGAAGTAGGCCGGTGCGAAGCCGGGCCGGTCGGCGAACGCGTAGTACGTCCCCGCGGGAAGACCGGTGAGGACCAGCGTGCCGTTGTCGCTGCTCGAGCCGCCCGCACCCGGGATCTCGACCGGAGACATCGAGAGCGCGTTCACCAGATAGAAGAACGCGCCGCGCAGGTTCTCGCGGTGCAAGGCCATGACGAGGCTTCGCACGCTCGCGCTCGCCATGCCGGCACCCGCGCCGGGTTCGGTGCCCGCGCCGCCGTCGGTGCCGCCACCGTTGCCGTCGCCCACGCTGATCGAGTCCTCGCCCCCGCCGGAACCGGTCGAGTCACCGACCGCCACGCGCACGCGGCCGGCCTGAATGAACGGACCGCCGTTCAGCGCGGCACGCAACGTCATCGCCAACGGCGCCAGACGGATCCAGGGTCCGCCTGTCCCCACGCGCTGGGAAGCTTCCCACTTGTGGACATTCGGGTAGTACGCGGGCACGAAACCCTCGGCTTCCGCCGACAAGAGCACCTGCACCCCGACGGGAAGCCCGCCGACGTGGAACTGCCCCTCAGGGCCGGTCAGGACCGAGAACACGGGACCATAGGGGCTTTCGGGATCTACGAACACGCGCACCAGCGCACCGGGGACGGGCGCTCCCGACGGATCGAAGATGCTGCCGGAGACGAAGCCGTCGTCGGGAGGCGTGACGACTTTGCCCACGAAGATACGACCGGCGTCGACCGGCATGCCCGGAAAGACCGAGAGCGGCACGGCCTGATCATAGGGAACGCCGCCCGGGTAGTACGCGGGCGCGGAATTCTCCAACTCCGCGGAAACGTAGTACGCGAGGCTTCCGTCCTCGCTCGCGGTGATCCCATCGACATAGAAGTGGCCGTCGGGCCCGACGATCGTGCGCAGCTCGTATGGTGCAAACGTCGGATAGGCTGCGGAAATCCGCACGACCGCCCCCGCGGCGGGCACGAGGCAGCGTTCTCCGTTGGGATCGCCGTCGGCACAGCGCACGTCGCCTCGGTACACCCATCCCTCGATGGCGCCATTCGGACCGGGGCCGACGAACGGGTAGAGAATGAAGTCGATCCCGCTCGTCGTCTCCCCCGGCGCCACGTCCACCCATTGCGTACCGTCCGCGCGGAAGGCGCCGCTGAAGTACTGGAGACCGTAGCCTTCCTTATAGACGCTCACTACGTAGGGCGTGTCGGGCGGCAGCCGCAACGCGTACTTGCCGCTCGCGTCGGTCACGGCGCGATAGCCGATCGCGTTGGCGGTCATGTCGGGCAGGATCGGCGTGGCCACCACCTCGGCATCGGCCAGCGGTTGCGGCGGCCCATCGTTGGTCGGATGCATCGCAAGCACCGTCCCCGCGATGAGCGGCCGGTGCCGACGGGTCCGAGGGTGCGAGGTCGAAGCGAATCGGCTGAGGCAGGACCGCTGCGTCCATGCTGGGATCGGGTACCTGGATCAACGTGGCGTCAGCGATCAGTGCGGCATGGTTCCAGTACTGGTAACGATGCGCCCCGCCCCGCCCGGCGATCAATCGATAGGTGCCGGGAGGCGCGTCCATGTGGAAACTGCCATCCGGCCCGGTGTACGCAAGAATGCGAGAAGGAACCCCAGGGAACGGCGGCCAGGACCCATCGCCTGAACTATCCTCTCCCTTGTCCGGCGGCACCGACCCGGTGTCCGTCAGCGTGTAGATCACCGGAATCGCGACCACCAACGCTCCGTCCACCGGCATTCCCTCGGGAATGGCCGACAGCGCGAAGACCGAGCCGTCGATGGGGTAAGTCTCGGGCGGCGGGGGAGGCTCGTTGCCGGGGAGTTTGAGCACGATGTCGTCGCGGTAGACGCCGGGAGCGAGATCGATCGGCAGCGCCTGCGCGGGATCGGTCACGCCGGGATACCAGACGACGCGTCGGGTGTTCGCTCCCGTCGCATCCCAGACGCTGCCCACCTCCACGCGAAGGTAGTGCCGGCCGGGCGTGACGTTTCCAAAGAGGAACCAGCCTTCCGGCCCGATCGGCGCGCCGTACTCCGGTGCGGTCGACGGCGTGAGAATGCTGTCGTTGGTGCCGTAGCTCAGCATCGCAACGCCGTCCAGCATCTGTCCGTCGAACTCGCCGACCACGCGGCCCGCGAGCGCGGCCACGTTGGGATCCAACGCGCGCACCTCGAAGGGCACCTGCAAGCGTCCCACCTCGCGGATGAAAAGCGTCGCGACGTGGGGGCCCGGACTCAGCGGATACTGCGCGGGATCGTGCAGGAGTTGCGGGTCGTTCTCGGGATCGAAGGTGATGCTCTCGCCGGGTGCGAGCGTGATCTGCCGCGCGAACTCCGCGCAGGCCCACATCGGGGTGTAGATGCCGTCGATCGTGTAGTGAACGGGGCATCCGTCCACGACGAACGTCGCGGTCGAGTCGCCGGAGTTGGTGACGGTAATATGGAAGCCCATCGGTTCGCCGACATCGGCCACCCGCGGCTCCGCCCATCCGTTCATTGCGAACGAGTTCGAGACCGTTCCCTGCACCGTGATCCGCGTCTGCGCGCGGGCGTGACCGAGGATTTCGCCGGTGATGACGTGGGGTCCGGGCGTGAGACGATAGTCGTTGGAGGTGTGCGTGAACCGGCCGAGGATCTTGTCCTCGCCGGGAGCCAGCGTCACATAGGTGACTAGCAAGGTGCACCCGACGTGGTTGATCGAGTTGTAAGCATCGTCGATGCGGTAGGCGGCGTGGCATCCGCTCCTGAAATCGAGCGTCACCGACTCCTGCGTCGCGTTGATCGCGTGAACCGCAATCTCTATCGCTTCATCCGGCGCGTAGGCGAACTTGTCGGTGACAACCCGCGCGAAGATGCCGCTGGTGCTGTCGGGAGGCTCCCCGGGCGGCAGTTGGGCTGACGCGGGCAGAGTAGCGGCCAGCATCAGCGTCGCAATCACGAAGGCGATAGTGAGACGGGGTCGGTTGCGCAACATGACGGCACCCCCTTGCGCCTTATGGACCCGGGCGGCGTGAAGCCGCGGAATCGTTCGAGGGGTATCCTCCGGGTTGCTGGGCGCTTACGGAGGAATTGTACCGCAGTCGGCGCGCGCTGGTTTCGTGGCGTGTAATGGGTTACAAGATAACGAGTTGCTGGAATGTCGGCGAGGTCGGACTCCTGGTCCCCCTCAAGACCGCGCCCCCGGCTGCCAGGGTTGTGCCGCACAGGATAAGCTTCCCCCCATGAACGCACAGACCCTCATCCTCTTCATCGCCGGGCTTGGGCTCCTCATCGTGGGCGCGGAATTGCTGGTGCGCGGGGCCTCGCGACTCGCCGCACTGCTCGGGATCTCGCCGCTTGCCATCGGTCTCACCGTCGTGGCGTTCGGCACCAGCGCGCCCGAGCTCGCTGTGTCCGTTCAATCCGCGATCTCCGGCCAGGCGGACCTCGCTCTCGGAAACGTGGTGGGGAGCAACATCTTCAACGTGCTCTTCATCCTCGGCATCGCGGCGATCATTACCCCGCTCGTCGTATCGGTGCAGCTCGTGCGGCTGGACGTGCCGGTCATGATCGCAGCATCCGTCGCTCTGTTCCTTTGCGGGCTCGGTGGCGCCGTCACACGCATCGAAGGACTGTTCTTCGTGGCCGTCCTCATCGCCTACACCGTCTTCCTCCTGCGCAAGAGCCGCAAGGAAGCGCCAATCCTCCAGGACGAGGGACCCCATTTCGCTCCGCCCAAGCCGGGGACCTTGCCTCGCGCGGTGACGCTCAACGCGGTGCTCGTGCTCGGCGGCCTGGCCCTTCTCGTTCTGGGTTCGCGCTGGCTCGTGAACGGGGCGGTGAGCCTCGCCGAGTCACTCGGCGCAAGCAAGCTTGTGATCGGTCTCACGATCGTGGCCGCCGGCACCTCGCTCCCGGAACTCGCCACCTCGGTGTTGGCCGGCATCCGCGGACAGCGGGATATCGCGGTGGGCAACGTGGTGGGGAGCAACATCTTCAACGTGCTGGGCGTGCTGGGGCTTTCCGCGGCCATCTCTCCGGGAGGTGTGACCGTTTCGACTTCCGCGCTTCACTTCGATATCCCAGTCATGATCGCGGTGGCGGTGGCGTGTCTGCCGATCTTCTTCACCGGATCGAGAATCAACCGCTGGGAGGGTATCCTTTTCCTGGGTTTCTACGTCTCCTACGTGACGTATCTGATCCTGCACGCCGCAGATCATGACGCGCTTCACGTTTACGGCCGTACCATGGCGTTCCTGGTGATCCCGCTGACCGCGATCACCCTGATCACGGTGGCGGCGCGGGAGCACCGAGCTAGGCGGGTTCCCGTCCCGGGGAAGTAGTTGGCCTGGCGTCCGGCATTCGGTACACTTTTCGACTCTCAAACTAAACCATCAGCCCGCCCGCGGATTTCCGGTCCTTTTAGCGCCGAGCCGCGCGGCTCCAGGAGGAGTTTCATGCAGGAACAGACCCCGTCCATCAGCAGCATCGTCGGGAAGAAGGCCCCGGATTTCGAGGTGATGGGCTATTTCAAGGGCGAGCTCAAGACCTTCAAGCTCTCCGACTACACGAGCAAGGGCAAGTGGGTGTACTTGCTGTTCTACCCGCTCGACTTCACATTCGTCTGCCCCACCGAGGTGCTCAGCTTCTCCAAGCACGCGGCTGAGTTCGAGAAGCGCGGCTGTCAGCTCCTCGGCTTCTCCGTCGACTCGCAGTTCACGCACAAGGCGTGGGTCGATTCCAAGGCGGAAGACGGCGGCCTCGGCGGGAGCCTCAACTACCCGCTGCTCGCCGACATCAACAAGACGGTGGCGGCTTCCTATGGGACGCTGAACGAGGCGGCGGGGGTGGCCCTTCGCGGTCTCTTCCTCATCGACCCGACCGGTCTGGTGCAGCAGGCCACGATCAACAACCTCTCGGTCGGGCGCTCGGCCACCGAGGCGCTGCGCATCCTCAAGGCCTTCCAGTACGTGGCGGCCCACGATGGTGAGGTCTGCCCCGCGGACTGGGACGAGGGCGAGGACACGATGAAGGCCAGCTCGAAGGGCATGCAGGAGTACCTCAAGAGCCACTAGGCCCGCATCGCAGCATCGGGTACCTTCGGGGCGGGCCACCACGGCCCGCCCCTTTCTTTTTCGGACACGTCCGCCGCGGCGCCCGGGCCTGGGGGGCGTCGCCAACCAGCGAGGTAACGACCATGTCACCGCACCTGCTTCCCGCCTGGAACAACCGCAAGGCCGTGATCGGCATGGTGCATCTGGCCGCGCTCCCCGGCGCGCCTCGGCATGCAGGGGACCTGGGCGCGGTTCTCAAGGACGCGCTGCGCGACGCGAAGGCGCTGGCCGAAGGCGGTGTCGACGCGCTTATGATGGAGAACTTCTTCGACGTCCCCTTCTACCCCGACAGCGTCCCACCCGGCACGATCGCCCACATGGCGGTCATCGCGACGGAGATCAAGCGGGCCTTCGCGCTTCCTCTGGGCGTGAACGTGCTGCGCAACGACGGCCTGGCCGCGCTGGCCGTCGCGGACGCCGCCGGCGCCGACTTCATCCGCGTCAACATCCTCTGCGGCGCGCGCATCGCCGACCAAGGGATCATCCAGGGGCGCGCGCACGAGATCCTGCGTGAGCGGGCCCGGCTGGGCGCGCAGAGCATCAAGATCCTCGCCGACGTTTCGGTCAAGCACTCCGCGCCGTTCACCGCGATCGCGCTGGCGGATGAAGTCGAGGACACCGTGCAACGCGCGCTCGCCGACGGGCTCGTCGTATCCGGCACCGGCACCGGCAAGCCGGTCGACGTCGAGCACCTGCGCGCGGTGCGCGCCGCGGCTGGCGGAGTGCCGGTGTTCGTGGGAAGCGGGGCGTCGTCGGAGACGGCAGGCATTCTGCGGGATCACGCCGACGGCTTCATCGTCGGCACCTCGCATCAAGCGAGACGGCAAGGTGGGAAACCCGGTGGACGTGGAGCGCGTGCGGCGCTTCGTGGCGGCCTGCCGCGGTTAGACTGCCGGTGCGCAGGTCCCGTTCGCGGACGCCCGCCGTTGAAGCGCCCCCGCGTCCAGAACCTGGAGATGCCCTCGGCTGGTGGCCACCCAACCCGACCGCTCGAACCCTTTGATCTCGCGGATCGCGGTCTCCACCGTGACCCCGGCAAGCTCGCCCAGCTCGCGACGCGTGAGCGGGAGATCCTCGCCGAGCTTCTCCACCATGCTCAGGATCTTGGCTGCCACCCGCGCTCCCGCATCGGAGCCGCACTCCTGACAGGCCACGTCGCGCAGGCTCAGGCTGAATCGCTCGAGAACGGTCTGACCGAAGCGCGGATAGCTGGTCAGGCACTCCCGGAACAAGGCGGCGGAGACGCGCAGGACCGTGCTCGAGGACACCGCGATCGCGCTGACCGGATACGGTCGCCGGTCGAGGATGGGAAGGCAGCAGAACGTATCGCCGGGGGCGTGCACGCAGACCGCAAAGACCCTTCCGTCCGGCCGCAGATGCTGAAGATGAACGCGCCCTCGCAGAACGGTGAAGGCGAAGTGGGAGGTGGCCCCCTCCTCGAAGAGGACTTCGCCCTTCTTGACCTCCAACTCAACCGCCTCCGCCGCGATCCGGCGGTAGATGGGCGCGGGGAGGAGATCGTAGGGGAGACCGGGTGGCATGCTCGGACGAGTCATCTTTGGATTTCCTTGGCCGGGAACGCTAAGACACCTCTGAATCCGTGTCAAGTGAATGTTAGTTAATGAGATAGAGAATCAAGAGGGAGGCGGCCTCTGGGCGCCCCATACGAAAATCGTCCTCCCTGGGAGTATCTTCCGTGGAGGGTATGTATCTCTCCATCATGAACACCACGATTGGCCAGTCCATCCAACAGCGGCGCCCCTTCTCATCTGCCGAGGTCGAGCCCTTTCTCACCCTGGCCAGGGCCTGGCAGGTCGTGGCGGAGCGGGCAAACGCTCCCATCTGCGCTGCGGGGCTCTCCGTGCCTCAGTACAACGTCCTGCGCATTCTGCGCGGGGCCGAACCCGAGGGGCTGCAGACCTACGAGGTCGCCGAACGGATGGTCGCGCGGGCCCCGAACATCACCCGCCTCGTGGACAAACTCGAGGTCGGGGCTTTGCTCACTCGGACCCGGTCCACCGAGGACCGCCGGGTGGTCAGGCTTCGCATCACGGCCCAGGGCATGCAACTCCTCGATCGTCTCGACGCCCCGGTGGGTGCGAGCGTGAAGGACGCCATGCAGGGTTTGAACGCCGCGGAGCTCGAAGAGCTGCGCCGCCTTCTCGATCGGTTGCGCGAACCCCTTGAACAAGAGTGAACCAAGACAATTGCCCTCGAAAGGAAAAACCATGAAACGCTCCTTCATTCCGACAATCACGCTGGCTACTCTGGCCTTCGTCCCCAATCTGGCCGCGGCCGAGACCTGGGATATCGACCCCACGCACACCTCGGTGGGCTTCGAGGTGCGCCACCTCTTCACGAAGGTGGCGGGCAAGTTCAACGAAGTGAGCGGGACCATCGTCTTCGACCCGGCCAATCCAACCGCCGCGTCCGCCACGATCACGATCCCGACGGCGAGCATCGACACGAAGAACGACCGACGCGACACCCACCTCAAGAGCGCGGACTTCTTCGACGCCGCGAACAACCCGACCATCACCTTCAAGAGCACGAAGGTCGAGAAGGCGGGCGAGAGCACGTTCAAGGTGACCGGCGATCTCACCATGCGCGGCGTGACCAAGCCGACCGTGCTCGACGTGGAGTTCCTGGGCTCGGGGCCGCATCCCATGATCCCGGGCGGCAAGGTGGCGGGGTTCAGCGCGACCACCAAGGTCAACCGCAAGGACTTCGGCATCAACTGGAACAAGACCCTGGACACCGGCGGCACGCTCTTGAGCGACGACGTGGACATCCGCATCGACGTGGAGGCCGTGCATAAGCCCGCCGAAGCGAAGTAGAATCCCCCGTGTGAATATCTGGTGGATCGTCGCCGCGGCGGTGGGGCTCGCAGGAGTTCCCATCGTCGCGGTTTCTCTCATCGCATGGAAGAGCTTCACCCCGCCGCGCACGGAGGGGGAGATCCCCGCGGACATCGTTCGCGACCGGCTCGAATCGGTCACGTTCCTCTGTGCCGGGCGAAACCTGAACGCGTGGATCTACAAACCGAGCGGCGATCCGCACGGCTTGGTCATCCTCGCGCATGGATGGGGGAGCACCGCGGCCAACATGCTGAATTGGTCACGGTTCCTCGCCGAGGGGGGCTGGGCCTCTCTGGCCTTCGACATGCGCGGTCACGGCCAGAGCGACGGCGGCGACTGCATGAGCCTGCCGCGCCTCACCGAGGACGTCGAGCAGGCCTCCGCCTTCGTCGATTCGCGCGCGGACCTCGCGCAGTTGCCCCGCGCGATCCTCGGCCATTCGATGGGGGGCGCGGCAGTGCTGTTGGCGCTATCGCGGGGTCTGCCCGCGCGAGCCGCCGTCATCTCCAGTTCGTTCGCCCGCGTGGAGACGGCCACCGACTACGTGCTCCGCAAGCGGCTTCTCCCTCCCGTGCTCTTCCGCCGAGTGGTGAAGGGGGTCTGGAGCGTGCGCCTGGGGCGGGGGATGGGTGCCTTGGAGCCCGAGCGCACCGTGCGAGGCGTCACGGTGCCGCTCCTCCTCACCCACGGCACGCAGGATCCCACGGTTCCGCTGCGCGAGCTGCGGCGGCTGGAGGCCTCGGCGGATCCCCGCCTGACCGAGGTTCTGCTCGTTCCCGGCGCCGCGCACTCCAACCTGACGGAGTTTCCGGCCTACCGCGACGGAGTGCTGCGGTTTTTGGAGGAGCGGCTTGGTGGAGCGGCGCAGCCCGGCGAGGCAGTAAGGCTCAGCGTGACGGGCGGCATCTATCCCCGCGAGAATGCGAAATAGGCGCATTTCGCACCGTGAATCCCAAAGATTGAGCGGCCCCGGCCGATGGATTAGACTAGTGCGGACGCGATTCCCAGGCGGGCTGCGGGGATCGGGAGATCCGCGTGTGCGTTGGGTGAGGGTTCACGCATGAAGAGGTCGTTTCGCCGGATGAGCGTCGTCCTGAGCGTCCTCCTGGCGTTCGTCGCCGGGACGTCGGCGCAATGCGACCCGCTCCCGGCCTCCTCTCCCGCCGCGGCCTCCTCACTCGCCACGGTCTGCCCGGACACGCTCCGCCTCGCCACCGGTTCCGTGGGCGGCACCTTCCTTCCCGTCGGTCACGATCTCGCGGAGTGGTTGAACGTTGCCTTGCCCGGTTTCGTGATCGTCATCGACACCACCGCCGGCTCCGTGGACAACATAGAGCGCCTCGTCCGCGGCCAGGCCGACATCGCGATCGTGGCCGGACACCCCTTCCGCGAAGTGCTGAGAGGCCACGGGACGATGGCCGACGAGGCGCAGAACCTCTGCACGATCGGCACGCTCTACGAGGACGCGGAGCAGTTCGTGGTGCGCAGCTCGCTCGTGCGGGCGGGGAACCTGCTCGACCTGAGCGGACTCCTCATGTACCCCGGTCCGCACAACAGCGGCGGCGAGCTGGATACGCGCCGCATCCTCACCGCGCTCGGCATCGAGCCCCGCTACGTCTACGTGGACGAGCGCGACAAGGGGTACACCGCCGCGGCGGAGGCGCTAGTGGCGGGCGGTTTCGACGCGTGCACGTTCTCGGGCGGCGTTCCGATCGTGGCTCTCACGGAGCTCTTGCGGGACCATCCCGGCGAGTACACGATCCTTCCCTTCACGCGGCACATGCTGAATCGCTTGCAGCATTACGAGAAGGGATTCGAGGGCGTGATGATCCACCCCGAGGACTATCCGGGGCTCACGCGCGACATCCAATCGGTGGGCGGGCCCAACATGCTGGTGGCCGGCGCGAACCTGCGCGAGGAGATCGTGGCTGCCCTCGACAGCGCGATCCGCCAGGGGATCAGCGTGCCGGGACAGGGGTTGCGCGCCAGCGACGTGCACATGGTCTTGCAGGCGCTGGATGCCGCCCTCTGGAACCAGACGACGGTGGGGACGCGCTGTCAGCTTCCCGCGACCGCCGGCCTTCCCAGCACGCCGTAGCGCTCCGCGGGTCCGCCCCCTGCGCGCGGCTACTTCAGCGGGCGTCTATTCCAACGCGGCCAGGCTTGCCAGCAATTCCTCGTTCGTCGAGTGCCGCTGCATGAGCTTCAAGAGGCCGAGCATCGCCTGATCCGGCGGATACGACGCGGCCAGCCGACGCAGCTTGTGGAGCCGGCCGACCTGATCCTCCGGGTAGAGCTTCTCTTCCTTGCGCGTCCCGCTCTTGCCGATGTCGACCGACGGGAAGATGCGCTTCTCGAAGAGATCGCGCGAGAGCACGAGTTCCGTGTTCCCGGTCCCCTTGAACTCCTGGAAGATGACCTCGTCCATGCGAGATCCCGTGTCCACGAGGGCCGTACCGAGGATGGTGAGGCTTCCCCCGTCCTCGACCTTGCGCGCCGCGCCAAAGATCTGGCGCGGAGCAAGCATGGTGGTGGCGTCGAGACCGCCGCTCAACGTGCGCCCCGAGTTCCCCTGCACCGTGTTGTAGGCGCGGGCGAGTCGGGTGATCGAGTCGAGCAGCAGCACCACGTCCTTGCCCTCCAGCACCGGCGGGACGATCGTGTTGATGCAATCCTCGGTGATGGAGATGTGGTCGCGCGTCGACATGTCGCTGGAAGCGGCGTAGACGGTGGCGTGGGTGCTGCGGCGGAAGTGGGTGACTTCCTCCGGGCGCTCGTCCACGAGGAGCGCGTACACGGCCACTTCCGGGTGGTTCACGTGCAGCGCTTCCGCGACCTGGATCAGGATCGTGGTCTTGCCCGCCTTGGGCGGGGAGACGATGAGCGCGCGCTGGCCGCGCCCGATGGGGGCGATGAGGTCGAGCACGCGCATCGATACCTGATCCGGCGTGGTCTCGAGCTGATAGCGCTGATGGGGATCGATGGTCACCTGCTGCTGCAAGAGCTTCAGGATATCGAGTCCCTTGGGCCGCTCCGGTCCGGCGATGCGGCCGGATTGGATGGGCCGACGGCGATTGTTGAAATTGCTGCGGCGCGCTTCCTGGTTCTCGGCAGCGCCGAGGCGGGAGGCGGTGGCGTCGCGGATGCCCTCGGGGCGCGGGCCCCGCGAGTCGACGCGGCGACGGCGGCGTCGCGGCGGAGGCCCCTGGCTCCTGGGGGCGCCTGCCGAAGGGCCGTTGTTGCCCCCGTCCGCGCCCTCGCGCGGAAGACGGCGACGGTGGCGCATCTGCTGCTGCGGCGGGCCCTCGGGGGAGCCCTCCGGACGCGGAGGGCGGGGAACGTCACCCGAGGGAGCGGGGTTGCCTTCACCTCGGATCCGGCGGAGCACCTCACGGGTTTCCGTGGCGGCCGGTGCCGGC
Source organism: Candidatus Eiseniibacteriota bacterium (assembly GCA_963762255.1). Taxonomy (GTDB): domain Bacteria; phylum Eisenbacteria; class RBG-16-71-46; order JABDJR01; family JABDJR01; genus CAVXKA01. The sequence goes on from CAVXKA010000001.1 coordinate 1,189,996, forward strand.
TCCCCATCCCCACCAGGGGTATAGGGTGCATCGGAGTCCGAGCGAATACGCCGGCGGCGCACGCGGCGCGGGCGCCGGGGTTGTCTTTCTTCAAACATGGTTGTTCTTCATCCCTCGAAGGTTGGGACTTCTAGCGACAAGCTGAGTTGGACTGATCGTATCTGGACGATCGGTGTCACGCTCCGGTAGTCGCGCGGAATATGGCGCGACCGCTAAGTCAACCGGGGCCGGTATTCAACTTAAGGGGCCGGTTCAAGGTTGAATCACCGGACGGGGCTAATCGACTTCCCGCTCCGGCCTGCTACGCCCACGTCATGGGGGCGGAGGCCGGGGTCTCGGAAGCGTCGGGCTGGGTCCGCCGCTCCTGGCCCTCGTTATCGGCGGCGACCCAAGGCCCCATTAGGATGCACGCTCCGAGGCGCCTCGTCCAGCATTTCCTTAGTTCTTTCGAGGGGCGGGCCCCCAGGCCCCTGCCGCGACTCCGCAACGCGGGCCGCGCGCCCCTACTCCTTCTCCCGCCGCCTGACCGGCCGCTCGTTGGCCTTCAGGATGCGCTTACGCAACCTGAGCGACTTGGGCGTGACCTCCAGGAGTTCGTCCTCGGCAATAAATTCCAGGTTCTGCTCCAGAGACAGCACGCGCGGCGGGACCAGCTTGGTGGTGATCTCGGAAGTGGAAGAGCGCATGTTGCTGAGCTTCTTCTCCTTCACGATGTTGACGTTGATGTCGTCCTCGCGCGAGTTCTCGCCGATGATCATCCCCTCGTACACGGAGAGCCCCGGCTCCACGAAGATGTCGCCGCGCGACTGCAAGTGCTCGATCGCGTAGGCGGTGACGGGGCCGGTGCGATCGGCCACCAGGGCGCCGGTCGTGCGGTGCGGGATGTCGCCCGTCCACGGAGCGTAGCCGGCGAAGAGGTGGTTCATGATGCCGGTGCCGCGCGTGTCGGTGAGGAACTCGGTGCGGTAGCCGATGAGTCCCCGCGAAGGGACGTCGAACTCCAGGCGCACGCGGCCGCTGCCGTGGTTGACCATCTTGGTCATGCGTCCCTTGCGCATGCTGAGCTTCTGCGTGACCGCGCCCACGTAGTCGTCGGGGACGTCCACCACCACGTCTTCCATCGGCTCGTGGATGGCGTCGTTGACGATCTTGGTGATGACGGTGGGCTTGCCCACGCTCATCTCGTAGCCCTCGCGGCGCATGGTTTCGATGAGGATGGCGAGCTGCAGTTCGCCGCGGCCGGAGACCTTGAAGGCGTCGGTGGTCGCGCCTTCCTCCAGTCGCGAGCGCGACGTTGCGGTGCATCTCGCGTTCCAGGCGCTCGCGCAGGTGGCGCGAGGTGACGTAGTTGCCGTCGCGGCCGGAGAACGGCGAATCGTTGATCGTGAAGACCATGGAGATCGTGGGCTCGTCCACGATGATGGGGGGAAGCGGCATCGGGTTCTCGACGTCGGTGACGGTCTCGCCGATGTCGATCGCCTCGAGGCCGGCGATGGCCACCAGATCGCCGGGGTTGGCTTCGGCGACCTCCGTGCGCTTCAGCCCTTCGAAGCCGTAGAGCTTGGTGATCTGGCCCTTGACCACGGTGCCGTCGCGGCGGCAGACGGCCACGATGTCGCGCGCGCGGATGCGGCCGTTGACCACGCGGCCCAACGCGACGCGGCCCACGTAGTCATCGTAGTCGTAGTTGGCGATCAGGACCTGCAGCGGCGCGTCAGGATCTCCCTGCGGAGCGGGGATGAACTTGTTGATGGTCTTGAAGAGCGGCTCCAGGTTCTCCTGGGGATCGGTGAGCTTGAGGGCGCAGGTGCCCTCGCGGGCGACGGCGTAGAGGACGGGGAACTCGATCTGGTGCTCGCCGGCGTCGAGGTCGATGTAGAGGTCGTAGATCTCGTTCAAGACCTCTTCCACGCGCGCGTCCTTGCGATCGATCTTGTTGATGACCACGATCGAGGGGAGGTGCAGCTCCAGGGCCTTTCCCAGCACGAATCGCGTTTGCGGCAGGGGCCCCTCCGAGGCGTCCACGAGGAGGAGGATGCCGTCCACGAGCTTCAGGATGCGCTCAACCTCGCCGCCGAAGTCGGCGTGGCCGGGGGTGTCGAGGATGTTGACCTTGACCCCGCCGTGGATGACGGCGGTGTTCTTGGACATGATCGTGATGCCCTTTTCGCGCTCCAGGTCGTTGGAGTCCATGACCCGCTCCACGACCTCCTGGTTCTCGCGGAAGACGCCGCTTTGCCAGAGCATGGCGTCGACGAGGGTGGTCTTGCCGTGGTCCACGTGGGCCACGATGGCGATGTTGCGCAGGTCATTGCGGACGGTCTGAGCCATGGGGTTCTCTGAAGCCTCCGAAGGGCGTTGTGGGACTAGAGCTTGGCGTCCTGGCGCGGCTGGCCGGCGGTTCTGAAGCCGGTACTGCTTGCGAGCCGGGGCCGGGATCTAATGGCAAAAGGGAGCGCGCCCCGTGCGGCGCACGTCAGGGCAGGCAAATCATTCGGCGGAGGAGAGTAGCAGGAAGGGGAGGGGGAGGCAAGGGAGGGGGGCAGGGACTTTCAGGGTAGCTCCCGATTCACCAAGTCTGAACAAGCCACACCGTTATTAAGACTTCGCCCGCAAGTCTTAATAGGGTTTTGATGCAGGTGCAACCGCTTTCAGAATAGGTGGTCCCGGTGGTCACGGAGCCTCATGGGGGCTGGTGGTGGCTCCGGGAGAGGAGGAAGCAACCCAGCGCGACACCGTCTTGGCCCCCTTGTTTGCGGGGGCGAAAACAATGCCGAGCACTATTAGCGGAACCGGCCCTTTTCGCGCTCCAGGCCGTTGGAGTCCAGGACCCCCTCCAGGACCTGCTAGTTCTCGCGAAAGACGCCGCTCTGCCAGAGCATGGCGTCGACGAGGGTCGTATTTCGGGCCAGTGAACGCGCCCCGTGCGGCGCACGTCAGGGCAGGCGAATCATTAGGCAAAAGGGGGTAGCAGAAGATGGGGTGGAGGCAAGTGGGGGCTACGAAGGCGCGTGCCCGTTTGTGTGCCGCCATCGTGAGGTGGGGCTTGCCTCCCTCTAAACGCTTAACAGCTGATGGTTTCCCGCTGTGAGTTCGACGACGAGGGCTTCGAGGAGGTCCGCGGCAATGGCGCGGGAGGCGGCGAGATGCGTTTCCAACTCGTCCACCAATGCCATCAGTTGCTCCACTTTGGCCACGATCCGGCGTTGTTCGGCGAGGGGTGGGATGGGAACGGCAATAGCGTTCAGTTCCATCTGGTTGATCTTTGGCATCGCGACCCGCGTGGCCGTCTTCACTGCCTGCACAAGGTAGGATTCTGACAGCATGTAACGCTGAAGGTAGAACGCGTCGATAAGCGCATCAATGGGATACATGTCGGCGCTACACAGACCGTCGAATTCAACGACCACGACCTTGGCCAAGTTTGGGCGGATTTTTGAATAGACGACTTGGCCCCGATAAAACCGATGGTTCGCACTGATGACCTTGTCCTCGCGCACCGTCGCACACGGCAGGAGCACACCAGTTCCCTTTTCGATGTTGTCTGGAGCGAGGTGGGTGAAATCCAAGAAGGCATCGGGTTTCACCAGACTGGAGGCGATGATTGCCACATCGCGGAAGCGAGCCCACGTCCAATTGTCGGGGAGTTCGTATTGCAGTGCCTCTGCCGGGAGCGGCGAAAGAGGGGCGGCCTGGCGACGATGCTGCTCGGGAGTGAGTTCGCGGGCGATGCGTTCGATCAGCTCTTCCGCCGGTTCGTCGTTGGGGTTTTGGGGGACGAGTTTACCTTGGACGGCGAGGGTGAGGATGGATTTACGGAGGTCGGCGGCCGAGATGGAGTAGGACTTGTGGAAAATGAAATTGAGGTTGGCTGGCACAGGAGCCTCGGCAAAGCGGGCCAGCGACGCGTGGGCGAGTGCGGCGTGTCGCGTCTCCCGTTCATGCTGCTGCGCCTCTAGCCGATCACACAACGCCATCAACTCATCCACCTTCGCCACGATCCGCTTCTGTTCAGCGAGGGGTGGAACAGGAATCTGGAAGCCGTCTAAGTCTCCCTTTGATATGGCGACAAAGGTAGAACCAACACCCATGCTTGCGATTGAGCGCTCCAAGGCCCGAAGCACATACAGGAGATACATCTGGTCTCCCCCGAGGCTTCGGAGAGCGGTGAGTCCTCGGCCAATGCAAGACTTCTCCTGAAGAACATTGGTCGGACCCACGGGCGCTCGGACTGAGATCACTACGTCACCAGGCAACCCAATCTTTGTCGGTTGTGTGCACCAATCCGTTGCCGTGGGATAGAGGCGTCCAAACTGGGCCTTCCCTTGGTAGAAGGGTAACCCGTTCCGGGATTTGTTGTACGCACACGAGGGGGGGCTCTGCCCCATAATCACCGCAACGTAGACCGACAAGGGTGCGCGGATCCAACCACTCGGCAACTCACTATCGAGCTGTTTCAAGAAGTTGAGGGCAGGTGTCTCGTCACGGACCACCTTAGCTGCTACTAGTTGCCTTCGAGCTACGACAGCGCTTCGAATCAGACTGGAAGCTGGCTCGTCTCCAGCGTCTTGGCGGACGAGTCTGCCCTGAATAGCCCACTGCAGCACCAACTCCCTCATCTTCCCCACCGCATTGGGTACGTCGGCGAACTGGTCGAACTTCTCGAAGAAGGTCTCCAGCTTCATTCAGCAACCCTGGTGGTAGCGGTGAGGGCGTGGTGGAGTTCCCGCTTCAACTTCGCCCGTGTCTCGGCGATCTGGGCGAGGAGCTTCTCGTATTCCGGCAGGAGGTGGTCCACGTCGCCGGGGCCGGTGTCGGGGTTGTGCGGGTTCTTGAGGTCGAGGTTGAAGTTGCCGGCCTTGATCTGATCGATGGAGACGCGCCAGGCGTGTTCGTCTTCCACGCGGGACTTGAAACCCTTCTTCTCCGAGCCCCACCAGGCGCGCTCGCCCTCGAACTCCTCAATGCGGATAGGTTTGCCCTTGTTGTAGCTCTTGGCGCCAGGAGGATAAGGGTGCTCGTAGTACCAGACGTGGGTGGTGGGCTGACCCTTAGTGAAGAACAAGAGGTTGGTGCGGATGCCGGTGTAGGGATTGAAGACCCCGTTCGGGAGACGGACGATGGTGTGGAGGTTGCATTCGGTGAGGAGGGCTTCCTTAATGCGGGTCTTCACGCCCTCGCCGAAGAGGGTGCCGTCCGGCAGTACGAGCCCGGCGCGGCCGCCGGGCTTGAGGATCTTCATGAGGAGCACGAGGAAGAGGTCGGCGGTCTCGCGGGTGCGAAACTCGGCGGGGAAGTTCGACTCGATGCCGTCCTCCTCCATGCCGCCAAAGGGTGGATTCGTGACGATGACGTCCACGCGTTCCTTCGGGCCCCAGTCGCGCAGCGGGCGGGCGAGGGTATTGTCGTGCCGGACGCTGGACGGGACGTCGATGCCGTGCAGCAGGAGATTGGTCATGCACAGGACGTGCGGGAGGTGCTTCTTCTCGATGCCGGCGAAGCAGTCCTGAATGGCGCGCTCGTGGGCCTCGGTCTTGGCCTGCTTGCGCAGGTGTTCGATGGCGCAGACGAGGAAGCCGCCTGTTCCGCAGGCGGGGTCAAGGATGGTCTCACCAAGACGGGGATTGACTTGTTCGACGATGAACTGGGTAACGGCACGCGGGGTGTAGAACTCGCCGGCATTTCCCGCAGACTGGAGATCCTTGAGAAGCTTCTCGTAGATGTCACCGAACATGTGGCGGTCAGCGGAGGCATTGAAGTCGATGCCATTGATCTTGTTGATGACCTGCCGCATGAGGGTGCCGTTCTTCATGTAATTGTTGGCATCCTCAAAGACCATGCGGATGAGCCCGGCGATCCTGTCGCCACCGCCAGTCAGGGACTTCAGCTTTGGCAAGAGCGTGTTGTTGACGAATTCGAGCAGGACATCGCCGGTGATGCCTTCGTCGTCAGTCGCCCAAGTGGACCAGCGGAGGCTTCTCGGTAGGGGCGACTTGTAGTCGTCTCGGACGATCTTCATCTCCTTCTCGCGGTCATCGAAGATCTTGAGGAAGAACATCCAGCCGAGCTGCTCCAGCCGCTGCGCATCACCGTAAGTGCCGGCGTCCTTACGCATGATGTCCTGGATCGTCTTAACGATGTTGGAGATGTTGGCCATGGGTCAGGCTGCTTCCCTGTAGAGCTGGTTTTCCAGTTCGTGGATGGCGGCAAGGTAGTTCTCTTTGCCGCCAAAGAGGTTGACGATTTCAATGGGCGTGCCGAAAGCAGTCAACGGATCGACTTTGAGGATTTCGAGCGATTCGACGCTCTTCAACCCAGCGTCGGCGTATTTGTCCAGCAAGGCTTCCAGGACGCCGCGAGCTGCTTTGCCGTACTTCCCAAAGACGTGTCGCTTGCGCACATGCTCCGCGCGTTCGCGTCGGGTAAGCGGCGGTTGGTCGAAGGCCACATGGCAGATGAGATCGAAAACGTCGATGTCCCGGCCGACCTGCTCGGCGAGTTCCTCCAGAAACACGCCGCGACTGGCAAGCTCCTCCAGGATGACTTGCTTGCGGTCTGCCTTGTTCCAGGCGTTCAGGAACGCGTCCAGAGAGGTGTACGCCTTCCGGACCGCCTTCCGAGTGTAGTCCTTAAGCGACTCAGTAATGAGCGTGCCGTCTGCGTCGAGGTACTGGACGCGCTCTGTGACGATCGTGACTTCAACGTCGTCGACGTAGTACTTGGGCGACCGCTCACGTGCCACGTCTCCGCCCACACCGCCAGGCGTGTCGGGGTTCCCGTCCGCGTTACCCCCATCCGTGTCGATCTCTGACTCTTCTTCTGGTGGGACGGGCGGATCGCCGGGCTTGGGTTCGTAGATCTGGACGGGGTCACCGTCGAAGTTCGGGTCGGCGAACAGCGCTGTGGCCCGTTTGAAGTCCATGATGGTGAAGAAGAATTTGTCGTAATCCTCGTTGATGCGGGTGCCGCGACCGATGATCTGCTTGAACTCGGTCATCGAGTTGATGCGTTTGTCGAGCACGATCAGGCGACAGGTCTGCGCGTCGACGCCCGTTGACATCAGCTGCGAGGTTGTTGCGATCACCGGGTAGGTGGACTCCGGGTCGATGAAATTGTCGAGTTGTGCCTTTCCTTCGTCGTTGTCCCCGGTGATGCGCATCACGTACTTGCTGTTGGCTGCGGCAAGGTCAGGATTTGCATTGACCAGCGCTTGGCGCATCCGCTCCGCGTGGTCGATGTCCTCGCAAAACACGATGGTCTTGGCGAAACGGTCGGTCGCTATGAGGAACTCAGTGATCTTGGCCGCGACGAGCTGCGGTCCGCTGTTCGAGAACCAGGGTGCGATCGAAATCCGAAACGTTGTACTCGCGGTCCTCAATGAGATGACCGTGCTTGTCGGTCTTCCCCTTCTCAGGGCGCCAGCCTTCCAGGTCCTTGTCGATGTCGATCCGGATCACCTTGTAGGGGGCCAGGAAGCCGTCGTCGATGCCCTGCCTCAGGGAATAGGTGTAGATCGGATCCCCGAAGTATTCGATGTTGGAGACATCCCTGGTCTCCTTGGGCGTTGCCGTCATGCCGATCTGCGTGGCCGACGAGAAGTACTCCAGCACTTCACGCCAGCGCGCAGTCATCGGCGGCGCTGCCCCGATGGCACTCGTCCACGATTACGAGGTCGAAGAAGTCCGGGGAGAACTGTTTGTAGATGTTCTGCTCTTCCTCCGTCCCCGTGACGGCCTGGTAGAGGGACAGGTAGATCTCAAAGGCTTTGTCGACCTTACGGTTGGTGATCTTGGTCATCGCCTGCCCGAAGGGCTTGAAGTCATTGGTCTTTGTTTGGTCAGCGAGTATGTTGCGGTCGACAAGGAAGAGGATCCGCTTCTTTGCGCCCGACTTCCAAAGACGCCAGATGATCTGGAACGCGGTGTAGGTCTTTCCGGTTCCGGTGGCCATGACAAGCAGGATGCGATCCTCGCCCTTGGCGATGGCTTCGACCGTTCGGTTGATAGCGACCAGCTGGTAGTAACGGGGCGTCTTGCCAGAGCCGTCATCGTGGTAGCCCTGCGTTGTCACAAGGTCCTGGGCTGCAGTGTGGCTCTTGGCCTTGCTATAGCGCGCCCAGAGATCGTCCGGGGTGGGGAACTGGTCGAGCGGGATTTCTCTTTCGACGGGGCCGCCAGCTCCTGTCCTGTCATGCTCCAGGAAGGCATCACCGTTCGAGCTGTAGGCAAAGGGAACATCGAGGATCTCGGCGTACTCCAGAGCCTGCTGCATGCCCGCGCCGACGGAGTGATTGTTGTCCTTCGCCTCGATGACGGCGATCGGAATGCCCGGCTTGTAGTCGAGAATGTAGTCGGCCTTCTTGCCCTTACCGCGGCTGACGGGCTTGCTGCGGGCGTTCACAGGCCCGTTCGTGAAGTAGAACTCCTGCCTGATCTGGGTCATTACGTCCCACTTGCCGCCATTCGGGGCAACAAGCGCAGGCGTGATGAACTTGGTGCAGACATCTGTCTCGGTCAGGGTTTTCTTATCCATGTATCCTGCACATCCGGCTTGGTCCTGGCCCGCCTAATCGCGCTGTTATGCCGCACTCGCGTTATCGCCGCGCGTCTAGGTGCTGTGCCGCGACATTGGAGGCACAGCCCAAGTGTACCTGCCGAGACGAAGCTGTCGCTCTCCGCCGTGACAATAGCCCACCAGCGCGATCACCGCGGGAAGGTAACGTGACCAACACGGTACTCAAACCCCGTCTGCACCCGTGGCGTGCGCAGCGGCCTGCCGCCTTTCGTACCATCGTTTCCAAAGCTGGCGCAGGACAGGATTCGTACATCGACTGGCAAGATCCTCCGCGAGATCGTCGGCCTGGGCTCGCAGCGCCGCATCTGCACCGATCAATGTCAGCGCGTTGGTAGCAGCTCGGGAGGGGTACACGTGAGTGCTTCGTTGTCGAATCACTTTCACGTCGCGCGCACTGCTGCGAATTGCGTCCATCCGCTGACCGATGTCTTCGATGACGTCCATCGTATCTGAATACGAGAGTTCCCACCGATCTGAGTTTGGCTCCAATGCGAATGTAGGGGACTCAACCAACTCATCTAGCTGATCCAAGTATACGTGCAGGCTGTCGCTGAAATGGATGTAGGGTCCTGGCTTGAGGCCCAGCCACCCCGCCAACATTTCCTGGAGGGTGGTGAACTGGACGACGTTGTGGGGCCAGCCGAGTTTGAGATCATTGCTGCGCATGACTTGGACCCACTCCAGCCGCTCCTCACGCACCTTGAGCAGCGAACACACATTGCAGGGGATGTCCTGACTTCTCGGCTGGCCAGCCTCGATCGGCAGATCTGATGCCGCATCCCAGATCTGCAACACCACCTGTCGTGTGTCGGGGCGTGCGCGTAGCGATTCGAAAGCGTAGCGAATCTGGTCGATGCCAAAGCGAAACCGCAGACGCTGACCGTAGGCACCATAGTAGAGGGGCCCGCGGCCAGCGAGCTTCGGGAGACGTGGATTCCAGTAGTTGAGAAACCCGGAGTCATCCCGCCCGCTGAGAATCCAGATCACCTCCGCAAGTGCGAATGCCGGGTTCATCGCCGGCCGTCGATTGAGCACCCAGCGCTCTGCCGACTCGTTGATCACCAAGCACGTATGGAGCAGCTCGATCGTATCGCCACCACGGCCGGTCTGCTGCAGGGTTCCATGTCGCCGACCAATTCGCTCTGCCGCGTCACGCCAGACCTCGTCAGCGGTCCTACCTTCGATCAAGTGCACTGAACGTCCCCCCGTATGTGTCCAATTCGCTCGTTGAGCTTCCACTTTGGCGGATACCACGGCATGGGCAGCGGACCAATCGGCCGGAAGACCTGCTTGATGCGGGTTCGCCCATCCGCGCTGATCATGTCCGGATGCGCGATTCGCGAGTACTTGTCTACCTCGCAGAACAGGTTCTGGCAGTCAATCAACTGAAGAGGCCGCCCCCACAGATCCCGGAAGGCGAGGCCGCGTTGCTCGAATTCGTCGTATTGGCTCTCAGCCACATGCCGCATTACGTCCGCTTCGCTAAGTCCGGCGAGGTCACTGAAGCACTTTTGAATACCCCTTCGCGCGCCGGGCCCAGGCACCACGAAGTCCATCTCTGAGAAATTGAGAAGCTGACTGTAATTGAGGTCGATGATGTACTGGAATGCGAGAAAATCGCCCATCATCGGGTAGGCACGGAGTATCTCAAACCCCTGGCGAAGGGAGCGCGCGTCGACCAGCCGTTGTGGCAGGTCGTCGCGGAGCATCTGTTCAAGCAATCGAATATGCCCCAGGTGCTTCGCGCGACCCTGGCCGCCGGGGGCGACTGGCATAATGTAGGCGGCCGAGTAGATCCGCTTGTCTTCCCTTTGGGCTCCATCCAGCACCCTCTCATACCGGGACGGCTTGAATTCGGCTGCAAGCAGTTCACCAAGGGTCTGCTCCAGCAACTCCCAAGTGTCGATGCGGTTGAAGAGTCTGAAGAGGATCGTCCTAAAGAACAGCTCGTCCGGTTGTTGTTCGCCTGCATAGAGCACGTTGCGAATCAGGTATTGACTCACTCGATCGGAAGCGCGGTAGGCGTTTGTAAAGCGGTGGCGCTGAAGGATGGGGTCGGTACTCCATTGTGGGGGTGTGCCTTCCAAGCGACGAAAAAAGACCTCCTGGCGCTCTGCGGCGAAGCGCCAGTACGTGTCGAACACCTTAGTCGGCTTAAGCCCCTTGGCGCGCGCCATGCACAGTGTCGGCGACGGGGGATGCGGGGATGTCCTTTCACTGAGCGCGAGGCTCAGTTGTGGACCGCCCTTGGCGCTTTCGCCTGAGGTCATATGCCGGACTCCGCAAATCCTATCCATCACGCTATTCGCCATGCCGGTCACGACCGCATCAGGGTCCATACGGTTGTTGATGACCTCTACGCAACTGTGAGCCCGCTCGCGGGTGGCCAATTCACGGTATTCATGCGCCAGTTCGTGCCACTTCCGCGTGTCCTCGCTCACGCGCCAGGGCCGATGGCGGTCAATCATGAACACGACCAGCGGTTGCAGGGCTCCCCAGCACCGACGCTCGGCCGCGATGAGGCTCTCCAAAACGTCGGGGGAGATTCCGCTCAACGCTCCATAGACCGCGGTGGACCACCAGTAGCGATCAAGCACGATGTTCTCACCCGAGTCCACTTTGGGTCGGAACACTCTTTCGATGGCGTCGAGGTGCGCCGCAATGTGTGCGGCTTGGAGCGCCACGGGAGCAATCGCCCCAACGCCAAGGGCGCTAGCTTCATGATGAAGTCGGTATACAAGGGAGCCGAGGGTCCCTGGTTCGTTTCCCGGAAACGCGTGGGCATGGCAGACGAGGCCGACCTCACGGAGTCGCTCGATGAGTGCTGCGGTGAGCGTGGACTTGCCAACACCGTCGGGTCCCTCCAAGACGATTAGGTGACCAAGCCTCCTCATGCTCCGTTCCCATCTAGGTCGTCGCCCCCCGAAAGCACCGCACCATCCGTCGCGAACATCTCACGGAGCGAAGCTGGCCAAGTTAATGCCCACGCCTTGGTACACTGGTCACCTAGGCGCGCCGCGGCGGCCACAATCTTCATTCGGGTGAGCGGTAGTCCTGTCTCACGTGCAAGAGATTGCCCTAGCCGGCGGAGCCCCAGATTCTTGTTGGTCACCCAGGTCGCCTCCTTTGAACGCTTCGAGGCAATTGTGCCACGTGAGCGGGCGCGGCGATGGCCTTCTGGTGCTTCGAAAACTCTAGTGGCAGCCCTTGCAAGCCCCACAGACCGCTTGTCTCAAGCCACGCCACGAACACCTCGGTGAACTCCGCGGACAGGACGCGATGACCCTGAGATGAGCAACACAAGACTTCTCCACTCCTCTTGAACGGCTGGAAGCGCTTTGGAACCCGTACAGCAGAGGCACCGAAGTACACGAACGTCCAGGAGACCAACATGCGGTCTGCGCTAGTGTCGCGCGCGACATTCGTCTGATTGGGCTTGCCGTCGTCGAGGCTGTGATGGGAATCTGCTTGAATCCATCGCTTCCCCCGATGGTGATAGATGTTATCACCGTACAGTTGCTTCAAACTGCCGTTGAGTACTGGTCGCTTGCAGGCGAAACGTGGGTCGCTCCAGTACCCGTTGAAGTCGAGGACCTCGTCGACCTTCATCGCGTAGATGATGTGACCAGCGAGACCGTACCTCGTCTTCGCGCCAGTTCCGACGATCCAATCGCCCACGACAGCCTTCGATCGAATCTGCGGCTTACACGTCGCCAGGGTGCAGAGCCCGAAGAAGGGGTTCGGGGCGAAGCCATAGTCACGCGCGACGATGTATGAGAAGAGTTTCATTAGCAGTTGTAGCGTTTCAAGATCCACTCACGACTACGCGGCTTGCCGGTGGCCGGGTCATCCCACTCCTGGATTTCTCCCCTAATGGCCGAAACAACGCGCTCTCCCTGCCAGCCAACGATTGCCGCATCGCCGCACTTGGCAAGGGCCTGAGGGACATCGGCATCAGTGGCGCCTTGGGCGAAAACCCCGACCACAGTCTTGCCCTGCGCGACTGCTTGCTCGATCTCCCAATCCACCCACCAGCTATCGGCGGTGTCGTGGCTTATGAGGACCACCAACGTGCTTGCCCACTGGATCCGTGGCGCGAGGATCTCCTTCTTGATGTAATCCTCGCTCCTGGCCTCGTTGGGCTTCTCACTGTTTATCGAGCCGTCGCGAACGTCCATCCCGGCGCGACTTATGAGGTCCTTCAGTTTTGGAAGCAGGTCGTCATCCTCGTGCACGTGCGAGATGAAGATGTTCTTCTTGTCAGCCATTGGTACCTCCGCGGTCATCCGTATCGGCGCAGGCTTTGTGCAGGCCAGTCAGGATCAACTCGACGATGCGTTCAGGTGAGCGGGTGACAGCCAGCTCACGGTTCTCTTCGGGCTGAAGTCCATTGGACAACCCGTCGAAGCCGCCATCGTGGATCCGCTGGAAGATATAGTCGTAGTCCTTCCATGTAGCGCCCATGGTTGCGTATAAGGCGCGGAGTTCCTCCGTGAAGGGGACCGCCCGGTGGTAATCCCATGTAAGTGCTGCCGGCCGCCGCCCTTCAATGGCCTCGCAAACCAAGCGAGCACAGCCACCATAGGCCCCAATCAGGAACACTGGTTGCCGGGCTTCAACACTCAAGAGGATCTCCTCCAAGACCCCAGGCATTTGGCCACGATACCCGTCTGATGGGGAGCCAATGCGGCCACCAAGAACGACCCGGGCGTTGACCTCCGAGACCTGCCGAGCGCGCATCTCCGTGAGGCCGCGTGCCCAGGCAAACCGTCTGATCGCGCTATCCACCGGCACTTCGTAGCGAACGGGATCTGTGAACAGGATGTCGAGCCCTTCGTCCACGCGGGACGGTCGCTGGCAAGGGAGCACTTCCACGAGAGGTCCTAGACGAGCCTGCGCGTGAACGGTCTCGAACGACGGCCACGGCAAGTAGTTGACAAGCTGCGGGACGATCACGTCGCCGGGATCTGTAGTACCACCCCGCAGGTGCTCGACTACCGGATCGCGAAGAAGGTCCGCGAGTCGGACAGTGTAGCCGTCACTACCTAGGTGGCCTCCGTAGGCGAGCCTGACCCCTGAAATCAGCAGATAGCGAGAGACCTCGATGAGAGCTGCCTCAAGGTGGAAAGGCCGCAGCCCGAAGTGCGCGATATCCTCAGCCGGTGACGAAGAAAGCGCCACGATGAGCGACTTAGCGCTCAAGTCGCTCTTCTTGGCGTGCCGTTCCAGTGGCGTCTCGACGCGAATGCCAGTCTTCTCGATGATGGCCAGTTCCTCCGCGCCCAGGGGGGGGTCTGGATACAGGACAACCTGATCGGGCTCGCGACGAACAAGCGTCAGCAGCTCCGGTCCGGCCGGCAGCACTGCATCGCCCGCCTGTTTTCGCTGCTCAAGGCTCTCCACCGCATAGGCCTGCCTCAACGCTTCACGAAGTAAGAGGTCGAGCACCTCTTGTGCATCGCCTTTCCAGCGCACGACTGGCACATTGCCAACATATGGAAAACTCCGGACCTCTCTCGCCTGGATGGCGTCCACGACAACAACCGGGCGCTGAAAATGCTTGGCCAGGAGTACCTCGCGGCGGCACCAAGATCGTGACGAATACGAGTCGGTCAACACCGCCAGCAATGCCGCGTCCCGCACCCCGCCCTCGATCTCTTTGGCAAAGCGCGACCCCACCTCGATATCGCCGCTGTCGAACCATGTCTTTTGTGGCTGGCTTGCGGTAAGGTGCGCCAGGAGCGACTTGACCACGCGGGGTTCTGCTTCGAGGTCCAGCTTCGTATGGCTTAGAAAGATCGTCAGCGGAGACGCGTCTTCAAACGCTGGCCTGGGTTGGAGGCGACGTAGCAGCACATGAAGTATGCGTCTCACGATGAAAGATCGACGCTCCTGCTCGTCGTCGATCGACCAAGCGCGTAGGAAACTAAGATCCGCGAGGCGTTCATCTACTGGCCAGGCGTACTGTGAAAGCTGCACGGGCATGAATCGATGATTCGGACTCCGGTCACAGAGAGCCCGCAACTGGACGATGTAGTCAGCCCACGTGCGGCCGGTTCCCGATGGCCGATGCGCCTGCGCTGCAAGGTGGTCGTCTGCCAAAACCACAACCAGTACGCGCTCAGCTTCGACGGCGAGCTGGGGCTCGGGCACAGAGCCCATCCCATCATCGGGAATGAACAGCGTCGGAATGCGCAACCCCGGTACAGCCGGATCGTCATTGAGTGCGCGGTGAAGGTTGTCAGCCATGGTCGCCGCGGCTGTACTGGTGGGGTGATACTCGAGCTGCACGAGGACGGCGGCCCGGGAACAAGATGTGCTACCCATCACGTTTCGATCCTCTCAGTGACTGTCTGATGGTGGGGGCTCTGGCTCATATATTCTCCTGGTAGCCGCCACCGGATGCGGATGACGCTAGTGCTCGCCATCGGCGCGGCGGCGAAGCGCTGAGCCCGGATGGTGCAGCCCCTTGTTGAACGAGACAGGCGTCCACGCCCTTACTCATTGACAGGCCCCGTCATGCGGGTCTCGCCCAACTTCCCCAGCAAGTCACTCGCGATGTGCAGCAATTGTTCATCCACGTTGCCGCTCGGGTCGAACATCAGGCCGCCGACCCTGTTACTTTCGTCGAACATCCCCACGGGAGCATCCGAGAACAAGATGGGGATAACGTGGCCGGATCCAAAGCGCTCCCTGAACTGTTCGGACTCAAACTTCGTCCAGATGCGGGTGGGGTATGCTGCTCCAAGTAGGCAGATCACAAACGCCGCTTCAGATCTGTAGATCGGTCCGAGATAGTCCTCGATGTCCTCGGCGAGCATGCGATGCTGCTCATTCTTGTCGTAAAACACCTGTACCTCGGCTTCTGTGAGTAGCTCGAATAGTCTTTGTGCAACAGTGCGATCCGAGCCAGCAAAGGAAAGCGCGAAGTCATAACGTGCTGGAAACACTGTATTGAGATAGCCTACCTTGCGGGAGAAGGCGTTCCACGGCAGATTGCGTAAGAAGAAGACGAATTGCGGATCTTGCACAGCGAGAATGTGTGTAGACGGCTCGTAGTGAAGTAGCTCTTTGAATTCCTGGTTTCCTTCGATGAACGCCTGCAAGTAACCCTTCTCCACAACCTGGCCCACGCCTCCGCGCTGATCCGGGTGCGTCACTATTTCTCGGTCGAGCTGGATTGTCCATTCACTGGCTTCAGCAACCCACTTGAGAATATGAAGATATGGCGCCCTCCCCTCACGTCGGAGTTTGGGTCCCGAAGCGAACTTCAGGGTCGCGTCCATAAATTTGGGGGAGAGCTGTGACAGTACCCGCGCACGGGTAAGCTCAAAGCTCGATTCGAGATCCTTGTGCTCCTCTGGAGCTTCAAGAACCTGAGCTTGCAGGCACGTTTCGTGGCAGAGCATCTGGGCGATGAAGAAACTGCCATTTGACGCGGCGACAATTTCCTCGATGGTGTTAAAGGAAATGTTCATCGCCCTTTCGCCGAGCGCGGGGATCTGGCGCACGCGCTCGGGAGGATTGGCCTCAAAGGGTATGACATCGAGGCGTGTGGATAAATCTACACCGAAGTTGATCAATGCCTGACCTGCCTTGGCGATGCCGATCACTACTAGCTTGGTATCGGCTCGTTCTTCGTCGGCAAGAGTCTTGAGGAAGTCCGCCAGGTATCCCCGGACCTCGGTGCTGAGGCGATGGAAGTCATCGACGATAACGGTTCCTGCGCCCTTGAGTTCGGGAAGGGCCTTGATGATGTCAACGTCGTCGCGTTTCCGCGCGCTTAGCTTGAGCGAAGCCTTGGCGAGGCCGAGTTCATCGAGAGCTCTGGCCACGGCCGAGGTCTTTCCGATTCCGGAGGGGCCCTCAATCACGATCCCGCGTCCCGGGGTGCGAAGAGACACCAGCAGACGGTTGTACTCCGCCGGCTTAACAAAGGTATGCGTCGGTACGCCCGAGAGTTTGAAGACCTGTTCTAGCTTTGGTTCAGGCAAGTAACGCTCCCTCCAGTTGACCGCGACTCCACATTGTTCGTTCGACGCCAATCGGACTGCGGAGTATGACTGCCATGTCGATTATCCGAGTCCAGCGCAGCCTGCGGCACGCAGATACATCGAAGGGCGTTGATTCATACAGGACTCTTCTCCCTCATGTCTGCGGATCGCCACTATGGATAGGCTGGAGCCGCCGGTGCGAGTCAGCGAAGTCGCCCCCCTACTTCCCCACCAAATGCGCCTCCAGGAACCACAGCATCTTGTCCACCGCGCGCGAGATCTCGGTGAGGAGATCCTCGGTGCCCGTATCGTCGGCCTTGTCGGCCTCTTCGATGGCTGCGCGCACTGTCGTCGCAAACGCGCTGACCGACGCAACGATCGCCTTCAGGTGCGCGTCCCCACCCGCCGTGCCCAGCTTGTAAGCAGGCAACCGAGTGCGGTCGGCCACCGACGCCAGCGTGCCCTCGGCGGTGCCGCCCAATTGAACCGCGCGCTCGGCCATGAGATCGGCCCAGTCGCCCGCCTCCGCATAGAGCTTGTCGAACAGCTCGTGCAGCGGGAGGAAGTGCGGGCCCTTCACGTTCCAGTGCGCCTGCTTGGCCTGGAGTGCGAGGTGCAGCGCGTCGGCCAGCCCCGCGTTCAACAGGTCCACCATGGCGGCGCGGGCGATCTTGGGAAGGTCGTTCTTCGTGGGGTTCAGCTTGGGCATCAATCGTGTCCTTCCTCCGCGACCGGAACCGATCCGGCCTCGGTGGGTTCTAGCCAAGTGCGGCAAGCACTTCGGCCGGATGGCTCTTCACGTCCACCTTGGGATAGGCCTGCAGGATCTTGCCGTCGGGGCCGATCACGTAGGTGATACGATCGGCGTAGGCTTGATCGGGATCGGAGGCCGCGTGGTAGTCCACGCCGATCCGGCGATCCTCGTCGGAGAGGAGTAGGAACGGGAGCTCGAGCTTCCTGGCGAAAGCTCTGTTGTCATGCACCGTATCGAAACTCACCCCCAACACCACCGCGTTCTTGGATTCGAATTGCTGGATTCCGTCCCGGAACCCTTGTGCTTCGACCGTTCACCCGCCGGTGTCGGCCTTGGGGTAGAACCACAGGACGACCAGCTTCCCTTTGAAGTCGGAGAGGCGGACCTTCGCCCCGGTGTGCGCCGTCGCGACGAATGCAGGCGCGTGATCGCCGACATTGAGCATGGGCATCTCCTTGAAGAGCGGCCGCGGCTGGGTCTGGGGGAGCCCCTATCCAAGGTGCATGCGACCCGCCGTGCGAGGCAGCATATCACGACGGCGCTGCTGCTTGCGACCGTTGGTGTAGTTTCGGCGGCCGCGTTGCTGGGTCCCGCGCCGGTCGCGTCCGCGGTGGGGGACGCGAGCCTGAGCGCGCCGCGCTGGGCGGCGGTCGTTCCCGGCATCGAGTTCGCCCGCGTCGAGGCCGCGCGCTATTGCCGACAAGGAAGCACCGGAATCGGGGTCGTGCGTATGGATCCCTCGCGGTGCCGCCTCGAACCCTTCCACGAGACCGAGTACCCCGGCGCGGCCGCGGTCGGGGTTCAGGGGTGGATGGACCGCCTCAAGGCCCCGATCGTCTTCAACGCCGGCCTTTATGACGAAGCTCGCAGACACCTGGGCACGTTGCAGCGGGACGGCAAGCGGCTGGAGTCGGTCAAGCACACGCGCTGGCTGGCGCTCTTGGTGTCGGGGCCGAAGGCGCCCGACCTCCCCGCGGCGGCGATCCTCGACCTGGGAGTGGCGGCGGAGCGCGGTTGGGCGGGCCAGTACCGCAACGCGGTCCAGTGCATGATGCTCTTCGACGGCTCGGGCGAGGCGCGCGTGCGCCGGTCGGAGAATGTCGCGCCCCTGACGTTGCTCGCGGCGGACGAGGCCGGCCGGTTGCTGGTCTTCGTCACCGAAGGGGGATTCACCCTCTGGGAGAGCGCGCTCTTGTTGCGCGAGGCGGGCCTGGGGCTGGTGCGCGCGATGGCGCTGGACGGCGGGCGGCAGGCGTCGCTGGCCGTGGAAGGCGGCGGCGTGAGCTATCGGTCGTACGCGCCGTCCGGCGGCTCGGTCAGCGCGGGCGAGGTGCTGCGCGCGGCGACCACGCTCCCGGCGGTGGTGGCGGTGAGGGCGGGGGCGGCGTCGAACTAGGGCGCGCTTCCGATCATGCGCTCAATGCCGCCGCGACCGCCTTCGGATTCCGTGCAGCGACTCGAAGTAGAGCCTGCGCAGGCCCATCCGGGACTCGCCGACCCTGCTCCCAGTTTCGGAGTGTGGCCACACTGACCCCGATCATCATCGCGAACTCGGTCTGCGACTTCCCAAGGCTGTCTCGGATAGCCCTGATGTCGGCGGGTTTGAAGGTGATCGCGCGACTCGGTCGCATCTTCTTGCGCCGAATCTTCCCGGCCTGTCGAACACTCTTGACGAGGTCGTCGAAGTCCTTCTGTTTCATTTGAACTCCTCCCGGACGATTCTGGCTAGGACTCGAAGCTGCACCGGTGTCAGATCCTCCTGGATAGCCTTGCCGTATACGAAAAGCATGTAGAACACCTGCTCATCGGGCTGCCAGTAGTAGATCACTCGAACACCGCCGCGCTTTCCAACGCCCTTGGGCGCCCAGCGGATCTTTCGCAGCCCACCCCCGCCCTTAATGAGCGGGCCCTGCTCAGGGCGCAGCAACAGTGCGATTTGGAGCGTCCTGTAGTCCTCGTCCGCCAGCAGGTCTTTCACCCTCTTCGTGAAGACCGGAGTTTCAACAAAACGCATATGGCACTATACGCCAATGGCGTACCTTAGTCAACCCGGCTGCTTCGAGTCTGTCAAACCCGATATTGTGTGGATACCGTGATGCTCACCCGGGTGAGCATCACGCTTCCCGATTCGACTACCCCCGCAGGGACTGCGGGTAGAGTGCCTCTCCCGCTGCGGTGAGCTTCTCAAGCCACATGGTCTTCAGGATGCGCAGCTCCTCTGTCGGATCGTAGGTCGGCTCGTCCACCGGGGGCAGGGTATCCAGCGTCTCGAACGTGAACGCTTCCGTCCCGTGCTCATTCCAGTCGCTCTGGAGTTCCTTGTCCGCGTGCGAGCCGTTCTCCAACTGGAACCGCTGCCGGTTGAGCATTCCCGGGATGTCGGGGGTCGAGCCGATCAGCGACTTCCCGCTGACGGTGTTGCGGATCCGGAAGATGCCCGCGGGGCGGGGCGTCTCCTTGTACTCGCGCGCGAGCGCCTTGCGGTCGATGGGGTTCACCTGACGTCTTCCTTGGCCGGCCTTCGCGTGTGAGGGCACATGACGTAGGGCTAGGCTGCGACCTCCAAGAGGATCCTGGGGTTGCGATTCGCGATCGACAACAGGGTCCGCGCCGGTCCAGATGGCGTTCGGCGCCCCTGTTCCCATTCCTGGAGCGTTCGGATCGAAACTCCGAGCAAGCGGGCGAACTCGCTCTGCGAAAGGCCGACCTTCGCCCGGATCTCGGCAATCGGAGGAAGCGTGATCACTCGACCCACTTCACCGCGCTTCAGTTCACGAATGCCTGTCAGTATCTCCTGGCCAATGTCCCGACGGGGCTTAGTCACTTTCAATCTCCTGTCTGATTCTCCGTAGGACGCGCGCGGAGATCGTCTCGGCTTCATTCTTGGCGTAAATGGTCAACATCCAGATCAAGGCCATTTGGACCCTCTGGAAATAGATGACCCTGACACCTCCCCGCTTCCCGCGGCCCTCAGCACCCCATCGGATCTTGCGGACACCGCCAGAGCCGGGAATGACGGTTCCAGCCTCAGGATTTTCAGCGAGCGCTTCTTGGAGGCCGCGGTACTCATCGTCGCTGAGGTACTCCCCTACGAGCCGAGTGAAGAGGGGCGTCTCAACGAAGGTGAACATGTGGTGACTATACGTCAGAGACGTATGGCTGTCAACCCTTGATTGCCCGCTGAACCTGACGCCTAGGCGCCTTCCAACTGTCGCTTGATCTCATCCCAAGACGAGTACTTCCCTGGATCGCTCTCGTGCCTGCGAAGTCGCCGCTCCGCCTCTTCGCGCTGGGCCGGCGCAAAATCGAACGATCGCCGCCTACCGGCCCTGCTCACCCGGGTGAGCAGGGCGCCGCTCACGCTTTCGGCGGGGTCGACATCAAAGCGACAACACCAGCCGCAGTCCAGACTCGACGGAGTCCAGGGCGGTGGCAGAGAGAGTTCCCACGCGCTCAACCAGGAACTCCCGATCCAGCGTCAAGAGCTGCGACACGTTCACGACAGACTCACGTGAAAGCTTGCTCTGCCGGCGCGTCAGGCGGACGTTCCCGGGAGCATCGGCGAGACGGAGGTTGGAGGTGATCGCCGCAACGACGACGGTCCCGATCTGGCTCGCATTGAAGGAATCCGCCTGGACGACAAGCACGGGACGTCGAAAGCCGGGCTCGGAGCCACGTGGGTTCGGGAGATCCGCCCACCAAATCTCACCCCGCTTCACTACCACTCCTCGGGCCGAAGTGTCGCCGTCTGCATCCGCTGCAGAACGGGATCGACCTTGGAAATGGACGGATCCAGCGCGTAGACCTCGTTCAGCGCGTCCGTGACGCTCTGGCCTTTGTGACGTTCAAGGAAGGCGCCAAGGGCCCGTTGATAGAGTTCGCTCCGCGAGAGACGGAGCCGCTTGGCCGCCAGCTCTGCCGCTTTGAAAAGATCGTCCGGCAGGGAGATAGCTGTTTTCATGGACGAAAGTATAACCAAAGTTATACCCGGCGTCAAGCGCGGGACTGTGCTCACCCGGGTGAGCACCCGCCGCTTCTCCCCGCTGCGGATGACCCCGCATCGGCGGAATTCACGCTTCCGTGTAGGGAACGAGATGCAGGCGGACCCATTTCGCCAGAGCCGGTTCGGACAAATCGCCCGCCGCGAGCTTCAGCATCACCCCAACCACATCGGCCTCGGGGGCCTCAAGGTCGTATCCGTTCAGTCCCAGGAAGACCAGCATGGCGAGAAACGCGACCCTCTTGTTTCCATCTCGATACGGGTGATTGCGGGCCAGACCGAAACCGTATGTCGCCGCCAGGGTGGCGATGCTCACGCTACGTCGGTAGACCCACCGGTGCCGTGGGCGGGCAAGAGCGGATTCCAGGGCATTTTCATCCCGAATCCCGGGCAGGCCGCCGTGCGTCCGGATGAGATCCATGTGCACGGCGTCCAGCACCACCCGGTCCACCCATGTCGGCTCAGGGCGCTGTCCGGGCATGATCTACTTCGCCAACTCCCGCAGCGCGTTCCGATACTTGCGCGCCGCCCGGGCCGCGATGGCCAACGCACGCTCGACGGTAGGGTCGTAGGGCGTCAGGAGGATTCCGCGGTCCGTCTCTATGGCAAGGACTCGATCGCCCACCTCGAGATGGAGCCGTTCCGCCATTTCTTTGGGAAGGGTGGCTCCGATGGAACCGCCGACCTGACGAAGGACGATGTCTCGCGTCATGCTGTCTCCTGGGTGAGTGACCCGGTGGTTGCCGGCCAGTGTAGCACAAAAATGCTACGCCTTCCCCGCCTTCCCCAGCGCTTGATACGCCATGGCGAACAGCACCAGGAACACGGCGTCGGCAATCGCGAACGGCTTCCACATGCCGGGGATCCCGCTCGTGAGCCAGTAATAGAACACGACCCCGCAGTAGGACGCCTTGAGCAGGATGCCGTAGGGGATGAGGTTCCTGTTGGCCACCGGATTGCGGGCCACCGCCAGGAACATGATCGCGAAGACGATCAGCAGGAGCCCGGGGAACTGGACGTAGCCGAAGTGGTTGGGCGGCGGCACGTTGAACCGCTGGAACATTGCGGCCCCGGCGAGCAGGAACGCCAGACCGAGGATCCCGTCGTAGAGCGCGGCGATCACGAAGAACGGCCGGATAATGCCTCTCAAGTTCCTGCCCCTTTCCGGCGATCGCGCATCGCGCCTCGCCTTCGGAACGTGTTGCGCCTCCAGCTCGTAAACTCGTCGCTGTAGAGGCGCACGACAAGCTTCTTGAACCCGTCGGCCAGCTCCTGTGGCGTCATGTTGGCCGGCCGGTAGTTGACATCGAAGAGCGTGCACGCCTCCCACTTCCGCGGCGTGAGGATCCGCCCCTCGCGCTCCAGCCGCGTGTAGAGCGGCGTGCCGGGGAACGCGGTCAAGATGGTGACCTGCACCTCGTAGAGTTCCACCGCCTGCACGAAATCGAACACCTGGTCGAAGATCGCCGGGGTGTGGCCGTCGAGTCCCAGCACGAAGCAGCCGTTGACGGTGATGCCGTGCCCCTGGATCGTGCTGATCGCGTCCCGGTAGAACGGAAACATCCGGTGCTTCCAGTCGCCGTGAAGTTCGATCCCGGTCAGCCCGGCCTCGACGGGGCTCTCGAACCCGACCAGCACCTGCGCGCAACCGCTCTTGCGCATGAGGTCGAGCAACTCCTCGTCCTCGCTCACCGTGAGATCGGTCTCCGCGAACCAGCGAAGCTTCTTGTCTTCCAGCGCGGCAAGGAGTTCGCGCCAGTAGAGCTTGTCCACCATCGCGTTGTCGTCGGCGAACTCGATGAACGGCTTGTCCCAGATTTCCAGGATCCGGTCGATCTCGGCCAGGACGTTGGCCACCGGCTTCTGCTTGTAGCGGTCGGTGAGGAGCACGCTGCTCGCACAGAACTCGCATTGGTGCGGGCAGCCGCGACTGGTCTGCACGGTGAGGCGGTTGTACTTGTCGATGTCGAGCCGCTCGTATGCGGGGATGGGGGACTTGGCGATGTCGTAGCGAAGCGGGCGCGCGTCGTAGAGGCCATGCAGGTTGCCCGCGGCGGCGTCCGCCAGGACCTGCGGCCACAGCGGCTCGCCCTCGCCCGCGACCACCGCATCGCAGGATTCGAGCGCTTCGTCCGGAAGCGCGGTCACGTGCGGCCCGCCCATCACGACCGGCACTCCGGCGGCGCGGCACGCGCGAGCCAACGCGTAGGCCTCGTTCATTTGCGCGCTGTAGCTGGAGATTCCGATGAGATCGAAGCCCTTCGGAATGGGATCGCCGGCGGCGAACGCGGGCATTTCCACGTACTCGACGGTGTGCGGCGGCGGGGTCATCGCAGCCAGTGTGAGGAGCCCCAGGCTCGGTAAGGACGCGATCGTCTTGCTCCGCTCGACGAAGCCGGGAAGCGTGAGGCCCAGGCTCAGAAGCTCTTCATCGCAAACGCGGATTCCGCTCATGGCGACCAGGCCGACTCTCATGAGATGACCCTCCACAGGACGATGGCCACGCTGGACGTGACGCTGAGCGCGGGAATGAAGAAGAGGTTACGGAACGGCTTGCGGTACGCGGAGAGGTAGCAGACGAGCGGCATGGTCGCCGCGCCGACGATGAGAAGCGTGGAGGGGAGCGCGATGCCGGTCGTGAGCCCCAGCGTCTGCACCGTGTAGGCGAACCCGAGGTTCAAGAAGCCGAGACCGAAGAATGCGATATGGCCGAGGCGGATCATGCGGCGCGACCACGAACCATAGCCGCCGAGCCAGGTCTCGCCGTGAAAGAAGAGACCTGTGGTCAGCCCCGCGAGGCCGCCGAGGAAGAACCCTATCCATGCCGCGACCAGGTTCGCAGACATGCCGGCAGCATACGCCTCAGGGGGGTGGTAGGGGAGCCCGTTCTGCGGGGGGCTGTCCTGGACGGTCCGATATCACCCGGGTGAGCAGGTCGCGTTACTTCGATGCCGCGTTCTCTCGCGCAGCGCGGGCGGCCGCCGAGTCAGCCTGCTCCATCGCTCGCCCCACCACCCCCGCGCCGGGGAGCTTGGAGCGAGCGATCGTGCTGTCACGCTGGCGCTCGGTCATCTCGGCCGCCGGCTCGCGTTCCGATTCGCGCGCCTGCTCCGGCTTTCTCGACGAGCACGCGGCCAGCATTGCGGCGGTCGTGACGGCAGCCAGCACCAGGAGAGTCGATCTACTTCTTAACAAACCGCTTCCCGATCCACTCCGAGATCGCATTCAGCGCGTCCGGATTCATCGTCTCTTCGATGCCGAAGTACTCGTTGGGCGCCCCCGTCGTTGCCTTCTGGAAGAGGTGATTGAGGCCGGGCATCACCAGCACGGTGGCGTCCCTGTTTCCGCCCTTATTGAGCGCCTTCACGATCTCCGGCAGGTTCTGCTCCGGCGGCACCTGCGTGTCGAGGCTCCCGTTCAGCGCCAGGACCGGCACTCGCACCTTGGCCAGCGTCGGCCGCGGGTCGTAGCTCAAGAAGAACCGGAACCACGGGGTCATGAGCGCCGAGATCTGGCGTTCCAGCATGGCGTCGGGATCGTCGCCCAACTGTTTGCGCTCTTCGTCGCTCATGAGCGCGACCTGCTCGTGCGCGAGCGCCATCGCGCCATCGTGCAACCTCGCCGAATCCGTTTCCGTCGCCACAAGCTTCACGATCCGCTTCATGATCGCGACCTGTTGATCGGCCTTCTCCTGCGACCCGCCCGAAGCCAGCACGATCTTCCCGGTCTGCGCCGGAAGAATCTCCGAGCCCGGCACTCCCGGCCCCGCCAGCATCACCACGAACGCGACGTTCTTGGACTGCGTCGCGGCCAGCGGTGCAATCAGGCCGCCCTCGCTGTGGCCCAGCAGACCGATGCGATTTCCTGCGATCGTGGAGCGGGTCCTCAAGAAGCTCACCGCGGCCAGCGCGTCCTTGGCGAAGTCCCGGGTGGTGGCCGTCGCGAAATTCCCCGTGGACTTGCCGACGCCTCGATCGTCATAGCGCAGCACCGCGATGCCGGCCCGCGTCAGGTGGTCGGAGAGCACCAGGAACGGCCGGTGGCTGAACACCGTCTCGTCGCGATCCTCCGGACCGCTTCCGGTGATGAGTACGACCGCGGCGAAGGGGCCGCCGCTCTCGGGCATCGTGAGCGTACCCGCCAGCCTGAAGTCGCCGTTCGGGATCGTCACCTCCTCCGAGCGGTAGGGGAGCGGCAATTCCGGTTCCTGCGGCCGCTTGATCCCCACCACGGCCTCGCGCCCGAGCTTGAACGGAAATGTCTGCCCGCCCTGCGTGAAGTCGCCGACGATGTCGCCGTCATCGAGACGCCCGGCGAACGTCGGATCGCCCGGTATGCCGGTGATGGAGAACCGCACCGAGTCTCCGGCCGCGGTGATCCTCTCGAGAGCGAGTCCCATCGCGCTCTGCATCGGGATGTCGATCGTGCCCGACCACACGCCGTCGTCCTGCTTCAGGTCCACCATCACCGTGAGCCCCGGATCCATGCCCGGAAGCTGGATCGCGCCCTCCCAGTGGCCGGTGAAGTCCTCGGCGGATGCAACGGCGGCGCCCATGCCCCCGCCCAGCGCCGGCGCGACCATGATCAGAAACGCGACCAGAATCGAGAGTGCCGTCTTCATCCCCATATCCCCATGCTTGCGAAGCTCACCGTGCCGGTGTCGTCGGTCGTCTGTTCGTAGCGCAGCACCTTGCCGCGCGCCGCCGGCAGCGCGGCCATGAGGCCGTAGATCGGGCTCAGCCCGCAGATGCGGCGCGGATCGTTGTCCTCCATCACCGAAGCATAGAACCCGGCGGCGTCCCCTTCGGCGACGAACTGCAGCGTGCGGCGATCTTCTCCTTCGAGGAAGCTCAGGCCCTCTGCGCTCAATACGCCGGGATCGCCGAAGCGAGGCCCCACATGGGCGAGATCGGCCGCGGCCACGACGATCGCGCGCTCGCCGCGTTCGCGCAAGAGATCGCGCAGCCCGGCCAGGAACGGATCGCTATCCGGCACGCGGTCCCTCATCGAGCCGCTGAGCACGGGCACGATGTTGATGGAACGGCCTCGGCGGCGCAGCGCGGCCAGGAAGAGCGCCTGAAACTCGATCGAGTGCTCCTTGCGATGGAAGAAGAGATCCTCGGCGGAGGCCCGACCCAATGCCGCGAGCTTGCGACACGCATCGACGTCCACCGGTACCGGGCCGAGCGGGGTCTCGAACGGTTTCTCCATCACGATCCACACCGCCTTGGGGCAGGCGTGCGAGGTGCCGAGAACGATCACGGTCTCGACCGCGGGCGCCTCGGCGAGCACCCGATAGGCGAGCGCGGTGCAAGGACCGCCCACGCGCAAGTCGATGTGCGGCGCCACCAGCCCGCGAAGCCGGCCTTGCGGCCGCGGCCCCTCCGCCTCCAGCGTGGCGGCGTCGCTCTCGAAGTCCTCGACCGCTGCAAGCGCCTCGGCCTCGTCCTTCGGATACGAAACGCCGGCGTGAGCCGGGGCACGGTTGGGCAAGAGGCGGAACGCCTCGTGCATGCTCTCGCGATGCGCCGCGAACGTCTCCGTCTCCATCATGCCCGCCTGATCGAGGCGATTGACCAGGCTTTGGATCGCTTCCGCGTTCGCCTCGGAGCCGTACCGCCGCTGAAAGGCCTGCTGGAGTTCCGCCAGGTCGTGCTCGCCGTCGCAGTGCGCGGCCACGAAGAGCGCGGCCTCGCTCAGCACCAGCTCTTCGTCGGTGTATCCCTCCGGATCGCGCAGGAGGAACGAGGCGCCGTCATCCTGGGGCACTTGCAGGACTTCGAGAGGCCGCAGCCGCGGCAGTCGGTCCATGCGACTACATCCGCCGGCCGCGCAGCTCGCGGGCGAGGTCGATGAGGCGCGTGGACTCCGCGCTGCGCGCTCTCTGGGAGTGCCCGCCGAGGACCACGGTGATGAAGTCGCCGTGAGGGTCGGCGACCTGCTGCACCATGCAGTAGCCGGCCTCGTCGATGTAGCCGGTCTTGGCCGCCTCGACGTCGTCGCGCGCGCGCAGAAGCCGCGCGGAGTGGACGATGATGCGCGGGCCGCGCGGGGTGGTGAGTTCGAACTCGCTCGTGCCGAGGAACTCGCGCAAGAGCGGATCCCGCATCGCCGCGGTGAAGAGGGTCACCACCTCCCGGGCGGTGGAGACGTTGCGCTCGTCGAGGCCGGTCGGCTCCACGTAGCGGCTCTTCCTGCACTCCAGACGGGCGGCCGTCTCCTCCATGCGGTAGGCGAAGGCCTCGGTGGTGAGCCCGGTGGGGTGGACGAGTGCGCGCGCCGCGCAGTTGTCCGAGCAGACCAGCGCGAGCTTGAGCAGCGTGCGTACCGGCACCGTGTCGTCGACGCGCAACCTCGTGCGACCGGCGCCGACCCAGTCTTCTTCGGTGATGATGACCGGAGCGTCGAGATCGACGTGCAAGCGAAGCACGGTGAGCGCGGTCGTGATCTTGGTGAGGCTGGCGACGGGCACGACGTCGTCGATGGCCTTCTCGTAGAGCCACTCGCGGGAGGCCGGGTCGAACACTCCCGCGTGCGGAATCTGTGTGGCGAACGCCGCGAGCGCCGGGGTCGCGACGATCGCGAGCGCGACCACGGCCAGCATCGCGGCGACGGGCCAAACCCTGCGGACGTGCATAGGCCTCGATGGGGTGCGGGTGAAGAGCCGGAACGACACCAGGGCCGGCCCTCAAAGCGCCGGCTCACCTTCAAAGTACGGGCTTTCGCGTGTCGGGATCAACCGGAATCCCTGTCGGGGCGATTCCGCTGGGGCAGGATCCCCAAATGCGGGGGGCGCGGCGAGGCCTCGCCGTCGCCCCCCCGAAGCCGCCGAGGCCCGGTGCCATTGCCCGAACGCCCCGCCGGAGCGAGACGTCATTTCGGGGCGGTCGCGCCTATGGCCGACTCATCCGGCGTCTGAACCTGCTCGAAGTGAGTGTCGTTGAGGCTGTCGCACAGGCTGAGGAGCAGCGCGCAGACTGCGAGAAGGGCGAGCGTGGTCAGGTCCGTCTTCCCCGTCCCCAGCAGTTTCGAGAGAAACGTCGTGACGAGCGGCGTGATCACGGTGCTGCAAAGAGCCCGACCCAACCGGGTGACGATCGACCCCACGCTGGCCGGAGTCAGGTCCCGCAGGCCGTCGTCCCGAACGAGGACCGCCCCGCTGGCGAGATCGCGGATCGTGCCCGCGTCGGGATCGACCGTCGCGCCGCCCAGGTACGCACCGGACTCGGTGACTAGGTGCGCCTCGGCGGTGCCGGCCGCGCCCTGGCCCATGATCGCGAGCACCTTCCCCTGCGACGAGCGCGCCGCGAAGATGACGTGCACGGGCCCCTCGAAGCTCGCTCTGCCCTCGGTGACGGCGATCCTCATCGCATCCGTAGCCTGCGAGGCGCTCACGCCGGGTCCAAGCACGAACTCCGATTCCCCCGTGTAGAGGCGCTTCACGCCGCCCCACGTCGCGGCGGTCGGGGCCGCAACTGCGGGCATGGCTCCGGCGGCGACGGCGATGATCATGATCCAGACGATGAACTTGCGATGACGCATGGAACCAGTTCCTTCCGGTCACGGGGATTTGGCGGCGACGGGCCTGCCTTGGTGTGCATGAACAGTGCCGCGCCGCGAAGCCTGTCGCCCGTCGTGGCCACCAACCGACGCAGGTCCGTCATTCACCGCCGGGACCTCGACGGGGTCTTGCGCATCCGGCCCATGGTGGTGTGTGATTGCCGCATGGTGCGCCGCGTGGTGATCCCCCGAAACGGCGATGTGAACGTGCTCGAAGTGCGCGAGGGTCCTCCCGACGCGCTTGCCCCGGGCACGGTGCGCATTCGCGTCGGCGCCGCCGGCGTGAACTTCGCCGATCTGCTCATGCGCATGGGGCTCTATCCGGAAGCGCCCTCGAAGCCCTTCGTGCCCGGCTACGAAGTGGCGGGCACGATCACGGAGGCTTCGGCGGAGGCCGCGCGGGCGCGACCCGACCTTGCGGTGGGCACGCGCGTGGTCGCGGGGACGCGCTTCGGCGGCTACGCCGACGAGGTCGTGGTCCCGGTGGCCAAGGCGTTCCCGCTCCCGGACGGTTGGTCGTTCGAAGAAGGGGCGGGCTTTCCGGTCGTGTTCATCACCGCGTGGTCGGCGCTCTGCGCGATGGCCCGCGTGAAGGCTGGCGACCGCGTGCTCGTGCATGGCATCGCGGGCGGGGTCGGATCGGCCGCGCTTCAGATCGCGCTGGCGGCGGGAGCGCGGGTGGCCGGCACCTGCGGCGGCCCGGCAAAGGTCGAAGCCGCACGGCGGCGGGGCGCCGAGCGTGCCATCGACTACCGCGCGGAAGACGTGGCGGCAGCGGTGCGCGCGTGGGCCCCCGAGGGCGCGGACGTCATCCTCGAGTCGCGCGGCGGCCGCGCCATGCACGAGAGCCTGCGCCTCTTGCGCCCCACCGGTCGGCTCGTACTCTACGGCGTGAGCGAGATGGCGCCGGGCAGCAAGCGCAACCTGCTGGCCGGCGCGCGGGCGGCGCTGCCGCTCCTGCACCTGAACCCGCTCAAGCTCGTGAACGAGAACCTCGGTGTGTTCGGCCTCAACGTCTTGAAGCTCTGGTCGCACGACGACGTTCTCGGAGAGGCGCTGCGGGATCTGGCGGACGGCGCCCGCCGAGGCCTCTACCGCACGGTCCTCGACCGGAGCTTTCCGCTCGAGCGCGCGGGCGAGGCCCATCGCTACCTGCACGAGCGGCGCAACATCGGAAAGGTTGTGCTCACCACCGGCGCCGGCTAGACGAGCGCGCACGGGTTCTGCGGCTGGCCCTCGGTGCGGCCCCGCGTTATCATCCCGCGCGGAGGGCACCCAGCTTCATGCACAAGAACTACATCCTCGACACGAACGTTCTCCTCCACGACCCCGACTCCGTTCACTCCTTCCAGGACAACACCGTGATCGTGCCGATCTACGTGATCGGCGAGATCGATCACTTCAAGAAGGAGGCTTCAGAGCTGGGGCGGAACGCGCGCGAGGTGGCGCGCATCCTCGACGGGTACCGCGAACGCGGCAAGCTCTCCGACGGAGTGACCCTCGACGGCGGCGGCATCCTCAAGGTGGCCATTCACCAGGACTATTCGCTGGACACGCTCAACGGACGGCCGGGACTGGTGGACAACGCGCTCCTGGCGCTGGCGGTGGGGCTCAAGAAGGACGATCCGGACACGCCGGTCATCCTGGTGACCAAGGACACCAACCTGCGCATCAAGGCCGACGCGCTCTCCATCCGCGCCGAGGACTACGAGACCGGGCGCGTGAACCTGAATGAACTCTATCGCGGAGCGGTGGAGATGCTCCTCGACCGCAAGTCCGTCGAGGCGCTGCGCGACGGCGAGACCCTGAACGTGGTGCCCGACGGGTGCTACCCCAACGAGTACGCGTGGGTGCGCACCGACGGAGAGCACGCGCTCTCCGTGCTGGCGCGGGTGAGCGCGGATTGCCGGCGGCTGCAGCCGCTGCATCTCCCCGATCGGCCGCCGCTCGGTCTCAAGCCCAAGAACCGCGAGCAGCACTTCGCGATGGACGCGCTGCTCGACCCGGAACTGAAGCTCGTCACGCTCATGGGCAAGGCGGGCACGGGGAAGACGCTTCTGGCCATCGCGGCGGGTCTGCATCAGGTGGAGGAGTTGGGCGTCTACGCGCGGCTTCTCGTGTCGAGGCCGATCTTCCCGATGGGGCGCGACCTCGGCTATCTCCCCGGCGAGATCGAGGAGAAGCTCAACCCGTGGATGCAGCCCATCTACGACAACATGGAGTTTCTGCTGGAGCGCCAGCGCTCGCGCAAGAGCTTCAGCATCGCCAAACTCATGCAGGCGGGCACCCTCGGCATCGAGCCGATCACCTACATCCGCGGCCGCAGCATCCCGGGGCAGTTCCTGCTGGTGGACGAGGCGCAGAACCTGACGCCGCTCGAGGTGAAGACGGTGGTCACTCGCGTGGGCGAGGGGACGAAGATCGTGCTCACCGGCGATCCGTATCAGATCGACAATCCGTACGTGGACGGATCGTCCAACGGGTTCAACTACGTCGTGCAGCGGTTTCGCATGGAGCCGATCGCCGCGCACGTGGAGTTGATCAAGGGGGAGCGGAGCGAGCTCGCCGAGCGCGCGTCGGATATTCTCTAGCAGATCGTGCGGGCGGTAGCGGGCCGGCCGCGGTTCGATAGGCAGCACCCTCATCGCCCGCTGCGGCCGCCAGGCCGAGGAGACGTCCGTGCCGGCAGTCGGGGACAAAGCACGTCGGATAGCCGCCGCCGCGGCCGTGCTCTTCCTGCTGACCTTTGCGATTCGCTACTACCACACCTTCCACCGGCCTCACGACTACGACCGGGTACCTGTGGCGGTGGACAACTGGGCGGCTATCGCGCAGTCCCTGGTCGAGGGTCATGGCTACGCCGTGCGATCCAACCTCACCGGCGAGATGATCCCGGTGGCCTACCGACCCCCGCTCTATCCGCTCTTCCTCGCCGGAGTGTTCCGTGTCGCCGGCGTTTCCGAGCACGCGGGTCTCCTGGCCGGCCTCGCGCTGGATGGGCTGGTGGCTGTGGTTATTCTCCTCGTGGGGTGGCTCGCCTCGGGACGGATCTGGACCGGGATCCTGGCAGGCCTCTTCTACACCTTCCACTTTCCGGAATGGAACGACGTGGTCCGGCTGCTTGGCACCCCCATCTACACGCTTCTGGTCGGCGTGCTCCTGCTCGTTCTCTGGGGAACACTCGTACGCCCCTCCGCGCGCCGGTTCGCCGCCACCGGGCTTGTTACCGGGCTGATCGGACTTGCCCGCCCCACCGGGCCCTTCATACTGCTCGTGGTTCTCGCGTGGCTCTGGTTCGCGATCCCCGTCAGTCGCGGACAGCGGCTCCGATGGCTGGGGGGGACGCTGCTGTGTTTCCTCCTGGTTCTGTCGCCGTGGGTGGTGCGCAACTACGCCGTCTTCGGGAAGCTCGTGCTCTCCGACACCAACGGGGGGATCAACCTCTACTTGAGCACCCTGGGGGCCACGCCCTACCAGCCCCGTAGCGTCTACCCGGCCGAGTTGCAGGCGCGCCTGGCTAACGTCAACGAGTTTGAAGCGGATCGCATCCAGCGGGAGGAGGCCATCCGCAACATCCTTGCCGATCCGGCGTCGTATGCACGGCTGTGCGCTAAGCGTCTTATCATGTTCTTCTTCCGCCTGCGCTCCCCCGAGTCGGACTGGATACCCACGCCGAAGTCGGTCCTCATGGGAGGCCCCTTCTATCTGCTGGCGTTCCTCGGGTGGTGGCGGACGAAGGGACGGCAGCGGACGTTCGCCACCTTCCTTGCGTTGTTCGTGCTCTACACCGCTCTCCTGCATGTGCCGATCATGGCGCAGCCTCGGCTCTTCTTTCCCGTGCTCCCCTGTCTCGCACCTCTGGCCGCGATGGGGGTTCAGGTCCTCCTGCGTTTTTTCCGCCGCCCCGCGAACGACGGCTCGGGCTTGAGGTTGAGTCTCACCGGTTCCTGCTGACGATCGAATCGCCCGATTCCCTCTGCACCGTTTCCCCCGGTTATCCACAGGCTTTTCCACCGTGTGGAAAACCCACAATCCGCACTCCTCGACGACGATGCGCGATCGGCTTCGCACCGTGCGGCAACCGGCGCGCATTCCCCGAAGAAAGGGCGAGGGTTGAGCTGCGCGTAGCGCGAATCACGGCACTTTGGATGAATTTCTTTGACGCGATTTCGGGCGCGCACTAGGTTGCGAGTGAGGGTCGTGGTCGACCTGTCCGACGCCGACACTCGGTGGGCAGGACCGGCCGAGACGCACAGCCCTCGTTTGTTTGTGCCGCCTCCCGGTGGCGCAAGATGCCCTCCGCCGGGCGTCCGGTCTTCGGGCGCTCAGACGCGTGGAGTCGTGAGGCCGTCTCCCTGGCGGTCCGGCTCTCCCACCGCGCGGCGGCGGCGACGAGCCGCCGATCTCAGGTGCCCCCCCACTCGGGGCACCCCTTTATGGTCAGCGAGGCAGCGCGTCGTCGGGGATGTCTCGCAAGCGCGGGTTGCCGCAATCGCGCGGCGAGAGGATCGGCGAGTCCGTGCCCCACGGCATCGCGATGTCGGGATCGTCCCACGCAACGCCGTACTCGTCGCTACCGTCGAAGTAGCTGTCGACCACATAGGTGAGAACGGCGTCGGTGAGAGCCAGGAATCCGTGCGCCACGCCCTCGGGGATGTACACGCCTACCGGGTTGTCCTCGCCGATCTCCATCGTCTCCCTGGCGCGGTAGGTGGGGGAGCCGCGGCGCAGGTCGAAGAGCCCCACCTGCATGCGGCCGGCGAAAGGGACCCAGTAGTCGATCTGGCGTCGGTGGAAGTGGAGCCCGCGCAGCACGCCGGCCCGCGAGTCGGATCGGTTGCCCTGCACTTGGCCCCAGGTGCGCTCGGGGAACCACTCGCGGCGGAACGTCTCGAGGAATTGCCCGCGCTCGTCGGAGAAGCTCTCCAGGTGCACGAACTTCACCCCGACGATGAGACTGGATTCGCGGATTTCCGGCATCGGATCCTCTGCGCGGCTGGTGCGGCGCCCGACGAAATGGAGGATGGATGATTCTTGAACGAGAGAACGGGTAATATATCACACGGTTTCGCGGAAGGAGGCCGGTGATGGGCAGGTGGATCGAGGTCGCTCGCGACGGCGAGTTGGCCCCGGGCGAATACAAGCTGGTGGAGGCGGGGGACTTGGAACTCGCGCTCTTCAACGTCGACGGCGGCTACTGTTGCATCGAGGACCTGTGTACCCACGACGGCGGGAACCTCGTCGAGGGGGATTTCGACGGCCGTGTGGTGACCTGCCCGCGGCACGGCGCGAAGTTCGACGTGTGCACCGGCGAGGCGCTATGCCTACCCGCGGTCGCTTCCACCCCCGCGCACGCGGTGCGGGTGCGGGACGGCGCGGTCGAAGTGGAAGTGGAGGACGAATGATCGCGGGACGCAAGACGCGCCAGGTCGCGCTGCTCAAGGTGCTGGCTGCCGCCTCGTGGGCGGACGGCCGGCTCGACAACGAGGAGATGAACCGCATCAAGGAGCTCATCCTCGCCTACGGGCTGGACGCGGCGGATGTGCGCGATGTGTACGCGCTGCTCGACGCCCCGGTCTCCTATTCGCGCTGCGAGGAACTCACCCGCGAACTCCTGAGCATGCTGGCCACGCGCGGCGAGCGCGAGGAGGTGCTGCGCGAGATCGAGACCCTCTTCCGCGCCGACACGGACTTGGCTGAAGGGGAGCGCGAGATGCTCGCCGGGCTTCGCGGGATCATGGATGCCATGGACTCCGTCGACCATTTCGTCTCGCGGATCGGCGGCGTGTTCAAGCGCGTGTTCGCCGCGCGCGACGCGAGCCGGGATCCCGGCCAGCTCACGAAGTATCTGAAGAACTCCGTGCTGCAGCGTCTGCACGACGTGTCGGGCGGCGACTGGCACACCGAGGCCGACGCCGCGACGCTGAACCGCTACACGCTCTTCGGCGCCGTACTGGGGAAGGTAGCCGACGTGGAGGGCGGCATCAGCGAGGTCGAGGTCGCACGCATTCGGGCGCTCCTCGAGGAGCGGTTCTCGATCCACGCGCCGCTTCTGGACTGGGTCGTGCAGTCGGTGCGCGAGGCGGCCTCCGCGCGGATGGACCGACAGGGTCTATTGAGCGAGTTCAACCGCATCGCGGACATGGATGCGCGGATGGAACTCCTGGACGCCGCATTTGCGGTGGCCGCCGTCGACGGGACCGTGAGCGCGGCGGAGCTGGAGGAGCTGCGGTTGCTCGCCAATTTTCTCTGGATCGACCCGCGCGACTACAACCGCGTCCGTCAACGCTGGGCCTAACGGGCGCGCACGCCGCTTCGCGTCTCGCCCGTCGTCCTGTGTCGCTGGCGCACGAGAACGGGCGCGCGGTGCAGCGGGTCGCAGGTCGGCCGCAGTCCGAAGGGCCGCGAAGCGGGGGCCCCTTCGGCGAGGACGACCTGCGACCCGCGGAACAACGCGCGCGGTCCGTCCTCAATCCACGAACGCCCAGACCTCCACGCGGCGGTCCATCGCCTGCTGCCCCGGCTCGTAGTCGAGCGCTTTCGCATACTTGGTGCCCATCCCCATCGTGGAGATGCGCGCGGCGTCGACTCCCTGCGACTGGAGGAACTTCGCGACGGCTTCGGCACGCGCCTGCCCCACCGAGGCCGATTCACCGCGATTGTCGGCGAACCCCGCCGCCAGCACGTGCCAACGCGTGTTCGTCTTCAGTTCCGTGGCCGCTGCCATCAGCGCTCCCTGTCCCTCGGCATCGATCGAGGCGGAGCCCGATGCGAAGGTGAGATTCTTGAGGAGTTGGTGGGCCTTCAGGCCGGCGGGCACCGCCGGCGACTCCTCGTAGGTCCACTCGCGCACCGGCGGCGCCGGCGGCGGGATGGTCGCCGGTGTGTCGTGAGTGCGTACGATCTCCCCTCCGCCCGCCGTCGACCCGCCCTGCATGGACGAGCAACCGGCGACCAGGGCGACCGCGAACAGCGCCGCCGTTGAGAACACAGCTACGATCAATCGCCGGCTTCGAATCTCTCTCGCGCCTTGTAAGGTGATATTGCGGATCATAGAATCAACTCTCCTTTCACCAGTCACCCCGTGAGCGGCCATGGACGTCGATTCCAAACGTGTTACTGCGCTCCACAGCGCAGACCCGAACCCCCGAGGCGACTTTGTATTGTATTGGATGCAAATCGAACGTCGGGCAGAAGCTAATGATGCGCTCGATTTCGCGGTGGAGCAAGCCGATTGCCTGAATCTGCCGGTGCTGGTCTACGAGGGGCTTCGACACGACTATCCCCATGCCTCCGATCGGATCCACACCTTCCTGCTGGAGAATGCCCGCAGCTTGCGGAAGCGCTTGAACGCGAAGGGCATAGGTCACGCGTTCTACCTGGAGCGGGGTGCCGCCGACCGCGCCCCGATCGTGCGCGAGTTGGTGGGCCGCGCCGCGCTCCTGGTGACCGACGACTACCCGGCCTTCATCATCCCCGGACACAACCGCGCCCTGGCCCGCCTGGCGGGGGACGCGCGCGTGCCCGCCTACGCGGTCGATTCGCGCGGAGTGGTGCCGCTCGCCGAGTTCCCTCGCCGCGAGTATGCCGCCCGCACGATCCGTCCCAAGCTTCACCGGCTGCTGCCGTACTATCTGACGCCTCGCGACGATCCGCGGCCGCGCCGCAACGGCGTGCGTGTCGATCCCGGATTCCGCGCCGAGACCTGGCGCGAGCCGATTGCAGCCAAGGTCGCCTCGTGCGACATCGACCACCGCGTGCCGCCGGTGTCCCATCGATTCGCGGGCGGGCGCGACGCCGCGCTCGAGAAGCTCCGGCGGTTTCTGGATCGCGGCCTCGACCGCTACGATGACGAGAGCAACGATCCCGCCCGCGGTGCGACCTCGGAGTTGAGCCCTTATCTGCACTTCGGGATGATCGGTGCCCGCGAGGTGGCGCTCACCGTGCGCGGCGCTCGCCCCGGCGCGGATCGGAACGTCGCCGCGTTCCTCGAGCAGCTCATCGTGCGGCGCGAGCTGGCGCTCAACTTCTGCGCGCGCGAACCCCGTCACACGTCGCTCAGGGCGCTCCCTGACTGGGCGCAGCGAACCCTGGGCGCCCACGACGACGACCCGCGCGAGGCGGTCTACACCCGGGCGCAGTTCGAGAATGCCCGGACTCACGACGAACTATGGAACGCCTGCCAGGACGAGCTTCGCCTGACCGGCGTCATCCATAACTACGTACGCATGCTCTGGGGCAAGAAGATCCTGGAATGGTCGCGGAGCCACGCCGAGGCGCTCCGCATCATGACCCACCTCAACGACAAGTACGCCCTGGACGGTCGGGATCCGAACTCCACGGCGAGCATCCTGTGGTGCTTCGGGCTGCACGATCGTCCATGGGGTGAGCGGCCGGTCTACGGCACCGTGCGCAGCATGTCCTCGGTGAACACCCGCCGCAAGATCGATGCCGCGGCCTACCTCGCCGCGATCGATGCTCTGCGTCGCCGCCGCGATTCCGCCGATGAAGGGGCCTGACATGGAACCGAATGTCTTCAACTGGGACTCCATCCGCACCGCGCTCATCACCCATGGGGTGCGCACGCTCTTCATCGTGGGAGCGTCGCTCCTCGCCTACCGGCTGGTGAAGTTCGCCGTCCACCGCATGGAGAAAGCGGTGGAGGACGACGACCCCACGACCCGCAGCGAGGCGGAGAAGCGCGCGGAGACCCTGGGCCGCATCGTGCGCCAGGTGTCGTTCGTGCTCATCTCGCTCGTGGCCGGCATGCTGATCATGAAGGAGATGGGCTTCGAGATCGGCCCCATCATCGCCGGGGCCGGCATCGCCGGCATCGCGGTGGGCTTCGGCGCGCAGAACCTCGTTCGAGACATCATCACCGGCTTCTTCCTGCTCCTGGAGAACCAGATCCGGGTGGGGGACGTGGTGGAGATCGCAGGGAAATCGGGGCTGGTCGAAGCGGTGAACCTCCGCACCACCGTGCTTCGCGACCTGGAGGGCAACGTCCATATCATCCCCAACGGCGCGGTGGAGGCGGTCACGAACCGCACGCGCGAGTGGTCACGGTCGGTGCTGGACGTAGGGGTGGCCTACAAGGAGAACGTGGACCGCGTGATGGAGGTGCTCGCCGAGATCGGCGCCCAGATGCAGGCGGATCCCGAGTGGGGGGGGAAGATCCGCGAGCCGATGAACATCCTCGGCGTCAACGAATTCGGCCCGTCCTCGGTGAACATCCGCCTCACCTTCACGGTCGTGCCGCTCCAGCAGTGGGCGGTGGGGCGCGAACTGCGGCGGCGGATCAAGAATCGCTTCGATGAGCTGGGGATCGAGATGCCGTTCCCCCACGTCACCGTCTACATGGGCAAGGGTGAGCAGGGGGTTCTCCAGACAACCCCCCCGGGGCGCCCCATGCTAGACTAGCCAACCCCGTCCACAAACGCAGGGCCGCGCCGGCCCCACCCACCGGAGGAAACGCGATGTTCGCCGATCGCCGCCGCAGATTCATGAACCAGATGGGGGAGGGCGTCGCCCTCTTCTTCGCCGCACCCGAGAAGATCCGCTCCAACGACACCCACTACAAATTTCGCCAGGACAGCACGTTCTACTACCTGACCGGGTTCAACGAGCCGGGGTCGGCGATCGTGCTCATTCCCGGCCACCCGGAACACGAGGTCGTGATGTTCGTGCGTCCGCGCGACCGTGAGATGGAGACCTGGAACGGCAGGCGGGCGGGCCCCGAGGGCGCCAAGGAGCGCTTCGGCGCCCAGGCCTCGTACACCATCGACAAGTTGCCGGAGATGCTCTCCGGCTATCTCGAGAAGACCGACCGTTTCTTCTACGGCATCGGCCGGCAGGCCGACCGGGATCTGGAAGTGCTCGGCGTGCTGGAGGGGCTGCGCCAGAAGGTGCGCCTCGGCTTGAAGGCCCCCTCGCAGATGATCGACCCCGCCGCCACGCTCAACGAGATGCGCTTGCACAAGACGGCGGAGGAGGCCGAGGCCATGCGGCAGGCCTGCCGGATCACTTCGGAGGGACACATCGCGGCGATGCAGGCGATGCGGCCGGGGATGTACGAGTATCAGGTGGAGGCGCTCATCGAGCAGGAGTTCCGCTCCCGCGGCGCGGCGGCGCCGGGCTACGGCACCATCGCCGGCAGCGGCGTCAACGCGACCATTCTCCATTACGTGGAGAACGAGTCCGTCTGCCGCGACGGGGAACTTCTGCTGGTGGACGCGGGCGCGGAGTACATGGGCTACAGCGGCGACATCACCCGCACGTTCCCGGTCAACGGGAAGTTCACGCCCGCCCAGCGCGCGGTGTACGAGGTCGTCCTCGACGCGCAGATGAAAGCGATCGAGAAGTGCCGTCCAGGAGTCCGTTTCGTCGACGTCCACGACACCGCCCTGCGGGCGCTCGTGGAAGGGCTTGTGAAGCTCGGCGTTCTCAAGGGTACGGTGGACGAGATCATCAAGAACGAGACCTACAAGCCGGTCTATATGCATCGCACCAGTCACTGGCTCGGCCTCGACGTTCACGACGTCGGCGAGTACCGCCGCGGCGACGATTGGCGCCTGCTCGAGCCAGGCATGGTGCTCACCGTCGAACCGGGGCTCTACTTCACCGAGTGGTGGGAGGACGGCCCGGCCGAGTACCGCGGCATCGGTATTCGCATCGAGGACGATGTTCTGATTACCGAGAAGGGGCACGAGGTGCTAACCTCGGTGCCCAAGACCGTCGCCGAAGTAGAAGCGCTGATGGTCGGAGCGTCGAAGGAAACGGCGGCATCGGCTCGGACCCGCACTTAGCGATAGAGAAGGAGATACTTATGGACCGCCTCCGGATGATGATTACCGCGTTGCTGCTCGTGCTTCCTCTCGCCGCGGGATGCGCGCAGAAGAAGACCGAGACCGCCTCCAACCAGACCCCGCCCGCCGAGCAGCCGGCGGCGATGGAAGTGGCCGGACAGTCGACTCCTCCCGCGGACATGGTGCTGACGGCGATGACCCTGGAGGGGAAGGTCGGTTGCGGTCACTGCACCTACCACACGACCAACGCATGCGCGTTGGCGATGCAGACGGAGGACGGCAAGGTCTACGTCATCGAATCCGCTCCGGACTACGACCAGTACTTCGGCGACCGGTTCTCCGGGAAGGGCATCAGCGTGACCGGGAAGGTCGGCGAGAAGGACGGTCAATGGGTCGTCTATGCCGAGCAAGTGAAACTCGATTAGGATCTGCGGATGAACGCTGCACGCCCCCGTCGTCGATCCGCGGCGGGGGCGCTTTTCTTGGCCCTGCTCTCCTTGGCGGCCCTCCCGGCGGCGGGGCAGAGCCTCGGTGAGGTCGTCGGTCAGGCGGCGGGAACGAGCGTTGTGCCTGACTCGGTTCGCGTCGCCCCTCACTCTCCGCCGGCCCCGTGGCCCGTGGTGACGGGACAGGTGGTCGTAGGGACGGCGCTGGCGGCCGCGGCGGGATTCGGCGCGGGAACTCTCGCCGAGACCTTCTGCGATGGCTGCGACGGGGGAGAACCCGGTGGGGACACCGCAGGAATGGTCGTGGGGGTGCCGCTGGGAGCCCTGCTCGGTACATGGTTCGTCGGCACGCTCTCCCCTCCGAGCGGCCGCTTCGCCGACACCGTCTTCGGTGCGCTCGCCGGAACCGCGGTGTTCGCGGGCTACGCTCAGATCCTGGAGGGTCAATCCGACGGCATGCGGTGGGCGGGAGTGATCTTCCCGGCCGCGCTCGCGGCGATGGGATGGAACCGCAGCCGGCCCATCGTCCAGCCGCAAGCAGCGATCCACGAAAGCCTGGACCCCGAGATGCGGGCGCTGACCGCCGAGATTCTGGTGTTCAGGCTGAGCTTCTAAGCCGGGAGCGCGACCCTAGTTCTGACGTGTCTTGAGCTGATCCTGCACCTTCAGCAGGTTCTGCTTCGGATCCCACGGATTGTAGCCGGCACCCTCGCCGAAGTCCGCCCATCCCAGATTCTCGATCTTGATGTTGTCGAGCCGTTGGGGTGCGTTCACGTTGTTGAGCCCGCACGCGGATACGCGGGCCAGGCCGTCCGCTGGACGCGGAATGAGTTTGAACCGGTCCACCGAGTTTGCGGTGACGGTGAAGTAGCCAACGACGAGGGGAATCGTGCGCTGACAGTTCTCGAGTTGGTGCCAGGTGAGGAGGTTGCCGGTGTTGGCGCTAGGCCACCCGTCCATCGGCCACTCATAAAGCGTGCAGTGCTGCCAGGCCAGGATGTCCAATCCGCTCTGCTCGGCATTGTCGAAGGAGATGCCGAACTGAACGCCACTGATACCGTCTTCCATGCTGAAGTCGGTGATGAGGACGTAGGCGATGTATTCCTGGTCGAGATCCCCGCGGGTGACCACCTCCGCGGCGGTTTCGATCCCGGGAGTGGTGCAGGTGAGCTTCTTGCCCTTCTTGGTCGGAACCAGATGGAGCAATAGCTTGGCGTTCTGGCTGGGTCCGGCCGTCACCGGCCCGGAGGGAACGCCGAGGGCCCCAGCGAGAACCAACGCGGCGAGGAGCAGACGAGCGCGGCGCATCAGCATGGTTGGACCTCCAGGGAGCATCGACCCTCGCCTCCCCACATTTCGTTTGAGAGAACAAGGGTAGCAAGTATAGGGTTCCTGGAAACTCGGGTCAACGAAGCGCGCCCGATCTGCGGGTGAATTGGGGCCGGAGAGACAATGGCGAAGGAAATGCGAAGAGCCGTCCGCGTTCTCCAGTCGGAAACACGAGACGGCCCTTTCTCGACCTACGCAGGACGCGAACAAGCCCGCGCGCGCGTCAAGATCGCGACGCGTCCTACCAGGACGATTCGCCCTCTCACCGGATCGGCCAGGAATCCGTCGGACCGGTCAGGGCCGGCCGCCGGCCCCCTTCTCGAGACTCCCGTCCGCCCCCACCTTCACCGCGTCGGGGTTGCTCCCCGCAAGCGACAGAGACCCGCTGTTGACGTTTCCCTGCTGATTCTTGACCTCGTAACGGACAAGCACGCCGTCGAGATCGAAGAACAGGCTGGTGGTAGTGCCGGCGACGAAGTAGTTGCCGTAGATCCAGTGGGAGGTGACGTCCTCCGCTTTGACCGGTTCGATGCGCCCGGGCTTGCCCCAAGCGATTTGCACCATCTCCTGGGTCATGCCGACCATGACCCGGCCGTTCACGAGGGCTTCGGCCATGGCCTCGGAGAGCTCGGGGTGCTCGTCCACGTAAAGGCCGCGCTTCATCGCCGCCTTGTCGGTGACCGTACACCCTGCGATCAGCACTCCGATCACGAGCGCGATCAGAACCAGAGTTGGGCGTCCACGCATGCTCATCCCTCCCCGACACCGAGCCACCGGCGAGGCAACTGTGACTCGACGCCGGAAGATCCCCCCTGGGCTGGGAATGAACCTCGCCAGGTGGGGCCGTGAACCCCTCCGGAGTGCGGAGGGTTCAAGTCCGGCCTGCATCTCTCCGATGCACAACCTGGACCGATCGACCACCCCACGATCCGAGGCTACTCCCGGGGGGGCGTTGGAACAACGGAATTAACGACATACGGCCTGCGATCCGCTATATCGGAGGTTTCTGACATGGTTCTAACCCCCAGGAATTGGGGGACTTCCCCCGCTCTTTGGGTCATTTGCCTCGGTCTTCTCCTGGCGGGACTGGCCGTTGCCCTGTTCTCGGACATGGCTGCCGACCCCCCCTTGGGTCCCTCCACTTACGAGGGACAGTTGCTCCTGGGAGCGCGGGCCAGGATTCCCGGACAGGACATTCCGCCGAGCCCTTGGGAACCCGAACTCCTGTCCCCGCTCCAGGCGCGCCTGGACGCGTGGGCCTTCCAAACGTTCGGCGTGACCGTGGAGAGCGCTCGCGGCATGAGCGCTCTTCTCGCGCTGGGCGTGGTGGCGCTCTTCTTCCTGCTGCTGCGTCGATCCATGGGTCCACTCGCCGCGTTCCTGGCCGCGCTCTTCCTGAGCGTGAACCCCGTCTTCTTCGCCGTGGCGCGCACGGCTCAGCCCTCCGTCATGTCCATGTTCCTCATGCTGGTCACCGTCGGGCTATGGATGGCAGGCGCGCGCCGAGGCCTCGCCGCGTTCGCCGCAGGCCTCTTCCTCGTGCTGGCCGGTCTCGTCGAGAACGGCATCACCAGCGTCTTCTTCCTGATGGCGGGCGGGCTCATGGCGATCTTTGTGCGGATGCACGCGTGGAAGATGGCGTGGCATCCGCACACGCGGCGCCGACTTCAACTCTTCGGCGCTGGGTTCCTGATCGCGGCCATTGCCTACTTCATCTTCGTCATGGCGCATTGGCAAGGATTCGGCACCATGTGGAGCCACCTCACCCGCCTCTCGCTCCGGATCATGGTCGCCAACATCGTGTTCTCGCCGGCCTACGTGGCGAAGATGGTCCGGCACATGCCGATTACCGCCGCGGTCGCGCTTGCCTATTTTCTCTTCTTCGCCAAGGGCGCGGTTCGGCCGCTGGCGCGTCACCGGCGCCTCGACGAGACCCGCCTCTGGATCCTTGCCTGGCTGCTGGCCGGCGTTCCTTTCTTCGTTCTTCGGGGCGACCTGAATCTCTATGCCCTCATCCTGCTCGTCCCGCCTCTCTCGGCCCTGGCCGCCGAGGGGATCGTGCGACTCTTTGCCCTTCGGCGATTCGAGCGCCCGAAGATCGACGTCATGATCGTCATGCTCCTCATCGCCGGAACCACGTGGTTCGTGGTGGCATGGCTCGTGACCCGGTCGCTCGGCCAGATGACCCTTTCCGGCTACTGGGCGGAGCACGGGCTGCGCGCCGCCACGCTCGCCGTGTCGGTGGGTTGGGCGGTGGTCACCTGCATCCTGGGCTGGCTGTATCTCCACTGGAGGCGGTTCACCGTGCCTCTACGCCCCGTTCCCGTGACCGTGCTCGCGATCGCGCTGACCGCCGGCATCATCGGGCACGGAGTGGAGGAAAGCTGGGCGTGGTGGCGTCATCGCACCCACGATGTGCGCGACACCTCGGCCCTGGTGGAGGGGTTGTCGAGCCGAGCCCTTGTCGTGGGTTCCTGGGCTCCGATGGTCACGCTCGGACACCCGGCACGAGCCGGCGTCATCTGGCCCGGTGTCAGCCCGGAGGATGAGGGATGGTACGGCGAGGTGACCCACCTGCTCTTGCAGGAGGGACGCGAAACCGATCCGGCGCTTGCTCCCCTGCGGCTCTTCACCGTCGCCGGCGGAGGGCCCGGCGTGCGCCGTCTTCCCGCCGCAGCGAAGATCCGGGGGGACGAAATAGCGCTTTTCGAGGTGCTCGGCCGGCCCTGACCCTCGGTGCTTGTGGCGCCCCTTCCACGGGCCTATACTCGCGCGCCATGCCCGGAAGACGTTTGGCAACCGACGAGGATCTCGCGGCCCTTCTCCGCACGGTGAAGACCGTGGCGGTTGTGGGCCTCTCCCCCCATGCGGACCGCGACAGTCATCGCGTGGCCGCATACCTGCAGCGGGCGGGGTACCGCATCCTGCCGATCCATCCGGCGGCGGTCTCCATCCTCGGGGAGCAGAGCTATCCCTCCCTCGCCGCCATCCCACGCGACGTGCACGTAGATCTGGTCGACGTGTTCCGGCGACCGGACGCGTTGCCC
The DNA here is from genome assembly GCA_963762255.1 of Candidatus Eiseniibacteriota bacterium. Lineage (GTDB taxonomy): Bacteria > Eisenbacteria > RBG-16-71-46 > JABDJR01 > JABDJR01 > CAVXKA01. The sequence goes on from CAVXKA010000001.1 coordinate 1,234,505, forward strand.
GCGGTGGTGGAGGACGCGATCGGGCTCCGTCCGCCAACGCTCTGGTTCCAATTCGGGGTGACCCATCCCGAGGCTGAAGCGGCGGCGCTTGCCGCGGGCATGGACCTCGTCGTGGATCGCTGCCTCATGGTCGAGCATCGCCGGCTCTTGGCCGGGTGATGGAGGGTCGCCTCGTGAAGAAGATCGCCACGCTGCTTGCACTCCTGTTCGCTTCGGCACCGACGGCTGCGTGGGCGTCGGAGGGATCCGCGGCTGGGGAGCACGCGGCCGTCGTACCGCCCGTTTGGACGATTTCCTTCTTCGTGGCCATGCTGTTGGCCATTGCACTGATTCCTCTTGGCCGACTCCATCACTGGTGGGAGAGCAACCTGCACAAACTCTATGTGGCCCTGTTGCTCGGCGCCTATCCGGCGTACTACTACCTGGCCCATGAGCCGCATGTCATCGGCCGCGTGATGATCTTCGAGTACGTACCCTTCATCGTCCTTCTCGGGAGCCTCTTCATGATCTCGGGAGGGGTTCGCGTCACCGGCGATCTTCGGGCGGACCCGCGCACCAACACTGTCTTCCTCGCCATTGGAGCAGTGTTTGCTTCGCTCATCGGCACCACCGGCGCCAGCATGCTTCTTATCCGGCCGCTCTTGCAGACCAACCGGGAGCGGCAGCACAAAGTCCACACGGTCGTGTTCTTCATCTTCCTGGTCTCCAACATCGGAGGCTCGCTCCTTCCCATCGGGGATCCCCCGCTCTTCCTGGGGTACCTGGCCGGAATCCCGTTCTTCTGGACGCTGCAGCTCTGGAAGATCTGGTTGCCGACCTGCGGTTTTCTCCTTGCGCTCTACTACTTTCTCGACCGTGTGTACTACAAGCGGGAGCTGCCGGAGGCGCGCACCTGGGATCGCACCGCGCTGGAGCCGATCCGCATTCGCGGAGCCCGCAATTTCATCTGGCTGGGCGGTGTGGTGGCATCGGTGGTCTTCATGCACGAGCACGCGCCGTTCGCGCTCCTGCGCATCCCGTTCATGAGAGAAGCCACCATGCTGGTCATGGTGGCGCTGGCTTTCGCGACTTCTCCGCGGCGAAACTGGACCGAGAATCGGTTCACATTCGGTCCGATCCTCGAGGTGGCCGCGCTCTTCATCGGCATCTTCCTCACGATGGTGCCCGCCCTGGCCATCCTCCGCGCGCGAGGGGGAGAGTTGGGGGTCGACAACCCGATGAAGTTCTTCTGGGGGTCAGGCAGTCTGTCGAGCTTCCTCGACAACGCCCCGACCTACCTCGTTTTCTTCAAGACCGCATCCGGGGCGGTGGCCTCAGGGGCCATGCCCGCGGTCGAGTTGGTGGGAAGCGGCGTGGACAAGGTCCCGGCGCACATCCTCATGGCCATCTCCGCCGGCTCGGTGTTCATGGGCGCCAACAGCTACATCGGGAACGGGCCTAACTTCATGGTGAAGGCCATCGCCGAGGAGTCCGGGGTGCGCATGCCCTCGTTCCTGGGCTACATGAAGTGGTCCGTGGGCATCCTCATCCCGACCTTCATCCTGGTGAGCCTGATCTTCTTCCGGGGCAACTGAGGCCTGGATCGGCCCCTCGGAGAGCATCACCCTGTGGTAGAATTATGCGCGGCTCGATGTCCCTGTTTGTCCGCGAGCTACGTGACCCCGTTGCGTCGGCGGCGATTTCGTCCCGCCACCGCCGTGCGCGCCCAAGACGTGCTTTGAACCTGCGCTCATCCCAAGGGAGCACCTCAATGCTGAAACGCACTGCTTTGGTCGTTTTCCTGATCCTGGCCGTCTTCCTGACAGGGACGGTTCCCGCCTCGGCGGGTCCCGAGAAGGTCAGCCCGCTGCTGCGCAAGTACACGAACCCCGGCATGGAGGTCGCGGTCGACGCGCGGGCGATGCACCAGGTCGAAGGGGTGATGGGCGCCGCTTCGAGCACAGGGATCCGCTGCCTGATCCAGGGCGACGTGACCCGCGCGCAGCTCGAGGCGCTCGGGGTACAGGTCGGAACCCAGGCTGGGACCGTGTTCACGGCCGTCATCCCGGAGGACCGCATCCTCGAGGTTTCGGACCTTCCTGGACTCGTCCGTATCGAGGCCGCCCGGAAGGTGACGCCGAACCTCGATGTGGCCCTGAGCGAGACGCAGATCGAGCCCAAGGTCCACGGGGCCGCTTTACCGCCCTATCCGGTCACCGGCAACACCGGAGCCGGCGTCGTAGTCGGCGAAGTGGACTCCGGGTTCGACTACAAGCACGCGGACTTCCGCACCGACGCCGGGCTGAGCCGCTTCGAGAGCATTTGGGACCAGTCCGTGGCCACCGTCAACCCACCGTCCGGTTTCACCTACGGGCGGGAGTGGCTGAAGAGCACGCTGGACAACCAGACCTCGACGACCACCGACACCAACGGCCACGGCACCCACACCATGGGAATCGCCGGCGGCAACGGCCGAGGGACGGGCAATTCCCAGCCGCAGTATCAGTACATCGGGGTCGCCCCCGAGGCCACGCTGGTCGGCGTGAAGACCGACTACAGCGACGCGGGCATCATCGACGGCGTGGACTACATCTTCCAGAAGGCCGCCGGCCTGGGCATGAACGCGGTGGTGAACATCAGCCTGGGCGGTCAGTTCGGACCGCATGACGGGACCGACCCCTTCGATGTCGGCATCAGCAACCTCACCGGCGCCGGGAAGATCGTGGTCGTCGCCGCCGGAAACGAACGGGCCGAGCAAATTCACGCACGCGGTCAGATCCCCACGGCGGGATCGCCCACCACGCTGGACTTCCTCTTCACCCTGGACCCCTACACCAAGCTGGCCCTCACCCAGAACGACCTCGTTCTGTTCGACGGCTACTACGAGAGCACCGACAACTACTCGGTGACGGTGATCGGACCCACCGGCCAGACCCTTGGGCCGGTCGCGCGCGGCGTGTTCAATTCGATAGATTCGTCAGACGGCGCGATCCAGATCGACAACGGGACGGCCACCAGCTCGACCGGCGACTACGAGGTGTTCATCGCCCTCTTCGACAACAACAACCTGCGCCCCCCGAAGGCGGGGGTGTGGACCATCCGCTACACGCGGGTGACCTCCACCAACTCGAAAATCGACCTCTGGAACTACTACACGGCAAGCCACATGGCCGGGCGATTCACGAGCTCCTACACCCCCGACGTCACCGTCGGCTCGCCTGGAAGTGCCCTGTCGGCGATCACCGTCGCCGCGTATACCGGCAAGTCGACGTGGTTGTCGATCGACGGGAACACGTACTCGTGGAGCCCGCTGCCCACCCTGGGCGCGATCGCTTCTTTCTCGAGTCGCGGCCCACTGCGGGACGGAACGCAGAAGCCCGACATCACGGGGCCCGGGTTCGGCGTCGTGTCCGCGTTATCATCCGGTGTCGTCACCACCGGTCTCCAGCCCTATATCGTTCCGGACGGCAAGCACTGGATCCAAGCGGGGACGAGCATGTCGACGCCGATGGTGACGGGACTCGCGGCGCTCATGCTCAAGAAGGAGGGCGCGATCACGCCCGCGCAGATGAAGACGGAGCTCAACACCACCGCCCGTACCGATGCCTACACCGGTGCCGTGCCCAACTACGATTGGGGTTACGGCAAGATGAACGGCAAGTCGGCGGACATGACTGCGCCCGTGGTGACGGTGTCCGCGCCGAACGGGGCGGAGGTGCTCACCGCCGGGACGAGTTCCAACATCACGTGGTCCGCGACCGACAACTTCGCGGTGACCACGGTGGATCTCTACTACTCCACCGACAGCGGCGTGACGTTCCCGAACGTGATTGCCACCGGCGAGACCAACGACGGCACCTACGCCTGGACGGTGCCCTCGACGGCGACCACCACCGCGCGCGTCAAGGTCGTCGCCAACGATGCGGGAGGCAATGCGGGCGAGGATCAGAGCAACGCGAACTTCACGATCCTCCTGCCCGACGTGATCGATCCCGTGGTGACCGTGACCGCTCCGAACGGGGCGGAGGTGCTCACCGCCGGTACGAGTTCCAACATCACGTGGATCGCGACCGACAACGTCGCGGTGACCACGGTGGATCTCTACTACTCCACCGATAGCGGCGCGACGTTCCCGAACCTGATCGCCTCCGGCGAGGCCAACGACAGCACCTACGCATGGACAGTGCCCTCGACGGCAACCGCCGCCGCGCGCGTCAAGGTCGTGGCCCACGACGCCGCCGCCAACTCGGGCGAGGACCAGAGCGACGCGGATTTCACGATCCTCCTGCCCGACGTGACCGCGCCCGTGGTGACGGTGAGTGCGCCCAACGGGGCCGAGAACCTGCTCGCCGGCACCTCGTTCGACGTTACCTGGACCGCGACCGACAGCGTCGGGGTGACGACCGTGGATCTCTCCTACTCCATCGATGGCGGGGCGACGTTCCCCAACGTGATCGCCACCGGCGAAGCCAACGACGGCACGTATGCATGGACCGTCCCCTCGACGGCAACCACCGCCGCGCGCGTCAAGGTCGTGGCCCACGACGCCGCCGCCAACTCGGGCGAGGACCAGAGCGATGCGGATTTCACGATCCGCCTGCCCGACACCACGCCGCCCACGGTGACGGTAACCGCTCCCAACGGCGGCGAAGTCATTCAGGAGGGCTCGAACACCGATATCACCTGGACGGCGAACGACACGGGATTGAAGCCGGGCGGCTTGACCGGTCTGGCCGCGGCCATCGCCGGCATCGACTCGGTGACGATCGCATACTCGCTCAACAACGGTTCGACCTGGACGGTGATCGCCACAGGCGAGAGCAACGACGGGACCTACGCGTGGACGCTTCCGATGGCGTCCTCGGATAGCGCACTCGTGCGCGTCGCCGCTTACGACACGACCGGGAACTCCGGGAGCGACGTGAGCGACGCGGTCTTCCGCATTACCTCTTCGACCGGGGTCGGCGATCCGATCATGCCGGTGGCGTTGACCCTTTCGCCCGCCCACCCCAATCCGCTGACCGGTGCGGGCACCGCCATCTCCTTCGGGCTTACGCGTGAAGGATCCGTCTCCCTGAACGTCTTCGACGCCACGGGACGGCGGGTGGCCGCGCTTGCCGGCGGCTCCTACCCGGAGGGGTTCCACACCGTGGTCTGGAATGGGCGGCGTGAGGACGGCAGCCGGGCGCCTGCCGGGGTCTATTTCTATCGCCTGGTCACCCCCGAGGGGTCGCGAAGCCAGCGCCTCATGGTTCTGCGTTGACCGCGTAGGGCTTGTGGAGAGCCGGGGCGGCCCGTGCCGCCCCGGTTTTCTTTTGCCCTTGAGGGCCTCCGGTCGGGTTGCCATGATGGGACGGCTTTCTCGGCCGACCCCGGTCCGTCCGGATCAGTGCAGGGCCCCGAACCCAGAGTAGTCGTCCATGAAGACACCCACCGCCAGCCAGCCGATCTTCCAGGAGCGCCGCGAACGATTGTTCGCGGCCGGGGTCCTTCTGGCCGGCTTGGTGCTACGGCTTCTCCTCTGGAGAACTCAACCGTTCGTCTCCGTGGATGGCACGACCTACATCCGGCTCGCCCGGGCGTTGAGCGGGGACGTTGCCTTCGATTCGGTCATGCCCCCCGGCTACCCCGCTCTCATCCTGATTTTCCAGACCGTGGCTCGCGATTGGGTGACCGCTGCGCGGCTCGTGGATCTCGTCGCGGGGCTCGCGCTGATCCCGCTGACCTGGCTGCTGGCTCGTGCCTACGTCTCGCGTTGGTGGTTGCGGCTCGCTCCCGCGGTGGCGGTGGCGGCGCTCCCGTTGCCCGTGCGGTACTCGCTGACCACGATGAGCGAGGCGCCGTATCTCGCCCTGCTGCTTGGCGCGTTCGTGCTGGCCGCGCGACGGCGGGACTTCCCGACCGGGCTTCTCGGCGGGCTCGCGTATCTGGTGCGCCCCGAGGCGTTGACCGCAACCTTGGCGCTGGCACTGGTGCGCTGGCGGCGGCCTCGGCGCGCCGCGCTGGTGCTGGCCGGTCTCGCCCTCGTCGTCGCCCCCGTGCTGGTGATGCAGGGCGTCACGAGCGGGGTCTGGAGCATCACGCGCAAGACGAACAATCTCGGGGGCTCGGCGTGGTGGCAGAACGAGCCGCTCGCGTCCGGCGTGGAGCAGCCCGGCGCAGCCGCGGATCGCCTGCGCGAGTACGGCAGCGAATCCCTCGCGTCCTATCCCCGCCGCCTGGCCGGGTACGCGTGGCATACGGTTCGGCATGGGGGATGGGTCGTTCCGGCACTCGGCCTGGCCGGTCTGGCCTCGCCGGCAGCCCCGCTCGGCGCGGGGCTCGTGCAGTTCCTGATCACGCCCGCCTTTGCGCTCGGGAACAACCCGCGATTCATTCTGCCCTACCTCCCGTTCCTGTGGATTCTGGCGGCCGTGTTTCTGGATCGCGCAGGTCGAAGGGCGAGGCTTGGTCTCGGCGCGCTCTGCATCGCAGGGCTGGTCGCCACCGGCGCCGTCGAAGCCCCCGGCTACCGAGTGCAGGAGGACGGCACCTTCCCCGAGCTGGTCGAAGTAGGGCGCTGGCTCGCGCCTCACGTGCGATCCGGGACCGTGATCTACGATCGCAAGCCCTACGCCGCGTTCTATGCCGGCGCCGCGTATCGAGCGATCCCGCTCGGGACCTACGACGAAATGCTCGACGCGATCGTGCGCGACGGCGGGGATTTCCTTGTCGTGGACCAGGCGGTCGTGGACTTCTTCCGTCCCGAGCTCTTGCCGCTCGTCCTGGACAAGGGCTTTGTGGGGAACGAACCGAGGCTCAGGCCGGTGCACTTGAACCTCAAGTACCGCGATCGCGCGACGGTCGTGTACAGGGTCGTCCGACCGGGTGGCCCCCAACCCCTGCCCGACGAAAGAGGGATCAGGGAGCAGTTGGCGCAGATCACTCATCAGGAGAACCATTTCCCCCACGGCATCCTGGCCATGCGCGGGGAGCACTGGCAGGTGGCGGCGGGCGAGTTCGCCTACGCGATCAGCGCCGACAGCAGCAACTCGGCGGCGTTCAACAATCGCGCGTGGTGCCTCTTGCAGGCGGACATGGCCCTGCCGAGCGCGGAATCCGACGCCCGCCGCGCCACCGCGCTCGATCCCGAGAACCCGGACTATCTCGACACGCTCATCGCGGTGCTGCGCCGAGTGGGCAAGGGCGAGGAGGCCGATCGACTGGTCGCGAGGCTGGAAGCATTGGAAGCGCGGCGGGGAGGCCGCTGACGACGCGGTATCTCTACGCCTCGGAATCGGCGGCGGAGGTATACTTGCTCCCGAGCACACGATGACGGTAACCACCCTCGAACCGAACTACTCCGCACATCCCCTCCTGGACCCCCATTACCTCGAGCGCGACCACATCGGTGCGCGGGTACTCGCGCGCGCCTATCTCGAGATGTCCCGCAGCGACGCAGTCCTGGAGCGGTACCTGAGTCGGCTCCTCAACCCGATCGAGAGACCGAGAAGCCTCGCCGAGAACCTGGAGTTCTCCCGCCGGTATCTTGTGGACGTGAACGCCTACATCCGCGAGGTCCTTTCGCTCTTGCAGGTCTCGGTGCGGAAGCCTCTCGCCATGGACCCCGAAGTGGCGGCCCGAAACGAAGTGCTCGGGCTCCTGGATCTGTCCTTCCGCGGCGACACTCCGAGGGTGAGGTTCGAGGCTCAGCGCAAGCTCTATCTGGCCAAGCTCTTCTTCGACATCGACCACGATCCGGGCGTGCAGATGGGGCCTCGCCACAAGGAGTATTTCGAGGGACTCCTCGACCGTGAGCTGTGGTCTCGCGCGAGCCGCATGAAGCGGGTGGACGTCTATTACGACATCGCCGGCGACGGACTCCGCATGGAGATCAACACCCGGCCCACGGGCCCCGATCAGGAGCGCTGGCGCTTCTACCTGATGCGGGTGCGGCAGCCGGGGCGGCGCGCGATCCATGTCTATCACTACGCGTGCCGGTTCAAACGCGAGGTCGCGCCCTTTCAGTACGAAAGCGGCGAGGCCGAGTACGAGATCGAGGAGAAACCGATCTGGGAGAAGCTGCATGCGCGGCGCAGCGGATCGATCCTCTCCAAGATGATCCGCAAGGGAGAAGTGCATCCACGCAAGATCCTCGACATCATCGGCGCCATGTTCATCGTGAAAGACTCGCGAGAGGTGAACGAGCTGCAAGAGGCTCTGTTCGAGCTGTTCGGCGGTCCGCTGCGCTGGAAGGACCGCGTGAACACGATCGTCAATCCCGGCGACCGCTCGCTGCTCAACGCCCAGTCCGGGCGCGGTTACGAGGTGATGAAGAGCGACGTGGACGTGATCTGCGCCCCCAAGAGCGGCGTCGAGCCCTACATGTTCTCGGTGGAGGTACAGATCTACACCGTGGAAGGGTTCTTGCGCACGGTGCACAGCCGCCACTACGCCAGCCATCAGAAGCTCAAGCTGCGGCAATTCCTGATCGCGCTCCTCCCGAGCCTGTTCCCCCGCGAGATCTACGGCGATGCCGTGATCGATCGTTGCCTCAAGAGCCTCGAGCCGGAGGACGGGGAGGCGAGCGAGGAAACGGCGAGGCCTTGACACGGTCTGGTAGACTCCCGCCCCGATAATGCAACCCCTCAGCCGGTCGCTCCTCATAGTCGTCCTGAGCCTGGGATGGGCCGCCCGTGCGGATGTCGCCCGTGCAGGCGCGAGCCCGGCGGACACTGTGTCCAATGCGCTTCCCGTGCCGCCGGACACATCGAGGGTCGCCGCGCGGGCGGACACCGTGAAAGCGCCTCCCGACAGCGTGAAGGCCGCCCCCAAGCGGCCACCCATGCCGAGGCCTCCCCTCAAGAAGGCCGATCTCTCCGTTCTGGCCCCGACGGGGTGGGAGCCGAGCTGCATCGGCACCGCCCTGACCGAACTCGACAGCGTCTACACGGTGAAGCAGGGCGACTTCCTGAGCGGCGTGTCCGGCATGCACGGGGTGCCGTTCCGCCGGATGGTGCGCGAGAACGCCATTCGTGACGTGAATCGCATTACAAGAGGGCTGAAGGTCCACGTGCGCGGCCGCTGGATCGTACCCGGCCGCATCGCGGATGGCCTCGTGCTGAACTTGTCCGAACCCAAGATCTACTGGTTCGCGGACTCCACTCTGGTCGGCGTGTACGCGGTCGGCGTGGGCGTAGTCGGCTGGGAGACGCCACCCGGAAGCTACTACGTGGCCAACCGGCGCGCGGATCCGATCTGGTACGTGCCCCCCTCCATCCAGGAGGAGATGCTGGCGCAGGGGAAGGAAGTGAAGACGCGCGTGGAGGCCGGCCCCGACAACCCGCTGGGCAAGTACTGGCTCGGCCTCAACAGGGGCGGCTACGGTATCCACGGCACCAACGCGCCGTCCAGCGTCGGGCAGTTCTCGAGCCACGGCTGCATGCGGGTGCATCCCGACAACATCGAGAAGCTCTACAAGGGGCTCCCCGACCGCGCGCGGGTAGAAGTCATCTACGAACCGATCAAGGTGGCCTGTCTTCCGGCCAGGAACGAGGTCTACCTCGAGGTGCACTCCGACCACTACCGCTGGGTGGGAAAGCGATTCGACCGAGCGCGCGATCTCATTAACGCGGCAGGCTGCGCCGACCTGGTGGACTGGACCATGGTGGAGCGCGTGGTGCGCGCCTCCGAAGGGATCGCGGTGCGGGTGAGCCGGCCGGTGGCAGGGACGCGCCCCGATCCCTTCGCGCCCGATACGACGGTCGCCGTGGCGCGGTAGCCGGTTCGCCCGGGGGCGTCGCTTCGCGGGTCGCGGGTCGTCCTCGCCGAAGGGGCCCCCGCTCCGCGGCCCTTCGGACTGCGGTCGACCCGCGACCCGCTACGCGGCGTGCCCGCTATGCCGGCTGCAGCGCCGCCGAGACCCCCGAAGCCAGCTTCAGTGTGTGCAGCGCCCGCAGCGTGATCCAAGGACTGCTCGCGGGGTGCTTCTCGATCCGGATCGGCAGCCGAGTGCTGTAGTCGAAGTCGAGCTGCCACCGCCCGCTCTTGAGCTGCCGGTCCAGGATGATGGCGAGGGCCGGCTCCATCTCCGGCCGGGAGCCATGGCCGAGGCGTGCGAGCGCCCACGCCACCTCCAGGAGATCGGTGTTCCAGAAGCGCGGGAAGCCGAAGTCCAACCACTCGGTCTTGGGGGCGGGCCCGCCGTCCGAGGCGCGTTTGTAGCAATGAAGGTGATAGGTGAGCAACGTCCTCGCCGTGCGCTCGGCAAACATGCGCAACGGGGGATCGCGCCGCTCCGGCGGTAGGGCCAGCACCGCCAGCAGCGGCTTCACCGATCCCATATAGCAGTTGAACGGAAGCGTGGACGCGTTCGGTTGGAAGCGCTCGCATGGGTAGAGCCCGTTCGCCTGCTGGCGGCTCATCAGGAACCCGAGCGCGCGCTGAGTCCGTGTGTTCGGGGTGTATCCGAAGTGGATGAGCATCTCGACCACCGCTCCGGTGAGGCAGGCCCACTGGCCGTCCAGCACCCCGCCCTGCCGGGGGTTTCCATCGCGGCTGAACCCGCCCCCGGCGCGGCTCTGCGAGACCGAAAAGAGGAACTCGATTCCGCGACGGACCTCGTCGGTGGCCTCCGCGCCGAGTTGGGCGGCGAGGCAGAGCCGCCACGCGGTGCCGAAGTAATAGTCGGTGACGAACCGAGCGGGATCCTCCCACGAACCGTTCGGCGCCTGACCGGCCAGGAGTTCCTCAAGGCGCGGATGCCGCGCCGCCTCGTGCCGCGCCGCGCTGACGGCCGGATCGGATTCGGGACGGTCCAGGATCCAGGTAAGCGCTCGATAGCGCACCATAGGATCCTCGTGTTGGACCAGCCAATCGGAGGGATCGGCCTTCATGCGTGCCAGCCAATTCATCGCCACGGCAAATCCTCTCTCAAGGCGGAGCCACTCGCGCAGGGTCAGGCGGCGAAGAGGAGATCCTCGCCCTCGCGATAGCCGCGCCGCGACACTTCGGGCCGGATAAGTTCCCGGACTCCGGTGGAGCCGACCGCTACCACCACCGGAACACCGCCCGGCCGGGCGAGATCGGTCCAGGAGCGCACGCGCGCCCCCTCGACATCCCGGCCGATCTTGCGGGGATCGACATCATAGAAACCGACCACGCGCACGCCGTGCCGACGCAGTTCTCGGGTCAGCCGGCGACCGGTCCTCCCCGCGCCCCAGATCGCCACGGTTCCCGCGGCCAGCATCGGGTGGCGCGCCAGAAAATAGGCGCGTGCAGACAAAAACGATTCATGGCTGTATTTCGGAGAAGCCAGCGAGTGGCGCCGATCGGTATGGCGCCAGGCCAGGAGGGTTGCCGGTACCTTTGCCAGCCCCCAGCCGGCGGCGCTGAGCCTCAACCACAGGTCGTAGTCCTCCGCCCACGCGGTCTCGCGATAGCCTCCCACGCCTTCCACCGCTTCGGCGCGCAGCAGGACCGACGGATGCACGAGGGGGGACTCGATGAAGATCTCGCGACGGTGATCCTCCGGGCCAAGCAACGAGTTGAGCCAAGTCCCGTAGCGGCGCCAGCCGGCGCCCACGTCGGCTCGCGGGAAGAGCGCGACGCGCGAGCCCACCGCTGCCACCTCGGGGTGCTCGTCGAGATAGACGATCTGACGGCGAAACCGGTCCGGATGGCAGATGTCGTCCGCGTCCATGCGCGCAAGGTAGGGTGTGCGAGCGAGGCGACGCGCCGATTCGAGGGCGGCCACCAGGCCGTCCCCCCCGGGAAGAATGCTGAGACGCGACTCGCGCCGGGCGTGTGCGGCGAGGATCTCGCCGCTGCGATCGGTGGAGCCGTCGTCGACCGCGATGACCTCGAAGTCGGACCAAGTCTGGCGCCAGAGCGAGTCGAGGGCGCGGTCGAGCGTGGCCTCGGCATTGCGGACGGGAAAAAGCACCGTCGGCATGATTCGCCACTATAGCAGGAGGGCGGTTGGCGGGGGAGGGATTGCCGGATCGGAGGGGGGTGGATATTCTAATCACTTCCGGAGAAAACAGTTAGCCGCTCGGAGGGGGAAGCGTTGTCCGCGGCCGCCGCCGGCTTGGGAAAGCACTCGAGGAGGACGTCCATGTTGCTCAAGGAAGGGGCGAAAGCCCCCGCGTTTTCGCTGACGGATCAAGACGGCCGCAAAATTGCCCTCAAGGATTTCGCCGGCAAGAAGGTGGTGCTCTACTTCTATCCCAAGGACATGACCCCCGGCTGCACGCGCGAGGCGCAGGGGTTTCAGCAGAGCCTCGCCGCGATCAAACGCAAGGGTGCGGTGGTGATCGGTGTGAGCAAGGACAGCGAGGCGTCGCACAAGAAGTTCTGCGAGAAGCACGGGCTGCAGTTCCCCTTGCTCGCCGACGTGGAGGGTGTGGTGGTGGAGAAGTACGGCGTGTGGCAGGAGAAGAACATGTACGGGAAGAAATCGATGGGGATCGTGCGTACGACCTACGTCATCGACGAAGCGGGAAAGGTCGCCAAGGTCTTCGCACGGGTAAAGGTGGATGGGCACCTGGAACAGGTGCTGGAGGTGCTATGAACGGACCGGGATCGGACCCGCGGGGGCTCGGCGGCGGCCCGGCCGGACGCGGGCCGGAGACCGCCGGATCGGCGAACCCGAGAATCATCTGGTTTGCCTTCGTGGCCGCGATCTTCATCTACATGATCGTGGCCTACCTCATCACGAAGGGAGAACGGGTCTCCGGGACGCTGCCTCTCTGGATTCCGCCCGCGGTCGGCGGCGTCTTCGCGCTGGAGGCGCTGTTCGTGCTCCCCATCCTGCGCAGACGAAGTGCCGCCACCGCCAGTCCGCTCACCACGTATATCATGCAGTGGGCTGCGGATGAAGCCGTGGCCGTCGCGGGCTTCGTGTCGGTCTTCGCGGGCGGCCCGCCCGGGGCGATGCTCTATTACTCCCTGGTCTCCCTCGCCCTGCTCGTACTGCATCGGCCTCAAGAGGAGAGCTGACGGGGTTCAGGGCTCGGCGTCGCGGCGGGAAAGGCCGTAGCGGCGCCGAAGCCGCGCGCCGCGGAATACGAGCGCCGAGGCGATAGTGAAGAGCGCCACCGTGCCGAGGATGACCGCCAGGCGCGCCCATGGCTCTCCCATCGCGCGGCGTTGTGCGGTGAAGTCAAGCAGCGTGCGCACCCACTCGGCCGCCCCCAGCACGAGCCCGACCTGCACCGCGCGTGCCGCCCAGGCCCGCGGCACGAACAGCAGCGCAAGTCCGCCCAGGCAAAGCGCAAGACCGATGAGGTTTCCCGCGCGGAAGAAATGCGCGGCGAGCACCAGGGCGCTCAGGATCACCGGGAGCAGACCCAACATCGCCACTGTTCCCTCCCCGGATGGACGGCGTCCCGCGTTGAAGGGGTTCCACGGCTTCGCAGGGCTCGTCGATTGGCCGCGAGCTAGGACTCTCGCTCCCGCACGAACAGACCGATCCTCCTGTCGTCATCCACGACGTGGTCCACCACCCAGCGGAACACGAAGCGTTTGAAGGCATTGAGATCCGTCTTGCCCGATTCAAACTCGCGGCGGTGAGCGGCCAGGATCCGGGTCAGCAGTTTGTGCTCGATGCGGTGGGTCGGCAAGTCCGGGTAGCCGATCCGAGCCATGAAGGCCTCTTCATCCGCGAAGTGCCGGGAGGCATAGTTCAACACCTCGTCGAGCGCCTCTTCGTTCCCGGCCCCGTCATTCGAGTCCATGGTCGCGACCAACTCGATCAGCTTCCTGTGCTGCGAGTCGATCTCGTCGACCCCGATGGAGAAGACAGCCTGCCAGGTGATGCGTTGACGATCCACGGTCCAGAACACCCCTTTCTTGGTTCCACGGACGCGGCCAGGGGGGGATTCTAGACTATTTTAGTCCGATTTGGGGCCGGGACTTAATTGGGGGTGGCCGGGCGTGACGCATCTGTCCCGCCGGCCGCCCCCCCCTCGTCGGTTGACACGCGCGCGGCTAGAATGACGCCCGGACAAGCGAATCTAGGCACCACCGTCTCGTTCACAGGAGGTCGCCGAGATGACAGAGCGCGAACCCCAGGACGACGCGGCGCAACCACCGGCTCGGGGCGTCGAGGGTCCCGGGAAGCCCGGGAGCGCGCGTCAGCTCCGTGAGTCCGATCTCCGCGTGATCCTCGAATCGACCACCGATGGAATCCTGGCCGTCGACGATCGGGGGACCACGATCACCATGAATCGGACGTTCGCCGAGATGTGGCGGATTCCACAGCTCATCCTCGACACCGCGGACGACGACGCTATGCTCGGATTCGTCCTCGATCAACTGGTCGATCCAGATGCGTTCCTCAACAAGGTCAAGGCGCTCTACGGCACGACCTCGCTGGACATGGATACTCTGTTCTTCAAGGATGGGCGCGTCTTCGATCGGTACTCCGCGCCTCTGCTCCAGGATGGCGCCGCCGTCGGCCGTGTGTGGTCCTTCCGGGACGTCACCGAACGCCGCCTGCTGGAGGCGGAACGGTTCAAGACCCAGAGGCTCGAAGCCATCGGCGTGCTGGCGGGGGGGATCGCCCACGACTTCAATAACCTCCTGCAGGGTGTGTTCGGCTACATCTCGATGGCCAGGCGACGGATAGCGCCTGAGGATCCCGCTCACGAGCTGCTCGGGGAGGCTGAGAAGGCCCTGGAGAAGTCGGTCAGTCTCACCGCCCAGCTTCTCACCTTCTCCAAGGGCGGGAAGCCGGTTCGAAAGCGGATGGCTCTGCGGGCGGTGATCGAGGACTCGGCGAGGTTGGCCCTGAGCGGTTCGCGCTGCGATCACCGGTTGACCGTAGCCGCCGATCTCTGGCCGGTGGATGCCGACGAGGGGCAACTCGCGCAGGTGATCCAGAACATCGTGCTCAACGCGAGCGAAGCCATGCCCGAGGGCGGAACCGTGGAGGTGTCCGCCGACAACGTGGAGCTGTCCTGGAGGAGTCATCCGCTGCTGCCGGAAGGTGGGCGATTCGTCCGGATCGCGATCCGGGATACCGGCTCCGGCATGTCGGAGCGCGACCTGACCCGCGCCTTCGACCCGTACTTCACGACCAAGCAGCATGGGAGCGGCCTCGGTTTGGCGACCTCCTATTCGATCATCAGGAACCACGGGGGGACGATCGAGGCGGCATCCCGAGAGGGCGTCGGCAGCACCTTCACGATCCACCTCCACGCGAGCGACCTGCCGGTGGTTCCACCCTCTCCACGGAAAGAGCCGTCTCCGCTCAGGAGAGCCAAGATTCTGGTCATGGACGATGAGCCCGCCATCCGCGACGTGGTGGGGGACATGCTGACCGTCCTCGGGCACGACGCGGAGTTTGCCGAAGACGGAGCGGAGGCGATCGAGCTGTATCGCCTCGCCAATGAGCGAGGCGCCCCCTTCGACTTGGTCATCCTGGACTTGACGATTCGCCGCGGTATGGGTGGCCGCCAGACGATAGCGAAGCTGAAGGAGATGGATCCCGGCGTCGTCGCGGTGGTGTCCAGCGGATACTGCGACGATGCGGTCGTCGCGGAGTACGCGGCATACGGTTTCCGCAGCTTCCTTCCCAAGCCCTTCGATCTGCAGGAGCTCCGATCGCTTCTGGGAACCGTGCTAGAGTGATCGAAGAGTCCATGCGTGCGTTCCCGCGGCGCATATTCCAGCCGCTGGAATCGCAAAGGAGGAATCATGCCGCAGGCAAAGGACGGCTGCGTCAAAGCCGCGCGCGGACCGATAGTCGCTGAATCGGGTGCGCGCGATGCGACAGAAGCCGCATCATTCCGGGAGGTGACCATGATACGAGCACAGGTCGGCCGGGAAGCCCCCGACTTCGAGGCGAACGCCTTCGTGGGCAAGGAGGGGTTCAAGCCGATCAAACTATCCGATCTCAGGGGCAGGTGGATCGTTCTCTGCTTCTACCCCGGCGACTTCACCTTTGTGTGACCCACCGAACTGGCCGCGGTCGCGGCCCGTTACGGTGAGCTGAAGAAGCTCGGCGTCGAGGTGCTTGCCGCCAGCACGGACAGCCGTTTCGTGCACAAGATCTGGCAGGAGGAGGAACTCTCCAAGATGCTGGACGGCGGTGTGCCGTTCCCGATGCTCTCGGACGCGGGAGGCAAGATCGGTGACCTCTATGGTGTGTACGATTCCATGGCTGGTGTGGACATCCGAGGACGGTTCATCATCGATCCGGACTTCGTCATTCGGGCCATGGAGGTTCTCACTCCGGAAGTGGGGAGGAACCCCGAGGAGTTGATCAGACAGGTGAACGCCTTTCAGCATGTCAGGGCCACCGGAGAGGTAACCCCTTCCGGTTGGCAACCGGGTCAGCCCACGCTGACGCCCGGTCCGGAGCTGGCGGGCAAAGTCTGGAAGGTGTGGAAGCCCTGATCGTAGGAGGCTGTTCGCACCGATGACGGCAGGCCGGGCCGGACCACAATGTCCGGCCCGGTCCTGCATCGTTCGCGAGCGGCTGCGATATACTCCCGCGAATGTCCTGGACTCCCGGTCTCGCGCAGGCCCCGCGGAAGATTCTGCTCATCCAGCTCCGGCGCATCGGGGACGCGGTCCTGGTAACCCCGGCGCTCGATGCGCTGCAAGAGGCGTGGCCCGAGGCCGAATTGCATCTCCTCACCGCGCCGCCGGTGGAGCAGCTTTTCGAGGGCGACTCGCGTTTGGAGCGCGTCTGGGTGCGGCCTTCGCGCCTGCGTCTTCCCGCGCTGGCCATGGCGCTGCGCGGCGCGCAGTTCGATCTCGCCTTCGACTTTCAATCCGCCCCGCTGACCGCCCTTCTGGCTCTTGCCACCGGCGCCTTCACCGTGGGGTTTCGTAGGCGGTGGCGGCACTATCACCGAGCCGTGGAATTGCAGCTGCATCAGGGGTCTCAGTACGCCGCGGACCACAAGCTCGATCTTCTGCGCGCACTGGGTCTCAAGCCGCTCTCTCTGTTGCCTCGACTCGCGCACCGCGCGAAAGACATGACTCCCTGGAGCGATCTGCCTTCGGGACCCAAGGTTGCGCTGATTCCGGTGAGTCCATGGGCGCACAAGCGCTGGTCGGCGGAGGCGTTCGCCGAGACTGCGCGGCTCCTCCACGAGCAGACCGGCGCCGTGTTCGTCGTGGCGGGGGGGCCGGGGGAGGAGACCGCTCTGCGCGAGGTCGCGGATCGCCTCACCGACGTGCCGCACCGCGTGCGCGCGTTCGGACCGCTGCGCGATCTTGCCGCCTTCCTGGCCGGAGCGGATCTTTACCTGGGTAACGACAACGGTCCCCGACATATCGCGCTTGCCCAGGGCGTGCCCACTATCGCGCGATTCAGCCGCGACAACCCCACGCACTGGACGCCGCCGTCCGATCCGCGGCATCCCGTGATCTGGGACGCGTCCCACGTGCGGGGGCGCGCGGTGCGGGGGGATCTCATCATTCTTCCCGAGGATCCGATCGCCGTCGCGCGGGCCGCCGCGGATCTATTGCGCCTCACCAAGGAACACGCATGAAGACGATCATCATCGCCGCCGGTCAGGGGTCGCGCCTCTGGGAGACCACGGATCGCGTTCCCAAGACGCTGCTTCCGCTCGGCAATGGCACCGTCCTTTCGAGGATCGTGACCAATTTTGCAGCGGTGGGGGTGAACGAGTTCGTGGTGGTCGTGGGCTTCCGCAGCGAGTTCATCGTCGAGTACATCGAGCGGAACAGTCACTTCGGCAAGCGGTTCACGATCGTGGAGAATCGGGAGTGGGAGCGAGGGAACGGGATCTCGGTGCTGCGCGCGCAGGCGGCGCTCGCCCCCGGCGAGACCGCGCTGCTCTCCATGTCGGATCATCTGGTGAGTTCAGTTGCGCTGGCGCGGATCAAAGACGCCCCCGGCGATCGGAACCTGCTCTTGACCGACGACCGCATCGCGGAGGTCTTCGACCTTGACGACGCCACCAAAGTGAAGGCCGAGAACGGCACGATCGTCGACATCGGGAAGGAGCTGGCCGACTACAACGCGCTCGACTGCGGGATCTTCCGGATCAACGCGCGCTTCTTCGCCGCGCTACGCGAGCAGATCGCGCAGGGGCGCGAGAGCATCTCGGACGCGGTGCAGGTGCTGGTGCGAAGCCGCGACATGGGAATCGTCGAGTTCCCCGCCGACGCGTGCTGGATCGACGTGGACACCCCTGAGGCTTACCGGCATGTTCTGGAGCACCTCGATATCTTCGACGCTCCCGCCGCTGTTTCGTCGCGGCCGCCCGTCGCGAAGCCCCGATGACCCGCATCAAGCCTCTGATCAAGATCGGTTTCCTCTACCACAAGGCGGCGTTCGATCCGCTCATCGACCTCTTTCTGGCCGATGATCGCTACGACGGCTACTTCGCGCTCGATGAAGAGCGCGTGCGGCGATTCGGTATTACTCTATCGCCATCTCGCGAAGAACATGGATACCCGCTACGAGATCTTCGTGGGGGGGCAGTACCGAGTGGACCGCATCCGCGAGTCGGGCGCGCTGGGGAAGAGCGAGATCCACCTCGCAGGGCTCCCCAAACTGGCCAGTGGAGACGTGAGAACGGCGATCCGGTTGTCAGCGGGCAGAGACTGACCCTATACTCGGGAACGGATCGAAGGACTACTGAGGGGCCGTAGGGCGCCGGGATGCCGTTTGTTCTTCTTATCCCCCGCGCAAGGAGAGTGTCATGAGGCATTGGCTCCGAATCCATTCATTGCTGATCCCATTACTCGTGTTCTCCATGACTGTTGACTGGAGTTCCGGTCGTGCCGAAGCGGGTCAACCTTCTTGCAAGTACAAGTGGAAGGTAGCGCTGATGCGGACGCCTCAGCCGCATCTAAACGCTCGTCGGGCGTTTGCCGCTGCGTACTACCGCGTGCAGCAGGAAGATCGAAACGCTAGATTGAAATTGGCTATATCTGGGAACAGCTTGCTCATGGGAAGCTCAAACGGCGAAGTTAGATCCATCAAGACAACGGAGTGGATCTTCTATTTCACGAAAAGCGACGGCGCGACGATGGAAGCGCGCGTGAACTTGGACGGCATTGTCCGTACCACGGCATCCAAACGGGATTTCGCGAAGGAACCCGACATCCCAACAACATGGATATCCGATGTTGACGCCGAATCGTGCCTCAGTTTGTTTAGTCAAAGCCTTGGCGAACAAAGGCTTGTCGTGGGCGACTCGTCGCTGCCCGTCCCGGTTCTTCAATGGCAGAAATTGGGCGGCAACCAGACGCTCTACTGGTTACTGCCGTATATGGTCAAACGTAAGAGTTACGGCGTTGATGCAATGATGGGGGATGTCCTCGAATTAGGGTCTGGTCAGGTCGTCTGGGCATCACCGCGACCGCATTACCAGCCTCAACTCCGTGCTTGGCAAGAACCTAGCCGTCTTATAACAGACTACGCCGGAATTGAACGCGACCTCACTACGCTTGCTCGGGACTCGAGTATTAAGGCGAAAGCGATTCGTGGGTTAATTAGCTGTATTCTCGGGCGTCTTCTAGAGGGCGAAGAGATCTTGGAGGACGTGGCCGTTGATCGACCAACGAACGCGGACGTGCGGAGTATTCTAGCTGAGATTTCCTTCTACCGTATGGCGTACGATCAGGCGATCCGGCAATACAATGGGGTGGTCGCGATAGATCCATCCCCTAAATATTTCGAGACACGAGGGAACGTTCTTGCGATGAGCGGAGTCATCGACGAGGCGGTATGCTCTTTCGAACGCACGCGCGCCGTGAATCTGGACGTGGATGACGATATCGCGTTCGCACGAGGCGACGGAAGTTTCATGTCGTTTCGAGACATCACATTGTCTTACAACGGCGTTACATACGTCTGGCACCACGAGTACTAAGGGATAACTCGGTGCGCTTCGAGAGGACGACAATTCTGGCCGGAGCTGCCGTCTTGAATCGAGAAACCAAAGATGAAGATATCGACGCGGAAATTAGTCTATTGCAGATAACGGCCGGCGCGGGAGTAATTCGATGTGACGCGCGGTACTCAACGCTCGCTGGGTTGTGTATAGTGCTTATTGACTTAAGCAAGGATGATCGTGCTGTACGCAAACGGGACGTGGGGACAGAGTGTGTCGCCTATATCGACAACTGGGCTGTCGCCTGCCACAACGACGTGCACTCTAACGCTACGGGACTCGAACGTGACATGGCCACGGGTGACACTCATGTATGCGGCGCAACGGGGCAACTTAATAACCACGCAACTGCCGATGGAACTTGCGGCCTCAGTGAACATGGCTTCGCACAAGGGCGACGCTGCGCTCTTACCGGCAGCGCAGAAGTGGAGATAGCCCGTCGTCTAACTGCTGCCGGACCAGGGCTGTGCTGGAGTAGCCAACATCCGAGCTTGGACGGATCGCGGCGATACGGGGCTGTGTATAGCCTGGAGCATGGGACCAAAGAAGATTGTTTCGCTGCTCGGTGGTCGACGTAGGTAGTGAGGTCGTATGGAAGGCCACGTATTTATCAGCTACGCGCGCGCGGATGCCTGGGCGGTCTTGCCTCTCGCGGAGGAACTGCGGGCGCGGGGCATCACAGTCTGGGTCGACAGCCGGGACATCCCGGCGGCTGCACGGTGGTCATCCGAGATCGTCGATGCCATAGGCAACGCGAGCGCAGTTCTTCTGTGCCTATCCAAGAGGGCGGTGGCGTCTTCCCACGTTCGCCGGGAGCTGTCAGTGGCGGGAGAAACTTCGAAGGCGATTGTGCCCATATATCTCGAGCCCACTGTCCTCCCACCAGATTTCCTTTATTATCTCACCGGAATCCAGGCCATCAACCTGGCGAACGAGCCTCCCGGCGCGGCGGTCGACCGAATCATCAAGGTCCTGCATGAAGCCCAGGCGCCGATCCGGAAACGCTTGCCGGCACCGAGCCCGACGCCGGCGACCTGGCCTCTCGCCCGACCACGCCGAAGTTGGCTGCGGGTGACGGCTGCTTTCCTGGTGGGCCTGGCCATCGTGGTCGCGCTTCTCCTTCACGCGGCCGGCTACCTCGACATCCGATCGCCGTGGAGCGCGACCCAGGAACCAGAATTGCGATCAAACCAAGTCTTCAAGGACAGGTTCATCTGGTTGAAGCCTCCGCCGCTTCTCAAGGGCCCCTTCTACAACTGCTCGAAGTACATAATCTCCTTCGAAATGGGCAACGAGCAGAGCGCGCCACTAGTCGTGCCGAAGATCGATTTCTACTTCGTGAATCCGGAGGTGCAGAACCGTATCCGCGGGTTCCCGGAGATGCTCCACGGGAGCTTTCTTCATGGCACGTATGAGAACCCAGGTAGGGGATACTGGCTGCCGAACGAGGCCCAATCCGTGGAGATGGAGGCGGAATTCCTGCCCCGTTCCGTGCACGTTTACGTGTACCACTCCGGGACGGCGCAGCCATCCTATTTTGAAGTGCCCCTGAGTAGGGAAGAGGATGCAGAGTACTGGCCCGGACCGAGGACGGTAGAGAAGGGTAATCTCGAGAGCGGCATTGACGGAGGTGCGGCCTACCGGCAGGCGGCGACCGTGGCAGAAGGGCTTCTCGACGCACCCCGGTTGTCCATGGCGGTTCCCATGAAGACCGCGACCACTAAGCAAGGTAACGGACTGGATATCGTCGCGATCTCTTCGTGGGCATTCCTGTTCGGGGAACCGACCGGGCAGAGGGGGGTCTGGGTGAACGTGGGTGATGGCGAGCCGCGGGGAAGCGTGATCACACCGGAATCGGATCCGGAGTATCGAGAATTTCTGAATTATGGGTCCGTGAGGCCCATTCGCGTCGGCACCCGGGAGGCCGTTGCGACCGTCAGCCAGGCCGGTATGATCTACGACAACTCTTGCGGGTCGTTCTGGCTCGATCCTCGCGGAGTAGTTGATGGCGAGGAGCATCCTGTGTGGAAACTCCCTTACGTAGGAGACGACTACATGACCCTGTTTGTCGATGCGTTCGACGGGAAGGTCCTTGACCTCGACATCGATTATCAGCAGACTGGGAAGGGCCCACCATGGAAATACAATATCAGAAGGTAGCGAGAATCTCCCACACTGTCCCCGTCTCAACCAATAGCAGAATGAGCCAATAGTTGATGATTTGATTCTGCTATGAGCTTATCTTTATCCGGACACGAAACTCTGCCCCCTAATCTCCCGGGGGACTCACTCGTTAGCGCTGTTGCCCGCGTCTACTTGTCGTTCCCAGGCTCGGCTTGGGAATGTCCGGCATTCCGCGAGGATCCTGCGCGAAGTTTTTATTGGAAAATCACCCGACAGCGTCTATCATAAGCGATATGCATTATCAATTGATATCGGTCGTAGTCTGGCTGACGGTCGCCGCGGCCGGAGCCTTTGATTTCAGCGGCTACACCGTCATTTCCCCGGAACTGAAAGGTGTTCGGCGCACCAACCGGGAGAGCTACCTGCTCAACAAGCGGGACCCGCTGTTCTACGCCGTGTCGGGCTACCGCCTTTCTGACGGCCTGGCTTGCCTACCCGCGACGCTCGGTACACTCGAACCCGAGGTGGCGGTGCGCATGTACGGCACCAACGATGCCTGGTCCGGCGACACAATGTATTTTGCGGCGCTGTACGCGCAGTACCTGGACACGCTGCTGGACCGGGGCGTGGTTCCGGTAATCAGAACCATCCCGCCGTTCCGGTGGTACGGCGGTGACACCCTGGACTTTGATTCAGGCACCGTGATCTTCAACCGCCTTATCCGGCGGGTGGCAACACGTAATAGCGTGGTGCTGGTTGATGTCTGGCAGGCCTTTATGGATTACACCAACGGCCGGCCGTTCACCGACACTTGGTACGATGACCGTTACATCCATCCGTCAGAATGCGGCGCAGCCGGGCTGACCGACACGACGGCACCGGCCTGCGGCCTGGGCATCCGCAACGCGGTGACCTGGCAGGCGGTCAACAAGGTCTATCGGATCATCATTGAGAACGGCATGCCGGACGCGGGGCGGTCTGACGGGATGGTGGCGGCAACCATACGGCGGCCACGCATCGGTGTTATCTGGACCAGTCAAGTTCTATCCACGGGACTCTGCGTGGTGCGGGTGGAGGGGGCTGGCAGCACTTTTGTCAAGAAAGGGTTCTGCCCATGACCGGCACTGCGGTTGACCCGAAGATCGCCTACCACCTGCGGGAACTGGCCATTGCGCTTGACCCCTTTTCACCGCACCACATCCTGCCTCCCATTACCGGCAGCGAGCAGCAGGTGCTCGACGTGGGGTGCGGTATCGGGCAGACATTCGCAGCCATGCCGGCCCTGCATGGGCGGCAGCTGGTCGGGCTGGATATAGTCCGGCCGTGTCTGGCGTACGGGAAAAAGCAGCACGAATATGTTGCGTTCCTGCAGGGGGGGGCGGTGAGCCTGCCGTTCCGGGAGAGCAGCTTCGACCTGGTCATTGCGCGGGTGAGTCTGCCGTATACCAATACGCCGCGGGCCCTGGCCGAGATCGGGCGGGTGCTCCGGCCTGACGGTAAACTCTGGTGCACACTGCACCCTGGGTCGAAAGTGCTGAAAGACTGGCTGCGCTCGCTCGTCACGCTCAAAATAAGAGACATAGTTTTTCGCGCATATGTGCTGCTGAACGGTGCGGTATTCGCCCTGACCGGGCGGCAGTTCCCGTTCCCGGTAAATGGGCGATACGAGTCGTTCCAGACGGTGCGCGGCATGCGCGCGGCCCTGGGCCGGGCGGGGTTCAAGGAGATACACATTGAACGCGGCGCGCATTTTGTCTGCACGGCGCGGAAGATGAGCGGCGGGTAAGGCCAAGGAATTGATAACGTCTAGGAATTAATGATTTTCAGTAGTGAAGGATAGAGACAACTTGTTTTTTTTACTGAGCAAGGCCGAAGTGGCGGAGCCGACTCCCTGTCGGCGTCCGACCGAGTTAGGCGCCGAAACAAGGCCCTCTTTTTGTCCGCCGCATCCTGCGGCGGCCCCGTTATCTCGTTGCCAAGTTCCGCTTGACAACGCACGGTTGGTGCGGGCTCGCTCGCTCCTTCGCCCTCTGGCTGCGTAGTGCGTCACTTTGGCGCCTGTCCCGGGCGAAAGCGAGGGAGGCCCCGCAAGAAAAGTGGCTACCATCGTTGCCGTGGCCGATGCCACCGAGGCCGGGCTTACGAATATCAGCGTCGGGATACTGGTAATCAAATACCTGGCAACAAGTGCGGCACCTTTTGCTCGTCCAAAAGGTGCCGCCAAAAGGACTCCCCCCGCGCATCCACCTCGGGAACTGGCCCGCCGGGGGCCTATTGTTCGTGAACGGGCTTCATCGCGGGTGTAGCTGTGAACACGAAGAACGGCCGGCCCCCTGTGGGCCAGTTCTTTTTCTTCGTGGATGCGAAGGGGGTGGGATAAGAAAGACAGTTCCTCAGGATACAGTCAACCAGGTATAGCCTTAGAGGCATTAACTGTTCACGATACGAAGGAATGTGACGTCGCGTATCGTTGCCGCGGCCGCGTTCACCCGATGTCCGCGAAAGCCTGGGTGATCGTCTGCGCGTGCGGCGGTTCGGGAGTGTCACCGGCCCGTTCCGCCCGCCGCTCCTGGACGAACTGGAGCGCAGTGGTTACCGATTCACCGACCGCAAGGACGGCTTGGACGTCGTGCTGACCGGCGATCCGCTTCTTGGCGCGGAGCGATACGGCGACACCCTTTGCTGCTTCTTGAACCACGGCACAGGGATCAAGAGCATCCTCTATCGCCATCTCGCGAAGAACATGGATACCCGCTACGAGATCTTCGTGGAGGGGCAGTACCGAGTGGACCGCATCCGCGAGTCGGGTGCCATGGAGGCGCACCCGTCCGCGCTGTCAGACCTCAGAGGCGCACGGAGTCACTGGACAGCTCCTCCATCGCGCCGTCATTCACGCGGTACACCTTCACATCCGTCCGCGAGTCGTCGCCGGCCTCCTGCGGGGTGATCACCACGAAGTTCCTGGTGGTGGCGTTCGGGTTGTGGTCAATCCAGGTGCCCGAGTTGGCGTAGATGGTCTTCAGCCCGGAGTGGTTCTCGCCGGCGATGATCCTAGCCGCGTGGGTATGGCCGAAAACCACGAGCCGAACTGCGGACTCCGGGTTTGCGAAGTACTGGAGGTCCGCCTGAACATCCGTGCCGGCGGCGGATGCGGCGTCGAGCAAGGCCTGCATCGTGGGAATGTGGACGGCGACGTGATTGATGGACTGCCGCTCGTCCCAGTTGTCCAGGGAGCCCCTGAACAGGTTCATGTCGATGAGTCCGCCGGGGGTCTCCTGGAAGGGTAAGAGGTCGTTGATGGCGTAGGTCTCGGTGAACCCGTCGATGTCGGTCAGGATGATCTCGTCATCGAAGGAGTTCTCGACGGGGAGAGTCGCTAGCAGGCTCTTCCAGATGTTCCAGTAGACATAGGCCAGCTCCTGGCTCGGTCCTCCTTCGACATTCGGAGTCACCTCGGCAATGGTATCGCCTGGCGTCCCACAGTGCTGCACCACGTGGAGGGTCGCGATGCGCGTGAAGAAATATCCCGGAGGCATGATGGAGCCAGGGGCGACATCGGCGTGGGAGAGTGGATCCGGGGCACAGAAGTAGTTGTAGCGGTGGCCATGTTCGATGGCGATCTCCGGGTGGTCCAGGGGGCTGTAGGTTCCAAGCCCCAGCACGTCGTCCCTGGCCTGGTGGATGCCGGGCAGAATGCTGTCGACGTTCTCGGCCGTGATGGTCAGATCATGGTTGCCGGGCACGTACGTGACCTGGATCTCCCCATCGGCGATGATCCGATTGACGGCGTCGATCACCTCGGGGTTGGCGACTGCGATCCGTCTGACGAAATCGGCTTGATCCTGCCCTGCGTAGGTGTTGGTGGTGGCCGGGACGAACCACTCGTCCAGCATGTCGCCGGCGATCACCAGCTCGCGGACGCTGGCGGACTCCCCGATTTCGTCGAGGAAGTCCACAAGCGCGCCCTGGTTCTCCTTGCACTCGGCGTACGCGAGATCGGCGCCCAGATGGATGTCGCTGATGACGACGATCTGCGTCCTGTCGCCGCCGTGGTTCAACGGCCCGAACGGGCTCTCTCCGTCGCCGCATGAGCTCAGCACGACCAGGCCCGCCAGCAGCGGCATGCAAGACAGCAGCGAGGCCCACGGCCATCGGGCGCGGGCGTTCCAGCTACGTGTCGGTTTCACTTAAATCTCACCTTTCATCTATCGCGACTCGCGAAGCATCTCGGCAGGGTTGGCGGCGTTGGAGTGGCAGATCCCCGGCCCGAAGCGAGCAACAACTAACTATCCTGCGCGACGCCGTCGACTACCACGCCACATCACTGGAGGTATCGACGGGAGCCTCGACGTGCTTTAGCCTCGCCGAAGACCCCTGCGTGAATCGAAGATGTGGGTTCCCGCCCGTCTCCTCGAACCCATCGGGGACATTCCCCCGGTCGAGTACGAAGAGGCATACTAGCGGGGTCAGCGGGCGTCAGGATCCTCCCTCGGAGTCCAAGTGACCAGGACCAAGCTCCTCATCAAGATCGGCTTTCTCTACCACAAGGCGGCGTTCGATCCGCTCATCGAACTCTTTCTGGCCGATGACCGCTACGATGTCTACTTCGCGCTCGATGAGGAGCGCGTGCGCCGCTTCGGTCTCTTCACTCGCCCGTTCCGCCCGCCGCTTCTGGACGATCTGGAGCGCAGCGGCTATCGCTTCACCGACCGCAAGGACGGTTTCGACGTCGTGCTCACCGGCGATCCGCTCATCGGTCCGGAGCGCTACGGGGACACCCTGCGCTGCTTTCTCAACCACGGCACCGGGATCAAGAGCATCCTCTATCGCCATCTCGCTAAGAACATGGACACCCGCTACGAGATCTTCGTGGAGGGGCAGTACCGAGTGGACCACATCCGCGAGTCGGGCGCGCTGGGGAAGAGCGAGATCCATCTCGTGGGGCTCCCCAAGCTCGACTACCTCTTTCAGGGGCGCATTCCGGATCGCGCCACGCTCTTGAATCGCTGGGGCCTCGATCCGGCCAGGCGCACCGTGCTCTTCGCGCCCACGTACAAGCCCACGTGCATGTATGACGTGAAGGATGCGCTCTTCGAGGCCACCCGCGATCGCAACCTCATCATCAAGCTCCACCACTACAGTTGGATGGGCCGCTACGCGCCGCACCGACAGCATCGCATCTTCGAGACGCGCGTGAAGCGCTTCCCGCACGCCGTGCTCCTGCCGATGGAGGAGTACAACATCGTCCCCTACATGGCGGCGGCGGACACGCTCCTGAGCGAGGCGTCGAGCACGGTGTTCGACTTCCTCGCGCTCGGCAAGACCGGGATCGTCTACGACCTTCCCGGCGATCGCCTCACCCACAGCGACGGCCGCCCGATCCTCGAGGAGGACAACCGCGAGTTCTTGAAGGACGCGTTCGTGCACGTCGCCGCGCCGGGCGATCTGGCGGCCGGCATTGCGAGAGCCCTCGATCCCACTCCCGAGATGCGCGCCGCCGCCGATCGCGAGCGCGCCTACCGCTTCTTCGGCCTGGACGGGCACGCGAGCGAGCGGGTGAAGGCAAAGATCGAGGAGCTGCTCAGCGCGCGATCCCGAACCGCCGCCGCAGCCGCGCCGGAATCTCCACCGCCTCCCGAGCGCGCGTGATCGCCACGTAGACCAGCCGCACGTCCTCGCGGACCACCGTCTCCAGGCCGTGACCGCCGCGACGAAACGGCGAGAAATCGTCGGCGATCGCCACCCGTGCCCACTCGCGCCCCTTGGCCTTGTGAACGGTGGTGAGTACGAGGTCGGCGCCGCTCTCGCCGTCGGCCAGCGCACGCAGACAACGCCGGAGCGCCTCGACGCCGTGCTTCTCCACGAGCTTCACGGTGCCGCGTAGTTCAGCGCCTTCCTCGGAATCTGCGGCTCGCACCACCTCGCTCCAGCGGCGGTAACCGAAGAACGCGGGGCGGCTCGATCGGCGCCCCTCTTGCAGCCGGTCGACGTCGTCGAGAAGGCGCAGGAGATCCTCTCCGCCGCCGCCGATGGCCACGCGCCGACCGCCGGCGAGAGCCTCCATGGTTCGCGTGAGCACGGTGGCGTTCGTGCGGCAGAGGACGGCGTCCGGAGTCTCGCAGTGGAGCACGCTCGCGTACGCTTCGTTGCCGCGGATCCGCTTCCGTTCTCCCAGGACGCGCAGCACGCGGGAGGCCGCGTCGGCGATGGCCGGGCCGAATCGAAACGACTGCGTAAGGTCGGCATGGTGCTTCGTCTTCATCCGGTCCATCGCGTTCACCGCCCCGCGCCATTCGTAGATCTGCTGGTAGCGATCGCCGACCAATACGACCTGTGCAGGTTGCCGCGCAAGCAACCCCACCACGACGCCGTTCGAATCCTGCGCTTCGTCGAGCAGGATGAACTCGGCGGGGATCATCGGATTCGACAGCGCCCAGAGCTTGAGGTATCCGTCGTGGCCGAGGGGCACGGGCTCGCGCGGGTCGGTCATCCGTTCCCAGAGACGCTCGGCCAACGCGGCCACCCTCGATGCGTACCCGCGAAAGCGCCACCAGGGGATAGCGGCGGTGCTCCCCCAATGCGGGACATGCTCCCGCGCCGGCCGCACCGAGTCGCTCTGACAGAATTTCTGGACGGTGCCCTTCACCACCGCGGCGACCATGCGCGGCGTGAGGTAGCAATCGCGTGACGGGCGCATCGGTTCGAGCGCGAGCAGCTCCATGATCCGATTGGGATTGAGCTCGCCGAAGAGCTTCTCCTGGCCGCCGGGGAAGCGCGCGCGCACGCAGCGCAGCGCGTAGCCGTGCAGCGTGTGGGGGACGACATGCGCGGGAAACTTGCGTCCGGCCTCCACGGCGATCGAGCGGTTGAACGCGAAGTAGGCGCCTCGGCGCGTGGTCGCCGCCGCGATGAGAAGGAGCGTGGATGTCTTGCCCGCTCCCGCGAACGCGTTGATGCGCAGGCTCTCCCCGGTGAGGAAGAGTTCGACAGCGCGTTCCTGTTCCGGTGTCGGATGCATGGAACCCGTCCCGATGATACGGACGGGAGGTTTGGTTCAAGATAAAGAGTTTAGGACGACCGGAGGGGGGCCGTGAAGACCGCCCCTCGCGGACGCATCGAGGGTCTTCGGGGCAGGGCTCCGTCACGCCTCGGAGACGCGGATGTCGCGCCTGATGAAGCTCCGGAGCGCGGCAAGGACGATCGGCACTACCCCGAACACGATGAACACCAGGTCGCCCGCCATCCGGATCCACTCCATCGTGTGGAACGCTCCGGTCATGGTGAATTCCGGTCGTCGGGCGTGCCAGTAGCCGTTGGTGAGCACGTCCCAGAGCTGCACCACGCCGGCGGGAAAGAGGTCGAGCAGGACCATCAGCCCCAGACCGACGTTCAGGCCCCAGAACCCCACCCGGACGTACTTCTCGGTGGTACGCCACAACACGTCGCTCTGCATCGCGCGCAGGCAGAACACAAGTACGCCGAGGCCGAGCATCCCGAACACCCCGAACATGGCCGCATGCCCGTGGTTGGCGGTGAGCGCGGTGCCGATCTCGAAGTAGGAGACGATGGGCGTGTTGATGAGGAAGCCGAAGACGCCCGCGCCGACGAAGTTCCATACTCCCACCGCGATCAGGAAGTAGATGGCCCACTTCTGCCGCGAGGCCGGATTGTCCCCGCCGGCGACTCGTGTCCGCTCGCGCAACCTCATGAACCCCGAAGCGTCCAGCGTGAGCAGGGTGAGCGGGACCACCTCGAGCGCGGAGAAGCACGAGGCCAGCCCCATGTTCAGCGTCCCCTGACCGGTGAAGTACCAGTGATGGCCGGTGCCGATGATGCCTCCGCTCAGGAAGAGGATGGCGTCGAGATAGACGAGGCGTGTCGCCGAGCGCGTCGTGACCAGCCCGAGGTGGCGGAACATGATGGCCACCAGCACCGTGGCGAAGAGCTCGAAGAACCCCTCCACCCAGAGGTGGATGATCCAGAAGCGCCAGTTGTCGATCACCGCGAAGTTCGTGCGCGGGCCATAGAAGAGTGCCGGGAGGTAGAAAAGGGGAATCGCCACCGCGGCGTAGAGGAAGAGCGCGGACAGATCGGATCGCCCCTCCGCCCGGATGGCGGGCCGCAGGGCCCGGAACATCAGGAACAGCCAGAAGGCGAGACCGGCTGCGAGGAGGAATTGCCAGGCGCGGCCCAGGTCCAGGTATTCGGATCCCTGGTGGCCCAGCCAGAACCAGGCTCTTCCGAGCAGGTTGTTGATGCCGAGGTACTCGCCGCCGAGGCTTCCAACGACCACGACCACCAGTGCCCAGAAGAGCGCATCCACGCCGCGTTTCTGCCCGCGGGGCTCGGCGCCCCCCACCCACGGCGCGAGGAAGAGCCCGCCGGCGACCCATGCGGTGGCGATCCAGAAGATTGCGAGCTGGAGGTGCCAGGTTCGCAGGAGCGTGTATGGGATGAGGCGGATGACGAAGTCCAGGCCGTAGAACCCGAACGGCTCCACCCGGTAGTGGGCGAGCGCGCCTCCCGCCACCGCCTGCAGGCCGAACAGGAGCGCCACCACCGCGAAGTACTTGGCCGTCGCTCCTTGACTCGGCGTCAACGACCAAGTGTGCGAGGCGGCCGTGGGTGGCGGGAGATCCTCGTCGCTCCCCTCCCATCCGAGGAAGTGGAACTTGCCGAAGATGAGCAGGATGAGTCCGAGCCCAACGAGAAGGGTGACCAGGCTGAGCGCGCTCCACACGTAGGCCTGCGTCGAGGGGCGATTGCCGGCCTGCGGGTCATAGGGCCAGTTGTTGGTGTAGGTGTAGTCCTTGCCCGGCCGGTTCGTCACCGTGGCCCATGTGGCCCAGGCGAAGTAATCGTTGAGGAGCTTGAGATCGGCGGGATCCTTCACGTACGCGCCGGGAAGGCCTGGGGCCGCGTCGTCACGGGTGAAGTAGTCCGCCCAGTAGCTCGCGAGCGTACGCCATGCGTCGGCTTGGCCGCTCGTGAAGATCAGCGTGCCGGCAGCGTGGTCAAAGCGGTTCGTCTTGAGTTCGGTCCTTGTCAATTCTTCGACCGCCGCGCGCTTGTCCTCGCTCAGCGACTCGAAAAGCGCGCCGTAGCGCTCCCGCGCCTGCGCGTCATGCACGATCGCGACCTCGCGGTGGAGATACTCCGCGGTGTAATCCGGACCCAGGTAGGCGCCGTGGCCCCAGAGCGTGCCGTGCTCCATGAGGCTGTGCTTCAGGAAAACCTCCTGGCCATTCCGGATGTCGTTTCCAGTGAAGAGGAGGTTCCCCGCCTCGTCGCGCACCTGTTCCGGGATCGGCGGGGCATTGGTGTAGGTGAGGGCGGTGACGATGCCGAGGACGGCGAAGCCAAAAATCATCACCAGGATGACGGTGTGTCTCCACCAGGGGGAAAGTGGGTGCGAACCGGAGATCGAGGAGTTCATGCCGGTGTCCTCCGGGATGGGTGGATCGGGCCGGAAGACCGAGTCTAAGACGGTTGGGGATGCCGCGGAAAGCGCTCAGGCCCGCGCTGCTCGCACTCGAGAATCCGGCCCTTGCTTCGCCTGTCTCCGCCCCATATACTACTCATGTGTTTGGTACTCAATGAACCGGCAGACGGGCCGGAGGGCGGCCGGGAGGACGCGGACATGCGGCTCGAGCGACTCGACGAAGCGGTCAAGGTGCGGGCCGACTTCCAGGGCGGCACCATCATCCCGCTCCTCATCAAGCGGGGGAGCCAGGAGGTCAAGGTGAAGCGGGTCACCGCTCACTGGGAGGACCGGCGCGGCGCGCACAAGGTGCACTGCTTCTCCGTGCAGGCGGCGTCGGGGGACGTATACCAGTTGGAGTTTCACAGCGGGGACCTCGTATGGAAGCTGAACTCGGTGATGCTGGACGGGTAATCCTCCACGTCGACCTCGACGCGTTTTTCGCCTCGGTGGAGCAGCTCCGCTACCCGCACCTGCGCGGGAAGCCGGTGATCGTGGGAAACGGCGTCATCGCGTCGTGCTCGTACGAGGCGCGCCGCCGTGGTTGCTACGCGGGGCAGTCGCTCTCCGATGCGCGCCGCATGTGTCCGGGCGTGACGATCCTGGACGGCTGCGAGTCGGTCTATCGCGCCTTCGCCGAGAAGACCTTCGCGCTCTGCGCGGATCTCTCGCCGGCGATGGAGACCTTTCTCGACGAGGCGTTCCTCGATCTCACCGGCACCGCGCGCATGCACGGCGACCTGTTGGAGCGGGCGGGCACGCTCAAGCGGCAGGTGCGCGAGGAAGTGGGGCTCCCGATCACCGCCGGGCTCGGCCCCAACCGCATGCTGGCCAAGATCGCGAGCAAGTCGGTGAAGCCGGACGGGCTTCGCTGGATTCGCGCGGAGGAGATCGAGAGCGTGCTGCCCGCATTGCCCATCGACCGTCTTCCCGGTGTGGGGTATCGCATCGGCAAGGAGCTGGCCAAGTTCAACGTGCGCACGATCGGCGATCTGCGCGCGTTCCCCGCCGAGGTCCTGGAGCGCATGTTCGGCGCTCCCGGGCGCGCGCTCTACGAGCGCTGCCGCGGTCGTGACACGCGGGCGGTGGAGGCGCGCGAGGTGCCGCACTCGATCAGCCGCGAGACAGCGTTCCACGAGCCGGTGAGCGATCCGCGCACGATGGAGAGCATGCTCTATTACCTGCTCGAGCGCGCGGTGCGCCACGCGCGGGGGCTCGGACTCTCCGCGCGCACGCTGGCGGTGTGGATCGATTACATGGAGTCGGGGCGCGAGGTGGCCGCCCGCAGTCTGGGGACGCCCAGCGACCAGGACGCGGTCTTCTTCGATCGCGCGCGGCGGATGCTCGCGATGCTTCACACGCGGCGGGAGGCATTGCGGCGGATCGGCGTCGCGCTCACCAACTTCAGCGCCGACGCGGGCATGCAGGGAGATCTCTTCGCGGCGGGCGCCGACGTGCGGCGCGACCGGCTCTATCGCGGGCTCGACGCGGTGCGCGCGCGGTTCGGTCACGCATCGGTGGTGGCGGGGCCGTCGGTGCGGTTGATCGGGCAGCTCGAGCAGGACCGCAACGGGTTCGTGCTGCGGACGCCGTCGTTGACGAAGTAGCGGCGCGCACCGCTACGCGCGCGGCGGTGCGCGGGGTTCATCGCACCGCTACGCGCGCGCCCGTCGCCCTCGCCGAAGGGGCCCCCGCTTCGCGGCCCTTCGGACTGCGGTCGACGGGCGACGCGCTTCGCGGCGCACCCATTCCACCACCGCCGACCCGCGGCGCCGCACGAAGCCGTGCCTGACGGGCGAACGCGAAGCGGCACAAGATCACCTGGGTGAGCGCCGGCCTGCTACCGTAGTGCCATGACCACCGACCCCTGGGGCCCGCTGGGCCTCGCACTTCTCGCCTATCATCACGGCGACCACGCTGCCTCGGTGCAAATCCGCATCGAGGAGGGTAACGCGGACCCGCTCTCCATGCGCGAGTTCTACCGCGACGGCGAGGAGTTCCCTGCGGTCGAGCAGGTCGCGCTGGATCGTTGCAGCGGCCGCGTGCTTGATCTTGGCGCGGGCGCGGGGGTCCACGCGCTCGCCCTGCAGGCGCGCGGCCTCGACGTGATTGCGCTCGATGTGTCGCCGCTCGCTGTCGAAGTCATGCGGCACCGCGGCGTGCGCGACGCGCGCCTCGGCGACCTCTTCGCGTTTCGCGGCGAGCGCTTCGACACCGTGCTGCTCATGATGAACGGCATCGGCGTGGTGGGCGATCTGGCCGGGTTCGATCGGTTTCTCGACGTCGCGCGCCGCCTGATCGAACCGGGCGGGCAACTCCTTTTCGACTCCACCGACCTTCGTCTCGGTGAGGACGACGAGGAGCGGGCGCAGCGCGAGGCTCGCGTGCGGGAAGGTCGCTACTTCGGCCAGGTCCGCATGCGCATGACCTACCGAGGCCGCGACGGCGCGTCGTACTTCTGGCTCTTCCTGGATCCGGACACGCTCGCCGAGCACGCCGAGCGGGCGGGGTGGCGCACCGAGATCCTGCACGCCGAACCGACCGGCGAGTTCGCGGCGCGGCTCACGCTTTCGGCCTAGAGCGCGGCGTCGTTGCGCGGGTGGCACGGCGGTTCCAGGCCGTGCCGGCTCGAAGATGAGTGCGCTAGCGGACCGCCCCCGGTTTGCCGATCAGCCGCCGCAGCATGCCGGTCTGCCCCGCGTGATACGCCTCGTGGAAGACGAGCGCGGCCACCATCTCACCCGCGGTCATGCCCTCGCGAACCACCATGTTTGCCGGCGCCACGGCATTCCACCGCTCCGGCGTCGCGCGATTGAGCGCGGCGATCAGACCGTCCTGTGAGCTTTGGAAGAGCCCCACGATCTCCGCGAAGTCGCGGTACCCGTCAGCCGGGAGCAGCTCCGCGCCGGGATGGTACGGCGCCGCCTCGTCGTCGCTCCAGACCGGCGCCTCGCCGAGCAGTCGCAGCATGCCGCTCCGGCCGTTGATGATGTGGCCCATCACCCAGTTCATGTGACTTCCGTCGTCGACCGCGCGATGAAGGCTCTCTTCGTGCGTGATCCCCGCGGTGTTCTTCGCGAGCACGAACTGCGTGAAGGCAAGCTGCGTGAGGAGCGGTTCGACGGTCATGGAGATCTCCTTGGACGCAAGAGATTGAACCTGGGACGCGTCATCTTACGCGAGTCGGCGGACTGTTCTTGACACTAAACGTATGGCTGGTATTCTTACGCCCCGGCTCCCCCCGGAGATCCCGTCCATGCCCCCCTACGTTCCCCTCCACGTCCAGAGCGCGTATTCGCTCGGACGCGGCACCGCACCGGTGGAGCGCCTCGTCGATCAGGCCGTGCTCTACGGTCACGACGCGCTCGCGCTGACCGATCGCAACAACCTCTACGGTGCCGTCGCGTTCACACGTGCCTGCCGCGAGCGCGGTGTGCGGCCGATCCTTGGCGCGGAAGTGGATGGGGGAGGCGCGCCGAGCGGTCGCGCCGGACTCGACGCACGCGACGCGCACCGGCCCCCCGCCGTCGGCTCCGAAGACGTCGTCACCCTCCTCGTGTGCGACGCCGAGGGCTACGCGAACCTCTGCCGGCTCATTACGCGGCGCATGATGGAGTCCCGCTTCCGTCTCGCTCCCGCGCTCGCCGAACTTCACCGCGGACTGCACGTGCTGGTCGCCGACCCAGCGCTGCTAAGCACGCTCGCCTCCGTGATCCCACATGGCTCGCTCTGGGGTGAGCTCCAGGCGCCCCGGCACGGCGAGCCCGCGTTCGCCGCGGTGGCCGACGCCGCGCGCGCGCTCAACATCGACACCGTCGCCACCGGCGCCGTGACCTGCTTGCACCGCGAGGACCACCGCCTTCACGCCACGCTCACCGCCATCCGGGAGAACACGCTCGCGTCGCGCCTCACCCCGGCCGATCTCGCGCCCCGCGAGGCCTACTTCAAGGCACCTGCGGCGATGGCCTCGGTGTTTCGACGCCATCCCGGCGCGCTCGCCAACACGCGGCGCGTCGCCGAATCGTGTGCGTTCACGCTCGAGCGCAAGCGGTGGATCTTCCCCGATCCGCCGCTTCCAGGCGGAGAGACCGCAACCTCGCACCTGCGCGCACTCTGTGAAGCCGGTTTCGCGCGCCGCTATGGCGCGCGCCACGCAGCGCCCGCCGCGGCGAA
The DNA here is from genome assembly GCA_963762255.1 of Candidatus Eiseniibacteriota bacterium. Lineage (GTDB taxonomy): Bacteria > Eisenbacteria > RBG-16-71-46 > JABDJR01 > JABDJR01 > CAVXKA01. Next base: position 1,270,124 of record CAVXKA010000001.1, read on the forward strand.
ACAGCTCAACCGCGAACTCGAGATCATCGAGCGCCTCGGGTTCTCTTCCTACTTCGTGGTAGTAGGGGAGATCGTGCGCTTCGGGCGCGCGCGCGGCGTGGCCACCGTGGGGCGCGGGAGCGGAGCGAGTGCCGTCACCGCCTACGTGCTCGGCATCACCAACGTCGACCCCATCCGATACGGCCTCGCCTTCGAACGGTTCCTGCATGAAAAGCGCCCCGACTGGCCCGATCTCGACGTGGACCTCTGCTGGAAGCGCCGCGACGAGGTGATCGAGCATGTCTATGCGGCCTACGGTCGCGACCGCGTGGCCATGATCTCGACCCACAACACGTTCGGCACGCGCTCGGCGTTCCGCGAGGCGGCCAAGGCGCACGGCATCGCCAACCGTACCGTGGACCGCTTGAGCCGCTGCGTGCCGCACGCCGCCGAGGTCCCGCTGCGCGAAGCCTTGAAGCACGCCGCACGCGGCCGCGAGATCCCGCGCGAGGAGCCGCCGTGGCCGCAGGTGCTCGAGCAGGCGGAGCGGCTTGTGGGGCTACCGCGCCATCTGGGCCTTCACCCCGGCGGCATCGTGATCGCGGACGCCCCGCTCGACCGCTACGTGCCGCTGGAGGAGGCCGCGAAGGGGATCGTGTGCACGCAGTTCGAGATGCGCGCCATCGAGGCGGTGGGGCTCGTCAAGATCGACCTTCTCGGCAACCGCGCCATTTCCACGATCCAGGAGACGGTGGAGTTGGTGGCGGCCGAGCGCGGTGTGCGGCTCGACCCCGACGCGTTTCCGCACGAGGACGCCGCGACCGCGAGCCTCATGTCGAGCGGTGACACCCTCGGCGTGTTCCAGATGGAGTCGCCCGGCATGCGGAACTTGAACCGCATGCTTGCTACCCGCGACCTCGCCACCACCATCGCCGCGGTGGCGCTCATCCGCCCCGGCCCCGCGGCAAGCGGCATGAAGGAGCGCTTCTGCCGGCGCGCGCGCGGCCTTGAACCTGTCACCTATCCCGACCCGCGCCTCGAACCCGTCCTGCGCGAGACCTTCGGCGTGCCCCTCTACGAAGAGGACGTCATGCGCATCGCCGCCACGGTCACCGGCCTCACACTGGAGGACGGCGACGTGCTGCGACGCGCCATCGCGGGCGGCTTCGCCCATGCCATCGAGGAGATGCGCGGCGTGTTCCTGTCCCGCGCGCAGCGGCGCCGCTACCTCCCTGAGACCGCGCGCGCGATATGGGACGGACTCCTGCAGTTCGGCACCTTCGCGTTCTGCAAGGCCCACGCCGCCGGCTACGGGGTTCTCGCCTGGCAGGCGGGGTGGCTCAAGGCGCATTACCCCGCCGAGTTCTCGGTCGCGCTCATGAACCATCACGCGGGCATGTACGACAAGCGCACGCACCTCGAGGATGCCAAGCGCCGCGGCGTGGCGGTGCTCCTCCCCGACGTGAACCATTCGGAGGAGATCTTCACCGTCGAACGCGGCGCGATCCGCATCGGCCTCGAGCGCGTGCGTGGCTTGCGCGTGACCGCGCGCGACGCGATCCTCGGCGAGCGCGGTCGTCGTCCCTTCGCGAGCCTGGAGGATTTCCTCGCCCGCGTGCCGGTCACGCGCCCCGAACTCGAAGCGCTCGTCGCGGCGGGGGCGTTCGACTTCACCGGGCGCACGCGGCCGGAGCTGTTCTGCCTCGCCGCGTCCGCGTTCGCGCTCTTCCGCCGCGCGGGGCGGCGGGAGGCCGGCGGCGACCTCTTCGAACTCGAAGCGCTCCCGCAAGCGTCGTGGGACACGCCCACCATCGCCGAGTTCTCCCGCGAGGAGCGCCTCTGGCTCGAGTGGTCCGTGCTGGGACTCTGCGCGCACGATCATCCGATGCGGGCGTTCCGGGCGGAGCCGGCATTGCGCGCCACCGTGCCGCTCCACGACGCGGAAACCCGCGTGGGCAAGCGCGTGCGCGTGGCCGGCCTCGTCGCGGCCCGCCGCGCCGTGCCCACCCGTCAGGGCCGGCAGATGCTCTTCGTGACCCTGGAGGACGAGACGGGCCTGCTCGAGTGCACACTCTTCCCGCCGGTCTACGCGCGGCATCGCGGGGTGGTGCGGGATCTCGGCCCCTACGTCGCGGAGGGGCGCATCGAGGAACAGTACGGCGCTCCCACCCTCAACACGGAGCGTATCGCACGTGTCCGGACCCCCGCGTTCAACGCGTCCGCCGAAACGCTCCTCGTCCGAACTGGCGATCGAAGAACACCCTGACCCACTCGGCGTGCTGCAAGGAATTGGTGCCCATGTCGAGGGCGTCCATGCGCACGAGGATCTGCCCCAAGGCCTGGTGATACGCGGGGACGGTGGGATCCTCGAGGACGGCGCTCCACAGCGCGAGCGCGGACGCACGGTAGTCGTTGTCCTTGCCCAGGGCCACCCCGAGTCCGTAATGCGCCTCGGCCAGATCCGGGTGGTCCGCGAGAACCGCCTCGAGTTCGCCGCGCGCCTCGGTGAGCTTCCCCTGCGCGATCCAGGCGGATGCCAGGAGCACCCGCGCGGCGGGGAGGCCCGGCTCGAGCTCCAAAGCGCGAAGCGCCGCTCGTTCCGCCCGATCCGCGGCTCCACCTCGGTGCAGGGCCATCCCGGAGAGAGTCCATACGACCGCCCGGGATGAATCCGCGGCGAGAGCCTCGGCGAAAGCATCCACTGCCGCCCCGAAGCGTTCCTGGTCGAGCGCTTCGAGGCCCTTGCGCACCGTCTCCGACGTGTCGGGCAGCGAATACCCGATGCGGCCGCGGGTCAAGGCCCATGCCGCGCGCAATTCGCGCGCCGCACCCTCGAAATCGCTCAGCCGATAGCGGGCGAGCGCGGCGAACCCGTGTGGGCCGGGGTGACTCGGATCCAGACCGCCGCCTCCTCCAGCTCGCGCATGGCCTCGCGGGGCGACTCGTCCACCATGAGCGCGCCCAGGCGATAGCGCGCGGCGAAGGACTGCGGATCGCGCTCGAGTTCGCCTTCCAGGAGAGCGCGCGCACGCGGGAGGTCGCCCACAGTCATGGCCTGATCGGCCTGGCGCAGCGGACCGGAGTCGGCCACCGCGCTGCCGCGTTGCCCGCAGGCGGCGAGAGCGAGGATGATCGCGACCGGGAGAACCCAGGGGCGAACGCGGAGCATGCTAAACTTCGCGCCCCGGCGGCGGCGCCGGAAGGGGGTCGGCGTTGACGAGTTGGAAGTTGGGCTTGGCCACTATCCTGCTGCTCCTATTGGTCCTGCTCTTGCCGTTCTTCTGTCGTGAGCGCACCGACCCCTCGCTCCGCGACCTGCCCGGATTCGCCGTCTACGAGCGAACGTGTGTTCGCTGCCACGGCGGGCGAGGCCAGGGGCGCAAGGCGTCCAGCCTCGCCGATCGGCCGCTGGATCTGGCGAGTCCCGCCTTCCGCGACACCGCGCGTGTCGAAAGCATCCGCGACATCGTCGCGCGGGGCAAGGGGAAGATGAAGGGGCTTGAAGGCAAGCTCTCCCCGGCGGAGATCGACGCGGTATCGCGCTTCGTGCTCCTCCTGCCCGAGCGGGGTTCGGGGGATTCGAAGCGCTAGCCGACCGCAAGGGCGCGAGCGATCCGAAGCGCTAGCCGTCCGCTGGGATGCGGCGGTCGGGCACCCGCCGCAGCAGCACGGCGCCCGCGGCGGCCAGCACCGCAAGGACGCCCACCGCGAGGCGATACCGAGCCGTGCCGAGCGGCGCCCCGATCAGCACGGTGAGTCCCCAGAGAAGCGGTCCCACGATCGCTGCCGCCTTGTTGCAAAAGGCGTAGAGCCCGAAGAGACGCCCCTCTTCGCCGGCCGGGGTCAGCGTGAGGAGGAGCGGCCGCGATGTGGTCCATACCGCCCCCAGGAGCGCGCCGATCACCCCGCCCATGACGTAGAAGACGGTCTCGGAGGGGACCATCGCTACCGCGAGAAGGCACACCACCCATAGCCACGCCGTCGCGGCAAGCGTGCGGTGCGGGCCGACGCGATCGGCGATCCACCCCGCGGCGAAGGAGCCGAGGATCGCGGGGATGGTGGCGAGCATGAAGAACACGACCTTGGCCGAGTCCGGGAGCCCGAGCACCTTCTGCGCGTAGACCGCCATGAAGAGGATCACGGTGTGCACGGCGTCGAGCAGAAGGAGGTTGGCGACCAGGAACCAGACGACACCCGGATAGCGGCGCGTATCGGCCAGGGTGGCGCGGATCTCGGCCCATGCAGCGCGTGGGCTCGGTCGCGGGCCGGCAGCGCGCCGCGGTTCGCGCACACGCAGAAAGATGGGGAGAGCGAGCAACCCGAAGAGGATCGCGCTGGGGAGAAACGCCGCCGTGCGCCCTCCGGCGTGAACGCCCGGAATCGCCAGGTTCACGAGCGGCATCTTCCCCTCGACGAACGGCACCACGAGGAGCATTCCCACGAACGAGCCCACGTAACCCAGCGCCACGCCCATGCCGCTCACGCGGCCGCGCGTCTCCGGAGTGCTCACCGCCGGCAAGAGCGCGTTATAGAAGACGAGCCCCCCCTGAAACGCGTAGTTGGATAGCGCGAACACAGCAAGCGCCAGGAGGAACCCGGCGGTGCCCGGCATTCGCGTGAACCAGCTCAGCGCCGCGGTGGCGGCCACCGACACCGCGGTGAAGAGGCCGAGAAAGACGAGCCGGCGGTTTCCGCGATCCGACCACAGTCCCAGATAGGGAAGGGTCAGCGCTACCGCGAGCATGGAGCCCCCGTAGAAGACGCTGTACCAGAGATCCTCGCGCCCTCGATCGACCGTGACCCACTGCGAAAAGTAGAGGCTGATCACGTTCATCGAGTAGATGGTGTTGGCGAGGTCGTAGAGCGCCCATGGGACGGCGCCGCGAGGCTTGCTCGAGGGTGCGGCAGGCATGGGGACAGTCTAGCGGGCCTCGGCGGGCTTGTCCCGAGACGCCTGCCGGGTCTATGGTCCCGTCCGCGCTTCAGACCCCGAGGAACACCATGACATCTCCTTCAGCTCCCCTGGACGTGGTGGCCGGCATTCTCATCGAGGACGGCCGCGTCCTTCTGGCCCAGCGCACGGCCGAGCAGTCCTACCCCCTCTGCTGGGAGTTCCCCGGCGGGAAAGTGGAGGAGGGCGAGCAACCCGAAGCGGCGCTGGTGCGGGAATTCGGGGAGGAGATGGGGTTTGAGATCCGCGTGAAGGAACTCTACGCGGAGGTGAGCACCGCGAGCCCGACCGGCCGGCAGGTGCGCGTGCGGTTCTTCATGGCCGAGCGTGCGGCGGGCATGCCCCATCCCGTCGAGGTCGCGGCGGTGGAGTGGGTGGAGCTCTGCGACCTCGGTCGCTGGAACGTCATCCCCACCAATCTGGCGGTGGTGGAGCGACTCATGGGCGAACGTGGGGCGGTGTGAGTCGGGGACGTGGAACGAACGGGGCGTGGATCGAAGGGGGAGACGACCGCGGACCTAGCGACGGGGCCTGGCGGCTCCCTCGAACACCTTCTTGAGATAGCCCCAGGTCTTGGCATCGATCGGCGCCGGGCCGGAGAGCACGGTGATCGTGCCTTTGAGGTCGGGCCGGCTGCGGGAGAAGTACTTATAGACGCCGGTGCGATCGAAGGTGCGCTCCACCGAGGTCTGCTGACCGCCGACAACGAGGTTGTCCCACTCGACACCGGCGAGGATGTCGTCGGTTCCCTCCCCGCTCGCGAGGACCTGGGTAGCGGCGCCCGCCTGCAGCTCCCATCGCACCACGTCATCCTTGCTGATGGTGAGCGTGGAAGGGGAGAACTCGCCGTTGCTGACCTTGACCACGTGCACGGCGGCGTCGGCGGAGAGGGCAAAGCCCCCCGCAAACGTCACCGCGATCAAGGCAGCTATCCAAGGGCGCATGGACGTCTCCCTACGGATGGAATGAAACTGACAACATTCTACGCCTCCTGCCGGTCGGGCGCAACCGCTGCTTTCCTACCTCACTTATCGGAAATCATGTAGAAAACCTTGATCCACCCCCTAGAAGCCTAAACCCGGCCACCCCCGGAGACGATATTTGACACGGTCACGGCTGATGGACTCTGCCTTCCACTCGGGGGTCGCTGAACAGCTATGGACAGTCTCCAACATGGCCTGAGTCGGACGCCTGTCGCGAGCGCCGGCATCTTCGCGCTGCTTCTTGCCGCCTGTGCCGCGCAGGACTCGCCGCAGCCGGCGCCGGCGGGCCCCGTGCCGGGGCGCGGCGGCACGTTCCATCTGGCTCTCGAACCGGCCCACACCCTGGATCCGGCTCTCGTGGACGACGCCTATGGATCGACGGTCGCGAATCAGGTCTTCGGCGGTCTCGTGCAATGGGACTCCGACCTGAACGTCCTTCCCGATGTCGCTCAATCCTGGACCGTGTCCCCCGACGGCCGGGAGTACCACTTCGAGCTTCGCCACAACGCCCGCTTTCACAACGGTCGCCAGGTCGTCGCCGAGGACTTCGTCTACTCCTTCACGCGGCTTCTCGATCCCCGGCAGGTGCCCCGCGGCATCATCCAGGACTACCTGACGCGCATCGAGGGGGTGGAGGACTTCAATTCAGGGCGCGCCGAGACCATCCGCGGCCTCGAGGCTCCCGATCCATTCACCCTGGTCATCCGGCTCGCCCGGCCGTATTCGTCATTCCTCTCCGTGCTCGGCATGGACCAGGCGAAGGTGGTACCGCGCGAGGAGATCGAGCGGCTGGGAGCCGAGGAGTTCGGACGCCATCCGGTAGGGACCGGCCCCTTTCGCCTGGCGGAATGGAACCCGGAGACGAGAACCGTGCTGGTGGCTTACCTGGACTACTTCGGGACGCCGGCCTATCTCGATTCCGTGATCCTCCATCATGCGATCAGCGAGCAGCCCGCCCTGGTTCAGGCAGCGTTCCTCTCCGGAGGTCTGGACGGCATGATGGTGCGCGAGAACGAGCTGTCCGGGCTCATGAGGCGCCGGGAGTATCCCATCGTGCGCCGGCTCGAGCTGAGCCTTGAGTTCATGGGATTCTCGATGACGACCCCGCCTTTCGACGACGCGCGAGTGCGCAGGGCGGTGGCCATGGCGCTGGACAGGGAGGACTTGGCCGGCGCGGTCGGACCGGGGTTCCATGTGCCGACCGGTCTGCTCCCCCCGGGGATCCAGGGATACTCGCCCGAATCCAAGATCCTGCCGGAGGATCTGGATGAAGCCCGCCGGTTGCTCGCCGAGGCCGGCTACGGCCCCGACCGGCCGCTGCGCTTCCAACTGCTCACCGCGAGCAGGACGCGACATTCGGAGGTGCGGGACAGCGTCATCGTGAACTCGCTCGGACGGATTCACGTCTTCCCCGAGCTGAGACGAGTCAGTTGGCTGGAGCTGAACGATGCGGTCAAGACACGTCAGGCGGCCGCATTTCAACTGAGCTGGATCGCCGACTTGCCCGACCCGGACAGCTTCCTCTTCACCCTTCTCGACACCCACGGCTACTACAACATCTTCAGCTACTCCAACGCACGGGTGGACTCGCTTCTGGAGGCGGGCGGGGACGAGGTCAACCAGGCCCAGCGGCTGCTCCTCTACCGGGAGGCCGAGCGCCTGGTCCTCGCCGACGTCCCGCTCGTTCCCATCCTGAACGTCATGACCCTATACGCGTTTCAACCTGACGTGCGCGGCGTGGAGATGGCCCCCTACGGCATCTGCAGCGTCCCCATGGAGAAGATCTGGATCGACGGCCGGCGCCGGGAGGGTATGTATGCGGGGCTTTAGGCGAATTAGCCGTCTGCGCATCGAGTTTCGAATGATGACGTCGCTGGTGACGCTGGTCGCCATCGTCATTCTCCTGGTGGTCGTGCTTGTGGACTTCCGCCAGCGGGCCGTGATGATGAACCTCAACCAGGAGCGGGGGCTTGCCATAGGCAACAGCCTCGCCGCCGCCTCATCGAGCGCGTTGCTTTCCTACAACTACGTGGCCCTTCAGCAACTCACCCAGCGCGCCGCGCAGGAGGAAGGGCTGATCCACGTGATCGTTCTGGACAAGGAGCGCCGGGTCGCCGGCTACAGCAACCACCCCGAGTGGCAGGGGCGGGAGCTGTTCGACCCGGTCAGCCAGGCTGCGACCGGTCTGCTCGAGCCGCTCATCCAGACCGTTCCCCCGGAGATTCAGGGGGGAAATCGGAGTCTGGACATTGCGGTGCCGGTGTACGTGGAGGGCTCGCCGAAACCTTGGGGGCTCGTGCGCGTCGCCATCTCCCTCGATCACATGTACGCGGAGCTGGCCAGCACCCGGCGCCTCGTTCTCGCCCTCGGGCTCGGCCTGCTCACGTTGGCCGCGCTGGCGGCACGCCTGCTCGCGCGCCGGATTACCGGTCCGTTGAACCGGCTCGTGGAGGCGACCGGGGAGCTGGCGAAGGGGAATTTCGACTATCGCGTGGAGCTGCACACCGGCGACGAGATCGAGGATCTCTCGAGGCAATTCGGCACCATGGCCCGCGAGATCTGCCAGAAACAGTCCGAAGTCGAAAGCACGAACCAGGAGCTCGCCACCCTCAACACGCGGCTGGAAGAGAAGGTTCTTGAACGCACGCGCGCGCTCACCGAGGCCGAGGAGAAGTACCGCCTCCTCGTCGAGCAGTCGCCCAACGCGATCTGCATCATCCAGCACGGCCGGCTGGTCTTCTTCAATCACGCTTTCCCCGAGACGTTCCGCTACACCCCGGAGGAGCTGAACGCCCCGGACTTCCGTCTGCTCAACCTGGTGGACCCCGAGCAGCACGACTTCATCCGGGATCTGATGGCGCGCTCCCCGAGCGACACCGACAGTTCGTCCTGCGAGATCCTCGGCCTGGACCAGCGCGGGAACCGCGTGTACCTCGACATGCACTACACGGCGATCTCCTATGAGGGCTCGCCGGCGATGGAAGCGATCCTTGTGGACGTCACGGAGCAACGACAACTCCAGGAGAAGATGGTCTCCAGCGAGCGGTTGCGGGCGCTCGGCGAGATGGCGAGCGGCGTTGCCCACGACTTCAACAACGTGCTCGGCGCGATTCTCGCCCGGGCGCAACTGCTGGCCGGCCGTGTGCAAGACGCGGAGATCTTGCGCGGCCTTCGCATCATCGAGAAGGCGGCGCAGGACGGAGCGGCCACCGTCCAGCGCATACAGGAGTTCACCCGCCTGCGCACCGATCGCGATTTTCGGCCTGTGAGCTTGAACACGGTGCTCGAGGACGTGCTGGAGATGACGCGCGGTCGGTGGGCCGACGAGGCGCAACGGCAGGGGAAGCGAATCGACATCGCGCGCGCTTTCTCCCAAGTTCCCGACGTGGCGGGGAACATCTCGGAACTGCGGGAGGTGTTCACGAATCTCGTTCTGAACGCGGTGGATGCCATCCCCGGCGAGGGCCAGATCACGGTCTGCTCCTACGAGGAGGCCGGGTCGGTCGTCGTCACCGTGAGCGACACCGGCGAGGGGATGTCCGCCGAGGTCAAGCGCCGCCTCTTCGACCCCTTCTTCACCACAAAGGGAGAGAAGGGCAACGGACTGGGCATGAGCATCGTGTACGGCATCGTGCGCCGGCACGGCGGCGATATCACGTTCTTGAGCGAGCCCAACGAAGGAACCATGTTCCAGGTCACGCTCCCCGGGCTCGCCCTGAAGCACGCGGACGGCCCCGCGCCGGCCCCGGAGGCGCCGCTGACCGGCTGCGGGCGAGTGCTCGTGGTGGACGACGACGACGACATCCGCACGCTCGTGGCGGACATTCTCGCCGCCGGGGGTTACGACGTGGAGACGGCCGGCGGCGGAGCGGAAGCGGTGGACCGGGTGCGCGCGGAGGCGTTCGACTTGGTGGTGTCCGACCTCGGCATGCCCGACGTCACCGGCTGGGACGTGGCCCGGGAAAGCCGCGTCGCACAACCGGACCTGCGGTTCATCCTGCTCACCGGATGGGGCGCCACCCTCGATCCCGAGGAGGTTCGGCGGCACGCCATCGATCGGACCCTGAAGAAGCCCTTCGAGATGAACGATCTGCTACGCGCGGTGTCCGACGTCCTGCGGACGGTTGGGGAGAAGCGGGCCGCCTAGTCGGCCTGGTTCTCGTCGTCCACGAACTTGTAGCCGACCTTGTGGATGGTGCGGATGTAGCGGCTGCGGTCGCGGCTGCCCTCTATCTTCCGCCTCAGGTTCGCGATGTGGGTGTCCACGGTGCGGCTCGTGGGAAGCTCCTCGGACTCCCGCCCCCACACCTCGTCCAGGAGTTGCTCGCGGGTCACGGTCTCGCCCCGCCGCTCGATGAGCAGGCGCAACACCTCGAACTCCTTGTAGGAAAGCGCGACTTCCTTGCCCTTCTTACGGCATTCTCGGCGGTGGAAACCGACCTCGACGTCGCCGAACCGGTAGGTCTCGACGGCCTCGCGCTCAGGCTGTGAACGGCGAAGGACGGCGTGAATGCGGGCGAGAAGCTCGCGGATCGAGAAGGGCTTGGTCACGTAGTCGTCGGCGCCGAGGTCGAATCCTCGAACCTTGTCCCCCTCCAGACCCTTGGCGGTGAGAAGGATCACCGGCAGTTCGCGGGTCTCCAGCCGGATGGCGCGGAGCACGTCGAAGCCGCTCATCTCCGGCAGCATGATGTCGAGAAGGATGAGATCGGGGCGTTCCCGCCGCCAGGCATCGATGCCGGCGCGGCCGGTGGCGGCCGTTCGGACGGTGAATCCCTCGTAGGTCAGATTGTGCTCCAGCCCCAACAGCATGTCCGGCTCGTCCTCGACGATGAGGATCTTCGCGGAGACCTGCGGGGCCGAGGAATCGGGATTGCTCACGGCAGTCACCCTCCGGTTGGTGAGTCGCTCGCGCCGCGGCTCTCGGGCGCCTCCTCCAGGGGGAGGAAGATGGTGAATCGGCTGCCCTGCCCCGGGTGGCTGTCGACGACGATGTGGCCGCCGTGACCGTCCACGATGTGCTTCACCAGCGCGAGCCCCAGTCCTGACCCCTTCACATCGTGGACGAGCCCCTTCTCCACCCGGTAGAACTTCTCGAAGATATTAGCCTGTTCCCTGGCCGGAATGCCCACGCCGTGATCCTCGACGACGATCAGGGCCTCGGTGCCCTTGCGCGCCAGCTCCACGTGGAGGTACTTCGTCGCCCCCGAGTACTTGATCGCGTTGTCCATGAGGTTGAGGATGGCCTGAGTCAGGGCCGCGCCGTCCGCTCTCACCGGGGGGAGATTCTCCTCGACGCGCGACTCCACCGTGAAGCCCTGCTGCTCGAGCTGGTACTGGTAGGCGGTCAGGGTCTCGCGAACGATGGCCGCGAGATCGACCGGCTCCAACCGGTAGGACTTCTTCCCCTGTTCGATCCGGGAGAGATCGAGCACGTTGTTGATGAGGTGGGTGAGGCGATCGCTCTCCTTGTGGATGACGCGCAGGAACTCCTTCTGCTTCTCCGGCTCGGCCACTCTTCCCATTTCCAGCGTCTCGGAAAAGAGCCGGATGAGGGCGAGCGGGGTCTTGAGTTCGTGGGAGACGTTGCTCACGAACGTCGATTTGAGCTCGGAGAGCTCCATCTCGTGCAGGATGAAGCGCAGGGCGAAGAAGGCGGCGGTCAGGATGACCAGGAACGTCACCGCAATGATGGCGAGGTTGGCGGTCACCACGTTGCGCACCCAGGCGTCGAAACGGTCGTCGCTCAGCCGGATCGCCACCTCGTAGAACGGAAGGACGCGCGAGAACGCGCGGCGGGCGATGAAGCGCGAAGGCGCATCCGGTACCGTGCTGTAGAACGGCTCGCCTCGCTCGTCGAGGAGCGCGATCGCCACCGGCGAACGGAAGAACGCCCCGGGGAAGATGTCCGGGTTGGCTTCGAGCCGGTGAATGAGCACGCGATCCAGGAACGCGCGGTCCTGCTTCACGTAGTCCAGATCCCACACGAACCCGGCGGCGCCCAGGAGCTCGCCCGCGTTCGAGTGCACGGTGAAGTAGGTGATCTGGACGGGGACGAGCGAGTCGGGGGCGGAGATGTGAACAAGCGGACTCGGCATGCGGCCGGCGCCGGTGAGGTCCGTGACGATGGCGGACAGCGCCCATTCGGGCAGCGGCCCGAATCCCTCGTTGTGGCCCTCCGAATCCTGGGAGTAGAAGACGAGGCCGACCGGGCTCACGAAGAAGACCTGCCGGTAGATCCGGTTGCGCTTCTGGAAGTCGTCCAGGAACGAAACGACCTCGCCCGGGCTTTCCGGCGGATCGAGCCGCGCCGCCACCATGTTCACCTGTTCTCGTTCCCAGAAGGTGTTCTCGACCGCGGTGGCGGCGATGCGGGCGAGGTAGTTGCCGTAGTCGGAGCGCACCCCGCGCGTGATCTCGGTGAAGTCCATCACCAGCTTCACCCCGAGGAGGCTCAGGAGGAGCGCGGGGAGGATGAGCCCCACCGCCACCAGAACGAGCAGCGTGCGTTTGCCCGGCCGCTTCACCGCCATCGCTTGACGTTTCCTCCGTCCGGATCAGAAGCGGACGAGCAGATTATCGCGAACCGCATCGGACGCTTCCTTCTTGAGCCGGTCCACCGGAATCTTGCCGGTGGAGGTGAGGATGGCGAAGACTCCCTGGACGCCGGTGGAGATTTCGAGATGCACCGCTCCGCTTCCCTGCATGGCATGCCCGCAACCCTGGCCGAGGTGCTGGCGCAGGTCGCGGTCCGTGCGGAGCGCCGCCTCCAGCTCCCGGCGTTCGTAGGCGAATCGAATGAGCTGCTCGATGACCGCGGGGTTGTCAGAAAAGTAGTAGTAGATGACGCCGTTCTCGAGCGCGCCGACTTCCTGGCGCGCTTGCAGGAAGATGGAGCCGTCGATTTCCCAGAGATCGCACACCGGGCAGCCGGGCACGTACGGCTTGAGGCCGTGGCGGGCGTCGGGCTGCGCGAGGACGGGCGCGCCGGGCCGGACGGCGGGGACCGCGGGCCGGTCCTGACCCGGGGCGGTGGGGGAGAGCGCGAGGATGCCCACCAAGACCGGCAACCAGACCTGGACGCGGCCTCTCCTCGGCATGAACATGCTGAGCCTGACCTCCCCTCGGAGAGCGCGGCTTCCGCACCTCCGCTGTTCGGTCCATAATGGTACGCGCTTCGGGCGGTCCTGGCGCGGGGACTAACATTTCGCGCTGGCGCGCCGAAGTCAATACCTTGCAGGATGCTCACGGGGAGATCAGTGGATGTACGAAGCCCATTTCGGGTTGCGGGAGAATCCGTTCAGTTCCAGCCCGTCGCCTGAGTTTATCTACCAGAGCGGGGAGCACCGCGAGGCGCTGGCGCACTTCCAGTACGCCATCACCAACCGTGAGCCCTTCGTCCTGCTCACCGGCGAGGTGGGGACCGGCAAGACCACGGCGATCCATGCTCTGCGCCGGCTGCTTCCGACGGGAGCCGCGGTGGCGCTCGTCGCGCATACGACCCTGGAGCCGCGGGAGCTGATCGAGGAGATCGCGTTACGGTTCGGGCTCGATCCTCAGCCCGGCGAGAGCAAGCCCGCTCTCATGCACCGTCTCGAAGCGTTCCTCGAGGAGCGCGGCCGCGCCGGCGTCCAGGCGCTCCTCGTCTTCGACGAAGCCCACCTGATGTCGGTGGCCCTTCTCGAGGAAGTGCGGCTCCTCTCCAATCTCGAGGGCCCTCGAGGGGGAAAGCTGCTCCAGATCTGCCTGGTCGGACAGCCGGAGTTGGAGCGGCACCTCCAGAGCCCCGACCTCCGCCAGTTGCGGCAGCGTATCAGCGTGCGGTACTCGCTTCACCCGCTGAACCGCCCCGACACGGGGGCCTACATCCATCACCGGCTGCGTGCGGCGGGTTGCGCGCAACCCGAGGCCGTGTTTCCGGACGACGCGGTCGGCGCGGTGCACAGCCTCAGCCAGGGAATCCCGCGCGAGATCAACGTACTCGCCGGGCAGGCGCTGCTCAACGCGTTTCTCGAGGACGCGCACTCCGTGGCGCGCGCGCATGTCTACTCCGCGAAATCGGACTACGGATTCCAGGGCATCGTGACCGGAGCCGCCGCGTTGAGTCCGGAGATGCCGGCGCCACCGGTGCCTCGGCGGGTGCCCGGCGGGGAGACAACGGCGCCGCCGAGCGCGCCGCTTCCGCCCCGCAGGCCGATACCGCTTCCTCCGACTTCTTTGCGCCCCCCGGCTCGGGAGCACCGTCCGTCCGCGCCGGTCACCGCGGAACCCTCCGCCCCGAGGCCCGCGCGAGTCACTGTCCCGGCGTCGGACCGGTCCCGCATCTCCTTCTCCGCCGACCGAACCGGCGGCGGGCATCGCCGCGCGTGGATTCTCTCCGCCGCGTTCGTCGCCATCATCGTGATGGGAGTCGCCTTCGTCCTCCGCAGCCGCACCCCTGTGACCGACGACATGACCCTCGACTCCACCGCGCCCCTCAGTTCGACGGGAGGGATGGTCCGCAACGAGCCGACCCCCTCTGGCGGTGCGACCCCGGGCGAACCGACCCCCTCTGGCGGTGCGACCCCGGGCGATGCGACGAATGCGAGCTCACCTGCGAATCAGGAGTCCACGGCCGCCGGGATCGCCAACCCGCCGGCGGATCCGATCGCCGAACCGGCGTCGACTCCGGCTACAAATCCCTCGACGATCCCGGCAACCGACTCGGGGTCGCCTCCTCCGGTGGCGGCCACCGCGGGGCCGACGGCCGTCGCCCCGCCTCCCGCGGAAGGCATGTCGGAGCGCGTGTCCATCCAGGTGGCTTCCTTCAAGACGCGTCGCCGCGCCGAGGAAGTGCTCGCCGCGGTGACCGCGCGAACCGGCCTCCCGGGCGCGGTGCTCGCGACCGATGTGAACGGGGTGGTGTGGCAGCGCATCCTGCTAGGATCCTTTCTGAACGAAGCCGAGGCCAGGGAGGCGGCCGAGCCGCTCCTTCGGGACCGCACCATCTCCACGGTGGTCGTGCGCCCGATCCCGATCGCCTGGGCGACCCGGCTCTCCGGGGCGACGGAACCGTAATCGCACGGCCCCGGCCGGGGCCCGCGTTGACAGTCCCGCATCGAGGGGTTTCTAATGCTGCGTCTCATGACGAGTCTCTGCCATTCGCGGCCTTTTCTGGCCGTCATCCTCGCCTCGGCCGCCGCGGGACTTCTGGCTCTCGGATGCGGTCGGCAGGGGGGGGATTCCAAGGTCAAGGTCGCTCAGGAAACCCCCTCCTACCCGGACACGCTCCGGGTGCCGGGTGAGGGGCACCTGCGGAACATCCGCCAGCTCACTTTCGGCGGGGAAAACGCCGAGGCGTACTTCTCCCCGAATGGACAGGAGCTGGTCTTGCAGCGAACCCACCCGCCCTACGAATGCGACCAGATCTTTCGGTTGTCGGTGGACGGAGGGGAACCGGTCCTGGTGAGCAACGGTCGGGGGCGGACGACCTGCTCCTATTTCATGCCGGACGGCGCGTCGATCCTCTACGCCTCAACGTTCGTCGGCTCGCCCGATTGCCCGCCCCGCCCGGATTACAGCCAGGGCTATGTCTGGGCGATCTACCCTGATTTCGACATCTTCGTGCGGACCGCCGGCGACAGCCTGATCCGGCTCACCGACACCCCGGGTTACGACGCGGAGGCGACAGTCAGCCCGCGCGGCGACCGCATCGTCTTCACCTCGATGCGCGGCGGGGATCTCGACATCTACACGATGAACCTGGACGGGAGCGGGGTGAAGCGGCTGACGCAGAAGTTGGGGTACGACGGGGGTCCGTTCTTCTCGCCGGACGGAAGCGAGATCGTCTACCGGGCCGCCTATCCCCAGACCGAGGAGGACAAGGCCGACTACACGCGGTTGCTCGGCCAGAACCTGATCCGGCCGAGCCGGCTCAGCCTCTACGTGATGAAGTCGGACGGTTCCGATCCCCAACTCGTGCTCGAGAACGACGCGGCGAACTTCGCGCCGTACTTCTTCCCCGACGGGTGCCGCATCATCTTCAGCTCCAACATGGACGACCCCAAGGGGCGCAACTTCGATCTCTACATGATCAACAAGGACGGCAGCGAGCTGGAGCGGATCACCTTCAATGAGTCGTTCGACGGGTTTCCCATGTTCTCGCCCGACGGCCGCCGGCTCGTGTTTGCCTCCAACCGGAACAACGTGAACCCCGAGGACACCAACATCTTCATCGCCGATTGGGTGGAATAGACACAGAAAGGATCTGTCATGAAATCGTGGAAACTGTTGCTTGTGACGCTTGCCGCGCTGTCGTTGATCGTGGTTGCCCTGGGCTGCGGCGGGCGGAAACTCCCCGAGGCCAAGCAGGATGAGGCCAAGAGCCTTCCCGATGGCCATCCCCCCGTCGACGGCTCGGGCGGGGCGCCGATGATGGGATCGCTGGGTTCGGACGGGCCCACCGACGACAACCCGCTGCCCCTCAAGCTCACCGGCATCAACGGCGTGGAAGAGCTCAAGAAGGGCAATGCGTACCCGAAGAACGAAGAGGCGCGCAAACTCTACGAGGAGGGGTATCGCAAGACCTTCACCGCCGACCCCGCGAAACGCGACTACGTGGGTGCGGAGGCGGATCTCAAGAAGGCGATCGAGCTGGAGCCCGGGTACGCCCACGCCTATCGCGCGCTCGGGTACGCGCAGTTCAACATGGGGTTCAACGTGCAGGCCGCTCTCGACAACTACATGAAAGCGGTCGAGATCGATCCGAACTACGGGGAGGCCCACTACGCGCTCGCGTTCATGTACGCGATGAACGACCTGCCGAAGGGCGCCGAGCACTTCAAGAAGGCGATGGAACTGGGCGTGCAGGACGAGCGGAACCTGGGCGAGCGGTTCTACAAGACGAAGTAGGCACGCCTTCGCGCATCGAAAAGGGAGGCGCGGTGAAGCTCAAGTTGATCTACTGTTCCGCCTGAAACTACGAACCCAAGGCCGTCAGTTTGGCGGCCGACCTGCTGCCCCATTTCAAAACAGACATCGAAGAGCTGACCCTGGTCCCCTCGGACGGGGGACGGTTCGAGATCTTCGTCGACGGCGACCAGATCTACTCGAAGCTGGAGACGGGGCGGTTCCCGGAGAGCCGGGAGATCGTCAAAGCCATTAAAGAGCGGGCCGACGCATAGGAGGAGAAGGATGCAAGGATCGTTGCGGGTTCTCTTGGGGATGCTGGTCGTGGCGCTGTTTGTGGGCGGTTGCGCCGGCAAGACGGTGACCCGGGTCGACTCGGACACCACCATCGATCTTTCCGGACGTTGGAACGACACGGACTCCCGGCTGGTGGCCGAGGAGATGATCCAGAGCGCGATGAACGAGAACTGGTACACCGACTGGATGCAGGGCCACGGCAACAAGCCGACCGTCATCGTGGGCACGGTGCGCAACCAGACCACCGAGCACATCGCCACCGCCACCTTCATCGGCGACATCGAGCGCGCCTTCGTGAACTCGGGTCGGGTCCGGGTGGTCGCGACCGCTCAGGAGCGCGGGGAAATCCGCGACGAGCGCGCCGATCAGGGCAAGTACGCCTCGGACGAGACCATCAAGCAGTTCGGCCGGGAGCAGGGCGCGGATTTCATGCTGATCGGGAACCTCTCCGCCATCAACGACAGCGAGGATGGCAACGAAGTGCGCTTCTATCAGACTGACCTCACCCTCGTGAACATCGAGACCAACGAGAAGACCTGGATGGGGCAGAAGAAGATCAAGAAGTACGTCGGTCGCGGGAAGTACAAGCCCTGACGCCGGGGCGACCCATCATGCGCGCGCGTTGCGCGTCCGCGCTGGCCATGGTCCTCCTTGCGACCGGCTGCGCGGGCGGCAAGCTCAACACCGGTCTCTTTCAGGCGGACGTCGCCGCGGGGCGCTACGAGGCCGCCATGAAGCAGCTCGAGTCCGCGAAGAAGGACGACGTCAGCGTCCTCCTCGACCGCGGGCTCGTGCTGCAATCGCTTGGCCGCTACGACGAATCCAACGAGGCATTCGCCCGTGCCGAAGCGCTGATCGCGGATCTCTACACCCGCAGCGTCAGCAAGGAAGCGCTCTCGCTCCTGACCAACGATCTCGCCGTGGACTACCGTGCCGCGGGATACGAACACGCCTACATCGCCTACTACCGGGCGTGGAACTACCTCCAGTTGGGCAAGGAGAGCGACGTCCTCGTCGAGGCGCGCGCCATCAACGAGCGCCTCAACTTCCGAGCGGACTCGTGTCCTGATCGCAACGGCGCCTGCGGCCACGACGTCTTCCTGCGCTACTTCAGCGGGCTTCTCTTCGAGTGGGGAGGCGAGGTCAACGACGCGTACGTGGCCTACAAGCAGGCCGATCTCGCCCGCGGCACGCTCGAGGCGTCCTACGGCACCCCGCCGCCGCCCGACCTGGGCGAGCGGCTCGTGCGGCTCGGCCTGCGCATGGGCTTCGACGAGGAAGCGCGCACCTTCGCCGCGTCCTACGATATCGACATGGATGCGGTGCGTCGAACTCCCGGCTCTTCCGTGGTCGTGCTCTTCGAAAACGGAATGATCTCCCGCCGCGAAGAGACCTCGCTCACCATCCCTATCTTCAAGGGGGAACGGGATCAGATCCGTCGCGACCGCGACACCTGGGCGCGTACCCTCTCAGCCCGCTCCCACGAGTCGTACTCGGCGGGCGAGTTCGAGTACCTCCTGCACGTCGCGATGCCCAAGCTGGAGGACCGCCCCCCCATCGGGGCGCAGGCCGAGTTCTCGCTCGGAACGGAGGAGTCGCGCACGCAGGTTGCGGCGCCGCTCGCCGCCATGGCGGGCACCGCGTTCGAGGACGCCATGGGGGGGATCCTGGTCCGCGCCGTCGCCCGGGCCCTCGTCAAGTACCTGGCTTCCGAGGCGGCCGAGGACAAGAGCGAAGTGGCCGGGTTCCTGGTGAACATCCTCGGCGCGGTCACCGAAAGCGCGGACACCCGCTCCTGGCGGTCGCTCCCGCACGATATTCAGGTGGCGAGCCTGGCCGTGGAGCCCGGCGGCTACGCTGGAACGCTTACCGTGCGGGGGGCCGACGGTCGGACGCTCTCCCAGCAGACCTTCCCCGACATCCGGGTTCCCAAAGGAGGGATTGCCCTCGTTCGGTTCCGTTCGGGGTTGTAGTGACCGGTCGGTGACGGACGAGTCGCGCTACTCGAGATCCCAGCGACCGGGATGGTCCCCATTGTCGCCGGCGTGCGTCGGCGACGCCTCGTCGGAGGGAAGCTCCGCGAGAACGCGATCCCAGTCCATCAGCTCCGCGGTCTCGGAGGCATCCGTGCTCAGCGCCCGCAGACCCGCCCGTTCGCGGGAGTGGCGGGAGAGGATCTCCTCCGCGAGAGACTGAAGCGCCTTGCCGGCACGGCTCCGCGCTCCCGTCACGGTGGGCTTCCCCTTCACGCTTTCCTCCGCGACGCGGATGCTGCGCGGGATCACCGTCTGCAAGAGGTCGCGCGGGTACTCGGACGAGAGACGCTCGATCATCGTCTGCGCGTGCCGGGTCCGGCCGTCCACCATCGTCACCACGAGGCCCTCGAAGGTGAGTCCGGGGTTGTCCGCCGCCCGCACTTCCTCGGCCAGTGCCATGACGCGCGGCAGCGTGGCGAGGTTCATGGCCTCGGCCTGCACCGGCACCAGAAACCGGTCGGCGGCGATCAGCGCGGCTCGGGTCACGGGCCCGAGAGCGGGAGGGCAGTCCATGATGACGTAGTCGTAGTCATCCTGGACGGAGCGCACGATCGCGCGCAGGGCTTGAGGGTCGCGCTTGAGGGCTTCGAGGTAGGCCAGCTCCTCTTCGTGCGACCAGACGTTGGCGGGCATGAGATCCAGGTTCTCGCCGATGCCGCGCTCGGTGGCCTCGGCGCCGGAGAGTCCCTCGGTCAGGCACCCGAACAGCCCATGGTGGACGTCGAAGCGGTCGATCCCGAAGCAGCGGATGAGGCTGCCCTGGGGGTCCACCTCAATCAAGAGGGTCTTGAAGGTGAGTTCGGCGAAGGCCGAAGCGAGGTTGGCGGCTAGCGTGGTCTTCCCTACGCCTCCCTTTTGGGAAGCGATTGCGATGCTCATCCCCATGGATCCAGTCCTCTCTCTCCTCGGTAATCCGCGGACGCGGTCCGGCGGTTCGGGCTGCGTCTCGTCTGGCCTCGCGGATAGTCTCAAGGCACGGTCGCGGCAATCCGGCGTGGCGAGAAAGTGCACCCGCCACACTGAAGCACCAATTACAGCGGAACGACGCGGACTTGCATAGGTGGAAACTGACTCACCGGCGAAGAAGCGGTCGACCCGTGCGTCGCGAGAGGGTGGAGAGCGGGCGAGGACACTGCGGCGCGGGACGAGGACTAGACATTTTCCGTCGATCACATCACTATGTTGCCCCAAGTGGCAGCCCGGCTCTGGAATCCAGTCGCAAGGGGGACTAGCGAGATGGACATCACCGAGGTCAAGGTTCGCCTCTGGAGAGATCAGCGTCTACGAGCTCTGGTGACGGTGGTCTTCGATGATTGTTTCGTGGTGCGCAACATCAAGGTGATCGAGGGGCGCGACCGAAAGCTCTTCGTCGCCATGCCGAGCCGGAAGATGCCGGATGGCCGGTATGGGGACATCGCCCACCCCATCACACGCAACTTCCGGCACGTGATGGAAACCACGATCCTCGGAGCCTACATGGAGGAGTGTGAGGTCGCTCGGCGCGATCCCGCCTACATGGGCGGCGAGGCCGACGCCGAGGAGTACGACGATTACGGCCCCGAAGACGAGGGGACGGCCCCCACGGGGGACTGGGCGCCGCAGAGTTAGCGCGCCCCCGCGCTAGAGAGGGCTCCCGATCCCCCCGGGAACCCCGATCCCTTCCCCCTCCTTCCCGAACATCCGATAGAAGCCCCGCCTCAGGGATCTCGAGTGAATCCGTCCCACCAAGCCGCATCGCGCCGCGGCACGCTCGATCGCTCGTTGCGCGCCGCGCGTGCCGAGTCGCCGTCCGTCCCTCCTGGTGAAGACCCAGTCCCACGGCATGCACCCGTTGAGGTGGGCGGCCGCGGTCTCCACAAGGAACCGGGGAAGGAGCGCCTCGCGTCCGGGGCGACCGCCGACAGGGGGCACGCGCACGCGGCGGGTCTCGATGTCGACGTCGGCTGCGCAAAGGCGGAGCGCTTCGCCGAGGCGCAGCCCTGCGCCGGAGACGAGCCCGATCAGGAGTCGGTCGCGGGCGCTCGGGCACGCGGCGAGAAGACGCAGCACCTCGTCCCGAGTCGGCGCGGCAGGCGGGGGCGCCGCCGTCCTGGGCGCGATCCGCAGGAGAGGGGCATCGTCCGGTCGTTCCAGCACGGCGCGCATGAGGAACCGCGCGGAGGCGCGGGCTTGCTTGAGCGAGGAGGGGCCGAGCCGATCGACAGCGGCAAGCTGGGCGAGTTCCCGGGAGAGCGCCTCCGCAGGCATTTCGGCGGGGCCCCGCCGAGAACTCGTCAGGAGCCGCCGCATCCACGTCAGGTAGATCCGGCGGGTCTCTCCGGCGAGTCCGCAGTCGGACATGGCCGCCGCGGCCGCGGCCAGGAGTGAGTCCGGGTCGAATTCGCGCAGGCCGGGCGCTTCGAGCGCGTGAACCAGTGGCTCTGCGAGCGACACGGTGCATCTCCCCCCCGCCGCGGCGCGGCGTCATCGACGCGGCGAAAGGGAGCAGGAAGCGGGCCAGACCCGGGCGGCCGGCGCTGTCAGTTGGACGGGATCCGCCGCGCCGAGACGGCCCGCGCCGTCAGTTGGACGGGATCCGCTCCTCGTGCCGGGGAGCGGTCTCCTCGCCCAACCGCGTGCCCAGGGCGCGCAGATACCCATCGAGCATGGAGTGATAGCCGAAGACGAACCTCGCCAGCGCCCGAAAGAGCGCGTTCTTGATCGTCCCGCGCTCGACCACGGTGAGGAGGGTGCCCTCTCGATCGGGTTCGATCGAGTAGGTCCAACTCCCGTTGAAGGGAAGGCCGGGATCGTCGACGCGCAACGCGAGGCGAACCGGCGGGAGCCACTCCACGACCTCGTAGGGGAGCGAGCCGGTCTGCCCGACCTCCAGCCATACTGCGCGGCCGTTGCGATCGGGAAGTCGCTCCATGCGCGTCACGTCCGGTCGCCACGAGGGGACGTGCTCGAGATCGGAGATGACCGCCCATACCGAATCGGGCGAGGCGGCGAAGCGCGCGGACGAGACCGCCGCGTGGTCACGGGGGAGGAAGAACCCGGCCGTTATCAGCATCGCGATGAGCAGAACGGGCAATCCCATGACGAGGACGACCCATCGCAACGGACGCCTGGCCATGCGCGCTCCTTCCTGCGGCTGAGCGGGGCGCCTCGGCGCGCCCCCGCCGGGTCAGTAGCTGAACTTGCCGAGATCCACCTTGCCCCGGAATACCCAATAGATGATCACGGTGTAGGCCAGCACGAACGGCATCCCCGCGAAGGCGATGTTGCGCATGATGGCCAGGGTCTTGAGCGAGGACGCCGCGTTATAGATCGTCAGGCTGAAGGCGGGATCGGTGCTCGAGACGATCAGGTTTGGAAAGAGCGCCGCTCCGAACAGGAAGGTCAGCGCGGCGATGGTGGCGCCCGACGAGATGAACGCGTACAGAGGGCGACCCTGGAAGATGGCGCGGGGGATGTTGGCGATGGCGAGCACGTTCAGCACGACCACGACCCAGATCCATGGATGCTCGCGGAAGTTGCGCACCGCGTGCGGGACCAGAACCAGGGTAACGATCGTGGTGAGCAGGTAGAGCACGAGGAAGATCCCGAACGTGCGCCACATCCAGCCGTGGATGCGCCGGTGCAGGTCTCCTTCGGTCTTGAGATGCAGGTAGATGGCTCCGTGCATGGCGAAGATGGAGACCGCCAGTGCGCCCACCAGGAGCGCGTAGGGACGCAGAAGATCCAGGAGAACGCCGTGGAACTCCTTGTCCGCGCCGATGGGCAGCCCGAGCATCGAATTGCCCACCGCCACGCCGAAGAGAAAGGTGGCCAGCGTGCTCGCCGCGAAGAATGAGGAGTCCCAGAAGCGCCGCCAGGCCGCGCTGTCGTGCTTGCTGCGGAACTCCATCGAGACGGCGCGGAAGATGAGCGCGAAGAGGAGCACCATGAAAGGGAGGTAGAACGCGGAAAACGCGGTGGCATAGGCGTGCGGGAAGGCGGCGAAGAGGGCCCCGCCGAAGGTCACGAGCCACACCTCGTTTCCGTCCCAGAGCGGGCCGATCGAGTTCATGAAGAGCCGCCGCTCGCGGTCGTCGCGGGCGAGGGGATGGAGGATCCCCACGCCGAGGTCGAACCCGTCGAGGATCGCGTAGCCGGTGAGCAGCACGCCGAGAAGGCCGAACCAGAGCAGATAGAGGTCCATGGCGATTCTCCTAGCGCCGGCCGGCGGGGTTCGGGCCTTGGGACGCGTCGGGGCCGGGGGACGGCCCCGGGCTCGACCCCGTGTGCGCCTCGGTCATCGACTCGCCGCCGTGCGCGGCCAGCGCGGCGGCCGCGTCGAGCCAGCTCCGTCGCCTCGTCCCCGGCCCCACTTCGCGATACTCGTCCTCGGGTCCGTGCTGGATCTTGCTGTTGAGGACGAAGAGCCAGACCGTGAGGAGGAGCGCGTAGATGATCCCGAAAAGCACGATCGAGATCAGCACCTGCCCCGGGACGACGGCGCGCGAGACCGCGTCCGAGGTGCGCAAGAGGCCGTAGACCACCCAGGGCTGGCGGCCGACCTCGGCGGCGATCCACCCGAGCTGGTTCGCCGCGAAGGGGCCGAGCACAGAGAATACGAGCACCCAGAGGAGCCAGCGATGTCGCGGCAGGCTCCGCCGGCGGATAAAGAACCAGGAGACGGCGCAGATCAGCATGAAGTAGAGGCCGAGCGCGATCATGAGGTGATAGGAGATGAAGGGGATAACGACCGGAGGACGGTCCTGCGGCGGGAACCGGTCGAGACCCGGCACCGGCTGCGTGGTATTGCCGTGCACGAGCAGGCTCAGGAGACCGGGGACCGCGAAGCCGAACTTCACCGTCTCGGCGCGCTCATCCACGATTCCCCAGAGGTGCATCGGTGCGCCTCCCTCGCCGGTATGGAAGTGGCCTTCGAAAGCTGCAAGCTTGGCGGGTTGATGCTCCGCGACCACCATCGCTCCGAAATGACCGGTGAGGGGAGCCGCGAGCGAGAACAGGCTCGCCAGCGCGAGGCCCACCACAAAGGACTGGCGCGCGAACTCCAGATGACGGCGCTTGAGCATGTAGTACGCGGAGATGCTCATCACGAAGAACCCGCCGAGGATGTACGAGCCGACGAGCACGTGAGCGAGGCGGGACATCGACGAAGGATTGAAGACCATCGCCCAGAAGTCGGTGATCTCCGCGCGCGCGGCCGTTGCTTCGCCCACGATATGGAAGCCGGCGGGGGTCTGCTGCCACGAGTTGGCCACAACGATCCATACCGCGGAGAATGCCGAGCCGAGCGCGACCATCCATGTCGCCAGGTAGTGCATTCGGTCGGAGACGCGGTCCCAGCCGAAGACCAGCACCGCAAGGAACCCCGACTCGAGGAAGAAGGCGAAGATGCCCTCCGCGGCGAGCGCGGAGCCGAACACGTCGCCCACGAAGCGCGAGTACGTGGCCCAGTTGGTGCCGAACTGGAACTCCATCACGATTCCGGTCGCCACCCCCATCGCGAAGTTCACCGCGAAGATCTTCGTCCAGAACTTGGCGGCGGCGCGGTAGCGGGGGTCCTTCGTCGCCATGTACATGGACTCGATGAAGACGAGCACCGCTCCGAGCCCGATGGTGAGCGGGGGAAAGATGTAGTGGAACATGATGGTGAGCGTGAACTGCACGCGCGAGAGAAGGACGGGGTCGAGCGTCATGATATCGGTCCTGTCGGAAGCGTCACTGGAAGGGGGTTGGTGGAGCCTACCGCTTGCCGCAGCGCCTGGCTAGCCACTCGCGGCAATCGTAAAAATACGATGGTAAGTTATCAGGCCGTAAGGGTTGCCACCAGGCTCCGGTAGCGGACAAGGGTCTGGCGGTTGAGTCGGTAGCCGTGCTGGCCGGACGAGGCGTCCATCTCCAGGAGCGCCGCCTCCCTTAGAACCTTAAGGTGTTGTGAAATAGTTGATTGAGCCAGTGGCAGTGCTCTGGCCAAGTGACCGCAGGTGCAGGCCTCCCGGGCGAGGACCTCCCTCATGATGCGCACCCGGGCCGGGTGCCCGAGGGCCTTCGAAAGCCGGGCCAGCTCGGATTCGAGCTGTTCCGTGGCCTCTGGTTTGGGGGTCCAGCGGATGTCCAACGCTATCCTCCTTGCGGGAGTGACGGTACATTCGTGTATCGACGAAAGACGATATATTAGGAACTCGGGTTGGTCAAGCCCTTTTACGGGGCCCCGCGGGCCGGCGGATGTCCGACGCGATCCCCGGCGCAAGAGGCCCTATACTCTTGGCCTTCGATCGGCCTGCCCGTTTCCGGGGATTCAACCCGCGGGTGGCATTGTCCCCTATGCAATCAAGGAGACGTCGCACGTGATTCAGGTTCTCTTGACCGCGCACAGCATCAATCGCTGGCTGCTGATCGCCGTGGCCGTGGTGGGGATGATCCATGCCGCCATCCACCTACGCGGGGACGGCGCAACGAAGGGTCTCGGGAAGATCCTCGCGTTGGCATTCCTCGGCTTGCTCGACCTTCAGCTTCTCATGGGAATCGGATTGTTCGCCTTGAAGCCGGGCGTTCATCATGTCGCCGGAGCGCACGCGCTCCTCATGTTGGTCGCCATCGTCGCCGCCCACCTGTTCCGCATCAGCACCAAAAAGGCAGAGCCCCATCGGGCCGGACGGCTGGCGCTCTCGGTCTACGTGGTGCCGCTCGCCTTGATCCTGCTCGGGCTGACCGCGGTCCCCACCTCACGCTGATGCTCTTGCCGATGCTCTTGCCGGCTCGCCGTTGTGGCGAGCCTCCGAAGAGGAAACGATGAGCCAGGTTTCGTTCGATACCCTTCCCGATGAAGCACGCCTGTGGATCTTCGCCGCCGATCGAGCGTTGACCGTCGCGGAGCGGGAGACGCTGGTGAGCGCGGTGGAGTCGGGGCTTGCCGCGTGGAACGCTCATGGGAGCCCGGTGCGCTGGGGGCATCGGCTCGAGCACGACCGGTTCCTCATGATCGGGGTCGATGAGAGCGCAACGTCTCTCAGCGGCTGTTCGATCGACAACGCCACTCGCCGCATCCGCGACGTGGAGACGTCTATGGGAGTGGCGATGCTCGACAACGGGCGCGTCTTCTACCGGGAGGGCGATGCGATCCTCCGCGCGACGCGCGCCGAGTTCGGTGCCCTCGCACGAGCCGGCCGAGTGACGGGGGACACGATCGTGTTCAACAACGTGCTGGCCACGGTCGGAGAATTGCGGCAGGGATCCTGGGAAGTGCCGATGCAGCGCTCCTGGCACGCGGAGGCGTTCCCACGTGGCGCCCGGTGACGCCGCGCTCCCTCTCTGGGAGCGCCCCGAGATGGTCGAGCGCTTCGCCGCGCGCGATCCGGACCATCGTCTCGTGCGTTTGGCCGCGATGTACGCGCTCCCGTCCTACGTGCGCGCCTTGGACCTGGGCTGCGCCGGGGGAAGGAACGCCGTCTTCCTCGCGCGTCTCGGGTTTCAGGTGACGGCGCTGGATTCCTCGCGGGCCATGGTGGCGGAGACGCGCCGTCGTCTGGCCGAAGTGGTGGGTCCCACCGAGGCCGCGCACCGCGTGCGGGAGGCGGGCATGGACACGTTGCGGGGCGTCGCCGACGGATCGATCGATCTCTTCGTCGCGCTCGGCATCTTCCATCAGGCGGAGAGCGAGACGGAGTGGGACCGCGCCCTGGCCGAAGCGCGGCGTGTTTGCGCGCCGGGCGCGTGGATGCTGGTGGCGTGCTTCACCGACGAGAGCGATCCCCACGGGACGGGGTTGCTTCCGGTTGCGGGCGAGCCCCACATCTTCGAAGGCATGGAAGCGCGTCGGGTGCATCTCGTGAGCGCCGCCGTGCTCGACCGCGAGATGGCCGCGCACGGGTTCTTGCCGGTGGCGCCCACCGAGACCGTGCGGGTCCCCGTGGAGGGAGGCGGCCGGCGAGTGACCGCGAACGGGCTCTACGTGCGGGCATGAGAGGTTTCACGGTCAGGGCGTGCGCCGCGATGGCGTTGGTGCTCGCGTTGCTGCCGGGCGCGGCGTCGGCGATGACGCCGGCGGCGTACGCGCGGGCACTCGATGAGGCCGTACGCCGGGCCGGTTTCGGGGCGAACGGGCTCGAGGTGGGGCTCGATGTCATCGTGGAGGGAGAGGGGCCGCTCGCGAGTCGGGCCGCCGGCACGCCGCGCCCGGCGGCGAGCGCGATCAAGACCGCCATTGCTCTGGTACTGCTGGCGGATCGCGCGACCGTGTTGAGCGAGAAGCCCGCCGGCGTGGAGTCGATGCTGCGCGCGGGGGCGCACCCGGCGTTTCGAGGCTTCAACGCCGACGAACTCCGTGACGCCCGGGTCGAACTCGCGAACAAGAGTCATCTCGATCTCGCCCGCGTGATGATGGGGCGCACCGGCGCTCCCAATGACGTCTACAACGCGGCGTGCAACATCCTGATGATCAAGCTGGGAGGGCCGCGCGCCATCGAGGCGCGCCTTCACGCGCTCGACCCCGCGTTTCGAGGGTTCCGCATCGACCACTACATGCTCACCTGGGATGGCGAGGGCGACAACCAAGCCACCCCACGCTCTCTGGTCGCACTCTATCGTGCCATCGCACGCGGGGAGGTGCCGGGGCTGGACGACGAGCGCGTGGGGTTGCTGCGCGACCTCGTGCGCGAGAGCGGCGACGGAAGCCCCGGCAGCGTCTATGAGAAGCCGGGCACGCTCTTCCCGCGGCCTATGGCCCGCGTTCATGCCGGGTACGTGGAACGGGGGACGCGCGACCTCGTCTTTGCGGTGATGGGAGAGGCCATGGAGACGCCGGACGAACCGGCCGCCGACACCTTTGTCCGGCTCATGGCCGCGGTGGATTCCGTGGCGGCGGCTTGCCGGCGGATCGCGGCAGCACAATGAACCTGTTATTCTGAGCCTCCTATGAACACCTTCGGACATCTCTTTCGCGTCACGACTTTCGGCGAGTCGCACGGCGGCGGGGTCGGTTGCGTCATCGACGGATGCCCGCCGTCGTTGGCGCTCTCCACCGAGGACATCCAGGCCGATCTCGATCGACGCCGTCCGGGGACGAGCCGTCTGGTGAGCGCGCGCGGCGAAACCGACGCGGTGGAGATTCTCTCCGGCCTGTTCGAAGGGAAGACCCTCGGCACGCCGATCGCGCTATTGGTGCGAAACGAAGACGCACGCCCCCACGATTACGAGACATGGAAAGACGTCTACCGTCCGTCGCACGCGGACTTTGTATACGACGCCAAGTACGGGCATCGCGACTGGCGGGGAGGCGGGCGCACGAGCGCGCGCGAGACGGTCGGCCGCGTGGCCGCGGGCGCGGTGGCCCGCGCGCTTCTGCGCGCGGAGTGCGGTGTGGAGATCGTGGCCTACGTAACGCGCGTACACACCGTGGAGGCGGGCGTTGTGGATTCCGCCGGCGTGACCCGGGAGTCGGTGGATGCGACCCCGGTGCGTTGCCCGGACGCCGCGGCGGCGGAGCGGATGATCGCCGCGATCGATGCGGCGCGGGCGGAAGGGGATTCTCTCGGCGGCATCGTGGAATGCGTGGCTCGCGGTGTGCCCGCCGGATGGGGAGAGCCGGTTTTCGGAAAGCTCGAGGCCGAGTTGGCCGCGGCGATGCTGTCGCTGCCGGCGGCGAAAGGGTTCGAGAGCGGTGACGGGTTCCGGGGCGCCACCCTCAAAGGGAGCGAGCACAACGACCCGTTCGTGGTGCGCGACGGGCGCGTGCGCACGGTGTCGAACCACTCGGGGGGAATCCAGGGCGGGATCACGAACGGTGAGGACGTGATCCTGCGCGTCGCGTTCAAGCCCACATCGACCATCCGCAAGGCACAGCAAACCGTGACGCGCGATCTGCGCGAGACGACGCTGGAGGCGAGGGGGCGCCATGATCCCTGCGTGGTGCCGCGCGCGGTGCCGATCGTGGAGGCGATGACCGCACTCGTGCTCGCGGATCACTACCTGCGTCATCGCGGGCAAACGGGACGAGGGGGCGCGGCTTAGGGTTTCGCGTCGTTCAGGTCGCCAGCATCAATCGCAGCATCGAATGGCGCCGAAACCCCACGTTCTCGTAGGCGCGGAGCGCGGGGGTGTTCGCCGCGTTCACATGGAGCGCCATCATTTGCAGCCCCTCGCCGAATAAGCGCCGCGCCCAACTGGCGATGCCACGCGCGGCATAGCCGCGACCGCGATGCATCGGGTCGGTGAACACGCCGCCGACCAGGATGCCGTCCTCGGCGCAGCCCGACTCTTCGGTCTTGAACACCAGGCGCCCGCTCTCGGTGATCACCCAGATCTTGCGTTGCGCGATGCGTTGGCGGGAGAGCTGGCGCAGTCGCTCCATGTCGAGCCGCGCGCGAGGAATGAGAAGATCCTCCTCGGTCATGGCTGCATGGGCCATCGCCACCGCGTCCAGATCGCCGGTTTGCGCGGGGCGGACATCGATTTCCTCGAGCGGCGCGAGCCACTCCGGCAGCAACACGTAGTACGCCTGATCGCGGTCCAGGAAGGGGGATGCGCCGGTCTTGGCGAACGCTCCGCGAACGAGACCGGCGTGCTCGGCGGGGCCCACGAAGAGACGGGGGCTGCCCGGGTTCTGCAGCCCGCGCTGCAGCGCCGGCCCGACGTGCTCGGGGCTCCCCCACGAGGTCAGATTGCGCGCGTTGCCCATGAAGACCACCGCCGCGATCTCCCCCCCGCACCGGGTACCGATGAAGCGGCCGTGCCCCATGTGCGCGGTCGGCGAGATGCCGAACTCGTGGATGAGGCCCCGCAGATAGAGCGTCGCGGCGTGATCCTGCTCGAGAAGTGCGGTCAGCGCCGGGCGATCCTCCTCCACAAGAAGGCTGACATGGGGCCCGTGCGTGGGTGACACTCCTGTCATGAAGATCCTCCCTATCGACCCCGAGCATATCAGGGGTCCGCGCGCTTCGGAATTCCCGCTGTCACTTCGGACGCTCGCCACGCCCGCGCTTCTGGTCGACTCGGCGCGGCTGGAGCATAACCTCGCCGCGATGCAGCGCCTGGCGGAGGAATGCGGTGTTCGACTGCGCCCGCACGCCAAGAGCCACAAGTCGCTCACGGTGGGTCGGCGGCAACTCGAGCATGGGGCCGCGGGTCTTTGTGTCGCCAAGATCGGCGAGGCGGCGGTTTTCGCCGACGCCGGCTTCGAGGATCTGCTGCTGGCATATCCCACTGTGGGCTGGCGCGCCGAGGCCGTGGCGGAACTCGCCGAGCGTCACCCGCGTTTGCGGCTTGCAGTGGCGATCGACTCGGCCGACGGCGTGAGGGACCTGGCGCGAGCGGTGGCGGAGCACGGCGTCACCCTCACGGTGTGGATCAAGATCGACAGCGGGCTCCATCGCGCCGGGCTTGCGCCTGAGGATCCTTCGCTCATCGACATGGCGAGGCTGGTGCACCTGAACTCGGGTCTCCGGCTGCGCGGACTTCTCACCCACGGCGGACAGGTGTATCGCGCACAGCCGAGCGATGTGGCGGCGATCGGTCGCATGGAAGGCGAGTCGATGGTGCGCGCGGCGGAGCGGTTGGCCGAAGCGGGCTTGGGCCCGGTTGAGGTCGGGCTGGGCGCGACGCCGTCGATCGCTTGGGCAGCGCGAGTGCCCGGCGTGCACGAGATCCATCCCGGCGTGTACGTGTTCGGGGATCGTCAGCAAGTAGCCTTGGGGGGGACGCGCGCGTCCGACGTTTCTTTGAGCGTGTTGGCAACGGTTGTCAGCCGCCCGGCGCCGGGACGATGGATTGTGGACGCGGGGTCGAAGACGCTGTCGAGCGATCGCGGTGCGCACGGGAGCGAGTTGATCCGTGGTTTCGGAGCGGTGCAGCGAGTGGAAGAGCACGCGGGGGCTGTTTCAGCGGGTGAGGGGGATGCATGGGGTGCGGGCGATGGTGCGCGTGCCGAGACCGCGGCGTGGGCGCGGACGGATGCCCCGGTGCTGGCGCGCTTGTCGGAGGAGCACGGCGTCATCGAGGACGACCGCGACTGGGGTTGGGCGCCTGGAGATCTCGTGGAGATCATTCCCAATCACGCGTGCCCGGTGGTGAACCTCGCCGAGTACCTATACGTGACGGAGGGTGCGGGCGCAGAACGACAGGTGGTTGCGATGTGGCCGGTGGAGGCGCGGGGGAGGGTGCAGTGAAGGGGCGGCGCTCGCGAACCCGCACTCAATTTTGTTGACGGTTCGTGCAGTTTTTTGTTGACCTATCCGCATGAATCACTATACTGGTGTTTAGCTGACCTCCCGTCCTTCCCCCGTCCACGGAGGGACGACATGCCTGCCTATCGACCGAAGCAGTCCGCGCGCGAGGTGGATGCGGAGCTTCGCCGCTCACTCTCTGAGCTGGAGACCGCCCAGCGCAACGCTGTGCTCTGGTTTGCGGATGTCCTGAAACGTCGGCTCTATGAGGAGCTGGGCTGTTCCTCGATCCACCAGTACGCCGCAGAGCGGCTCGGGTTCTCGCCCGCGCGCACGTCGCAGTTCCTGGAGTTGGCGCGGGCTCTGGAGTCGTTGCCCGCGCTGCGGCGCTCGCTCGCACGCGGTGAGGTGGCGTGGACCAAGGCGCGGACGGTGGTGAAGGTGGCCACTCCCAAGACGGATGCGTTCTGGGCGGAGCAGGCACGCACGACCACCCGGCGCGAGCTGGAGCACAGGGTCGCGGTGGTCCGGGCGCGCGCGAAGGAACGTGCGGGTGGCACGGAGTCAGCGGGCGAGTTGTTCGGGGGCGAGGACTCGGCCGTTGCCGTGATGGCGACGGAAGTCCCGGTAGACGTTCGGCTCCGCTTCACGCCGGAGCAGTACGCCCGGTACGAGGCGCTCATGGAGGCGGCGACCATGGGCGGTCGCACGCAATCCCGCGAGGAAACGCTGCTCGCGGCTCTGGAGTCGCTCGCTGCGGGTGGCGGCGATTTCACCCGGGTAAAATCCGCGAGCGCATCCGAGCCCGAACCCGGCCCCGCATCGTCGACCCGACCCGCGGCGTCACCCGCTCCGGCGACCGCCCCACGCTATCACGTCACCGTCCACCAGTGCCCGGACTGCGGCAAAGCAGAGGTCGTCACCAACGGCGGCAACCGACCCGTGGCGTTGCCGGAGCTTCAGGCCATCCTCTGCGACGCCAGGATCCAGCGACCGGGGGAGAGGAACACCGCAACCATTCCCCCGGCGCGAAGACGGGAGGTGCTCGCGCGTGACGGCCACCGCTGCCGCGGGCGCGGATGCGGAGGAACGCGGTTCCTCGACGTGCACCACGTCGTGCCCCGCGACCACGGTGGAACCAACGATCCGGAGAACCTAATCACCCTTTGCGCGCCGTGCCATCGGTTGATTCACCGAGGGAAGGCGATCGATCTGCGGGCCGTAAAGGCGGAAGATCGGGGGCGCGGCTGACGGCCGGGCGGACTGACAGGCGGCCGGGAGAGATTCGACGCGCGCGCGACGCCAGCAAAACCGCCCCTACGTCTCCGGCGGCGCCTCAGCAACAGGCGGCGCGGGCTCCGGCGACGGCTGCGGCGGCGCGGCGCGACGCACCCTCGCCAGCGGCGCGCTCCCCAGGGATTCGATCTCTTCGCCGCCATCGATCACGTAGTGCGCGAGCGCCTCGCGGCCGCGAATCTCCAGATAGCCGAGGTTGCCCCCATACTGGTCGGCGATTCCAATGTCGATGTTGATGCGCACGTCCGTCCGACGTCCGCCGGAACCGCGCGCCCTGATAGCCCTCCGGCGTGTGGCCGAGCACCTGGTGAATACGCGGGGCGCGGGCCGGGGCGAGCATCTCCACGTCGAAGTCGGACCAGAAGATGCCGCCGGTCGCATGATCTCCGCCTCGAGCCTCGCCCACCTTGAAGATCGGGTCCGAGAAGTCCCCGCTCTCCACCGCCCGCTTCAACGAAGCGTTGAGGTGCGCGGCCAGGCGCGTGATGCTGAAGCGCGATCGCGCTTCACCGGTCTGCATCGCCGCACGCAGGCTCTGGAGCAAGTCGTAGTGAACGCCGGCGTGGGTGAAGAGCCACCCCGCGTGGGCGAAGGCTGCCTGCACGCGTCCCGCGATGACGTCGGCGCGGATGCGCTCGGCGAGCTTCTCCGGTTCCGGAAAGTCCGCGAGCTGGAAATACCCCTCAAGGAGAGCGACCTCGTGGTTACCCAGGAGCCGCACCACACGCCCCTTGCCCTTTCGCGCGCGCGACTGGAGATCGGTCAGAAACTCGTAGGTGGCGATCGAATCGGGGCCGCGGTCGATGACGTCGCCGAGCTGCACGAGGATCGCGCGGCCGCCTCGCCACGAGTCGCCCTCGATGAGTCCCGCGTGAGAGAGGATGGCGCGGAACGCATCGAGGCTTCCGTGCAAGTCGCCGAGGATCACGGTGCGAAGCGGATCGCGACGGGGGGCCATCGCGGACAGCATGACCGCGGATTCGCGAATCGGCAACCGGAAAGCGCGACGGTGGGTGAAACGCAGGGTTCATGATCCGCGCGGTGGGCTTGGGGGTCGGACCCGCTTGCACTACAATCGGCGCGCAGGGATCGAGCACGGCATGGCATCGCACGCGCGAGCCGGGCGCGCCGCACGGTGTGGTGTGCGGAGCGTATCGGCGGAGGAAACATGGACGACAGGGTGTTCGAGCGCATCGTGCGACAAGCGGTGGATGGCCTTCCGGCGAAGTTCAAGGACGCGCTCGAGAACATCGACATCGTTATCGAGGACTTCCCGGACCCCGACGAGATGGACGACATGGGGATCGACGAACCGCTCCTCGGTCTCTACCAGGGCACGCCGCTCCGGAGCGCGGACTCGGCGAGACCGATCTCCCCGACAAGATCTCGCTCTACAGAGGGCGAGTTCGAGCGCATGGGGATCCGCGGCAAGGAGCTGATCGAAGAGATTCGCATCACGGTGCTGCACGAGATCGGCCACTACTTCGGGCTCGAGGACGACGAGATGGAGAGGATGGGGTACTGATGGCACACGCCGACGAACCCGCGCCCGCCGCCCCGCGCCCGTCCCCGCGCCCGGCATCGTGCGCCTGGCCGCGGTGCAGATGGAGCCACGGATCGGGGAAACCGCGCGCAATGTCGATGCCTGCATCGACTGGATGACGCGCGCCGCGGGTGAAGGCGCGCGCCTCGTCGCGTTCCCCGAATGCACGCTCACCGGGTATTGTTTTCGCGATCGGGACGAAGCGTGGGAGGCCGCACTGGAGCGCGACGGGGAGGCGCTGCGACGCCTGACCCAGGCCGCCGCCGACTCTCGACGTGCACGTGGCAGTGGGATATCTCGAACGCGTCGGCGGGCGCATCGCCAACTCCGCGTCCATCGTCGGACCGACCGGTCTCGTCGCGCACTATCGCAAGACGCACCTGCCGTACCTTGGCGTGGACCGCTGGGTCGATCCCGGCTGCGAACCCTTCACCGTGCATGAAGCGGCGGGACTGCGCGTGGGGCTCCTCATCTGCTACGACGCTTCGTTTCCGGAGGCGACTCGTGCGCTCGCGCTGAACGGCGCCGACCTCGTGCTCCTTCCCACGAACTGGCCCGAAGAAGCGGTGGCCAAGGCGGACTGGCTCCCCAACACCCGCGCGTACGAGAACGTCATCTACTTCGCGGCGGTGAATCGTGTGGGCATCGAGCGCGGGTACGCGTTCCACGGCAAGAGCCGCGTGTGCGGGCCGACCGGCGAGACGCTGGCGCAGGGTCCCGCGGACACCGAGGCGATGCTCCTCGCCGACATCGACCCCGTGCGCGCGCGCACGAAGAAGATCGTGCGAAGGGAAGGGGAGTACTGGGTGGATCGCATCGGGCAGCGCCGCGAGGATCTCTACCGGATGAGCGCGCCGGCCCCGGAGGAGCCCGGGTCATGACCGCGCCGGCCTACGGGGGCCCTCAGCCTTGACCGGATCCGCTCGCGGCTACGCGCTGGCCGTGCTGTGCGCGATGGTCACCGGCGTCGCCTTCATCGCCGCCAAGCCGGTTCTCGGCTATCTCGATCCGCTCTCGTTCAGCATCAGCCAGTTCGGGCTCGCGTCGGTCGTTCTCGTTCGCGTGGCTCGCTGGCGCATCGAAACGTGCGCGATCTCCGCCGGGTGACTCCGGGGCAGTGGACGTTTCTCGTCGTCGTGTCGCTCCTCTTCCTGGGCGCGGTCTACACGACGTGGATCGCTATCTCGCTCATCCCCGTCACCTCGGCAAGTCTCCTCAGCCGCCTGGAAGTCCTGTTCACGGTCTTCCTGGGCATGGCGTTTCTCGGCGATCGCTTCACCCGCCGCGAATCTCTGGGAGCGATCGTCATGCTCCTGGGTGTCGTGGTGATCCGCTATCAGGCGCCGCCGTCTTTCTCCGCCGGGTTCTGGATGATCGTGCTTGCGAGCGCTCTCTTCGGCGTCACCGAGGTGCTGGTCAAGACCCGTGTGCATGCCATTCCTCCCGACGTTCTTCACCTTCGCCCGCAACGGACTCGTCTTCGTGTTCTTCGCGCTGGGAGCGCTATGGCGAGTAGCCATGCGCGAACATGCAGGGTGGAGCGGGTTCGCCGACTGGGAGGGCATCCGGCGCGGCTTCCCTCTCATCGTGATCGCGGCGCTGGTGGGGCCCTTTCTTGCCCGGACCCTCTATATGTATTCGCTGCGCCATCTCGCGGTGTCGCGAGCCGCGCTCATCGGTCAATCACAACCCCTCTTCGTCGCGATCTACTCTTCCATCCTGTTGCACGTGCTGCCCACCCGGCGCGAGTGGATGGGAGGGCTGCTCATCCTGGGTGGCGCGCTCCTTCTCGTGCGGTGGCGTCGCGGTCTATCCTGGTGGCGGACCCTGCGAGGCCAAGGCGAGGGCGAGCCGGGCGAGGTGCTTTCATGATGTCGTACGTCAGTGCGATCGCATTCCCCGAGGCGAGCGGTCCCATCGTCGTCTCCGTTCTTGCCGGCGTGGCGCTCGCTGCCGCCGCCGGACTGCGCGCGTTTCTCCCGCTGCTGGTGGTGGGGTTGGCCTCCCGTTGGGGCTGGATCCACCTGAGCCCGGATTTCGCGTTCCTATCCAGCGGCGTTGCCCTGGGAGCTCTCGGCGTGGCCACCCTGGTCGAGCTCTTCGCCGACAAGATCCCTCTCGTCGATCATGTCCTCGACGTCGGGTCGACCTTCGTCCGCCCGGCGGCGGGGTTCGTGGCTGCCGCTGCGGTCATGGCCGATCTGCCCGGACCGGTCTCGATCGCGCTCGCGCTCTTCTTCTCGATGCTCTCGCTCGGCACCCACCTGGGCCGAGCCAAGGCGCGGGTCGGCTCCACCGTCACCACCGCGGGGTGCGCCAACCCGTTCCTCTCTGTGTTCGAGGACTTCGTGGCCGGCGCTCTGTCCCTTCTCGCCGTGCTCGCGCCGATCGTGGCGGTGGCGCTGGTCATTCTTGTGATCGTTCTCCTGGCGCGGTTGCTGCGGCGGCTAGGCCGTCGAACCCGCATGGCTCAGTGAGCGCCGGACTCGTGTCGATCCTCTCGGGTCAACGTGCCGAGGAAGGCTGCGAGGGCGTCCGCCGCCTCCTCCCAGAGATCGAAGTCCTTCATGGATGTGCCCGGAATGATGCGCTGCGGGTCGAGAAGGAGAGCCCGAACGTACTCGGGCCGCCTCCTGGTGCTGACTTCGTCGAGCGCGGGGCCGATCCGTCGTCCTTCGCCGCGCTAGCTCGTGGCATCCCAGGCATTGGTACTGCCGGAAGAGACGCCGTCCCTCGATTGCCAGCGAGTCCGCCGTCGCCCCCACCGTTGGCGGTGACCATCCAGGCACGAGCACCGAGTCGATCTGACCTGCCAGAAAGGCGGCGAGATCGACCGCGTCGTCCCGTGAAAGGGTGGCGCGAGGCATGCGCAGATCGGGCAAGGCCCCCTCGGTCCGGTAGCGAAGCGGATACGGATCGAGAAGGTACTCGACCGTCCACGCCGTGTTCGCGCGACTCCCGGCGAGCGAGAGCGGCGGGGGCACGTTGATGCCGCCCACCGCTCTCGGTTCCGAGTGACAGCGGATGCAGTCGAGCTTGCGAAAGAGACGCTCACCCTTGCGCGGATCGCCCGGGATCCCGGGAGCCGGCGGCACCGACCGCATTCGGTCGGTGCTGGTGCCCCACGGCCCCGAGATCAGGGCGACGGCCACGATCAGGGCGAGAACGGCTGGTGTCGCAACCCGCCCGAAACGGCTCATTCGTCGTGGTGGTCTTTCTCGGAACGCCTTACCGGTCTCGCTGTCGTGCTCTTCGTGCCCGCCCATCTTCTCGAGGTTCATGCCGCACTTGCCGCACTTCCCCGGATCCTCGCCCATCACGTCGGAATGCATGGGGCATGCATAGACCGTCGGTTCCGCGAGGGAGATGGCAGACTTGAACTCCACCGGCTTCTTGGCGAGACCTTCGACGGTGAAGGTCGCCTTCATGGCATTCTTGTCGGCCCCGGTGAAATCGTGGGCGGCGACGAAGTAGCCCTGCGTGCGCCCGCGCGCGGCGTCAGGCTTCACGTAGGTCATCGGCATCGTCATGGACTTGCCGGTCTTTTCCTGCAAGGATCATCGATGCCTTCATGCCGTCGAGACTCGGGATCGGGATCTGCTTGCCGTCGTAGACGTAGAGTCGCGCCTCCTTCGGCGTGCACAGCAGCTCGAAGTGATGGGTAGGGGTCATCGTAACGGAGCCGCCGTGAAGCTCCGCCATCTCGTGGGAATGTCCCATTGCGGTTTCTTCCGCTACCGCCGGCCTCGCCGAGACCCCCAGTGCGATCATGCCGACCGCTGCGATGTTGAGTATCCAGGAGTTCGTCTTCATGATTCTTTCTTCCTTTCGAGTTGAGTGAACCGAACGATCAAAATGTCCACACCCTTCCCCAACCGAACACGACCCAGCCGCCGTAATGGCCGGCCAGCCCCGCGAGCGCCGCGGCGAGGTAGTAGAGGATCCGGTAGACCCGGAGTCGGCCCCGGACTGGCCCCGGGTTTCCGGTTACCCCTCCGGCGACCAACGCCGCCAGAGCCACCGTCCCGGTGGCAAGGCCAAGAATCCGATGAACGCGGGCCACTTCAAGGGTTCGGCCCTGAAAGTCCGACGGATGAAACAGAAGGAGGCCGGAGAGCGCGGCGGCGACGGCGCCAAGCACTCCAAACAGCAAGCAAGACGCGCGCGGGCTCGGATCGAAGCGCGCCGCCGCGGGCGGTCTGCCACGCCTCGAGCGCGGCCCCGGTCAGGATAAGCGCGACCGGGAAGTGAACCAGGGCGGGGTGGAAGTGGCCGACCATGTTCCGGATCGTGCTCAGAAGCTCTGTCATGACCGACTTCCTCCCCGGTGCCCGTCTGCGCGCATCATTCCGGAATCCCCTGCAGCTCCGTCCGCCGCTTCCACAGCTTGTAGATCGCGGGATAGACAAGCAACTCCAGCAGGAATGACGTCACGAGCCCGCCGAGCATCGGTGCGGCAATGCGCTTCATCACGTCCGCCCCGGCCGATGTGGACCACATGATCGGCAAGAGCCCCATGAACGCCGCCGCCACCGTCATCATCTTGGGTCGCGCGCGCTTCACCGCGCCGTGGATGATCGCCTCGTCCAGATCGCGCACCGTCTTCAGAAGGCCCGAGTCGCGGGCTCGGTTGTAGGAGAGGTCCAGGAAGAGGAGCATGAACACGCCGGTCTCGGCGTCCAGTCCCAGGAGCGCGATCATCCCCACCCACGCTGCGATGGACACGTTGTAGCCGAGAAGATGGAAGAGCCAGATTGCCCCCACCGCCGAGAACGGTACCGCCAGCAGCACGACCATCGACTTGAACACGGACCGGGTATTGGCATAGAGAAGCAGGAAGATGAGGAACAGGACGGCCGGGATCACGAACTTGAGCCGTTCCTTGACCCGCATCATGTTCTCGTACTGCCCGCTCCACTGGATCACGTATCCCGCCGGCGGATTCAGCTTCTCGCGTACGATCTTCTTGGCTTCTTCGACGTACCGTCCGACGTCGCGGCCGGCGATGTCGACGTAGACGTAGCCGGCGAGGAACCCGTCCTCGTCGCGGATCATGGCCGGGCCGCTCACGAGTCGCACGTCGGCCAACTGGCCCAGCGGCACCTGCGCCCCGGAAGGGGTGGGAACGAGCACGCGCTGGATCCGGTCGACGTCGCCGCGGAGCTCGCGCGGGTAGCGCACGTTGATCGGGTACCGCTCGCGCCCCTCGATCGTGGTCGATACGTTTTCGCCCCCGATGGCGCTCATGATCACCATCTGCACGTCGTCGATGGTGAGGCCATGGCGGGCGAGCTGGTCGCGGCGCGGATCGATGTCCACGAAGTAGCCGCCGGTGACGCGTTCGGCGAATACGCTCCGCGTGCCGGGGATGTCGCGCACCAGAGCCTCGATGCGCGCGCCCAGATCCTCGATCACCTTGAGGTCGGATCCGAAGATCTTGATGCCGACCGGAGTGCGCACTCCGGTGGTGAGCATGTCGATGCGGGCCTTGATCGGCATCGTCCAGGCGTTGGTAACCCCGGGAATTTGCAGTGCCCGGTCCATCTCCGCGACAAGCTCATCCCATGAAATGCGATCGGACCAGATGGGGCGAACGAGCGGCTTCAGCCGCTCCGGCATCCACGAGGAGTACCAGCGGTGCTTGGGTCGCCACTCACTCTGCGGCTTCAGCACCACCGTGGTCTCCATCATGGAGAGAGGAGCAGGGTCGGTGGATGTATCGGCCCGGCCGGCCTTGCCGAAGACACGCTCCACCTCCGGGAACGACTTCAGCACCCGATCCTGGGTCTGCATGAGTTCCTGGGCCTGCGCCACCGAGATGCCGGGGAGCGTGGTCGGCATGTAGAGAATCGTGCCTTCGTTCAATGGCGGCATGAACTCGGAGCCCAGCTTGAAGTAGGCGGGAATACTCACCGCCACCAGCAGGAGCGCCGCAGCGATCACCGTGCGCGGGCGACGCAGCACGAAGCGGCAGGCCGGTTCGTATACCCGAAAGATCGCGCGGCTGATCGGGTGGCGCTCCTCGGCGTGGTAGGTGCCGACCAGCGCGCCGGTGGCGAGCCGGGCCAGGAAACGCGGGCTTGAACCGGAACGGATCCATCCGGGTGAACATCATCCGCAAGCGCCGGATCCAGCGTGATCGCCAGCACCGCGGCCAGCGCCATGGTGAGGTTCTTGGACCACGCCAGCGGCTTGAACAGCCGCCCTTCCTGGTCCACCAGCACAAAGATGGGGATGAATGCGACGGCGATGACCAGGAGCGAGAAGAACACCGAGGGCCCGATCTCCTGCAACGCCTCCAGGCGGATCTTGTGGAAGTCCCCCTTGCGTCCCCCCGCCTGCCATTCGTGGAGCTTGTTGTAGGCGTTCTCCACTTCGACGATCGCGCCGTCCACCAGTACACCGACCGAGATCGCGATCCCGGCCAGCGACATGATGTTGACGGTGATCCCGAAGTAGTAGAGCGGAATGAACGTCAGGAGCACCGAGATCGGAATGGTGAGGATCGGCACCACCGCCGAAGGGATGTGCCAGAGGAAGAGCAGGATCACCAGCGAGACGATGAGCATCTCGATCAGGAGTTCGTGCTTGAGGGTATGAATCGCGTGCTCGATGAGATCGGCGCGGTCGTAGGTGGTGACCACCTTGACCCCCGCCGGCAGCGACGGCTCGACGTCGTGCAGCTTCTGCTTCACGCGCTCGATGACGTTGAGCGCGTTCTCCCCGTGGCGCATGACGACGATGCCGCCGACGTGATCGCCGAGGCCGTCCAGGTCGGACACGCCGCGGCGGATCTCGGGCCCCAGCTCCACCCGGGCCACGTCCCGGAGCAGGACCGGCACCCCGTTCGCGCCGGTCTTGAGCACGACCTTCTCCAGGTCGCCCGTCGATTTCGAGTATCCGTGAGCGCGCACCATGTACTCGGTGCCGCCCCACTCGATGAGCCGACCTCCGACCTCGTTGTTGGAGGCGCGAATCGCCGCGACCACGTCACCCAGGGCGATGTCGTAGGCGGCGAGCCGGTTGGGGTCGACCGTGACCTGATACTGGCGCTGGTAGCCGCCGATCGATGCGACCTCGGCTACTCCCGGCACCGACTGCACCGCGTAGCGCAGCGTCCAGTCCTGGTACGACCGCAGCTCGTCGAGCGAGTGCCGGCCGGAGGAGTCCACCAGCGCGTACTGGAAGACCCACCCGACCCCGGTAGCGTCGGGGCCCAGCTCCGTCGCCACCCCTTGAGGAAGGCGCGATTGGATTTTGGACAGGTACTCGAGTACCCGCGAGCGCGCCCAGTACAGGTCGGTGCCGTCCTCGAAGATCACGTACACGTAGGAGAAGCCGAAGTCGGAGAAGCCGCGGATGGCCTTGACCTTGGGCGCGCCGAGGAGCGCGGTGATGATCGGGTAGGTGACCTGGTCCTCGATGATGTCCGGCGAACGGTCCCAGCGCGAGTAGACGATGACTTGCGTGTCGGACAGATCGGGGAGCGCGTCCGAGACGAATCCGCTGCAAGGTGACGGCGGCGAACACGCACAGAGCGGCCATCACGAAGAGCACGAGCAATCGATTCTGAGCGGAGAACGCGATAATGCGGCGGATCATTGTCCGGCCCCGGAATCCGGTTTGGTTCCGCCCATATCCATCCCCTGCATGGAGCCCGTCGCCGCGCCGCCGATCGCGCTCCTCAACCGCGACTCGGAGTCGAGGAGGAAGTTGGCACGCACGACCACCTGCTCGCCCTCGGCGACGCCGGCGAGTACCTGAACCTGCCCGTCGGAGCGCACCCCGAGTTCGACCTCCCGAGGCTCGAATACGCCCTCGCCGGTCCGCACGAACACGACCTGTCGCACGCCTGAATCGAGCACGGCGTCTTCGGGGATGAGCATGCCCTCGGCGGAGTCCATCCCCAACTCGACGTTGGCATACATCCCGGGCTTGAGCGCGAAGTCGGGATTGGCCAGCTCCACCCGCACACGGAGCGTGCGCGTCGCGGGATCCAGGGTCGGGTAGACATAGCTCACGCGTCCCGTGTTTCGGAAAGCGGGGTCATACGGGAGCGTGACGTCCGCAGTCTGACCCACGCGGATCAGCGACGCTTCCTGCTCGTATACCGCGG
Source organism: Candidatus Eiseniibacteriota bacterium (assembly GCA_963762255.1). Lineage (GTDB taxonomy): Bacteria > Eisenbacteria > RBG-16-71-46 > JABDJR01 > JABDJR01 > CAVXKA01. The sequence goes on from CAVXKA010000001.1 coordinate 1,312,364, forward strand.
CGTCGACCCAGATCCGGGAGAGGTCGGAGATCGTGAAGAGTGTCATGCCCGGCTCGACGCGGCTCCCCGCAAAGACATCCTTCGTCGTAACGAAGCCGCTCGTGGGAGCGTCCAGGGTCACCGTACGCTGCGCTTCGCCCCCGGCATCCAATCGATCCAGGAGCTTGGCGGGAACGTCGAAGGAAAGGAGTCGTTCACGGGCCGATGTAACCAGATCGTCCGCCCCCTGGCGCACCTCAGGAAGGCTTGACGCCGCGAATCGCACGGCGGCCCGCCGAGCGCGCACGTACTCGTCCTGACTCGCGACCAACTCGGGCGAGTACAGCGCCAGAAGTGGATCGCCCTTGCGCACGAACTGCCCGGTGAAGTCGACGGAAAGACCCTCCACCCAGCCGGATACCCTCGTGTGGACTTCGTGCGTGTGGGTCTCGTCGGCGACCACGGTCCCCACCGCGCGCACGGTGCGGCTCAAACTGCCGCGCACCGCGGGGGTCGTGCGGACGCCGGCCAGATTCAGCGCCTCGGCGCTCGCGTGAACGTCGGCATGCGTGGGGCGGGATGCCATCGCAGCGGCATGCGTCTCGTGGCTTTGCACCGCCGCATGCGTCGAGTCCGACACCGCTTTCGGGACCGGCACGAGATCCATCCCGCAGATCGGGCACTGGCCCGGCCCATCCTGCACGTAGGTCGGATGCATCGGGCAGTGGTACTGCACGACATCTTTCGAACCGCCGCCGCAGGACGCGACCCACGGGAGCGCCAGGGCCAGAATGATGATGACGGTCCAGAGCGTGATGCGGCTCATTTCAAGCCTCCTTCCGCCCCGACTTCGGGCGCGGGCGCGGTCAACGCCTCAAAGCGGGCAAGCGCGACGAATCGATCGGCCTGTCGGCGGGCGAGCCCTGCTCGGGCTTCAAGCCACAGGTTCAGATCCTCGATCACGGTGGAGAAGTCGCTGCGGCCGCCAAGGTAGGCGGATCGGGCGGCGTCGAAGGCAAGGCTGGTCTGCGGAACGACTGAATCCTCGTAACGCGTGATCTGCTCTTCCGCGCGCGTGAAATCGGCGAGAACAATCGCTGCCTGCGCGCGCGCATCGGCCCGGGCGCCGCGCAGCTCCTGCCGGGACATGTCCAGCTCGGCGCGAGCCGCGCGGATCATGGGTTTCTGCTTGCTCCCGGACCAGAGCGGGATCTGCATGCCGACGCGGAGGTTCACGACCGGATCCAGGTCACCGCGGAACCCGATTCCCGCTCCGGCCATGAAGTCGGGGCGCGTGTCGATCTTCGCCGCGCGCAATCGCGCCTCGGCTGCGCTCACCCCCGCTTCACGCGTCGCCACATCGCCTGCGCCATCGATGGCGAGGCTGTCCCAGTTCGCCGCCGGCGTGGCGGCGCGAGGGAGCGACGCCACGATTCCGAACGCAGCGTCCGCGGGAAGATCGACCAGCCGGCTGAGTGAGGCCACCTCGATCGCCCGCTCGGCGGCGAGATCGCGCGCGCGCTCCTCCAGCCGCGACACCGCAAGCCGCGTCTTGAACACGGCCTCCTGATCGGCCTCGCCGACGCTCTGCCGTGCGATCACCGTCTCGGACAGGAGACCCAGAAGCTCCCGCCCTGCGTCGAGAGTGCCCGTCTCCTTGTCGAGCGCGTAGATCCGCGCGTAGATTTCCCGCACCTCGCGCGCGACCTCGCGGCGGAGCGTCTCGAGCTCGCGCTCGCTCACCCGCGCTTCCTCGCGCGCGACGGCGCGGCGCGCGCCCCGCTTGCCTGGGAAGGGGATGTCCTGCGAGATCTGCGGCCCGATCATCGACATCGGGATCTTCCCCACGGTCCAATCGGGGAATCCCTCGTTCTGAATCATGAGTTCGAGGATGGGGTCGGGCAGCGCACCCGCTGGGGCCACCATCTCATGAGCGGCGGTGGCCCTTGCGCGCATCGCCGCAATGGCGGGGGCGCGCCGAAGCGCCAACGCGACCAACTCATCGACCGGCGGCGCGACCTGCGCCGAGTCGAACGGCGCTCCCGGGTAGACGAGCGCCTCGACACGCACCGAATCAGGCGCGCCCGCCGCGCCCGCTGTGGCAAAGCCGCACAGCAAATAGCCGCACAGCAATAATATGTATGGCCAAACGATGTGTCTCACGGGAATTCCTCCGAAACGGAACACGCCAGACCGCTGTCCGCCGCGCGGAGCGACGGAGCCGGGCACACTTCGCCCTTCGATCGGGTTCTAGTTCAGGAAAGATCCGTTGAGGAGGAAGAGCGGGGTGGGGGACGCCGCGAGGGGGCGATCCGCCAGGGGGGAGTGTTCGAAGACTGCGATCGAGCAGGCGAGGGTCGTTTCCACCGAGACCGGGAGAAGCCCCGGATCGGCCTGCTGAACCTGCGGGGCCTCGCCCTGCGCCTTGGCCGGGATCTCCTTGCCGGTGCAGCAGCACGTGGCGGACGTCATCTGGACCGTACAGGCGCAGTGGTGGTCCTTCTGGGTCGTACACGCGGCCACGGCGGGGCGCGCCGGTGCGAGCGCCGCCAATGCCAGCATGGTTACGATCAGCCGTCGAATCATGATGCCGCCAAGGTTACGGATTACCGCCGGTCGAAGTCAATCGAAGAGGCCCGGCGGGGAGGAGCCACTGGGCTTCATACCGGGCTGCCGGCCGGTTGTTCCCCGAGTATCGGCATGGAGCCCCAAGAACCTTCATTTGGTCGTCCCGCCTACCTGAAGACCGGCGCCTGCACCATTACGGGCCGGTGGTCGGACAGGTTGTTGTAGCTCCCGACGACCGAATCGAGCCGCAGGGTGGTGATGCGCCCGCCGGAGAAGTCCGGGCAGGCGGCGCGGTTGACCAGCAGATGGTCGATCACGGTGCCCCCGGACGAAATGTACGATGCGTACCCCGGCAGTGCGACCAGCGGCGTGTCCAGGAATTGAAAGTCGTCCGGATTGCTGATGAAATCGGGGAACGAGCTGAAGTCGATGGAATCCTCGATCTGGTCGTTCCAGTCGCCGGCGATCATGTAGTTGGCGGTGGAGTCGATGCCGGCCTGCTGATCGAGGTACTGCTTGAGGGCGGCGCTGGCTGCCCGGCGGCGCTGGAGCGATTCCGCGTCACCCGAAGCCTTCAAGTGCACGATGATGAGGTGCAGATCATAGGCGTGACCGTTGGATGTGATCGTCAAGTCCGCCTGGAGCGGGGATCTTGGGAATGCGAACTCGTAGTTCGTGAAGAGAAGGCGGGTGGAGCGCACCCTCACCTGGTCTTTTCGATACATGAAGCCGGGTCGCTGGTAATTGCAGCCTCGGACTTCGGGCGAAGAGATGCCTCCATAGCCGGGGCAGAGGGCGACCATCTGGTTGAAACCGGTGGTGTCCGAGATCTCCTCGATGGCGATGATGTCGAGCCCGAGAGCGTTAATGATGGTCGCGGCCGCCTGCTCCCGCCTCACATCCACGGGATGGGGGCAGTCGTAGTCTCCGGGCAGGTCCAGCGGGAAGAACGCCAGGTTCCAGGTTGCAATATCGAGCGTGGTGTCGGTCCCCACGCGAACCAGGCCGTTGGATAGCGGATTAAAGAAGGTCAGCGGGGTGCCGCAGGCTCCGCCGGACACCGGTGGCGTGTCCGGGTCCAGGGAACCCGGAGCGGAGCAGCCCGCCAGCCACATCAGGATTGCCGACAGGCTCAGAAGTCTCTTTGCCGTCCCACGTTGCATGATGATCACGATCCTGTTCTCCCGGGGTGTTGATTCAGAGGTACACCATCATACACGGTGGTCGCACGATCCGATCCGGTTCAGCCATGGTATGATTATGTTTCGTGCCTATCATCGGCCTCGCCCCGATCGAATAGAGGCGGTCTGGGCCGTCGAGACGATCCGTCTCCGTGGGGGGGTCCGCTCATGCGATCACGCTTCCTCTCATGTCTTGCCTTCTCTGTCCTACTTCTCCTTACGGCCGCGCCGGTTGCGTCCGCCACCGTTCGCTTCGTGAACCCGGACGGGCTATGCGGCACGAGTGTCCCCTGTTACACGAATCTCCAGGACGCCATCACCTCGTCCGTGAACGGCGACGTCATCCAGGTCCAACCCGGGCTCTATGTACTCGCGGCGCCGGTGGATGTGGTGGTGGAGGTCACGATCCTCGGTCCTCAGGCCAACGTGAATCCCCTCCCGAGCCGCGGGAGTCTCCGCGTTCCGGGCGACACGTCCACGGAAGCGGTCTTCGACGGCCTTGGGTTGGTGGCACCCATGGTCCGCATTGTCTCGTCGAACGTCGAGATCAATGGGCTGGAGTTCAGGAACGGCAGCGGCGACATGGTTGTCTCCGAGGTGGGGACACCCACGTCGGACGTCATCCTGCGCAACAACATCATTCACGATTCAAGCGGCGACGAGGGCGTTCAACTGCGCGCGGTAGCGGGTGCGGTCGTCGAGTGCAACCATGTCTACGCGACCGCGGGGGACGGCATCAATCTCTGCTGCGGATCCACCGACGGGAGCATCCGGTTCAACGAAGTGCACGACATCCAGTCTCCGGATGCCGCGATCTACGTCTACGATGCGACGGGGACCACCATCGAGGGGAACCTCGTCTACGTCACAACCAGCAACGACGGAATCAAGCTGGGCAGCAAGAACGGAGACGACGCTGCGAAGAGCGGCGGCACGATACTCAACAACACCGTCCAAAACACCGCACAGGACGGAATCGCCGTGTATATGAGCAGTACGACGGTGCGATGCAACGAGGTGTCCGGCAGCACGAGCGAGAACGGCGGGATCTACGCGGCCTGGGGCATCTCCGACGTCGCCATCCTGGACAACGAGGTCCACGACAATTCCTTCAACACAGGGAAATGGGGCGACCCGGCCGGGATCATGATCGGCACGGGGGTCAATCTCACCACCGTGACGGTCACGAACAACCGGATCGAGAACAACAGCCCCAACGGGATCACCAACAAGGCGGCCGGCATCCTTGCTGCGACGAACAACTGGTGGGGTGATTCCAGCGGGCCGAGCGGAGCCGGCTCCGGGACCGGAGACGCCGTGTCGACCAACGTCGACTACTCAGCGTGGCTCTTCACCGCGCCCTCGCCGAGCTGCCCGCCGATCGGGGAGTGTGGCGAGGGTTCGATTCCGGTCGAGGCTGTCAGTTGGGGACGGATCAAGAGCCGGTATCGCTGAGCTCCTGCCCTGCTCTCCGGCGCCGGACATTGATGGTGTCGGTCGTTCCTGCCGATAACTCCGGTTTGACCCGGAGGATGATCCATGAAGATTCCGCTTCCAGTCTTGTTGAGCGCCTCCGTCCTCGAGCTCCTGGGCCTCATGGTCCCCCGCGCGATTGAAGCTCAAGACACGCTCTATGTTCCGAGCGCGTACACCCTGCCCGGGGCTATCGAACACTCGGTGGCCTACCACACGGTGATCGTGATCGCGCCGGGGACGTACGATATTTCGGGACTCGTCATCCCCGCCAATAAGAACCGCATCGTATTGCGCAGCGCCGGCGGAGAAGCGCCGAGCGTGATCCTCGACGCCGGCGGCACGGTCGGCCTGACCTGCCAGGGGGACGCCGTGCTTCTCGGCCTTACCTTCCGCAACGGGGGCGCACTGGAAGGCGGATTCGGCGGAGGGCTTCTCATCGACAACGCGTCGCCCACGGTCACCACCTGCCGGTTCGAGGACAACCACGCACCGCTCGGCGGGGGCGGGGTCACCGTGAAGGGGTACCTTTCACGCCCCGTGTTCAGCGACTGCGTCTTCACCGAGAACACCGCCGTCAACCACGGCGCCGGGGTGTGGGTCTTCGATGGTTCGCCCGACTTCGTCGATTGTCTCTTCGAGCGGAACGAGACACTGTCCGACTTCACCGTCGAGGATGGTGGCGGCGCGGTCTCCGTTGCCAGCGTAGCCAGCGCGGATTTCACGCGCTGCCGGTTCTTAGAGAACACCGCCGCGCGCGGCGGCGCGCTCTACGCGCTCTCATCGGTGAATCTCGTCGATTGCATCTTCTACGGCAACACCGCCAAGTGGGACGCGGGGGCGGTGCGGCTGCGCAGCAGCCGCGTCTTCGCAAAGGTGCAGGGGTGCACTTTCGACGGCAACGGTGCGCCGGTGGGCGGCGCGATTGTCATAGACTACTCGGCGCAAGTAGACATTTCCCGAACGCTGGTGACCGGGGGAACCGACGGCGAGGCCATTCACTGCGAGCCCGGCGTAGCGATGACCATCACCTGCTCCGACCTCGTCGGCAACGCCGAGGGGGATTGGGTGGGGGCGTACCTGGAGGGTCGGCTCGGTGTGGACGGGAACATATCGGCTGCACCCGAGTTCTGTTCTTCGGATCCGGCGACGGAACGGAACTGGGACATCTCCGGGAACTCTCCCTGCGCGCCCGGGCACACGGATTGCGGGCGCATCGGGGCTGGGAATGTGACCTGTGGACCCGATCCGGTCCTGCCGTCGACTTGGGGTCGGGTCAAGCAGCGGTATCTGGACCCGCGGTAGCGCAGAGCGGGCGGAGGAGCGGCTGCCAGCTCAGGTCTGGTAGATTTGATCGCGGGTGGCGTCCCGGTCCACGAGTCGACCGTAGTAGGGCGAAAGGAGATCATCCATGCGCTGGCAAATGGGCCGCAGAAGCGCGAACGTGGAAGACCGGCGGGGGATGTCCGGCCGGGGAATGATCGGCATTGGCGGGGGAGGCCTCGTCGTCCTCGCGCTGATCGCCCTCCTGACCGGCACGGATCCGCGCGAGCTGATCGAGGGGTTGGCGCCCACGGGTGAGATGGCCGGACCGTCGGGCTCAGCGGTCGAGTTCAGCGCCGCGGAACAGGAACTGGCCGACTTCTCCTCGGTCGTGCTCGCCGACACCGAGGACACTTGGCGCGTGCTCTTCGAGCGAATGGGGGAGACCTACAGGGAACCCACGCTCGTCCTCTACTCGGGCGCCGTGCAGTCGGCTTGCGGGTTCGCGCAGGCAGCGGTGGGGCCGTTCTACTGCGCGGGCGACGAGAAGGTGTACCTGGACCTGGGCTTCTTTGAAGACCTGCGGTCGCAATACGAAGCGCCGGGCGACTTCGCCCAAGCCTATGTCATCGCCCACGAGATCGGACATCACGTGCAGCGCCTGCTCGGAATCATGGATCAGGTGAACTCCGTCCGCAGTCGTGCGAGCGAGGAAGAAGCCAACGATCTGTCCGTGCGCCTCGAGCTGCAGGCCGATTTCCTTGCCGGCGTCTGGGCGCATCATGCGCAGGAGTCTCGGCAGGTATTGGAGCAGGGCGACATCGAGGAAGCGCTGAGGGCGGCGAGCCAGATCGGCGATGACCGGCTTCAAATGGAGGCGCAAGGGTACGTGGTGCCGGATGCGTTCACCCACGGCACCTCGGAGCAGCGCGCACGCTGGTTCCTTCGTGGGTATCAGACGGGGGATGTCTCCCAGGGGGACACGTTCAGCGCGTCCGCGCTTTGAAACCGGGCCCGAGTACCCGAGTACCCCAGAGTTTCGCGGCTGGCTATCGAGGAGCCAACTTCTCCTCGAACCACGCGACCACTTCCCGTGAGGCCCGCTCGCCGGTCTCCGGCTGATAGCCATCCGATCCGCGAAACTCATGCCCGGTGCCGGGGATCGCGATTCGGCGGCACTCGACTCCGACCCGCGCCAGGGCCACGCACACCGACTCACTGGGTTCGGTGATGAACGGGAAGTCCTCGGTTCCGTGAATGATGAGGCACGGAGGGTCGTCGGACGATATGTGGTGGCGCAGCGACAGCGAGTCGAGGACCGATATTTCAATCTGCAGGGCGGGCAGGTTGGCGATCAGTTCCGGGAATCGCTCGGCGTCCGAGGCCAGATCGAATCCGGCCGGGTAGTAGGCCGCCACCGCCCGGACCCAGCTTGCTCTATCCGGAGCCTCGACCGCTTCTGCCGCTCCCTCTTCACCGGTCAGAGCGGTCTTGAGCGCCAGGTATCCTCCCGCGCTCGCCCCCCACAAGCCCATACGGTTGGGGTCCACACCGAACTCGGCAGCATTGTCGTGGATGAATCGGACCGCGTCGCGCACGTCGGCGACCATCTCGGGGAGTTTGAACCATGGGCTCCCGCCGTGCCGAACGTCGAAGACCGTGAACCCGGCATCGAGCAGGGGAGCGAAGCTGAACTGGGCGAGCAGGGGTATGGTCTCAGACTGTCCTTCCAGGTGAAGCTCAGCGGGCGATAGGAAACGGTATTCGTCCCGTGAGGTGGTCTCATACTGACGCAACTGGCCGGAGACGAAGCCCCCGCTGTTGACGAAGATCACGGCGGGGCCGCCGGCTACGGCCGGACGGTAGACATCGAAGGTCAGCGCCAACCCTGCCTTGTGGCCGTAGACCACATCCGGCGTGATGCGGATGCCGCCGGGCGGCGACCCTCCCGGCGGCCGTCGTTCCTCTTCCGCGGGCGCGGAACAAGCGGACAAACCAAAGCCGAGAGTCAGGCCTACCAGGATCCACGACGCCGAGAGTCGAGCCCCCATGACGACGCCCCTCCCTATGCTCACGGTGAGATGAGTCTGGCCTCATTTCGATGCGACCGCCACGGGTTTCCGCAACCGTCCCTTTTCCGGAGCCCACAAGAGCGGCTGGTTCCATGCGCGTGAATACGGACAGAATCTATCCTACTTCCGGCTCATGTCCGCGAAGCGGTTAATGGATGGAACCATGGTGAGCCAATCCGGGTTATGCTGGCCAGAAACGCGCGCGGGGTTGAGAGCCTCCTGATGAGAGACACGTTCGACCGGATGGACGTTTGGGGAGGTGAGATGAGTGGCTACTTCGTTCGGCGGCGCGCTCGCCGACCTCACAAAGCAAGGTCATCTCAAGCCGTAAGAGCTGCGATCGGGATCTCCGGCTTGCTCATGACGGTTGGACTTCCGTTGGGCTGCGATGACGCGCCGGGCACGATTGATATTCTGGTGCGTCTGGAACTCCTGGGCGACGGACATGGCGGCCTGCTAGCTCGATCCGTTGTCCGCAACACCGGGAATATCTCGGTGAAGTACTTCCATGACTGTTGGTCTCGCGGTGCCAATCTCACGTTGCAGAGCTGCGGTGGGACCTATGTGCTGCTGTCCGATCCATGCAACCCCTTCCCAGGAGTGCCTTGCCAAGGAGGGGAGGAGCTCCTGGAGCCGCAACAGGAACTTGCACGCGAGATGGCTATTCCTGGCTCCATCTGGACGGAGACCTGCGAGCGTGTGCCGATGCCAACCGGCTGCTACGAGGTAACTGCCGATTTCGCCTATTGGGGCGACTTGGAACCGCCCGCCGTTCGCGAGACGGCCAGTCGACGCGTCAGATTCACCTGGGAATCACCCAGCACAACCGTAGGAGCGACGGAATGAGCGCGGCGCGATGGCAATCAGCTTGGGAGGTGTTTCCATGAAGCGCGTATTCGGTGTGACCGTCATCGTGGCGTCGACGTTGGCTCTGGTCGTGGGCACGGGGTTGGCCATCCCCCCCGCATTCGCCGGCCCACCCGGCCCCTATTTGTCCGTGGTGCCGACCTTCATCACGATCGCGCCGGATGGAGGTGTTCCCGGCGACATCATCAGCATCCCGATCCAGGTTCTGGGCCCCCTCGGCGGCGTCGACGGGGCATTCGTCACGATCGAGTTCAGCGAAGACGCCACGGCTCTGATCGCCTGGTCGGACCCGGTCCCGGTCGGCGCTGACGTTCCCGTCCAGACCTGCCCGACCCGCGTCTACGCCAAGGCTGCCAACACCAGCGGCACCGCGGTGTTCCACATCGCCGGCGGCGGCTGCGTGGTCGAGCCTGCGTACGCCGGCAACCTCTACATTTGCGAAATCAAGGCTGACGACGTCATCCTCGCGCAGCGGGAAGTGAACTCTCCCGATGTGGTGAACGGCGACGGAGATCTTCCCACCGACGGCACCCCGCCGCTCGGCCCGGTCTGCGACGGCGGTCTGATGTCGGTCAGCCTGGCTGACGCCGTGTTCCACGCGCCGTTCTTCAAGACCGGCGCCTATAGCAAGTGCTCCGACCTGACCGCCCCCTACGGCGGCACGATCGAGCTCGGGGACGCGACCGTCGGCACCGCGTACATCAAGGCTGGGACCAGCGCGAGCTGCTTCGCCGGCTGTCCGTGACGTTCTCCCAGGATTCCCGGACAGATTACAAGTAGAGCACGGTCGTTCTCCGGCGCCCGAATGGGGTGCGTTGGCAGAGGCCGGTCCTTCACCGGGGGGAAGGAACGTCGCGGAGGCCCGGGATCGGGTATCCTGGGGTCGCCCCCTGCCAACGGCGATCACCGTGGATCCCGGCACCGAGTTCACCTCTATCAAGGATGCAGATGATGACTCGGAGTCTATTCGCCAGATGGCGACGACAACACCGCATGAGCATCCGCGTGGCACTTTGGGTCATCGGATCTGCGCTGCTCCTCGGAGGGCTACCAACTGCGGCGCGGGCCCAGGAGGATGCGTGGCCGGCGGTGAATCCTGCCGATCTCGCGCGCACCGAGGGCGAGATCGAGCCCGGTGCGCAGGCCGAGATCCTCCAGAAGATGGTTCGGATCGACCACCGCACCAGTACGATCGCCATATGGTCGTACCGCTCGTTCTTCATCCGCGTCAAGGTCTACACCCGCGCGGGCGTCGAGGCGTTTGAGTCGATCGAACTGCCGTTCAGCGACGACGTGAAAGTCGAGGCAGTGCAGGCGCGTGTCGTGCACCCCGATCTGACAGCGGTGGACGTCGCCGCGGACGCGATCTTCGACCGAGAGGTAGTGAGGAAGGGTAGCAGGACCGCGAGTCTCAAGGTCGTAGTGGTCCCGGCGCTTCAACCGGGCGACATCGTCGACTACCGTTGGCGGGAAATCGACTCGCTGCCGAACGGGGTCTTTGAAATTCTCCCCTTCTATGCCGGGCATCCCATCCGTGATCTCCGATACGAGGTGAAGGGGATGGCATTTCAGGGGGCGCCCCCCCTCTGGTGGGAGGCGGTGAACATGGAGTCTCCGCCGCGGGAGGTGATCACGGGGGGGGTGACCGTGTTTCGGGGCTCCCGCCTTGCCGCCGTCCTGGACGAGCCCCTCATGCCTCCGGCGACTTCCCTCGCTCCTTGGCTGTTTGTTTACTATGCAGATCAGCCGGGTCTGGGAATGGCGAAGCGGTGGGATGACCACGCCCGAGAGCTTTACGACAACTTCGACCGGAAGCTGAATGGCGAGCAATTGGAGGAGACGGCCCGCGAGGTAGCGGCGGGAGCCACCGATTCGCGGGAGGTTCTGGCCCGACTTCACGCATACTGCCGCCGGCGGATTCGGAATCTGGACGAGGAGTCGGGGAACTCGGACCCGCCCCTCGGCTGGAAGCTGCGAAAGCCGGCGGAGATCCTGAAAAGCGGCAAAGGGACGAGGCAGGAAATCCGGTTCGTGTTCGCGGAACTGGCCCGTTCACTAGGCTTTGAGCCTCATCTGGCCGCGTTGTCGAGCCGGAAGCGGTACCTGCTGGGGCGGGATTTCGGTTGGCCCGGGCTCTTGGAGGGCTTCGCGGTGGCGGTGTCCCTCCCCGACGGGTGGGTGTTCACCGATCCGGGAAACCCGCTGTTGCCGCCCCTGACTCTCCCTTGGTGGAACGAAGGGGCCGCGGCTCTCGTGGCCGGATCCGAAGGGGGGAGATTCTTGGAGCCGTCTCAGCGGACGGCGGCCGAGAACCGCGGGGTGAGCCGGTTGGACGTGGAGCTCAAGCCGGACGGGAGCCTCGCCGGGGTGCTCGTGACGGAGCTTCACGGGCAGATGTCCTTGACCTGGATGCTCGACCATGGCCCCGACCGCGAGAGCGTCGAGAGTGCATTCGGCGCGCGGATCGAGAAGCTGTCTCCCGGCGTCGTAGTCCGGTCCCTGAGGTGTGAGCCATGGCCCACGGACACGCTCCGGGTTCGCGCGTCCCTGGAATGGCCCGCCGGCGCCCGGACGGTTGGGAACACCGTTCTTCTCACGCCATTGCTCGTCAACCAGGATCGCGAAGAACTCTTCCCCGCGGCGGAGCGCAGGTATCCGATCGTGTTTCCCTACGCCGTTGACTCGGTTGACAGCGTTTTCATTCGTCTGCCGGACGGGTACGCTCCGGTATCGCCGGATACGACAGAGGCGTTTGGCTTGGGCCCGGTGGGATCCTACTCGACGCGGATCGTCACGAACGAGGCCGGTTTGCTCGCGGTTCGGGAGTTCACCTTGCGGTCGACGCGATTCGAGACTGCCGGGTATCCGGCACTTCGTGACTTCCTCGGGAGGATTCGTGACTTGGACGGCATGCAGGTCGTTCTCCGGCGTCCGTAGCGGGCTGGGGCCGGCCGTCGCTCTTCTACTCTTGCTTCCGAGTCCCTTGGCAGCGGCTCCCAGATGGGTGCGCGAGGCGATTTCCATGCCGAGCACCTCCCCCGACTCCGCTGCGGCGCGGGTCCGGTGGGACTCTCGCGAGCTGGAGTTCCGGGGTGGTGGGCTGTGGCGGGAGTGGCACCGTCGAGTGGTGGAGATCCGGGATCCGGAAACCGCTCCGGCCGCGGCCAGGGCGATTGTGTCCTACCGCACCGACTCGATGCATCTGCGCGAATTCCGCGCTTGGCTCGTCGGTCCGGACGGACGCGAGACACCGATCGGGAACGACGAAGCTATTGAAGTCGCCATCCTGGACGAGACGATATTCAACGAGGGGCGGCGCCGTGTTCTGACGCCCACTGGCGCGGTCCAACCCGGCTCCTTCTTCGCGTGGGAATCCCGGGTGGAGGAGCGGACTCCGTTCCAGGAGTACGGCGTTGTGGTCAGCGCGGAGTATCCGGTCGAGGAGTGCACGGTCTCGCTCCGAACTCGAAGGGATGACGTAGTCAGGTACTGGACGCGGGGCGTTGCGCCGGATAGATCGAGCGACGGATCGGGAGAGCATCGGTGGAGCTATAGACGCTTGCGGGGCGATTCGACCGCGGGGAAGGACGCTGCCCCGGTTACCGAGTTGATGGTGAAAGTGGTGCCCCCCGAGACCGGCCCGGTCCCGGTGCTGAGTTCCTGGGTGGATGTGGCGCGGTGGCTTGCCGAGATCGCCGAGTCGTCCCCGGTGGATACTGCCGTGATCGCGGGAGCGGCCCGAGAAGCGGTGCGGGATGCCGTGTCTCTCGACGATTCGCTCCGAGCGCTGGCCGACCTGACGCAGTCCGTGCGCTACGTCTCGATTGCGATGGGAATAGGGAGTGGAGGAGGATACCGGCCCAGGCCAGCCGCGCGAGTGCTTACCACGCGTTACGGCGACTGCAAGGACAAGTCCAACCTCATGCGGGCGCTGCTCTCGAGCCTCGGGATCGAATCGCACCTCATGGTACTGAACGCTGAAGCGTCGTGGCCGGTCCCCCTGGAGTGGCCGTCCCCTCTCCACTTCAATCACTGCATTCTCGCCATCTGCGCGAACGGATTCTCTTATTCCAACGCCGTCGCTACTCACCCCCGCCTGGGACGGTTGTTGCTGTTCGACCCCACCGACGAGTTTCTGGCCCTGGGGTACCTACCGGCGGTCGATCAGGGAAGCTGGGGGCTTCTCGTGGGCCCGGACTCCGAGCCGCTCGTTTGGACACCGGTCATCTCCGCGGATGGTGTCCTCGTGGACCGGCTCGTCCGGATGAACGTGGGCGCCGAAGGAGCGATCCGCGGTCGCCTGATCGAGACCGTGACCGGTATCGTGGAAGCGCGGTACCGTGCGGCGAGCCGTTCGGACCCCGCAACGCTCAACCGGAACGTGGCGGAAGCTCTGGCGAAGGCGGAGCCGGTTTCCGTCGTCCTCGATGGACGGGGGGAACGCGAATCGAGGCCGATCTCGCCGCCAGCGGTGGGATCGAGCACCTGCCCGGAGGGCTGCTGCTCGTCACGCCGGCTCGGTTCTTCTCAACCCTCCCCGACCCCGCAGGGATGGACCAGCGGGCCGCGACCCAGGGAGGGGAGTGGAGGGAACGCCTGGTGCTTCGGTCGGGCCCGGGACTCGCCGTGGATGCAATCCCCGACCCGGTCACCATGGAGGGTTCGACCGGGAAATTTGAGCAGATAGCTATTGCAGGAGGAGATTCCGTGGTCGTCGAGCGTATATTCCGCGTGGAAACGGTGGCCGGGCCGAATCGCCCGGACCCGGAGGAATTGGTGCGGCTTGGTGAGGCGATCCATGAGGCCGCCCGAGCAGGCATTCTGCTTCGCAGGAACTGAGTCGGCTCGCATTGGCACAGTGAACCTGTGCTGGAGTTGGCCCTTCTGGGTCCACCTCCCCAACGCCGCTCCAGCAAACTCTTTGCTATCAATAGGTTTAAGGCGCGCTTCCCCGGGGTGGAGTCCTGCGACTCTCACGGGTCACAAGTGTGCCTACTCGAAACACCCGTCATTCGCTTGCCGACCGCACCGAGGTGGCGCGTCCTACCGAGCCATAGATGCACTTGTCTCCGGTCGCAGGATAGCCGAAGCGTATGTCAGGCCGGAAAGGCTCCGGGAAGCAGGGGTGACCTTCGATGCTCCAGCCGGAATAGAACAGCACGAGTTCGCTGTCCTCCACGACGACGGTCGGTGCCATCATGCCCCACTTGTCAAAACTCGCCTCCGGACTCAGGAGGACATCCGGGCCCGACCAATCGACGCCATTGGCCGACCAGAACAAGTTGATCTTCTCGTTCTGGTGGAATTCCCCGCCCTCCTTCTCCAGCGTGGTGGAGAAGACATGGTACGCGCCATCGAAGTACTTGACTTCCGTGATGTTGGCATCGGGAAGGATGTAGCCGCCTGACTTCGCTACGACCTGGAGATCCGGGCGGAACACCGCCTTGGCCATTCCGACCGATTGAATCGACTGTCCGGGTGCATCCGCGCTCTGATCGGGAAGTGCGAAGGCGACGCCGACGTAGAACAACTCCAACAGTCCGTCTCTGATGACCACGCTCGGTTCCTGCGTGTTGTTGTCGAAAGATGTCACAGTGAGGTTGTACGAGATCAAAGGCTCCGCCCGCCCCGTGAAGACAGCCCCGTCCGTCAGCAGCCGCTCACGGATCGACTTGCCCTTCAGGTCCAGCGTGGCGACACCAATCTGATACCGATGTGGAAGAGGCTGGCCCTGGTACTCGCCCCATGCTGAGTAGAAGAGATACAGCGTGTCGCCAAGGACCGCGACGTGTGCGGTCTCAACGTCTCCCCGATTCCATGGCTCAGAACCCCGCAGCAGTACAGGGCTGCCTCGGAACTCCCAGTTGTATCCGCCGTCGGACGAGAAGGCGTAGCCGATGCCGGCAGGCGCATCGATGATGTTGCAGGCGGCTAGATTCCCGGCGTCCCAGGAGTAGTAGTAATTCCCATTGGCCTTGCAGAAATACGTGGTGTAGAAGAGGTGGTAGCCTTCCGCGTCCTTCACCACGGCCGGGTCAGCGGGGAAGATGGGCCACCCTGCCGTGCCTGAACTCACGACGGGCCGATCGGCGGGGTCCCTCCCGAATGTGAAATGCGGTCCCTGCGGATTCCCGTCCGGAGGTCCAATCTTCTTGTCCCGAGCGCATGCCGGTGCGCAGGGGACCAGGAGCACCAGAGCGACCAGGGCCAGGAGCCTCCGCACGATCACCGAGGGCTTCCTCGGGTGGCGGCAAGGCAGGGGGCGATCGACCTTCCGACCAGTCATTGTCCAGACCTCCGCGGTTTCGAGAGGTGCCACAAGCCGCCGAAGAGCTCAAGGTGTTCGCTCCGGGGCTCGTTGATTTGACCCCTTGGGAGGACTCCAGGTTGCGCGTCAGTCCATGGGTAGGTGGAGCTGATCCCAGACGCTCGGCTCGCCGGCCCAACCCTGAACGATTGCCCCCGCTAACCTTTTGCCATCAATAGGTTTGAGGCGTGTTTCCCCGGCCTCGAGTCCTGCGCTTCCCACGGGTGACAATGGTGCCAACTCGAAAACGCGGCCTCTCCGCTTCGGATCTCTCAACTGTAGGACGAAGCCGCCAAGCGTGGCGCTGCATCATCGTTTGGGGAGGCAGTCCAGATTGGGTCTCATCGAGGGACCCAGCGGCGGCACTCTCCAACCACCCGGCGGCGACTTCAAAGCAATTGCAGATCGGGTGAATCGTCCACTAGCCTTGTGCCACCGCGTGCCGCCAACTACACAGGGAGGGGTGGGTGATGGAATCGCATGCATCCGTGGTTGTCTTCCTTCTGGTGGTCGTCCTCTGTATGGTCGGCATCTCGGGCGCATCGGCCGCCGTGTTCACGATCCCCCCGGTCGCCGACGCCACCATTCAGCAACATGCTGGAGTGGACACGCTCGTTCAGACCGACGATGTCTTTCTCCAGGCATTGGGAGTCGGGTCGTTCGACTGGCGAGCAGCCCTGGAGTTCCCGCTGGACGCGATCCCGACGGGTAGCACGATCACGTCGGCCGGGCTCAGGCTTCGCGTGGCGATGAGCATGGGGGACCCGGGAAACATCGCGAACTTTGAGCTGCACGGCTACCCGGGGGACGGCCTCATCACGGTGGGCGATGCCCAGAACGACACTCACTTCCTGCACGCCTTCTCGGATACCATAGTCTCCTTCACGGATCGCACCATTGATGTGACCACATTCATCCAGGAGCGCATCACATCCGGAGGGTCCTACGTCGGATTCCTGGTCAAGACGGTTCCCGGCAGCATGGGAGGGGACGGCTTCGCCAGCATGGAGCATGAGAACGCGGACTGGCGCCCATACCTTCAGGTGGTGACCACCGCCGTGGCGGTCGACAAGTCGACTTGGGGGCGGCTCAAGACGCTCTATTAGCCGTTGAGCGGGGTCCCGGATTCCCACGGGGGCTGGCCCGGAGGTGGGTCCGCAAGCCTTCTGCTATCAATGATTTTGGGGCGCGTCCCAATGGGGTGGAGTCCTGCGACTCCCACGGTCAACCTTCGTGCCCCTTTCGGCGCTGGCCGCCCATCGCAACCTGATCTCGCGCTCTGCACTCCAAGACACTGGGGCCGCCGCAACCCTTCGGCCCTTCGTGGCGTAAGCTCCAGGGTCCCACCACCTCAGGAGGAGGCCGCATGCTGATCATCCGTGACCTCGTGAAGGTCTACCCCGGTCCCGTCGTCGCCCTTCAGGATGTGAACCTCGAGATCCCGCCGGGCATGTTCGGGCTGCTCGGACCGAACGGCGCCGGCAAGACCACGCTCATGCGCATCCTCGCCGGGCTCCTTGAGCCCACTTCCGGCGACGTGACCCTCGACGGCGAGAACATCCTCACCAAGCCTGAACGACTGTGGGCGCGACTCGGCTACCTCCCGCAGGATTTCGGCTTCTACCCGCATCTCTCCGGCGAAGCCATGCTGACCTACCTGCTCGATCTCAAGGGCGTAGAAGCGCCGGGTGGGACGAAGGCGCTCGCGAAGCGGCTCCTCGAGCGCGTGAACCTCGCCTTCGCGGCCAAGCGCAAGGTGAAGTCGTACTCGGGCGGCATGCGACAGCGGCTCGGCATCGCCCAGGCCATCGCCGGCGACCCGCGCCTCATCATCGTCGACGAGCCGACCGCGGGCCTCGACCCCGAAGAGCGCCATCGCTTCTATCGGATCCTGGCCGAGCTGGCCGAGCATCGCACCGTGCTTCTCTCCACCCACATCGTCGAGGACGTGGCCGTCCTCTGCCCCCGATTCGCGGTGATCCGACAGGGGCGCTTGATCGCGCGCACGTCGCCCACCGAGGCGCGGGCCGCTATCGATGGGAAGATCTTCGAGGGGCGCATAGATCCTTCCGACATGGATCGCGTGAGCCGCGAGCACACCGTGACCCAGGCGGTGCTGGTCGAGGGGAAGAACCGTGTGCGTATCCACTCCGCGAGCGGCGCGGCGCCCGCCGGTTTCGAGCCGGTGACGGCCACGCTCGAGGACGCCTACCTCGTGCTCATGCGCACCGAGGCCGCCGAGCAGTCCCGCCTCGACGCGGCGGCCTCCCGCCCGGTGGGCGCCGGTATCGCGCGATGAGCGCCGCTCCGGACGCGACCCTGAGCACCCTTCCGCCCCGCGCCAACGCCGGGTTCCGGCGCTTCCGTCTCGTCTTTCTCCAGGACTTCCGCCAATCCTGGCGCCGGCCGATGTTCTGGATTCTGATCGTGGTCCTCGCCCTGACCTCGTACGGTCTCTCGACCGGCCACATGCGGATCGCCTCCGGCGAATCGCAGGTGGGCGGCACCAAGGCATGGATCACCTCCCAGTTCGCGGTGACCCAGATGTTCGCCCTGGTGGTCTTCCTCTTCTACAGTTTCTTCGTCGCCATCGCGGCCGGGATGGCGGTGATTCAGGACGACGAGTTCAAAGTCGGGGAGATCCTGAACGCCACGCCGCTGCGGCCCCGGGAGTATGTCTGGGGTCGGTTCCTCGGCATCTTCGCCGCATTCCTCGCCGTCCTCGGGCTGCACACGCTCTTCGCGATCTTCTTCGGCCATGTCTTCCCGCACGCGGGTAAGGAGGAGATCTTCGGGCCGTTCGCGTTCGGGAACTACGCCATGCCCGCGCTCCTGATGGGTGTGCCCACCATCGTGCTCATGGCCGGCACCGCGTTCGCGATGGGAACGTGGACCCGCAAGCCGATCCTTGTCTTCGTGTTTCCCGTGGCCATGCTGCTCGTGTGCGGTTTTTTCATCTGGAACTGGTCGCCGAGCTGGCTCGATCCCAAGTGGAACAAGCTCCTCATGCTCCTGGACCCGGCCGGGTTCCGGTGGCTGAACGAGACCTGGCTCAAGGTGGACCGCGGCGTCGACTTCTATAACTCCGCGCGCGTTCCCCACGACGGCCTGTTCTGGCTGAACCGCGCGCTCGCGATGGGCATGGGCCTTCTCGCCGTCGTCTTCGCCGAGCGCCGGTTCGCGGCGTCCCTCCGAGGCGCCGACGCAGGCACGCGCGCGGCTCGCCGGGTCCGAGCCGCGCTCGCCGGCGCCGGCGAGCGCCAGGGCTCGGGTGACGCCGCGGCGGCGCTGGCGACCTACGCCGCCTCGGGGAGCGCCTCACTCGCCGAGCTCGAAATGCGAAGCGGTCGCCCGAGCTTCTTCGGCGGCACGATCGAGGTGCTGCGCGTCGAGCTGCGCGAGCTGCGGAGTTCCGCCGGGCTCTATCTCTTCGTGCCGATCATTCTCCTTCAGGTGATCGGGACCGCGGCCTTCGCGGTGGGCGCCTTCGACACGCCGCTGCTCAACACGGCCGGCGGCATCGCGACGGGGGCCATGAACACCCTCACGCTTCTCGTCTGCCTGCTGCTTCTCTTCTACACCGTCGAGTCGCTGGAGCGTGAGAAGAACACGGGCTTCGGGGCGATGTTCTACACCACGCCCGTTCGGACCGCGTCGATTCTTCTCGGCAAGGCCCTGGCCAACAGCTTCGTGGGGATCGTGGTTCTCCTCGCTGCATTCCTCGGCTCGGCCATCGTCATCCTCTCCCAGGGGAAGATGCCGGTCGATCCGCTGCCCTTCATCCTGGTGTGGGGTCTCCTTCTGGTACCCACCTTCATCGCCTGGACCGGGTTCACCTCGGCGCTATGGGCGCTGAGCGGGAACCGCTTCACGACCTATGGAATCGCGCTGGGCGCGCTCATGCTCACCGGCTATCTCCAGATGGCCGGGAAGATGTCGTGGGTGGGTAACTGGGATGTCTGGTCCGTGGTGAGATGGAGCGATCTCGGTGTGTTCGAGTTGGACCGCAAGGCGCTTCTCCTGAATCGCCTCATGGTGTTGGGGCTGGCCGCCTTCTTCATCACCCTCACCGCCCGGGTGTTTGCGCGGCGCAGCTTCGACGTGGTTCGCCTCATGGACCGTCTGCGCGTGGGCGCGCTCATGCGCGGCAGTCTGGCGCTCATCCCTTCGCTCGTGGTGGTGCTCGCCTGCGGCGCCTTCCTGAAAGTGGCGGTCGACCAGGGTTTCGAGGGAGAGTCGGCCAAGAAACTGATGAAGGACTATTGGCGCAAGAACCTCACCACCTGGAAGGATGCGCCGCTGCCCTCCATCGCCGGCGCCGACGTGGATCTCACGCTGGAGCCTCGCGACCGCGCCTTTCGCACGAGCGGCTCCTACCTGCTCGTCAACCGTCTTGACCATTCCCTGCGGCAGATCCCTCTCACCATCGGGCTCGACTGGAAGGACCAGGAGTGGATGCTGAACGGGGAGGGGGTCAAGCCCGAGGATCGTTCTCACCTCCTCGTGTTCACACCGACGCGGCCGCTCGCCCCCGGCGACTCGCTGCGCATCGGGTTCAAGTTCCACGGCGTCTTCCCCAAGGGAACGACCAAGAACGGCGGAGGCATCGAGGAGTTCGTCCTCCCCTCCGGCGTCGTGCTCACCAGCTTTCGTCCCACGTTTGTGCCGCTGCTGGGATTCCAGGAGGGGATCGGGATCGACGAGAAGAACCAGTACGACGCGAAGGAGTACGCCGACGACTTCTATGTGGGAGTAACCAAGAGCGGTTTCGGCGTGGACCGGCCCTATCCGACGCGCATCCGCATCACCGGCCCCGCCGAGTACACGCTCAACTCCGTGGGAACTTGCGTCAGCGACAGCGTCGCCGACGGCCGGCGCACCGTGGTGTGGGAGAGCGACCAGCCGGTCGGTTTCTTCAACGTGGTGGCGGGCCGCTGGGAGACGTGGCGCGGCGACGGAACCGCGATTTTCTACAACCGCAAGCACAAGGTGAACGTGGAGGAGATGGGGGAGGCCCTCGACGCGTCGAGGAAGTACTACTCGGAGTGGTTCCTCCCCTTCCCGTGGCGCGAACTCAAGCTGAGCGAGTTCCCCGCCCTCGCCAACTACGCGCAGGGGTTCCCAACCAACATCACGTTCTCGGAGGGGATCGGTTTTCTCACCAAGAGCGAACCCAAGACCAACCTCGCGTTCATGGTGACCGCTCACGAGGCGGCCCATCAGTGGTGGGGGAACATTCTCTCTCCGGGAGAAGGCCCGGGCGGCAACATCCTCTCCGAGGGAATGGCCCACTTCTCGACCATGCTCCTCATCGGCCAAGTGAAAGGGGAATACCAGCGGCGCGAGTTCGCCAAGCGCATCGAGTCGCGCTATGGCGACAACCGGCAAGCCGACTCCGAGCGCCCCCTGGTCAAGACCGACGGCTCGCGCGCCGGAGACACCACGGTGATGTACGACAAGGGAGGGTGGACCTTCTGGATGCTGCTCAACCACATGGGACGCGATAACGCGCTCGCCGGGTGTAAGGAGTTCATCGAGACCTACCGCGACAACCCCGACCATCCCGTGCTGCAGGATTTCGTCGCGGTCCTGCGCCCGCACGCGCCCGACTCGACCGCCTACGACGCCTTCGTGCAGCAATGGTTCTTCGACAAGGTGGTGCCGGAGTACCGCGTGAAGGACGCGAAGCGGACGGCGCTGACCGACGGTGCCACCGACAGCACAGGCACCTGGGAGGTTACCGCGACTGTCGAGAACAAGGGGACGGGCCGGATGCCGGTCGTGGTGGCGGCGACGGTGGGCGACGCGTACGACAAGGAAGGCAAGCCGAAGGACGGCTATCGCGCGGAGCGGCAGACGATCGTGCTGGGAGCGGGAGAGAGCGCGGAGCTCAAGTTCCAGTGCGGGTTCAAGCCGGAGCGCGTGGTCGTGGATCCCGACGTGCTCGTGCTGCAGCTCGAGCGCGAGCGGGCGACGGCGGGGCTCTAACCCCCCCCGCAATTCCTTAGATCATGAAGACTTACGGTTCTTGCATTTCGACGCTCATTGCGTCACTATTGACGAGTTATGCGTCAAACAAGAAGCCGTCTTCTCGCGCCCATGCAGGAGAGAATCCTGGCCCTGATGCTTCTCCGACCGGAGCGCCAGTGGTATCGGAGTGAGCTGGCGCGGGTGCTCGGTGTTCCAACGTCAAGTCTCCAGCGCCCGCTCGGGTCCCTCTGCGAATCACAGGTGCTTACCGCCCGCAGGGACGGAAACCGCCTCTACTATCAAGCCAACGCGCGGAGCCCTCTCTTTCCGGAGCTTCGAGGGCTGCTGGTCAAGACGTCCGGTCTCGTCGGAGTCCTGAGGGACGAGCTCGAACCCCTCGCGCCAAAGGTCACGGTAGCCCTAGTCTATGGTTCGATCGCTTC
Organism: Candidatus Eiseniibacteriota bacterium; assembly: GCA_963762255.1. Lineage (GTDB taxonomy): Bacteria > Eisenbacteria > RBG-16-71-46 > JABDJR01 > JABDJR01 > CAVXKA01. The sequence continues at coordinate 1,334,487 of CAVXKA010000001.1, forward strand.
TGGGGAAGAGACCTCCGACAGCGACGTGGACCTTCTTGTCGTGGGGGCCGTCGGTCTCAGGGATCTCGCGGCGCCGCTTCGCGGTGCCGCCGTGCGTTTGGGACGCGAGGTGAATCCCATCGTCTATTCGGAGGCTGAGTTCGCAGCAAAGTCCAGAGCCGGAAACGACTTCTTAGTGGCTGTCTTGGATAAGCCCAGGCTCTTTGTCGTGGGGACAGAGGATGACGTTCGCAGAGCTTCTCAAGCAAAGGCGCGTGGCCCTGGAGCCGGTCGGGCCGGATGAAATAGTCCTGCTTCGGGCGCTCGCCAATCGCTACATTGCTGATGCCGCGATCGAGGAGATGTCCCCCGAAGGTCGCTTCCAGCAGGCCTATGGGGCTGCGCGGACCCTCGCCACCATGGTCGTTCGAGCTTCCGGATACCGGGTCAAGCAGCCCGGAGCCCACTTCAGTACCTTCTTGGCCTTGGAAGCCGCTGATCCAGGGATCTTCCTCGACTACGCCACGTACTTCGACACATGCCGTGCTCTGCGGAATGAACTTACCTACGAAGGCCCGGCGGGGATCTCCGAAACAGAGCTGGAGGAGGTCCTAAGAGTCGTCCCCGAATTCAGGCAGGCGATCGAGGCGTGGATTGCCCTGAATCATCCCGAGTTCGCACCATAGGCCCGGTGGTCCCCCGGGAGCCCCGCTGGTAGACTGTGCCCGCGCCTCCGGCAGAGGGAAGAACCCATGATCGATCGGACGATTCTCGGCGACCAGGATTTGCATCTCTTCAACGAAGGGACGCACGATCGGCTGTTCGACCGTCTCGGGTCGCGTCTCGTCACCTACGACGGCGTCGAGGGCGTGCACTTCGCGGTCTGGGCTCCGAACGCGGAAGCGGTCTCCGTGATGGGGGAGTTCAACGGCTGGAACCGTCAGAGTCACCCCCTTCGCGCTCGTGCGAGCTCCGGCATCTGGGAGGGTTTCATCCCCGGTCTGGGACAGGGCACGCTGTACAAGTATCACGTCGTCTCGCGCCACCGCGGGTTCAGAGTGGATAAGGCCGATCCGTTCGCGGTGCACGCCGAGACTCCCCCCAAGACCGCCTCCGTGGTCTGGGATCTCGCCTACAACTGGAATGATGAAGAGTGGATGGGTCGCCGCGCCAAGGCCAACGGTCACGGCGCGCCCATCTCGGTCTACGAGGTGCACCTCGGTTCGTGGCGGCGCACGCCCGACGAGGAGCGGCGCTCGCTCACCTATCGCGAGCTGGCCGACGCGCTCCCCGACTACGTCGAGAGCATGGGGTTCACGCACGTCGAGTTCCTTCCGCTGATGGAGCACCCGTTCTACGGGTCCTGGGGCTATCAGATCACCGGCTACTTCGCCCCGACCAGCCGCTACGGCACGCCGCAGGACTTCATGTACCTGGTGGACCGGCTTCACCAGCGCGGGATCGGGGTCATCCTCGATTGGGTGCCCTCGCACTTCACCTCGGACGAACATGGCCTCGGCTACTTCGACGGCACGCATCTCTACGAGCATTCCGACCCCCGGCAGGGCTATCACCCCGATTGGGGAAGCCTCATCTTCAATTACGGTCGAAACGAGGTGCGCGCGTTCCTCCTGTCCAACGCGTTCTTCTGGCTGGAGAAGTACCACATCGACAGCTTGCGGGTGGACGCGGTGGCCTCGATGCTCTACCTCGACTATTCGCGCAAGGAAGGGGAGTGGATCCCCAACAAGTACGGCGGGAGGGAAAACCTCGACGCCATCTCCTTCGTGCGCCGGTTCAACCAGGATGTCTACCGCCACTTCCCCGGCACGCAGACCATCGCCGAGGAGTCGACGGACTGGGCCATGGTCTCGCGTCCGACCTACGTCGGCGGGCTCGGTTTCGGCATGAAGTGGGACATGGGGTGGATGCACGACACCCTGGTCTACATGCGCCACGACCCGATCCATCGCCGCTTTCATCACAACCAACTGACCTTCCGCATGCTCTACGCCTTCACCGAGAACTTCGTGCTCTCGCTATCCCACGACGAGGTCGTGCACGGGAAGGGTTCACTCCTCGACAAGATGCCCGGCGACGCGTGGCAGAAGTTCGCCAACCTCCGATTGCTCTATGGCTACATGTTCTCCCAGGCGGGGAAGAAACTCCTCTTCATGGGATGCGAGTTCGGCCAGGGACGCGAGTGGAATCATGACGAGAGCCTGGACTGGCATCTGCTCGACATCCCCTGGCATGCGGGCATGCAGAGATGGGTGCAGGATCTGAACCGCCTCTATCGGTCGCGACTCGAACTCTACGGCGGAGATTTCCACCCCTGGGGTTTCGAGTGGATCGATGCCAACGATGCCGACGCCAGCGTGGTGAGCTTTCTACGCCGGGGGACGGAGGGTGGGCGGCCGATGCTGGTGGTGGGGAACTTCACGCCGGTGCCTCGGCCGGGTTACCGCGTCGGCGTCCCCGAAGGCGGGTTCTGGCGCGAACTCCTGAACAGCGACAGCGCGATCTACGGCGGGAGCGACGTGGGCAACGTCGGCGGCGTGACCGCGGAACCGATCCCGGCGCATGGCCGGCCGCACTCGTTGTCGCTGACCCTGCCGCCGCTGTCGGTGTTGTTCCTGGCGCCGGAGTAGGGCGGCACCAGCCTTAGAAAAAATTCTCTGAAATAACTTGATCCCGCCCTGCGCGGCGGGGTAGATTTCCCTCCGTTCGCCCTGAACATTATCCGTTCTACCCGCATCAGGGGCGCGCGTCCCGGCCCCGCATTATCCCACTCAAGGAGGCCCCCTCATGTCTCGACGTATTCTGCCCATCCCACTGCTGATCCGCGTGGTCGGCTTGGCTCTGGCCCTCGCGGTGTCTCCCGCGATCGCGCTCGGCGAAGTCCCCCAGCCGAGTTCGATCTGTCCGTCGAGCATCTCGGTCCCGATCTCACTGGAACTTGCGGCACCCGAGGCGTCGATCGCACCCGGCGCGGCGGTCACCCTCACCGGGACCTTGCTCCCCGGTACGGAGCTGGCATCCGCCGAGCTCGCGATCTCGTCCGAGGGATCCGTCGAGCTGCTGGGGCCGACCGTTCTCACCTCGGGTCCTTTGGCGAACGGCCAGGCTTGGGTCTTCGAGATCCCCGTCCGCTACACCGCAAGCGGTCGCTCCGCGGTATTCGTTCGCGCGCTGGCCGATGACGGCACCGGCGGGGATCGGTTCGAGAAGAACGAAGGGATCTACACGATCTTCCACAACAACCGGCCGGTCGTCGCGATGGGCGACTACTTGCGCGCCGAACAGCGGGCGATCGAGCAGGATCTCAACTCGGGAGCGCTCACCGAGACGGAAGCTCGCGCCCAGATGCGGGAGAAATCCAGACCGGAACGCTTGCTGAACTTCAAGCTTCCTCCGATGCAGGGCGCCCCGCCTCCTCCCCCCAGCGGCACGCAGGTCATCGCACCGGCAGCCCTGGATGGAGGTGAGATCGCTCTCCAGGCGAGCCCCGCGTCGCCGACAGGCAATATCACGGTGCAAGGCACGGTGACCTGGCTCGACGAGAACGGGAACCCTCACCCGGCGTTCGGAGTGACGGTTCAGGTGCGGGACGATGAACTCATCGGCTCGGAACTGGTGGCCGCCATGGCAACCGGCACCGACGGCGCGTACCACTTCGTCGTCGACAACGATGACGGCATCGGCGCGGGCAACCGGGACATCTTCGTTCGGTTCATCTCCGCGAACGCGGCGGTCTCCATCGAGACCGAGGGCATCCTGCACGCCGCCTACGAGGCCGACACCGGCATCTACGACGAGACGCCGGACGGCACCCTCATCACCGAGAACTTCACCGCCGCCAACACCGGCACCGGCCCCTCCCTGGGACTCCTGACCGGCGCCACCTACGTCGCCTCCTACACGGCGCACCTCAATAGCGACAGCGTTCCTGGGCGGCATCCGGTTCGAGTGGCCCGGCGACACCGGCTCCGCGAACTACAACGGAAGCCGCATCAACCTGCGCCCCGGCGATCGCTGGGACTGGGACGTGATGTTCCACGAGTACGGACACTACGTTCAGGACAGCTTCAACTTCGAGAACGGCGTCGGCGGGCCCCACAACATCGGGGATTGCATCGCCGACGTGCACAACAGCAAGAGCGAAGGCGTGCGGATGTCGTGGAGCGAGGGTTGGCCGACCTACTTCGGCACCGTCGCTCAGGACTACTTCAACCTCTCCTCGCTCAACGTCCCGCGCGTAGGCGACGTGAACTACGGGGACACCGGCGAGAGCAACTTCAGCTACAGCCTCGATGCCCAGGACAACAACGGACGGGGCGAGGACAACGAGCTCACCGTCCAGCGCATCCTGTGGGACTACTACGACACGAACTCGGACGGTCGCGACAACGTGACCACCTCCGAGACCACCCTGTTCAACATCCTGCGGGGCACGAACACCGAGACCCTCTCCGGAGGGATCGGGCTGATCCGCGCCACGCTGTCCAGCCAGCAGGACCTGGCCTACGGCGCGATCACCACCGATCACCTGGTGGGGCCCTCGTTGAACTCGCCCGCGGCAGGGGCGATCGTCTCGCCCGCGAGCGCCAACTTCTCGTGGGATGCGCTCGTCGGATGTCCGCTCCTCCTACAGCGGGGACTCGTTCGATCTCGTGTTCTATAACGCGAGCACGTTCGCGAAGATCCTGACGATCGGGGGCCTCGCCACGACGTCGCGGTCCTTGACGCTGCCCGAGTTACAGACGCTGGTGGCGTCGAGTCATCAAGTGCTGTGGGCGGTGGAGGGAAGGAACTCTTCCGGTCCGGCCACCGGTCCGTACCTGGGGGAGAGTTTTGCGATCACGGTGAACCAGCCGCCGGTGGCGGACGCGGGTCCGGACCAGACGGTGGAGTGCACGTCGCACACGACGACGTCGGCGGTGCTGAACGGGACGGGGTCGAGCGATCCGGACGGGGACGTGTTGACGTACCACTGGACGGGTCCGGTCGGGGTGACGTTCGACAACGCGAACGCGGCGATCACGACGGGGCACTTTCCGGAGGGTGCGACGGTGGTGACGCTGACGGTCTCCGACGGGATCGAGAGCGACCAGGATCAGATGACGGTGACGGTGGTGGACACGACGCCGCCGGTGATCGTCTGCCCGGCGGACATCACGGTGGAGTGCACGTCGCACGACGGGACGCCGAAGGGGGACGCGCAGCTGGTGCCGTTCTTCAGCGGGGTGTCTGCGACGGATGTGTGCGACAGCGCGCCGGATCTGACGAACGACGCACCGGACTACTTCGCGCTGGGAGCGACGGTGGTGACGTTCACGGCGACGGACGCGGACGGGAACTCGGCATCGTGTCAGGCGACGGTGACGGTGGAGGACACGACGCCGCCCGTGATCACGGTGGAGCTGAACCGGGACGTGCTGTGGCCGCCGAACCACAAGATGTCGGACATCCTGGCGACGGTCGTAGTCACGGACATTTGCGATCCGAGCCCGACGTACGTGCTGACCTCGATCACGAGCGACGAGCCGGACAACGGGTTGGGGGACGGAGACACGGACGGGGACATCGTGGCCGACCTGGGGACGCCGGACCAGGTGTTCCAGTTGCGGTCGGAGCGGATGGGTGGTGGGGATGGTCGCAAGTACACGATCCTCTACACCGCGAGCGACGGATCGGGGAACACGGCGCCGGACACGGCGTGCGTGCGGGTGCCGCACGACAGGTCGGGGATGGCGTTGTGCTCGGTAGGGTTCTCGTCGAACGGAGCGAGCCTGGATCCGCAGGCCCCCGGGTTCCGGTTGGTGGTGGTGTCGACGGGAGAGATGGACGCGTGGCGCCTGGATCCGAAGCGGGTCTACGTGGGCAACCAGGCAGGGGTGATCTTGCCGATCGAGTGGCGGTTGGTGGACGTGGACAAGGATCGGAACCTGGACCTGGAGGTGATCTACGACGCGCTGAAGGCACGGGAGATGCGGTCGCAGGCGACCAAGAAGAACCCGTTGGGACTGCACTATCAGGGCGCGGACGGGGTCGACTATCTGGTGGGTGACATCTTCGGGCTGGGGACGCCGATCGCGCTGGTCGAGGATCCGGCGGAGCGCGATGGCGCCGAGCTGGCGGACATCGTCGCGGCGGACGATCCGATGGATCAACAGCCGGGTGTATCGGTGAGCACCTCCGAGGTGAAGCCTGGGCTGCAGGCGGGACCGCAGGGATCGACGCTGACGCTGGCGGAAGGGGGTTCGGTCATCGTGGAGATCTTCAACGTGACCGGACGTCGGGTGAAGACGCTGGTGAACGCGAATCTGGCCCGGGGCCCGCACACGCTGCGCTGGGACGGGCGTGACGACAGCGGCCGGCGGATGCCGGAAGGGATCTACTTCTACCGCGTCCAGGCCCCCGGTCTGCAGACTGTGAAGAAGGTCCTGTTGGTTCGATAGGCATGCAAACGCGGAGCGGGGGCGCCGGTAATGGCGCCCCCGCTCGTGCGTGTCAGTCCGTGGAATCCGCCCGCGCGATGACGTACGAGAGATGGATCAATCCCGCGTCCGCGCAGGCGTTCGTGTACTCCACATCCTGCGCGGTGAGGCACACGACACGATAATCCGCCAGGATCGCCTCCTCACCGTGGAGGAGCGACACCGAGGCCTCGGCGTGTGTCACCCGCAACCGCATGTTCTTGATGAAGGTGAAGCACTCGCCGGTGGAGCGGCTCACGCAGTCTGTGGGTTCGAGCGCCAGGCTGAACCCGGGGATGCCGGTGGTGAGCGCCAGCTCGCCGGGGCCGCGATCGCTCGCCGCGGCGAAGAGGACGCCCTTATCGTCCTCGATGAGGATGCCGCTGGCTTCGGGAGACCCACCTACATGGTCGAGCACCACGCGGTACGAGCGGCCGGGAGTCACCGGAAGCGCCACGACCCGGTCGGGATGTTCCCGGATTCCGTAGCGCAACGTGTCGAGGCCGCTGGTGCCCGCGTCGCGGATCACCAGCTCCTGAAGCCCGTTCTCGTCGACCGGCGAGAGTGAGACGACCGGCCCCTCGACATCGAGGTGCGTGGAAGGCGAGAGGGCGAGGGTGTACGCGGTGATCGCGCCGACCGGTTCCGCGGTGCAAGCTGAGTCGGCGTCTCCGCAGGTGGGGGCGCCGACGACGAGGAAGAGGGCTGCGGCGCCAAAGGCCGCCCCCGGCGAACGGGAAAGAAAACGAAACATGATCAATCCTCCCGGGACGGGGCATTGAAGCTATCCTGCTCGCGGCCTGTCATAATCCTAGCATTCCAGGCTCTCACTTCCCGCATGCCCTCACCGACTTCGTGGAGGACGGCTCGTGATCCGAGTCATCGAAAGCGATAAGAACCCGCTCTTCAAGAGCTTGAAGCGCATCCTCGCGCCGCGCGGCATTCACAAGGAAGGAGAGGCGATCGTCGCCGGGCGGAAGCTCGTCGAGGAAACGCTGCGGGAGCTTCCCGGGCAGATCGCGGCGTGGATGACCGCGGGGGATGCAGACCCCGCCCCCCGAGGGCTCGCCGCACGGGATGGACTGGTATCAGCTCGCGCCGGCGCTCTTCCGCGAGGTCGATGTGTTCGGTACGCGCGCGCCGCTTCTCCTGGTGAACGTGCCGCCGCTCCCGATCTGGGATCCCTCGGAGGGCCTCCCCGAGGGGACTTCGTTGCTCGTTCCCTTCCAGGATCCCGAGAACGTGGGGGCGACGATTCGCTCGGCGGTGGCGTTCGGCGTCGATCAGGTCATCCTGCTCGAGGAGAGCGCGCACCCGTTCCATCCCAAGACGCTCCGCGCGTCCGGAGGTACGGTGCTGCGGGCGAAGCTCTTCGAGGGGCCGTCGATCAAGAAGTTGCAGGCCGCGCTCGACATCTTCCCGCTCTCGACGGAGGGGCGGAACATCTCGACGTTCACGTTTCCGGAGCGGTTCGCACTCTTGCCCGGCCTCGAAGGGGAGGGCTTGCCGGAGGCCTGGCGATCGCGCGCACTGGCGATCCCGATTCGCCCGGAAGTGGAATCGCTCAACGCCGCGGCCGCGGTCGCAGTGGCGCTCTATGCTTGGTCGGTGTCGAAGGCCCGCCGCGGCTGACGCGCCAACGAACCTCTACCGGGCCGCCCCCGCCTCCAGCTCGTCGGCCAGTCCCTTCATGTCGTACACCTTGCGCAGGGCTTCGATGATCCCGGCGGAGTGGACCGCCACGCAGCGGGCCTGGGCGTCATCGTAGGCGTAGTCCCATCGGAAGGCCTCGATGTTGCCGTCGAAGACTACCCCGACACATTCGCCGTCACGGTTGACCACAGGGCTGCCGGAGTTGCCGCCGATGATGTCGTCGGTCGTGACGAAGTTGATCGGGGTGGAGAGATCGAGATCGTCGCGATGCGTGATCCAGCTTGGCGGCAGGTCGAAGGGGTCGCGGCCGTCGAAGCTCGCCGACCGGCCGTAGAGGCTGTATAGCGTCGTCTTCCACGGCACCAGGGTCGTGCCCGATTCGTATCCCGCTACCTTCCCGTAACTCAACCGCAAGGTGCCGGTGGCGTCGGGGTAGAGCGAGTCGCCTACCATGTGGAACAGGACGTGCGCGATCCGTCTCCCCTCGGTGGACTCCACGCTCTCGACACGGTCCTCGGTCCACGTGCGCAGCTCGCGGTACGGGGCGTCGAGCTTCCGCGCCCACTGAATGAGGGGATCCTCAGATGCCTCCACCGCGGCGCGGCCGCCTTCGATGAGGCTCTTGCGCACCGCCACGTCTGCGAGACGCGTGCCGGTGATCAGATCATGCGCGGCCGCCGCCGCCGTCTTTCCGCTCAGCGCCGCATTCACGAACGTATCGTCGGGGCCTAGCGCGTCGAGCATACCCTGCAGCGTCACGCCGAGGATGTACTCCTCCATGTCGGAGAAGACCGGCGCCCGCGAGAAGAGACGAAAGCGCTGGGAGGCGAGCTTGGGCTCGCGGAACTCGGACAGCCGCTCGCCGTCCGGCTTCTCCACTTCCGCGGTGTAGCGCACGATCGTGTTGGCGATGTCCACGAGGCGGCTCACCCGGCTCAGGTCGCGGTACTGCGATTCGCGGTTGCGCAGGGCCATCGCACTCCGTGCCCCAGCGATACGGTCCCAGGCGCCGCCGGCCTCTGCATTCCATTCCCGGTCGGCGGCCACGCGCGCACGCACCTCGTTCTCTCTCGCCCGCTTCGCCTCCATGAGCTTGGGGTCGGCGAGCACGTCGCGGAATCCGAAGAGACGCTTCTGACTGTTTTCCAGACCCTTGATGCGGTCCGCCGCCCGCCGCTCCTCTTCCGGTCCCCGCGCCGCGTAGTCGTAGTAGGCCTTGAGACGCAGCGTCTGGCGCTCGATGCGGATCGGGATGTCTTGATCGCGGTCGTACTCGATCTGGGCCACGGTCTTGAGACGCGCGGTGGAGCCGGGATGACCGGCGACGAAGACGGGCTCGCCTTCGTGCGGACCGGTGCGGCTCCAGGGAAGGTAGTCGGTGGAGTGTAGCGGTCCGCCGTTCTCGTACACGCGGAAGAACGCAGATGTCGAGGTCGTGGCGTGGATACGTGAAGTTGTCGAGATCCCCACCGTAGGCGGCGATGCGCGACTCGGGGGCCATCACCAGTCGCACGTCGGTGTAGGTCTTGTACCGGTACACCCAGTACTGGCCTCCTCGGTAGAGTTCGACCACCTCCGACTTGAGCCCGGTCGCGCGGGTGGACTCCTCCTCGATCTGCGCGATCGCTGCGCGCCGCTGCGCGCTCTGGATCTCGTTGGCGGCGCGCACGTCAACCGCGGCGACCACGCGAGCAGTCACGTCCTCCGTCGAAATGAGAACGCGCAGCTCCTGATCGGGGCAGGGGACCTCCTCCGCCCGGGTGCGGGCGTAAGAAACCGTCGCGCACGTAGTTGTTCTCGGGCGTCGAGAGCTTCTGGAGTTGATCGAAGGCGACGTGGTGGTTGGTGAAGACGAGCCCGTCGGGGGAGACGAACGAGCCGGAGGCCCCGCCGAAGCGCACCGCGGAATGCTGCAGATGGCGGATCCATTTCGCTGAGGGCGTGAACTGGTAGCGCTCCTCAAGCTGACGAAGCGGGAGCCGATCGAAGGTCCACATGCCCTCATCGGCGAACGCAGGCGCTACGCCGAGTAGGACGAGCCAACCGAACACCGACGCCCCGATCCAACCCCGGCCACCCTGCATCGAACTCCCCCTCCCCGGCCGACGCGCTCACCGTCTCCGTTGCTTCTTGATCACCATCTGCACGCGCTTGTTGCGCCCGCCGAACTCGGGGCCCTCCACGACGTCCTTCTTCTCCTCCGGCGGGCGGAAGAGCGAAAGGATGGGCGGAGCCCCGTCCCAGGCCACGCGCGGCAGCCGTCTCCCCACCGTGCCCTCGATGCGCTCCAGCTCCATCATGTCCGAGGGTGAGACGAAGGTGATCGCGTCGCCCGTAGCGTGGGCGCGGGCGGTGCGGCCGATGCGATGGATGTAATCGTCGGCGCTCGGCGGAATGTCGAAGTTGATGATGTGGGTCACGCCCTCGATGTCGAGCCCGCGCGCGGCGATGTCGGTGGCGACCAGAATCTTCGCTTCGCCGCTGCGAAACGCACTCAGCGCTTCTTCGCGCTCGCGCTGCGAACGGTTGCCGTGGATGGCGGCGACGCTGAATCCTTCCTTGCGAAGCGCCTTGGAGAGGCGCTCGGTGCGCTCGCGCGTGCGGAAGAAGATCAATGCGGACGGGATTGCCAACTCCTTCAGCACGCGGAACAGGAGCGAGATCTTGTCCTCGGGCTTCACCGGGTAGAGGAGTTGGCGGACGGTCTCCACCGGCTTCGAGATGAAGCCGACCGTCACGCGCTCGGGCTCGTGCATCATCGTGCCGGCGAGGTAGGCGATTTCGTCGGGGAAGGTGGCCGAGAACATCAAGGTTTGCCGCTCGCGGCGCAGGTGGCGGACGATGCGCTTGATGTCGGGGAGGAAGCCCATGTCGAGCATGCGATCCGCCTCGTCCATCACGAGGATGGCCAGGTCGTCGAACTTCACGTTCGTGCGGGCCATCTGGTCGAGAAGCCGGCCGGGAGTGGCCACGACGACGTGGCGCCCTTCCTTGAGCTCGACCCGCTGCTTGTCGATGCTCACCCCGCCGTACACGGGGACCGATTTGATCCCGAGAGGCTTCCCGAACTCCTCGACCACCTCGTGGACCTGCACGGCGAGCTCCCGTGTGGGCACGAGCACCAGCATCTGGTTCTTACGAACCCGCCCTGCGGCGAGGCGCGTGATGCTGGGGAGCACGTAGGCCAGGGTCTTGCCGGTGCCGGTCTGGGCGAGACCGATGAGATCCCGTCCTTCCAGCGCGATGGGGATCGCGCGTTCCTGGATGGGGGTCGGCTCCGAGATGTTGCGTTTCGCGAGGACCTGGAGGCAGCGGGGGTCCAGCCCATATGTTTCGAATGTCATAGAACCCGGCAGTTTACGCGCTTCGCGAGCCGGACACAATGCGCCTCCTTACCGCGCTTCCCGGGGTTCGGTATGCGCCGCGGCGGCGCTTCCCTTGCGACCCCGCGCCCGCCATAATCCCGCCCATGGCCGCCGAATCCAAGACCGCCATCATCGCCGCCATTCTCGGCAATCTCGCCATCGCGATCACGAAGTTCGTGGCCGCGGCGGTCAGCGGAAGCTCGGCCATGCTTTCCGAGGGAATCCACTCGCTCGTGGACACGGGCAACGGGGCGCTCCTGCTCCTCGGACTGCGCATGGCCCGACGTGCGCCCGACCGACTGCACCCGTTCGGCTACGGCAAGGAGCTCTACTTCTGGAGCTTCATCGTGGCCATCATGGTCTTCGCGCTGGGCGGCGGCATGTCCATCTACGAGGGGATCAAGCACCTCGCGCACCCCAAGGAACTCACGAACCCCACGATCAACTACATCGTGCTCGGCGCGGCCATCGTCTTCGAGGGGATCTCGTGGAGCATCGCCTACCGCGTGTTCCTCCGCGAGAAGGGGACGAAGCGGACCTGGTCGGTGGTGCACGATACCAAGGACCCCACGACAGTCGTCGTGCTCTTCGAGGACACGGCGGCGTTGCTCGGTCTCGCGGTGGCGTTCCTCGGCGTGTTCTTCGGCCACATGCTGCACAACCCGTACCTGGACCCGGCGGCGTCGGTGGTGATCGGACTCATCCTGGCCGGCGTCGCGCTGCTGCTTGCGATCGAGAGCAAGGGGTTGCTCGTGGGCGAGAGCGCGGACCCGGATGTCCAGCGCAGCATCCAGGAGATCGCTCAGCGCCACCCGGCGGTGGAGTTGGCGCGCGAGCCGATGACCTTGCACATGGGACCCGACGACATTCTCCTCAACCTGAGCGTGCGTTTCCGGCGCGAGCTGGATGCCGAGGGCGTGGAGCGGGCGATCGACGAGATCGAGGCGGCGGTGCGGGCGAAGCATCCGGGCATCCATCGCATCTTCATCGAGGCGAACGCGGTGGCGGGAAGGCGGGAGTCGCCGTAGCCCCGGACGGAATGAAGGGCCTTGGATTGCCCCCACGTTCCGGGGTAGACTTTTCGCAGGGACATTCAGCACGTCCCTCTGTTGCCAAGCCATTGTGACCCCTTAGCGGCAATTACCCGTACCCGAGCCGGATGAAACCATGGCAATCACGGTCCACGTCCCGGGAGCGTTGCGTTCCTACTGCGGAGGAGTCTCGCGCATCACGCTGTCTGCTCCCACCGTCCGCGCCGCCCTGGAGCAGATCGAGACGAGTCATCCCTCGCTCCACCGCAACATCTGCGATGAGACGGGCGCGGTGCGCCGACATATCAACCTGTTCGTGAACACCACCCACATCCGCGACCTCGCGGGGCTCGACACCGTCCTCTCCCCGGGGGACGAGGTCCTCGTCGTGCCCGCGGTCTCAGGAGGTTGAGCATGGCCGATCGAGTGATCCTCTCCATTGGAACCAAGAAGGGGCTTTTCATCGCGGAGGGGGCCAAGCCCCGTCGCAAGTTCACCCTCCGAGGGCCGTTCGGCGCCGGTGTTCCCGTGTACTCGACCTTGATCGACGCCCGCAGCAAGCCGAAGATCTACTCCTCGAGCTGCAACCCGTTCTTCGGGATGAAGGTCCTGCGCTCGACCGATCTCGGCAAGACCTTCAAAGAGACGAAGTCGGCCCCCGCCTTCTCCAAGGACGACGGTCGCGCCCTCGCCAACATCTGGGCGCTGGAACCGGGACCGGAAAAGCAGGAGGTGTGGGCGGGGGTCGAGCCCGCTTCGCTCTTCCGGAGCGGCGACGGGGGCGACACGTGGGAGATGGTCGACGGCATCAGCAATCACGCGCACGCCCGGAAGTGGCAGCCGGGGGCCGGCGGGCTCTGCCTGCACACGATCCTGCGCGACGGGGACCGTGTGCACCTCGGGATCTCGACGGGCGGCCACTACCTGAGCGAGGACCGCGGGGAGACATTCGAGGCGTCCAACCGGGGAGTGGGGGCGGGCTTCTCCCCCGATCCGTATCCCGAGTTCGGCCAGTGCGTGCACAAGATCGCGGGGCACAAGGACGCCCCCGGCCGGTTCTACATGCAGAACCACGGCGGCTGGGCGGAGTGGGACGGGCCGGGCGGCCGCCGGCCCGACATCGGCGTGCTGCGCAGCGACGATCACGGGAAGTCGTGGCGCTCCATCGCCAAGGGGCTACCCTCCGATTTCGGCTTTCCCATCGTGGTCCACCCGCACGACCCGGATACCCTCTACGTGGTTCCGCTCGAGCCGATGACCCGTACCTGTCCCGGAGCCAGCCCTGCGGTCTGGCGAAGCGAGAACGGCGGAGATTCCTGGCGCAAGCTGGCGAAGGGGCTGCCGAAGAAGGAGAGCTTCTTCACCGTCCTGCGCGACGGGATGGACGTGGACGAGCTGCCGACGCCCGCGCTCTACGTAGGTACCACAACCGGGCAGCTCTGGATGGGGCGGGACGGCGGCGAGGAGTGGGCCTGTCTCTTCGACTCCCTTCCGCCGATCAACTGTGTCAAGGTGGCGGTGGTGTAGCCGGGGGGGACGTGATCGTGGTGCCTCCCGCTCAGACGGAGAAGGTCGTGCGGGACGCCGCCGAGGCCGCTCGGAAAGTTGCCGCGTAGGGACTACCCCCTCACCAGCGGCTTGTACTTGATCCGGTGCGGCTGGTCGGCCTCGGCGCCGATCCGCCGATGCAGATCCGCCTCGTAGTCCTGGTAGTTCCCCTCGTACCACATCGTCTGGCTCTCGCCCTCGAAGGCGAGCATGTGGGTGGCGATCCGGTCGAGGAACCAGCGGTCGTGGCTGATCACCACCGCGCATCCCGCGAACTCGAGGAGCGCGTCCTCCAGCGCCCGCAGCGTGTCCACGTCGAGGTCGTTGGTCGGCTCGTCCAATAGCAGCAAGTTCCCGCCCGACTTCAAGAGCTTGGCCAGGTGCACGCGGTTGCGCTCGCCGCCCGACAGCGCGCCCACCTTCTTCTGCTGGTCCGTTCCCTTGAACCCGAACGATGCCACGTAGCTGCGCGAGTTGATCTCGCGGCTGCCGATCGCGATGGTGTCGCGCCCCCCCGAGATCTCCTCGTACACCGATGCCTCCGCCTTGAGCGCGTCGCGGCTCTGGTCCACATAGGAGGGCACCACAGTGGAGCCGACGACCAGCTCGCCGGAGTCCGCCTTCTCCGCGCCCACGATCATCCGGAAGAGCGTCGTCTTGCCCGCGCCGTTGGGGCCGATCACGCCGACGATGCCGCCGCGAGGCAGCGCGAAGCTCATGTTCTCGAAGAGGAGCTGATCCCCGAACCCCTTCGCGACGGTGCGCGCTTCCACCACCACGTCACCCAACCGCGGGCCGGGAGGGATCACGATCTCCGCGGTTTCCTGGCGCTTGGACATGTCCTGGCTTAGCAACTCCTCGTAGGCCTTGAGCCGCGCCTTCCCCTTGGCCTGGCGCGCGCGCGGCGACAACCGCACCCACTCGAGCTCGCGCTCGAGCGTGCGCTGGCGCTTCGAATCGACCCTTCCCTCGACCCGCAGACGCTCCTGCTTCTGGTCGAGCCACGAGGAGTAGTTGCCCTCCCACGGGATGCCGTGACCGCGGTCGAGTTCGAGGATCCACCCGGCCACGTTGTCGAGGAAGTAGCGATCGTGGGTCACCGCCACGACGGTGCCCGGGAACTCCTGCAAGTGCCGCTCCAGCCAAGCCACCGACTCCGCGTCGAGGTGGTTGGTGGGCTCGTCCAGCAATAGCATGTCGGGCTGCTGCAACAGCACGCGACAGAGCGCGACGCGCCGCCGCTCTCCGCCGGAGAGCGTGGTGACGTCGGTGTCGCCGGGCGGGCAGCGCAGCGCGTCCATGGCGATCTCGATCGTTCGGTCCAGCTCCCACGCGCCGGCGTGGTCGATCTTCTCCTGCACGTCGGCTTGCTCGGCCAGGAGCTTCTCCATCTCGGCGTCTTCCATCGGCTCCGCGAACTTCGCGCTGATCTCCTCGAATCGGGTGAGCAGCGCGCGCACTTCGGCCACGCCTTCCTCGATGTTGCCCCGCACGTCCTTCTTGGGATCGAGACGAGGCTCCTGCGGAAGGTAGCCGATGCGGATGTCGGGGGCGGGGCGTGCCTCACCGAGGTGATCCTTGTCCTCCAGCGCCATGATGCGCAGGAGCGACGACTTCCCGGAGCCGTTCGCGCCGAGGACGCCGATCTTGGCCCCCGGATAGAACGAGAGCCAGATGTCACGGAGGACCACTTTGTCGGGGGGGTGGACCTTGCCCACACCCTTCATGGTGAAGATGAATTGACGCGCCATCGATTGCCTCACAATGTGAAAGAGAGCGGAGAATAATAGCGAAGAAGCGCCCGAAACGCTAATCGATCCAGGGCGAGGTGGGCGGCGTGAAGAGGAAGCCGAGCGCGACTCCGGCGCCGACGCCGGCCAGCTCGTAGGCCCACGCGCGGCCTCGGCGGGCGTCCGCCGTCGGCGGACCCGCGTGCAGGAGCGTCACCGCGAGCCCCGCGCCGGCCCCGATCGCGGCGCCGGCGGCTACGTCGGTGGGGAAGTGGGCTTGCGCGTCGACACGCAAGAGCGAAGTCACGGTGGCCAAACCCCCGGCGAGCGCTCCGTTGAGGAAGTGAACGCGGGGAGGAAGATCCGGCCGGCGCGCGGCAAGGACACCCACCGCGGTCATGGACGACGCCCATGCGATCGCCGTGTGGCCGGAAGGAAACGATGCGAACGCGTCTCCGGCGGCGGTGTCATAGAAAGAGTCATGCGGCAGGTCGCCCCGCGCAGCGTAGGTGAAGGGCCTTGGCCGCGACGTCAGATCCTTGAGAACCAGCGTGATCCCCGTGGCAACGAGTACGGCCTCGGCCTGAGCGCGCAGGGTGATCTCTTCGGCAAGCACGAGACGATCGGGGCCGCGCGTTGATGCCGTCATCGCGGCGGGGTAGAGCACCGCGCCGGCCCGGAAGAGACCGCTAACGGTGTCCGCACCGCGAGAGGGCCGGCCGAGGGCGCGCCGGTCGAGTCCCCAGTGGATATCCCGGCGCGACAGTCCTTCGTCCGGCACTGCCCGCATGTCGGGAGAGAGAAGGAGTCCGGCGACGGTGAGCGCTCCGCCCGCCCCGGTCACGACCGCGTCGCGGGCGGAGAGCCGTAGCCGTGAGTCCCGGGCCGGCGTCGCGGGTGCGTTGGCCGGCAGCAAGTCCTCGACGGGGGCGGGCGCAGGATCCTCGGCGGCCTGGACCCGGTCCGAGCATGTCCCAAGGATGAGAGCGACGGCCAGCGTGTATCTGAGAGCGATGCGTTGTCGGCACCCCGTGGGGCGTTGTCGGAAAGGCCTCAAGGCTTGCCTCCTGGAAGTCAACCGAGAGGCCTATGATATCCGACGACGAGACGACCCGCGCCCGGACATTCCGATCCGGGCCCCGGCGCAGTCGATTGAATGTCCACGAAGGAGGACTTGAATCATGTTCCGCCGACTGATTCTCTTGAGTGCGTTCAGCGTCCTGGCCGCGGTTCTGCTCACGTGTCCGCGTACATTTGCTCAGTCCCCAAAGGAGATCGAGAGCGAGCAGGAGTTCAAGCCCGAGCTGCAGCAGTTCCCCGATGACCCCGGCGCCGGATTCGTGGTGGTGGATGAGGGCCTGTGGCAGGCGCTCTCCGAGCAGCCACAACAGGAGTTCGAGGGAGCAATCCAGTCGTTGGCCAAGGGCGACACCAAGGGAGCGGCCAACAACATCCGCAAGGCGGCGGCGTTCACACGGCTTGCCGGAGGACATAGCCTTCCCGCCACGCAACGGCTCCTCTATGACCAGCTCAAGGATCTCATGAACCTCGCTGGCGCCGTGCAGTCCGGCACGGCGACGACCCGCGACCAGCTTGCCCCGACGTTCGCCCGCACCTTGGAGGCTCTGGCCGAACATCACGCGGCGCGCGCGGAAAAGTTCTGGGCGTCGGGCAAGGGCCAGCCGACGGGGAAGAACCTGGCCGCTGCTGTTCAAGACTTTCGCTGGGCACAGGCATGGGGTAGCGTACCCTCCACCGCCAGCCGTGACGCCTTGTTGAGCGATGCGGAGACGGTCGGCTTTCAGCTCGACCAGAAGAAGAGCCTCGAAGGGCCTGACGTCACATCCAAGATCGTCCACCTCGTCACCGAGCTTGAAATGTACCGCGCGGAGCTGAGCCCTCCCGCCAAGTAGAATTGCCCGCGAAGGGAGGAATTCGAAGTGACAGAGCTTGGCACCACCGCCCGGCCGCTACGGGTGGCGATCGTGGGGAGCGGGCCCGCCGGCTTCTACGCCGCGGAAGCGCTCTTCAAGTCCGACACGACCGTGCAAGTCGACATGTTCGACCGGCTCCCGACGCCGTTCGGCCTGGTGCGGGGAGGTGTGGCGCCCGATCACCAGAAGATCAAGAGCGTGATCAAGGTGTACGAGCGCATCGCGGCCCATGAGCGCTTCGCCTTCTGGGGCAACGTCACCGTTGGCAGAGACGTATCCCTGGACGATCTGCGCCGCTTCTACGACGCGGTGATCTTCGCATCCGGCGCGGAGAGCGACCGGCGCCTCGGCATCCCCGGCGAAGACCTGCCGGGAAGCCATACCGCCACCGAATTCGTCGGGTGGTACAACGGTCACCCCGACTATCGCGGTCGCGTCTTCGATCTCAGTGCGGACACCGCGGTGGTGGCGGGCCAGGGCAACGTGGCCATGGACGTGAGCCGGGTTCTGGCCAAGACGCCGGACGAACTCAGCGATTCCGACATCGCGGCGCACGCGCTCGATGCGTTGGCGCGAGGCAAGGTGCGCGAGGTGCACGTGATCGGCCGGCGTGGTCCGGTGCAGGCCAAGTTCACGCCGCCCGAGCTCAAGGAGATCGGAGAGCTCTCCGGCTGCGACGTCGTCGTCGATCCCGCCGAGCTCGCACTCGATCCGGCCAGTCAGACGGAACTCGACGATCCCGACAACACCCATAGCCGCAAAAACGTCGCGTTCATGCGTGAATTTTCGGAACGTCCCGCGCCGACCAAAGCCAAACGCTATTTCCTCCGTTTCTTCCTGAGCCCCGTCGAGCTGCGCGGCAATGGCCGCGTGGAAGAAGTCGTGCTCGAGCGCAACCGGTTGACCGGCGAACCGGGCAACCTCAAGGCGGTCGGCACCGGGGAGAGGATCGTGCAGAGTTGCCAGCTCTTCTTCCGCAGCGTGGGGTATCGCGGCGTGGCCATCACCGGTCTTCCGTTCGACGAACGCGCCGGCCTCGTTCCGAACCAGGACGGCCGCGTCGTGCAAGGCCAAGCCGTGCTTCCCGGACTCTACGTCGCTGGTTGGATCAAACGCGGGCCGTCGGGCGTGATCGGCACCAACAAGCCGTGTAGCCACGCGACGGTGGGGGCGCTGCTGGCCGATCTCGGGAGCCTCGAACCCTGCTCATCCCCCGATTCGGGGGGGCTTGCCGAGGCGCTTCGCACCCGCCGCGTGCGCGTGGTGACCTTCGAGGACTGGAAGCGAATCGAGGCCGCCGAGACCGCCCGAGGCGAGGCTAACTCCAAGCCTAGAGAGAAGTTCGCCACGGTCGAGGAGATGCTCGCCGTCCTCGGATAGGCCCTCCTGAAGAATCCCCTTGCCTCCGCGCAACATCAAAATGATATCATTCGTATATCAGCGGCAATGGCGGGGGAAGGTCCTCGCCCTCACAGGAGGAAGTCGATGATTCAGGAACGCGAAGGCAACCAGATCCCAGGCTACGGTCCGCTCTTCCTGGGGCTCGCGGTCATGGCGGGCTCCATCTTCATGTTCATCCAGGCGGTGGACGCGGGGCTCTTCCCGATCCTCGGAGCGATTCTCGTGTTCGTGATCGCGTTCATTTTTCTGACCGGGCTCTTCGTGGTGAACCCCAACGAAGCGAAGGTGCTTCAGATCTTCGGCGACTATGCCGGCACCGCGAACAAGGCCGGGTTGCGATGGGCGAACCCGTTCTATACGAAGCGCAAGGTCTCGGTGCGCGTCCGCAACTTCGAGACCGGCAAGCTCAAGGTGAACGACAACGCCGCCAACCCGATCGAGATCGGTTGCGTGGTGGTGTGGCGGGTGATGGACACCGCCGAGGCGCTCTTCAACGTGAACGACTTCGAGGATTTCGTGCACGTGCAGAGCGAGGCCGCGCTGCGCAACCTCGCTACCGGATATCCCTACGTGTCCCATGAGGGCGAGATGTCGCTCTCGGGGAACACCGCCGAGGTCTCGGTGCGGCTGCGCGAAGAGATCCACGAGCGGCTGGCCAAGGCCGGGGTGGAGGTGCTCGAGGCGCGCATCAGCCACCTGGCCTATGCGCAGGAGATCGCCGCGGCCATGCTGCAGCGGCAGCAGGCGGCGGCGGTGGTGGCGGCACGGCAGAAGATCGTCGAGGGCGCGGTGGGTATGGTGGAGACCGCGCTGGAGATGCTCTCGCAGAAGAACGTGATCCATCTCGACGAGGAGCGCAAGGCGGTCATGGTCTCGAACCTGTTGGTCGTGCTCTGCAGCGACCGTCACACGCAACCCGTGGTGAACACGGGGAGCTTGTACTAGAAGGCGATCGTGTCCGAGCGCAAGAACTTCCCGCTCCGCATCGATCCCGAGCTCTACGCGGCGCTACGCCGCTGGGCCGATGACGAGCTGCGAAGCGTCAACGCGCAGATCGAGTTCCTTCTTACCCGCTCGCTGCGGGAAGCGGGGCGAGCGCCTCGCACGCACGATTCCCGCAGCGCACCGGGGAAGGAGCCGGAGACGCCCGGTCGGGGCGGCCCGTCCGTGGCGGGCTAGAACGACCTGGTGACGATGGGGAGCGCAGCCTCGCCCCGCTTGCCGACAATGCTCTATCATCGTGCCTCATCCCGCGAAAGGGGCATGGCATGAGCACGGTGAGCACCCAGACCTCCGCAGCACCCATCCTGCAACGGCTTCCGGGGGACGCGGTCCGCCGGATCATGTGGCGGTACACCGACCGGCCGGACCTGGAGCAGTTGGTGCGCTCGGCGCGCGAGGTGGCTCGCGGCCCGGTGGCACGGCTCGTCGCCGAGGGCGGCCGGCACTCGAACGCATGGGACGAGAAGAAGGCCGCGCTCCTCACAGCGTTCGACGCAGCTGGGATCACGTCGATCTCCATCGATCCCCCGAACGGAGGACGCTTCGACGGCCTCAGGAATCTTGCGCTGGGGCTGGCCGCGTTCGAGCTGGCGTGGGTGGACGGCGGCGCCGCCACCACGTGTCTGGCCGGGCATCTCGCGCTGGCGCCGCTTCAGGAGAAAGGAACGCCCGAGCAGGTCGCGACCACCATGGCCCGGTGCGCGCCGCCGCTGCCGGGTGAGAAGCGCGTTCCCTGGCGCGGTGCGTTCTGCCTCACCGAGCCGCTCCCGTACGTCGGCGTCGACACCGGCATCCTCTCTGGCAAGGTGAAGGTGGCGCGTTGGGAAAAGGGCGAGGAGCCGGTGCTGCACGTGGAGAAACGCGGCCGCTTCATCACCAACATGGATTTTGCCAACTTCGTCGTGGCGGCGGTGGAATCCGCGGACCCGCGGCTCTCCGGAAGCTGCATGGTGCTGCTGGAGGAAGGTGATCCCGGTGTCTTCGATCGCGGCGCGCCCACCCGCAAGCTCGTGCACCAACTCTCCTCCAACCGCGATCCGGTGTTCAGCCTGGACGTGCCGGCGAGCCGCATCGTGGGAGGATACGCGATCGAGAGCGGCACGATCGTTCCGCGCTACAACCACCGCGAGGTCATCGAGTCCGTGTTCCGGCGGACGCGGGTCACGGTCGGGCTCTTGACCGCGTCGAAGCTCCTCTCCTCCGTCGAGCCGTTGATCCGCTACCAGCGCGAGCGCTTCCGCGGCGGAGAGCGCGGCGCGCCGGGTTCGCCGAGGCAGGATCTGGGCTTGCAGACCAAGGAAGACGTGCTGCACCGGCTCGTCGACGTGTGGGCGACGGGTGAGGCGAGCGCCTCGGTGGGCTTTGCCGCGGCGCGCTTCTTCGATGGATTCGACGACATGGAGCAGCGCCGCGAGGAGATCTTTGCCGAGGCCGGACTGAAGCCCGACCGCGCGCGCCCGCGCGATCTTGCTCCCCATCGCAAGCTCGCCGTGGAGTACGTGCGGCAGGCGGGACGCGGGCAGCGCGAGCGCAACCAGGCCCGATTCGACGAGCTGGATCGCAATCGACTCGTGCGTTTTCTGGTAGAGGACGCGCTCGCCGAGGTGATCTGCCCGGCGGTGAAGCTCTGGAACACCGGGCAGGGGACGAACATGATGCGCGAGGCGGTGGGCCTCATCGGCGGCTACGGCATCACCGAGGATTGCCCCGGGTTTCTCGGCCAGAAGTGGATGGACGCGCAGTTCGAGGCGACCTACGAGGGGCCCGAAGCGGTGCAGCGGCGGTTGCTCGCCGCGGCCATGACCAACCCCGTTTTCCTCGCGATACTGGACAACTGGATCGACGAGATGCGCTCTATTGGTGCGCGCCGTCCCGGCACCGGCGCCTGCACGCTGGCCACGGCCATGGAACTCTGGCGCTGGTCGTTGCGCTATCTGCTGCGCGCGCGCGATGCCGAGGGGAAGCCCCTCTATCGCGGGGAACGTCAAGGCGTCACCTTTCCCATGGCCGACGCGCTGGCGTGGCTCCTCGCTTCGCGGTCGCAGATCCTCGATCTGCTCGAGTTGGAAGAGAAGGGCGCGGACGACGCGGAGCTGGCCGGTGAGTACGCCGGTCTCGTCGCGTTCACCACCGATCTCTGTCACGTGCAAGCGGCGCGGGCGGCGGGGGAGACTTCGCGGCTCTGCACCGAACTCGTGTTCGGATACAACCGGCATCCAGCCTGGGATTGCGAAGGAGCTGGATGCTACCGCGCGGAGGAAGTGGAGGCGCTCGAAGGGGTCATGCCCGGGTTCGCGGCGTACGCACCGGAGATGGCCGACGTCATCGCCGTCGACGGATCGCATGCGATGAAGGCCGGGCCGTGCGTGAAGTTCCGCGGTATGGAGGCGTTCACGCGATTGCGCGGGAAACTCGATGGGTGCCTCACCGGCGCGCGGCTGGCCAAGGACCGCGCGGCGCACGCGCTGACCGAGGTCGCGATTCCGGAAGCGTTGGACTACCCGGCCTGAGCCGCGGGCGGCTGGCGGCTCCATCGCGCCGGAGCGCGCCTTCGGCCCCGGACGGGTCCCGGCCGTACCTGCTAAAGTACTCGGCCGCGGGAAAGCGCCTCCCGCGCATTGGAAAGGAGACCACGCGCATGGCATTGAATATCGAGAAGCTCCTCGGTGCGGAGGCGAAACCCCTCCTGACCCACAAGTGCAAGACGATTCCCAAGGAGTCGCTGCACCTTCCCGGTCCCGACTTCGTCGACCGGGTGTTCGCTCTCTCCGACCGGCCGACGCCGGTCTTGAAGAGCCTGCAGACTCTCTACGATCACGGCCGTCTGGGCGGCACCGGCTATCTCTCGATCCTGCCCGTCGACCAGGGCATCGAGCACTCCGCCGGCGCCTCGTTCGCGCCCAACCCGATCTACTTCGATCCCGAGAACATCGTGAAGCTAGCGCTCGAGGGCGGGGCGAACGCGGTGGCCTCGACGTTGGGTGTGCTCGGCTCGGTGGCGCGCAAGTACGCGCACCGGATCCCCTTCATCCTCAAGATCAACCACAACGAGTTCCTCTCCTATCCCAACACGTATGACCAGTCGCTCTTCGCCAGCGTCGAGCAGGCGTTCGACATGGGCGCGGTGGCGGTGGGAGCGACCGTATACTTCGGATCGGAGGAGTCGCGCCGGCAGATCCTTGAGATCAGCGAGACGTTCGAGCGCGCCCACGAGCTGGGCATGGCCACCATCCTCTGGTGCTACCTGCGCAACAACGCGTTCAAGACCAAGGAGAAGGACTACCACGTCTCCGCGGATCTCACCGGCCAGGCCAATCACCTCGGTGTGACCATCCAGGCCGACATCATCAAGCAGAAGCTCCCCGAGAACAACGGCGGGTACAAGGTGCTCAACACCAAAGAGAACCCGTACGGCAAGACCGACAAGCGGATCTACGAGACGCTCACCTCCGACCACCCCATCGATCTCACCCGCTACCAGGTGGCCAACTGCTATATGGGGCGCGCGGGGCTGATCAACTCCGGCGGCGCCTCCGGAGCGAACGACCTCGCCGACGCGGTCAAGACCGCGATCATCAACAAACGCGCAGGCGGCATGGG
Source organism: Candidatus Eiseniibacteriota bacterium (assembly GCA_963762255.1). GTDB lineage: Bacteria > Eisenbacteria > RBG-16-71-46 > JABDJR01 > JABDJR01 > CAVXKA01. Next base: position 1,358,209 of record CAVXKA010000001.1, read on the forward strand.
ACTCATCTCAGGCCGCAAGGCGTTCCAGAAGCCGATGAAGGACGGAGTCGCGCTCCTGAACGCGATCCAGGATGTCTACTTGTCGAAGACGGTGACTGTGGCGTAGAGCCGTTCAGCTCGCGGCCGGCCGCCCGATGGGAAGCACCGGGTGGCCGAGCTGCTCCTCCAGCACCTCGGCCATGGCCAGATAGATGGCGCTGGCTCCGCATGCGATGCCCTCCCACCCCGCGATCCTGCCGATCGTCACCGAACCGCTGAAGTCACGCGCAGCGAGCAGGAAGAAGAGCACGGTGAGCGAGAGGAACACGAACTGGAGGGCGCGATTGGCGCGCAGCGTGCCGAAGAACATGAACAGGGTGAACACGCCCCATAGCGCGAGATACCAGCCCATGTACGCTTCGGGGGTCTTGTCCATCCAGGTCGTCCTCGGGCCGACGACGAGCACCACGAAGCTGAGCCAGAAAAACCCATACGACGTGAACGCGGTCAGCCCGAACGTATTGCCCTTCTTGAACTCGAGGATCCCCGCGATCACCTGAGCGATGCCTCCGTAGCAGAGGCCCATGGCCAGGACCATGGCGCTCAACGGAAAGAAACCGGCGTTGTGAATGTTGAGGAGCACGGTGGTCATGCCGAAGCCCATCAACCCGAGCGGCGCGGGATTGGCGGTCTTCTCCAAGGGGACACCTTCTTTCTGGATGCGGGCGCGCACGCCCGCGGCCGTTTGCGGCGCTGGCCGGCGGTACCCCGCCGGCCCCTCGCCGCCGGAATCGCTACATCAAGTTCTCCGGGTTGAGCCCGTGCAGTTCCTTCGGGACGAACAACCCGTCCTTGCGGACGAGCTTCCCGTCGAAGTGGATCTCGCCCCCGCCCCACTCCGGGGTCTGGATGCAGACAATGTCCCAGTGGAGCGCCGAGTGGTTCCCGTTGGGCGCGGCGTCGTAGGAGTTTCCCGGCGTGAGATGGAAGCTACCGCGGATCTTCTCGTCGAAGAGGGTGTCGAGCATGGGCTTGGTCACATGCGGGTTCACCCCGAGAGCGAACTCCCCGAAGTAGCGGGCGCCCTCGTCGATGTCGAGTATCTCGTTCATCTTCTTTGCGTCGCCCTCGCAGGTGGCGTTGACGATCTTGCCGCTCTTGATCTCGAAGCGGAGGTTCTTGAACAGCGCCCCTTCCTCCAGGGTGCTCGTGTTGTACTGGATGACGCCGTTCATGGAGTCCCTGACGGGAGCTGTGTAGATCTCTCCGTCCGGGATGTTGATGTGGCCGTCGCACTTGACGGTGGGGATCCCCTTGATCGAGAAGCGGAGGTCGGTGCCCGGCCCCTTGATGTGCACCTGGTCCGTCTTCTCCATGAGATCGAAGAGGGGATCCATGGCCTTGCTCATCTTGGCGTAGTCGAGCGTGCAGACGCGATAGTAGAACTCGGCGAAGTCCTCGGTGGAGCGCTGGGCGAGCTGGGCCATGGCCGGGTTCGGATAGCGCATCACGCACCACCGCTTCTTGAGCCGGACCCCGAGGTGCACGTCCTTCCAGTAGCTGTTGTTGAACCCCTTCATGCGCTCGGCGTCCACGTCGGCGAGGTCGAAGGGGTTGGTGGGGCCGCGGAGCCCGATGTACGCGTCCACCGCCTCCATGATCGGTTTGTGGAACTGCCCCCAGGCGGCGAACTGCTCGGGAGAGGCGTTCTTGATGAAGTTGCGGCTCACCGATTCGTCATTGTAGTACCAGAAGGGCACGCCGCCGCGCAGGGTGGCGATTCGGATCAACTCGCCCCCGAGCTCGAGGGCCTCGATGCCTTTGATCTCGATGTAGATCTTCTCGCCCGGTTTGAGCTGAATGCTGTAGTCGATGAGCTGCTCGGCTAGCTTGGTGTTTCGGGGATCCATGGGGTTTCCACTCCTCGGGTTGGGGTCAATGAGTCGGCCCGTGCGGATGCGGATGCTGGAGGATGTGCGGTTTCTCCAGACCGTGCGCGAGCATGAACGCTTCGTCGGAAAGCAACTCCACCGTCGGCCCGTCGGCGATGACCCGGCCCGCGTCGAGGACGATCGTGCGCGGACAGAGTTCGACCACCAGTTCGAGGTCGTGGGTGGCGATGATCTTGGTGGCCGGAATGGCGCGCAGGAGCGTTTTCAGCTCCCGCTTGGTGCGGGGATCGAGATCGCTGGTCGGCTCGTCCAGCGCCAGAACGAGCGGGCGGCAGGCGAGGATGCCGGCCAGGCATACCCGCTGCTTCTCGCCGCCGCTCAGGTGATGGGGTGCGCGGTCCTCGAACCCCGTCAGCCCCACCTGCGCCAGCGCTTCCGTCACCAGCGCGCGCACCTCGCCGTCATTCGAGCCGAACTGCTGCGGGCCGAAGGCGACGTCTTCGTAGACGGTCGGGCAAAAGAGCTGATCGTCGGGATCCTGGAACAGAAGTCCCACCCGGCGTCGGACGATATCCACCGTCGACGCAGTCACAGGGTCGCCGTGGATGAAGACGGCCGCCGGGCCCGCGAACTTCTCAGGGAGGATGCCGTTGAGGTGAAGGAGCACGGTCGATTTCCCGGCGCCGTTGGGACCGATCAGCCCCACACACTCGCCCTCGGCCACTCCGAAACTCACGTCCCGCAAAGCGTCCTTGCCGTCCGGGTATCGGAAACTCAGAGCGCGCAGCTCGACGGCGAGGCTCATTGCCACCCTCGAGCGCGCATCGCCGCGTAGACCCTCTCGCCGCGCACCGACGAGCGCACGAAGAGTTGAGCGGTCACCGATGCCAAAGACTGCCACGCCTGCCGGCGAGAGCGAGCGAAGGTGCGGCTCGCCCGCGCTCGCTTCAATCGCCCCGCCTCGTCCACCAGCACGAACAGGTAGCGAACCATGAGCGCGATCACCGTGACGAGGAGCGAGGGTACGCGCATCCTCCGCATGAAGCGGAGAAGATCCGAGACCGGCGTCACCGCGGCGAGGAGGACCATGGCGAAGAGGCAGATGGTGCTCTTGGCCAGGACGCCGAGGAAGATCACGACACCGTGCGGCTGGAAGAGGCTCAGGAGCGCCACTCCCAGCACGAACGGCTCCAGGAGCAGGACGCGGCGGGCGAGGAAGGCGGCGGGGACGCGACTCAACGCGGCCGCGGCGAGGAGCAGCACCGCGGTCACGCCCAGCGGCCACACGCGGCCGAATGGAGTCAGCACCACCGCAAGGATCGCCGCCACCGCACCGGCAAGCTTGATCCCGGTGCGAAGCCGATGCACAGGGCTCGAGAGCCGGGCGGTGTGTTCGAAGAGGACAGAGCGCATGATCGGTCTCTCAGCTCTTGGGCAGCGACGCCCGCGATCGCGCCGTTCCCGGGACGAGGATTCGAGCGAGAGCGAACGCGAGTCCGAAGGCGATCACCGTTCCGATGGCCCCCGCGAGCGCGGTCGCCATCGCGGCAGATTCGATACCGCCCAGCCGATAGTCGGCCCAAGGAGAGAGCGCCGGCGACACACTCGCCGCACGGTGCTCGAATCCGAGCTTGCCTGCGACCCGCTCCAGTCCGTCGGGCCACGCCGAGGCGAAGGGAGCCACGAAGAGCGCGAGGCCGACCGCGAGCAGGGACCCATATGCGATCGCATCGCGATAGCCAGGGCGGGCAGTCGCGGAATCGTCCAGCAGCTCCGGCCGAGTGCGGCCGACCGCGGCGATGACGAGGGTGGTGATGAGCCCCTCGCCAAGCCCGATCAGCATGTGCACGTTGGCCATGGCGGGGAAGGCGGCCGACCAGGCGACGGTGCCGGACCACGCGAGTTCGCCCGCACAGAGCACGGCAGCGAGTACGGTCGAGCACCAGGCGGCGAAGAACACGGCGAGGAAGCGGCCGCGCTCGCCTCGGAGCGTCCCGCGCACGGTGCGATAGACCGCGTAGCCGAAGAGCGGCGCCGCAACCGCCATGTTGAGGATGTTCGCACCCAACGCGAGCAGGCCGCCGTCGGCGAAGAGGAGGCACTGCACGATGAGCACCGCGGTCATGACGACGACGGCGGCGCTGGGGCCGAGGAGCACCGCCACCAGCACGCCGCCCATCAGGTGGCCCGACGTTCCTCCGGCTACGGGAAAGTTCAGCATTTGCGCCGCGAACACGAAGGCGGCGGTGAGGCCCATCAGGGGAACGCGTCGCGGCGGCACTGTGCGACGGGCCTGGCGGAGGGCGTAACCCACCCCCGCCACCGAAAGCCCGGCGGCGGTGGCCGCCGTTCGAGCGTCCAGAAAGCCGTCCGGAATGTGCATCGTTCGCCCCCCGTCCCCTCGCAGTCACGCCCCGCAGCGCACCCGCAGCGCACCCGCAGCCCCCCGCGGCGCCCCGCGAGCCCGAGGAGAATACACCACGGGATGGGCAATTGCCCCGCCATCGAGTACCGTATCCGTACCCCCATGCCGAGCGGTTCTTCCGGAACCAGGAGGCATACGTGAGACTGAGTGTAGTGATTGCCCTCGCGGGGGTCGTGTTGGCCGCCCTCGTCGGCCTGTCACCCGCCTGGGCACAAGGACGGATGTTCGAAAACGGGCTCATGCCGGCTGTGCCGGTACCGCCCGACAACCCGCAAACCGACGCCAAGGTCAGGCTCGGCGCGCAGCTCTATTTCGATACGCGGCTCTCGGCGGACAACACGATCAGTTGTGCGACGTGCCACGATCCTCGCACCGGATGGGCCAACCCGCACGCGACCGATACAGGGATCCGCGGGCAAGTGGGTGGCCGCAATTCGGGAACGGTGATCAACGCCGGTCACATGCGGTTCCAGTTCTGGGACGGCCGCGAGCCTTCGCTCGAAGGGCAGGCGGTAGGCCCCATCCACAACCCGATCGAGATGGGCGAGACCCACGAGAACGTGGTGCGCAAGCTCAACGAGATGCCGGGCTACCGCGAGCAGTTCCAGACGGTGTTCGGCCGTGACGCCGACATCGACGGCATCGCCAAGGCCATCGCCGCGTTCGAGCGCACCATCGTCTCCGGGCCGTCGCCGTACGACCTCTACGTGATGGGCGACAAGACCGCGATGAGCAAGGCCGCGGTGCGCGGTCTGCACCTCTTCAACGGCAAGGGCCACTGCACGCCGTGCCACAGCGGCCCGATGTTCTCCGACCAGTCCTTCCACAACCTGGGTGTGGGCATGGACGCGGAGAAGCCCGATCTGGGTCGTTTCGACAAGACCAAGGACCCGGCCGACTCCGGCCGGTTCAAGACGCCGACGCTGCGCAACATCGCGCAGACTCCGCCCTACCTGCACGACGGCTCGGCCAAGACGCTCATGGACGTGATCGACGTCTACAACATGGGCGGCACGCCCAACGCGTACCTCGATCCGCTGGTGCTCCCGCTGAACCTCACGGCGCGCGAGAAGGCCGACCTGGTGGCGTTCATGGAGGCGCTGACCGGTCCCGTGCCCGAGGTGAAGATACCGACCTTCCCCGAAGGCCAGCCCAACGCCGATCCGAAGGGAGGCCTGCGATGAAGACCCGCGGCATCTTGATCTGCTCGTTCCTGGCCGTGGTCGCGGCGACCTTGTGGGCGCAGTCGGCGCTCGCGGTGCCGGTGTTCGCGCGCAAGTACGGGTTCAACTGCACGATGTGCCACTCGAACGTGCCGCGCCTGAACGATTTCGGTCAGCGCTATCGCATGAACGGGTACCGCCTGCCGGGGCTCGTGAACGAAGAGAAGACGGTGCTGGAGACACCGGCGCCGGTGGCGTTCCGCACCAACGCCGGGTACTCGATGGAGCACCTGGGCTCCGTGGCGGAGTACTACTACGGAACCGAAACCGAACACGGCTTCATCAAGGCCGGCAACGAGAGTGACTTTCGCCTGAACGGGCTGGACATCCTCTCCGCCGGGCTTCTGGGACCGCGCATCGGCTACTCTCATGGTCTACGTGCCGCCGATCTCGGCCGCGCGCGGGCTGGCCGAGCAGGAGGGTACGCTGGAGATGGCGAGCCTCGTGCTGAGCGACCTGGCCGGAAGCTGGCTCAATGCGCGGGTGGGTCGCTTCGAGCCCGCCTACGTGCCGTTCAGCGTGAAACGCCAGCTCAGCGTGGCGCCGTACGAGGTCTACGATCTCGCGTTCCCCGGCGGACCGGCGCTCTCCGAGGTGCAGTCCGGCATCGAGTTGAGCGGGTATGGCCCGCAACGCTTCCAGTACGCGGCGGGGTGGGTCGACGGCTCCGCCACCAACGCGCCCGACGATACGCCCGCCGACTTCTACGGTCGGGCCGCCTACGTGATCAATCCCGGCGAGGGGCAGACGGTGGGGCAGCGGTTGGGGGTGATCGGGTACCTGGGGAGTGCGCGACCGATGAGCGGAACCGACACGCGAGAAGTTCTCCCGGTCTCGGCGTGGACGCCAGCCTCAACGTCGCGATGGCCAACCTGGCGCTGCAGTATCTGTGGGCGGCAGACGACAAGATGCTTTGGGGCGCCGACGAGAACGTCGATTACTCGGGCGGATTCGCCGAGCTGAGCGTGCTACCCATGGTCAATCTGGTGGGGTTCGCGCGGCTGGACTTGATCAACCAGTGCGAGGACTACGGGTTCGACGTGAACCGCTACACGGTGGGTGGTCGCTACTACCTGGAGGACAATGTCGCCGTTCACGCCGAGTACTCGTACCGGATGGTAAAGGATGCCGTTGTGAGCCCTGTCGGAACTTCCGTCGTCGAGATCCGGGGGGACGCCATCAGTTCGTCGCTTCACCGCGCGACTGGATTTCGTGTTCTAGGGAAATGAGGCCGGGGGGCGGCGCAAGCCGTCCCCCCGGATTGAAACCCGATGATCGGCCGCACGATCTCCCATTACCGCATTCTGGAGAAGCTGGGCGAAGGGGGGATGGGCGTTGTCTATCGGGCCGAGGATACGACTCTCAAGCGCGCGGTCGCGCTCAAGTTCATCTCGACTCGGGCCCTGGTGGATGAGACCGCCCGGGCCCGCTTTGTTCACGAGGCCCAGGCCGCCGCCGCTCTGGATCATCCCAACATCGGCACGATCCACGAGATCGGGGAAGCGGACGGGCAGCTCTTCATCGTGATGGCTCTCGTCGAGGGACAGAGCCTCGGCGAGCGGATCGCGGAAGGTCCACTGCCGCTGGCGACGGCGCTCGACATCGCCCTCCAGGTGGCCGAAGGCCTCGAAGCCGCCCACGCCCGCGGCATCGTCCATCGGGACATCAAACCCGCCAACATCCTGCTGACGTCACGCGGACAGGCGAAGATCATGGACTTCGGCCTCGCCGCGTCCCCGGAGCTGACGCAGCTCACGCAACCGGGGACGACGTTGGGCACGGTCGCCTACATGTCGCCGGAGCAGGCGCGCGGGCAATCGGCGGATGGCCGCAGTGACCTCTGGGCGCTCGGGGTCGTGCTGCACGAGATGCTCACCGGCGGGCGGCCCTTCCGAGGCGACGGCGAGCAGGCCGTGCTGCGCGCGGTGCTCAACGACCCGCCGCCTCCGGTGACCGGCTTGCGCGCGGGGATCCCGATCGAGATCGACCGTATCCTGGAGAAGGCGCTGGCCAAGGACCCTCGCGAGCGCTACCAGCACGCGGACGAGCTCCTGGCCGACCTGCGCCGCGTGAAGCGGCAGATCGAGAGCGGGGTGGCGGCGACGGTGCCGCTCGGCGCCACCGGAGCGCAACGCGGACGGCGGTGGCCGAGGATCGCGCTTCCCATGGCGGTGGTGATCGTGGCGGCGGCGCTTTTCGCGACGCGCCCGCTCTTCTGCGACCGGGAGGCGCTGGCGAGCCCGGTGCCGATCGCGGTGATCGGCTTCGTGAACCAGACCGGCGACAGCACCTACGACTACCTGCAGGCGGCGATCCCCAACCTGCTCATCACGAGCCTCGAGCGATCGCGGTTCCTGCGCGTGGCGACCTGGGAACGCATGCAGGATCTGTTGCGCCAGTCGGGGCGGCCGGCGATAGAAGTGATCGACAAGGATACCGGCTTCGAGCTCTGCCGCATGGACGGCATTCAGACCGTGGTGCTGGGCACCATCACCCGGGCCGGCGACACCTTCGCCACCGACGTCAAGGTGCTCGACGTGGGCACCAAGGAGCTCCTCGCCGGGGCGAGCGCACGCGGCAAGGGGGTCGAGAGCATCCTCGAGTCGCAGATCGACCGCTTGAGCCGCGACATCTGCAACGCGGCCGGGATTGAGCGAACGTCGGGCGGCCCCCACCGAGGCCCCGGTGGCGGGCGTGACCACCGCCTCGATGGGCGCCTACGACCTCTTCCTGCGCGGCAAGGAGGCCTACTGGAAGACGTACCACGCTGAGGCCCGCGAGGTCCTCCGGCAGTCCGTTCAACAGGATTCCACCTTCGCGGTGGCGTGGCTCTACCTCGGCCGAGTGTACGCCGCCCTGCAGCGCGAGCGCGAGCGTGACGACGCCTACCGCACCGCCATGCGTCTGGTCTCCCGGGCCGCGGAGAAGGACCGCCTCTACATCGAGGCCGCCTACGCGGCCACGGTGGAGAAGGACACCGCCAAGCAGGTAGCGCATCCTTCGCGAGCTGGTTCGTCGATACCCCGGGGAAAAGGAGGCGCACCAGGCGCTGGGCCTCTGCTTCAGAGGCCAGGGGCTGTACCGGGAGGAAATCCCCCAGTACGAGGCCGCCCTGGCGTTGGACCCGCAGTTCGCCGCGGTGCTCAACACCATGGCCTACGCCCACGCGCGGCTGGGGGAGATGGAGCAGGCGGAGGCGTACCTGAACCGGTACGCGGCGGCCGCGCCCGGGGATGCCAACCCCTTCGATTCCATGGGTGAGCTCTGCTTCGACATGGGAGATCTGGATCGCTCGCGCGCGAACTTCGAGCGCGCGTTGGCGGTGCGTCCCGATTTCAATTCGCACGTCAAGCTCGCCTATCTCGCGGCGCTGCGACGAGGACTACGATGGGGCGGCCGTAAGTCCTGTCCCGGCGGCTTGCGCTGTCGGGGGATCCTCGCGACATGGTGAACACCCGGTGGTGGCAGGCGTTCTACATGTTCTGGCAGGGCCGGCGTCGGGAGAGCCTCGACGCCTACGACGAATTGGTCCGGCAGTCCGAGGCGTCGGGGATGCCCTGGATCGCGACCTCCGCAGGGTGGGGGGCCGGGATCGTCGAGATCGCGCGCGGGGACATCGCCGACGCTCGCGTGCGTTGCGCCGATCTGGACGCCTACAGCCGGACGGTGGCCGCCGATCGGCAACCCGGTGTCCGGATCCGGGTGGAGTACTTCCGCCTTCTCGTCGAGCTCCGCGCCGGGGACCTGGATTCCGCCCGCGTTGCGCTCGCGCGCGCGGAGCAGTTCTACGCCGCGTGTTCTTCCCGGCGACCACGAGACGGCCGTCGCGTTCCTGGACGCGATGCGAGGCGAGTTGCTGCTGGCGGAAGGCAAGCTTGCGGACGCCACGTCGGTGTTCGTTCGCTGCAATGAACCCGAGTTCCTCATGACCGACCTGATGCGAGGGGCCCTGTTCAACGTGTCGTACCCCGTCGATGGGCTTGCTCGCACCTACCTGGCGCAGGGGAAGCGGGACGCCGCCATCGCGGAATACGAACGGCTGGTCTCGCCCGATCCCAACCAGCGCGCTCGTCTGTTGATCCGTCCGCTGGACCGCTATCGCCTCGGGGTGCTCTACCAGGAAGCGGGAGAGAACAAGAAAGCGGTCGAGCAATTCGACCGCTTCCTCGCGATCTGGAAGGACGCCGATCCCGATATCCCGGAATTAGCCGACGCCAGGGCCCGGCGCGCCGCGCCGGCGGGCAGGTGATCGAAGCCGCTTTCTTACAGGCTGTCCCCCACGTCGTTTCGAGGAAGTAACCATGCGGTGATCGCGGTGTCGCCGGAGGTGAACCAGACATCCATCGGAGGGGTGGTCTGGAAGGCGACCTGGGGGCTGGCGGAGAGCGATCTCCTCGCAGCATTCCCTCACCGTCGATCCCTACCGTGCGTGACGTGGCGCACTGTGGTGGCCGACCCAGAATCCGGTCAGGAAGATCGCGGTCTGGACGAAGACGGCGGCGGCGGCGGGAATCGGGGAGCGCCACCAGGGTCTGACCCGCGACGGGCGGCGATTCCCGGCCTGCGTCTCCAGGAGCTGCATCAGCACCCGCGCCGGCGGGTCGGGGAGCGCGGATTCGCGGAAGCGCGCGATCGCCCCCTCCATCGCGCGAATCGTCTCGCCGCACGCCGGGCACGCCGCGGCGTGAGACTCCACTTCTGTACGACCCGCGGGATCGAGTTCGTCCAGCACGTAGGCGATCAGGACGTCTTCGACAACATGATGTTCGCTCATGGCTGTTTCTCCTTGCTCGGACAAACTCGTAGCGGGGTGAAGCCGCTCTCACCCACGATCCGCTGGACACGCTTCATGGCATGGTGGACACGAGAGCGTAGAGTCCCTTCGGGCTCTCCGCAGATGGCCGACATCTCGCGATAGGAACGATCTTCGTGAATCCTGAGAAAAAACGCCTGCGCATAGGCCGGCGGCAGGTCCGATAGCGCCGACTCCACGACCTCGAGGAGATCCTTGTGATCTACGGCATGTCTCGGGCTCTTCCGCCGGCCGCCGCGTGGCATCCAGCACGGCCGACGACAGTTCGTCATGCCGCCGCTGCGCGCGCCGACGGTCATATGCGATTCGGGTGGCGACGGTGAAGAGCCACGAGCGGAATCGCCCGCGTCCGGTGTACTGGCCACGTCCCTGCAAGATCCGCAGGTAGGTCTCGTGCAGGACGTCCTCCGCCTCCGCGCGCTCCCGGAGCATCCGCTCGAGATACGAGAGGAGGGCCGGAGCGTGACGGCGATACAGTTCGGCCAGCGCTCGGGGATCGCCCCCGCGGCTGCGTATCACCAGGAGATCGTCGTCCGTCTCGTCCACGCTGATCGTTTGCGGCCGCTACTGCCAGCGATCCGCATCCTTGGATTCGGGGTCCAGTTCCTTCCAATACTTGGCCACTGCCTTCACCTTCTCGGTCTGGCCGTGGAAGTTGAGAATGTGGATGGCCGTACCGAGAGCGTAGCGCACTCCCGCCATGTCTCCCTGTTTCGCGAGCGGTCCCGCAGCCGATTGCAGCACCGCGGGGTAGTTCCTCATGAGCATGCCCACCGCGGAGGTCGGCCCCCAGGGGACGCCGAGATCGGTCGCGCTGTCGAGGCGAAAGTCGTCCCGGAAGAGTCGGATCGTCTTGGCGGCGTCGATGGCGTGGGAATCCGCATCGTCCTGCGCGCCCGCGTCCTTCCCGCCCGACTTCACCCGCCAGAGGAGGCCCTCGATCTCGAGACCGCCCTCGCAGCACTTCAGATAGTTCTCGGACACGGTGATCGCCAGGTACACCGGCCCCTTCCAGGTTCCGGCACGCACCCTGTCGACCAGATCCTGAAGGAGAACCTGCGAAAATCCTGCGGTCCTTGCCGAGCTTCCCGCCCGCCCACTGGGTGCTCCGCTCGCGCACGGCCGTCTCGCTGAAGGGCGGCGAACCGAAGGCCGCTCCCTTCCACACGTTCACCGCGTACTCCTCGACGTTCAGAAGCGACAGGTTCACGACGAGGACGTCGGTGCGCACCCCGCGAACGGCCTGGAGCGCAAGCAGGGGATAGGTGTCGTTGTCGCCGTTGGTGAGAAGAATGGCGTTCGGCTCGGCGCTCATGAGGAGGTTGTACCCGAAATCCAGTACGGGCGCCGAGAGGCCTCCCTTATCGAGGAGCGCCTCGCAGGTGTTCGCGAACCTCGTCCCGCTTGCCATCGATCATGGCGAAGGAGCAGAGGATGAAGTGGGGCTCCGGCCAGTTTGGCGCCAACTCCACGGCGCGCTGACCGAACCGGCGTCCCTCGTCGCGCGCCTGCGTGAAGGCGTGCTTCCAACCCGCCATCGCCTCCAGCGCCTCGGGGCAGTCGGGGTTCACTTCGATCGCTTTGCCGATCAGCGCTTCGCGCTCCTCCTGCGTTCCGGCGCCCGCGTAGCGCATGGCCCGGTACTGCTCGACATATCCCACCGCCTCCTGCGGGTGGTCCTTGACGTAGGCTCGCCACTGTTCGACGAGCGCCTCGTAGGATTCCTTGGGGAGAATCGTCTCGCGCAGGGAACGGACCTCGGGGGGCATGCCCGGCCGGATCGAAGGGGCGCCGGCGAATGCGGTGCCCGCGAGGGACAGAACGGCCAGGGACGCGATGGCGCTGCGGAAGGACGCCGGTTTCGATTTCATGTCTGGCTCCGGGTTGAAGGGTCAAGATCGGGGGCTCCCGTAGAACGCGGGAGCCCCCTGATTCGTTGAGCCGGACTGGAAGACCCTTGCACGCCCGGAGACCGGGGCCGCTAGGGAAGCGGCTGCATCGTCATCGGATCGCGCAGAGGGATCCTCTTCGGCTCGCCGCCCGCGAGCTGCGTGCAGGGTCACGTCGTGCTTGCCGTCGGGCTGCACCATCTCGGCGGCGCTCCCCACCATGAGGAACGTCATCTTCTCAGGATCCAGCAGCCGGCGCGCCACCCGCTGCACGTCCTCCACGGTGACCGCGCTCAGCCGGCTCGTGTACTCGGCGAAGTAGTTGGGATCCTTCCGGTAGCGCCCCGTCAACTCCTCCGCCGCCAGCGCGCCGGAGATCGCCGCCGCATTCGGGAATCGGGCGGGGAAGCCCTCGATGAACGAGTTCTTGGCCGTGGCGAGATCTTCGTCGGAGATCGACTCGTCGCGGATGCGGTTGATCTCCTCGAGCGCGATCTGGGTCGCGTAGGCGGTCGAACGGGCCTTGGTCTGGAAGACCAGCCGCCACGGGTCCGGGATAGTAGAACCCGCCCTCGAGGCGCGAGTTGACCGAGTAGGCCAGCCCTTCGTCGGAGCGGATGCGATTGACCAGACGCGAGGTGAAGCCGCCGCCGCCGAGGACGTAGTTCATGACCATGGCCGCGGGAAAGTCGGGATCGTAGCGATCGACGGCGACGAGCCCGATGGAGACTCGCGTCTGGTTCACGTCCTTGTCGGCGATGAACCAGCCCGCCTTCGAGGGCTCGGCGGGCGCTGCCGGAGCTCCGGGGTTCTCGCCGGGCGTGGGCCAGCCGGCGAAGGCCTTCTCGAGCTTCTTCACCATGGCCTTCTTGTCGAAGTCGCCGGACACCGACAACACGAAGTTCTTCGGTCCCATAGTGCGCCGTTGGAAAGAGACCATGTCCTCGCGCGTGATGGAGTTCATGGAGGCCTCGGTCGGATACCGGTTCGACCAGTGATCCTCACCGCGCATGAGGTAGCCCCACTCGTAGCTCTCGATGCCGGCGCTCTCGTCGTTGCGCCGCTTCATGTCCTGGAGTTCCTGCTCCCGGCGCAGATCGAGCCGGTCCGCCTGGAACGCGCACCCCTTGAGGCAATCGGTCAGGAGCCCGAGCCCCTCGTCGATGTCCTTGGCCAGAAGGTTCAGCGTGACATAGGACTCGGTGCCGGAGACCGGCACTCCGCCCATCCCGAACATGCCGCGGCCGCTCCCCATGCCGGATTGGAGCTGGGCGCCGAGAAACGACAGCCGCTCTTCGAGCTGCTCCGCGGTCATGAGCTGAGTGCCGCTGCGGGTGAGCAGGTGACAGGGTCGTGCTCGCCAGCCCCTCTTTGCCCGCGGGATCGAGATCGGGGCCGACGCGCATGATCACGCTGACCGTGACCAGCGGCAGCGTGCGGTCCGGAACGAGATAGGCCGGAATGCCGTTTCCGAGCGTCGACTCGGTACTGAGCCGCGTCGGGTGGGGTGAACTGCAGCGGCGGAAACTGGATCTTCTCCGGACGGTCGGGGATATCGGAGGCCGCCGCCGGACGCGCGGTCGCCATCAACAGCGAGCAGCACGGCTCGCCAGGAGATGGATGCGGTTCATCGTCGTTCCTCCGCTCACTTGCTGCTCTGCAGCTGGGTGATGCGCGCCTGGGCCTTCGCGCGGATGTAGTCGAGAGCGGGCTTCATTTCCGGAGGCATCTGCCCCCCCATCTGCTCGATCCGCTCGAGGATCTTCTGCACCTGGGCCGGATCGGTGGCTCGCGTCAATGCGGCTCACCGTCGCCTTGACCATCTGCTTGGCGTCGGCGGGAAGCGCGGCCAGCGCCGGGTCCTCGGGTTCGGTCCCTCCCTTGCGCGTCCACACCGCCACCGCGCGATTCTCCTTGCGGAAGTAGGTCTGAGCCACGCGCTGCACGTCGGCCGCGGTCACCGTCTGCACCGCCGCGTCGATGCGGTCGGCGTCCTTCCAGGAGCCCGTGCCCTCCGCCACCGCGTACCGGAAGAGAAGCTGCATGTTGGAGCTGATCTCGCGATAGCTCGAGGCGAGGTAGCGGTTCTTCACCTTCTGCAGCTCGTCGGCGGTCACCGGCTCCTTCTGGAGCTTCTCGATCTCGGCGTGGATCGCCGTCTCCACCTCTTCCGGGGTGTGGCCTTCCTTGCACTCGGCCGTCGATCTCGAACATGCCCCTCGTACTTGCGCGGGATCGTTGCGAGGCGCGGGCCTCGGTGGCGATTCCCCGATCCAGGACCAGGCTCTTCTGCAGCCGGCCTGTGGGCCCGTTCAGGAGACCCTCGAGGACGTTCAGCGCCGGCACGTCCCGATGCACGTACGCAGCCGCGTGCCAGCGCACCCACACCGCCGGGTTGGTCTCGGCCTCCGCGTAGAAACGCTTCTCGGCGGTGGCGGGGATCTCGGAGGTGATCATCTCCGGCGCCGGCTTCGGCCCGCGCGGGATCGCGCCGAGGTACTTCTCGGCCATGGCCAACGTCTGCTTCGGGTCGAAGTCGCCGACCAGGATCGCGGTCAGGTTCTGCGGCGCGTAGTAGAGCGAGTAGTACTCGTCGGCCTGCGCCTTGGTGATGTTGGCGATGTCGCTCGGCCAGCCGATCACCGGCCACAGATAGGGGCTCGAGTCCCAGAACATGGCGTCGAAGGAGACCTCGAACGGTCCGGTCGGCGTGGACTCCACCGAGCGGCGCCGCTCCTCGTAGACCACGTCGCGCTCGGAGTAGAACTCGCGGAAGACGCGGTTCTGCAGCCGGTCGGATTCCATCCAGAACCAGAGCTCGAGCTTGTTGGCGGGCACGGTCTCGAAGTAGACCGTCATGTCCTCGCTGGTGAAGGCGTTGATGAAGGTGGCGCCGTTCTGCTGGAGGATGAGATCGAACTCGTTCTTGACCATGTTGGCGCGCTGGGCGGTCACCAGGGAATCGAACTGCGCCTCCAGCTGGAGGTAGCGCGGCGTCTTCGCCTCCGGCCGGGTCATGTCCTCGATGTCTCCCCGGCGCTGCGCCGCGCGCATCGCGCTCAGCTCGGCGCGCATCTCGTCCCGGATCGCGCTCCTGCTCCTCGATGAGCTGCACGTCCTTGGCGTAGTCGCGGGTGCCGATCACGTGGGTTCCCTTGAACATCATGTGCTCGAAGAGGTGCGAGATCCCGGTGATCCCGGGGCGCTCGTTGACGGAGCCGACGTGGGCCACCCAGGCGCCGCAGACCGTCGGGCTCAGGTGCTGGGGGATGAGCACGAGTTTCATCCCGTTGGAGAGGACGTACTCTTCGATGGGCAGGCTGGGGCCCGCGGGGGCGGCCGTGCCCCCGCCTTTGGGGGCGGCGACCGCCGCCACGGAGAAGATGACGGTGAGCAGCACGGCGATGCCGGCAACCGAGACGAGGGAACGCACTGGGGAGGATCGACTCATGGCGGGTCTCCTGAAGTTCGGGCAGGTGACGGGCGGCCTGGAGCGCGATGTCGCAACTTACGGTAAGGAAGGAACCACGTCGCGAGAGCGGGAGTCAAGAGCCTCGGAGTCGGTCCACGCCCGCGGTGGGAAAGCTCAACTCGGTCTGCGGGATCCGTCCGGACTCACGGTTAGGAGCGATCGTCTCGGAAAGCAGCCCGAGCACCTCGGCGCGCTTCACCGATCCCACCAGGCGCTTCTCGTGCAGGCTGCTCACAACGGGGATGTTCCGCTGTTCGCTGGCCACCACCGCAGGCAGGGCCTCGATGAGCGTTTGATCCGGCGTGACACAGGGGGGCGAGGTCCGCATGAGGTCGTGGGCGATGACGGCCATCTCCTGATGTCCCCTCAAGTACTCCTTCATGTCCTGCAGCGCCACCACGCCGACCAGCCGATGCTCGTCGTCGACGACCGGCAGATAGTTGTTGGCGCTGGCGAGGAACCGGTGAGCGATCTCGGTTAGCGGCGTCCTCTCCGAGAGAGGGGCGATCGGCGACCGCATCAGCTCACCTATGGTCTGCGCCGTGACGTCCTCGGGTCCCGCCGTATCCCGCTCGAAGGTCAGACCCCTGATACCGCAGGGGTTCGGTGTAGACGGACGCCGCGTGCAGCCGTCGGGAGAGGAGGACGGAGACCGCACACCCGAGCATGAGCGGCGGCATCAGCGAGTAATTGAGAGAGATCTCGAAGATCATGATCATCGCCAGCAGCGGGGAGTGGGTGGTGGCGGCGAGCATGCTTCCCATACCGACCAGGGCGAAGGCCGCCGAGGGGACTCCCGTCGCCTGTCCCAACCGGTGCACGGTCAGCGCGAACGCGGTGCCCAACCCTGCCCCAAGAAAGAGGGTCGGAGTGAACACGCCGCCTACCGTTCCGGCTCCGACCGCGATCGATGTGGCCAACAGTTTGGCGGCGATCAAGCCGGTGACGAGCAGCAAGGGAATCTGATCGGGGGCGAATTGCTCCCGCAGGAGCCGGTTGGTGATGACGTATCCGTTGCCCCAAACGCCGGGATACTCGATGGCGATGACCCCGACCACCAACCCCGCGATCATGAGACGAACGTAGATGGGGGCCGGCAGGCGCCGGAAACTCTCCTCGCTCCACCGCAGGAGCTTCAGGAAGAACGCGCCGAACCACCCGGCCAGGAGTCCAAGCAGGATGAACCACGGCAATTGCTCCAGCCGCGTGATGTCGAAATCCGGTACCACGTACCACGGCGCGATGCCGAAGAAGCTGCGGGAGACGACCGAGGACATCACCGACGCGAAGACCAGGGGAGCGAAGGAGGGCATGGAGAAATTGCCGAGCACGATGGTCGCCGCGAAAACCGCCCCCGAAATCGGGGCGTTGTAGGCCGCGGCGATTCCCGCCGCCGCTCCGCAGCCGACCAGCAATCGGAGCCGGTAGGGCTGGTAGCCGAGAACCTGCCCACCCTTGGAGGCGAGCGTGGCCGAGAGCTGCACGATGCCGCCTTCCCGACCGATGGACGCGCCGCTGCCGATGCTGACCAGCGAAGAGAGCGTCTTGACGAGCCCGCTTCGGAAGGGGAGCCGCCCGTCGCCCGCCACGACGACTTCGAGCAGGTTCGTCGACCCCTGAGGTCCCACCAGTCGCAATCCCCAATGCAGCACGAGGCCGGCGACCAAGCCGCCGACCGTCGGTATGAGGACCCGAAGCCAGGGGCTCAGGAACTCCGCGACTTCCACCGGATCGCCCCTGTAGTGGAGAAAGAGCGTCTTCGTGGATTCCATGGCATGGTAGTACGCGAGGTTCGCGAGGCCGCCGATGACCCCGACCACGCCGGCCAGCACCAGGTGGAACGCTTCCTCGGTCGGCTGGAACTTCCCGCGAAGGCGCATCGCGGGACGCCAGTGCCGTCGGAGAACCGACAGCGGCTTGGTGAAGCCCTTCATTTCGGCTCGACCTCGAGTAGGAACTCGTCGGCGAAGATGAAGGAGAGATTGCCCGTTCCCTTGTGCCAGGGCGGACACATGCCAGGCGCTGTCGCGCGGATCCTCACGTAGCGGGCGGGACGCGCCTCCACGGAGACGCCGAATTCCTTGAGCACGACGCCCTCGGTGCGCTCATCGACATCGTTGACCGCGCTCCCGGCGGGCTCCCACACCGCGCCGTCCATCGACACCTCGAACGATACGGAGACGCGGCATGAAGATCCAGGAGTTCTGATCCTGCAGGAAGCTCACCGCGAGCCGATGGATGTCCAGCGTCTCGCCGAGATCGATGACGGCTTCCATGTCGGCTCCGTAGAAGCCGAGCCACCCGCCGAGGCGCCAATCCTCGCCGCCGCGGATGCCGTCGATGAGTGCGTCGGGGCCGTTGGCGGTGTACTGGTGGTGCGTGGGGGAGAGGCTCAGCACGCGCCAGCGGCCGGGAATGCGATGGAAGGTCGCTTCCTGGGCGGGAGCGGGATTTTCGCGGCCGGTATCGCTCTGGAAACGAATCGTCGTCGTGGCGGTCAGCTCGATCGGCTTCTTGTAGACGGGCGACGCGTGCGTCGGCTCCGAGCCGTCGAGCGTGTAGCGGATCACGGCATCCGCCGCCGGCGAGGCAAGCGCGACGCGCGTGCTCTCGCGGAACGGCGTCTCGCCTGTTGCCACGTAGGGGACGGGCGGCGGATTGGGCCCCGGCATGGAAGAAACCGGGGTCTTCCCCGGTCCGGCTCCCCACGCGGGATTCGGCGTCGCGCCCATCTCGAACACGAGGCGTCCGCCTCGGAGAATCTCGTCGTGGGTGAGCCATGCGCGCTCGAACGGCTCGCCGTCCAGGGTCGCAGACTGAATGTATGGGCGCTCCGGCCCCGCTCCGCGCGCTTCGATCGTGAATGTGCCGCCGCTCGGCAGTCGAACGGCGGCCCCGGGGAAGAGCGGCGTGCCGATCGCATACTCCGACCGCCCAGGACAAACGCTGTAGAAACCCAGAGCGCTCAGCACGTACCACGCGCTCATCTGCCCGCAGTCCTCGTTACCGATCAGGCCGTCGGGACGCGCGGCGTACATCGTATCCATGATCTGACGGACGCGCTGCTGCGTCTTCCAGGGTTGGCCGGCGTAGGCGTAGAGGTATGCCATGTGATGGCTGGGCTCGTTGCCGTGGGCGTACTGGCCGATGAGACCTGTGATGTCGGATTGCTCGCGGCCGGTAGTCTGCGGCGAGGCGGTGAAGAGCGAGTCGAGCTTGGTCGCGTAAGCCGCCGGTCCGCCCAGTCGCCTCCATCTCCCCCGAGATGTCGTGCGGCACGAAGAACGTGTACTGCCAGCTATTGGCCTCGGTGAAGTTGAAGTCGACCTCGGTGGGGCGGAACGGCGCGAGCCACGCCGCGTTGCGCTTCGGTCGCATGAAGCCGGTGGCGGGGTCGAGCAGGTTCCGCCAGCTCGTAGCTCGCCGGTCGTATTCCGCGCGTTGGGCTTCATGGCCCAACGCCTCGGCCATTCGCGCGATGCACCAATCGTCGTACGCGTACTCCAGCGTCTTGGAAACGCTCTCGCTTTCCTTGTCCCCCGGGATGTAGCCGTACGCGCGGTAGGCGGCGAGTCCCCGCCCGGGATGCTCCGCGCTCGCGCGCATGGCCGCGAAGGCCGCCTCGACGTCGAACCCGCGAATTCCCTTGGCGTACGCATCCGCGATCACCGATACCGCGTGGTAGCCGATCATGCAGTCGGTCTCGTTCGCGGCCAGCTCCCAGACGGGCAGGAGTCCCCCCTCGCGGTGCTGCGCGAGAAACGTCTCGATGAAGTCCGTCGTACGCCCCGGCTCCAGGATCGTGTAGAGGGGATGTGCGGCGCGAAACGTGTCCCACAGAGAGAAGACCGTGTACTGAGTCCGACCCGGCGCCGTGTGGACCGCGTCGTCCCGCCCTCGATAGCGGCCGTCCACGTCGCTCCATGTGTTGGGCTGGAGGAGCGTGTGGTAGAGCGCGGTATAGAAGACCGTTTCCTGCTCCGACGTGCCGCCTCGGACCGTGACGCGGCCGAGCGCTTCGTCCCATGCGCTCCGGGCAGCCTGGTGCACGCCCTCGAATCCCCATCCGGGGATCTCGGCGTCCAGGTTGCGGCGGGCGCCTTCGATGTCGACGGCGCTGATCCCCACCTTCACCAGCACCGCCTCGCCGCGCTTGGCTGTGAACCGCAGCGCGGCCTTCACGTTCGTACCCTCTGCGAAGGTGAGGCCCTCGCGAGGCTGGTCGTCCACGGCGATCAAGGCGTCCACCGGTCGCGAGAACCGCGCCACGAAGTAGACCCTCTGGTTCTGCGCCCAGGCGCGCGAGCGGCGGAAGCCCTCGATCTCCTGCGGCCCCACGACGCGCAGGCTCGACGTGATCACCTCGTCGCGATGGCTCAGGTCCAGGAGAATATGCGCGGGGCCGCTCCGCTCGAAGGTGTAGCGATGCATGCCCGCGCGCAAAGTGGCCGTGAGTTCGGCGGTCACCCCGTAATCGTCGAGGCGGACCGCGTAGTAGCCCGCCGAGGCGCGCTCGGTGTCCTTGCGAAACCGAGATCCATAACCGTGCGCGCTGTCCTCGGGCGCGTAGCCCGAGACCCAACGAATCTTCCCGGTGGCGGGCAGGAACAGGATGTCGCCGTAGTCGCTCACCCCGGTACCGCTCAAATGGGTGTGGGAGAACCCGAACACGCGGCGATCGCTGTCGTGGTAGCCGGAGCATCCGTCCCAACCGGTGAGTCGGGTATCGGGGGAGAGCTGCACCATGCCGAACGGGAGCGTGGGTCCGGGAAACGTGTGCCCGTGGCCGCCGGTGCCGATCCTGGGGTCGACGCTGTCGACGGGGTCACCCGCCGCCGTGGCCGACGGTGCGGCCAGGACGGCGAAGGCAGCCAAGATCGAGAGCGCGAGCCGACGGTTCAAGGTGGGCATCTCCGCGTTTGAGCCATTCCCGACCGTGCCAATCTATCGCGCCAGTTGACGCTCCGCCACCCCCCGCGTAGGCTCGCCCGCCAAGTCGATTCGTCACCGGAGGTGCACCATGAGCCGACCCGTCACGGCCCTTCTTCTCGTTCTTCTCGTCCTCGGCGCGGGATGCGCACCCAAGTCCGACAAGGTCGACAAGCAGATCGTCATCGGCTTGTCGCTGGATACGCTGCGCGAAGAGCGCTGGCAGCGGGATCGCGACGAGTTCGTGCGGCGCGCCGAGGAACTGGGCGCCAAGGTTCTGGTCCAGGCCGCCAACAACAACGACGCCCTCCAGAACTCCCAGGCGGAGAACCTGCTCACCCAGGGCGTGGACGTGCTGGTCGTGGCGCCGCACAACAGCGAGACCAGCGCGACCATCGTCGCGGCCGCTCACAAGGCGGGCGTTCCGGTCATCGCGTACGATCGGCTTATCCGCAACAGCGACGTCGACCTCTACATTTCCTTCGACAACTTCAAGGTCGGTCAACTTCAGGCCGGTTACGCAGTGGAGCGGAAGCCAGCCGGCAACTACGTGCTCATCGCCGGAGCGCCCACCGACAACAACGCGCACATGTATCGTGACGGCCAGTTGAGTGTGCTCCAGCCCTACGTCGACCGAGGCGAGATCACGATCGTCGTGGATCAATGGGCCAATGACTGGCTCGCCTCCGAGGCGCTCAAGATCATGGAGAACGCGCTCACCCGCAACAACAACAAGGTGGACGCGGTGGTCGTCTCCAACGATGCGCTGGCCGGCGGCGCGCTGCAGGCGCTGGGCGAGCAGAAGCTGGCTGGCTCGGTGGTGGTGACGGGCCAGGACGCCGAGCTCTCGGCGTGCCAGCGCATTGTCGGCGGCATCCAGAGCATGACGGTATACAAGCCGATCAAGCGGCTGGCCGCGCGGGGCGCCGAGGTCGCGATCCTCCTTGCCAAGAAGCAACCGGTGCCGGACGCCACCGGCGCGCTCGACAACGGGTTCAAGCAGGTGCCGAGTCTGCTCATCGAGCCGATCGCGGTCGACAGGGACAACATGGCGACGACGGTGATCGCGGACGGCTTCCACAGGGTGAAGGACGTCTACAAGGACGTGCCGAAGGATCAATGGCCCCCCGTGCCGGAGTGATGCGTTCTGCCGGCGCTGGTGCCGCGGTGCCGCCGGCGACCGCGCCCAGGCTGGAATTGCGCGCCATCACCAAGGACTTCCCCGGCGTGCGCGCGCTGGACGGCGTCTCCTTCGACCTGCGCGCCGGCGAGATCCACGCGCTGTGCGGCGAGAACGGCGCCGGGAAGAGCACGCTCATCAAGATTCTCTCCGGCGTGCATCCCGCCGGCACCTATGGCGGGGAGATCCGTCTGGATGGTCGGCCCGTGCAAGTTCACCGGCGTGCGCGCCGCCGAGGCCGCGGGGATCGCTCTCATCGCGCAGGAGCTGGCGCTCGTGCCGGATCTCTCGGCGGCGGAGAACCTGGTGTTGGGGCGCGAACCGAGTCGTTTCGGCTGGATCGATCGGAGCACGGTGCGCGAGACCGCGCGGCGCGCCCTGGAGCGGGTCGGACTCGATATCGACGCGAGCCGCCCCGTGCATGAACTCGGCATCGGGCGGCAGCAATTGGTCGAGATCGCGCGGGCACTCGAGAAGAACGCCTCGATCCTCATCCTCGACGAGCCGACCGCCGCGCTGACCTCGGGGGATGTTGCCCGGCTGCGCGCTCTCTTGCTCGATCTGCGCGATCGCGGTGTGTCGGCCATCTATATCAGCCACCGGCTTGATGAAGTCTTCGGTCTGGCCGATCGCATCACCGTGCTTCGCGATGGGCGCACCGTGCAATCGGGACGAGTGGACGAGCTGACCCGCGAACAGATCATCTCCTGGATGGTGGGCCGCGAGGTGCGCGATTTCTATCCACGGCCGCCGCATCGACCGGGCGCGCGGCTGCTCAAGGTCGAGGGGTGGACCGTGGACGATCCACTCAACCCCGGGCGCACCGCGCTGGACGGCGTCGACCTCGAAGTCCGCGCCGGTGAAATCGTCGGTGTGGCCGGGCTCATGGGCGCGGGGCGCACGGCGTTGTTGTCGTCGCTGTTCGGCGCGGCGCGTAGCGAGGTCCGTGGGCGCTTGACCGTGGGAGATGCGGCATCGCCGCGCGGTCCTTTCACGTCGCCCGCCGAGGCCATCGCCGCCGGGCTCGCGCTCGTGAGCGAGGATCGCAAACGCTACGGCCTCGTGCCCACCGGCTCCGTTCTGGACAACATGACGCTGGCCACGCTGCGGCGCTTCGCTTCCGCCGGTTGGCTCAACCGCAGCGCGACGGAGACGGCGGTGCGCGAGCAGATCGCCGCCCTGCGGCTCAAGACTGCGGGCCTCGACGTGCCCGTCACCCAGCTCTCCGGGGGCAACCAGCAGAAGGTGATCCTCGGCAGGTGGCTCCTCGCGCGACCGCGCCTTCTTCTGCTGGATGAGCCGACACGAGGCATCGACGTCGGCGCGCGCGCCGAGATCTACGAGCTGATCCGCGTGCTGGTGGAGCAGGGAATGGGAGTGCTTCTCGCATCGTCGGATCTCCCCGAGGTGCTCGGACTCTGCCATCGCGTGATCGTGTTGCGCCAGGGACACCGCACCGCGGCGTGGCCCTGCGACGAGGCGACGCCGGAGCGCGTGATGGCCGCGGCCGCGTTGGGGGGTGGAACATGAGCGCGGCGCGCACGCAGGGTGAGCGCGGCGTGAGCGGACCCCGCCCCGCGCTTGCGGCACGCTTGAACTGGCGCGCGCTGACCATGGTGGGCGCGCTTGCCCTCATCTGGATCGTGTTCGGCCTCCTCACCGACGGCACCTTCTTCCTGCCGCGCAATCTCTCGCTCCTGGCGCGACAGATGTCGGTGACCGCGATCCTCGCCGTCGGGATGGTGCTGGTGATCGTCGCCGGTCAGATCGATCTCTCGGTCGGCGCGATGTCGGGTCTGCTCGGCGGACTTTCCACGTTGGCGCTGATGAAGCTGGGCTGGCCGCTGCCGGCCGCGGTGGCGCTGGCGCTCGCGGCGGGGGCGGCGTTCGGCGCTGTGCAGGGAGGCCTCGTCGCGCGGTTCCGCATACCTCCCTTCATCGTGACGCTGGGCGGCATGCTCATCTTTCAAGGGGCGCTCCTGGGCGTGACCGGAGGAGTGTCCACCGCGCCCAGCCGCGGCTACCTGCGCATCGCGCAGACGTATTTGCCCGCGTGGCTCGGGTGGACGGCCGCGCTGGTGGTGGCGGCGCTCTTGCTCGTTCACGCCGCGCGCTCGGCGGGGCTCACCCGCGTGCGCGACATCGTGCTGGCGGCGGTTGCGCTGGTCGCCGCCGCGGTGATGAACGCCTATGAGGGCATTCCGTTTCCGGTATTGCTCGTGCTCGTGATCGCGCTGCTCTTGGCCTTGGTCGCCGGGCGCACGCCGTTCGGAAGACACCTGTATGCGATCGGCGGGAACCGAGACGCGGCGTTCTACGCGGGCATCCCGATCGGGCGGCGCATCGTCGGCGTGTTCAGCCTGATGGGACTTCTGTGCGGCATGGCCGGCGTCGTGCTCACCGCGCGCGTCGGCGCCGCCACGGTGGACGCCGGGCGCATGATGGAGCTGGACGCGATCGCCGCGGCGGTCATCGGCGGCACCTCGCTCATGGGCGGCCAGGGGACGGTGTGGGGTGCCTTGCTCGGCGCGCTGGTCATGGCGTCGCTCGACAACGGCATGAGCCTCCTCAACACCGAGTCGTTCTGGCAGCCGATCCTCAAGGGGACGATCCTCATCGCCGCGGTGGCGATGGACATGGCGGGGCGGCGCAGGGAGCGGTAGGCCGCTTCGGCGCGTTGGTCGCGGTCCCGTCCGGCGCCGCTATTCACAAGTCGAGCTGGCACCCCGGTTCAGAAGAGCGCGTTCTCCAGGTCGTAGTTCAGGCCGAGGTTCAACTGCCAGTTCCAGTACTCGTCGTGCCTACGATCCCCGGTCCCAGTACGCTGCCATTGGACCCTGACGGTGGGCGAGAGGCTCACGCGATCCTCGATGTAGAACCGGTACGTGGATTGAAGGCCGAGCAACCGCTCGCGCGAGATGAAGTCGCTCTCGGGGACCTCGGAGTACCTGAAGGAGCCGGTGAGGAAGGTTGTCCAGATCGCGCGATCGGCCACGACCCAAAGGTGCTGGGTGGAGAGACTTCCGAGTCCCAGCTCGTGCTTGCCCTGCGCGGGGTTCGAATAATCCCACCACGAGTACGAGCCGCTGAACGCGAGCGCGAGCTGGCGGTCGAGGCTCAGGTTGTGGATCCATCGGGCATCGATCGCCGGACCCAGGTTCGTGCTCCATTCGCGCTCGTTGCCGCCGGTCGAGCTGCGGCTGGCGCGGGCGCTCAACTCCACGCGCGCCCCCTCCTCACGCGACCCTAGGTTTTCCTGGAGCACATCGCGCAGGTAGAGGACCTCGTAGGGAGAGAGCGGTTCGCCCCGGCCCAGGAGCGGCTCCAGCACGTCCCGCCAGAGCTGCCGGTCGGGCCGGTCGAAGACCCGCTGGTAGCCCCCAATGCGGGCGAAGACACCGGCGAGGCGAAGGACATCCTCGCGGGAAAGCGGCTCCCGTCCCAGCGCCCGCAAGCGCTCGCTCAGGCGCTGTGCCTGAAGGAGCGGGGTCACGTCGCGGACTCTTCCATACCCGGCGCCCATACCGACCGAGGTCGAGAGACTGCGCTGCAGGTACACGCTCCCGCCACTACCCTGGTGGGAGCGGTCCTCCTGGTAGCGGCCCCTGATGTCCGCGCTTCCCAGCAGGTAGGTGTCACCTCGGGCGTAGTCACGGATCGAGCCGGACAGGTCGAGTTCTTCCGTGAAGGTGGACTGATAACCCCGGCCGGCTGTCGTGCCCACCCGCTGCCAGGACCAATCCCCCTCCTCGCCCGCCGAAACCGACCAGTTCCTTGGTTCGCTCTCGCGGTGCCACGTCACGTAGAGCCCCTGCTGGGCATTCGCGACGGTCCGGCTGTTGTCGGAGTAGCTCATGGACCCGTACCGGTTCGAACCCAGCCCCCCCGATCCGAGCCCGAGCGTGACAGTCCGGTATCCCCAGTCCGGGAGGCGGTAGTCGAGGAGCGTCGATACGTCCTCGGGATTGGTGAAGCCCACCGAGGTCTGGGCGGCGGCCGGATCGGCGACAACGCAGAGGGCGAGAACGGCCAAGATGAGCAAGCTGGGTTTCATGCGGCGCTCCAGGTTCGAGAACGTTGGCAAGCCCGGTCTACGCACGAGGGTGGGCGCAAGATACGCGCCCCGCACCGGCAAGGCAACCCGCTGCCTGCCGGCGTTGCCCCGACACGCCATCGCGGTTAGAGTTGCGTGCTCGGTGATGACCGGTCGAGCCCACCGGCGCGGCAAGAGCGCCCTCGGGGCGGCCCACAGTGAAGCAAGGGAGTCAGGATGCAGCGGGACAGGATCAAGACGTTGTTGGCGCAGGGCGCGGCCGGACAGGCGGTGACCGTGTGCGGATGGGTCCGCACGAAACGCGAGTCGAAGGAGATCGCCTTCCTCGCCGTCAACGACGGAACCACGCAGGAGCACCTGCAGCTTGTGATCCCGTCCGGTTCACCGGCGTCGGCGCTCCTGTCACGCGTGGGCACGGGCGCGGCGCTCCTCGCCCGCGGAACCCTGCGCGAGTCGCCCGCCGCGGGTCAAAAGTGGGAAGTGGCGGTCTCCGATTTGGAGATCTTCGGCGAGGCCGATCCCCAGACCTACCCGCTGCAGAAGAAGGGGCACACGCTCGAGTTCTTGCGCGAGATCGGGCACCTGCGGCCGCGCACGAACACGCTGGGTGCGGTGTTCCGCGTGCGCAACGCATTGGCCTTCGCCGTCCACGAGTTCTTTCAGAGCCGCGGCTTCGTGTGGGCCCACACGCCGCTCATCACCACCAGCGACAGCGAAGGGGCGGGGCAGCTCTTCAACGTCACCACGTTGGATCTGAACGCGGTGCCTCGCGGCGAAGACGGCGCCATCGACTTCGATCAGGACTTCTTCGGGCGTCGCGCGTACCTCACCGTGAGCGGCCAGCTCGAGGCCGAGTTCATGGCGATGGCGCTCGGCGACGTCTACACCTTCGGCCCCACCTTCCGCGCCGAGAACTCCAACACCGCACGCCACCTCTCCGAGTTCTGGATGATCGAGCCGGAGATGGCGTTCGCCGATCTCGGCGACGACATGACGCTGGCCGAGGACTTCATCCGTCACCTCTGCCGCACGGTGGTGGAGCGCTGCCCGGACGAGCTGGCGTTCTTCGCGAAGCAATACAAGGAAACGGCGATGCCGATCGACGAGATCGCGCGCCTCGCCGATACGAAGTTCGCGCGATGCACCTACACGGAGGCCGTCGCGGAACTCGAGAACGCGATGAAGGGCGGCCGCAAGTTCGAGTTCCCGGTCGGATGGGGGAAGGACTTGCAGAGCGAACACGAGCGGTTCCTCACCGACCAGGTCTTCAAGGGGCCGGTCATCGTCACCGACTACCCGGAAGCGATCAAGGCCTTCTACATGCGCATGAACGACGACGGGAAGACGGTGGCGGCGATGGACGTGCTCGTGCCGCGCATCGGCGAGATCATCGGCGGGAGCCAGCGCGAGGAGCGGCTCGACCGGCTCGAAGCGCGCATGCGCACGATGAACATCCCCACGGACGGGATGCAGTGGTATCTCGACCTGCGCCGCTACGGCTCGGCGCCGCACTGCGGGTTCGGACTCGGCTTCGAGCGGGCGGTCCAGTACCTCACCGGCATGCAGAACATCCGCGACGTGATTCCCTGTCCCCGCGCGCCGCGCGAAGCGGGGTTCTAGGACTTTTCCAAGCTGTTTTCGGCCCCCCCCGCCGTATTCTAATTGCGGACTAATCTTGTCGGGTATATGCTGCTCGTCCGTAGTCTTCCCTCCCGGAGGTCCGATTGATCGGCAAGAACGTCTCTCATTATCGCGTCGTGGACAGGCTTGGCAGCGGGGGGATGGGGGTCGTCTACCGAGCGGAGGATACGGTCCTGGACCGCTCGGTCGCCCTCAAGTTCCTCCCCCAGGAGGCCACCCGGGACAAGCCCTCTCTGGATCGGTTCCTCCGCGAAGCCCGCTCGGCTGCGGCACTCAACCATCCGCACATCTGCACCATTCATGAGATCGGGGAGCACGAGGGAGAGCCTTTCATCGTGATGGAGTTGATGGAGGGGCAGACGCTGGCGCAGCGCATCGAGGGCAAGCCGCTCAAGATCGATCTCATCTTGGACCTGGGCATTCAAGTCGGCGAGGCGCTGGAAGCCGCCCACGCCAAGGGCATCATCCATCGCGACATCAAGCCGGCCAACATCTTCGTGACCGCGTCGAGCAAGGCCAAGGTCCTCGACTTCGGTCTCGCCAAGCCGACCGACTCCGAACGTTGGGGACGGCGTTCAATCCGGCATGGAGACCGCGGCGGGGGCCCGGGACCTGACGATGGCCGGCTCCACGGTCGGCACCGCCGCGTACATGTCGCCGGAGCAGGCCCGTGGAGAAGCACTCGACCAACGCAGCGATCTCTTTTCGTTCGGGGCGGTGCTGTACGAGATGGCTACCGGCGTCACCGCCTTCGGCGGGAGCACGTCGGCCATCGTCTTCGATGCGATCCTGAACGGCACGCCGCGTCCCGCTGCGCGGCTCAACGGCGAGGTGCCGCCGGAGCTGGAGCGGATCATCGGGAAGGCCCTCGAGAAGGACCCGGATCTGCGCTACCAGACGGCCACCGAACTCAAGACCGATCTCAAGCGACTGCGGCGGGATCTGGGCTCCGGGACCGGCCGGCTGCCTCCCGCTCGGAGGGATCCGCGCCCGGTGCCGCGGAGCCAAGGCCGAGAAGAAATCGGTCGCCGTTCTCTACTTCGAGAACCTGAGCGGCGCCAAGGACGACGAGTACTTTCGCGACGGCATGACCGAGGACATCATCACCGAGCTCTCCAAGATCGGTCAGATCAGGATCTTCCCGCGCTCGGAGGTTCTCGGGTTCCGCGACCGGCCGATCACCGCGCCGGAGGTCGGGCAGCAGCTCAACGCCGCCTACGTCCTGGAAGGGAGCATCCGCCGCGCTGGAAATCGGCTTCGCATCACGGCGCAGCTCGTCGAGACCCGCACCCGTCACTCCGCCTGGGCCGAACGCTACGATCGCGAGATGGAGGACGTCTTCGCGATCCAGGACGAGATCGCCCGGAGCATTGCTCAGGCTCTGCGCGTCACGCTCTCTCCTCAGGAGGAGCGGACCATCGCGCGCAAGCCCACCGAGAACCTGCAGGCCTACGACTACTACCTGCGCGGTCGCAGCTATACCCGGCGCGAGAACCTCGACTTCGCCCTGCAGATGTTCGAGCAGGCCATCAAGCTCGATGCGGACTTCGCGCTGGCCCACGCCGGAGTAGGGAACGTCTGCGGGATGATCTTCGAGCTTCGGGAGCAGGATCCCAAGTGGATCGAGCGCGGCGTGACCGCGTGCGACCGGGCTCTGGCCCTCGACCCGCATTCAGCCGAGATCTTGGCCGCGCGGGCGCGCATCTACTACGCCCAGAAGGAGCACGACCAGGCGATCCACTTCGCGCGCATGGCCATCGAGCGCAAGGCGGATTGCGAGGGGTCGTACAACATCCTGGGTCGCGCTCTCTTCGCCTCGGACCGAGCCGAAGAGGCCGCAGCGCTAACCGATCGCGCCCTTGAGGCGAACGGGGACGACTACAACACCTACATCCCGTACCAGAACGCGCTGGCGAGGCTTGGAAAGACGGCGGCGGTGCTGGAACTCCGCCGCAAGGTCGTGGTGGTTCTCGAGAGGCAGTTGGAACTCGTGCCGGAGGATGTCCGCGCCCGGATCCTCCTGGCCGCCCACTGCGCGGAACTCGGCCGCCCGGACGACGCGATCCGTCACCTGCAGACCGCGGTGGCCCTTCGCCCCGGGGATTCCAATGTTCTCTACAACGCCGCTTGCACCTACGGACTTCTCGGGAAGAAGGCCGAGGCACTGGACACGATCAAGAAGGCCTTCGAGGCCGGCTACGGCAACCGGGAATGGGCGGCTCGGGACTCGGATCTGGCGACGCTGCGGGATGACCCCGAATTCCAGCGCCTGGTGGGGCTGCCCTCCGCTCCGGCCTAGCCCCAAGCCGCCTTCTTCCGATCGGGACGGAGAGCGGCGGGTGTTGCCCGCCGCTCCCACTCCTCAGTCCACCTTGATTACAAGGTACCGGACCTTGCGGAACTCCTCGGCGTTCGTGATCCGCAGCTCCGCCAGATCCGGTCGGATCGGGACGAGCTGGTAGCTCGCCGTGCTCTGCCCGCTCAGGACGACCGGCTTTTTTCCGGGGACCTGGAGAATCTTCTGCGCATCGGTGTCGACCCGAGTGAAGAAGCGCTCCGGGAACTGGCCGGAGAGCCGCGCCGATTTCCCGATGCCGATCAGGCCGCCCGCCTCGCGAATCACCCCGAGTTCCTTGAGCTTCTTCTTGGTCTCCGACAGGTAGTAGATCGTGCTGATCTCGCGGCGCTTGTTCTCGATCACCTGCTCTTGCTCGGCGATGTGCTGGCGCCCGGTCTCCACGTCAGCGCGCAGCGTCGTGACCTGAACCTCGAGCACTTCGACCCGGGCGGTTAGCGTCTGGATCATCTGCTCCCGGTCCGACACCGTCTTCTTGAGGTTGGAGACGATTCGCTCCAGGGAGGCCACCTGCACGTCTCGCGCTGCGAGCGTTTCCTCCAGGCGTTTGATCATCGCCTTGCTGCGCGCGATGCTCTCGTTGAGATCGGAGATGGTGCGGAGCACCTGATCCTTGCGACTCGCGGTGAGCGGACCGCCCCGCTCGACGTCCTGCGAGACGTTCAGCACGGCCGACTCACTCGGCAGGATGGCGGTCAAGCTATCCTGGATCTCCACGATGGAAACGAGCGCGGCATCAAATCGCGTGCGCAGGGAGTCCTCCGACGCGCGGGTCGCAAGATACTTGCGCCCCAATTCCTGACTGCGTTGATTGAGTAGCAGGACCCCCGTGGTCAGACCTGCAAAGACGACCACGGCCAAGCCGATCAAAAGCGCTTTCTTCACGGTGGTACCTCCGAAAACAATCTCGCGTGGTCCCGCATTCTGCGGGGGACACGCCGAGAACGTGGCGGGGCGATCCGTCGGGCATCATCCCCCAGCCGAGGTTCAGCGACAAGGGCGGGCGCCAGCCGGGGTACCCGGCCGCGCCAAGCCCCCCTGAAGAGCAAGATCCAAGCCCAAGCATGGCCCTAATTGCCCGGGCGGTTCGGGGGCTGTAGGCCATCCAGAAGCGGGGGAGGTGCGATCGGCGAGTGATCGTGTCGGCGATCCAAGGCCCTGGAGGGGCCTCTCGATGCCGCGGAAGCGGGAAGTGGGAATTTTGTGCAGGGTAAGAACTGCCCTTCTCGGAGGACGACTCCTACCCGACGCGATGGCGCTGGATGATCACCGCCGCTCCTTCAGGTTGGTCCCGAAACCCACCCCGCGGAATCCTGCGTCGCGCACCAGGTCGAGGATATGCACGACTTGGCCGTGCGGCACCGTTTCGTCCGCGTTCAGGGTGACCCGGCTTTCGGGGTTCTTGTCCACGATGGCCTTGAGACGAGCCTCCAAGTTGGCAGGGTCGACCGGCTCCCCGTTCAGAGTCACCGCGCCACCCTGACGGACGCCCAGGTCCACCGAGTGGGGTTGCGTGCCGGGGGCGGAGGTGGTCGAGTCGGGGAGATTGAGTTCCATCTCTCCCATTTGCCTGAACGTGCCGGTGACCATGAAGAAGATGAGGAACAGGAAGAGCACGTCGACTAGTGACGTGACGTTGAGCTGTAGCTGGTGGCGCGACTTCCGCTCACGGAAGATCATGCGGCTCACTGGCCGGCTCCGTCCGTGGTCTTGCGGCGGAGCCGGCTCACCAACTCGCTCGCGTGGGCTTCTATGCTGTTGACCAAACTCTCGGCTTTGGCTTCGAGCAAGTTATAGGCGACGAGGCTGGGAATCCCGATCCCCAACCCCACCGCGGTGGTGATCATGGCTTCGCTGATTCCCTCGGAGAGAACCTGGGCATTCCCCAGCCCCGCGACCGAAATCGCCGTGAACATCTTCATCATGCCGAGGACCGTGCCCATGAGTCCGAGGAGCGGCGCGGCCTGGGCCACGGTCTGGAGCCATACCAGGCGATCTTCCAGCCGGCTCGTCTCCTGGCGGCCCACGTCGAGCGTGGTGTCGCGCATGATCTCCCAGGGTTGGTCGGCGTTCTCGAGACCGGCCCGCATAATGTTCGCGAGCACGCCCGGATTGTTGCGGACCACTTCCAGCGCGACGCTCAAGTCCCGCGCCGGTCGCACCGCCTCCACCACCTCCACGATCTCGCGCGGGAGTACCTTGCTCCGCCTGAGCGCCAGCATCCGTTCGATGGTGATGAGGGATGCGACCAGACTGCATAAGCCGAGAGGGTAGATAAGGATGCCTGCCTTGGCGAAGAACTCGACCATTCACGAACCTCCGTTCGGGCCGCGGCGTACCGCGGTGGATGGGATCAAGGACGGCCCCCGCGGCGGAAGGGCCGCTCGGGAGCCTGAACCTGACGGCGTTCCTGGAGCTGCCGCAGGTCCTGCCGCAAATCCGGGTAGACGAGCCGAATCCGAAGAATGAGGGTCTTCTCCGGGAAGTCGGCGGGAAGCGGTTGGTAGGGCGCCATCGTCCGGAACGTGAGTTCGCTCGTCTGCACAAGCACGATGTCCCCCTCTTGTTGGAGGAGATCCATGCGGAGGAGCCTGCCGTCGGTGGCGATCTCCAATTCCAGGACGTGAGAGCCATGAATCATGCCCATGCGATAGGCGTAGGGCGCGGACCAACGGCTGAGAAAGTCGCGGGTGAAGCGTTGGAGCCAGGGAGCGTACGGCCACGCCAGGGTGTTGAGGCTGATCCCGCCGGGCAGGAACACACCGCCATCGGGGTTGTACATCGCGTCCTGGAGGATGTCGTAGTTGGCGAGGGGCGATAGGAGTCGGAGCTTGTCCGGATCCAAGCTGGCGGTGGGCGGACTTAGTTCCGACCGACGGATGTTCGGGTCTTTGTCAGCGGCGGTCCCCCGGGGGTCTTCCGTCGGAATCCCGTCCGCGTTCGTTTGAGGGGTCAGGTCCTTCTCGGTGAGTCGCGCCCCCTGCTCTGGAGGACGATGTTCTTCGGATCGAGCGGCCCCGCCCCCCGGGCTGAGCGCTACGTGAGGGAAGTCCGAAGCTCCGGTCATCCGGGGCATGCCGGTGTCCTTCTCGCTCGCGTTCTCTTGGCGGGCCCGGCTGGTGATGTTGCTCAAGAGGTCGGCATGGTCGGGAGCCTGGTCCTCGCGGTCGGGTGGGAGTTCGGTGAAGGCCGTGGGTTGATCCGCGTCGGGAGCCTGCTTGGGTTCGGAAATCGGCTTCGGTGTGAACACGAAGTCGATGGGGGCAGCGTAGCGGGCCTCGACCGGCCGAGGGGCGAGAGGGCGGGCAACGTAGATACCGCCCAGGATCAGAGCGTGAAGTATGAGGGTCAGCACCGCGGAGACGATCCACGCCCCGCGTTGGTTTCCCCGCTCTCGCGTCCGGCTGGTCAACTGGATTCCCTTCGGTCCATCGCAGGTCCCGCGCCCGCGTCTATTCGATGCCGAACCGCTTGAGCTTCTCGTAGAGGGTCCGCAGGCCGATGCCGAGTTCCTCGGCGGCGCGCCGGCAATTCCCGCCTACATCGGCCAGCACGCGACGGATCGCCTCTTCCTCGATCTCCGCCATGGTCTGCGCGCAGCGCTTCCCTTTGGAAGAAACACCGATTCCATCGTCCATGTCCGCGCCGTGGACCGTGATCTGCTGATCCTCAAAGTGCGTAATGGCGCCGTCCCCCTCCGCATTCTGGGCGTCGATCGCGACATGGGGACTCTCATCCGCAGGAAGCATGCCGAGGCTCTCCGACCGGTTTGATGAGGGTTCAGGGGTTCGGCAGGGTGGGGAAGCTGCCGAAACCGCAGGAGGACTGCGGAATCGGTAGGTCGCGGGGATCCTCCTCGCCGGCTGACCTGTAGAATACGGATCAGGCGATCGGTGGACATCGCAGGCCGTTCGTCATTTCATCACATCATCGACCCCCGAAAGGAAATGCAATCATGCCGACCAACACCATTCAGCTTCACCGCGTGCTGCGTGCGACGCCCGAGAGAGTCTATCGGGCGTTCCTGGATCCCGACGCCATGGCCAAGTGGATTCCGCCGAATGGATTCACCGGGAAGGTCCACCAGATGGATGCCAGGGTGGGCGGCACCCACAGGATGTCGTTCACGAACTTCAGCACCGGGAAGAGCGACTCGTTCGGCGGCAAGTACATCGAGCTGGTGCCGAACGAGCGCATTCGCTACACGGACGCGTTCGACAACCCGAACCTGCCCGGGGAAATGCAGGTGACCGTGACCTTCAAGAAGGTATCCGTCGGAACCGAGTTGACCATCGTGCAGGAGGGCGTGCCCGACGTCATTCCCCCCGAGGCCTGCTATCTAGGCTGGCAGGAATCGCTCGTGCTTCTGGCGAAGCTCGTCGAGGCGGATATTCCGGATTAGGGCGGGGCAGGGTCGTCAGGATCCGCCAGACGGTAGCTCGTGCTTCTCCCGCCGCCGGGATTCTTGACGAGGATACCTCGCTCCAGCAGCTCGCGGATGTCGCGGAGCGCCGTGTCGGTTGAACACTTGGCGAGCTTGGCGTACTTCGAAGTGGTGAGGTGGCCCTTGAACTCGTCCAGCATGCGATTGATGACGTCTCGCTGGCGATCGTTGATCGGGCCGCGGTTGATTCGCTGCCAGAGCTCGGCCTTGTGGAGCACGGAGCCCAGCGTCTCTTGAGCATCCTCGATGGTGCGATCGAGACATGCGAGAAACCATGCCAGCCATCCGGTGATGTCGAGGCCGCCGCGCTGCGTGGATTCGAGTTGATGGAAGTACTCCTTCCGCTCCCTCTCGATCCCCGAGGACATGCTGTAGAAACGGTCCTTCGTCCCGTCCGCACGCGATAGCGCCATGTCGGCGATTGCCCGCGCGATCCGGCCATTGCCGTCGTCGAAGGGGTGAATCGTCACGAACCAGAAGTGGGCGACTCCAGCCTTCAGCACCGGATCCACCTCGCAAGGGCCGTTGAACCACTCGAGGAATCTTTGCATTTCGGATTCGACGCGCTCGGCTGCAGGCACTTCGAAGTGCACGCGCTCGCGACCCATGGGGCCGGAGACGACCTGCATGGGACCGGCGTCCGCGGTTCGCCACGCTCCTACAGTGATCCGATGCATGCCGCTGCGTCCTGTCGGAAGCAGAGCGGCATGCCAATCCAGGAGGCGCGTCTTCGTGAGTGGGGCGTCGAAGTTGCGCGTGGCATCGAGCATCATCTCGACGACGCCTTCGACTTGCCGGCTCGGTTCGGGCAAGCCCGCGATGGGGAGTCCCAGCCGCCGCGCGATCGACGAACGGACTTCTTCGGGGTTGAGGTGCTCCCCTTCGATTGCCGAGGACTTGACGACCTCGTTCGTGAGCGCGGTCAGGCCGGCCTCCGCACGCAGATCGAATCCGAGGGCGCCCATTCTTCCCAGGTGTTTGCCCTGTTTGTGGCGCACGGCGGCCAGAGCCCCCGAGAGGGCCCCGCTGTCCCATGTCGAACTCCGGCCATCCGGGCCGCTCGTGAATGTAGATCATAATCGCCGCATCTCCTGCGGTGATTATCGGTCGTATTCACCGCATGTCAAGCGGTGAATAGGTGCTTGGATCGCCGCAGACGGCCTTGGGGGATTCGGACCCATCTCGGCGGGAGGTCCTCCAGGAAAGCAAGAGCCCCCATCCCACCTGGGGATAGGGGCTCTCAACGGTTGGTAGCGGGGGCGTACTTTGGAGCTATTCATAACATCCTTGGGGATCGCCTCAAGCGAACCGTTGTGATCCCCCGCCGGACTTCCCGGTCCGGCCCGCAAAGTACCCCCAGACCATCGTCACCATCGTCACTTTCCCGTAACCGAAAGGATGGTGGCTAGATGCGTATGACGATCCTCAATTCCCGTACCGTCACCTACCCGCCGAGGACCGTCACTCGGCAAGCGAGGAGGCGATCCGGGAAGGGCCTTCAGTCTCGGGTTCACCGTTGGTGGAACCCCGGCCGCATTGTGCTCATGGCTATTGCTGTCCCAGTCCTCGCCGTTGCGCTCATGCCGGAGGCGGCGCAAGGGATCGTCATCCCGGCCCCGGTCAGGACGCGGGTGACCT
The DNA here is from genome assembly GCA_963762255.1 of Candidatus Eiseniibacteriota bacterium. Taxonomy (GTDB): domain Bacteria; phylum Eisenbacteria; class RBG-16-71-46; order JABDJR01; family JABDJR01; genus CAVXKA01. The sequence goes on from CAVXKA010000001.1 coordinate 1,394,144, forward strand.
GGTCGACGAGCCGCGCCGACACAACCAAGGTCAAGGTGACGTTCCTCTCGGAGGCCGAGCCGACCACCGGCAAGAACGGCGACCCGAACGGGATATACATCGCGGACCCCGCATCGAGCGCATCCCAACGCGCGGGGCTCATCTCCTGGGCCGAGTCTATCCCGGACTCCGTCCCGGCCACGTTCACGCGGGCCACGTTGACGCTGTACAGGCTCAACGCCACCGATGCTCCCGCCGTCTACGACACCCTCGAGATTGCCCCGGTGACCATCACTTGGAACGAGGCGAAAGCGACCTGGCTCAGCCGCGCAACGGGGAAGATTTGGTCGACGCCGGGCGGAGATGTGGACACCTCCCTTGCAGTGGTCATCCGGGCGGAGGACATCCCCAACCTCTGCTCCGGTGCTGTCGACTCCGCGGTGGTCCTCGACATCACCCCGATCGTTACTGCTTGGCGCGATCACGCAGTGGGCTCGTTCGGAGTGCGACTGGCATGGAAGGGCATGGGCGCTCCGGCGATCCGGTTCCACGACAACTCCGCCCCTGAAGCCCTGCGGCCGGCGCTCACCATCGAGACCATCACGATCCGACGGCCAAGAGTCATCGGTCTGATCCGGCGGAGGGTCGGGCCCATCGGGGGGTGGGTGCGCCATGGATAGCGACCGCCAACAACGCCGAACGACCCGCGACCGGAGCCACGAGTCGTCGGCGGGAGCCGATGGCGACTACTTCGCCCGCGCGTCGATGAGGCGCTGCAGGGCGTCGATGTCCCCGCGAGCGGCGGCGGCCACGAGGGTCCGCACGAACTTGCTGGCCTTCCCCGGCCCTGCGGCCTTGTGGATGGCGTCGCGCTCCTCAGGCGTCAACCTGAACGCGAACACCACCAGGTCTTCCGTCGGTTCCGGCGTGGTGCCGTCCGTGGGCGCGTCGGAGGCGGTGGGGGCGACGACCGAGAGGCCCCGCGTCTTCGTGCCCGTGGGCTCGGGTCCGTCTGCGTCGTGCGCGTGTTGTGCGGCGACCGCCGCCGCCTCGGGGTGCCCCTCGCTCGCCAGGAACTCGGCGACGGTGGGCTTCGGGTCGGTGGAGGCGTCCACCTTCTGGATGCCGTCCTTGGTGACGAGCAGTTCGACGGTGGCCTCCGTCTCCGCCTGCTCGCGTGCCTTCTTCTCACGGGCCTGCCGGGCCTGGGTCATCGTCTCGTCGATCCGCTTCTTGCTCATGGTCTCTACCTCCTGTGTGCGGCCGGGCTTCATGTCCGGCGCATCACAAGGAGTCCGCTGTTGCAGAGAGGAATCCACTGAATAATGCGATCCACCAGAACAACGCCTCACCATCGCAAGCTTCACCTATGGTCGGCCCTGCCTCCGTATTTGGGCGGGAAACGACGCCTTTGTCCGACGATCTTCCGCGAAGTGGACCGGATCGTGCCAAGGCGCCACTGGCCCGGACTCACGTTCCTGGACGGGTTCCTGGGTGGCGGGTCGGTCTCTCTGTACGCCAAAGCGCAGGGCTTTCGCGTGGTGGCCACCGACATCGCCGCGCGCTCTATCGCCATTGGGCAAGCCTTGATCGAGAACAGCAGGGTGCGGCTCACGCACGAGGATGTGCTGCGGCTGGCCAAGGATGACGGCGCGGCACCGGGCCGAGTCGAGTCGGAGTACTCGCCGTCCACGTTCACGCAGACCCAAGCGCGGTTCCTGGATCGCGCACTGCGCATCGCGGATGCCACCGAGGACACGGCGAAGGCGGCGCTCATCCGGTTGCTCGCCATCCGGATCGCTCTCCTGGCCCATCCGATGTCTCAGATCCGCAAGGGAACCATCCACCGGTTGACCACGGGCGAGTACGAGGGCATCACCGAGAGCTGCGTCTACCACTTCGTCGACGGGCTCCGGCTAACCCGTCCTGCGAAGTTGTGGGAGCTGGCACAGTTGATCAATGGCGGTGTGTTCCAAGGGGAAGGGCGGGTGATTCAGCAGAGCGTGTTCGAGGCGCTGCCCACGATCGACGCCGCCATACTGTACGGCGATCCGCCATATCCGGGAGTCATGAGCTACGAGAAAATTTATGGCGTCCTCGACGAGATCCTGGAGGGCAGTTCGCGCCCGACCAGTCCGTTCACCGCCAAGGACGGGGCCGGGATGCTCGACTCGCTCTTCGAGGCCGCCACCCACATCCCGGTCTGGGTGCTCTCGCTCGGCAACGCCGTGGTCGGCATCGAAGAACTCGAATCCAAGATGGCCCGGCTCGGCCGGCAGACCCGCGCCATCGAGATCGCTTACCAGCACTTGCCGGCGGTGGCGACCGCCGAGAAGAAGGCGACCAACAAGGAGTTCCTGGTCGTCGGCTGGGACGAAAGCGCTGTGGAGCGCATTGCCGCTTCCCGAGCAGATGTTCACGTGACCACTCCAGTCAGCAAACAAGCGGCGAAGCGGCGGAAAGCGCTGCCCAAGCGCTCCCGAAGCGCTGTTGCCCTCACGTCCGGAAAGGAGAACGCCCGTGGCTGAATCCATGATCGACAAACGAGTCGGTGCCAGGATGATCCCGATCGATGACCTGGTTGCCCATCCGCTCAACAGCAACCAGATGCCCGAGGACTTGCGCGAGAAGCTCAAGGTTCACATCGGACGAACGGGACGGTATCCATTCTTGGTGGTTCGTCCCCATCCAGACGAACCCGGCAAGTTCCAGGTGTTGGACGGCCATCACCGCGTTGCCATCCTCAAGGAGTTGGGTCACCGCGAAGCCCGGTGCGACGTGTGGGATGTGGATGACCGGGAGGCGAAGCTGCTGCTGGCCACCTTGAACCGCCTCCAGGGTCAGGACCAACCCATGCGGCGGGCGCAGTTGATCCACGAGTTGCTCGGCGAGATGAGCGTGGACGATCTGGCCGGACTGCTGCCCGAGACAGACAAGCAGTTGGAGGAACTCCACGCGCTCTTGGAGTTCCCTGCCGAGGAGATCGCCGCGCTGTTGGAGGCCGAAGCCGAGGAGGCCGAGAAGGTCTTGCCTCGGGTGATCTCGTTCGTCGTCACCCCCGAGCAGGAGACCTTGATCGAGCAGGCAGTCGAACTCGCCTCCGACGGCACCCCCGGTCGGGACCGGAAGGCCAAGGGTCTCGCCAACCTCGCCACCCACTTCATGGAGAACCACGATGACCATCCCGCGTCGTAAGGTTCGTGAAGAAGCTCGCCGGCTGTACTTGGCCGGGGAGGCGTCGTCCAACGCCGAGATCGCCGCTCGCCTTCGGGTCAAACCTCACACCATCGGCAAGTGGCGGCGGGAGGAAGACTGGGATGGACTGCGGCTCAAGATCGACCGCCGCGCCGCGGAACTCTTCGTCGAGAAGATCGCCACCGACAAGGTGACGCTCAACGTCCGCCATTACCGGTTCTGGGATCTGTTGGCCGCCCGGTTGGGTGAAGACCTCAAGCGCAACACCACGTTCGACATCCGGGATCTGGACCGGGTGGCGGGGATACTCGAGCGGGTGCAGAAGGGTCAGCGGTTGGCGAAGGGGCTCTCCACCTCGGGAGACAGCGAGGAGCAGATCCGAGCCAAGGCGGCCGCCGAGCAGCGGCATCTGGTGGATGTGTTCATCGAGGCGGTAAAAGAGAACGTCCCTGACGAGGAGACCCGGGACCGCATCCGCCGCTCGTTGATGGATGCCATGCCTGAAGAGGACGCGGTCGTGGATGAGGAACGGAGCGTGGCCGGATGAGACGACCTGGGATCTCAGGATCGGGGTATGTTCGCAAGCGATCGATGGAGCTGGGGACGCCGGCGACCCGCGCCTTGACCGATCCGCTGGCGGCGTGGGTCGTGAAGAAGATCCGTCTCGAAGGGCGACCGTTCCGGTTCGAGGGGCACGCGTACCTGCGCGCGATCTTCGACGACACCGCCGCGCACATCATACTCAGCAAGGCCGCGCAGATCGGCGGCACGACCTGGGCCATCCTGCGTAGCTTCCACGCCTGCCTGCAGGGGCTCAACGTCGGGTATTACTTCCCGACCCAGACCGATGTCTACGACTTCTCCCGGTCGCGGGTGGGACCACTGCTCAAGGACAATCCATTCCTTGCCGCCAAGCTTCAGGACACCGACACCGTGGGATTGAAGCGGATCGGGGATGCGAACCTCTACTTCCGAGGCATGAAGTCCTCCGTGGGAATGAAGTCCGTGCCGCTCGACATGTTGGTGTTCGATGAACTCGACGAGGCCACACCGGATGCGCGGGCGCTGGCTTGGGAGCGGATCGCGCACTCCGACTACAAGCGGGTGATCGAGTTGTCCAACCCATCCCTGCCCGGCTACGGGATCGACGAGCAGTACGAGAAGTCGGACCAGCGGCACTGGACCTTGAAGTGCCCGGCCTGTGGCGAGTGGACCTGCCTGGAGCGGGAGTTCCCCGCGAAACTCGGCCAGGAGGTCACCGTCATCCGTCAGCGCGACGACGGCACCTACTACCGCGCCTGCCCCAAGTGTGCCGGCGAACTCGACCTCGACCTGGGCGAGTGGGTCGCCGACTTCCCGGAGCGCGCCATCCACGGCTACCGGGTGAGCCAGCTGTTCTCGGTGAAGATGGACCCTGGCGAGATCCTTGACGAGTACCGTTGCACGCGGTTCCCGGAGCGGTTCTACAACTTGAAGATCGGTATCCCGTGGGCCGACCTCGAGCGCCGCCTCGACGTGCAGACCGTGCTCGACCTCTGCCGCACCGGCGAGGCTCCGTTCGGGTTCAACGTCATGGGAGTCGATACCGGCAAGGCCCTTCACGTCGTCATCCTGCGCACCAACGGGTACACCCTGCGACCGGCCCACATGATCCATGTCCAGGCCTGTCATGAGTTCGCCGAGCTGGACGCCCTCATGAAGCAGTACCGGGTGCGCAATGTCGTCATCGACGGGCTCCCCGAAACCCACTCCACCCGCGACTTCGCCCGACGCCATCGCGGGGATGTCTTCCTCAACTTCTTCAACGAGAGCCAACGGGGGAGCGCCCGGTGGGATCGCTCGGAGCAGACCGTGTGCATCAACCGCACCGAAGCCCTGGATGCCTCGCGAGCGATCGTGCGCGACAAGAAGCTGACGCTTCCGCCACGCAGTCCTGAGATCGAGGAGTTTGCCCGGCACATGAGCTGCGATGCCAAGGTGCTCGATGAGGACCCCGACACCGGCGCCCAGAAGTACCGCTACGTCCGCACCGGACCCGACCACTACTCGCTGGCGTTCACGTATGGGCTCATGGCCTTGGACGCGATGAGCATGCCTGTCAGCCCCGAGCAACGAGCATGGCTCAGTGGGATGCTCTATGGGTGACCCAGATCCGTCGACCGGTGACGCGTTCCCGTCGGTGTCTTGGAGCCCCTCCGGACCCCTCTGGAGGGGCTGAAATCGCTCCCAAACGGGCTCCGAGGGATCAAATTGGTTCCCGACGGGCCGGTTTGGGACGAAATTCGGTCCCTCGGAGGCCCAAAACCCCCAGAAAAGCGGCATGGTTTTGGGGGTTCTGCCCAGATCTGCCGTTCTCGGTGGTGAGGTCAAAACGCTGCAACCCCTTGAAATCAAGAGACTAAGGGGAACACTCCGTCACCTGCGAGCTGGCCGAGGCGTGAAATATCCGGCCGAAACCTGCCACTTATCTGCCCTTGCCGCGCCCCGGACGAGCCCAGAATGCCGCTCGTCTGCCCCTTGCCACATGTCGTCTTCTCACAGAAAGGCGAACTGTTCGATCTGGCTCCTAGCCTCCTTGCGCCTAGACATCTCGATCACTCATCTATTGCGTTGGAACAACTGACGTGTTCTTCTGAGATGCAGGATCTTCCTACTTCACGAGTGACTATGAAGAAACCGAATGGCGAGATGGGTGGCCACGGGGCGACGGGCTGTCCGACGACGTGTACCCTTGAGCCTCTGAAGTCAAGGACTGAGATCCTGACCAACTACTCGCGCTGCAGCACCCACCGTCGCATATTCACAAATCAGCATGAAGAAGTAATCTGCCCACGTTGTTCGCGGTTGCCCCGTGAATACTACCAGCTTGATCGTGGACTGATGTTCAGCTGCGAACGCGAACACCTGTGGGACCCATGCACCAAGGATCTTCGGCCAACTCTTGTCCGACGCATGAAGTGCGATGTCTGTGAATATGTCTCCGATTCATGTCCCGAATGTGAGTCGATGGCCATTGCTTGGTGGCGCGTCAGCACATCTGTGCGCGGCAAAACCAGCGAGGAACTTGCGTTCTTTGAGTGCTTTCAAGGTCACCGGTGGATCGGTTGTCCCGATTGCGGGGAGACACGAGACTTCGAGTGCTACTAGAATAACTGCATGGCTGCGGAGAAGCTGATCGGATGACAATACCTGCATGCCTTGACTTGCTTGTAGCTCCTGACTGGCATGCCACCCCGATCTTTGGTCCGGCGGTGGGCGGCATCCTCGATGCGACGGGTATCGCTGATGCACTCGAAGTGGCCGCCAGCCGCACGAACGAGACGCGGGTGGCCTAGCGCCTCTTGGCCCGCTGCTTGACGGGACGCGGTCGCGACGCTGTCGCCACCGCCGCGCGCTCGCCTGCGATCTGGAATGCGCCCGGCCAGCCACCGTGCTGCTCGATGACCTCGTCGATCTTCTGCATCAGACGAATAGTCTCAGCGAGGGCGACGACAATCTTCTGATAGTGGGCGATCTCTGCCTTGGAAAGCGTGCGGCCTTTGCGGTCCTTGAGCCACTTCTCGCACACTTGGTAGCCGCCGACGTGGAAGTTCCAAACGTCCCCGGGCACGCCGCAGAACCCAATCGTGCCGGGCGTGGCGGGCTGGCCCTTCTTCGTCGCGGTGGCATCGAGCCAGACAGTGCCCTCCGACCAGCCGACCCGGCCGACTTCGGGGTTCTTCGGACCTGAGTAGTTAGTGATGAGGTGATCGAGCTTCGGTGAGTCCATCAGGTGTAGGGCCACGAGTGTGGAGCCGAGTTGGATGAGCTCGCGGTTCAGCGCAGGAGACGAAGGCCGAGGCACCCTCGCGTAGTCCCGTTGGAGCTCCCCTTGAAACCGGCGGCGATACTCTGGCGAGAAGAGCACCGCGTAGATCGTGTAGAGCATCTCCTCCGCTGTGTGGACATCGAGGCGACTTGTCCAATCCGCATACACAGCAGGGGCAATGTTTGCATGCCCTCTATCTCCGGAGGCTGTCTTGAACAACGGCGTGTCATCTTGAACTCCAGTTAGGTACAGCGGGAACACCTGCGTGTTGCGATCGTGAGTAGCGGCTTTGTATTCCACAAGCCCTCGGCAAACGAGCACGTTGTCATACGGTTTCCCGGTTACGCGACGGGTTGAAAGCAGAGCAAGGCTGCCAGCGAGCAGATGCTTCATGACCTCTTGGCGCGGTTCGCCAATGATCAACGGGTGATAGACGACGTACCGCATATCGAATGGGCGATAGAGGATCGGGCGAATACACGACTCAGCATCTTTCAGCGTCGTCTCAGCACGTGCTCGATCGAAGTCAAAATGCGAGCTTGAACACAAACTGAACCGCTCTCCCAGACTTCGCCGCGACTCGGCCTTGTCGAAGAAAATCTCTAGGTTGTTGCGGAGCTCGGCCCGGGTGAACGCAATCGCCAGTGAGTCGTGCCGGGTCGCGAGGGCTGCGCCGTTGAATGGAAGTGGTCTTCCGCTCCGGATTCCGCCTGCAAAAACGTCCGGAAGTGAAAGCCACGACTCCCATGCAGCTGAGGTGTCAGTGAAGGTGGGCTGGAAGTAGCGCTGTGGGGCGATGGGAGACAGTCTCTCGAATGCAACCGTTCCCAATCTGCTGGACGCCAGCCACAGAGCCTTCTCATCACGAGATCCTCGCACAGCTGCAAGGTCCACGAGCCGCTCAGTCTTGCCAATCGTACTTCCCAAGAAGATGGCTACCCCTTGCTGAATATCGAAGACGTTCTGGTCGGCCGCTGTTGCGTCCACTCGACGGGAATTGCCTCCAAGATCCGTTAGTCGAATGACCCGGTAACACCCCATCAGGTCGGCGCGCATGTCCCGGAATAGGGGACCGTCTAGGTAGCTGTTGTCCGTGATCATTCCTAAGACATAGCTCCCCGCACTCTCCAAGATTGTGGAAGCGAGGCACATAAACTTGACGTAATCGTTGGATAGAGCTTGCCGTTGGATCTCTTCGGTCTTGATAGTCGTCTTGTAACGCTCCATCAAAGAGTCGATCCATTCACCCTGATTCTGGGAAAGCTTCGCGTAGGGCGGATTGCCGATCACCACAGTAAACCGCTGCTTCCGCTTGATCTCGTTGACCGCTTGCGCCTCGTGGGCGAGCGCCGGCAGAAAGTCTAAGGTAAGTTGTCTGCTGCTCGCAGGCTCCAGCGCGTTGGTCAGGTATACCCGCGCCCGCTCGTCGCTACCGAAACGGTAGCCCGTCTCGTAAAGCTTCAACCCAATTTTGAGATGCGCGATGGCGTAGGGGGCCATCAAGAGCTCGTAGCCGTGCAGGCGCGGTAGGAGGTGCCGGGGCACGTACTCGTTCCACAAGGCCTCAATCTTCTTATCGCTTTGGCCATGGGCGTTCCAGTTGGCGAGCAGAGTCTTGTGGATGAGGTCGATGGCTTCGACTAGGAACGTACCCGTGCCGGTGGCGGGATCGAGGATCTGGACGAAGGCATGGTCGGGGGAAACGCCCTCGGGGATCTTGATGTCCTTGTGGCGCCTAGCCATCTCCCCCCAGGTAGTGATATCGGCGAGTCCGTCGGTGAGGCCGAACTCGCTTCGCAGTAGCTCGTCCACCGAGCGCACGATGTAAGAGACCACCGGCCGCGGTGTGTAGAAGACGCCGCGTTGCATCCGCTTCTTAGCATCATATTCCTTGAGGAAGAGCTCGTAGAAGTGGATGACCGGGTCTTCCTGCGGGTTTCGGTCGCCGAAGTCGCGGACGACAGCTTCCATGTGAGTGTTCGGGTCGTCGAGCAGCTCAACAACCTCGTTCACACCCAGCTCGTCGAAGTCGATGCCCGGCCCACCTGCCTTGCCCCGCCGTCCGCCAACGTGGAGGAAGGTCTCCATCAGCTCCTTGAGGAACGGATTGGTCCGCATGTGGCCCGCGAAATCGTCTACCGTCTTCTTGTGGGGGTCTGCGATGCGGGCCGAGAGCAGGCCGTAGGCAATGGTCTGGGCATACATGTCAGCGAAGCCGCCGTCGTCGAGGTCGTGGATCAACGCCTCCTGGAAAGCCTTCCTCAGCTTGGTGACGGGGCCGTGCTCGGTCTCAATGGCGAGGACGGTGTGGATGCGGTCGCGGATCCTCCTTGCCAGCTTCGCCAACTCCACGGCCAGGGCCTTCGAGGTCTTGATGACCTCATCGGGCCGTAGAGTGAAGGCCGATCGCCACTTCTCGCGCCACCGGTCGATGTTGGATTCGTCCTCTGGCCACGAAAGTTTCGTGGCAAGCTCGGTGGCTACGCCATCGAGATGAAGCGCGGTATCGCGATCGTTCCACCCGAGCACCTTCAGGATCGGGAGGTCGGCCTTGGCTCTGTCCTGCGAGAAATGCGCGAAGCTAATCTGGCGCTCATCGCCCTCGCCGTAATTGGAGACGAAGAGCAGGTCGTCGGCTGCCCAGGCGGTGCGCTCGGCGCTGTTGGCCGAGGCGCGTTTCTTGAGTGCAACCTGGCTTAGAATGCGGCGCAGCGCGACGATGGGAAGCTTCTTCGGTTCGAACTTGATGAAGAAGATGCCCCACGGCTGGCGGGGCGAGAGCGGGCGCAGCCGTTTGATCTCTTGGATCTTGGCGGCGCTCGCTGCGTCGATACCCAGCTCCTCTGGCGTGTACTCGAAGGTCAGCTCCTCGAAGCTCTCCTGACTGATTGGCCAGCCAATCTCGTCGCGTAAGTAGGCGATGAGTTGGTCAAACCGCTTGATTTTCGCGAGTACAGCGCGGTGGTCGGTCGGCATCTGTTCAGCCCTCGTTGAGTTCCATCCAACACTTGAGCGCCGGTTTCACGCCGACAGGGGCGTCGACGCGCTTCAGGTAGGTGTTCTTGATGTGCTTCTCGATCCTCCCTCGGAGCTCGACAAGGGTCAGCTCATCTGTGGTGCACTTTCGCGGGGTGTCGGGGTTGGAGCGGATGCCGGCGACGATCTCACCCGGCTCTTCGAGGATGGCGTCGCGGTCAAGGTCGTAGAGGTACCAGCGCGTCGTGCCGGCCGCTTCGGTGAACTCGCCTGCTTCCTTGTCGAGTGCGGGGAGCGCGTAACAGAAGAAGACCCCACGAGCGCCCTTGGTCGGGCGTTTCCGCCCGCTGAAGGTGGCGCCGGGCAGGCGCTTGAGACGCGCCTCCAGCTCGGGGTCGGCCTGGAGCAACGACTGGTACTCGAGGTGCATGTCCTCAACTGCTGTCTTGGTGCCTTCGTAGGCATGGTTGAACTCCCTCAGGGCGTCGTAGTCATCTTCTGGCGTAAGCAGCTTCTTGCCTTCGATGCCGAGGGTCTTGGAGATCAGTAGGGTCTTCTGCGTGACCTTGGTGTAGAGAGTCAGGATCACATTCAGATCCTCGGGCGGCAGGAAGTTCCAGAAGGTGACCTTGCCGCGGGACGGCGCAAGCTCCGGGTGATCGTCGAGGAGCCGCTTCTCGACCTCGGGATTCATGCGCCGGTCCACGCGGCCGATGCGCTGCATCAGACGCACGGGGTTCCAATGAATGTCGTAGTTGATCATCCGCGAGGCGTCCTGGAGGTTTAGGCCTTCGGAAAGGACATCGGTAGAGATTAGGATGCGGATCTCCCCGCGACCTTTCTCAGCAAGCGCCGCGGCAGAAATGCCGTTGTAGTAAGGGGAGAAGCACTGGATCACGTCGGCCCGGTTTCGCTTGGAGGCACTGTCGACCTGGGCGACACCATCGATGCCAGCCCCATCAAGCTGGCCCTTCAGGTAGCGGGCGGTGTCGGCGAACTCGGTGAAGATGAGAACCTTCTGACCAGCCAGTTCCTTGCTCTTGAGCAGGCGAATGAGCTTCTGCAACTTGTCGTCATGCTTGGGTTCGAACCTCCGGGCTTCCTCGAGAAAATGGACTAGTTGAGCCAAGTCCCGGAAGGTCTCAGTCAGCATTGCCGGGATGTCGTACTCCTCGCGGTTGAGCCTCTCTACGGTCGCAAGTATTTCCTGAGGAACAACGTCCTCGTCCTCGGACTCCTCTTCATCGCTGCCCCAGAGTTCCATCTGACGATGCACCGCATAGCCGAGAATCTCCGCGTTGTCGATCTTCCACTGCTCGAGCTTCCTCCTTTCGATGTCGGTCTCGCTGTGGATTATCAAGAAGGCGAGCAGCTTCTGTAGTAGCCGATCACAGGACAACTCAAAGGCGGTGACGGAGCTCTCGAACCTCTTAAGAAAGTTGGTTCGGATCAGGCCCACGACCTGCTTCTGCCGGTTCTGCTCGAAGGAGTCAATATCCTTGTCCGGCCCCTTGTACCAGTAGAGCGGGTAGTACATGGCCAGGGTGAAGAGCGGGTGCTTTCGGGTGAAGGCGTTCTCGAACATGTCTAGCAGCCTGCCGTAGGTCTTGCGGATTGAGTACGCAGCGACCTGAGGTGGCCGGCGCTCAGGGAAGGCAGTGGTCCTTCCGGACTCTCGGATCTGGCTCTCCTGCGCGTAGGCGCGACTGCGCTGGACGACGAGGTGCCGGAAAATCTCATCCTTGGCCAGGATCTCCTGGGCCTCGGTCATGTTCTCAGCAACGTCGGTGAGGTCGTGCCCGAGGATCTGCCTGAGCGCCTTCTCCATGTTGTTGAAGCGCGCACTCAGGTTGTTCACTCCGAGGGTGCGGCCGAAGTACGCCTCGTCGCGCCGCGTGAAGAGTTCCGCCATGTGGCGGAAGTCGCTCAGACGGTTATTGATCGGTGTGGCGGTGAGCATGAAGAGCGTCTTGGGCCGCGCCGCGCAGTCGAGCAGGTCGTAGAGTTGGTAGTACCGGGAGGGGTCAGTCCCTTCGTCCGGGTCGCCCCGGCGTCCCGGATTGCGGAAGTGATGAGCCTCGTCGATGATCACGACATCGGCTAGATCCGCGATCCGCCGGAATCGCTCGGGGAAGTCCCCCTTGCGGCCGAGGTCTGTGTGGCTGAAGACCGCGAGGTTGCTGAAGTCGGCGTTCCCCCCGACGCCCCCGATGTGCGAGAGCCACTCGCGCAGGTGCGGCTCCCACACGCCCTCCTTGGTCGCCTTGGGAGCAAAGAGCACCACGCGCTTGCCTTCGTGCAGCACCAGCCGCTCGATCAGCATCAAGCCCACGAAGGTCTTGCCGAGACCGACACCGTCGCAAAGGAAGGCACCGCCGTGCTGGCGCGCGATCTTCATCAGTGCCCAGTAGGCCTCCTTCTGATAGCGATCGAGCCTGGGAAACATCTTTGAGCGGGTCTCGTCCCACTCGGTTGCTGTCAGCTCGTGCCCTCGGAAGTACTCCTGGAGCGCCTTGGCGTAGATGTCGAACGGGGTATAGAGCTGGGTGTGGCGCGAAATGGTGTCGATGACGGCGTCGGTCACCTCGCTGGCATCGATCCAGTGTGCCTCGAACCACTCTTGGAGCTGGGCGACCTCGCGAGCACTCTGGACCTGAATGTTGAGCTCGATGTTCTTGGTGAGGCCGGGAGCGGTGAAGTTGCTCGAGCCCACCAACGCCTGCGAACCGACCACTTCGAGCTTGGCGTGCGTGATATAGGCTTTCGCATGGAACTTCTCACGGTCGTAAACGCGGCACTCGATCTGCCTCGATTGGAGTGCCTTGAGGATCGCCGGAACGCCGTGGAGGAAGGGGTTGGTTTCCTTGTCGGCCTCGATGCTCCCGTCGAGGATCTCTACGGCGCGCGAGCGCACGGCATCGAGGAGCGCCTTGCGGGTGCGATGCGTCATCTCGGCGCCCATCAGAATCCGGATCTTCTCCAGCGGCTGCCACTGTCCGTCGAGGGCAAGCAGCGCACCGATTTCGAAGTAGCCCGTCGCGATATCGAACCCCTTGGCGATGCCGGACCACTCCTTGAGGTAGCGGAGCCCGGTCCACCCGGAGACGCTGTTGTCGACGATGAAAAGGTCGCGGCCTTTGGAGTCAGTGGTCATCGTGATCCCTCATCGAAGTGGGGCCTCGCCGGGGACGCCCAACATATGACTCGGCGGCGGGAGCCACCACACCGGATGCGCCATCTACCTCGCAGGCTCCGGGGCTGACGGGGCGATGTCGGCAGTGGCTGAACAACATCACCGACCCAGAGGAGCCGCACGTCCATGACGACGGGCTGGTCTCGCAATCGACGGAACTACCTTGATGAAGACAAGGTAGAGAAGAACGACGACGACAATAATGACCGCGACCCACTTGTCGATGGTGGCGTGGTGGAACAGGCCCATTAGCGCAGCGATGAAGAAAGCGACTGGGAGCGCCTTTGTTGGCAGTGTGACGCGGAGATCGGTCCCGGGGCCAGCGTTCTGGGCGAGCCGCTGCCAGACTATGATCAGCATCCAGTAGGCTGATAGCGTTGCCCAGAAGAGAGTGTGGAGAGGCCACTTGTCCATCCACGAGATGTTCGCGCCAGAGCCGAAGAAGCTATCTTTGGGCGTCAGAAACGTGAGTGCTAACAGGAGGAGCACGAAGTTCGTAAGATCGATTAACTTCATTCCAAGAGAGTAGAGTGTCTTTTCGACCGGATGGTCTTCGATCAGGTTTGAGGTGTAGACCGTATCATTGAACACTAGAAGCGCCACGACAGCAGCGAGGCATATGCCGGTTGCGTCACGCGCGGCGAAGGCCATAAAGAACTGGCGCATCGCGGCAATGAACGCAATGCCGAATATGATGTTATAGAACGTCATCTTCTGGTGGCCTCCCTATCCTATCTCTTGCCGGCGGGGCCTCGTGGGTTGTGGTCCGAACTTGCGAGGCGGGGGGAACGCCTTGCGCCCGTGGAAATTACTCGGGTTGCGGGGGGTGAGTCAAGCGAAGCGGGCGCTTCGCCCCGTGGGCCGGTTAGGCGCGCTGGTCAGCAGACGAGATCCCGCACCCTGCCAAACAGCTCCTCATCGTCGACGTTGGTGTAGATGGTGGTTGTGAGCGGCGACGCGTGCCTCGCGAACCGTTGGGCGAGGAAGAGGTCGTGGGACATCCGGTAGACAGAAGTTATTGCGGCGTGTCGAAGTGCATGGAACCCGTAGAAGCGGTCGAACCCCGCGCGCTCCTGCCAGGTCTTGAAGGTCATCTGGACGCGGCGTTTGGAGATGCGGTGGCCGGACTGATTGCAGAAGAGGGGCGACGAAGGCGTCAACGACTCACCCGACCTCACCTTGTACCCCCAGGACCTCACGAGCTTCGGCCCCAGGGCGTCCGGCAGGAACACGTCGCCGGCGCGGCCGCCCTTGGCGATCTCTTTGCGCAGTCGAATCCGTGAGCGCGGCCGACCGTCCGACGTGAACACATCGCCCACGTTCAGGCCGACGATCTCCGACAAGCGAAGTCCGGTTCCCAGCGCCAGCGAAAAGATCAGGTGGTCGCGGGGATGCGAGGCCGAAACCGCAAGCAGGGATTGCTGTTCAGAGCGGGTCAGGGTCGCGGGACTCAGGTAGGGCATCGGTTACCTCCGAGGACATTGGGCAGCCGAGACGCGACGGGGTCAAGGGGAACCGGGGGGTTGATGACTCCATCCCGCACTTGATTCACACCAAGCGCCGGAGTAGCTTGAACCTCTCGGCACGCTTCAAGTCTGCTGTTCACGGGTGAGAGACCGCGTTCCTCAACGATGGAGACTGCCATGTCCCGCAGGCTGATTCCTTCTGCCGCCGGAAGTACTTTCTTGCGTCTGCCCCAGTGCTTCACGCTGGCCGCGCTAATAGTCTTGCCGCTTGGTTGCGGCGGCGACGAACCCAGCAAGCCGGTTGTGGTCGCCGTGGACCCGGCTACGGCATCCGTGAGAGTGGGCCGTCCGCAACAGTTCACGGCCACCGTAACGGGTGCTGAAAACGCGGCAGTGGTGTGGTCCTTGGATGTGGATACCATGGGCGGGACGATCAGCGCATCGGGCGTGTACCTCGCGCCTATCGGCGTACCAAGCCCGGCGACGACGACGGTACGAGCTACAAGTCAGGCAGACCCCACAAAGAGCGGGACGGCAACGGTGACCGTTGTTCGTGCCGGACCCGAGCCCTCCGAGTTCGTACATGTTCGCGCGGGCCGGTTCACGATGGGTGATGGCAGCCCCAGTTCCGGCTGCGGGATCGAGACGCAGGACGTTACCCTAACGCACGACTTCTACATCGGCCCCACCGAGGTGACGAATCAGCAGTACTTGGAGATGGTCCAGTGGGCCTACGACCAGGGGTACGTGGCTGCCGGGGGGGGCGTAGTATATGACCGACTGGATTGGAGAACGGCGAAAGAAGCCCCACTCTTGTACATGGCGGCCGTGGGGTCGGAGATCACCTTCTCCGATGGAGTGTTCTCGCTTCGGGACGCTGGTCACGGGATCAACCCGGATCACCCGGTGAAGGAAGTGACCTGGTATGGGGCGGTGGCGTACTGCGACTGGTTGAGTCTCGAGGAGGGTCTGTGGCGCGCCTACGATCACACCACCTGGATTTGTAATAGCGGTGATCCCTATTCGGCGAGGGGTTTCCGGTTGCCGACGGAGGCGGAGTGGGAGTACGTGGCGCAGTACGACGACGAGCGGATCTACCCATGGGGGAATGAATCGCCGAGCTGCGATCGGGCGAACTACTCCAGCTGCAACACCGGCTGGACTGCGCCGGTGGGCACGCAGGCCGCCGGGCCCGAGAAGGTGATCGGAGGCAAGGGGCTGTACGACATGGCGGGGAACGTGTGGGAGTGGTGTAACGACTGGCACGATTGCTTAGGCACGGCGCCGATGGAGAACCCGCCAGGGCCTTCAGCGGGGACCTTTCACGTCTTTCGCGGAGGGTCGTGGGGCAGCGATGTCCAGTACCTCCCGCGCGCGTACCGGTACCAATTCGGCAACCCACGCTTCAGGAATGCCAACACCGGGTTTCGTGTCGCCAGAACCGTGAATCCCTGACTCGGCTCCAGCGCGTCTGGCAGGAACACGTCTTCGGCTCGGCCGCCCTTGGCGATCTCGCAGATCTGCGCCCGCCGACAGCCCGACCCGTCCTCACGGTGGCGAGACCTGGGGGGGAGACCCGGAAAAGTCTTACTTAGTCCCCCTCATCCTCTGCGTCGTGCTGCTCCGGAACACCCTTGACGAGTCTGCTGGGGGGGGCTTCCTGGATGATCCTCGGAACATCATCTGGGGAGGGCTTGACACCCTCCTCAACGTAGTTGATGAGATCAGGGTCCTGGGGCGGTATCACGATGAGCGGGGGCACTGGTCTTGGAGTTGAGGGCTTCTCGCCCTGGTCTTTGTTCATGTATCTGGATTCTCCCGGAATCTGGATCACACCCAGTTCCGATGTCGGGTCGGCACGGCGATGGTACCAAGATGATTGGGCTTTCGTCGCATGGATGGGCACCGAACACGAGAGCAGTGAAGAAGAGGATGAAGAGGACCAGGGCGGCACCAAGGAGCCGTCCTGCCAGCCGCAGTGAGTCGAAGTCCTTCTTAAGGACGCTGGCGTTGTGAGTGTGTGCACAAAGAAGATTGCCGAGAAGCTGAAGTTCGACTTCTCGCTTTGGGCGGGCGATATACTTAGTTGCAAACCGCGTCGGCTCCGGATCATCGCGCAGGACCTTGGGAAACGCCGTGAACAGCCCAAAGAACAGAACTGCCCCCAAAAGCAGGACTATCGAGATCCAGAGCCAGGGAGTAATAGCGTGAGCCCAGGAATCAAGACATTCCTTGTAAAGCACCGAGCGAGACTGAAGAGTGCCAGTGAACAAGAAGCTGGTCGCGGCAAGCAACAGACCGGACTTCGTACGGAGACTTGCCCGTTGATTGCCTTGGTTTGTGATGCGAGCCTGAGTCTCCCGAATGATGAGATCGAGGGTCTCAGGGTCACCTTGAAGATCTTCTTCGGTAGCCATATTGTGTGTACCAACGTACCACAGCGTCAGGAATTCCGGAATCCCTCGACGATTGCCTCTCTAGCCATGGCTCCGGAAGTATCGGTAGTGATTGCAGAAAGCTATCCGGCATCTAGGGGGGCGCCTGTTGGTACCCCACCGGGACTAGCGACGGACCGACCACGGGGCCCGTCGGTGGGACCAGACTTCTCGGCCCAATGGGGAGCCGAGACGGGACGAGGTCAAGGGGAACCGGGCTGGGAGTAGACTCCCCGCAGAGGGTGGCTCTTATCAAGAAGGACGGGACTTGCGGTAGGAGGAAGAGTGCCCAGCGGAGTGTGCGTCTTCTGTGTGAGGTCGGACTTTGAAACTCGCGTGGAGAGGTTTGTTTACACGGAGTAGAGGCAGCAGCACGCTCATGGTTGGCGTGATGTTGGCGGCACTGGGTGCGTGTTCGAACGGCCCCGCGGAGCCGGAGCTGCCAACCTGGCAACAGGGAGACGGGCCGTTCGACATCTCGCCAGACAATCGATTCGTGCTGTATCTGCATCGCGCATCCCGCGAAGGGCCGCAGGGTGTATATATGCTGGACAGGCAGTCGGCTGACCCGCCGAGGCTGTTGTGGGAGTTCGAGACGGGCTTCGATACTCCCTATGATCCTCGCTTCTCGCCGGACGCGACCAAGCTGGTCATGACCCGCGACTTTACGCGGGACATCTATCTCTACGACATCGAGACGGGCGAGGAGCGCCAGCTCACCTTCACAAGCGGCAACGCCAAGTCACCCGACTGGCATCCGGGGGGCGAGCTAATCGTGTATGCTAGGTACATATGTGGTTCCTATCAGCAACCAGATACGACGTGCGGTCCGTTCATTGTTAACGTTGCAACAGGTGAAGAGACACGAATTCGACACAAAGGAGCGATGGTTACCGGCGCCGATCCTCGTTGGTCTCCGGATGGGAGTATGCTGGCGATTGCCATGGGGGTCAGGTTGGAGCATGAGACTACAACTTCGAGGTGGCACATCTTCACGGTTACACCCGATGGGAGTGCATTGACCGATGTCACCCCAGGGGAGGACACGTTCAAGTCTGATCCAATGTGGCTCTCGGATACTGAGATTCTCTATAGATCGGAGAAAAGGACGGGCGTCGCCGATGTCGACTGGCGCGTGGTCGATACAAAGACTGGGGCCATAAGAGGTTGGGAGGTCGATCTTCCCGGCGTCTCGCGTCGTGAAGTCTCCCGAGATGGCAGATACGTTGTGTACAATGACGCAGATCCGTCCGGATCATACGGGGTGCTCTATATACAAGAGACCGATGACGAGATGGGGAGGAGGCGCCAGCAACTGACGTCCTTCACACCGCTTGAAGGTGATGAATAGGGAATCCAATCGAGGAGTTCAGACTCGGTCTGTACAGCGACGGTTTCCGCCTGACGCTCGGCGCGTTCCGGGGATCTGGTGAGGCTCATCGAAGGGGGGGGGAGCCGCATGTTTCCTACCCATTCGAAAACCGCCCTTCGAGTGGGCACCATTGCCGCCTGGGGACAGTTTTTGCCGCAAGACCGATCCCCGAAACCCATTGATTTCAAACATATATAGCTCCACCCGGACTGGGGTGCAGCCTCACACCTCCCACGGGTGACGATAGGTTCATGTCCAGTCGAGTCGAGTGGGCACGATCGTCGCCCCCCCGAAAGACGACAACAATGGTTGTCCTCCGCTCATCATCCGGCGGGGCCGCGCTGGCTGACTCGCACGGGGGGGCAAACCAGACTGGGCCGTCACCCCCGTGAAAGGTGCGATCCCCGAAATCATGGACGGGCTTATACTGCGCGGCAGGCCGCCTGATCGTCGGACGGTCCAGCGCCCCCTTCAAGGTAGCGAGTACCAGACTGAATGATGAACAGTCAGCCCATCACTCGACTATGGCGTGATTCGGTTCTTGACGCACTGGTACGGGTGAGTTCGTCGCATGGAACCGAGTTGATCACGCGTCACACGCTTATAGAGGAGGAATTGGCCCGGATCGTCGAGGAGACTCAGTCAATCGGTACAACACCCCGACAGACACTCAGCCTCGTTCTCCAGAAACTCCGCGATGAAGGTGTGCTGCAGTTTCTCGGTGGCGGAGTCTACCGTCTAAGCAAACAACCGATTGACATGGAACTCGCCGAACTTACCGACCCAGAGATTGATGCAGCTATTCGAGCGCACTTGCTGCGATTCGGACGTGTCAAGACAGGCGACACCAAGGCGCTATCCCAGCAGCGGCGGGGTCAACACCGAGTTCGTGTTCTGACTCTTGAGAACTATAGGAGTCGCTGCGCCCTGTGTGATGTATGTGACGGTCGGCTCCTTGTAGCTAGCCACATCGTTCCGTGGGCTAACTCCATAGATGCGAGAGGCGATCTCACCAATGTCATCTGCCTGTGCCGCTTCCATGACCCGCTCTTCGAGAGAGGTTATTGGTCACTAAGGGATGACATGTCGGTGCTTTGTCGATCACCCCTCGTCAGCAAAACGTTGCAGATGCTGCTCTCGCCTGAACTCTCCTTTGTTTTTCCGGCCGGTCACTCGCCAGAGCGCCACTACCTCCAATTCCATCGTCAGAAGCATGGCTTCGAGGTGTAGACGGCTTTGCTGACTGACAGTTGTATCATCTCGCCGCTTCGTTGCCATCGTCTCCTCCGGGTCTATAGGAGAGGAATCCGGCGTGACAGACTGCGTAGGGGTCGCGGACGACCTTAGACCGACTGCAAGTAAAGGAGTGGCAATGAAGTTGATGCACTGGCTGGGCCACGAAGTCGAGGTTGCGCAGAGCGCCGGTGGAGTTTTCGCATTCGTGGATCCGTGGGATGGCGTCGTCCACGGTGGCGTCACCCCCTGGCCGCCTCCCGAGCTAACCCAGAAGCTCTATCAGAGTCGCCAGGCGAGGGCGTATCGAGGTCCGGATGGAGAAGCAGTTACTCGTGTTCTGGGCCATTATTCAGACCTGCAGTCGGTGCACTCGGAAGACGCGGTCACATGGAGTCTGTTCGGCCCTCTGGCTCACGCCTTACCAGAGGTCCGGCGGCAGTTCGCCGAGCAACTGCTGCAACTCCTGGGGCTTGAGGAGAGCGTTTCAGCCGCCACCGTGTGGCTCTGGAGGCGCCTGCCGCACCCGGACAACCTGGTCCCCGGTGGCCCAGAGATCGATGTGGGCATCCAAACGGACACTACCCTGGTTCTGGTCGAGGCAAAGTGGCGTTCGGCTGTCGGGGCCGGCCAAGGCGTCGCCCGTGACAAGGACCAGATCCAGATTCGTGCCGAGTTCTGCGGGAAGTACGGGTCGCAGATCTACCCCGGAGTCACTCGCTTTGTCGTCTTGGCTGTCGGACAAAGTCTCGGGACGTTGAATCCTGCGCAGCTGGGGCATGCGGACGGATCTGTGTCCATCCGCGAGATGACCTGGGGTACTCTCGGAGGGCTCGGTGCGAACCCGACCGCCGGTGAATTCCGAGATCAACTCAGATGGCGAGAAGAGCACTCCCAACTTGTCGGGAAGCGTGGAGTGCCTCGTAACCGCCTCTGATGACGTGTCGGTCGTCGCGGGCGCGGCCGGGCGGCAGCACGGTAGGCGGCAATTGATCCGTTGCTTCCAGCGCGAGCCACAGGAGTAGAGGATGCCCACAAGCGTCTCCATGGCCAAGAATGGAATCCGCCGGGCACTCATGGCGATTCTTGATGAGTATCCCGACGAGCGGGTCATCGGCGATCTCTGGGATCACTTTTACAGTCGGTGCGCGTATTGTGGAAGACAACTGTCCCCGAGTGTCCGAGGCAAAGGCCTGGACCATCTTATCCCAGCAGCGCAAGGTGGCTCAAACCAAGCCGCCAACCTTGTTCTCGCCTGCACCGACTGCAATGACAACCGGCGAGACCTTCCATGGGCCGCCTTCTTGAAGTCGGTGAGCGAGCCCGCTCACGTCCCTGAGCGTTCGGGGCGGATTGAAGCCTGGGTAGCACGCCATGGGGGGAGCGCGCGCCAACGGAACGACGACCTTCGTGCAATTGCACAGCCCTACATCGAGGCAGTGCTTCAGGCGTGTGACGACGCGAAGCTGGCACTTCGGAAGATCCGAGATGGCGGCGTCTGACCCTTCGCTGGAATGGCCAACAGGGCTTTGCCCTGCTGCCGCTGAGTTCAGCATCCGCAAGGCACGGCTCTTCAGGAACTAGAGGAAGATGGACATGAAACTTGCTGACCTGCTTTCAGTAGGCGCGCTGACCGGAGTAGTTGGGATGCTCACCGGCGTCTATGGAGCTATTCGTGCCCACCGCGCAGATCGGAAGGTGGAGAACTACCGGCGGGGCGATCGGCGTTTGGAACTGCGCAGGTTGCGGAATGACACGGAAGTCGCGGCCGAGAGCCTGATTGCCCTGCTGCCAAGGGCGTTGGAGAGCCGCCAGTCCGCTCTCCACAGACGCGGCATCCTAAAATCAAGCATCACAGAGGCTTTCGAAGCAGCGTACAAGAACGACCTGGCGGCCGCCACGCGGCTGGCCCGCAGTGTCCCCCGCCGAGCTGAAACCTTTGACTCCCTTTCACCCAACGAACTAGATGAGAGGATTGTCGGCCTCGACCACACATGCTCTGAGATCGCCGCCTTGGCGAAGAAATACCGTGTGAGCATGGAGGAGGACGCCAGGTGGCGACCCGATGAAAGCAGATGAAGGTAAACATGTGCTGAAGAGCTACCGAGTCTTCACTATGGCGGCAACCTCGCCGCCGAGCCTCCGCTTGATGACAAAGATACCCTTGGCCCGGTCTGTTGGTGGCGGAGACTCGGGGGGCGGTGTGCCGAGCCGGGTTCGGGTGTAGTATCCGCCAGCGATGGGTGACAGCGTTCGCGGGGACGGGTGAGCGGCGACATCGCAGATCACTCTGCGCACTTAGACAAATCGGTTCCCATGGGGAGTAGGCCGCGTCATGCCTTCCGGAAGCAAGGATTACTACAAGACTCTGCAGGTTGATCCACATGCGGAGTCTGAAGTCATTGAAGCTGCATTCAAGCGGCTCGCTCACAAGTACCACCCGGACAAGAGCCGCGCATCCGACGCGACCGCTCGCATGCAGGAACTGATAGCAGCATATGAAGTGCTTCGCGACCCCATCAAGCGCAGGCAGTATGACCAGGGGAGAGTGTCCCGATCCTCAGGTCTCGAAGGGGATTTCGAGGAAGAACGACGAAGGCGCGAAGAAGCGGAGCGATCTGACCGTCGTGCTCAGGGGGAGGCGCGAGAGGCCCGTCGCCGGGCTGCAGAGGCGCAGCGGATGCGCGAGGAAGCTGAAGCCGCGCGGTGGCGAGCTCAAGCCGAAGCCGAAGCCGCAAGACGATATGCGGAAGGGGAGAACCGCAAGCGCAGGGAGGCAGAGACGGCGGGACACGGCGCGGAGGGTGAGCGGCCGAGGGAGGGGGAGAGCAAGGCCGCGGGGCACGACGCCCAAGATGTATTGCGGGAAGGTACATGGCCTGACGAGAGACAACGGCACGCCAAGGGGACGCAACCATCCGAATCCACCGGTCAGGACCGTGAGCGAGATGGATTGGGATCCAAGGCGCCCAAGCAAGACAATCGCGCCGGGGTCAGGAACGGAGAGGCCACGGCTCCTCGTAGCGCGAAGCCCGGTGTCCGGCACGGGCGCGTCTCCCAGGGACGGTCCTGGATGGTGCCGGTGCTCCTTACTCTGATAGTTGCGTCGGCAATCTACTATTTCAGCTGGCAATACGTGACGCGAAGGCTTGCTGCGGAAGAGGTCCGGGTGGCGCAAGACCTCCACTCCGCCACATCGCCCATCGGAAACGACGGAGACAGCGATATTGCGTCCTTCTATGCGTTCGATTCGCCGCCCCGGCCTGCCAGAAAGCCCGCGCCGGAGTATCCCGAGGTAGCCCTGGTGACGGGGGCCGAGGGGACGGTATGGGTCGAGGTGACTATCGACGAGAATGGGCGAGTTATCGCCGCTAGGGTGGTCAGGTCGACTGCGATTCAGGTTCTGAACGAAGCCGCCCGTGAGGCAGCTATGAAGTGGCTCTTCACCGCGGCCAAGCTGCACGGTGTGCCGGTTAAGTCCCGCATCAGCATTCCGTTCGAGTTTTCCGTCCGCGACCGATAGTCCCTCGTGCTCATGCCCGCAGAGCCGACTCACTTTTCTTTCCCGCGCCGGAGGGGACTCAACCACGAACGGTGTCACCTCGTGCAGGTGGGGTACTCCTGATCCTCCTGGTTGGTGCACGCGGTGCTCGCTGGCCCGGAAAGATTGGACCTGTGGAGGCACTGGGTGCTCTGGCGGGACTCAGACCTCCGTGCCTTTCGCCCTTCCGCCTCATCTTCGCGATGCTCCTCCCCGGCCCGCCTCGGCACTGGGGGGTGGGCATCTCGAAGGGCTTTCTCGTCATGGGACGAGGAAGTTGTAAACGCCGGTCGAAAACCGCGGCGTCGCATGCCGCCGACCGTCAGGTTCGTGCCCCTTCGAAACCAGTGGCGAAGGTATAGTTGGCTGTGGAGCAAGGAGTTAGATCCGTTTGCCATGTAAGTGAGGCGCGTGGTGTACCAGCGTGCATCCTCTGCTGCAGCTCACCGCCGGCCGCCTACAGCAGACTGGTTCATCGCCATTCGGCCTCATTGGGGTACACTGCGGCCATCCCCGTATGGAGCAATGATGGCCGCGGATCTCATTCCATGGATCAGATACTGGCGTCGTGATGAAACGGTAGTTCCACTGCCCGCCAGCGGGTTTCTCTCACAAGAGATGCTCGCTCAAGCCGCGAGTACGGGTGCCGTCTCGACGCTTCGAGAGTTGACGGATGTTCCCTGCTTGATCTTGTTGGGTGAACCCGGGCTCGGCAAGACGCGGCTTATCCAACAGGAGGAGCGGGATCTCGCGGCCATGCTCGTGCCTGCGGACGAATCGCGGTACCTAGACCTCGGCGCCTATAGCAACGAGGCACGACTATGGGATGCCCTCGCGCAAGGCACGCGAACGGACCCAGCGCCCCATGTTCTGCATCTCTTTCTCGACAGCTTTGACGAGTGCCAGTCGCGCATCCCGAACCTTGGTCGACTAGTCGTTCAGTTTCTGCGTGACCATCGAACCTACCTCCCGCGGCTGCGACTCCGGATCGCCTCTCGGACATTGGACTGGCCCAGGACCTTGGAGGAGGATCTGCGAGTCCTTTGGGACCGCGGGCAGGTGGGTCTTTATCATCTCCTCCCGCTGACGCAGGAAGACGTGCGGCTCGCGGCCGAGGCGGCAAGCCTCAACCCTAACGCCTTCCTTCAGGAGATCCAGGCCTTCCGGGCAGAACCGCTTGCCGCGACTCCTCTCACGCTGAACATGCTCCTCAACGTCTATTGCCAGACCGGAACGCTCGGTGGGAGTCAGGCGGAGTTGTTTGAGAATGGCTGCCTGCATCTTCTCGAGGAATCGCACCGGGCAGGAGGGGTTGATCGCAGTCCGTTGGCGACACAAGACCGATTGGAGATAGCGACTCGGATCGGGGCCATGCTCCTGTTCTGTGGAAGGGTGGCGGTCCAGATGGGTGCGGCATCCATCGATTCCGGCAGTGAGGACTTGCGGCTCACCGAAATCCAGGGCGGGCATGAAGAAGCCGATGGTCGGAAGGTTGCCGTGACGCCCGAAGCGGTCGCGGACGCCCTCAAGTCCGGCTTGTTCGTCGGCGTGGATGACCGGCGCGTGGTTGCCCAACACAAGTCATTCACCGAGTTCCTGGCCGCCCGGTTCCTCACCAAGCGCGGGTTGAAACCCGAGGAGGCGCTCGGTTGCGTCACCTGCAAGGTGGGGAAGAAGCACACCTATGTGGTTCCGCAACTGGCCCCCGTGGCGTCGTGGCTTGCGAATCTGGACGGAGCGATACTGGACAGACTCGTCGACCTTGAGCCTCAAGTTGTTCTCCAGAGTGACAGTAGGCTCCTTGACGACAATGAGCGGGCCAGGCTTGTCGACGCGTTGTTGGGGCAGCTCAAGGCCGGTGAGCGCGAGCAGTTGCACCCCGAGATGGGGATGTATCTTCAACGCTTGCGGCATCCTGGTCTGGCGGAACAACTCCGTCCGACGATTGTGGATCACGACAATCAGTGGCCAGCTCGCGCAGCAGCCATCGAGATTGCCGAAGCGTGTGTCGCGCATAATCTCCAGGACGCCCTCGTCACCGTGGCCCTTGGGAAAGATGAGATCCAGCATCTGCGTCTGCTCGCGACCCATGCTCTGGCCACCGTCGGGGATGAGAGGCATCTAGTCAGGCTGCTCCCGCTGGCCACCGGGGGCGCTGGCGATGATCCCCTGGATGATCTGCGCGCCAGAGCACTGCGTACCCTGCGTGGAAGGGGGTTGCTCCGAGGAGATGATCTCTTCGTTTGTATCACGCTTCCAAGCCGCCCGCAGCTCCTCGGCTCCTACGCGTTCTACCTCATGCACGACTTGCCGGAGAGTCTTGAGGCGGCAGAGTTGCCAGCCGCGTTGAGATGGGCAATAGGGATGAGTGACAGGGCGAAACTGCCCCATGCTATTGGCGAACTGATCCAGACGATTCTCCAACGCGCTGCTGATTCTCCCGCGAGCCTTGAATCGGAGATGGCTCTCGTCGTTTCCAACTGCATCAAGAATGGGACCGAACTGAAGCTCTCAATCGAAGGGCCTCGACGGCGGGCGGTTCTTGAGGATGCCATCCACAGGGTACCCGGCAGGGGGGCCGACTTCTACTACCTCAGGCGCCTGCTAACCGACGAAGATACTGGCTGGATCTCAGACTGCGCGGCGAACGTCGTGACCGGGGACGAGGCGGACAAGTGGTTCGTGCTGGTCCGCTCGCTCATGCGCGACGGGGAGGCAAGGTCATCTGACGAAGTGATCCAGCTTGTTGCGACCAATCCGCTAATGGCGGCGAAGTTCAGGGCATGGGTGGAGCCTGTCGAGCTTGAATCGCCAGAGGCAAAACGGCGCCGCGCTGACTACCTTGAGCTTCTGAATTGGGAGCGCGACTCCAAGGCAGAGGAACCAAGGCAGGCAACGCTCGAGGAAGTGGATGCTTGTCTGGCCCGGGTCCTGGATCGACAGGAATCAGAGGGATTCAACGCGCTGTTGCGCCTGCTCGAACTTCAAGATGACGGGGGGACTCCAGGACCGATTCCTGAACTCGATCCGGAGGAAATGGACGGGTGGCATCAACTGGATGACGATCGGCGAGAGCGGGTTAGGTTGGCCGCCGGTGCCTACCTACGCAAGGTAAGTCTGGCGCCGAGCGATTGGGATCAAGGAGTCGTCCCGATCGGTGTGGATGGCTACCGTGCGCTAGTCCTCTTAGGAAAGGACCCCAGGACACTTGGGGGCTTACCCGAGAGGGTGTGGACAGCTTGGTGTCCCGTCATCCTGCGCCTGTCGCCGCTCGGCATCGGCCGCGGCGAGGCGCACACCCGAGTCCTTCAAGGGGTCGCGAGCGTTGCGAGAGAGGCGTTCGGTGAGGTCGTGCGGGGAATGGTCATGCGAGCGCGTGGCCAAGGTCGCGATGTCACCCAGCTCTTGGTGCTCAAGTCATGCTGGAACGAAGAGTTGGGTCAGGTTTTGCTCGACCTCGCCCACGATAAGGAGACCCACGGTCAGACGCTGCGCAGGGTGCTGGGCATCCTGCTTGAGAATGGGTATCCCAGAGCTGAAGACATTGCGATCAAGGAATTGAAGTACTGGCGATCGAAGGACCCTGTGCCCAGGTCGATTGTGGCTGCTGCTGCTCTCCTGATGGACGGCGGGGGTCAAGCTTGGGGCGCAGTGATTCAGGTCGTGAAGGCTCACGCGAATTGGGGAAAGAAACTGATGGCGTTCCTGTCGCAGAGCGCCTCCGGTCTCGACGTGGCTGTACCAGCCGACATGGATGAGGAGTCCCTCGCGGATCTCTACTTGTGGTTGGGGCGGCACTTTGCGCAGGGGGATGAACCAGTTGCAGAAGGAGTCTCCGCCGATCCTTCAAGGATTGCTATTAGCCACTTCCGCGATCGGCTCTTGCGGAGCCTCCAGACCCAAGGTACAGAGGCGAGCGTGGAGGAGCTGGGGCGAATCGCAGATGAACTTCCTGATCACGAATGGGTGAGACTCATGGGAGTCGAGGCAAGGAGAATGGTGGCCGCCCGCGCTTGGGCCCCCCTCGCACCTGAAGCGGTTCTACGAATTGGCCGGAGAGGGTCTGATTCCGCGCTGGAGTCCGCCACTTGCCCGGTCGGCACACGCGCTAGTCTCCCGCTAGCTGGGTCTCCGTGCTGGGAGCTCCCGGGGCTAAAGTGGTCTGAGATCAGCATGGACTTCCTTGACGGTGAGACGGTCAGGATTCGCGCCCAGCACCTGGACTTGCGGGCGACGTTCGCTGAGATGGGATTCAAGGATGGTCGCAGTGCCCGCCCGAACGCCAAGTGGCTCCTCCTGCAGGAGATCGCTGACAATAACGGATTCCTGCCCGGCGGGCGGGGGAAGAACCGGGCGGCGGAGAGACAGCGGAAGCACAAGCTAACCGAGCTACTAATGCAGTATTTCCGTGCCGAAGGGGATCCATTTGGGCTCTACGTCCGGAATCAAGGCTGGGAAGTTCAATTCAAAATCCGGCCCGAAGCGGGGAGGGGTGATTACTCACCCCCCCGGCGGATCCTTCCGAGCGAGATTGATGAAGATTGAGTTGATTGCTGCTCAAGTACTTATGAATTCACTCTGATCTTTTTCTCCGCCCGAAACCCGCCCAGCGTGACTTCTAACCGCCTCCCTATGAAATGACCGATGAACGGTTCGGGAAGTCAACCAGCCTCGACAGCAAGCGCGCAAAGCTCACGCTGAGCCGCTGCGTCGGGCATCTGGATGAGGTAGGAGACAACTGGCCCCAGGTTCAGCTGATGCTGACGAAGCTAGTTGCTCGTGCAGCGCTGGCGAGGTGCTCCCCGAATCGAGAGTGTTCATCCGAGGCCGAAGCGGCACATTCCGGGCCGTCCGCGGCCGCCGCGGCGGTGACGGGCGCTCCACCCGCAAGCGTGGGCGGCCCGGGATCAATTGGAGAATCGGAGCATGAACGAACTCTTGAACAGCGCCCTCGCGCACTTGAACCTGACCGGTAAGAGAACCCCTGACGGTCGGCACATTGCCTGGTGCCCATTCCATCCCGATGGGCAGGGGACGCCGCCGCATCAGGCGAATCTCCTGGTCTCCGACCGGGGCTTCATTTGCCACGCATGCGGGGCGCAAGGAAGTCTTCGGGACTTAGCGGGGCGGTTGGAGATTCCGACCAGCGCCGCAGAAGTGGTCTACGTCTACCAGGACGCTGACGGCAATGACAAGTTCCGGATCGTCCGGCGGGCCGGCAAGAAGTTCTCAGTTCAACATCGCAACAAGAGCGGTGGATGGAGCAAGGGCCTCGGGCCTGCCGTCCGTGTCATCTACCGGCTGCCCGAGATCCTGAAGTCCGAGTCCAACGTCCCGGTCTTCATTGTTGAGGGCGAGAAGGACGCTGACCGACTCGCTGCGAATGGCCGCATCGCCACCACCAACCCCTTTGGTGCCGGCAAGTGGCGGCCTGAGTACAACGAGCCGCTGCGGGATCGCAACGTGATCATCATCCCCGACAACGATGAGGCGGGTCGAAACCACGCCATAGTCGTCGCGCAGTCCCTCACTGGGGTGGCCAAGTCCATCAAGGTCGTTGCGTTGCCAGACCTCGACGAGAAAGGTGACGTTTCGGACTGGCTGAATGCTGGTCACACGATCGAGGACCTCGACCGCGTGGTCGAGGCATCTCCCGTCTGGACAGCGGACGAAGGAGAAGAAGCTTCGCCGATGGGGGTCCGCGACGGCGACCCGAAAGACCTCGTGCGGACGCTCCTGGACGAGGGCATCGAGCTGTTCCACGACCAATTCAAGGTTCCCCACGCCCGGGTTCCCGTGGATGGACATTGGGAGAACTGCGCTCTGGGGGATTTCGGCTTCAAGCGGTGGGCGGCTCTCCGATACTACGAACGCACCGGGAAGATGCTGCAACGAGACAAGTTCAGCGCAGCCCTGCTCGTGCTCGAGGCCAAGGCTGCCAACGAAGCGCCCCAGCGAGAACTTCACACTCGCGTAGCCAACTTCGAAGGCGCGATCTGGTACGACTTGTCCGATCGGGACTGGAGATGCGTGCGCATTGCGCCGGATGGTTGGGAAGTCGTCTCTGACCCGCCGATCCTCTTCCGGCGGTGGCCTCACCAGCAGCCGCAGGTCGAGCCTGTCCGCGGTGGATCCCTCGGGAACATCTTCAACTTCTTGCCCCTGTCGCGAGCGGAGTGGGAGACGTTGCTTCTGCCCTACCTGGTGGCCTGTCTGGTGCCTGACATCCCGCATCCAATCCTAGCTACGTTTGGCCCGAACGGCGCCGGGAAGAGCACGATCAGTCGCATCTTCAAGATCTTGATCGACCCGTCCACGCTGGCAACTCTGGCCTTTGGAACTGACCAAGCGGGACTCGTTCAGCAACTCTCTCACCACTACTACGCGTGCTATGACAACGTGTCGGCGCTCCCGGATTGGGCGAGCGACTTCCTGTGCCGAGCATCTACTGGAGAGGGATTCACGAAGCGCGGTCTGTACACGAACGACGAGGACTTCATCTACGCCTACCGGCGCTGCGCGAGTCTCAACGGGCTGAACCTCGTCGTTCTGAAGCCCGACCTGCTGGATCGAACGATCCTGGTGCACGTGGAAGGGATCGGAAAGACGGAACGGCGGGAGGAGAAGGAGTTCTGGACGCAATTCGAGAGCGTGAGAGCCCGGCTTCTGGGAGCGGTCTTCGACGCGCTGAGCGTCGCCATGAAGGTCAAGACTGCTCAGAAGCACAAGGATCTTCCCCGCATGGCCGACTTCGCGGCGTGGGGAGCCGCTGCCGCCGAAGCCATCGGCATTGGCAGCCAGACCTTCCTGGACCACTACGCTCGCGACGAGGGCGCCCGCATCGAGGAGCTGATCTGCGAGGACCCTCTGGCACTGGCGATCGTTGAACTCGTGCGGGCTCGGGGGTCATGGAGTGGCCTCGCGAGCGAGCTTCTCAAGGAAGTGAAGAGGTGGGGCCACATGGAGAACGCCGACCAGCACGATGCCCGTTGGCCCAAGACCCCCAATCGCCTGTCCGCCCGACTGAACGAACTTCAGGCCAGTCTGGGCAAGGCCGGGGTGGAGTACCGCGGTCGTCGGACCAACCAGGGGAAGTGGATCGATCTTCGCCCCCTCGACGTGCCCGCTAGCCCAGGAACGCCCGGCAAGGACGGTGACGGTCTTCGTGGGGGATCGTCACCTCGAACTGCGGGGGGATCGTCACTCCGTAACAAGTTGACTGGCAACGTGTTAAGCGGTAACTGTGGTTTGAGTGACGATGATGACGATCCTTCTGCCCCCACTGGTGGCTCGGCTTCACGCAGCGACTCACCCCGGATGGGGGCCTTGGGGAATTGACGACGAGCATGGCAAGTTCACCACTGCTTGATTCCATCATAAAGTCCCGGACGGAGCTCGGGTCTGCCGCCCCGCGCAAGGCGCGCGCCGTGGCTTGGGCGCGAGTCTCAACCGACATGCAGGAGGAACGGGGGCTCTCCCTCCCCGAGCAGCTTCGCCAGATCCGCGAGTACGCCGAACGGGAGGATATTGAGGTTCTCGAGGAGTACTCCGAGGCCGCCAGCGCCTATCAGAAGAAGGCCCGGAGGCCCGAGTTCCTCCGGATGCTCCAGCGGGCCAAAGATGACCCCGAAGTCACCACCGTTCTCGTCCATGACTTCTCTCGCTTCTCTCGCGACAGCATGAACTGCAGGATCCTGATCCGGCAGCTCCGGGAAGGCGGTGTCGAGGTCGTTTCCGTCTCGGACCCGATGTTTGACCCGGAGTCGGTGACCGGGGTCTACATGGAAGCGATCACCTTCGCCAAGAACGAGGCGTACAGCAAGGAGGTCGCGTTCCACACCCGGAAGGGCTGTCGGGCCAATGTCCAAACCCGCGACCCCGAGATGGGGTGGTGCTACAAGAACGGGGGGCAACCTCTCTGGGGCTATCGGTCCGCGCGCCTCGATCGGGGTGGGCGACGCGGGAAGCCTATCTTGAAGAGCATCTGGGTGCTGGATGACACCCTGGTCGCCGGCCGCCCTCTCTACGAGTGGGTCCGGGAAACGCTGGCGCTGGCCGCGGAGGGTGCCACGCTGGATGAGCTACGCGACTTCTGCAATCGCAAGGGGATCAAGGCGCCCAGGAAGCAGTATTGGGGCCAGTCCACGATGTTCGCTCTCCTGCAGCCACATGTTCTGCTCAAGTACGCCGGCTTCGATGTCTGGAACGTCCACCGGAAGAACGGCAGCAAGCGGCCGCCGAGCGAGTGGGTGATTGTCGAACGCGCGCACGAGCCCGTGATTTCCGAGGAATTGGCCTCCAGAATCCGGGCGGCTCGTGAACGGGCTGGCCAGTTCGGTTTCCGGCCCCGCCAGAGCCGCAGCGTCAATTCCCCCTACCTATTGACCGGGGGACTCTTTGTGTGCGGGCGCTGCGGAGCCAACATGATCGGGTACAAGACCGCCTCAGGCACGTACTACGTCTGCGGCAGTCAGCCCTACCGGCGGGGGATGGGATGTGGGAGCGGGGTGTACGTCCCCAAGGACTACATCGAGGGCGAGGTGCTGGCCGGGGTGCAGGAGATCATTCGCGCCCGGCTGGACCCCGAGCAGTTCTCCCACCGGGTGAATCAGGAGGCAGACCGGCTGTGGGAGGCCGAGCACGGGAAGCAGCCCGACCTCGGCCGCCAGATTGCCGAGATCGAGAAGAAGGTCGCTAACCTCCGGAAGGCGCTCGAGGACGGGCTCTCAGACGCCACCTGGGCGAATGAGCGTCTCAACGAGCTTAGTCGCGAGCGGGGTGCCTTGGTGCACCCGGAGTCGGCCCCGGCGAGGCCCCCCAAGCTCGATTCCCAGGCCGTAACCCGATATCTCGCCAACCTGTCCAAGATGCTAGAATACGCTAGCGTGAGGGAGCGCAAGGACTTGATGCAGATGATGGTGGAGAAAATCGAACTGGCCCCGGAGCGGCGATCGGTAGAGATCGTCTACCGCGCTCCGGAGCCAGTTATGAATAAGGTGGTAGCGGGGGTTGGATTTGAACCAACGACCTTTGGGTTATGAGCCCAACGAGCTACCAGACTGCTCCACCCCGCAACCGTAAACTGTTCAATGGGCGAGTGACACTATCAGGGGTCCTCGGGAGCGTCAAGCCCCGCGTCCGAGGCCTCCGGAGCCGCCGCCGGCGGTGCCGCCATCGCCGGGCCCTCGGCGGGCGCCTCGTCATCCTCGAACCGGTAAATCTTCTCGTCGGGGCCCACCATCATGTACTTCTCGCGGGCCACCTTCTCGAGGCTGAACGGATCGTTCTCCTTGAGCAGCACTTCCTGCTCGAGTTGGCTCCGTTCGTTCCGCAGCTTCGCCGCCTCCGCCTGCACCGTGGCGAGTTCCTTCTTCACCTGCGCCTTGCGGATGAGGCCGCGCTCACCGGCCACGAAATTCGCGACATACACGGCGAACACGACGGCCACCAATCCCCAGCGGAAGCGGGGAGGCAGGGAGAAGCCGCGCCCTTGGTAGCCCAAGCGCAGATAGCGGTATCGGACGGGGTCCAATCGAGTCGGGTGGGGAACCAACCGAGCCCTCCTTGGTGGTTCGCCCTCGCACACGCGAAGTGAGCCGGACTATACGCCGGAGCACGACGGCGGGGCAAGCAGTGACGCCTGCCCCGCGTCGTTCCTCACGAAGACGCGCGCAGTGTATCGGCGCGCCGCCGCAAGCTGACCGGCGCTCCGCCTAGCGGGCGCGCGGAAACGCCTGGATGCCGGGGTATCGGGCCTGGTCCCCGAGCTCCTCTTCGATCCGAAGAAGCTGGTTGTACTTCGCCATCCGGTCGGAACGGCTGGCCGAGCCGGTCTTGATCTGCCCGGAGTTCACCGCTACCGCGAGATCCGCGATGTACGCATCCTCGGTCTCGCCCGAACGGTGGCTGATGACCACGGTGTAGGCGCTGGTTTGAGCGAGGCGGATCGTGTCCAGGGTCTCGGTCACGGTGCCGATCTGGTTCAGCTTGACGAGGATCGAGTTGGCCACTCCCTCCTCGATCCCCCGGCGCAGGCGGTCGTAGTTGGTGACGAAGATGTCGTCCCCCACGATCTGGATCGTGTCGCCGAGCCGCTCGGTCATGAGCTTCCAGCCGTCCCAATCGTCCTCGGCGTGGCCATCCTCGATCGACACGATGGGGAAGCGCTTCACCAGATCCTCGTAATAGCCCACCAGCTCCGCCGCGGAATAGGTCTTCCCCTCGCCCGCCAGCTCGTACTTGCCGTTCTTGTACATCCCGCTGGCCGCCACGTCCAGCGCGAGCGAGATCTGCTCGCCCGGCTTGTACCCGGCCCGCTCGATCGCCTTCACGAGCAGCTCGAGCGCCTCGACGTTGGATCCCAGATTGGGCGCGAACCCGCCCTCGTCGCCGACCGATGTCGTGAGCTTCTTCTCCCGCAGCACGCTCTTCAGGTTGTGGAACGTCTCCACCCCCATGCGAAGCGCCTCGGCGAAGCTGTCCGCCCCGTGCGGCACCAGCATGAACTCCTGGATGTCGACGTTGTTGTCGGCGTGGGCACCGCCGTTCAGCACGTTCATCATCGGCACCGGCAACGTGCATGCGTTGGTCCCGCCGAGGTAGCGATACAGCGGCAGTCCGCACAGGTTCGCCGCCGCGCGCGAGACCGCCATGGACACCGAGAGGATCGCGTTGGCCCCGAGCTTGCCCTTGTTCTCCGTGCCGTCGGCTTCGAGGAGCACGTCGTCCACCAGCCGCTGATCGGTCGCATCCTCGCCGAGCAAGTGCTCGCTCAGCTCGTCGTTCACGTTCTCGACGGCCTCGGTGACGCCCTTGCCGAGATACCGGGACTTGTCACCGTCGCGCAGCTCGACCGCCTCGTGTTCGCCGGTGGAAGCCCCCGAGGGAACGGCGGCCCGGCCGCTCACCCCGCCTGCGAGGACGACTTCCGCCTCCACGGTGGGGTTGCCGCGGCTGTCCAGGATTTCTCTTGCGTGAACGAGTTCAATGCTGCTCATTGCATGCTCTCTTCCTGCCCGATTTGTCCGTGAAGGGTCGGTGGCCGAGTCGCCACCACCCCATGACTTCAAAGTTGGGGCCACATCTTGAGGGTTCCCGCGCGCTCCTGCAACCGCAGCGCGTCGCCGGGGCCGCATTGTAACCCAATGCGCAAAATTTCCTAATAGGCTGAATTCTCGGAATTGCCGCGCTCCTAAGGAACTTGACCCGCTCGAACGACTCCCCTAGTTTCGCCGGGCTGTGTGGGGGAGACCCGCATCCGATTTCGGGGCAAGACCTTCCTGCAACCCGGCCTCGGGCGGGCCCGTAATACGGTCGCAAGTGAAGGACGCGCGAGTTGACGGAAGACCCGAGGGAAGATCGGGACCTGGTCCTCAGGTGCTTGAAGAACGACCAGGCCGCTTACCGTCGGCTCCTGGAAAAGTATCGGCGTCCGGTTTACGGGATCGTCCGGCGGATGATCCCCGACGACGAGGACGCGCGGGATCTTTCCCAGGAATCCTTCATCCGCGCGTTTCGCAGCCTGGATCAGTTCGATCCGGAGCGGCGATTTTCGAGTTGGCTCTTTCGTATCGCGCACAACCTCTGCATCGATCACTACCGCCGGCGAAAGCTGGACACGGTGCCGATGGTGCGACGCGATGACGGAGAAGAATCGACATGGGATCTCCCCGATACGACGCCGGGACCTGGAATGGAGTTCTCCGACCGGGAACGCGGCCGTAGGCTGCTCGCTGCGGTGGAGTCGCTGCCGCCGGCGTATCGGTCGGTGATCGTCCTGCGTCATCAGCAGGGGCTCGCCTACGAGGAGATCGCCGAGGTGATGGAGCTTCCGCTCGGCACGATCAAGGCCCGCATTCACAGGGCCCATCGGTTGCTGAAAGAAAAGCTCGTACGGCAGGGGCTCGACTGGCTCCCTGAGGAAAGCTGAACGGATCATGAAGGGCACTCACGAACCTGCACATCCGGACCACCGGGTCCTCGAGCGCTACCTCGACGAGGAACTCCCCGCGAGCGAGCGGGAGTTCGTCGAGACACACCTTCATGCCTGCGCGGGCTGCAGGCGCGAACTGCGCGCGTACCAGGTCTTCCTGGGCGAACTCGACCGCCTGCCGCGCCCCGAGCTTCCCGCCGGATTCGACGTTCGCATCCTCGACGCCGTCCTGCCGCGCCACGAGGACGCCTCGCTCATCCACCTTGTCACCAGAGCCTACGGCATCCTCGCCGCGATCCTCGGCGCGATCGTGCTGGG
Organism: Candidatus Eiseniibacteriota bacterium; assembly: GCA_963762255.1. Taxonomy (GTDB): domain Bacteria; phylum Eisenbacteria; class RBG-16-71-46; order JABDJR01; family JABDJR01; genus CAVXKA01. The sequence goes on from CAVXKA010000001.1 coordinate 1,429,592, forward strand.
CGTGCTTGCGGTTGCGGGTCCGGGACCGATCCGCGGGGTCGCCACCGGGGCCGTGGTCGAAGGCGTGAACGGCGTGCTGGGCGTCTTCGGTGCGCTGGGGGCGGGGACCGTCAACCTCCTTCGCGCGATCGACGATCTCGTGCCGCTCGCCGACGCCGTTGCGGCGATTCTCCGTAGCCTCGAGACCGTGGCCACCGCGACCCTCGCCCCTCAGGTGCTCCTGGTCACGGTGCTCACGATGATGCTCGCGACTCTCGTCCTGGTCTGGGCCATGTCGCCGGCCCGGGAAAGGGGTGTTCCTCATGTCTCTCTCTCTCTCTAGGTTGACCCCCGCGCGCACCGCAGGGTTGCTGCTTCTGTGCGGAGCGATGACCGCGCTTCCGGGTCTCGCGCAGGAGACGGGCTCCACATCCGCATCGACGGACACCTCCCGAGGCGAGCACCGGCTACGCAAGATCACGCTCAATCTGGCCGACAAGGACACGAGCCTGGCTACGGTGACCATCGATCTCGACAACGAGATGACGACCAAGTCGGCCGACCACGTCCGGTTCGGAGAGAGCATCCACGTTCGTGCGGATGAGCGCATCGACGGCGACGTGGTCTCGATCGGCGGCAAGGTTGTTGTCGAGGGCGAGGTGACCGGCGACGCGGTGGCCGTCGGCGGTCGGGTCGAAATCGCGGACGGGGCGAAGGTGCAGGGGGACGTTGTCTCGGTCGGTGGCAGCGTTTCGATCGGGGACTCCGCCCAGGTCTTCGGCGATGCGGTGAGCGTATGGGGGGGATTGGACATTGCCTCGACCGCGAAGGTCTCCGGCGAGCAGGTCCAGGTGGGGGGACTTGGGTTCGCGCCCAAGATGGGACTTCCCTTCGGCATCGCGAAGCACGACTCGGGGCATGATGTCTGGAGCTTCGTGGGGCGCGCCGTCTGGGCACTGGTGCTCACGGGTCTTGGTGTCCTCGCCTACACCCTCTTCCCGGCACGGATGCGGCGCCTCTCAGGCACCTGCGAGTCGCGAGGGTTTGTTGCATTCCTCGCCGGCTTCGCCGGGCTCATCCTCTGGTTGCCGGCCTTCATCCTCCTCTGCGTGACCATCATCGGGATCCCGGTGGCGCTCCTTCTCATCTTCTTGACACCGGTTGCCATGCTCCTTGGATACCTCGCGGTGGCGGAGGCTGCCGGGCGGCGCCTGCTGCGCGGACGCAGCGCCTCCGCACCCAGCATAGCGATGACGATCGGCGCGGGCGTCCTGGCTCTGGAGGGGATCCTGCTCGTCTCGCGGCTCCTGGGGGTCTTCGGATCCTCGTTCGGTGTGCTCGGTTCGATTCTCGGCCTGATCGGTTGGTCCGTGATCGCCATAGCGGCGACCATAGGCTTCGGCGCATTCCTCATGACGCGATTCCGCGCCGAGCGCGAGCCGATCGTGCCCGCCGCTACGACCGTCCCCCCGAGCCCGACGCCTCCACCGGCGTTCTAGGCGTCGCACATGCTATCGCGCCGGGTTTCGCTTGCCCGAGTGGCGGCACTTGCCGTCCTCGCGGCGGGCGCTGGCGGGCCGGCCACGCTCGGCGCTGCGGTGATCGATGTCCCGCACCAGGAGCGGACGATCGCCTCGGCGATGCTCCGCGCCTCGCCGGGCGACACGATCACTGTCGAACCCGGTCGCTACTTCGGTCCCATCACGCTCAAGTCCAACGTGCGTCTCGTCGGCGTGCGCGGTCCCGCCCAGACCACGCTGATCCTGGATGCGCCGGAGCCTGTGTTGCGGTCCTTCGGCGGGGGCCCCGCCACCGCCCTCGTCGGTTTCACCCTCCGCGGATCGGGGACGGGGGTCGAGATCGGAATGGGTGCGGTTCAGATCTGGGACTGCCGATTCGAAGGCGAGCTTGCGGTGGGGCTGCTCTGCTCCACGGGAAGCAGCGCCCGCGTCTTCGCCTGCGAGTTCGAGGATCTGCCGGCCGGCGTCGAAGTCCGGCCCGGCGCCGATCTGCTCATGATGCGCAACGTCCTGACCGGGAACACGGTGGGATTGCGGATAGGCGCAGAACACGTGCGCGTGTATCGCAATGAGTTCGTGAGGAACGACGTCGCCATCGATGTGATGGAAGCGGGAGCCGCGGAGGTGGGAGGGGCGCTCCGCGAGGCGAACCTGTTCCTCGGGAGCCGAAGCCTCTCCCTGCGCAATCGAGGGCAGAAACCGCTCGTAGCCACCCTCAACTATTGGGGTACGATAGACTGTGACAGCGTGGCGGCGAGGGTGGAGGGGCCGGTGGTCTATCTCCCCATGGCGGTGGAGAGCCGCGCGGACAGTCTGGGCGCCTGCCCCTAGATCTGCGAACCCTCACCCAGGGAATTGGGTCAAATCTCTCTTCAGGCTGCTGTCAACCACGCCAGCCGGCGCGCGTGCGAGCGACCCACCGAGCGACTATCTTCATTCCGAGCAATGGACTACGGGCATTTCCCGCGCTCCCTGCTCGGGCGTCCGAGGGTGCATTCTGCATGGCACACGACTTGCGGATAGGGAGGGCATGACGGTGCAGCGCGTCCCCTCTATCAGCCTCTCGTTCACCAGCGCCTCGCGCGGGCGAGGCCCGCGTCGAGCGATCCTCGCTGCCGTCGCGGGTCTGGTCCTTGCGGCCCCTGCTGCCGCCGCGGTGACCGTTCATACCCCCGATGAGGTTCTCGCGCGGTGGACGGTGCGCTCCGGGGACGCGCTCTATTTTCGCGGCCCCCACGACGAGAGCTGGGCCTTCATCACCGACATCAATGATCCGGCGATTCTCAATCGGGGGCAGGGAGCGTTCTTCCCGGTCGATCCGACCCTGGTGCAGGAAGCGCTCGACGCCGTGACCTTCCCGATCTCCAACTTGACGGTGGACGTCTACATTCTTCCTTATCCCCGCCGGGACCTCATCCCTTCGAGCGCGAACGGGAACTCCGTGTTCCTCTCGCCGGGAGTGGCCCCGGTTTCTGTCAACCATGTGCACGCGCTGGTCGGGCACGAACTGGGTCACGTGGTTCACAACGAGCTCCTGCCCGACGACGAGGGGCCGGAGTGGGCGAAGTACCGGCAGATCAGAGGCATCGAGGACACGTCGATCTACAACGACGGCGCCATGCACCGGAACCGCCCACACGAGATCTTCGCCGAGGACTTCCGGTATCTGTTCGGGGGCGCCGAGGCCAACTACTCCAACAGCATCGAGAACCCGAACCTGCCGTTGCCGTCTCATGTACCCGGGCTCCGGGATTTCATGTTCGCGTTGAGCGGCGCGTCGACCGTGGGCCAGGAGCCCTTCGAGTCGCCGTCCCTCGCCCTCTATCCCAATCCCGCCCGCGCGCGGGTCTCGATCGCGCTCGACTCGGCGGTCCCGGTCGACGGGCGACCGGTGACGGTCAGCATCTTCGACGTGACCGGACGACTGGTGGCCCACCGGGATCATCCTTCCGATCTCCGGATGGAATGGGACGGGCGCCTCGATGAAGGCGGCCTCGCCGGCGCCGGAGTCTACTTCGTACGGGTCCGGCGCGGCACCGAGTCCTACACCGGCCGCATCCTCATCGCTCGCTGACCGGGTTCTCGAAAGGTCGCCGGCCCTCGCGGCGATCCAACTCCGTCACGGCGTGGGATTCGGAATGAAGCGCTCGCTTCGCCCCTCCGCGCTCCGATCCCCCAGTCCGCTCAGATCGACCGCCATGTTCGCCACCGCCTTGGGAACGCCCAAGAGCCGCCGCCGCCGCGCCCCTTGGTGACGTCTCCGGACACCCACGCGTCGATCTTCTCCAGGTCATCGATGTCGAGGGGCTTGAGCGTGGCTTTGACGGAGAGGTAGTAGCCCTTGCCCGCGTCGAACCGGGAGGCGGGACCGAGTGGCACTTCGTAGGCCCGCTCGAGATAGACCCGCAACTCCTCCCGATCGGGGAGCAGGATGAGGGTGCCGTCGGGCTTCACGACCTCGTAGGTGCCCCACCAGACATCCCGCCGAAAGCGGTACGTGTAGACCTCGGTGTGCACCAGCGCGTCCCACCACCCGGAGCGATCGCGCCAGAGATCGACGACCAGGACGAGGGTGGCGGGAATCCCCTCGCCGACCGTGCTGTCGGCCTCGTCCACCACGCCCGTCACGAGAAACGCAGCCACCAGCGAGGCGGTCCCGGGGACCGGCAGATCCACACGCACACCGAGTCCCGCCCGCGCCGGCGCCGTCCAGACGATGGACAGTCCCAACGCCATCATGCACGCAGCACGCGATCCCGGCCCCATCGATCCTCCCGACGTTAGAACGAATTGCGGAACCGCACCGACACCTTCACTTCGGCGTCGGCGCGATTCACGTTGCGGGCGGCGAGCACGGTGATGCCCTCCTCCCCGGCGGAGAGTCCTACACCCACGTCGACGGGAACCCGCTGGTCCTTCAGCGATCCACGGTCCCAGGCCGTTCCCGCGTCCGCGAACACCAGAGCCCGGATCTCGTCGCGGATCGAGAAGGCATACTCGAGATTTGCCAGCGCTACTCGATTTCCTCGCAACTCGCGGTAGTTGTGGCCGCGGAGCGTGCCGAGGCCGCCGATGGCGTACTGCAGTTGCACGGGAAGCGCGTCACCGGTCGCCTCGGCGGGCGGTGGAAGGGACCGCGAAGCCCCCGAGCCGGCCAGGAGGCGCGTGGAGACGGTTTGTCTCGGCGAGAGCCGAAAGTAGGTGCGCAGGTCCGCGGTGACTTTCCAGAGATCGAAGTCGCCGCCGAGCCCGGCATCCCCGCGCTCGTAGACGATGCGGTGCCGGTACTCCACGCCCCTCCAACTCGAGCGAGGAAAGAAATCGTCGCCCGGGCCGTCCCCGCGGGGGCGCGTGTCATACGCGGCGCTCACGTCGATGCCGCGGTAATCCCCCTCGGGGATCGCCGGGTTGGGGCGGAACTCCGCGTCCTGGCGATAAACCGACCAATCGGTCTCCTCCCGGAGCGACCGTTCTTCCTGCAAGGTCATCCCGACCGAGATTCTCAGATCCTCGTCGGCAACGGCGGCAAGAAACACGCGCCCTCCCTCGGTCTCGTACCAGTCTCGATAGTCGCGATGGAGGAAGAAGGTGCTCGCCGAGTTCTCGCCGTCGCCGATGGCCTCGTCACCGTAGAAGAAGGGGAGCACGCTGCGGTAGGCGTCGAGGCCGATTGACGCGGTGCCGTCACCGATCAGCGGCTGCTCCATGCCGAGTCCGTACCACCCGCGCCGCGCGGCGAAGCCGTATCCGAAGCCGGCATGATAGCCGGGGAGCCATCCCTTCGGATCCATGCCCCGCCTCACCTCTCCGTAGACGGCGAGTCCCTGAACACGGTTGTATCGCAGTGACGGACGGAAGACGGTGGGGTGCTTCTCACCCCACTCGAACTCGGGATCGAAGGAGATGCGTCGTCTGCGCGGAGATGTTTCCTCGGGCGCCGACGTGCTGTCGGAGAGAAACTCCAGGCGCACGGGCGGCGCCCCGGATGGTAGGGAGTCAGGCGGAGCCGTCTGCGCGCTCGTCGGATCGATCCGGCCCACGCCAGCGATAACCAGCGCGGCAAGGAGCATCTTCGCGGTGCGGGAACTCGGAAGCCGATGCCGGGCCCGCGGCAAGCGAGAGAGCGGGCGCCACGTGATCGGTGTCATGGTCAATCCCCCCGGGAGCGAGCCCACCCCGCTCCGTCTTCCGGCCCCGCAGAGCAAGCACCGTTCCATCGCATCGTTCGGCACCGGGTCACGCAATCCCTTGTCGGACAACAGGCGCCCGAGCCGCGCAGCATTCTCTTTGCGACCGGCGCGCTCGGAAGATGAGGCCGCAGCGCCACGCCCTGTGGCCCTGCGGTCTCACCCGCGCCGCTCGATGCCGAGGCGGCGCATCTTGCGGTGGAGGTTGGCGCGGTCGATCCCGAGCGTGCGCGCGGCCTGGCTCACGTTCCACCCCGCCTTGGCCAGTTCGGCCTCGAGGATCTGCCGCTCGGCGCCGTCGAGGAGGTGCTTCAGGAGATCCCCACCGCTCTCGCCCTCCGCTCCTTCGGCGTGCGCGCCGCCCAGCCCGGCGAGCCCGGGATCCTCGCCGCAGAGCGTGAGCACCTCCGCGGGGCCGATCGCATCATCCACCGCCATGATCACCAGCCGCTCGACCACGTTGCGCAGCTCGCGCACGTTTCCCGGCCAGGACGCTCGGCTCAAGAGGCGCGTCGCGTCCGCGGTGAGCCTCACCTTCGGCCGCCCGTACTCGCGACGGAAGTAGGTGAGATAGTGCTCGGCAAGGAGCGAAATGTCCTCGGTGCGCTCGCGCAACGGAGGGACCGTGATCGGGAGCACGTTCAGCCGGTAGAAGAGATCGCGGCGGAACCGGCCCTCGGCGACCTCTTGATGGAGATCCTTGTTCGTGGCGGCGATGATGCGGGCGTCGAACGTGAGGGTTCGGGTTCCACCCACGCGCTCGAACTCGCTCGATTCGAGCGCGCGCAGCAGCTTGGCCTGAGCCTCGTGGCTCATGTCGCCGATCTCGTCGAGGAAGAGCGTTCCGCCGTGCGCGAGTTCGAGCTTGCCGCGCTTGAGCGCGGAGGCTCCGGTGAACGCGCCTTTCTCGTGGCCGAAGAGTTCGCTCTCCACGAGATCCTTGGGAATCGCCGCGCAGTTGAGCCGCACGAAGGTGCCGTCTCGCCGCGCGCTCAGGTCGTGGATGGCGCGGGCCACCAACTCCTTCCCCACGCCGTTCTCGCCGAGGATGAGCACCTTGGCCGGCGTGGGCGCCGCGCGCTGAACCGCCTCGCGGAGCTGGTGCATGATCGCACTGTCTCCCACGATCTGATGGAGCGCCCCGCGCTCCTCGCGCAAGGCCAGATTCTGGCGGCGCAAGGCGGCCATGCGGAACGCCCGGTCGAGCGTGATGCCGAGCCGCTCCGGTGTGAAGCCCTTCTCGAGGAAGTCGAATGCGCCGAGGCGCACCGCCTCTACCGCCAGCTCGATGGTGCCGTGCCCACTCATCATCACGAACGGGATCTCCTCGACGAGGTCGGCTCGCCGTTGGAGAAAGGCCACTCCGTCTTCCCCGGGCATCCGCACGTCGAGCAGCACCAGGTCCACCGGGTTCCCGTCGCGGGTCAACGATTTCTCGATGGCGGCGGTGTCCGCTGCCTCGATCACGCGATACCCCTCATCGGTCAGGAACTCCACCAGCGACTTGCGGACGCGCGGCTCGTCGTCCACCACGAGCACGGTCTTGCGGAGTTCGTCGATCTCGTTCATGAAGCCTCCGAGCGCCGGCCGGCGCCTTCCGGGTTCGATCCGCCTCCCGCCGCGGGGAGCATGAGAACGACGCGAGCGCCGCCGCCGGGCCGATCCTGGAGTTCCATCGAGCCTCCGTGCTGGAGCATGGTGCGCTGCACCAGGCTCAGGCCCAGCCCGGTGCCCTGTTCCTTGGTCGTGAAGTAGGGCTCGAGCATGGTCTCTCGCGCGCCCGGAGGCCAGCCGGGGCCGTCGTCGTCGATCGTGATTCGCACGCGGCCGGGCGCCTCGTCCAGCCCGATCCATACCTGCCCGCTCTCTCCGGCGGCCTCGGCTGCGTTCTTGAGGATGTTGCCGAGCGCCTGACGCAGGAGCGTGCGATCGGCGCGCGACCATGCCGGTTCTGCGGGAGGCGACCAGTGGATCCGAAGGGTTCCGGTGAGACCTTCCACCGCCCCGGCGACGACCTCGCGCAGGTCGACTCGGGTCGCTTCGACCATGGGCAGGCGCGCCAGCTCGCTGAAGGATGCGGCCAGGCGCTGGAGGCCCTCCACCTCATCGCCCAGCGTATCCAACGCGCGTCGCGCACGCTCGCGTTCGGCCTCGGGCAGATCCGGCGTGAGTTTCCGCAACCGGTGGAGGGAGAACGTAACCGGGGTCAGTGCGTTCTTCATCTCGTGGGCCACGCGGCGCGCCACCTCCTGCCAGGCGCTCAGCCGCTCGGCGCTCGCGAGGTCGCGACGGGAGCGCGAGAGCTCCGCGCTCATGGCGTTGAAGGTCTGGATGAGCCGCTCCACCTCGCGGCTTCCCTCCGGCCCGACCCGCACCCCTTCCTCGCCGAGGGCCACCCGCTCCATGCCGTCGGCGAGGTTGGCCACCGGCCGGCTCACGCGCATCGCCAGCCGCCGGGCGGTCCAGGCGGAGCCGAGCCCGAGGAACGCGACGGTGAACGCAACCGTGAGCATCAGTGCGCTCCGATTGACGCGCTTCAGCACGGCGAGCTGCCGATAGTACGCGACCCCCTGAGACAGCCGGTCGAGCCGGGCGTAGAACTCGGGTTCGAGATAGATGCCGGCCACGAGGATGGCGTTGTTCTGGCCGGGCTCCCCCGCGAAGCCCGCGTAGACAAGCAGGCCTCGGGCGGCCTCCTCCAGGAACGGCTGATCCGAGGCGGCGAGACGGACGACCGACGAGAGCGTTCCGACGGGATCGATCAGCGGGTCGCGCGTGACCTCGAGCTGGAGGACTCCCTCGGCGTCATAGAGCTGCATGAAGTCGATGTTGTAGGCGCTGGCGAGGCGGGCGCGCAGCGCCGCCGGATCGGCGGGCGGCCCGAGAGCGGGATCCGCGACCAGCAACTGGCCGCGCTGGCGCAGATCGTTGCGCGTGCGGGTGAGGAGATCGCGCGCGACTTCAATGCTCCCTTCGAGCGCGCTCTGCACTCCCGGGTTCTCCCAGCGCTCGAGAGAAGCCAGGAGCCGATGGGTGGCGAGTGCGGTGAGCGTGAGAGAAGGGAGCAGGGTCAGCACAAGGAAGAGGAGCATGAGCTGCCCCCCCAGCGTACGCGGCGCCATGGCCATGATCGGTCGCTCGCTCCCTTAGGGCGCGGCAGCCTCCTTCCCCTGAACCTGATCGTACCCGAGCTGACCGCAGGCGGCCAGGATGTCGAGCCCCTTCGAGTAGCGCACGGTGACGGTGGTCCGGTAGGGCCAGAGCCGCCGCGCGAAGGTATCCACCTCGGCCTCGGTGGGGCGCTCGAAGGGGAAGAGCGGCGACGGGTTGAACGGAATCACGTTGAGCTTGGAAGGGAATCGCTCGGCGATTCTGCCCAGCCGCTCGGCGTCTTCCTGCGTGTCGTTGAGACCCCGGATGAGCACGTACTCCAGCGTCACGCGCCGCCGCGAGGCCTTGGTGTACGTCTCCATGGCGGAAATGAGCGCCTCGATGGGGTACTTGCGGGTGACCGGCATGAGCGTTTCCCGCACTTCATTCGTGGTCGCGTTGAGCGACAGGGCGAGCCCCACCGAGGGATGGATCTCGGCGAGCCGCAAGATGCCGGGGACCACCCCCACCGTCGAGATCGTGATCCGCTTGCCTGAGATCTTGAGGCCCAACGGATCCTGGATGATCTCGATCGCCTTGAACACCGCGTCGAGGTTGTCCATCGGCTCGCCCATCCCCATCGCCACCAGGTTCACCGCCTGGTGGGGGTCGAGACGGAGCTGCTTGAGATGAAACACCTGGGCCACGATCTCTCCGGGCGTGAGATTGCGGAGCTTGCCCATCCTGCCGGTGATGCAGAAGGCGCAGCGGAACGCGCAACCCACCTGGGTGGAGAAGCAGATCGTCTCTCCGTAATCGGCCTGCATGAGCACGCTTTCGATCTTCATGCCGTCGCGCAGGCGCCAGAGGAACTTCGTGGCGGCGCCGTCACCGCTCACGAGCTGGCTGGCCGGCTCCAATCCCTGGAGATTCACCAGGCTCGCCAACTCGCGGCGGAGGGGTTTCGGGAGATCGGTCATGGCCTCGAAGTCGAGGAGCCCCCGCTGGTACACGTTGGCGAAGATCTGCCGAGCCCGAAAGCGCGGCTGGCCGTGGTCCTCGAACCACTGCTCAAGCTCGGGGCGAGTCTGGTTGTAGAAGTCGAGGCGGTCGGTCATAGGGGATTGTGGGCCGGTGCTCAGCAGTCGGCGCGGAGCGAGATGCCCGCAGCCCAGGACAGCCGACCGGGACGGAACAGCCTAGCAACTTTCCGAACGGGGGTCAAAACCGGGGGTTGCGGGCTGGGCTCGGGCGTGTTACATATACAGACAGTCATATGAACATGTATGCATATGGAGGTACCCGTGGAACGCCAACGTGCGGTGGCACAGTTAAAAGCCCTGGGGGAACCCAATCGCCTGGACCTCTTTCTCCGACTCGCACAGGGCGAAATGGGTGGGGGTGACCTTCTGACGAGCACGGGTCTCAGCCAGCCAAGCCTCTCTCGCCATATCAGGGTACTGCGGGAGGCCGGGGTCGTCCTGGAACGATGGGTCGGGAGGAGCGCCTACTACCGTCTGTCCGACGAGCCGTTGGCCCTGAGCGTCGTGCGGATTCTCGGTGGGGTGGGCACCGCCCCGGAGGTGGAGAGGCCCTCAGTTGTCGGAAACATGTCCAAATATGAATCTGACACCGAGCCGACCCCGGTGCGCCGCGACGAGGAGGCCCCCGCGGCGCCGGCTCCCATGGAGGACTGGCTGCTCTGACGCCCTCGAATCCCGCCCTTCCGTGATCACGAAACATCGTTTATACTTCTGGCAGTTCGGTGGAAACGGTTTTTCGCGATCCTGGAGATTGTGAGGGAACCGTCTTTCGCCGAAGGCTCTAGTTAGGGCGGTCCCTACCGGTGGAGGGATCCCGTCCAGGTGGCAAGACAAGACCGTCAACGTCCCAGACCGTCTTTTCTGTCCGTCCCCCCGTGAAGGCGGAGTCTGGCCGACTGTCCTATGGAGCTCTCTGATATGACCTCCAAACGTTTAGGCATCCTGCTATTCATCCTGGCGTTCGCGTGGAGCGTGGTGGGGCTCGGCTGGTTTGCAGCGCTGTCGGGCGCGGGGCCCGAATCCGGGTTGGGTGTTGGCGCGGCTCAAGCGGATCCCCCAGCGTGGGATCAACTGGTCACGCCGTACACCGTTGACGGGGATCCCGACGCCTTCGCCAATAACTCCGGTGATCCCGACGCATTCACCCAGCCACCGTCTTCCAGCGACAGCACGAGTACCGCGGGGACGAGTCCCGGTGTGACCTCCAACCGTGTGCCTCCCCTGCTTCGCGTGATCTTGGCGGCTGGTTCAGCGATCTCCGGGATCTTGGGTTGGAGTTAGCAGAACACAGAATCCGGTTTGCCCGGCCGGGGCTCGCTGCCGGCTGGGCCTGTCGAGGGCCAACAGCGTGAACCGTTCGAACGAATCAGAACGGCGTCCCCGACGCGGTGCCTCCGCGCTTGAGGGAGAGGTCTGGCAGGATCTCCCCGAGGCGGTGAAGTACGGGGACGTTTGTTACCAAGCGGAGCGCTTTGCCGATGCGCTGGAGGCGTACGGCAAGGCTTTGGAGGCCTCCGCCAAGAACCGGGCGAACGCCCTTCCGGCCGAAGTGCGCGCGCGGCTGCACTACCGCATGGCCTCGTGCTACATGCGTCGGGCCAGCTACCGCCAGGCACTCGAACAGCTCGATCTCTCCCGACAGGCCCTCCCTCGGCACCTCGACAAGATCCGCCTTGCCAAGATCTACGCGCGCCGCGGCTACATCCTCATAGAGATGGGGCAGTACGCTCGCGCAGAGCGGCATCTCGTCTGGAGCAAGAAGCTCCTGAGCGGAACCAACGAGCACGAGGAACTGGCCAACCTGGAAACCCATCTGGGGACGCTCTACGCGCGCGTGGGGCGGTCGGACGAATCGCGGCAGTCGTTCCTCAGCGCGCTGGCCACCTTCCGCCGCATCGGTGACCGCGAAGGCGAGGCCCGTTCGTTCAACAACCTCGGCCTTCATTACAAGAACGCTTGCGAATGGCGGGAGGCGGTGCGCTACCTCGAGGAGGCGCGCACGCTCTGGGGACGTCTCGGCCATCGCAAGTACCTGGTGGTCGTTCAACTCAACCTCGGCATCGTCCACTTCAAGCTCGGCAAGTGGGAGCTATGCGAAGAGAACCTTGCCGCCGGGGAGTCGCTTGCGCGGGAACTCGCCGAGAGCCAGCAGCTCGTGCGCATCCAGCTCGCGCAGGGCAACCTCGCGCTGCGGCGCTGTCGTTGGGACGAGGCGAAGCTGCTCTACAACCAGGCGCTCGACGTGGCGCGGACCGAGTCGTACGGCCGAGAATCGGTACTGGCTCAGGAGTTTCTGGGCGAGCTGCACTTCGAGCGAGCGGAATTCGAGGAAGCATCAACGCTTCTCGAAGCTGCCCTTGGGGCGGCGCGGGCGATCGCTCCCGAGGGCGACCTGGTGAGCGAAAGTCTGCGTCGCTTGGCGGAGACCCGTCTGGCCCAGGGGCGCTTCCAGGAGGCGCTGGATCACGCCAAGGAATCGGCGGCTCTCGCCAGCCGCATGGGCGATCGCTACGAAGAAGCGGTGGCGTTGCGGAGCGTGGGCTTGGCCATGATTCGTCTGGGACGCCGCGACGAGGGCGAGCGACTTCTGCAGATGAGCCTCGATAGCCTGGGTGAGATTGGAGAGTCCTACCAGAAGGGCGCGACCCACTTCGCCTACGGTGTCTTCCTTGCCGAGTCGGCCATGGAAACCCGGTCTACCCAGGAATTGGAGCAGGCCGGAGTCCATCTCCAGCGCGCCTACGGGGCATTCCTCGACCTCGATGCCCGTGTGCGAGCGGCCGATGCTGCGTACCGACGCGCGGCGCTTGAGAGCCACTTTCATCGCTTCGACGAGGCGGCGACCTTCCGCGGCAAGGCGCGGCAGGTCCTTCCCGCCGGCGCGGCCCCCGCCCTGGAAGAGAAACTGAACCGCCTGGGCTCCGAACTCGAGGACGCATTCGCGGAGCGCTGGCCTTCGGGAGGCGACGTTCTCGCATCGCTCCGCGAGATGAAGCGATTGTTCCAGGGGGCGACCGACTCCGAAGCGGTGCTGAAGGAACTCATCCGCCTGGCGGTGACCCGCTCCGGTTCGACCCGAGGCTGCGTGGCCCATCTGGGCCGGAACGGGCGCGTGGAGGTCGTCGCCACGTTCGGCTGGACCCCGGCCGACGCGAAGGCGCTGATCGGCGCGCTGGGTGGCGCGCTTCGGGGCGCTCTGGACGACAACCGTCCGGTGTGGACCAACAACGCGGCCGAGGACGAACGATTCCGCCCGGTGGCCGGCGGGACACGTTTCGGGGTGAGCAGCCTGGTGCTCCTGCCTCTGACCCTCACCGATCAGGAGCCCGGCTTCCTCTACGTGGACAAGACCCCCGAGAATACCGAGGGCGCCTATCACCAGGGAGAGCTGCACCTTCTCACCATCCTGGCCAACCTCGCCGCGCTCTCGATCATCGAGCGGTGGAACTCGCGGTTGGTGAAGGAGAACGAGGAACTTCGGGCGCGCATCGCTCTGGGCGAGGGGGAGGATCGGTTCGTCACCGCGCACCCCGGGCTCAAAGAGACCTTGCGACTCGTCACGAAGGTGGCCAACAGCCCCGTTTCGATCCTCGTCGAAGGGGAGACGGGGACGGGCAAGGGACTGCTGGCTCAGATCATCCACGACGCATCCAACCGCCGCGACAAGCCCTTCGTCCAGATCAACTGCGCCGCGCTCCCCGAGCAGCTTCTCGAGAGCGAGCTCTTCGGGCACATGAAGGGTTCCTTCACCGGGGCGGCCTACAACAAAATCGGGCTTTTCAAGGAAGCCGAGAACGGCACCATCTTCCTGGACGAGGTGGACAAGACCACACTCGCCGTTCAGGCCAAGCTCCTTCACGTGATGGACTCGAAGGAAGTGCGGCCGGTCGGCTCGGTGAAGCCCTACCGAGTGGACACCCGCGTGATCTGCGCGACCAACTCGAACCTGCGGGAGAAGATCCGGGCAGGGGAATTCCTGGAAGACCTCTACTACCGTCTCAACGACTTTATCGTCACGGTGCCGCCTCTGCGCGACCGGCGTGAGGATCTCCCCCTGCTTCTGGACTACTTCATAAAGAAGTTTTCCACCCAGTACGGGCGGCCGGAAATTCGCCTCTCGCCTGAGGTGAGTCGCGTGCTCCTCGATCACCACTGGCCGGGCAACGTGCGCGAGCTCGAGAAGACGATTCGCCGGCTGGTCGTGCTGGCGGACGAGGAACTTCCGGTTGGACTCGATCTTCTTCCGGTGGAGATTCAAACCGAGAAGTTAAGTTTCTCCGGGCAGACTCTGCGGGAAGAAGTTTCGCGCGTCGAACGCCGGGTCATCGCGGAGGGGCTGCGCGCCAACGACTGGAACAAGGCTCAGGTGGCCCGGGTGTTGAAGGTCTCCTACCCTTGTCTGCTCAAGAAGATCAAGGAGCATCACCTCAGTCCACCGGAGCGCTGACCCGGTACTCCGCCCCACATTCTCCGTGCTGTATCAAATCCCTTTATAGCCTGAAACCCAGCAAAACGGCGGTATTTTCCCCTGCGGCGCCGAGGCGATAAAGAATGTTTATAGTGGCGACCTGGTACGCTTCCCGCAAGGCCGTCACCGCCCTACCCACCCGACGCGTAACTCGTTCCCGCAGGATGCATTAACAGTTGATCCGCGGACGGCGCCGTCCTTGGCACGGCCTCTGCATATATGAGCCTGCGGAGGGGGGACCTCCGGAGCCGAAAGCCGTCGGGTTCCAAGCGCAACACGCATCGCAGCTCAGTTGTCCCTGCCGGACTTGGAACCCGATGGGTCGGCCCTCGTCTTCCGCGACCGAGGCGTTCACCAAGAAAGCGGGGGGGGATCGTGAGGCGCGAACGGACCGAAGCCTATCGCGATCAGTTCGAATACCTCGCGGACTGCTTCGACTTCATTCGCAAGCGTGGGGACGCCTACACCATCCGCACCGAGGCGCTGGAGAGCGAGCGGATGTCCCAGTACGGAGAGCGGAGCGGCTTCGACCTTGAGCGTAGCCGCCTCCTCAGCATCTACCACGGGATCGAGACCGAGGTGGCGCGCAAGGAAGAGGAAATCCACCGACGCCGGCAGGAGACCGACGCGCTGGGGATCCACTTTCCCCTCGATACCTTTATCGAACGGTACAGGCTGCGTCCCGAAGAGACGCAGATTCTCCTGGTTCTCCTTCACAACGAGTCAGTCGGTCGAAGCCATGCGCGCTTCAGCTCCGGGAACGAGATCCTGAATCTCCTGTTTCCCAATCCGGTGAGCGCGTTGAAGGCTTCCTCGTTTCTCGATGTGGGGGCGACGCTCCTCGAGGAGGGGCTCATCAGGTCATTCTCCGATGACGAGGCCACCAACTTCTTAAGGGCTGCCTACGAAGTCACGGAGAAGACCCTGCACGAGGTGTTGGGAGTCCGCGATCGCAGCGCGATCAGGGACCAGCAGCATGCTCCCCGCACTTCCAGCAGTCCTCTCGAGAGCCCTTTCCGGGTCGTCGCCCCCCGTGTTCGCCTCGAGCAGGTCGTGCTCCCCGAAGCGGTCCGCCAAGGCATCGAAGAAGTCCTGTGGCAGGCCGAGCAGGGGCAGGAGCTGTTTCGTGAGTGGGGTCTGGACGAGGTCGTGGAGAAGGGGCGCGGGACCATTGTGTTGTTCAGCGGCCTTCCCGGCA
Source organism: Candidatus Eiseniibacteriota bacterium (assembly GCA_963762255.1). GTDB lineage: Bacteria > Eisenbacteria > RBG-16-71-46 > JABDJR01 > JABDJR01 > CAVXKA01. The sequence goes on from CAVXKA010000001.1 coordinate 1,445,077, forward strand.
CCGGCAAGACGATGACCGCCGAGGCGATCGCCGAGCGCCTCGGCCGTCCCCTCTACGTCGCCGACTACGCCCAGCTCGAGAGCAAGTGGATCGGCGAGACCGAGAAGAACATCGTGGCCGTGTTCCAGGCCGCGAGCCAGGCCGGGGCGGTTCTCCTCTTGGACGAGGCGGACGCCGTCCTCGCCGCTCGCCTTGACGGAGGCCACTACAACGATCGCGCGTACAACCGCCAGGTGAGCATCCTGCTCGGCGAGATGGAGGCATTTCCCGGCACATGCATCCTCACCACCAATCGGGTGGTGACTCTGGACGAAGGATTGGCGCGGCGCATCGCGGCTAGCTTTGAGTTCACGATCCCGGAGGCGGGGGAGCGGTCGCGCATCTGGAAGGCGCTGCTCCCGGCCAGGGTGCCTCTGGCAGACGATGTGGATCTGGATCAGTTGGCCCGACGGTTTCCAATGGCCGGCGGGCACATCAAGAATGCCGTCCTCACGGCGGTCCGCAAGGCGGGCCGGCGTGCGGGCCGGGGAGCGCGTGTAACGCAGCGGGATTTCATCGAGGCGGCGGCGGCCGAGCAAGACAGCTTCCGCCCGTGTTCCCGACCCATCGGGTTTCAGGAGGCTTCCTCCGCTTCCTACTCGTGAGGTCTCGCTGCGTGACACCGCCGACGGCTCTTGGGCGGCGACAGGAAGCGGTGCCGGTGGACGCCGGCGCCGCCGGGACTTGCCGGATCGAGTGTCCGTGGTTCGGCAAGGCGTCGCGATACGGTGGGTTAGACCGAGATGGTTATCCCGTCGCAAGCGAGGTGCAAGAGAGAGGGGAGTGGGAGCACTAACGAGCGCAGGCTCCCGTTCCCAGCCATCCCTCCCGTCCATGACGGGCGGGGTTTCCGGTCAGGCGAGATGGACGCTTGCCGGAAAGTTGGAACCGTGAGGGTTCCGTTCGGGCATAGGCACTCGGCGCGCAGACCACACATGGGGATGTCCAGGCTCGTGCCGAAGTGAAAACCGAATGCTCGGACCTGCGCGACGTCGGAGGACACTCCGGCGTCGCGTTTTTTTGTGCCGCGCGGTCGCGGGCGCTGGGCTCGACCGGTTCAGGGCGTTGCCCGCCGAGCGCTTGACCTGCTCGCCCCCGCCCGTCGATAGTGGATGCATGACGGTTTCATCCGACGAACCCGCGCACCGCGCATTCCCCGGCTTTGGCCAGGCGATGCTCCTCGTCGTCTTCATCTGGCTGGCTATCCTCTTCGTCGCAGTCGCCGCCACGGTTGCGCAGTCACTGCGGGCGGGCCAAGTGGAGATGCCCTCCGAGGCGACCCTCCTTCTTGTCGCCAATACCGCGGGGTTCTTCCTGATCACCGGCCTCGGCTGGCGGTACACCGGAGCGAGGTTCGGCGAGGTGTTTCCCCTGCGCCGGTTCGATCCTCGGCTCCTGGCCCCTGTGTTCCTGTTCACCCTGGGAAGTGTGGCCGTCCTGTCGCAGGTCGATTCCGTGCTCCGACTGCTCCCTGCCCCTGACTGGTGGAACGCGCTCCTGCGCACGATCGATGAGACCATGTTAGACCTGATCCGCGAGTCGTACTGGGCCGCCGCGATCGCCCTGGTGGTGATGGCGCCGGTCACCGAAGAACTCTTCTTCCGAGGGCTGGTGCTCCGCGGATTCCGCCTGCGCTATTCCAGGAAGAAGGCGATCGTCCTCTCCGCGCTTCTTTTCGCCATCACCCACCTCACCCCGAACCAGTTTCTCTCCGCGTTCGCGATCGGGCTCTTCCTCGCCTGGATCGTGCTCGAGACTGGAAGCCTCTGGCTCGCGCTCTTCGTTCACGCGGTGGCGAATGGATCCGGCGTGCTCGCGGCGGGCGCGGGGATGATGGTGCCGTCCGGCGCGGAGCAGCCGGAACTCCTGCCGTGGTGGACCACGCTGGCGGGTCTCGCGGCCCTCGCCGGCGGGTGGCGGTGGCTGCGTCATCTGCTCCCGTCGCGCTCCCCCGCGATGTAGCGCCGCCGCTACAAGCGCGTCCCCCTGACCACGGTTGCCGCATCCGCTCGACGCGCCCCCGCGCAGCCTCCTCGCCCCCTTAATCCATGGAAGACAAAGGGTTGAGTAGTCGGCCGAACCCGGCGAATCGATTGGCACCCTGCTTGCGTTATGGGGGGGCATGAGAGACGCAAGCAAGCTTTCAAGATGGGTTCGCATTCGCCGGGCGGGGTTGACGGTGTTGCTCGCCGGACTCCTCGGCGGGTTCGTCGGCGGTTGCGATGAGGACTGTCTCCTCTGCTCGGACTGCGGTTCGCCCAACGCGCCGGTCGACGTCTACTCGGTGACCGGCGACGAGGAGATCGCGCTCTACTGGACCCCGGTCAACCTGGAGGCCGTGGACGAGTTCGTGGTCTACCGCTCCGCCAACGCGGAAGGCCCTTATGTGGAGATCGATCACACCCGGCGCGACATGTTCGTCGACCGCGACGTGCGCAACGGGCGTACCTACTTCTACGCGGTGACCGCGATCGACGCGTGCGGCTACGAGTCGGATCTCTCTCGCGAGCTGGTCCACGATACGCCCCGCCCGGAGGGATTCGGGGCGCGCCTCGACGACGCCAACGGCGACGCGTACGCGCGCAGCGGCTGGGACTTCAGCGCCTATCGCGCGCTCGTGTGGGATCACGACGAGACCGATGTCTACTTCGTGATTTCCGAGGGCGTGCCGTTCCTGGTCGCGGCCGACCTGGCCACCGATATCCAGGACGCGGGCTACACCGACTTCGACGGCGTGGACTGGGCGCCCGAGCGCGGGTGGAGCCCCTCCGGCTCCGTCGAGCTCATTCCCGGGCACATGATCGTGGTGTGGACGCGGGACAACCACTTCGCGAAGGTGCGGGTGGAGTCGGTCGGCGCAGGAAGGCTCACCTTCGACTGGGCGTACCAGATCGACACCGGCAACCGCGAGCTGGCGCCGCGGCCGGGCAACGGGCTCCGAATTCAGGCGGCTCCGGGGCTGCGCCCGGCGCCGCGGGCGCTTTGACGATGAAGAACGGTCCAACGACGTGGCTTTCCACGAGGAGGTATGACGAGATGAGAAGCGAATCGATCCGAAAGGCGACGGTCCTTCTGGTCGCGCTGGCGGGCATCGCGGTCGTCTCGACCGCGGCAGCCGACTCGCGCGGCGTGAATCGAGTGGAGCCGAAGCTGGTGCGCATGCCGGAGCCCACGTTGGTCCGGGTGCCGATCGAGGATGTGAATGACCTCCGTGTACGTGTCTGGACGGAGCCGGGAGAGGGGACGATGGTGTTCCCCGGCGAGAGCGTGAAGGTCCGGTTCCGCGTGGATGACGATGCCTACGTGGTCATCTATGACATCGACACCATGGGACGCGTGCGGGTTCTCTTTCCCGAGGATCCCTATGACGACGGATTCGTGCGTGGCGGACAGGTGGTGCGTCTGCCGGGTCGCGGCGCCGGGTATCGACTCATGGTGAGCGGCCCCGCCGGTGTCGAGCGCATCGTGGCCCTGGCCTCGGACAGGCCGCTGACAGGTCGGTGGCAGCGGTTCGCCGACAACGACCTGTTCCGGCAGGACAGTTCCTTGAGCCCACGGTTGGTGAAGGCGCCGACGAGGCCGAACCTCATCCCCGTTCCCGTCGATCGCGACGGGGTGGCGAGGGACGAGACCTGGTTCAGGGTGGGCCGGTCCGGCCGGAGCTACTGACGTGTTGAGGGGTCCGGCCTCTCCCGCGGCCTCCCCGGGCCCAAACGGGGGAGGCCGGCGCCCCGACTGAGAATGCCCATCGAGGGGAGATCGGCCCCTCCCTCGGTAGGCGAGGGCCCCCGTCCGGGGGCCCGTTTTATTGGAACCGAACGTCGGCCCGGGGGGTCTACCCAAAGCCTCCCGGGCCGCTTTGCGTCGAAGCCTGCATGCGGTACGGTATTCAGTCCCCCGGCCGCATGCCGTGTGCCGGGTGCTTGATCCATGTGCGCCCTGCGCCGGGCCGAACCACCCTGATGAACATCTCGCCGATCTCCCGCCAGGCTCTTGCCATGCTGGTCCTTGCCGGCGTCCTTGCCTCCGGCGCAGGCCCGCTCACCATCGTCGCCTCCGCGGCGGCATCCATTCCGTCGGCCCTCTCCGCAGACGTGCCCCGGCCCTGCTTCGTCCCGGCCCATCCCCTCAAGCAGGGGATCGCCCCGCGACCGGAAGCTCCCAGCTCCCCGCGGGCGGGCGAGATCGCGCTCAAGGTGGGGGGCGCCTTCGAGCCCTATCACGACGCGCACTTGCGCGAGGGGATTGCGTCGGGTGCGGAGGACGTCACGCCGAGGCGCTGGCGCATCGCCGCGATTCTGGTCGACTTTGAGGAACAGGAGATGGGCGCTGGATTCGCCGCCGCCCGCGAGGACTCCATCCGGCTCTACTTCGATCGCGCGCTCACGCACCTCGACCAGATGTACCGGTCGATGTCGGATGGGCTTCAAGAACTCACCTGGGATATCACGCCGTCGGTCTATCGCATGCCGCGATCCCTGGCCTACTACGGCCTTGACGATTCGATCGCCACGCGCGAGGCCGACCTCTGCCGCGATGCGGTCCAAGCCGCCGACGCCGACGTGGATTTCGGCGACTACGATGTCTACATGGTCTTCCATGCCGGCCCGGGGCAAGAGGCCGACATCTTGAACGATTCGCAGGACCAGATCTGGTCGGTCTTCTTCCGCCAGGTCGACTTCGGGTTCTGGCTGAACGCACCGGACGCGGAGCGCGGCATCCGGACCGCGGATCTCACCGCGACCGGGGACACTGTCTTCGTGACCCACACCGTGGTGCTTCCGGAGACCGAAAGCCAGGATGGATACGAGTTCGGGCTGCTCGGCGTGGTCGCCCACGAGTTCGGCCATCGCTTCGGGCTTCCCGACCTCTACGACACGACCGGCCCCGCGGACTTCATCTACGCCGACAGCCAGGGGATCGGCACCTTCGGGCTCATGGGAGCGGGGATCTGGAACGACAACGGCTTCTTCCCCGCCGAGATGGAGGCGTGGAGCAAGTTCTACGTGGGGTGGTTGCGCCCGCGGGTAATTCGCCCCGAGGCCGGCGGGGGCGAGCAGATCGTCTCCCTGGAGGCGGCCGAGCTCGCGCGCCGGGAGGGCGCGGTGCGGATACCGATGGGAGGGGACGAGTACCTGCTCATCGAGAACCGCGTGCGCGATTACAACTACAACGGCATCGTCGATTTCACGGACGCGGACGACGACTCCGTATTCGACTTCTGGACCGACGGATACGGAGCCACCGCCGACGGCGGCGACACCGAATTCGACTGGTATCTGCCGCAGCCGCTGGACCGACCCCGTAACCCGAAGAAGGACGGTTCCGGACTTCTGATCTGGCATGTCGACGAATCCACGATCAGCGACTTGCTCCTCTACAACATGGTGAACGCGGACGCGCTTCACAAGGGCGTGGACCTCGAAGAGGCCGACGGCATCCAGGATCTGGACAAGCTCGTGTTCCAGTTCGAGGCGTTCGGCGATTCGCGCGATTCCTACTGGGCCGGCAACGCTACCGAACTGACCCCCGCGAGCACACCGCCATCCGATGCCTACAGCGACGCTCGGACCGGGATCTGGATCACCGACATCTCGGAGGCGGGGCGCACCATGAGCTTCCGCCTCCGCTTCACCTCGCCCGACGGGAACGCCGAAGGTGACTTCATCGACGGATGGCCGCGCGATCTTCCCGGGCTCGTGCGTGACTTCCAGCCGGTGGCCGGCGATCTGAACGGCGACGGCCGGCTGGAGATCGTGTTGGCCGCCACGGACGAAGACGGCATCGGAGGGCCGATCGTCCTCGACGCCGACGGGACGTCCTTCCTGCCCGCGGGGGACACGCCCCGTTACTTCAGTACCGGGCGGCTGCACGCCGAGCCGATCCTCGTGAACATGGACGGCCCCGAAGGGGAATCGGGCCTGGAGATGGTGTGGGTGAGCGGCGACACCGTGTACGCTGCGCGTGGCGACGGCACCTACCTGACTGCGAGTGGTGGGGCGAGCCCCGGCCCGGCGCCGTTCTTCGTTCTGAACATGGAGCCCGGTCGCACGCATCTCGTGGCGGACGACATCGACGGTTTCGACGGTCGCCCCGAATTGCTCCTGGGCATCCCGTCGCCGCTGCGCCTGAACGCCAACGACCTGATCGCAATCGCCTACAGACCCGGTCAAGGCACGCGCCTGCGCGTGCAGGCGACCCTGTTCGGCGAGGCCGATCTTCACTCCACCCTCGCCGATCTCGACACCGTGGACGCCGGCTTGAAGGAGACCATCACGAGCGTGCGGACACCGGACGGCGGGTGGCTGAGCGTGACGCTCCTTGGCGAGGAACTCGACGAGAGCGGGATGTATCCGGTCTGTTCGCTCAAGTACTCGCAGGGTGACACGGTCGCGTTCACCGAACCGGTGACCGGCGATCTCAACGGCGACGGCCTCGACGAGATCGTCGTGGGGGACTCGCGAGGCTTCGTGCATGCGCTGACCGTTCGCTCCGTCACCATCGACGGCATCAGCAAGCTCTGCGAAGCGCGCAGCGCGGCGGGGACCACGGAGAACGACAACGACCTGTTCACCGAGCTGCCGGGGTGGCCGATCGAAATCGGGACGCTCGCCGACGATGAGTTGTCGCTGGCCGATTTCGACGGCGACGGCCACCTCGAGGTCTTGGCGTTCGGCCCGATCAACCGTCTCTACGCGATCAACTACAACGGAACCTTCGACATGTCCTATCCGGTCCAACTGCCCGGAGAGGATCGGTTCACCGCGTCGTTCCTGTCTCCGTTGTTCTTCGATCTCCCGGGGCTGGTGCGGTCGGAGGGGTTCTTCGCGCTTCCCCTCCCGGACGGGCAGGTCCGTCTGCACGAATCCGGCGAGAGTCCCTATCGTGACGTGAGCTACCTTGGAGGCGGCACCCAACGGAGCTATCCGGTGCTTGCGGCCTTCGACCCGCAAGAGGGCCGTGGTCTCCTCACCGTCGAGGACGTGAACGTCAGTTTCCCGCCCATGATCGCGAGCGGCGATACGTCGCCGGGGATCACAAAGGTTGGACGGGCGATTCTGCGCTCGGTGGGTTCAGGCCCGTTCGCGCCCGGCGGCTGGCCGGTCTACCGCCATGATGCGGCCCGCACCGGCCGCGCTCTCGAACCGTCGAGCCCCGGACAGGAGCCCGCGAACGGGCTGCTCGCGGACACGTTTGTCATGCCCAACCCGGCCGCGAGCACCCAGCCCGGCTTCCACTACCGGGTGAGCTCGGACGTGAGGAGCGTGACCATCGAGGTGCACGATCTCAACGGAAGGCTGGTGCGCACGATCGACGGCTCGGTGGACCTGCACACCGACAACATCGTGCGCTGGGATCTGCGCAACGATCACGGGCACGAGGTGGCCCCCGGGCTCTACGTGGCCAGGCTCAAGGCGGAGACGAGCTCGAAAGCGGGAAGCCGGGTCGTGACCTTTGTGGTGCTGCGATGAGGGGGCCTGCAACTAGAGGCCTTGCATCGGGCACCGAAGGGGCGCGGCCAAGAACGCCCCGATTAGGATAGAATGAGGCGCCGTCGCTCGCGGGGTATGCCCGCGGCGGGACGCCGCATGGGAGGTTCGGAATGCGTCGACGCGATTGGTTCCCGGCTCTAGGCCTTCTGCTCGCCGCTGCGACTTTGTTTCCGGGTGCCGCGCGCGCCGCGGATCCGGGTCTCACCGTGCTCAATTTCCTGGAGATTGGCGCGGGGGCGCGAGCGGCGGCTCTGGGCAACGCCTTCGTGGCGGTGGCCGACGACGCCAGCGCGACCTACTGGAATCCCGCCGGGCTCCTGGCGATCCGGCGCAACGACGTGCTCGGCACCCATAACGCCTGGATCCAGGATCTGCGCCACGAGTTCGCGGCTTTCGGCGCGCGTCGCGGGCGACACGCGATCGGGCTCTCCTTCATCGGCCTCTACACGGACGACATCGACGCGCGCAACGAAGTCGGGGACTACGTCGGCCAGTTCGGTTACTCCGACAACGCCTTCGCGGCTTCCTACGCGTTCCAGCTCAGCGACGCGTTGGGCCTGGGGGCAACGGCGCGCTACGTGCGCGAGTCGATCATCGGTGTGCCGGAGATGGACACAGGGACGGAGATCCCGCCGGACAACGTGCTGAGCGGGTGGGCGTGGGATTTCGGGGGCACGTGGAAGACTCCAGCCCAGGGACTCACCGCGGGGGTGGCGCTCAGGAACCTGGGGGGGCAACTCTCTTACGATTTCAGTGGCGCGCAGAGTTTCGATCTGCCCAGTGCGATGCAGGCCGGCCTTGCGTTTCGCCGTCCCGATTTCCGCAACGGGGCTCTCACCCTGAGTGCGGATTTCCTGGCCGCGAGGGGCGCCGACGCGTCCATCCGTATGGGCGCCGAGTACGCCTACCGCGGGCAGTTCCTGGTCGGCGCGGGCTACAAGACCGGCCTCGAGAACGAGAACGTGAGCTTCGGAATCGGCTACGAGAAGGGCGTCCGCGTGAACTATGCGTTCACACCGCTCTACAGCGATCTCGGCAATAGCCACCGCATCTCGCTCGGTTACGCCTGGTAGGCGAAGGGGCGCGCTCCCCGTGCGCGGGCTCGCCCCCATCGTGCTCCTCGCCGCGCTAGCCGCGGTCTTCGTCGGCGGCGGCGGGAATGCTTCGACGCCGCCGGAAGCTCTTGTGGCCCCCTCCGAAGTCCTCGTGTTGATGCGCGCCGCCGGCGAGGTGCCCGGTGTGTCCGGGTCGGCGGGCGAACCGGGCGGCGAGGGCGAGATCCTCGATCGTGCCCGGCGCGTCGGCGTGCGGGTGCGGGAGCTGCGACCCCTGGTCCCGGCGGGCGCGACCCGGCGGGCCGGTGACGGGAAAGACGTCCTATCCGCGCGGGCGTGGGTTCTGCGCTACGAAGGGAGCGAGGCTCCGTCGAAGGTCGCGGCGCGACTCATCGAAGACGCCTCGGTGGAGTACGCCGGGCCGAACCACCTGATCCCGATCGAGGCGGCCGGGCCGCCGGCCCGCGCGCTCGCTCGCGCCGCCGCGCCGCCTGCTCACGCGACGGATGCACCCGACGATCCGCTCTACGATGAGCAGATCGCGCTCGCCGCGCTCAACGTCCCGCAAGCCTGGTTGCGCACACGCGGCGCGGGAATCCTGATCGCGATCATCGACACCGGCGTGGAGCTGGATCACCCCGACCTCGTCGAGCGCATCGCGGTCAACGCGGCCGAGCGTGACGGCCTCCCCGGTGTGGACGACGACGGCAACGGCTATGCCGATGACGTGTGGGGCTATGACTTCACCGATGCCCCCGGCCTCCCCGGCATCGGCGATTACCTCGGCCGCGACGCGGATCCAACCGATGACTTCGGCCACGGGACACAGGTGGCGGGGGCGGCCGCCGCCACCCGCAACAACGGAATCGGCATCGCCGGCGTCGCGCCGGAATCGAGCATTCTTGCCCTGAGAGCCGGACTGCGCACCTCGTTGCCGTTCCTTCCCGCGCTCTTGCAAGAGGACGATGCCGCGGCGGCGATCCTCTATGCCGCCGACCGAGGTGCGAACATCCTCAACCTCTCCTGGGGCGACGTCGTCGAGGCCCCGATCGTCGGCGAGGCGATCCGCTACGCGCGCGCGCGCGGGTGCCTCGTGGTGGCCGGCGCCGGAAACACGCCCGCCGACACGAGCTTCTATCCCGCCGCGTATCCGGGCGTCGTTTCGGTGGGAGCGACCGACGGGAGCGGCATGCGCGCAGGATTCTCGACCTTCGGTCAGGATCTCGACGTCGTCGCGCCCGGCACCGGCGTCTACGTGACCACGCTGGGGGGCGGCTACGGTACCGCCGGCGGCACGTCGTTCAGCGCGCCGCTCACCGCCGGGACGGCGGCCCTGGTGTGGAGCGTGTTCCCGTCGTGGACGGCGGATCAGGTGGCGTGGCGGCTGCGAATGAGCGCCGGTAGTGCCCGCGAAGGATGGAACGGCGATCTCGGGTGGGGGTTGGTGGATGCGGCTCGGGCCGTCGCCGAGGGCCCGCTTCCGCCGGTAGCGCAGATCGAGAGCGTGCGGCTCGCGGGCGCGCCGGGTGCGTCCGACGGCGCGGATGGCGGGACCGGCGGCGTGCGCGTCTTCACCGGCACGGTGGCGAGCGCCGGGTTATGGGATTGGACGTTGTCGGTTGTGCCGTGGGCCGGCGCGACGTGGGGATCGAGCGCATTCGCCGCCGAGCTTCCCGGTGAACGCGTGCTCGCACGCGGCGTGCGGTCTCAAGCCGTGGCGGAGAGCCTCGGTGCGTTCATGCCCGAGCCGGGCGACAGCGGGCAGTGGATCGCGCGGCTGCGCGCGCGCCCCAGTGGATTCCCGCCGATCGAAGAGCGCACGCGGTTCACGGTGACGCCGTCGGTGCTGGATGTGGCGGACGCACATGTCGAGGCGCAGGCGGCGGGGGACCACTGGGAGATCGTGGCGTGGTGGCGATCGCGGACGCCGTATCGAGGCTCCGCGAGCACGACGCTGTCGGGGGTGGCCGAGGCTGAGGAGACAAGCGTGTCCACGAGCCATGTCGTGCGCATGCACGGCCCGGTGCCCGCGGGCGCGGTCACGGTGCGGCTGGGTGGGCGCGCGGAGGGGGAGAGCGCGGTGCGGGGTCTGGGGGAACTGACGGTCGCTGTTCCGGCCCGGTCGACCGGGGGCGTGCTGGAACCCTACCCCGACGCCCCTGCGGGAACCCCGATGCCGCGCGCCGTGAATTGGAGGGGCATCGGCGACCGTGACCTCTTCATGGAATCTCCTCCCGTCGGGGAAACCTACGGCGTCGTGAAGTGGCTCACGCTTCAGGTGCGAGGCATGGCACCGCTGGAGCGCGCTTCTTCCGCGGGCCTCTTCACCGGAATCCCGGTGGATGCCGCCGATGCGGACGGCGACGGGTCGGGCGAGTTGGTCGTCTTCAGGTTGGACGGATGGAGCGTGTGGGAAGCGGATGCCTGGAACGAGTTCCCGATTCGCCGCGTGCACATGCAGCCCGCCGACTCCAGCGTGCCGGTGCGATTCGTTTCGACGAACGGTGGCGTGCGGTTGCTGGTCGTGTCGGGAAGCGGCGTGCGCATCTATCGCGCCGGCGAGACCGGATACGAGCTTGCCGGCGAGGCGGACGGCAGCGGGGGCGCGTTGAAGCTGCCGGGAGAGGTGGCGGACATCGACGGGGACGGCGCCCCCGAGGCGGTCTTCGCCGACGAGTGGGGCGATCTGGTCGTGTTCCGCATCGGCGCGTCGAGCGTGGAGACACTTGCCATACAGGCGATGGAGCACCCGCAGAGCGGCAAGTTCCTGAAGATCACCGGCACCGCGCCCGCGGAGGTGTTGGCGGTTTCGCTGGAGGCGTCCGGCTCGGGAGCGGATCTGGAGTTCGCGCGTGCGGCCGTGCGGGTGTCGCGCCTGGCATGGCAGGGGGGCGGTTTCGAGGAACTGAGCCACGTCGTTGTTGCCGGGCTAAGCGCGGAGCGGGACGTGCAGCTTCTCGGCGTAGAGCCCTGGAGTGCCTTCCTTAGGCGCGGGCGTCACCTGGATGCCCTCTTTGTTCGAGACAGCCTGGAGTGGGCGGGGGAGTCCGATATCTCGTCGCTGGCACGCGTCGATGGCGCGGTGTGCTATGGCGCCTCAGGATTCAACGTCATCTGGATGGGTGGGGCCGCGGACGCACGGGGCGAAGAGCGAGTCACCACCGGGTTTCTCACGGCACCGCGAACCGGCTTGCGCCCGCCTCGCGTGGAGTCGGCGAGCCGGATCCCCGAGGGGCAGAGGCTCGTCTTCGCCTGGGAGGGCGAGGGGTGCGACGCCTTGACGATGACCATGACGCGGGCCGGGGCGCCGCCTCGAAGCGTGAGCGTCGAGGGGCTTCACGCGGTGGACACGCTCGCGCTCGGCGTGACCGCGACCTATGAGGTGAGGAGCACCGACTGCGTCTGGCCCTCGCTCACCGTCACCGCGCTCGAGCCGTCGTCGCCACCCGCGCTCGCGTGGGACGGGCCGGCGCGCATCCTGGCTTCGTTCGCGAGGCCGCTCGGTGGGGCCCCGCACGATGTGCGGCTGCGCGGTGACGCAGGGGACATCCTTCCATCGGTGGTCCAACTCGATCGCTCGGGGACGAGGCTCGTGGTTTCGCTGGCCGAGGGCGTCGTGCCCGATTCGCTCTTCCTGACGGGAGCTGTGGACACGGCCGGCCTGCCCGTGGGGGGGACATGGGATCTGGCGATGGCGCTGCCCGATTCGCCCGTGGACTCGACGGTGACGCTCGCCGAGGTGCGCTACTTGAGGGACGGATCGGGGGCGCGCATCGTGGCCTCGGTGCGTGGCCCCCTTGCCATGAGAGGGCCCTTTGTCACGAGCTGCTCGAGGCCGTTCCACCTGGAGCCGAAGGGGCATGAGTGGGTTCGGATGAGCGTGCCGGACTCCGGCGAGGTGACCTTCTTCCTGGTTCGACCCCTCCCCGCCGGAACCTACACGCTCAGCCTCGATCTCGATTGCCTGCCCGCCGGGGTCTCCCCGCTCGGGCTGTCCCGGAGCTTCCGGGTCGGTGCCCTGGTCTTCCCCAACCCGCTTCGTCTTGGAGAGCCCCTTATCCTGGAGAACGTCTCGCCGGGCTCCGAGGTCAAGATCCTGGACGTGGCCGGGCGAGTACGAGCCTCCTGGCGGGCGACCGGGGATCACGATCAGCGCACCCTGGGCGATCTGGCCCCTGGACTCTATTTCATTCGTCTGCAAGAGATAATAGGTGGAAGCGCGACCACCCGAAAGCTGGTCGTGCTGAGGTGATCGACTGGTAACATTCATTCATGTACATTAGTGGTTGTAGCATAACATGCATGAATGATCATCCGATGCGGGGCGTCGCCCTCTCTGGGCGCTTTCAAGGTGGTTCATCCCAGCGCGCGCGGGGACAACGGTCACCGCTCCTCGCAGTTCGCTACCGCAACTTGGATTCCTGGGTCAATTGATAGAACGCATCCCCGCCAACCAGAAGAAGGGGAAGCACGACGTAGTCACCGGGCAGGTCCTGAGCCTTCGCGTAAGCGCGACCCGCCGCAGACGCAAAACGGGAAAGCTCCAACCGAGAGCCTTGGATCACGAGGATGTTCGGCACGTGGACTTCGGCGCTGTCCACACGCGCCACGAACCATGAGGGGTCATCGTCGGCCTGTGCCAGAGCGGGGAAACTCAAGAGAATGAGGAGTGCGCAGAGGCCGAGTGCTAACAGTGTTCGCATGGCAGCACCTCAACCCACCAGCGGCCAGGTGAGCAACTCGAACGCTCCGCCCCGCAGCCTTGCGCAGGTGTAGTGCTGGAACCAGTCGCCGAGGATCAGGAACTCTCCTTCGGGACGTTGCCAGTGGATCGGCACATGATGGTGGCCCATCAGCACCGCCTCGGCGCCCTGGCGCAGAGCCGGAATCGCGACGTGGGTGAAGAGCCCCTCGACATCGATCTCGCGGTTTCCGGTGTGGTGACGGCTCACGCCGGAGGTGCGCAGAGCGAAGGGGATGCCGAGGTCGGGGTGAACCCACCGGTAGAGACGAGTCGCCAGGGGATTGCGGAGTATCCGCTTCAGCACCTTGTATCCGGTGTCACCCGGGCCGAGTCCGTCCCCGTGGTAGAGGCGAAGCCGGCGACCCTGGGTCTCGACCCCCACGCCGTCCGCGAGCACCTCGATGTGGGTTTCCCGCCGAAGGAAGTCGCACAGCCAGTAGTCGTGGTTCCCGCCGAGGTAGCGGACGGGCAACCCGGCTCCGGCAAGCCGGTCCAGGCGGGCCAGCGCCGAGAAAGCGGTACGCGGGATGACCGTGCGGTACTCGAACCAGAAGTCGAAGAGATCGCCGAGGACGAAGAGAGCGGCCTCGTCGCGTTCCACCCGATCGAGGAGCGAGCCGAGTCGCTCGCGTTTGACCGACTCAGCCGCAGCGTCGCCCCCGCCCAGGTGCACGTCGCTCAGGAAATAGGCGACAGGCCGGGGCTCGACGAGAGAGGCGGTGAAGGGGTTGGACGGGGGTTTGCGCGCATCCACGCGCCGAGGCTATCACGTCGCCGCGCGGACGGCAGGAAGATTTGTGGAACGCTTTGGAAAGCGGCCCGTATGATTGAGGCGCGCCGCATCGACCGCGGCGGCGGACAGGGAAGGATGCCGCGATGAACGACCTTTGGGAACGCGTGAAAAAGACCGCCACCGAAATCTACGCGACCGCCTCCGAGCGGACCGTGGAGGGTGTCAATGTCGGGGTCAAGCGCCTGGACCTCGCCGCCATCCGGCGCGATCTGAGCCGCGAGTTCGCGGGCTTGGGCGGGCGGACGTACCAGCTTCTGCAGAAGAACGAGGGGGATTCGATCCCGAGCGACCCCGTCGTGCTGCGCCATCTGGTGCGGCTTCGGGAGCTGGAGGAAAGGCTCGAGGAACGAGAGCGGGAGATTCATTCGATCCGCCAGGAAGGACCCACCGGAGGTGAGCGTGCGCGATCTTAGTGCCCTGCTGCGGGCTCTGAAGCTAGGTCTTATCGCCCTGACCCTGATGTCGGTGGGCGTGATGGGCGGGCTCCTGCTCTCCACCTCCATCCGGGATGGGCGACCCGAGCCCACCTCCACGATGGCGGCGGCACAGCAAGGCGCACCCGCCGCGCGGCAGACGACCGACGCGGTCGAGGACGTCCCCGCCGCCCTGCTCGTCCATCCGGAGAGCGGTGCGGACCCGCTCCAGAGCCCGTTCGCTGAACTGGCCCGCCGCGTCCTTCCGGCCGTGGTCTCCATCGAGACCCGCAAGATGGTCGCGCATCCGCGTGTGACGGGTCCCGAGGGCGAGATGTTCCGCCGGCTCTTCCCCGACCAGGGGGGCGAGGACGGAGGCGAAGGGGACGGCGAAATCGAGATGCCCTCCTCCGGCTCGGGGTTCATCTTCGACTCTCACGGGTACGTGTTCACCAACGACCACGTGGTTTCGGGCTCCGAGACGATGACCGTGCGCACCGGTGACGGGCGCACCTTCGAGGCGCACCTCATCGGCACCGACCCCGGCACCGACGTGGCGGTGGTCAAGATGGATGTGCCGGCGGGTGACGCGCCGCTCCCCACCGTGCCGCTGGGAGATTCGGACGAGATGCGCGTGGGGGACTGGGCGATCGCCATCGGCAACCCCCTCGGCGAGCTGGAGGGCACCCTCACGGTAGGCGTGATCAGCGCCAAGGGTCGCAAGGACCTGCGCATCATGGGGGGCGGCCCGGTCTACCAGGACTTCATTCAGACCGATGCCTCGATCAACTTCGGTAACTCCGGCGGACCGCTCGTGAACGTGCGCGGCGAGGTCGTCGGCATCAACTCGGCGGTGAACCCGACCGGACAGGGCCTCGGTTTCTCCATCCCCATCAATCTCGCCCGCAAGGTGGCCATCGAACTCATCCGCACCGGCACGGTGCGCCGCGGGTATCTTGGGATCCTCCCGCAGCCGATCACCGCCGAAGTGCGCGAGGGATGGGAGATGCCCGGCCTGGCCGGCATCCTGGTGGGAAGCGTCGAGAAGGAGACGCCCGCCGAGCGGAGCGGCCTTCTCGTCGGGGACGTGATCCTCGAGTTCAACCGCAAGCCGGTCCGCGATGTCCCGGACTTCCGCGCCCTGGTAGCGGAAGCGGGAGTGGGAGTCAGCGTCCCCATCAAGTATCTGCGCAATGGCCGCGAGGCGACGCTTCAGGTCGTGCTCGACGAACGGCCGGACACGCCGACGCCCCCCACGGAGTCGGAGGCACCGGCCCCTGAGGAGCCGCAGGCAGCGAAGGAGCACTGGCTTGGCGCCGTGTTCCAGGACATCGATCAGGATCTGGTCGTGAACCTCGAACTCGCTGTGGACGAGGGCGTGGTGATCACCGAGCTGGACGCGATGGGTGCGGCCGCCCGCGCCGGCCTGCGGGTCGGCGATGTGATCCGCGAGGTCAACCGCAAGGCCGTGACCGGCGCCAGGGAGGCGGAACGCGCTCTGGAGGCCGCCCGTAAGGCCATGAAACCCATCGTGTTCCTGATCCAGCGGGGTACCACGACCACCTTCGTCGCCGTCAGGCCCCCGGGTTGACGATTCGGGGTCGGGTTGGTAGCGTCTTGGGGTCTTCCCCCCCCCCGAGAGTTCTGGAGGCCACTCTGACCAGCCCGACCCACCCCCACCATGTCGTACCCATCAGCCGATCGGCCGTCCGCTTGGGGCGGCTCGCCGCCGCAGGGCTCAACATCATGGTGGCTTTCGGGGTGCTGGCGCTGGTAACCGGCGTGCTGGCGGTGCGGGTTCAGACCCGCGGCCTTGGCGACGAGGCGCACCTCGATGAGATCGCGGCCCACAACGCCGCCCTCAAGGTCGAGATGATCCACATGAACGAGAGCATGGAGGAGCTGGTCGACGGTCTCATGGAGACCCGTGTCCTGGCCGGCATGTCTCGGTCGGTGATCGGGCTGGCGTCGCGTTCCGACTCGATCAGCGGCGGTGGGGTGGCGGTGGAGCCCCCCGACGTGACCGATCTGCAGGATCGCGTCCTGGCCGAAGTCATGGTGAACTCGGCCGAGCAACTCGACGAGTCACTCCGGCAGGCGCGCGAGCTCAAGGCGGTGTTCGGGGAGATCGTGGAGAGCATGGAGGCCCAGGGCGACGCGTGGGAGCGCATCCCCTCGGTGGGGCCCCTCCACGCGGCCCGGATGACGAGCGATTTCGGGCTGCGCCGCGATCCCTTCACCGGACGGCTCGCCTTGCACAAGGGGATCGACCTGGTCGCGCCGGTCGGAACGCCCGTGCGCGCTACCGCCAAAGGGCAGGTCACCCGGGCGGGGAGGGACGCCGGCTACGGCCTCATGGTCGAGATCGACCATCACAACGGCCTTGTCACCCGGTACGCGCACAACGCGGGGCTGGCGGTTCGGCCCGGGCAGATCGTGCGCCGCGGGCAGGTCGTGGGCTATGTGGGACGAAGCGGTCGCGCCAGCGCTCCCCACGTGCACTACGAGGTGCTGCTGCACGGCGCGACGGTGAACCCGGAGCCGTACATTCTTGCCGAGTACGTGACCGGCGATTGAGCCCGATCCTCGCGACGCGCTAGAGTTACAGGCAACCCATGCTCAGGTCACTGCGGATCCTCATCCTCGCCCTTTCGCTCGGCCTTGTCGCGGCATCGAGCGCCGCCGCCGTTTCCCTGACCGGCGTGCGCTACTCCTCCAACGCCGAGCGCACGCGGATCGTCCTCGATCTTGACGCGCGCGCGACCTACGAGCACCGCAAGCTGTCCGATCCGGCGCGGGTCGTGCTGGAGATCGCCAAGGGCAAACTGGGCTCGCAGGTGGCGCCGGTCTCGGTGGGGGACGGCTACGTGCACCGCGTGCGCCTCAACCAGTTAACCGACGGGCGCGTGCAGGTCGTGGTCGATCTCGCGCGGGCACTCGACTACAGCGTGCTCGTCCTGTCGAAGCCGGAACGCCTCGTCATCGACGTGAAGCACCAGGGGAAGCCGGCGCCCCCCGAGACGCAGCCGACGCCCGCTGGAAGCGCGCCGCCCGGGGGCGCGGGGACGGGGAACGACGCGGTGACGACACCGCCGCCGATCCCGGTGCCGGTGCCGGCGGTGCCGCCCCGCAGAGGCCGCTGGGTGGTGGCGGTGGACGCCGGGCACGGTGGGAAAGACCCCGGTGCGCAGGGGCATGGCACGGACGAGAAGGACATCGCCTTCGCACTGGCCCGCGAAGTGGTGGCCGAGTTGAATCGCCGCCCCGGCATCACCGCGTTTCCGGTGCGCGCGGGCAATTACTTCATCCCGCTTGCGCGCCGCCGAGGCATCGCCGAGAAGGACAGCGCCGACGTTTTCGTCAGCATTCACTGCAACGCCAGCGAGAAGAAGGCGGCGCGGGGGACCGAGGTCTTCTTCCTGTCGCTAAAGGGCGCGAGCGACGAAGCGGCCAAGGAAGTCGCGAAGTTCGAGAACGAGGCCGACTCGCGCATGGGCATCGAGGCCGAAGCCCCCGAACTCGATCAGATCCTCTTCGACATGATCCAGGCCGATGTCCTCGTGAAGAGCCAGATGCTGGCCCAGAAGTGCCTGGAGAAGCTCTTCGGCCTCGGCACGGTCTACGACCGCGGCGTCAAACAAGCGGGTTTCGTCGTTCTCAAGTCCCCCCGCATCCCCTCCGTCCTCGTCGAAGCGGCCTTCATCACGAACCGCGAGGAGAACAAGCTCCTCAAGAGCGGCAAGTGGCAGGGCGATTTCGGGCGCCTTCTCGCCGACGGCGTGGAGGACTACTTGCGGGGCATCGAGCGCGCGGAGCACACCGAGCGGCCCTAGGGCCGGACGGGCGCCGCCCCCACCAGCGGCGGCTTTCGCGCCTTCCCGCGCGCGCGCTTCCCAGACACTTCCCTTTCTCCTCCCCTTGTCTCAAGTCATCCCGCGCGCGGGCCGATAGCTGGAGCAGCCGCACTACCGCGCGGATCCGCGCACCAACCACGATGTGGAGCCAAGGGATGAAGATCGCAGTGCACCGCAGAGAACCCTGGACCGTGCTGGCCCTTGAGGGTGATCTGGATCTGGACACGGGCCCCGGGGTCTACTTGCAGTTCCAGCGCGAGCTGCTGCAGGGACACACGCAGTTCGTCATCGACATGGACGGCGTGGAGATCGTGGACAGCTCCGGGCTCGGCGTGCTGGTGCGCTGCTACCGCGACGCGCGGAGCCGTGGCGGGGAAGTGGCGCTGCAAAAGGTACGGGAGCCGGTCGGGCGCATCCTCGAGTTCACCCGGCTGGACTCGATCTTCCGTATCCTCCCTCTCGCGGCGGACGCAAACGCGAGCGCGAGCGCGAACGCAAACGCAAGCGCGAACGCGAGCGCGGACGATCCCCCTGCGGACGTCCGGCTCGAAGCTGCCTAGCATGCGCGGACGCGCCACCCGACTCAAGAACCCGGTCATCGAAGTGCTGCTATTCCAGGTGGCCGGCGTGCGCTACGGCGTCGCCCTGGGTCATGTGGTCGGTCTCGTGCGCGATCTGAGCGCGGTGACCGGTTGCGGTGTCTTCGACCCGCACGTTGTCTTCTTCGAAGGCCGCCAGGTGCCGGTGTTCCCCCCCGAGGACTTCCTCTCCGACGTCGGTCCGGGCGGATCGGTTCCCAACGAGGCCATCATCATCGACGACGGCGCCGGGGCCTACGGCATCGCGGTGGATTGCACGGAGAACGTCGTCGATGTGACGCCCGGAAGCGATCTCTACATCTTCCCGCCCCTCGACGACGCCGAGCCGTGCACCTGCCGGCCGTGGGGGATGCTCACGGTGGCCGAGCGCCCCGTGTTGCTCCTCGACCTCACTCGCGTCGGCGTGCACTGACCGTCCTGACCCGCGTCGGCGTGCACTAGACGGAAGCCCCCGCCTCTTCGGATGGTAGGATTCAGTTATGGAATCCTCGCTTCCCACCGTCCATCTACCCGTCAAAGGCATGACCTGTGCCGGTTGCGCGGCCACGATCGAGAAGGGGCTGAATGCCCTCGACGGCGTGGAGCGCGCGGCGGTGAACTTCGCCACCCAGGAAGCTCGGGTCGAGGGCCTTCCCCCGGGCGGCATGGACGCGGTCGTGCACGCGATCCGCGATCTGGGCTACGACGTCGCCACCGAGTCCCGCCGCTATCGCGTGGAAGGGATGCACTGCGCGTCCTGCGTAGCGAAGGTCGAGGGCGCGGTGAGCGGCGTCCCCGGCGTGCTCTCGGCGACGGTGAACCTGGCGACGGAAGAGCTGCGGGTGGCTGCGGTCTCCGGTGCGGCGGGCCCCGCCGAGGTCGCGGCGGCGGTCGAGCGCGCGGGCTACAAGCTGGCGGGCGAAGCGGTGGACGAGACGCAAGCCGAAGACGAGGCGCTACCGTGGAAGCGGCGGTTCCTGGTGAGCGCGCTCTTCACGCTGCCGATCGCGCTCGAGATGCTGCGCCACTGGATCCCGGGGGCCCGCGACTGGCCGCACCACACGGTGGCGTGGGTGCTGCTCGGCTTGGCCACGCCGGTCTACCTGTGGGCCGGCTTCCCCTTCCATCGCGCCGCGCTGCGCGGCCTGCGTCACCGCGCCGCCGACATGAACACGTTGATCTCGGTGGGGACCACCGCCGCCTACGCCTATAGCGTGATCGCCACCGTTCTTCCCGGTCTCCTCACCGCGCGCGGCGCGGCTCCCGGCGTCTACTTCGATACGACCGCGGTCATCATCACGCTCATCCTCATGGGGCGCTGGATGGAAGCGCGCCAGCGTGACCGCACCCGTTCTGCAATGCGTGCGTTGGTGGGGCTTCGCCCCGATCGCGCGCTTCGCGTGCGCGGCCCCGTCGAGGAGATCGTGGAGGTGTCGGCGCTGCGCGTCGGCGATCTCGTGCGCGTGCGCCCCGGCGAGCGCGTGCCGGTGGACGGCGCGGTTCGCGAGGGATCGAGTACGGTGGATGAGTCGATGGTGACCGGCGAAGCGATCCCGGTGGACAAGGGCGAAGGGGACGAAGTCGTCGGCGGCACGATGAACGGGTCGGGCGGACTTGTGGTCGAAGTGCAGCGAATCGGCGAGGACACCGCGCTCGCCCGCATCATCCGGCTCGTGCGCGAGGCCCAGGGCGCGAAGGCGCCGATTCAGCGCGTGGCCGACCGAGTGGCCGCGGTGTTCGTTCCGGTGGTGATCGCGGTGGCGGTGCTGACCTTTGCCGCGTGGCTCGTGCTCGACCCATCGCACAGCGTGGCGCGGGCGTTGGTCCCGTTCGTTGCCGTGCTGATCATCGCTTGTCCTTGCGCGCTCGGGCTGGCCACTCCGGCCGCGATCATGGTGGGAAGCGGCGTGGGCGCGCGGCACGGCATCCTCTTCAAAGGGGGCGACGTGCTCGAGCGCGCCGGTCGGAGCACGGTCGTCGTGCTCGACAAGACGGGGACGGTCACGCTCGGCCGCCCCACGCTGACGTGGATGGAGCCGGCGGACAACGACGAACTCCTCGCCCTGGCCGCGGCGGCGGAGCGCGGTTCGGAGCATCCGATCGCGAGGGCCGTGGTGGCGGCGGCGGTCGAGAAGGGGCTCGCGATCCCAGAGGGGCGACTCTTCCAGGCGCGCGCCGGTCGCGGGGTGATCGTCTCGGTGGATCGGCTCGATGTGCGCGTCGGGAGCGAGGCGTACCTGCGCGAGGAGCGCATCGACCCCGGTCCGTGGGCGAAGAAGGCGCGCGAGGCCGCCGCGCGCGGCATGACGCCGCTCCTGGTCGCGCGGCAGAAAGACGTGCTGGGGATCCTCGGCGTGTCCGACGCGGTGAAGCCGGAGGCGAAAGAGGCGATCGAGCAGTTCCGGCGACTAGGCTTGGACGTGTGGCTCGTGACCGGGGACCGCGCGGAATCCGCCGAGCGCGTCGCGAAAGAGTTAGGCATCGAGCACGTGCGCGCGGGCGTGCTACCCGGCGAGAAGGCGACGCTGATCGAGGAGCTTCAAGAGCGCGGCGAGACGGTGCTCATGGTGGGCGACGGGGTCAACGACGCGCCCGCGCTGGCTCGCGCTGACGTGGGGATCGCGCTCGGAACCGGCACCGACGTGGCGCTCGAGACCGCGCCGGTGGCGTTGCTCTCGCGCGATCTGCGCGCCGCTCCGGCCGCCGTGCGCCTGAGCCGGCGTACGCTCTCCACGATCCGCCAGAATCTCTTCTGGGCGTTCGCCTACAACGTCGTGGGGATCCCACTGGCCGCGGGCGTCTTCTATCCGATCCTCGGTTGGCAGTTGAGCCCGATGATCGCCGCCGGGGCCATGGCCATGAGCAGCGTCTCCGTGCTGGCCAATTCGCTTCGCTTGCGCCGCTTCGACCCACAGCGCTAGGCTCCGCGGATGCAACTCCAATTCTTCGGCGCCGCCCGCACCGTCACCGGCTCCCGCCACCTCCTCACCGTGAACGGGCAGAAGATCCTGCTCGATTGCGGGATGTTTCAGGGGCGCCGCGAGGAATCGGAACGGCTCAACCGCCAGCTCGGCTTCGACGCCGCCGAGATAGACGCGGTGGTGATGAGCCACGCGCACATCGACCACTCGGGGGCGCTGCCGAGCCTCGTGAAGGGCGGGTTCAAGGGAACCATTCACGCCACGCTGGCCACCGCCGATCTCCTCGGCGCGATGCTGCGCGACAGTGCCCATATCCAGGAAAGCGACGTCAAGTTCCTGAACAAGCATCGGCAACGCCGGGGAGAGAGCGAGAAGGCGCCCCTCTACACGCTGGCCGATGCGGAGAAGGCGATCGCGCGGATCCGTGAGCACCACTATCACAAGCCCATGCAGGTGGCGCCGGGAGTGGAAGTCACCTACTACGACGCGGGGCACATCCTTGGGTCGGCGGTGGTGCAGCTTGACCTCACCGAGGGGACGCAGAAGAAGATACTCGTCTTCTCCGGCGATCTCGGGCGCCCCCATCTGCCGATTCTGCGGGATCCCGAGACCCCGCCCGAGGCCGACGCGCTCATCATCGAGAGCACCTACGGCGACCGCGAGCATGCACCCATCGAAGCCGCCGACGACCGGCTGGCCGCGCTCATCAACTCGGTCTGCGGAAACCGCGGCAAGCTCATCATCCCCGCGTTCGCGGTGGGGCGCACTCAGGAGCTGGTGTACGCGATCTCCCGGCTCATCCGCGCGCGCCGCATCCCCGGGTGCAGCGTGTACGTGGATAGCCCGCTCGCGCTCAACGTGACCGAGATCTTCGCCCGCCACCCGGAATGCTACGACGACGAGATCCGTGCGGTGCTGCACGACACCGGCGATCCGTTCGGCTTTCATCTGCTGGAGTACGTGCGCTCGGTCGAGGAGAGCATCGAACTCAACGACAAGCCCGGGCCCTTCATCGTCATCTCGGCGAGCGGGATGCTCGAAGCGGGGCGCGTGCTCCATCACCTCAAGAACGCCATCGGCGATCCGCGCAACGTCGTGCTCATCGTCGGGTACCAGGCGGAGCATACGCTCGGGCGACACTTGGTCGAGGGCGCTCACGAGGTGAAGATCTACGGGGAGCCCCACGAGCGCAAGGCGCGCGTCGAAGTGATGAACGAGTTCTCGGCGCACGCGGACCGCAACGAATTGATCGCGTGGGTGCGCGAGTTCAAACGGACGCCCAAGCGCGCGTTCGTGGTGCACGGCGAGGAGACGCAGAGCCGGCCGTTCGCGCAGCGCTTGCGCGAGATGGCGGGCATCCCCGAGGTGTTCGTGCCGGCGATGCGGGACAAGGGGACGGTCTAGCCGAACCGGATTAGGACGCGCCGGCCGCGGCGCGCGTCAACGTGCGACGGCCTCGATGCGCTCCACCGCGCGGAGCCCGTCCGAGGCGCTCGACATGATCCCGCCAGCATAGCCCGCGCCTTCGCCGACCGGATAGAGTCCGGCCACCGATACCGACTGGTAGCTCTCCGCATCGCGCAGCACCCGCACCGGCGATGACGTGCGCGTCTCCAATCCGATCAGCACGCCTTCCGGCCCGTCGTACCCGCGCACCAGGCGGCCGAAGTGCCGAATGCCGCGGCGCAGGAACGGAACCAGGGAGGGGGGAAGAAGACCGGTGAGATCGGTCGGCCGCACCCCGCGCCGGTAGGAGGTTTCGATGCGCGTGGTGGACGGCCGCGCGGCAAGGAAGTCGGGGATGCGCTGAGCGGGGGCAACGTGGCCGCCGCCGCCGGCCTCGTAGGCCTTCACTTCCAACCGCCGCTGGAATTCGAGTCCGGCCAACGGCCCGGAAGCGCCGAAGTCCTCCGGGCGCACGGTCACCACCACTGCCGCGTTGCCGAAGGGCTGTTCGCGATTGCTGTAGGACATGCCGTTGACGGTGAGGCCGTCGACCTCGGTGCCCGCCGCCACCACTTCACCGCCGGGGCACATGCAGAACGTGTAGGCGGAGCGATCGCCGCGCGGCGGATTGTAGGCCAGCATGTAATCCGCGGGCCCGGTCTCCGAGGCCTCCGCGCCGAGTTGCGCGCGGTTGAGAAGCGCCTGCGGGTGCTCGGCGCGCACCCCCACCGCGAAGGGGCGCGCTTCCATCGCGACCCGATGGCTACGCAGCATGCGGAACACGTCGCGCGCGCTGTGCCCGGTGGCGAGGAACACGGCATCGGTCTCGATGCGCTCGCCGTTGACGATCGCACCGCGCACGCGCCCGCCCTCGATCACGAGGTTCTCGAGACGTGCCCCGAATCGCATCTCCACGCCCGCCGCGTCCAGGCGCTCGTGCAGCGCGAGCAACGCGCGGCTGAGCCGGTTCGTGCCCAGATGCGGCTTCCCCGCGGTGACAATCTCCGGGGCCTGCGCGAGCTCGGAGAGGAGGCCCAGGATGTAGGGATTGCGCGGGTCGTTGCGCCGCGTGTAGAGCTTCCCGTCCGAAAACGTACCCGCGCCGCCGTCGCCGAAGACGACATTCGACTCGGGATCGAGGATGCCGTCGTTCCAGTAGCGGTTGACGTCCTTCCACCGTTCGCGCAGCGCGTGGCCGCGATCGATGACGAGCGGGCGATAGCCCTTCTCGAGGAGCGCGAGCGTGATGAAGAGGCCGGCGGGGCCGGTCCCCACCACGAGCGGCTGGCCGCCGATGCGCACCTGCGGTCCCGAGTAGAGCGCATCCTTGGGCGGAGCTTCGGCCACGATGTGCGGATCGCCCGCAAACCGCTGCAACACCGGCTCGGCGTCGGCGAGCTCCACCTCCACGTTGTAGACGCGCACCGGCTGATGCTTGCGCGCGTCCACCGAGGTCTTGACCACGGCCAGGTTCAGGATCTCTTCGACGGGCACCCCGAGGCGCTCGGCCACGGCATGGCGCAGGCGGGATTCGGGCTCGGCATGGCGGAGATTATTGACGCGAATCTTCATGATGGGCTCCTGCCGGCGGGTCAGGCCGGAAAGGGGGAGGGGACGCTGGATCAGTACCGCCATTGTAGCAGGAATCCGGGCCCGGCACCCCGCCTTGGCAGGGACGGGCGAGGGCCTTAGGATAGCCGCCGGATTCCTTCGCCGCACCTGTCAGGAGGTCCGTTTGCGCTCACTCTTCGCCGCCCTACTCGCGATGTCGCTTCTCTCTTGCACGACATCCGCGCCCCGGCAGCGCGTCATCGCCGCCAGCATGCCTCCCGTGGGCGCGATGGTGCGACTCGTGACCGGCGATGCGATCCCCGTGGTCACGCTCCTCCCGGCCGGGCGCAGCCCGCACGATTTCGAGCCGAGCGCGAGCGACGTGAAGCGCATGCAGGGGGCGGAACTCTACGTCTACGTCGGCGAGGACATCGACGGCTGGATGCGCCGCTCGGCGCAGGCGGTGGCGGGGGAGAGCGCGCCGATCCTCGCGATGCGCACCGTCGCGCCCGAGCCCGATCGCGATCCGCATCTCTGGCTCGATCTCGACACCGTGCGCAAGTTTCTCCCGGTGCTCGCCGAGCAGCTCGCCGCGGCGGATCCCGAGGGCGCCGCCGCATACCGTGCGCGTGCGGCCGCCGCGCTGGACAGCCTGACCGCCTTCGACGCCTGGGCGCGCGAGGAATTGGCCGGCGTGCACGATGTCCCGTTCGCGCTGCTCCACTCCGCCTTCACGTCCTTCTGCCGCCGCTACAACCTGTCCGCGGTGGGCATCCTGATGCTGCATCCCGAGGGGGAGGCGCTCCCGCGCTCGCTCGGCGACGTGGCCCGCGAACTCGAGACATCGAATGCGCATGTCGTCTTTGCCGAACCGCAACAGCCGCGGCGACTCGCCGAGTCGGTGGCGGCGGAGATCGGCGGCCAAGTCGGAATCGTGGACCCGCAGGGAGGCCCCGACCTGCCCGGACGCGACACCTACCTCGGACTGCTGCGGTGGAACGTGCGCAGTCTGGCCGAGAGCCTCCGCGGAGCCCGCTGATCCGATGGAAGCCTCTCCGCGCGCGCCGGTGATCGAGGTCAGCGGGGTCTCGCTGCGCCGCGCCGGCCGGCCCGTGCTCACCGACGTCTCGTTCAGCATCGATGCGCAGGAGCTCGTCGGTCTGATCGGCCCCAACGGCGGCGGCAAGACCACGCTCCTCCAGGTCATCCTCGGGGTGCTGCGCCCCGACACCGGAAGCGTCCTCGTGTTCGGAAGGGATCCCGCGCGCCGCGGTCAGGATCGCGGCGATATCGGCTACGTGGCCCAGGCCAAGCTCTTCGAGCGCGACTTCCCCGCGCGCGCCAAGGACGTCGTCCTCATGGGCACCTTTGCCCAGATCGGCATTCTTCGGATTCCCGGCGCCGCGGAGAAGCGGCGGGCGATGGAGGCGTTGGAGCAGGTGGGCATGGCCGACCGCGCCGACCGTCCGATCGGCCGGCTCTCCGGCGGCGAACAGCAGCGCGTCTTCATCGCGCAGGCGCTCGTCTCGCATCCCAAGCTGCTCATCCTCGACGAGCCCACCGTGGGGGTGGATCGCGAGGGAGAGGAAGCCCTGCTCCATCTATTGTCGCGGCTCAAAAAGGAAGTCCAGCTCACCATCCTGATGGTCAGTCACAACGTGGCCCTCATCCGCTCTCACACCGACCGCATCCTCTGCGTGAACCGCGAACTCTGCTTCACCGGTCCCGCCGTCGGGCTGACCGACGAGGTGATCGCCGAGGCCTATCACGCCCACCGGACGAGGCACTCCCATGCTTGATCATCTTCGCGAGATGCTCGGGCTCGGGTTCATGCAGCGCGCGTTCCTCGGCGGGGCGATGATCGGCGCCACCTGCGCGTTTCTCTCGGTGTTCGTCGTGCTGCGGCGCATGGCGTTCGTGAGCCAGGGGGTGAGCCACGCCGCTTTCGGCGGAGTCGCGCTCGCGGTGCTGCTCGGTCTGGATCCCACCTGGGGAGCCGCCGTCTTCTCCGTCGCCACCGCGTTCGGCATCGGCGCGGTGAGCCGCCGCCGCCGCGTGGCCGAGGACAGCACGATCGGGATCTTCCTCGCCGTGGCCATGGCCCTCGGCGTGATCTTCCTCGGATTGCGCAAGGGGAGCACCGCGAACCTCTTCGGATACCTCTTCGGCAGCATCCTCTCCATCCTTCCCAGCGATCTCCCCTGGATGCTCGGAATGACGGGACTCGTCTTCGTGCTTTTGGTGGCCTTCGTCAAGGAACTCTACTTCTATGTCTTCGACGAGGAGATGGCGAGGGTCGCCGGGATCCCCGTCGACTTCCTCTACTTCGGACTCCTCGTGCTGCTCGCGGTCACGATCGTGGTCAGCATCAAGCTCGTGGGGGTGATCCTGGTCACCGCGCTGCTCGTCATTCCCGGCGCCGCGGCCCGGCTCGTCACCAGCAACATCGTCGCGTTGATCGGGGTCTCGGTCGGGATGGGTGTGCTGAGCGTGGTCATCGGGCTGACCGGGGCCTATCTCCTGGATGTGAGTCCCGGCGCCGCGATTGTCATCGTCCTCTTCGCCGGCTTCATCGTGTCGCTTCTGGGCACCTCGCGCAAGAACCGCTGACCGAGCGGTTCGCGTCTTCGCCCGCTCGGGGTACACTCTGGCCATGGCCACCCCCAAGGACACTCCCTTCCCCGCAGCCGCCTTCGCGGAGGCCGCCCGCGTCTACGCGGAAGAGCACGATCTCTTCGCGCTGGCCGCTCGGTGCGGCGCGCGCAAGAAGGGATATCGCTTGCAGACCCTGGGCGTGGACGCGGTGGCCGATCTACTCGCCGAGCGCGTGGCGGAGCACGCCGTCGCACGCAAGCGCGCCCTTTCGCAGATGCTGGAGGATCTCGGGGGAGCGCCGGAACCGCTTGCCGCCGAGGAGCCGGCGGCCCTGCGCAAGCGACTGCGCACCGTGCCGATCCCCGACGCCCCGACGCGCGCGCGGTGGATTTTTGCCCTCTTGCTCGATCCGAGGCCGGAGATGTGGCCGCTGGTCTCCGCGCTGCGCCGACCGCCGCGACGGGCCTCGGTGGGCGCGCGCGCCGAGCAGCACGCGGAGGTTGACGCCGGCCGCCTGGCAAAGGATCTGGATCGCGCCGGACACACGGCGGATGCGCTGCGCGAAGAGCGCGATCGCATGGCCCGGGATGTACGAACCCTCCAGCGGGTCATCGCGCGCGAGACCGATCTGCGCAAGCAAGCCGAGCGCCGGGCGGAGCGCGCCTACGAGACCGCTAGAAAGAGCGCGGATGAAGCGACCGAGGCCAAAGCGGAGCTTCGACGCCGGGTGCAGCGGGCGGCCCAGGTGACCGACGGCGCGGCTTCCGCCAGGCAGTGGCGCGACCTGCAGAGCCGCATGACCGAGCTGGCTGAGATGAACGCCGCACTGCGGCGCGATTACTCGGCGGCGCACAGCGCCCTGCGATCGCTCAAAGATCGCATGGCCGAGCGCTGGACCGAGGGGAAGATCAGGGAGAGGGATCTGAAACCGATCGATCCCGACGAGCCCCTGGTGGTGGAGCCGCCGCTCGAGCGTGACCCGCGCCCGGCCGCGGAGAAGGTGCGCATGCCGAGCGATCCCCATCACTGGCCCGGCGGCTCGGCGCGGTTCCGCGGTTTTCTCGAGCGCATCGCCCGATGCGAGCATGTCACGCGGATCATGCCGCGATCGTTCCAGCATCCCACCCGGCACGGCATCTCGTTCGTCACCGACGAGGGAGATCTCATCGCGCGCGTCTCGGAGGGAGACCACGCGGCGATCGTCCTGATCCTCACCACCGCCACGCATCGGGGGCAGGGGGAGCATGTGCGCCGGGAGATCACGCCTCTTTTTGCCGAGAGAGGACTCTAGTCCGCCCGCAACTGCGGCCTCGCCCCTGCCTTCATCGCGAGACGCCTCGCCCCCGGGATTAGCGACGCCCTCGGCGCGGTACTCGCTCTCGTTGGGGTTCTCCCTCAGACCTGGCCCCACGAGGTCCGGCCGGCGCGGAGCCCGTCGCCGACCGACCTCGTAACTAAATGAAACAAAAAGACTTAAACGCGAACATCGGACGTTCGGAGGTCGAGTCATCATGAAGCGCAGGGTTTGGATTGTGTTCAGCGTCGTGGTCATGGCGGCATTCCTGGCCGGAGGTTGGGCCGTGCCCCAGCTCTTTTCCGCTAGCGCGGCGAAGCCGGTCGACCAGTTCACCCCGGAGCAGAGGGCGGCCTTACAGGATCTCAAGGCGTTCTCCTCGGGATTCGCCGCGGTGGCCCAGGCGGTGTCGCCGTCGGTGGTAACGGTCACGAGCGAGAAGCTCGTGCAGCCCGCCGCAAACCCGTTCAGCAACGACCCCATGTTCCGCCGGTTCTTCGGCGACCAGGGGCAGAACGATCAGCCGTTCAAGCAGCGCGGCCTCGGCTCGGGGGTCATCGTCCGTGAAGACGGCTACGTCTTGACCAACAACCATGTGATCCAGGGCGCAGACGAACTCACCGTGGAACTCTTCGACGGGCGGAAGCTCCCCGCCAAGGTGGTGGGCGCCGACCCGCGCAGCGATCTGGCGGTGCTACGCGTGGATGCGAGCGGTCTCCCCGCCATGTCTATAGGCGACTCCGAGAAGGTGCGCATCGGCGAGTGGGTGCTGGCGATCGGCTCGCCCTTCAACGAGAACCTGCAGCACACCGTCACGGCCGGTATCGTGAGCGCCACCGGGCGCTCGGGGATGAACCTCAACGAGTACGAGGACTTCATTCAGACCGACGCCGCCATCAATCCCGGCAACTCCGGGGGCGCGCTCGTGAACCTGGACGGCGAGATGATCGGCATCAACTCCGCGATCGCCTCGCGCACCGGCGGCTCCAACGGCATCGGGTTCGCCATTCCCGCGAACATCGCGGTGGATGTGATGAACGACCTCATCACCGACGGGAAGGTCACCCGCGGATGGCTGGGAGTCAGCATCCAGGACGTGAACCAGGATCTCGCCCAGGCCATGGGCTTGAGCACGGAGAGCGGCGTGCTCATCAACTCGGTGGCGAAAGACGGACCGGCCGAGAAGGCGGGTCTCGATCAGGGCGACGTGATCGTGCGTTTCGACGGCAAGACCATGAAGAACGTGTCCGAGCTGCGCCTCGCCGTGGCCAAGGCGGACCCGAGCGACGAAGCCGAAGTCGTCGTCCTGCGCGACGGCAAGGAGAAGACCGTCGCCGTTCGACTCGGGGAGTTTCCCGAGGACGGCTCCGCGGTCGCCGTCGAGAGCGGAGAGGTGCACCAGGACGATCTCGGCATCACGGTGGAGCCGATCACGCCCGATCTGGTCGATCAGTTCGAATTGCAGGACGTGTCGAAGGGCCTGGTGGTCACCACGGTCACTCCGGCCAGCCCCGCCCAGGACGCCGGTATCCAACCCGGCGACGTCGTGCTCAAGGTAAACCGCGTGAGCATCGCCTCGCTCAAGGACTACCGCGAGGCGCTCGCCCGCGCCGAGAAGGGAAGCCCGGCGCTCTTCCTCCTCCAGCGAGGCACGAACACGTTCTTCATAGCCCTCCGTTCGAAGCCGTAAGAAGGCATCCCCATGAGGTGAGAACGGGGCTCCGCATCCGGAGCCCCGTTTCTCTATACTTGGCGGGTGCGAACCCCACCCATCCGGCTCCTGGTCGCCACGTTCCTCGTCCTCTGCGGCTGCGCGCCCCCCGGAGCGGGGCCGATCTCCGACCGCGATCCCGGCTGGCCTTACGCCGGCGTCCAGTCGAGGACGCGCGTTCCGGCGGAGCTGATCGGGCAGCCGATCTTCACCGGACGTTGGATCGCCGCCGATGCCGAGGGGGTGGCCGCGTACACCGAGACGTCGGAGGCCCGGTATTTCTGCCGGGTCCCCTTCGACGACCCGCACCGGTTGCAGTTCCTCGACCTCGGCGTCGGCGCCGAAGTCGAGACCATCGGCTTCCTCCCGCGGGATCGCAGCCTGCTCCTGGTGGGGGCTGTGATGTCACCGCATCATCGCGAGGCGGTGGTCGTCCGCTCGCTTCTCGAAGTGGATTCCGAGACGCTCGCCCTGGTCGGCATGGTTCCTCTACCGCGGGACGGACGCGCCCGCGGTCTCGCGATCGATGCCTACCGCCGTCGCGTGTTCCTTCTCGATGACACGGCGGGCTCGGGCGAGGTCGTCGCGATCGACCTGTACGGGGGGCGGCGTGTCGCGCGCGCCTCTGCGGGGATCGTGCCGGCGTCGGTGGAGCGCAAGGGACTGGCGGGCGACGAGGACGGGCGCGTGCTCTTCTGCCTCGCCGGTGGAGAGGGGGTGCGCAGCGATTTCCAGCCCATCGGGGGGGACACCGCCGACGCGCCGCACCTGGTCGTGTTCGAGGCCGAGGGCCTTACCGTGCGCGCGCGCGTGCCCCTGGATCCCGGCTTCGAGCCACGGGCGGTGGCCTACGATGACGATCGTTCCCGCGCGTACGTCCTGGAGGCGCGGCGCGATCGCAGCCGCCTCGTGGTGGTAGACGGCAACTTCGATACGGTGCGCAGCCGCATCGACCTCCCCGAGGCGACAACCGATCTGGTTCTCTCCGGCGGCTTCGCCTTCATGCCCGGTTCCTACGGCATCTACATCGTGGATCTCGATCTCGAGTCGCTCATCAGCCGGCCTACGCAGTTCTTCGATCTCACCGGCGAGATGGCGGTCTCCGCCGCGGGCTCGACGGCGCTCGTGCTCTATCAATCGGCCCGAAGCGGGGGAATCCCTGGACTTGCCGTTCTGTCCCTGCAAACCGGGGCGCTCCTGGACGTGCTGCAATGAGCGAAGCCCTGCTCCAGAACCTGGACCAGATTCCACAAGCGATGGTCCGACACGGGCTCGACCCCGAGCGCCACGCGGAACTGCTCGTCCATGTGCGCGACTTCTTTCGTCGTTACGCCGATCTCGAGCGGCGCCTGCTCGGGGAGGTGTGGGTGACCTATCCTGCTCACCTGCTCGAAGGGCTTCCCACGGACGACCCGATGCAGGCGGGCGAAACGCTGGCCCGCCGAGAGCGGGCCCGGCTTCATCTGGGCGACGGCGAGAGCGGGGATCTCATGACGCTTCTCGACCGCGAGGGGCTCAAGGTCTACCGGCCGCTCTTTCCGCAGGACACTCCCCTCGAGGGGATCTTCCTCTTCGATGCGGAGGCCGGTCCGAGCCTCATCGTCAACGGACTGTTGGCGCCCCTGGAGGCGGACTTCGTCTTCTCGCGCCTCTACGCCCACTACCTCATCGACAACGATCCCTATTCGATTCATCTGTTGGTGCGGGGGGAGGAGCCCTCGGCCGTCGACCTGCGCGCACAAGCTTTCGCCGCCGCGTTTCTGATCCCCGCGGAAGGCCTCGCCACCTACTTGAAGGCGCTGCATTGGACCCCCGACTCCGTGGTGGACGCCGGCATCGCGGTTCAGCTCGCTGCCTACTTCGAGGTCGGCTTTCGGACGCTGTTCGCGCGCCTCTTGAGCCTGAACCTCGTCGGGCCGGACGATGTCTCACCGCTCCTCATCGCACTCGAATCCGCGGGGGGACCGGTCGTGGCCGAGCGACCGGAGAACGCCATACCCGAGCGGTTCGTGCGGCTCGCGCTGGAGGCGCACGCGCGCAAGCTCTTCGACGTTCACGCTCTCGCCCTCTATCTGGAGACCGACCTCGCCGCCACGCGGCGCCTGGCCGGACGTTTTCAACTCGGCGACGAAACCTCCGGCCGCGAAGAACGACCCCGACTCCCGCGCGGCCGTGTCGAGAAAGGAAAGCCGAAACCGTGACCCTCGCCCGCCGGCTCCCCGTGATCGGCGCGGATCCCATCCCGGTGGGGAAGATCCTCGCCGTGGGCCGCAACTACGCGGATCATGCCGCGGAGATGCAGGCGCCAGCCGACCCCGTCATCTTCATGAAACCGACGACCGCGCTGCGGCTCCCGGGGGAGGACGTCGTTCTGCCGCGCGATCGGGGGAGTGTCCACCACGAGGTGGAGATTCTGGTGGCGCTCTCTCGCGGCGGAACGCACCTCACCGAGGCCGAGGCGGCGCGTGCGGTCGGCGCCTACGGAATCGGGCTCGATCTCACCCTGCGCGATGTACAGGCCGCGGCCAAGGCCAAGGGTCTCCCGTGGACCCTTGCCAAGGGGTTCGACGGCGCGCTTCCGGTGAGCGAGTTCGTCCCGGCCGCGCGCATTCCCGAACCCCGCGACCTCCGTTTCCGGCTGGAGCTGAACGGCACGCTGCGCCAGGAAGGGCGCGCAGTGGACATGGTGCTTTCCGTGCCTGCACTCCTCGCGTTCATCTCCACCTGGATCACCCTCGAGCCGGGCGACCTCGTCCTTACCGGTACTCCCGCGGGAGTGGGGCCGATCGTGGCCGGCGACGAGGCGCACATCGTGCTCGATGGCTGGACGGAAGCGCGCTTCCGCTTCTCCTAGAGGGCACGCGCCCTTGATTCCCTGCGCGCGAGGGCGCTAGACTCGCCGCACTTTCTGGCCGGAGATCGTCGGCCGTTTCCGCAGCTCCGGCAAGGAGCTGCTCGAAGGTGGAGCGCGTGGGTTTTCTCAAGACGCTGTTCGGCCGCGGTGCCGACAAGGATGAAGACAAGGGCGACGAGCTGCGGCTGGATTTCGAGTATCGCGAAGCCGCGTACTACTACCAGCAGGCGCTGGACAAGCTCGGCTCCGGCGATGAGGACGCGACGGATCGCGTCCGCCGCAAGCTGCGCGAAGTGCGCCGCCAGGCCCTCGACCAGCTCCTCGAGGAATTCGACGAGCTCATGACGAACGACGCGCTCACGCTCGCCCACGAGAAGCTCGAGATGGCGGGCAATTTCGCCGAGGATGACGGCGGGCAGCTCGAAGTGGAGCGTCGCCGGGATCGCTTGAACGAGCTGCAGGAGCATGTCGAGGAGCAACCCGAGACGCCGGAATCGGTGGATGGCACCGAGGGCGACCTCCTCGAACTGGCGCTCTCCGCGATGGACGCCGAAGACCGCGAGCGCGCGGCGGCGCTGGGTGACGGCTTCCGGCTGGGTTTCGAGGCCTGCCAGCGCGAGGACTGGCAGGAGGGACTGGATCGTTTCGAGAAGGTCCTGGGCGATCATCCGGACGACGTGATGGTGCTCGAACTTGCCGGCATCGCCGCCGAGCATGTAGAGGACAACGAGAAGGCCCTCGCGTACTTTCAGAAGGCGCAGAGCGCGGCACCCAACCGCGCCGTGACCGTGAGCGGACTCGCCGCGATCTACCGGCGGCTCGACCGCAAGGACGAGGCGCGCAAGCTGCTTGCCGAGGCGGCCGCGGCGCACCCGGTCGGCGAGGGTTTCGCGCCGGCGTGGGCGGACATCCATCTCGAGCACGCCCTGATGCTCGGCGAAGCGGGGAAGCACGCGGAGGCGGTGAAGATCCTGGTCGAACTCCTCGACGTCCGCGGCGTGGACCGGGGCTTCCTCCTCTACAACCTCGCCGGCGTTCTCGAGACGATGGGTCGCGATCGCGATGCGATGGCCGCTCTGGAGGAGGCCATCCAACTCTCGCCGCGCCAGCCGCTCTATCGCGAACGCCTCTCGGATTTTCTCGCCCAGCGCGGGCAGGATCTGGAGCACGCGTTGCGACTCATCGAGGAAGCCAACCAGGTGGAGACGACCGGTGCCGCGGGAATGCTCGGCGGCGGCGGATCGCGGGTTTCCATCAGCCCCAACCGCGCGCGCTATCTCTACAAGCTCGCGCGCATCTACTTCTTGAAGGGGGACGACCTCGAGGCCGACCGGACCGCCACCGCGGCCCAGCATCTTGCCCGCGATCCGGAGGTCGTGCGCGCGCTCGAGGAGCTTCGCAAGGATCTCAAGGAGGTCCGCCAGAACCGCTGAGCGGGCGGTCCTCCTCGATCGCCAACACTGTTAATGGTGTAATCCAAATCATTGTAAAGGGTTAGGAGCTGTCCGTCCCGCCCCTCGAAAGGTGCGGCCACCCTATTCCCGCGCCGCCCGCCTCCGCCACGGTAAACACCGCCGCGTTTAGTCCGATGATAGAGAGGCGATTACAGGGGTGTTCGAGGAGGGCCCGCCCGGCGACCGGGCCGTGCTTCCCAACGACACAGACCATGGATTCTCATTCGACGAGGGAGATCGCGTGCGGCTCCTGCTCCTGGCCGATTTGCACCTTGGGGCGAGGCTTCCCGAGAGCGATGGGTGGATCTCCGGGAAGGGATCCGGCCGCAGTCACGCGTGGACCGACGCCGTCGATGTGGCCCTCGACCCGAGGCAACGCATCGACGCGGTCCTCTGCGCCGGCGATCTCTTCGACCATCCGTCTCCCAACGCTGAACTCGTCGGGCACGTCGCCGAGGGCGCCGAGGCGCTGCTCGGAGGCGGCAAGAGCGTGGTCCTCCTCCCCGGCGCGTACGACGGCCTCACCCAGCCGAACGGCGTCTACTCCACGCGAGCTTTCCCCGCGGGAGTCCTGGTCGTGGACTGGGCAGAACCGAGGCGCGTGGAACTTGCCATCGGCTCCACCCAGCTTCACCTCTACACTGCCGCCTCACGCCCGGGCCGCAACGGAATCGAACCCGCGCAGTTCGCGCGACAGGGGATGGAAGGGCGCCACGTAGGACTGCTGCATGGCGTTCTCGGCGGGCCCGGCCCCGGAGATCCCCCTTGTCTGTGGGGACGCCGCGATCTCCCCGAAAGTTTCTTCGCCGGCGGCGATCTCGATCTCTTCGTGCTCGGGGGTGGGCACAGTTATCTTGCCGCCCGGCACGGTCGCACGCTGGTCGTGCAGCCAGGCGCTTCGCACGGGCTCGACGCGAACGGACCCGGTCGCAGAGGATTTCTGGTCGCCGATCTCGAAGTCGAGGGGGTGCAGGTCACGCGTGAGGGACGGCCTACCGCTCGTCCCGAGACTCCTCCCGCACCGCGCGGCCCCCGCCCGGCCGCCGCCGGCGCCGATCTCGATCCGGATGAAGCCGTTCTGGCCGGACTGCGCGCGGAGAACAGCGTGCTCGGCCACTTCGTACGCCACATGGAGTCGCGGTGCGCCGCGGCGGCCGGGAACGCGCGCGAGATGGAAGCCCGAGCCCTCGGGCTGGGTGTCACCGCATGGCGGCGAGTGGAGGCCACGCATGTGGATTGAGCGGCTGCGCATGCGTGACCCGAACGGGGTGGAGCGCGCCGTCCACTTCGGCCGCGGGCTTGGCGTGATTCTCGGCGGCAGCGAGTCGGGGAAGACCCGTCTCGCCTCGGTTCTCTTCGAGACGCTCTTCGGGCCTCGCCTCGGGTGCCGCCCCGAGGGCTGCGCGCCGATTCTCGGCGTCGCCGCCTGGGCGGAGGTGACGTTCCACGTCGGTCCTCGCCGGTTCGTATTGCGCCGCGGTTTCCTTCGGGGAAGCGTGTTGCTCGTCGAGGAATGCGCGGAGGGCGGATCCACCAAGACGGTCTGGTTCAAGGGGACCTCGTCCGACCCCGGGCACGAGGCGGCATGGCGCCGTGCTCTGCACGGGCTCCTCGGCGTGTCGCACGGAGGTGTGTGGGCCGACTCGGGGTTCGTGCTGCAGGGCGAGCTCGCCTTGCGCGCCGGTTCAACAGGGAACCCCGGGGGTGAGGGAGGCGGACACGCGGAGGCGCGGGAGGCGCTGGCCGTGCTCGAATCCGAGAATCGCGCTCTCGTCGGGGGCGCGGGGAGCGGCCGGCCGGGCACGCTGGACGAGACTCGCGCCGAGCTGGAACAGCGGCGAGGCGAGGCCGCGCAATGGGAAGAGCGCGCGGCCCGTCTGTGGAGTCTGGAGGAGGAGCGCGAGCGGCTCGAATCGGAGCGGGCTCAGGCCGAGCAGGAGTCGGCGGAGCAAGAGGAGATGTTGCAGAACCTCAAGCGTTTCGAGGATCTCACCCAGGATCGCACGCGCCTCGAGGAGACCCTCGGCCAGCTTCGTGGAGAGCAGAACCGGATTCGAAAGCAGGTGGAGGCGGTGGAGGCGGGCGAGACGCGTCTCGAAGCGGACTTCGCCGATTTCCTCGACGCTCCCGGCGACTTGGAAGAGTGCGTGCACGGGTGGTCGGAAAGCGCGGCGCGGCTGCGCGACGTGGAAGTGGACCTGGCTCGTATCGAGGACGTGATCGCGTCGCTGCCGCGAAGCCACGCACGCCGGACCGGGCTTCTCGCCGCGGCGGCGCTCGGGGCCCTGGCGTGGCTGGCCTGTCTGGGTGCGGACGCCATGACCGTCGGGTTCATTCTCGCCCCCTTCCTGGCCGCCGGCGGGTACGGCGCCGTCTGGTACCTCGATCGCAACACGCAGAAAATGCGGCTGCGGCAGGAGCAGGATCTGGTCCGCCTGAGCGCGGAGCATGACGAGGTGGCTCGGCGCGAGCGCGAAGCCCGAGCCGGGCTGGGACGCCTGAGTCGCCTCGGCGATCCTTCCGCACTGCGGGCCGCATACCGTCGTTACACCGAGGCTCGCGGAACGCTCGACCGCGCCCGAACCGCTCGCGACAGCCATCGCCCGTTGCTCGAGGTCGTGGACGCGTACGAGCAGGTCTTTGCCGATCTCCAGCTTCTCGACACCCAGACCCGCGATCTTGTGGCGCGGGCCAGGTACCTCTCGGGTCTCGACGCGAACGCGCAGGTGCTGGCGGTCGAGATGGAGAAGGCGCGGGGCCGAGGCGAGGCGGCGGTCGCGCGGTGCGCCCGGGCTGCCGAGGCTCTCGTCGACGTGCAGGGGGAGATGGCGCGCCTGGAGTCGGAGGTGCCGGCGCCGGGCTGGCTCGCGGAGGATCTCGTGCGACTCGAGGCGCGAGCGGAGCGTCTCGACCGGCGCGCCGAGGCCACCCGGATTGCCGTGGGCGTGCTTCAGGAGTGCATTCGCGAGTTCCAGGACGAGTTTCTCGACCGGCTTGCCGAGCGCGCAAGCGTCCACCTCGCCGCGCTCACCGACAATCGCTTCACGGAGGTGCGTTTCGGCAGCGTCGAGCGGATAGAGGCCCGGCAGGCGGTCGGGGAGTGGTGCGAAGACGTTCGGTTGAGCGGGGTGACTCGAAACGCGCTCCACCTGGCGGTGCGAATCGCCATCGCCGAGGGCGTGAGCGGGGACCGGGCACTCCCCATCGTGCTGGACGAGCCCTGCGCGGCCTGGGATGACGAGCGACTTGCCGCCGCGCACCGTGCCTTCGCCGCGCTCGCTCGCGCCGGCCGCCAGGTCGTCGTGCTCAGCGCGGACGAACGTCTCGCCGCGTGGGACGTGACCTGGGAGCGCCTTTCCGCTCCGCCGGAGCGGAACGAGGACGCTCACCGCCGCGCCGCCTGAGTTGTTGCGCGGCGGTCGTGCCGGCCGTCTCGCTCTGGTCGCCACTCTGCCGCCCGGATAGAATCACGAGCCTATGCGTTCAACCATCCGAGCACCGCTCACCCTCCTCGCCGCCCTGTGTTTGATCCACCTGCCCGCCCGTGCCGCGGCTCGCACGGAGGAGCTTTACCTTTCCCTCGCGCCGGGCCCGCTTCGCCTCGCGCTGCCGTCGCCCGACGGAAGTCGGCTGGCCGTGATCGGCGGTCCGGGTGAGGAAGGGCGCGAGCACACCGTGCTCGTGGTGGACGGTTCCTGCCGTGGCGACTCCCTCCGCGTGGTCACGCTCTCGCGGAGCGCCTCCTATCTCAACCGGCCCGAGGAAATGCCCGTCGATTATCTGCGCCTGCAGTGGTCGCCGGATGGAACGCACCTCTACGCGTTGGGTTCGGTGTACCGGTTGCGAGAGGATGGAGGCGCCCTCGTCGCGCGCGCGCTACGCACCGTGCCCAAGCCCGTGCTCGATTTCCGCTTCGGCCCGGCCGATCGCGCGGCCGGTATCGGCGTGAGCGAGGCCCGCCGCCGCGAGGTGCGCAAGGGCGAGCAGGGCTTCATCGTCATCATGGAGTACGCGATCTACGCGCTCGACGGCGATCTCGTCATCCCCATCCCGCCCCGCGAGAAGTACGGCGTTGCCTGGTTGCCGAAAGAGTATCCGGATGCGCCGGCTCTGGAGTGGGAGCCGGACGGCAAGCTCCTCCTCTTCTACCCCTATCACTACATCACCGAGCGGTTCGAAGCGGGGAAGGAACGAGACGAGATCAAGGACCGGCGTCCGACGCCACGGGCGGAGCCGGGGATGGGGCCGTTCGCCTTCTCCAAGCCCTGCGCGCGAACCTGGACGCTCGTTTCCGACGGGCGGTCGGATCGCGTGATCCTCGATCGGCGGGATTGATGCTCGAGACTCGGGGCCTGACCAGGGACTACGGCGCCTTCCGCGCGGTGGATCATCTCGATCTGCATGTGGAACGCGGCGAGCTGTTCGGATTCCTGGGACCCAACGGCGCAGGCAAGACCACTACGGTGAAGATGATGGTCGGATTGCTGCGCCCCACCGAGGGGACCGTCCTCGTGGACGGCCTCGACGTGCGCACCGAAACCGGCAAGGTCAAGGCGAAGGTCGGCTACGTGGCCGAGGAGCCTCAGCTCTACGACAAGCTCACGGTGCGCGAGTTCCTCACCTTCTGCGGCGAGCTGTACGGCGTTCCCGTACCCGAGGCCCGCCGCCGCGGAGATGACTGGCTCGACTTCATGGCCCTGGCGGATCAGGCCGACAAGCTGATCGAGACCCTCTCCCACGGTCTTCGCCAGCGGGTGGCCTTGGGGGCCGCCCTCATCCATCGCCCCCCGGTGCTCTTCCTGGACGAGCCCACGGTCGGTCTCGACCCGCGCAGCGCCCGTCAGGTGAAGGACTACCTGCGCGCGCTCTGCAAGGAAGGCACCACCGTCTTTCTCACCACGCACATCCTGGAGATCGCCGAGAAGATCTGCGACCGGGTGGGCATCCTGGATCGGGGCCGTCTCCGCGCGCTCGGTTCGCTCGAGACCCTTCGAGGCGAGGCGCGCGACCGAAGCCTCGAGGACATCTTTCTCGAACTCACCGCGGGGACGCGCGAACCGGAAGACGCGCAGTCTCCGGTCGACCCTCGGCCGCCCGCCCCGTCGTCATGATCCCGTTCCATCGGCTGCTCCGGTACCGCTTCATCGCGCTCTGGAACGGATCCCTCTCGAGTCAGTCGCGCCACCGGACCATGAATTGGGTCATGGTCGTGTTCGTGATCCCCTGGATGTTCC
The DNA here is from genome assembly GCA_963762255.1 of Candidatus Eiseniibacteriota bacterium. Lineage (GTDB taxonomy): Bacteria > Eisenbacteria > RBG-16-71-46 > JABDJR01 > JABDJR01 > CAVXKA01. Next base: position 1,485,106 of record CAVXKA010000001.1, read on the forward strand.
TCTTCTTCGGGGGGGTGGGGATCGGCATGGGGCGCGCGGCGCGCGATGCACCAGCCGCCCCGCTCCTGCTCGCGTGGATCGTGACCGGACTCCTCGCCAGCGAGTTCCTCCTCATGCTGGTGGGGGAAGTCGGAGGATTCGCGAACCTCCTCTTCTTCTCCGGGCGCGGCGAGTGGCTGCGGCGGGCGCCGATATCCGGCCGACGTTTTCTCCTGTACCAGGTCATGGAGGGGACGCTGGTCATGGCGGCGGTGCCGACGATGTTCCTCTTCGTCGTCTTTCTATGCGTCCTCGTGGGATACAAGGCCTCGGTCGCGGTCATTCTCGGGGGGGTGCTTGCCTTTGCGCTGGTGCGGCTCATGCCGCTCGGGCTCTCCCTGGTCACCGTGTGGCTTCTCGCCCCGCGCACGAGCCGGGAGACCTTCCGATGGCTGGACGCGATTCTCGGCCTCATCTTCGGCTTTCTCATGCTCGCCCTGTGGCGGGTGAACATCGATCCCGACGCGATGCTGGGCCTCATCGAAGGGCGCATCGTGCCACCGATTCCGCCGATCCTGATCGCGCTCTTTCCCCCCGCAGCGGTGGGAAGCATCACGAGCACGCTCCTGGCCGGCGGCGCCTTGCCTCTGTACACCGTGCTTCTCGCCGTCACCCAGACCGCGCTTCTCGTCGGTTTGCCTCTGGCGCTGGCGGACCGATGGCTCGCCGAGGGGCGCTATCCCGAGCCGGGTTCCTCCGCGGTTCGTTCGCGCACTTGGTGGGGTGGTCCCTCCGGCCCCTTCTTTGCGATGCTCCGCAAAGACACGCTGGTGTTTCTTCGCGAGGGGCGCCTGGGATTGAGGCTTGCCGCGTCGGCCGTGACCACGCTCATGGTCATCTGGTTCGTGTTTGCCCATCAGGGGTCCGCGGGGGGGAGTCCCGCCCTGCTGGTGCTCTTCCTCATCTCATCGGAGGCGGGGATGCTGGTGATCCCCAGCGAGGGGAAGGGGATGGTATGGGTGGCAGGATCGCCGTTCTCGCCACGTGCCTTCGTGCTGGCCAAGCTCGGAATCGCGCTCTTCTTTACCGCGGTCACGGCCTCCGTCCCGCTCCTCATTCTGGGGCTCGGCCACGACTGGCCCGCCCGGGCGTGGGGGGTGGCGTTCCTCGCCGGGCCGCTGGTGGCGCTCATGGGGGCGTCGGTGGGAGTCCTGCTCGCCGCCCGTTGGGGGCGCCTCGACTGGGACGATCCCCGGCGCATGCTCCAGCCCGCCGCCCATCTCTTTCACGGGGTCTTCATCATCGTCGGGTTTATCGCGGTGGCCACTGCGGGCGCGTTGGCCAGCGAGGATGCCCTCGCGGTGCGAGGTTGGGCCCTGACCGCGCTCGCGGCGGCGAGCGCTCTCGTCACCTGGGCGAGCCTCGCTCTTGCCATCCGCGCCGCCGCGCGTAAAGAATGGCTGGTCTAGATCGGCGGTTTTGGCTGCGGAGAGCATCACGATGACCTCGATGGAGCGCCCGCGCGCGGTAGTTGTCGACAAAGATGACGTGCGTGGGCGGGAGATGGCGAGCTTCCTCGAGAACTCCCTGGGTTGCGAAGTGACCTGGGTGCGTGACGGGGAGGCGGCGTACAACGTCCTCGACGGAGAGGTCGTGGACGTGCTTGTCACCGACCTCCGCGCCCAGCGCATCGACGGGTTGCGCTTGCTGGAGATCGCCCGCGCGCGCAACCCCGAGGCGGCGGTGATCCTGATCGCTCCCGACGCCGAGCTTGCGACCGCCACGGAGGCCATGCGTCGCGGCGCCTACGACGTGCAGACCCGCCCCATCAATCTGGAGCGTCTGGGCGCGGTGGTGGAGCGGGCGCTTTCGCACCAGCGTCTGGTCGTCGCGGTGAGCGACTTGCAGGCGCGTCTCGACCATCGCTACGGCATCCAGCACCTCACCGGCATGGCGCCGCAAATGGTCCAGATCTACGACCGCATCCGCCAGTTGGCCAATGCCCGCACGACCATCCTCGTCACCGGCGACACCGGCACCGGCAAGGAATTGGTGGCCAAGGCCATCCACCACTTGAGTCCGCGACGCAACGAGCCGTTCGTGGCGCTGAACTGCAGCGCTCTGGCCGAGGGGGTGGTGGAGAGCGAACTCTTCGGCCACGAGCGGGGAGCGTTCACCGGCGCGGTCAGCGAGCGCAAGGGGCGGTTCGAAATAGCCGACGGCGGCACCCTCTTCCTGGACGAGATCTCGGAGGTGAGCGCGGCGGTGCAGGTCAAGCTCCTGCGCGTGATCCAGGAGCGGGAGTTCGAGAGGGTGGGAAGCGCCCGCTCCATCAGCGTGGACGTGCGCCTCATCTGCGCCACCAACCGAGACCTGGGAGCCATGGTCCGCCAGGGGAGCTTCCGCGAGGATCTCTACTACCGTCTGAACGTCGCCTCCATCCATCTGCCGCCCCTGCGTGAGCGCAAGTCGGACATCCCGATTCTTGTCGACGAGTTCATCAAGCAATTCAACGAAGAGAACAAGCGCCGGGTGAAGGGGATCACTCGCGGAGCGATGGAGTTGCTCATGCAGTACGACTGGCCGGGGAACGTGCGCGAGCTGCGCAACCTGGTCGAGGGGATGGTCGTGTTCGGCCGGGATGCCATGCCGCTCGACGTGGGGGATCTTCCTACCCACCTCCGCACGCAAGCTCCCACCTCGCGCGATCTGAGGCTACGAATCGGGATGACCATGCAGGAGATCGAGATCCGTGCGATCGAGGAAACGCTGAAGGCGACCGGCTACGACAAGCAGCGCACGGCGCAGATTCTCGAGATCGGGCTGCGCACGCTCTATCGAAAGATGAAGCAGTATCAGATCGGGGGTTGACCGCCGAGGCCTCGGCGGGCGCCACCACGCTGTCCCGTTCGGTTCGACATCACCCGAACCGGCTGTCCCTCCCGGTACGATTCTCGCCGTCGGGTCTCGGTACCCCGGTTCGAGTGATGTTGTAACTCATTTGTTTACAATTAGTTACAGTCAATACGATCCCCGGATTTCCCTTGGCATCGGAGTTGCGATACATGGCGCCCGTGCTCGGGCGGACCGATGAACACAGGGCCAGGACAGGAGGATTCGACGATGCGACAGAGTGGATGGCGGCTTTCTGCCGTCGCGCTGATGGGAGCGGCAACGCTCGCCCTTCTACTTTTCGGGTGCGGCGACGATAAGTCGATCACATCCGGCTTCGATGGCTTCGAGAATGAGACCGCCGAGATGTCCATCGACCTCGGTATAGAGGACGGCGGAGTCGGGACGTCGGCCGAGCAACCGGGCTTCGGCGAAAGCTACTTCGACCGGTACCTGCAGGGCGGGGAGCCGGTCGTCGATGCGTTGAACGCGGATCCGAGAATGAATCCTCTCGAGCGGCGTCCCGGTACCTCCGTGCAGTACCTGCGCGTCACGTGGGGAAACCTGCGGCGCGGGCCCGAAGCGGTCGACGACACGACGCGGGGGCCGGTCCTCGACTGGAGCGGCAAGGCGGTCGTCTCCGATGGGCTCCTCCTGCCGCTGCAGGTGCTCCGCTTCGAGCGCGGTGACTTTCTCGTGCGCCCCACGAAGCCGGAGCCGGGCCAGCCTGCCAACCGCCAGGTTGTGGAGTGGGTCTCCAAGACCGCGGGCGCGTGGGACGGTGTCCTGCTCAAGATCGTGGTGCCTCCGGCGGGTGACTCCACGTTCGCCGCCTATCGCTTGAACGTCAATGGGGACGGGCTCACCGTCGACGACCTCTTCACATTCGACACCGAGCTTCTCGACGTGAGCTTCCCGCTGAACGGGATCGCTGATCTCGACACCGTGATCCTGCTCGACGAAGAGAACGGGGTCTCGTTCACCGGCTTCAGCCGGGAAGACGTGGAACTCTGCCCGCGGGGCGCCCTCGTCGGCGCGTGGGTGAAGGTGGACACCGACAGCGCGAACGGCGGGTTCTTCCGCGCGGTGTGGGAAGGTCCCCTCGGCGACGTGCGCGGCCATCTGCGAGGCCGCTGGGGTGTTCTCGAGGACGGCACCCAGGCCTTCGTCGGCAAGATCATCGACCGCAAAGGCGGCTATGCCGGCTTCGTGCGCGGGACGTGGGAGGCGGATGCCGCCGATCCCACCCAGGGGACATTTCACGGAATCTGGAAGCGGCGAGCCGGCGACGGACCGCCGGCGGTGGTCGGGACCGTGCGCGGTGTGTGGGGCCTGAGCGACCGCATCCGAGAAGGGTGGACTCCTTCGCGGGGTGTGGAAGAAGGACTGCGGGGAAGCGAACGGCGCCGACTGACCGACGCGAGTCACGCAGATCCTAACCGGACCAGGAAAGGCGGGGCGGTCTCGTGGAGGCCGCCCCGCCTTGCTGCGTGATATCCTGACCCGTCTCAAACCAGGAGGGTCCGTCTCGTGTCCGATGCGCATCCCCGCCTCGATTGGGATCAGTACTTCATGCAGATCTGCCGGGTGGTGGCCCAGCGTTCCACCTGTAACCGGGCCGCGGTGGGTGCGGTGATCGTGCGAGCGCGCGCGATCCTGGCCACCGGGTACAACGGCTCTCCTGCGGGCATGCCGCACTGCACGGAAGTGGGGTGCCTCGTCACCACATCGCGCACCCCCGACGGCGAGGAAGAGGAGAACTGCTTCCGGACCATCCACGCGGAAATCAACGCCATCGCCCAGGCGGCCAGGCACGGCGTGATGATCGCGGGCAGCGACATCTACATCACCCACAGCCCCTGCATCCACTGCCTGAAGACGCTCATCAACACGGGCATCCAGCGCGTCTGCTACGAGAAGCCGTACAAGCTCGACCGCGTCGAGGAGCTGGTGCGCCTGAGCGGGATCCGGATGGTGCAGGTGAGCATGGACGAGATCGCGAGACCCTGAACTCCACGGTCTGCTCGCGTCCCGGGCTTTCCTACTCCCCGACGCGCGGCGGCGCGTACTCCTCGTCGAGCCGCACCGGGTACGCGTAGGGACTTCCCCAGAGCGTGCGGAAGTCGCGGTCGAGCGCGGCGGTGAGTTCTCGGCTCTGTGCCACCAACCCCACGTTGCGCGTCGTGTAGAAGTAGCTCTTCTCCCAGTTGCTCGTCCCCACCCAGCATGTCGTCCCGTCCACGGTCATGTACTTGGCGTGGGTCACGCGCGCGAAGGGGATGAAACCCGTCGAGGCCTCGGGGATCGTGACGAGGCGCACTTCAATCCCCGGCACGCAGGTGAGGCTCTTGAGGAAGTCGATCGCCGGTTTGCGCTTGCTCCAGTCGGCGACCATGAGCCGCACGCGAACGCCTCGCACCGCCGCCCGCCGCAGCGCGTCGTCGAGCTCCGGCCAATAGGTCTTGTCGCGCGAGACCGGGTTGTACGTGAGGACGGTGACCTGGATCGAGTCGCGCGCGCCGTCGATGGCCGCAACGATCTGCGGGAGATCCCACGAGGTGGGGTCGGGGAGGCGGCCGGTCGGGCTCATGGCAGGGCGGAAGCGCGCGGTGTCTCCGGACGCCTCGATCCACGCGAAGGGGAGATGGGCTCTGTAGGTCAGAATGGGGCCCGTCACCTCCGGGAGCGGCCGCGCTGCGTCCAGCGGACTCGCGTCGGCCCAGTCCGCCTCGAATACCCGATCCAGCTCGACCGCGTACTCTGGGAAGGGGACGCGCACCCCGATCTCGTGGATGTGCTCGAGCGCGCGCCAGTCGAAGTTCTGGCTCCCGAAATACGCCTCCCACGCATCGACCACAAAGTACTTGGCGTGCATGACGCCGCCGGTGAGCGCGCGGTAGTCGATGAGCCGCACCTGCACGTTCTTCGCCCGCGACAGCCGGTCGAGCGTGGCGGGGTAGGTCTTGTAGAACCCGGCGTCGCCGAGCACCCGCACCCGCACGCCTCGCTCGCCGGCCGCCTCGATGGCGACGATCGTCGGTTCGAGGCGGCTCCCCGGCTCGTCCGAGAAGTAGAAGCTCGGCGACGTCGAGCGTGCTCCGGGCCCGGCCGATCATCTCCGGCCACACCTGCCACGCATCGGGCACCTCCGGGTGGTCGAGGATCGTCTCCACAGGCGCGGTCTCGACGACCGTGATCGATGCCGGGGGGTCAGAGGAAACCTCTCCCGCGTGTGCGGGACACCAGGATGCCACGGCCAGCGCTGCCGAGAACAGGCCGACGCGGCGGAGAAGCGGGCGCAGTGACCGAACGAGAGCGGGCGCAGTGACGCGAGCGAGAGCGGGCTGGTTTTCACGGGCGGCCTCCGCTAGATTGAGCTTTGCTGCGGGAAACGTCCTGGATCTTACGCCCACGCCCCGCGCATGAGGAACCCGCTCGTGATGCGTCTTCGCCCCGCTCTCAGAACGGGATCTCCGCGCCGGCCGGTCATGCTCCCGGTTGCGTCCGCGCTTGTGGCTGTCACCATGCTCCTGACGGTGGGGACGGCTCGAGCGCAGAGTACGATGTGGGACGCCTTCCGCAAACGTCCGTCCGAGCCGGTCGTCTATCCGGAGATCCTGCGCGACGCGGCGTGGGTCAAGGTTCATGCGGCGGATCGCAACGTGATCGTCGTGGACGCGCGCCCCGCCGCCGCGTTCGCTGCGGGGCACGTGCCGGGAGCAAGACGCGTCGATCCCACCGCCTGGGACGGTCGCATCGACGCTCTGGCCGCCTGGTTCGCAGGCGCGGGCGTGTCCAGCGACGGCGAGGTCGTGTGCGTCTCCGATCGCGCGAACCCAGCCGCATCGGGCGCGCTCTTCTGGCTTCTCGAATTGGCCGGCCATCCGCACGTCACCCTGCTCAACGGCGGCATGGAGGCATGGCGGGGTGCCGGCGGCGCAATCGAGGACGGTGAGGCCTCGGCGCGCGCGGCGCACTTTGCCGCCGCTCCCGACACATCCAGGATCTGCGACTACGCCTTCGTGCGCGCCCGCTTCGGAACGCGGGGGACCAGCATCCTGGACTGGCGCTCGGCGGAGGCGTGGGCGACAGGCCACATCCCGCACAGCCTGCCCTTTCCGCTCGAGACGCTCGTCACCGAGGACGGGCTCACTCGCACGGGCCCCGACATGCGCCCTCTCTTCGAGCAGTGGGGGCCGCGCGAGCGGGAGTACGTGGACCTGAGCGACGAGATCGTCGTGTGCGGCGACCTGCGTCCGAGCGACGCGCCGATCCACCCGTACTTCGCCGCGCGCCTTGCCGGGATTGCCCGCGTGCGCGTCTACCCCGAAGGGTTCTCGGGATGGCGCGCGCATGCCGACGCCCCCGTCGTCCGCCTGATCGGAACGGAGGAGCTGCGCGGCATGCTCCACGCGGCGTGGGGCCGGACCTTGCCGGACATCCCTCCGCCGCGCTTCATCCTGCTCGACCTGCGTGGGGAGAACGATTTCAGACGGGGGCATCTGCCCGGCGCCCTGAGCCTGCAGCCCCACCTGTTCGAGAAGTACCTCGACTACCTGGCGGGTGAGTACTGGCCGGGGGCCGACCGGGCCCGTATCCCCCTGGTCGTCTATTGCTACGGACCCACCTGCACCCGCAGCCGGAACGGCTCGACCCAGGCCGCCCGGCGCGGCTTCCTGAACCTCTTCTGGTACAAGGAAGGCACGCAGGGATGGCGAGCGGCGGGCGAGACCTGGATCGAGGGCGAGTGAGGCTCTGCGCTAGCTGAGCCCCGCTCCCGGATCGATCCCCAAGAGTCCGATCACGACTCTCCTGATGAGGTGATGACGATCCAGCCCAACAAGACAGTGATCACCGCGCGGCGGGTGCTGAAATCCAGGGCTTGGCGAATGGCCACGACGCCGGCGACGAGAGCCCAAACCCCGCCGATGAGCCCCAGCCACCCTCCCACCTTCGGGATGAAGACGAAGAAGGAGAGCAGAGTCGGAGTGTGGGCGTAACCCAGGACGCGCAGCATCTCGCCCATGTTCGATTCCGTGTCCGGTCCCTTGGTGACGCGGGTTCCGATCAGGAGCGTGATCCCCGACCAGATCATCCAGCTGATGAAAGAGGCGATCACGCCCACGATGAGGGTCTTCACGTCCCCTCCGTGGCCGATCATGAGTCCCAAGACCCCAAGCCAGCGAGGCCAGGAGCACCACGATCGCCGACTCCCTCGTGTAGGACGAGTCGGTCTCCACCATCTCGTAGAACTGCGTGTCGAGCCGCGCTGCACGCATCATCCGAGTGAGCATGAATCCCCCCTTGTCGGTCCCTCGATCGCCGGACGGATCAGCGGGGCGCTGTCCCCACCGGCGTCTCCGGCATCAGCCGGATGACGGTGTGATTGTCGTCCGGGTAATACCGGGCGAACGTCTCCTGTAGCTTCTTGGCGGTGATGTCGTCGATGCGCTCCCGCCGCGCCAGGATTCGCCGAGGATCCCATCCCAGGGCGTCCACGGTGCTGAAGCTCGATAGCCAGTACCGGTTCTGCTTGGCCGATGTCTCGAGCTCGCGGATCTGGATCTCCTGGACCTTCGACACTTCCTCCGCGGTCGGGCCGTCGCGCTTGAATCTCGCGATCTCCTCAAAGACCTTCGCGGTGAGCGTGTCCGCGCTCTCCGGCGCCGAGCCGAAGCTGATCGAGGTCTCGCCGTACCCCGGGTAGGGGGACAGGTTCGACTCGCTCACGCCGACCGAGTACGTCCCGCTCAACGCCTCGCGCAACAGCTCGCGGAGCCTCGTCTCCAGGATGTCGTTCGCTCTGCGGAGCATGAACATTTCTATCTCATCCAACCTGGTGAGGGCGGGCCAGGTGATCAGGGTCTGGCTCTTGGGCTCGGTCCCCGCGTTCACCGTGCGCTCGATCACCCCATCCGGAAAGCGCACGCCCGGATCGGTGTACGTCGAGCGGGGGCCGGGCCGGGCCGGCAGCGAACCCAGGTAGCGGGCGACGAGCGGTTCCATGGACTCCACCGTGAACGCACCCACGAAGTAGAAGTGGAAATCCGCCGCGTTGGCGAAAAGTCTCCGGTAGAACGTGTAGGCCACTTCACGATCCACGGTGTCCAGTATCTCGACCGTCCACGGTCGGAACATATAGTGATTGCGATGGTTCACAATCCCCGCCTCGTCCGCGAACCGCATCTCGGGCACGGCCCTGAGGCTCTGGAGGAGCGTGCGCCATTGCCCCATCACGACCTGGAACGCATCCGGGCGGTCGTTGGGAGCGGTGAAGACGAGGTGGGTGAGCTGGAGCGCAGTCTCCAGCTCGCGGGGAGTCGCCTTCCCGCTCACACCGTGCTGAAAATCAGTGACGAATGGAGCGGCCGAGGCGATCTTGCCGGAGAGCATCTTCTGCAGATCGACGGGGGTGAATCCGCCGAAGCCCGCCTGCTGGATGTAGCTGTCGGCGAAATTGACCGAGCGGTACACGCCGCTGTCGGCGAGCGAGAATCCTCCCGAGGCAGCCGCGGAAAACAGGATCTCGTCGTTCTTGAAATCGGTCGGCTTGAGCCAGACCTCGACCCCGTTCGAGAGCGTGAGGATCGTGAGGTCCATCTCGGGGATCGTGCGCCGCGCGGAGATCACGCCCGGCTCCGGAAGTTGCGCCAAGAGTCCGGTCGCGGCGGGGGCATCCTCGTAGGCCGAAGGGCTCGTTCCCTCGGCCTCTGTCACTACCGCCACCAGCGCGGAAGAATCGGGAAACGCCGCGCCGCTCTTCTCCGGGGCGGTGGCGAGTACGATCGAGTTATCGGCGTGGACGAGCCGCGAAACCGCGACGTTGACCTCGTCCAGCGTGATGGCGGCCATGATCTCGCCGGCCAGCGCGAACTCAACGGCGATGCCGGGAATCGGTTCCCCATCCAGGAAGTTGTTCGTGTACTCCTTCACGTAGGCGCCGCTCTCGGTCTTGTCGCGTTCGTTGAAGGCCCGCTCCAGCGAGGCCAGGAAACGCGCCTTGGCCCGCTCCAGCTCGCCGGCGGTGAACCCATGCGATCGCACACGCGCGGTCTCTGTGACGATCGCCTGCAGGCCGCGGGTCGTCCCCCCCTCCGGCACCATCGCGCCCACCCGGAACATGTCGAGCGCGCGCACGAAGGAACCCGCGCCGCTCCCGGCAAAGGTGAACGGGGCGTCGGGCTTCTGGGCGATCTCCTCGAATCGCGCGTTGAGCATGCTGCTGAAGAGGATGTCGACCATCGCCCGCCGGTAGTCTCCCACCGTCCCTTGAGGCAGGCGCGGGTGCGCGAAGAGGAGGCTCACCTGGGTCACCGGCTGCTCGGGGTCGACGGCAGGCGCGGCGCGCAGACCGGGGTGCGACGGGACATCGAACGTCGGTCGACCCGCGGGATCCGCCGGACGCGGGATGCCTCCGAAGTGCTCGCGGATGAGCTCTTCGACCGCGGTGGCATCGAAGTCGCCCACCGCCACCACCGCCATGAGGTCCGGGCGATACCAGCGCCGGTAGAACTCCCGCACGCGCTCTGCGGTGGCGCCTTCGATCACTTCAGGGCGGCCGATCGGGAAGCGCTCAGGATAGAGCGATCCCTCCAGCAATACCGGCCATTGCTTGCGCCGGATGCGCTCATCGGCACCGCGCCCGAGCCGCCACTCCTCGAGGATCACCCCGCGCTCCTTTTCGACCTCCACCGGGTCGAACGTGATGGCGTGAGCCCAGTCGCTCAGCACGAGGAACCCGGTATCGAGGAGCCCCTCCCGATCGGTGGGGATCTCGAGCATGTAGACCGTCTCGTCAAAGCTCGTGTACGCGTTGAGATCGGGCCCGAAGCGGGAGCCGATCGACTCCAGGAACGAGATGAGTTCGTTGGCCGCGAAGTGCTCCGTGCCGTTGAACGCCATGTGCTCCACGAAATGGGCGTACCCCTGCTGGTCGTCCCGTTCGAGCAGCGAGCCTGCGTTCACCGCCACCCGCAGCTCGGCGCGATGCTCCGGCTTGTGGTTTTCGCGAACGTAGTAGGTGAGCCCGTTCTCGAGCCGGCCGATGCGTACCCCCGGGTCTACGGGGAGCGGATCCGATGCGGGGGGAAGGGCCAGAGCCGGATGGACCAAGCAGAGGCCGAGGAGGAGGGCGAGGGTCAGACGCAGTGACATACGCGTTCCTTTCGACGGGGGGCTGGTCCGAACGCGCAGAGTCTATAGGAACCGGCCGGGACCGGCCAGCGGGGGCAAGACAGGTCGTCAGGCGGCCCGACTACCCGATTCCTGCTGGATCTGCAGCGCGTCATCGAGGCGGCGGATGGTCTGGCGCATCCACTCCGCCTGCTCGGCATGCCGGCAGGTGATGCCTGCGTGCTCGGCGAAGACTTGCGCCGCCTGGAGGTCGTCGGGTCCGTACTGCTTCCCGTCGTTGGGATTGGTTACGTTGAGCACACCCACCAGCTCCCCGCGGACCTCGATCGGAACGATCATCGAAGCGTTGATGGAGTAGTCCCTGGGCTTGAAGCCGACGTACTGGGACGTGTCGACCGTCGGGCCGAGGAGGAGCGGCTCGCGATGCTGTGCCACCCAACCGGCGATTCCCTCGCCGATGTGGGTGCGCAGTCCGACCAGTTTCTCGGAGCTCTCCTCGCCGGTGACTGCACGCAACTCGAGATCCCCGGTTGCGCGGTCGACGAGCATGAGGGAGACCTGACGGCAGTCGAAGGTGTCCAGGCACGCCCGGGTAATGATGTCGAAGATGGCCTGTCGACTGGTCTCGGTGCTCACCGCCCGGCTCACGGTGAGTAGGGCGTAGAGATGATCGCAGTGACGCTGCATGCGTTCGGCACTCTCCTGCCGCGATGCGCGTAGCCGGCGGCGGAGGCTCGCGACTTGAAACTGCTGGCGGGTCAGGTGCGCGGTGAAGAGGAACACCATCAGAGACAGCCCCACCATCAGGATCGTCTCGGTCTGCGCCCACGGCCAGAGCGTCCCGACCCTGTCCCGTAGCTGCGGCAGAAGGCCGGTGACCAGGCCCGAGGTTGTGAGGATCATCACGCCGGCGATGAGAAGCCAGTTGTGCCAACTCAGACGGTCCAGCGCAGCGTCCTCTGCGTTGGGATCCGCAGGGTTGACGCAGACGAGTACGTCGTTCGGATCATGTCGGCTTGGCGGCATCTCGGCTCCTTCGATCGGGGAAAACCCCGCGTCTTCCGTATATCGGCGGCCGAGGGGTGCGTCATCGGCGCGGCGGAGGGCAGGCCGCGGGGGGGGCATGAGCTTGGGGCGAAAACCCCGCGGGGGCCCTTCCGGGGGGCCGATTCTCATAGAGTCCCGCCTTCAGTCGAGCCTGATTCGTATCTCCGCTCAGACTTGGGTGACTCTAGCCTCGCGGCGAAGGAACGCGTAGGCCAGGAGGCCGCTGTTCAGGTCGATGAAGGCGTGCAGGAGCATCGGGACCCAGAGGCTTCCGCTGACGGTGTAGAGGATGGCCATGCCGAGGCCCACCAGCGCCGTCTGTCCAACTCCCCGCGTTCCCTGATAGGCGTGGGCCATTCCGAAGAGAAGCGAAGCCAGGAGGATCGCCGGGATCGGCGGGACGAGGGCCCGCAGATACCAGATCACGAAACCTCGGAAGAGAACCTCCTCGCAGATGCCGGCGGTGACCGAGAGGGCGCTGAAGTGAACGAGTTCGCGGCGCGTGTGAGGAAGCAGCGGACGCAAGGGCTCCAGGTGAGCGAGCACCGTCGCGCGCGCCTCGTCGTCGACCTCGCGCACGAGATTCACCCGCTGACGCCCGACGAAAACTGCGAAGCCCGCCGCCAGAACGAGGGCGGTCCAGAACCCCCAGCCGGAGGGCGCGCGAAACCCCAGATCCGACCACCCTCGACTCTGGATCGCCCAGGCGGCGAGCGTCGCGGCCAGGAGCGCCCACTCCGTGGTCAGGCTCTGGAAGTAAGCCCGATGGCGCGCGTTCCGTAGCCGCTCGGCGGCGGCCCGCACGAGGCGGGGATACCAGAAGAGGAGGTCGTGTACCGGCAGCAGGATGGTGATGAGGGCCACCACCACATGATCGAGCGGGGTCAGCATCGGGTGGGGATTCCAGGCGCGCGCGTCGTCTAGTCCACGCCGCCGCTCTCGCTTCTCTGCAGCTCGAGCAGCCGCTCGATCTCCGCCTTCACGAACGGCGTGGGCGGATCCTCGAGCGCGCGGGTGAGGTAATCCGTCGCTTCTTCGGGGCGGTCCATCAGGCGGTAGAGATAGCCGAGGTGGTAGTAGATCTCCGAGAGATCCGTGCGCTCCTGCTCGCGAGCGAGCCGCAGGGTTCGCAGAAAAGTCTTCTCCGCCTCCTCGTAGCGATGGAGCCGGACCAGCGTCCAACCGAGGGTATCGAGGTGCCCGGGATCGTCGGGGGTGAGGCGGTTGGCCTTCTGCGCCAGATCGTTCGCCCGTTCCGGGTTCTCGCCCGCGTCGGCGTAGCTCATGGCGAGGTTGTTGTTGTAGATCGCGTTCTCGGGATCCCGAGTGAGAAGCATCTCGCCGATGAAGATGGCGTCGTCGAAACGGCGCACGGTGGCCAGGAAGAGGCTCGTCATCTCCAGGAGTTGCGCGTCGCTCATCCGCGCGGTGTCGGAAGGGGCGAGCGCGCTGTCCATCTCCACGACACGGCGTAGCGCCGAGTACCCCTGCTCGTCGCGTCCCACCCGCAGGTAGTCCACCCCGAGGCGAAAGAGCACCGCCGGATCCGGCTTGGTGATCTGGAGGTAGCGCTCGAGTCGCATGATCGCTTCACCCCGGCGTCCGTCCTCGTCGGCAATGATGCCGAGGCCGAGCTGCGCGCCGGGAAAATCGGGGTAGGCTTCCGCGCATTCGGTGAACGCATGCCGCGCCTGGTCATTGTGGCCCAGGCGCAACTCCAGCGATCCGAGAACGCACGGGAGGTTGTCGATCTGCGCCCCCTGGTCGCGCGCCCGCTCGAGAATCTCGACCGCCTCCGCCTCCTGTCCGGGCTGGTCGGCCAGGGTGAGACCCAGGAGACGCAGCGCGTTGCCGTCCTCGGGATCGAGGGCCAGCGCGCTGCGTAGGCGGCTTTGCCCATCCTCGATGTGACCGCGGCGCAGGGCGCTCGCGGCCAGGTAGTAGAGCACCTCCGGATCCTGAGGGTTCTCCTGGTTCACACCGGTGAGAAGACTCTCGGCCTCGGCGTCCTTGGACAGAAAGAACTTGGCGATGCCCAGCGCCTTGCGGTTACCGGAAATCGGATCGTGCGCCGCCGCGTCTTCCAGCACCGGTTCCGCCTTCGCGTACTCGCCGGCCGAGAGGTAGGCGCGGCCGAGTAGCGCGAGATCGGCGGGATCCTGGCTCTTCGGATCGCGTCCACCGAGAATGAGAATGATCCCCTCGAAGGTCGGGCGGTATGCGTCCTCCAGGGCGAAGGCGCGGCGGAAGTGAACGAGGGCGGCCGTGGTGTCTCCGCTCGCGGCAAGAATCTGGCCCAGCGCGGCCTGCGATTCGTGGTCGGTCGGGTTCAGCTCCAGCGCGCGCGTGTACGCGGCGAGGGCGTCGTTCGGACGTCCGGCCATGCGGAGGGCGCCGCCGAGCGCGCGATGCGCATCCGCAACCTCGGGCTCGGCGTCCACGGCGGCAGTAAAGGCCTCGGCCGCGGCCGGGCCGTCGTTCTTGCGCAGGGCTTGTTCCCCCGCTGCCCAGGCGCGCCGTCCGCGGTCGGTCTCCATCGGCATGCCCCGCCCGCCGACGTAGCGATCCAGCAGGAGTCGGATGCCCCGCTGCGCTTCCGAGTTGTCGGGGTCGCGGGCGAGAGCCCACCGGTACTGCCTGAGGGCCTCGGCGGCGGCGGCCCGCACGTCCTTCACCTGGTCGTTTAGGATGCCGGTGGTGAGGGCGCGGGCGAGGAGGATATGCCCCTCCAACCGCTCCGGATCCATCGCGATGACCCGAGTAAACGCGGCGGCGGCGTTCGCCATGTCGCCCGAGTCGAGGTACAGCTCCCCGTCGAAGATGATGAGATCGACGGCGTCCGAGTCCGGAGCGGCGGGCGCGCCCTCCAGCGCAAGCGGGATCGACACGTCTTGAGCCGCCAGGGGCGAGGCCGCGGCAGATGACAGCAGCAGGGTGAGGACGAACAGGGTTCGAGTGTGCATGGGTCGATGATTGTATACCCTCGGGCCGGGGTCGATTCTCCCAAGCCGTGGAGCCGGTCCAGGAATCCTCATCCGGGGCCAGGGGTATCCGCGGTGCTATAGTGCCGGTTGGACCGTAGGGCGATGAGGGATTGAATGTTGCGTCGATCTATCTGGCTCGTTCTTCTGGGGCTTCTCATGGCAGGTCGCAGCGAGGCCGCCGGAGGGGACTTCTATGCACGGCTCCGCGTGGACGACGGCCCGGTCGCGGGCCGCTTCACCGTCTACGCCTACTTCCTCGACAGCCTCGACACGGCCGTGTCCTCGCCCGCTCCCGGACGGATCCTGCTCCTCAACTTCGGCGAGGCCAACGGGGACAACTCGTTCATCGTGCCGGGCGATCTCCACATCCAGGATCGCCGCGGCCGCGCGTGGACCCGCGGTTTCAACACGCTCGAGACGGGTCGGCTGGCGGGCTTTCTGGACAGGGACGAGGCGCGCTGGGCTCTGTGGTGGGTGCCTGCGGAGGTCGATTCCCTCGTCTGGTCGACGCCCCTCGATCTCTCCTTGTGGTACGGGTTCGGCAAGGCGTCGTTCGCTCCGCTCAAACCGGAAGACGCGCGCGCCGTGGCCGAGGCGTTGCCCTGGGAGCGCGTCGACACCGTCGAGGTGAGCGCGGATCGCTCGGTCGCCGACCTCGGCGATGCGATCGACCCGGCCGCGTTCGATGTTCCCCCCTCCGTGCGGGAGCGCGTGAATCCCGTCTATCCGAAATCCGCGCGGCAGTACGATTTCGTCGGCACGGTGAACGTCGTCGCGGTGGTGGATGAGCGCGGCGACGTCGCCGATGTCTTCGTGCTGCAGTCGAGCGCGACTCACGACCTGAACGCGGCCGCCCTTGCGGCGGTGCGGCGATGGAAGTTCAAGGCGGGGACCAAGGGCGGCATGTCGGTCAAGGGCGGGTTCCTGATTCCCGTCAGCTTCGGCCGCGGCTCCGACCGATGACGGCCCCGCGCCTGCGCGCCGTTCTGCTCAACCTCGCGGTGGTCTTCGGGTCGGTCTTGCCCGGGAGCGTGCCGTGGACCGCCGCTCAGCCCGCAGAGGCTCTTCGCGGCGCCGCAGAGGACGTCCCAGCGGCGACGGCGTTTGCAGCCGAGGTCGTCGTCACCGAGGTCGGCTTCGACGCGCGCCTGCGCGTGCGGCTCTATCACGATCCCGCGTTCGTCAGCGTCCCCGGTTCCGCGGGAACCCTGTTCCTCGTGGCTGCCGACAGCTCCGCCGGGCGCGACGCGTTCTTCATCGCGTCCGATCTCGCGTTCGAGCTCGGTGATCGCCAGGAATACCGCGTCGAGTTCGAGCAGGCCTCGGATCTCCTCGGCCAGGCGCTGGGCGGCCGATTGCGGCCGGGTGAGGTGCAGCTCGGATTCGTGCTCGTGCCCTCGGCGGTCGACTTCGCCCGCTACTTCCCCGCGCATCCCGAGTCGGTGGTGGTGCGGTACGCGAACCACCGGTCTCGTTTTCACCGCGCGGACGCCGCCGAGTCGCTCACCTGGCGCGACGCACTCGCCCCCTCCATTCTCGCCGGCGGGCTGAACGCGTGGTGGGATTGGACGGTGGCGATGTCCGATGCGCCGGACATGAACGAGGGCGAGAAGCAGTTCTTTCAGGAGCGGCTCTTTCCCGCGCAGGGGCACCTGCTGGTGGAGGAGGGGATTAACGCCGAGGCGCTGCGCGACGCGATCCTGCGTGTGGGGGAGCGCCGGCTGCTCGAAGGGCCGGCCATCCAGCGCGTCGCGCCCCGCTATCCCGCCGCGGCGCGGCAGCTCGGAGTCGGAGGGCTCGTCATCGCGCTCTGCTACGTCGATGAAGCGGGCGAGGTGGCGGACGCCGTTCTGCTCGCTTCCAATACCGCCCACATGCTCAACCTCTCCGCGCTGAGTGCGGCGATGGAGTGGCGCTTCCCGCGCCGGCGCGACCAGAGCGGGGTGTTCAGCGACGGATGGAGGCTCCTCCCCTTCCAGTTCAAGCTCGCGGCGTCCGCGGCCGCCGATTCGACAGCGGCCGCGAGCGGGGACTACGTCCCGCCGCGCATCGTTCGATCGGTGGAGCCCGAGTACCCGGAAGCCGCGCGCAAGCGCCGCATCGAGGGGACGGTCATCTACCGGGCCACCATTGCCGCGGATGGGAAGCTGATCGAGGCATTGCTGGAAGCGGGCGCGCACGAGTTGCTGAATCAGGCGGCATTGGAGGCGCTGGAGCGCATGCTCTTCATTCCCGCCAGCCGCAACGGCAGGGCGGTACAGGGGCAGATCAGCGTGCCGTTCACGTTCGGAGCGCCGAAGGAAGAGAAGAAGAAGAACTGGAAGACGGACTGACGGCCGCAGCGGGACCCGGCGGGCGCGCTCCCGCGACGCTCAGCTCAGCGGAACGCGGACCCACAGGGACCACTTGTCCACTCGCGGCAGCCCCCAGCCTTGAGGAATGGAAGCGTAGTCGAGCCCGCCCAGCCGGAAGAGCGACAAGCCCATTCCCTGGGTCCATGCCTCGATGCCGCCGCTCTCGTCGTGCACGTAGCCAACGCGCAAGGCGATGTAATCGAGGAGGCGCAGTTCTCCACCCACGCTCAGAATGATGTCGTGCCGTTCGAGATAGCTCAGCCGGTCCGCGACCGAGTCCGGGAGATCCGATGAGATCAGGCTCTTCTCGAACCCCATCGCGACGGATGCGCCGAACACGCTCGTGTCGCGGATGAGGGAGCTTGGACCGGCCCCTTGGAACCAACCACCCTCGGCCACGGGGAGCGCGGAGAGATCGAACCCGACCGCGGCCCGGAGGTTCCGGGGCAAAGGGTCGCCATCTCCCCAGCCGGTGGGGTTGATGTTCGAGCCGAGATTCTTGACCGTGACTCCGGCCAGGACGTTCGTCTTGACCTGACCCGGCTCGCCCACGCTCACCGGGAATCGTCCGAGCGCGCCGAGATCGAACGCAACGGACGATCCCTCAGCGTCTTCGAGTCCCAACTGGTTCTCGATCGTTTCGCTGACCCCGTTCAAATAGTCGACCTTTACGTTCTTGACGCCGAAACCGATCCCCACCCGCCGGCCGATCTGCAGGGCCGTGGCCACGCCGAAGACGTGTTCGTATGATGAGAAAGTCCCGAGTTGGGTCGAAGAACCGTCGGTGAGCTGAGACTCTCCGTAATCCAACCGGGTGAAATTGAAGTCAAACGTCATCGGCAGGTGTTTCAGAAGCGCGACCTGCATCGACGCAGTGCCGTAGTAGTAACGGACTCCGCCGTCGCTCGGGCCCTCCCTGAGCCGGGAGTAGGTGGCCGCGCCCTGCACGCCGTCGGCGAAGGCCAGCCCCCCCACGTTGCCCCAGGCGGCCATGGGCCCTTGGTCCAGCACGTAGTAGGCCCGCCCCATACCCTCGCTGCGGGCGCCAGGTGGGATCTGAAGAGAAAAGGCCCCGGCCATTGATCCGGCTTCCGCGGCGGAACCGGTCCATAGGAGCGCCAGAGTCAACCCGAAACCAAGTCGAGATAAGCGCATGTCCGTCACGGCAAGCCCCCCTCCACGCGAAGGTCCGATCACCGCCTCCAACACCTGCCGCGCGCTCGCAGTTCCCGGGTACCCGCTCAGCCCAGTGCGGCCGCGGGGGTCATGGGGTCTTGATGTAGATGTCCGCGCCTCCGCCCTTGAACTCCTCCGCCTTCTCGTGCAGTCCGGCGTCCAGCGCGTCGGCCTCGGCGAGGCCGTGCGCACGCGCGTACTCGCGCACCTCCTGCGTGATCTTCATCGAGCAGAACTTCGGCCCGCACATCGAGCAGAAGTGCGCGATCTTCGCACCCGGCGCGGGAAGGGTCTCGTCGTGGAACTCCTGCGCGGTCTCCGGATCGAGCGAGAGGTTGAACTGGTCCTCCCAGCGGAACTCGAACCGAGCGCGCGACATCGCATCGTCCCAGGCGCGCGCGCCCGCGTGTCCCTTGGCCAGATCGGCGGCGTGGGCGGCGATCTTGTAGGCGATGATGCCGTCCTTGACGTCCTTCTTGTTGGGCAACCCGAGGTGTTCCTTGGGCGTGACGTAGCAGAGCATGGCCGTGCCCATCCAGCCGATCATGGCGGCGCCTATGGCCGAGGTGATGTGGTCGTAGCCGGGCGCGATGTCGGTGGTGAGCGGCCCCAGCGTGTAGAACGGAGCCTCGTGGCAGACCTCGAGCTCGCGCGTCATGTTCTCCTGGATCAAGTGCATGGGCACGTGTCCGGGACCCTCGATCATGACCTGGCAATCGTGCTCCCAGGCGATCGTCGTGAGCTCGCCGAGCGTGTCCAGCTCCGCGAACTGCGCGGCGTCGTTGGCGTCGGCGATCGAGCCGGGGCGCAGCCCGTCGCCCAGCGAGAACGCGACGTCGTAGGCGGCGAGGATCTCGCAGATGTCGCGGAAGTGGGTGTAGAGGAAGCTCTCCGTGTGGTGGGCGAGACACCATTTGGCGAGGATGGAGCCGCCGCGCGAGACGATCCCGGTCACGCGGTTCGCGGTGAGCGGGATGTAGCGCAGCAGCACGCCGGCATGGATGGTGAAGTAATCCACCCCCTGCTCGCACTGCTCGATCAGGGTGTCGCGGTAGAGCTCCCAGGTCAGATCCTCGGCCACGCCGCCCACCTTCTCCAGCGCCTGGTAGATCGGCACCGTGCCCAGCGGAACCGGGGCGTTGCGCAGCATCCACTCGCGGGTCTCGTGAATGTTGGCGCCGGTGGAGAGATCCATCACCGTGTCGGCGCCCCAACGCACCGACCAGAGCATCTTCTCCAGCTCCTCTTCCACGGAGGACGAGACCGCGGAGTTGCCGAGGTTGGCGTTGATCTTCACCAGAAAGCGACGTCCGATGATCATCGGCTCCGCCTCGGGGTGGTTGATGTTGGCGGGGATGATTGCGCGCCCGCGGGCCACCTCGTCACGCACGAGTTCGGCTGGCACCCCCTCGCGCAACGCGATGAACTCCATCTCCGGCGTAATCGTGCCGCGGCGCGCGTAGTGAAGCTGGGTCACGCGGCGTCCGGGCTTGCCTCGCAAGGACCGGCGCGGATCGGGGAAGCGCACACCCGCCAGCGAGGGATCGGTCTCGCGCTGGCGGCGGTACGCCGAGGTCGCCTCGGGGAGCTCCTCGACGTCGCCCCGCGCGCGGATCCACTCGGCGCGCAGCGCGGGCAAGCCGTGGCGGAAGTCGGCGCGATACTGCGGATCGCCGTAGGGGCCGCTGGTGTCGTAGAGGCGAAGCGGCGGGTTGGGCTCCGCGAGTACGACCTCGCGGGCGGGGACGCGGACGCCGGGGAGTGTCCCGTCGATGTAGACCCTGCGCCCCGAAGGACGGGTGATGGATGGATCGCCCGCGGGGGGCGTGATGGAATGCTCGTTCATGGTGTCTCCCTACGCCGGCATGACCCGGATCAGGTTCGATCGGTCGGCGGTGGTGTAACCGCCCTCTCAGTCCGGTCCCCCGGACTCCCGATGAGAGTGTGTACTCGGCAAGTATACACGGGAGAGGGCGTGGCCCGAGAACCTACGGGATCAGGTATAGTGACTCGGTGCATCGGCGCACGCTAACATCGATGCCGACCATCTGCCGACGAAAGGCGCAATAGCAGGTATGAAGCTCGTCGTTTCTCTCGACGTCGAAGCAGATAACCAGTGGAACCACGGTGGCCCTCTAACGACACGAAACGTGCAGCACTGGGCCCCCTTTCAAGAGCTCTGCGATCGACACGGTGTCGTGCCGACCTATCTCGTGACGACCGAGATTGTCGAAGATGATCACGCGCGCAAGCAGCTGACCGACTGGCGCTCTCGGGGAGCGGCCGAGATCGGTGCCCACCTGCATCCGTGGTCGACGCCGCCGTACGCCGACGTGCCCGGATTGCGCTTCAACGACGAGCAACACGCGTACCCGTGTCAGCTGCCGGACGAGTTGATGGGCGCCAAGCTCGCCACCCTTACCGCGCAGATTACCCAGGTTTTCTCCCACGCTCCCACTGCGTTCCGCGCAGGCCGGTTCGGTTTTGACGCCCGGCTGGCGCGGTGCTTGGCGGCGGAAGGGTTCGTCGTCGACTCATCGGTGACTCCCGGTGTTTCGTTGCGGGGCGTGGTCGGCATGGGTGGTGGTGGCCCGGATTTTTCCAGCTTCTCCATCGAGCCCTTCCGCATCGCCGGGACCGGCGAACCCGGTCTCCTGGAGATTCCCGTCACGATCGCACAGACCTACCGAGTCTTCGACCGGTTTCCCGGCCTATTGAAGCCCTACTCCTGGCTGCCCGTCAGGGCGGTGCGCAAAGTTCTGCTCAGCGCCTGGCTTCAGGCCCAACCGATGTGGCTGAACCCGCGTCCCAACTACAGGTCCAAGGATCTCGCTCTGGTCTGGCGCCGAGCCGAAGAGGCGGGTGCCGAGGTCGCGGTCATGATGTTTCACAGCAGCGAGCTCATGCCCGGCGGCAGTCCGTTCCGACCGACGGTCGAATCCGTGCGCGACTTGTATACGTGCCTGGACGGGTTCTTCGCCTACGTCCGTGATCACGGCGGGAGCTTCTCCGGCATGACGGACGCGGCGCTGAGCCTTTCCCGGCAAGAACTCGCCGTGCGCCCGGTTTGAGAGCATTCATCCTTTCTCAGGGTCGTGGCCGGCGGCCCACACCTCGAGCCGGGGGACCGGACCGAACATGAAGTTGTGCATGGTTACCCTGAGCGGGCTGTCCATCCACTTCCGAGACCCGCGCCGACCCGCGGGGGGATCGGAGCGGCAGGTCTCCCTTCTGGCCCAGGCACTGGTCCGGCGGGGGCACCAGGTGACCGTGGTGGTCACGGACTACAGCGGCGCCGCCCTCACCACCCCTCGTTCCACGACCTTGCCTCTGGTCAACGCATACGACAACCACAGCGGCGTCCGCGGGTTTCGTTTCCTGATTCCGCGTTGGCGCGGACTTCACCGAGCCCTGGCGCGGGTCGACGCTGATGTGTGTTTCCAGCGCGGTGCCGGTGCGGCCACCGGCCAGGTGGCTTGGTTCGCCCAACGTCGGCGCCGGGGGTTCGTGTTCGGCCTGGCCAGCGATACCGATGCCGATCGAGCCCGGGTCCGTCTCGGGTTCCGAGACCGTCGTCTCTACCAGTACGGCCTCCGCCGGGCCCAGCGGGCGGTGGCCCAGCACGCCGACCAAGTTGTCTCCCTGCGGGCCAGCTATGGGGTGGAGGCGACGGTGATCGGGAGCATCGCCCCCTACCTGCCGGAGCGGATTGAGCCACCCGATTCCCACCCCACCGTGGTGTGGCTGGGGGATCTTCGCTCCCTGAAGCGACCGGAGCTCTTCCTGGCCATGGCGCGGCGCTTTCCCGAGGCCCGGTTCGTGATGATGGGTGGGCCCGTCCTGAGCGATGCCGACTGCTATGCGCGAGTGGAGGCAGAGGCGCGCATGATTCCCAACGTGGAGTTCCTGGGTTTCACCGGCGATCCCGCTCCCCGGCTGGCGCGGGCCTGGGTGCTTCTGAACACTTCGATACTGGAGGGATACCCTTCCAGTTTTCTGGAGGCCTGGGGTCACGGGGTGCCCACCGTCTCCTTCGTGGACCCTGGGGGGACGGTGCGCAAGGAAGGTATCGGGCGGGTCGTGGAAGACCCTCAGCACCTTGCTCAGGTCCTCGGAGAGGTGCTGGAATCGGCTGCGCTCCGCAACGAACTGGGCGCGCGCGCGCGTCCCTACGTGGAACGGGAGCATACCGCGGATACGGTGGCCGCTCGCTATGAGGCGGTATTCGCCGAGGCCGCGGCAGCGGCCCGAAGGTCCGGATAGACCGCGTCGTCGTGGCCGCCGGGTGCTCGGCTTGCCCTACGGCGTGAGCAGCTCCGCTTCCGGCGCGCGCTTCAAGAGCGTGCGCACGCCGCGGGTGACGTGGCAGGCACGGAACCCCGACTTGTGCATCAGTTCTGCAAGGTAGGCGCTCTTGAACCCCACTTCGCAGTAGAGGGCGTAGCTCTGGTCGCGGCTGAACGCGGGGTACGCGGCGAGGGCCTTCATGTATTCGAGGTGCAGGGCGCCGGGATAGTGCCAGGCCTCGAAGGCCGCTCGCGAGCGAAGATCGAGCACCGTCGTTCCGTCCGGAATCGTCTCGATCTCGAGGTCGGACGGCGCCGTTGCCTCGAGTTCGATCGTACGCAGCTCGTGCACGATGCGCGCGGAGAAGACGCGATCCAGGAGCGAAGGGTCGAGCCGCGATTCCTCGGTCTCGACCACCGAATGCGACGCGTTGGTGGAGGGATTCTTGGGAACGAGCGCGCAGTATTCGTCCACCTCCGCCGATCGGTCGTAGGTGCCGATCCGCCGCGCGATGGAGATGATCTCCTCCTTGTTCATGCCCACCAGGGGGCGCAGCACGGCAAGGTCCGTCGCTCGGGACACCACCGCCATGTTCTGGAGCGTCTGCGAGGAGACCTGGCCGACGGAATCCCCGGTGATGAGGGCCTCGATCTCCAGCTCGCGCGCCAGACGCTCGCCGGCGCGCAGCATGAACCGCTTCAGGATCACCTGCCAGTACTTGGGCAGAACCTTGGCCTGGATCTCCTCCACCGCGGGTTGGAAGTCGATCTCGTAGAGGTGCGGTCGGTCGCCGTAGCTCCAATGATCGGCGATGATCTTCATCACCCGCAGCACGCCGCGTCGGTGCGCCGGCCCGCCGAGATTGCAGAAGAGATAGTCGAGCGACACGCCGCGCCGCAGGAGCATCCACGAGGCCACCGCGGAATCGAATCCGCCCGAGACCAGGGACAGCGCGCGTCCCTGCACGCCGACCGGGAGGCCGCCTTCCGCCGGGATCATCTCGGTGAAGAGGTACGCCTCCTCCGGGTACACCTCGAGGTACGCGGTCACCTCCGGGGTGCGCAGATCGACGCGGGCCGCATGCTCGAGGAGCGCGGTGCCGAGAGCGCGCTGCACGTCCGCGGAGCGAAACGGAATGAGCTGGGTCTTGCCCGCCCGCCGCGCGCGCACCGCGAACCGCTTCCCGCGCACCGCCTCGGCGAAGAACTTCTCTCCCTGATTGACGAGATCGGGCAGATCCCGCCACGTGTGTCGCGCGATCGGCGAAACCGATTGCAGCCCGAACACGTGCGGGAGGATATC
Source organism: Candidatus Eiseniibacteriota bacterium (assembly GCA_963762255.1). GTDB lineage: Bacteria > Eisenbacteria > RBG-16-71-46 > JABDJR01 > JABDJR01 > CAVXKA01. The sequence continues at coordinate 1,509,260 of CAVXKA010000001.1, forward strand.
GATGCGCGAGCGGAGACTGGGTCTCCACGATCATGCGGTGCCACTCGCGCTCCGTTTCGTATGGAGCGCCGGTGGTCCCCAACGCGTTCTTCACGTTCTGGGCGAGCCGCTTGGTGAACCGCTGCTTGGTCTTGGGAAACTTGATGGATACCTCCCCCGAATAACGGAGGAGGATCCATCGCGGCGCCGCCGGATCGGAATGCAAAGCTACGGCACCCGGGTGATCTTGACCGCGCCCGCGGTGCGGCCATCCACCACCACTCGGGTGAAGAAGATCCCCGCGCCGGCGTCGAGGCCGGTGTCGGTGCGGCCGTCCCAGCTCAGCCGGTGCTCGCCCGCATTCAGGCGGCCGGAGTAGATCACGCGCACGCGACGTCCGGTCAGATCGAACACCTCGGCGCGCACCTCGTACTCGTCCTTGCCGCCGTCGGCGCGGCCCGCCAAAACCACCGGCACCTGCGCGGCACCGATCATCGGGTTCGGGAACGCGGCGAGAAGCCGCGTCACGCCCGCCGGCGTGTCACCGGGGACGCTCGTCGTGCTCTTGGCATCGGGAAGGCCGTCGTCATCCGCGTCGACGGTCACCATGCACCGATTGTCCACCGCGGGCAGCGTGGCGCTCTCATTGTTCGGGCAGACGTCGCCGCCGAGTGTGCCGGTCGGCTCGGGATCCCAGCACACGGAGGCCACCGCCGCGATCTTCGTTCCCGCCGGCACCTGGCCCGCTCCCAGCCCGTAGAGCACGTCCCACGGAATCGCCAGCTCGCTCCCGCCGTTGTTGCCGTTCAGGTGGTTGGGATCGAAGGCCATGATCGCCTGCGAGCTCAAGTCCACCGCGGTCGTCGGACTGGTGATCCGCCAGAGGCTCTGGCCGTCGTAGACGCTCTGGTGCTGATAGGCGCCCATCTGAATGTCGGGCTTGAAGCCGGGACCGCTGAAGCTCGCGCCTCGTTCCCAGCTCGAGATCGCGGTCAGGTCGGTCTGCCCGTTCGGCCCGCCGAAATCGGTGTCGAGATAGAGGAGCCAGGAATTCCCCTTCACGCGACCCTGGATGCCGATGTAGAGGTAGTCGGCATCCCAGTCCATGTAGAGGACGTTGATCTCGTTGGTGTCACCGGGAGAAGAACTGTTCCAGGCCGAGTCCCACCAGTCCTCGCACTGCCAGCGCGCATTCCCCCAGTCGGCCGTCGAGAAGAGTCCGTCGATCTGGATCGCGGTCGGCGGCGTGTAGTTCACGGCCACGTTGTCGTTTTGCGTGACCTGGACGTTCCCGTTGCTCGCCGCGTCGCGCACGGTGTTGGCCGCCAGGAGCAGTTCCAGCGAGCCCGTGCTGAGCGCCTCCAGCGCGGCCGCGGTCGTCGGCGTCAAGTCGAAGTCGAGCTTCGTGCTGGTACCGGTCGTGGTGAGCGTCTCCGAGTTGGTGAGCGTCACCTCGGCGATCGCCGTCGTTGTCGTCGTCGATGGCGATTCCGGTCTTCACCACCAGGGACGCCTGCACCGGCTCGTCGAAGTAAAGCGTGAGGTGGTTCGTGCCCGGGAAGTAGGTGCCGCTCAGGGCCAGCGGTCCAAGCTGGTCGGTGAGTGCGTCGCGCAGCGCCTTCAGCTCGGGGATGTGCCCCTGGCCGTCCAGCGCGCTCGAGAAGCCGCCGTAGACGAGCACCCGGAACTGACTGTCGCCGTAGAACTCGTCGCCCTCCAGGAGCGTGGCCGAGAACTGGGTGTTGTGATGTCCGCCCGCCGATCCCACCACGACGCCTGCGGTCGCGTTCGTGTTGGGGTTCTTCTGACCGAAGTAGCCGCCGCCGTCGGGATCCCACACCCGGTTCAGCGTACCGTTCCAGGTCATGTCGCGCAGGTCGGGGCTGAACCCGTTCTTGACGTAGACACGCTGCCCGGGTGCCTTGTACGTGACGTCCAGGTAGGGCTGGCCCAGCGTCAAGGACACCGTCTTCGTCACCGCGGGATGGGTGAGCCTGGCGGTGACGGTGTTGCCGGAGCCGGCCACCACGGAGAGCCCGTAGAGTTCGTGCTCCTTGTCGCTGCCGCCCACGCTCACGTCGGAGAGCGTGGCCACGTGGTTCGTCTCGTTGTAGTCGCCGTCGGTGTCCACCCAGTAAGCGTTGTCGTTGGAGACCACTGAGTAGTTGTAGTCGCTCCCCTTGGCGAAGAGCCACTGCAGCTTGCCGCCGATGGTATCGAAGACCGCCAGCAGGCGGTCGTTGTACATCACCAACTCTTCCACCCCGTCGTCGTCGATGTCGCTCGTGTAGGCGCCGGTGGGGTTCACATAGAGCCCGCCCGCCCAGCGCGCGGCCTCGGTGTGCGGATTCGCGGAACGAATGTGGTTCGAATAGTGGTTCTGCCACCCGGAGATCTCGCCGGCGTCGTGCCAACCGGTCTCGTGGAGGTTGGTGACCAGGATGTACCACGCCATCTCGCTCAGGTTGTTGGCCGGCGCGGTGAGGAGCTTGTTCAGCACGTTGTTCCACTGCTGGCCGTAGTTCCACTTGGGCGTGTGGCCGTCCAGGTTCGCGGCCCCGGTGTAGGCCGCCCAATCGCCGTACCAATAGTTGTTGCCGCCGCCATAGCCGTCCAGCCCGCCGAGGAGCCCGTAGGTGCCGCTCTGAAGCGTGATCGCCTGCGTGGTGAAGCCGGGATCCTGGAGCACGTCGGTCAGCTTCCACACACTCACGGTGCCGCTGTTGGCCGAGCACTGCTGGAGGATGTGGATGTAGTTGTTGAGCGCGTCCGGATTGCCGGCTCCCTGCGAGACTTCGGCCGCGATCTCCGCGTCGTTGCCGTAGAGGATGATCTCGTCCGAAGTGCTGGAGAGGATGCGGTTCCAGGCGTTGCCCCAGTTCCAGTTCACGTCGCCCACGAACGTGTTGTCGATGGGGAGGACCTTGATCCCGCCGTAGGTGTAGATGTGGTGGTCGTTGAACGCGTTGTTGTTGTATCCGCAGTGAATGTAGTCGTCGAGGATGACCGCCCAGATGCCGTTGTCCGCGAAATCGTCGCCGATCCAGTCGATCACGTTCCCCGACGCGGTGACGCCGTTTCCGTCGTTGTCGGGGTTCTCGCACCACACGCGCTCCGGCACCCAGGCGACGCGCGGCGTGAAGCCGTAGCGGTAGGAGATCATCGAGTTCTCGAGATCCACCGCCTTGCCGTTGATCTCGTCGCGCAGGAACGGCATCATGTGCTGCCCGTACGCGGAGGTGATCATCTCGATCCATCCGCCGGTGACGCCCGCCGAGAGCCAGTCGTTGAAGCTCTTGTCGTGCCACTCCGCCGCCGAGATCAGCGTCCCCGCCTGGTGCCAGTTGACCGGCAGGTTGTAGTAGTCGTGGGCGGCAAGAAGCTCGTCGGCGCCGTCGTCGGGGTTGTTGACATCGCCGTCGTTCACCGCATTCTCGCCGCGCTCACCGCGGAACACCGTGGTATAGGTGAGCCCCTGGTTCAGGTGCTGCACGAACGCGACGTTGTGGACGTTGCTCGTGGGGCTGTTGTCGGCGGTGATGCCGTCCAGCACGATGCCGCCCTCGGTGGTGAACACGTAGAAGTTGATGGGCGTGGACTCGTCTGCCGCCGCCCGGGGCGCGACCGCGTCGAACGCCGCCGCGGACTTTCCAGCGCCTTGCGCCACCGCTTCCTGGAACCCGCTCGGGAGCCAGCAACTCGCCTCGAGCATGTCCCACTCGCGGGTGGCGCGCACCGAGCGCACGCGTTCCGTCTCGCGGGCATCGCCAGCAGTGTCGAGCAAACGCGCGGTCGCCCCGGCCGAGGACTCGGTGAGTTCCACCGCGCGATCCCACGCGATGGGGGCTTCACCCGCGATGCCGTCGGGGAGCGACTTCGTCCCGCCGGACGCGTAGTCCATGAGCACGAACACCCGCACGCCGGCGTCGAGGACGCGCTCGGCGGTCTCCGCGCTCGGGGTCGGGTAGACGTTCACGCGCATCGAAAGCCGGTCCACTTCCTGATCGAAGTAGAAGCCCATGAGATCGCCACGCGCGGTCTGGCCGGTCGTGCCGTCGAAGACGGGGTCCAATGCCTTGGCGTTGGCGCGCTGCCAGAGATGCGGGTTGCCCTCGATCTCGAGACCGGGGGCCGCGACGAGCGGCGCGATCCAGTCATGCGCGTCGAGTTCGCCGACGGAATGGCTCGCGAGCGGGAGCGCGGCGAGGACAAGGAGAAGAGGAAGCGTGCGACGGATCCAGTTCATGGGGCTCCTCCCAGAGGATTGGACCGGTCCAAACCCCGTGGATGCTAAGCCTTGTTGCCTGTCGATTGGTGGCCGTCGGAAGGCGGCCGTACCGGGATCGTGGGTGCCAGAGGATGTCGTAAACCGAAGAAGATTCTACCAGATACGCGGTCGCGGACAAACCGGGCCGGGCAAGTCCAACCAGTCACAGCAGTTGTGCGGTCGCGGCCGCTGTGCAATGCTCCCCGTCACGCGCAATCCACGGAGGCATCCATGACCCGACGCATTCCTCGCAAGGTCCACCACGTCCTGCCCCTACCGCGGCTCGACACGGAATCGAACCCGCCCTTCGGTCGGGAAGTTGCGCAGGAAGTCGATTTCCTCATCCAGTTGATGGATCTCAAACCCGATGAGGCGATCCTGGACGTGGCATCGGGCGCGGGGCGACATGCTTTGGAGTTGGCTCGGCGCGGGTTTACCAACGTAACTGCGATGGATCCCTCCGATCAATTGCTGGGGATCGGGGCGAGGTGCGCGGCGTCGCTGGATCTCAAGGTGAAGTTCTTGAAGGGCGACGCGCAGAAGCCGGCGGGCAAGGACGCGTACGATGCTGCGTTGGTGCTAGGAGGTGGCGCATTCGGGCTGATGGAGTCGGACAGGGAGAACGTGCAGGTTCTCGATGCCGTGTTCGACGCGCTGAAGCCGGGTGGGCGGATGGCGCTGAGCGCGATGAGCCTCTTGAACCTGCTGCGGCACCGAACGGAGCTGGCGAACTTCGATCCCGACACGAACTATCTGACCACGACCGAGCAGGTACCGGTGGAGGGAGACACCATCGAGGAATTCCCGCTCCACGAGCGCTATTACGTGGTGCCGGGGCTGCGCAACGACCTCCTGCGGATCGGGTTCCGCAACATCATGGCGTTCGGCGCGGACTCGGGGCGGTTCTCCAGCCGGTCGGTGAGCACCGACGACCCGGAGATCCTCATGTCGGCGGTCAAGCCGAAGGGGTGAGGGCTGGGCCTCCGGATACTCGGGTGCCATACCCGGTTTCCTGCACACATCAGAGCGTCTCCACAGAGTACGGCCACCCCAGCTCATCGCTCAGGCGTGCTGGGGAGTTGCTGCGTTCGCCGGAAAGGAAGATCGAGGGTAGATCTCGCGCCTTCTGGATTGCGGTGGTTCATTACCACCACCGCGAGACTAGCTCAGTGGACAGCCGGGAGACACGAAACTCATGATAATATTCCATCAGTGTCCGCAGGCCCAGTTGGGAGGCAATCCATGCCCGAGGAACTGCGAAACCACGAACTCGTCACCCTGGCTGTCTATTTGGTGGGAGGGGACGCCCATGAAGTTGACACGGAAGATGTCGCTATAAAGGCTGATGAACTAGCGCCAGGTCGATTCACGTGGAGGAAATATAGAGATCAGATTAATATTGAGATAATCAGAGCGTTTCTATCCGACGCTAAGAAACCAAAGAATGGTGGCTACCTCATTGGCACGGGGAACACGGGTTGGCTGTTGACTGGGGCCGGTTTGTCATTCGTTACTGCGAACCTGATCCGACTCAAAACAATACATGATCGCGGGGCACGTCTGGGCGCAGAGGAGCGTCGGCGTCGGACAAGAGAACATGATCGCTTACTCAGTACTGCGGCCTTCCAGAAGTACTCGGCGGGCGAACAGTCTGCTATATCTATGCGGGACGCAGAGGCTGCCTTCAGGCTGAATGAGTACATTGTTGGAGAGGCGCGACGCAGGAAGGTACAAAAGCTGGTCAATACATTCGCAGATGATGAGGAACTGGGAGGCGCGATCCGGTTCCTGGCTGCCCTTGCGTGCGGGGAGACCGGTGATGACTGAAGCAGAAGAGCTGTATGTGAAAAGTCACGTTTCACGTGATCTATTGCAGAGCGCGGCACTCTTCAAGAATGACCACCTCGTCGTTTGGGAATACGTCTCCAATGGGCTTCAGTACGTCGACCCGGGTACGGTTCCCAGAGTCCGGGTGACGCTGGATGATAGGCGAAAGCGAATCGCGATCAAAGACAATGGGCGAGGAATGACGTTCGCTGACCTTCAGGACTTCTTCGTCATGCACGGAGAGAACGTCGATCGAAAGATCGGGCGACCGGGTCGCGGGATGTTCGGAACGGGCAAGTCAGCGGCGTTCGGGATCGCAGAAAGACTGATCATCTCCACCACCCGGAACGGGATGCGAACACGGGTATCCTTGTCCCGTGACGACATAAATGGGATGCGAGACAACTCCCCCATTCCCGTTCAGGTCTTGGAGAGAACAGAGAATTCGGAGGAAGCGAATGGGACACTGGTAGAGATTGAGGGCGTCCATCTTCGGAAGCTTGATCAGAAGAACGTCATTCGGTTTGTGGAACGACATCTCGCGCATTGGCCTCGCAACGTCGTTGTGTGGATCAACAATCACGAATGCCAGTATGTGCCCCCCGCGGCCCTGCGACTGGATGTGATTCACCCAAGCGGGGAAATCGCGGAGATTCTGGGGCCGTGCAAACTGAATCTGCGTGTGTCCGCGGTGCCGTTGGGCGCTGACGAGGCAGGCGTGGCGGTGTTCTCAAAAGGGGTGTGGTATGAGACGACCCTCGCCGGAAGCGAAGGGCGCGAGATGGCTAGCTTCATCTTTGGCGATATCGACATTCCTAGAATCGACGAGGATGACTCACCGATTGCTCCGTTTGATATGAGCAGGGCGATGCATCTTAACGCTGCCAATCCCTTGGTTCAGACTGCATACGCGTTCATTGGGACCAGCGTTGAGAAGCTAAGAAGGGAGCTGGTGGCTGAGGAGCGTAGGAGGCGTGCTTCTGAGGAGGCGCAGAAACTGGCGATGCAGGGGAGCGAAATCGCCCGCGTGATCAATGAGGATTTCCGTGAGTTTCAGCAAAGAGTGGCCAAAGCGCGCGCACGTGCGCGGGGAGGAGACGACCTTGGGGTGACCGAGCTGGACGGGGGGGGAGAAGCAGCCGACCTGGTGTTTGGGCGCGACGAGGGAGCGGTTATTCTGGATGATCATGGCAGCCCTGGAGCAGAAGGGAGTGGGGGGGGCGGAGCGGGGGGAGAGCCGCGCACGCTGAACCCGGAGGTCGAAGCCGGTACGGACGCGGACCCAAAGCTCGGACAGAGATCCGGTAGCGATGGTGGGGGTAGGGCCAAGCCCCGTGGCGGGTTCAGTATTGAATTTAGACACATGGGCCAAGACCAGGACCGGGCCAAGTACCAGCGAGAAGCAAGGCAGATTGTCATCAACTTGGACCATCCCCAGCTACATGCCGCGCTTGGTTCAGGTAGCGTAGAAGACCCCGTGTTTCGACGGCTTGCATATGAGGTCGCGTTCTCAGAGTACGCGCTTGCACTGGCACTTGAGTTGGCGTTGCGCGATGAGTATGTGGACATCACAGATCCGATCGTCGAGATTGGGGAGACCTTGAATCGAGTTGCGCGGCGCGGAGCGTCCCTCTATGAGGAACCCAGTACCTAGTCCTTCCGCTTCTGACAGTGCCGGCTCCGCCATGGCCGCAGCAGCTGAGCACTGAGCCGAGGCGGAATTTGCGATGAAGACGCAGGGGCGGCGCACTATTCCACAGTTGTTCCTTTCGGATAGTGCTCGGAGATGTCTCAAGAGACTGGCAATCGAGCGCGTCGTTGACCTAGCGCGCGTGACGCCCACGGAGATTTTGGGAGCCTGTGAAGAGAATCATGACACGCTCCAGGAAATCACGCAGCTCGCTTGGGAGATGGGCTCCCCGGTCGCAAGTCAACTAACGATTGACTTTGCCGGCACGCGCATTCATGAAGCTGATACTTCCGCCAACGTCCACCACCAGCATTCTGCGGATGTGGTCCCTCGTGTCCTTCTCTTGGGTGTTACGGACTTTCATCTTTCGGTACGTGCTCGAAATGGGCTAAAGAGGCTGAACATCGAGTTTGTAGGAGACCTTGTGACGACGCCAAGGTCGATCCTGCTGCGAACGCGTAACCTGGGCCGAAAGACACTCGGCGAGCTCGAGCATCTCGCGGCTGGACTAGGCATGGTGCTGGGTATGCAGATTCCCTCCTGGGAGACGATCGACGCTTGTCGTGAGGCGACGCGACACCGTGCTGCCTTGGATGGATTGCGGGAGCGTCTGAAGCGCGGGGTCCGCGCCGAGGTCGTTCCTGTTGCTGAGTCGGCGAGTGCAGCCGCAGCGCCGATGCAGAGCCATTGGAGATCCGAAGAACTCGCACTAATCATGCTCATGCGAGTGGCTGATTTCGGGCTCTCAGCACGCGCGAAGAGCGGCCTGGAGAAGTTGCACATCGAGTTTCTGGGTGACTTGGTCACGACGAAGGAGAGGAAGTTTCGAACGACGCGCAACTTTGGTCAGAAGACCCTGGAGGAGCTGCGCAATCTCGTGGGGTCGTTCGGGCTTGTTCTCGGATCCGATATGTCGGGATGGCTAGGCGTAGCAGCGCATGAGGCTGAAAAGCGGCACAAGGAGGAGATAGATAGGCTGTGGAGACGAGTTGCGCAGGAGCGCTTCTCTATTGATTCAACTTGCGGGGTAGAGCAAGAGATCGAATCGGCGCTGCACTTGGCACTACGTGCTGACCGTGTCAGGAGAGTCAGCGCATGGATGGGTCTCGGACGAGACGTGTGTCCAACGTTGGAGGAGGTTGGTTCGGAGTGCGGGGTTACGCGTGAGCGAATCCGGCAGATCGTGATGGCTGGAAGCACGAGGGTGCGTACAGTGCGGCTGGAAATGCCCAGGCTGCGCGGGGCACTTAGGGGACTTGAGGGAGCTGGATTGTTGTCAATCAGGAGCGCTGAGGCGTTTCTCAAGGAAGAGGGGTACACGACGGGGAACATCTCAATGGCGTGCCTGCTTCGGACTGCGAGGTTCTTCGGCATTCAGACGCAACTGAGGATGATCAAGGGAGGTGGGCAAGAGTTCGTTGGCACGCCGAGAGCAAGAATGGTCCTCTTGCCAATCCGTCGTGAAACGCGACGGGCGGTCAGAAGGTGGGGATGCGCAACACTGGAGGATGTGGCGGCACAAGCGAGTCGGGAAGCTGCTCGTGCGATCTCAGCGGATCTGGTCGGGGACGTCGCGAAGACCTTCGGTGATTTCCGATGGCTGGATGAGGAGTCGGGCTGGTTCTGGCTTTCTAAGACGCGTCAGAATCGCCTGCTTTCTAGGATCGACAAGATTCTGGCTGTCGCGCCCCGCGTTGATCTGGCGCAACTCCGGGCCGGTGTTGGGCGGCACTATCGGATGGAGGGCTTTGCTCCACCCCTCCGAGTACTCCGCTCCCTTTGTGAACAGATGGAGGGCTGTGACGTCATTGATGGACAGATCATCGTTGCCCTGCGCCCACGAAGACTGGACATGGTACTCAGCGGCACCGAAAGAGTCCTCGTTACTGTAATGCGTGACCACGGGCCAGTCGTGTCATATGCGGAGATCGTGCGCCGATGTGTCGCCGCCGGCCTCAATCCGACAACGACGAGTGTTCATCTGGGTAACTCACCGGTCGTCCGTCGCCTCGCTCCTGGAGCGTATTCGCTGATTGGACAATCAGTGCTTCCCGGAGAGGTGGCTAGAGTGATCGCAGGCGCAACACATGGGAAACGGGTCATTCAGGATTCAGGCTGGGCTCGTGACGGGAGTGCATTCTGGGTGACATACAAGATCTCCGAGAGCGTTCTCCGGAGCGGTGTTGTGAGTGTTCCGGCCGGACTTGCGAAGCTCATGACGCCTCAGGGGTACGACTTGATCGGAGTTGATGGTGGGCATGTCGGACGCATCAGGGTTGCGGGGTCAAGCATATGGGGGTTCCTACCCGTCTTCCGAAGGCGTGGGGGAGATGCGGGGGACTATGTGCGTGTGACCTTTCGAAATAGCAGTGCTACGGCCAAGTTCGAATTCAGCGACATTCCATTCGAGGATGCGTACGTGACCCGGACCCTGTCCTGACCGGATGTGGCGGCGGCCATCCCCCGCACCATCACCTGCTGCACCGCGAACACGATCCCCAGGAGCGTTCCGCCGGCATCATCCCGGTGTAAGTCGCTCCGAAGTCGCCAACCACATGCTCGCAGGACCAAGTCTCCTCGCGATGGCGCTTATTCGGTGTCTAGAAGATGGACGACTTCAGGAGCGCTGCCCGCGAGTCGGAGAACCCCAGCACCAACGCAAGCTCCGTCCACATGCCGAGGAGCAAGACCCGGCTCTTGCTCGATTGATTGAAGATCTGAAGGAGGTCGTTCAGCGCTCCGCCGATGGCAACGATGGTCCAAAAGAAAGGGAGGGGCCTCTCGGGCCCCTCCCTCGCGTAGCACCCCCCAGGGATATCGATACGCTCTGAAGCGAAACTGCGAGTTACTGGACGACGATCGCGCCGCGATCGACGAGATCGATGCCGGTCACCTTCCAGATCTGGAAGGGGCCTTTGTCGCCGCCGCGAGCCACGATCTGGTCGCCGTCACCGACGAGGCGCAGATTGCCGGCGATGACCGCAACCTGATAATTGAGTACCTTTCCGTCGAGGTCCTTCACCTCGAACGAAGCGCCGCGCACGGCGCGCACTTCCTGGCTGAACTCGCTCACGAGCTGCCCGCCCGAGATCGTGTCCTTGCGCCGGTCGATGAGGATCAGAGTCTGTGCGTCGTCGAGGTTCCCGGCGCCGGAAGCGATCGTGTAATTGGTGCCGTCGAACGAGAACGCCGTGCTGCGGGTCTGAGTCGTCGCGCCGCTGGCGCCGGCAAGGCCGTCGATCGCCGTGACGCGGACGACCGCCACCTTCCCGTCGGGGATCGCCGCCGCGGAGGCGGTTGTAGCGATACCCGCAGCCAAGATGAGAGTCAGAAGGACAAAGCTTGCAGATTTCATGGTGTGCTCCACCTCCGATTGGGTAGTCCGAAGGGTTCGGCCATCAGTATAGCACTCTAACTCGTTGTCGTTCAATGGGTTAATTTGCCCATCCATTCAAGTGTCGGTCGATCAACAGGTTGCGTGCGATTTGCATGACGCGCCGGCTCATCGGTGGGGGATATCGCCCGGGACAGTTGTGCGGGATCGTCGCCATGGGTACTCTCGGCGCCGGACTCCCGGCCGCACATCTCACCATCGCCCCTCAGCGAGAGACAACCATGACGCGTTCCATTCGCCTCGCTCTTCTTGCTGCGCTCGTATGCGTGCTCGCGCCCGTCTCGGCGAGCGCCACCTCTCCTGTCGGTTATTACCGCCAGCCGTGGTTGCATGGCAACACGCTCGTCTTCATCGCCGAGGGGGATATATGGAAGGTGCCCGACACGGGCGGCACCGCCACGCGGCTTACCAGTCACGCCGGCAACGAGGCAACTCCCGCAATCTCTCCCGACGGCAAGACGCTCGCGTTCGTCGCGTCCTACGAGGGCCCCACCGAGGTCTATACGATGCCGCTCGCGGGCGGGCTGCCCACCCGCCGCACCTATGGAAGCGGGAACAACATCGCCGTTGTCGGCTGGACCCCCGACGGTCGGGTGCTGGTGACGACCGACGTGTACTCCACGATTCCCAATCGTCAACTGGTCGCGCTGGACGTCTCGCGCGCGGACGCCGCCGGGCTTCCGACGCGCCTCCCGCTCTTCCAGGCCGCCGACGGCGACTACACCCCCGACGGCAAGACGCTCTTCTTCACGCGGTTCGCCTTCCAGGGGAGCCATACCAAGCGATACAAGGGAGGCACCGCGCAGAACATCTGGAAGTTCGCCGACGGCGACGACGAGGCGACCTGCCTCACCGGGGATTACGCGGGCACCAGCCGGCGCCCCATGGTGTGGAACGGTCGCGTCTACTTCGTCTCCGACCGCGACGGCTCCATGAACCTCTGGTCGATGCTCCCCGACGGAGGCGATCTCCGGCAGCACACCCGCCACGAGGGTTGGGATGCGCAGGGCGCGGCGCTCGACGGAGGGCGAATCGTCTACCAGCTCGGCGCGGACATTCATCTCTACGACATCGCCGCCGGCGCCGACCGGGTCGTGCCGATCGCGCTCGACAGCGACCTCGACCAGATGCGGGAGCACTGGGTCGACAAGCCGATGACCTACCTCACCGCGGCGCACGTCGCACCCGACGGCAAGCGCATCGCGCTCACCGCGCGCGGCGAGGTGTTCGTGGCGCCGGTGGAACAGGGCCGCTTCGTGCAAGTGACCCGCAAGGAAGGCGTGCGCTACCGCAACGCCCGCTTCATGCCCGACGGCAAGACGCTGCTCGCTCTCTCCGACGAGTCGGGGGAAGTCGAACTCTGGAAGCTGCCCGCGAACGGCGTGGGGCAAGGCGAGCGGCTCACCACCGACGCGGGGATCCTGCGCTGGGACGGCATTCCATCGCCGGACGGCAAGCGCGTGGCGCACTGGGACAAGAAGCAACGGCTCTTCCTGTTCGACCTTGCCACGAAGCGCAACGTTCTGATCGAGGCGAGTGAGGTCGATCAGATTTCCGACGTCACCTGGTCGCCGGACAGCCGATGGGTCGCCTACGTCGCGCGTGCGGAGAACTCGTTCCGCCGCATCAAGGTCTACAGCGTCGCCGACGGTTCGGTCACGCCCGTCACCAGCGATCGCTTCGATAGCTACAGCCCGGCGTGGAGCGTGGACGGCAAGTGGCTCTACTTCATCTCCGACCGGAACCTGGTCTCCATCGTGCACGGCGTGTGGGGGAGCTATCAGCCCGAGCCGTACCTGGACAAGACGAGCCAGATCTTCGAGCTGGCGCTCGTGAAAGGGGCGCGCTCGCCGTTCGCCCCCGACGATGAGCTGCAAGCGGCGGAGACGGACGACGGCGGCGAGAAGGACGCGAAGGACGACAAGGACGCGAAGGACGAGAAGAAGGACGAGGAGGCCTCGGAGGGGCCCGCCGAGGTGCGCATCGACAAGGAGGGCATCCAGGAGCGGTTGGCCCTCACCCCGATCCCGCCCGGCAACTATGGCTCGCTGGTCGCCGTCGACAAGGCGCTGTTCTGGCTCTCGACCCAGACCGGCGCCGCCAAGGCGGATCTCGCCGGCGCCGAGATCACGAACCAGGATCTCGAGGTGAAGACGGTGGTGGAGGGGGTCACGAGCTACGAAGCCACCGCCGATGGCAAGAAGCTCCTCGTGCGCAAGGGCGAGACGTTCCACGTGATCGACGCGTCTCCCAAGGAGGCGGAGCTGGAGAAGAACGACGTCGATCTGTCCACGTGGGCGCTCTCGGTGATTCCCCGCGAAGAATGGCGGCAGATGTTCACCGAGGCATGGCGGCTCGAGCGCGACTACTTCTACGACCCCGGCATGCACGGCGTGGACTGGGATGCGATGCGCAAGAAGTACGAGCCCCTGGTGGATCGCGTCACCAATCGCGCCGAGCTGTCGGATCTGCTCGCGCAGCTCGTCTCGGAACTCTCCGCGCTTCACATCTTCGTCTACGGGGGTGAATTCCGTTCCGGCCCCGACAAGGCGGAGCCGTCCACCCTGGGTGCGGTGCTGCGCGCGCGACGCACGGGCCGGCGGCTATCGCGTCGAGCATATCTACCGTTCCGACCCCGACGAGCCCGGCCGCGCCAGCCCGCTCGCACGTCCGGGTGTGAACGTGGCCGACGGGGACGTGATCACGATGGTGAACGGGGTGCCCACGCTGGACGCCGCCGATATCGGAGTCATGCTTCGCCGGCAGGCGGGGCGGCAGGTGCTCCTGCGCGTGCAACCGTCGGCGGGCGAGCGCGCGGGACGCGATCGTGGAGCCGATGTCGCTGCGCGAGGAGTCCGAGCTGCGCTACCACGAGTGGGAGTACACGCGACGGCTCGAGGTGGAGCGGTTGAGCCATGGCCGCATCGGCTACGTCCATCTTCGCGCGATGGGGAGCGGGAACTACACCGAGTGGGCCAAGGGGTTCTACCCCGAGTACACGAACGAAGGGCTCATCGTCGATGTGCGTCGCAACACCGGCGGCAACATCGACAGTTGGGTGCTCTCCCGGCTCATGCGCAAGGCATGGATGTTCTGGAGCCAGCCGGTAGGGAAGTCGCCGACCTGGAACATGCAGTGCGCGTTCCGCGGGCACGTGGCGGCGTTGTGCGACGAGAAGACCGCATCGGACGGCGAGGTGTTCGCCGAGGGCATCCGCCGTCTCGGAATCGGCACGCTGATCGGCACGCGCACCTGGGGCGGAGAGATCTGGCTCAGCTCGGACAACTTCCTCGTCGACGGCGGCATCGCCACCGCCGCCGAGTACGGCGTGTACGGACCGGAAGGGGAGTGGCTCATCGAGGGCCACGGCGTCGAGCCCGACATCGTGGTGGACAACTTGCCGCACGCGACGTTCCGAGGCGAAGACGCGCAGCTCAAGGCGGCGGTGGATCACCTGCTCAAGAAGTTGGCGGACGAGCCGGTGCCGCCTCCGCCGCAACCCGAGTATCCCGACAAGTCGTTCAAGTAGGGCGCGCGCGGGGCGCCCTCGCGTCCCGCGCAATTCCCCGCGGAGCGGTCAACATGACGGAGGACTTGTTCGTTCTCTACGTTGCGGATCAAAGACGGAGCGCGGCGTTCTACGCGGCCGTGTTGGGCCGCGAGCCGAGGCTGGATGTGCCGGGGATGACCGAGTTCGACCTGCCCGGCGGGGGCGCGCTCGGCCTGATGCCCGAAGCCGGGATCAAACGGCTCTTGGGCGCCGCGCTGCCCGATCCCGCGCGCGCGAACGGCGTGCCGCGGGCGGAGCTGTACCTGCGGGTCGAGAACCCGGAATCGTTCCACGCGCGTGCGCTGCGCGCGGGGGCGCGGGAGCTGAGCCCGCTGACCGCACGCGATTGGGGGGACGAGGCGGCGTACAGCCTCGACCCGGACGGCCATGTTCTCGCGTTCGCGCGTCCCATCGGACGGCCGTGAGGTGTATCCTCTTATGCATCTGCGATCTCAACTTCTCACTTCGGGAGGGTTGAAATGAGATCAGTCGAGCCGACGGTGTTCCTCGCCGGACCCCCCGCGAGCGGTCTCCCCTGGTGGGCGCCGATCGCCGTCTCGGTGGTGCTTCTCCTCATCGCGCGGGCGTACGTGCTATGGCACCGCCGGACACGCACTCCCGACGCGCCCGCGGCGGAATCGGTGGGAGAAGCGCCGGTTCAGGCTCCGCCGGACCCCCTGGAGCCGGAGATTCCCCCCAAGCTTGACCTTGCCCCGTCACAGGTCTACCCTTTGACCTCATAAATCCGAACCTTCGGGGCGGGGTGCAAGTCCCCACCGGCGGTGATAGCCCGCGAGCGACGGCGCGCAAGCGCCCAAGCATGATCCCGTGGAATCCGGGAGCCGACCGTACAGTCGGGATGAGAGAAGGTACGGGACGTCCGTAGGCGGCGAGGTCCGCCCTGGATCGTCGTGCGTCTTGCCCCGAAGCGAACATGCCTCGGGGTTTTTTTTGTCGGTCTTGGCGGGTGGCGGGGCCGGGTGACGGCGAGGAGACGACTCTCTTGATCAGCATCGAGCGCGCGATGGGCCGGGCACTGACGCTGGCCCGCCGAGGCATGGGCGTAACTCGACCCAACCCGCCGGTGGGCGCGGTGCTCCTGCGCGACGGCGCGATCGTCGGCGAAGGGCATCATGAAGCCGCCGGCAAGGACCACGCCGAGATCGCCGCGATCAAGCAGGCGGGCGATCGCGCGCGCGGGGCGACGCTGCTCGTGACCCTCGCTCCGTGCAACCACCATGGACGCACGCCGCCGTGCGCGCCGGAGATCGTCAGGGTTGGTATCGCTCGCGTGTGCTTCGGCGCGCTCGACCCCAACCGCGGATCGGGAGACGGCATCGAAGTGCTTCGCACGGCGGGGATCGAGGTGATCCAGGGCCCGCGCCGCCGCGAGGCCGAGTACTTGATCGCGGGGTTCGCATCGCTCGTCGAACGCAAACGCCCCCGCATCGCGCTCAAGGTGGCTGCATCGTTGGATGGTCGGATCGCCGGCGCGAGCGGCGACTCGAAGTGGATCAGCTCCACAATCGCGCGGGCGTGGGCGCACCGACGCCGTCGCGAGGCCGACGCGATCCTGGTGGGATCGGGCACCGCGCTCAAGGACAACCCGGAGCTGACCACGCGGTCGGTGAAGGGCCGCTCGCCCGATCGTTTCGTATTGGATTCGAAGCTGCGCACGCCGGCGACCGCGCGCGTGTGGGCACAGGACGGCGCGCGGCGCGTGGCGGTGACGACGGAAAGCGCGCCGCCCGAAGCGGCGGGAGCGATGCGCAGCCGCGGGGTCGAAGTGTGGACACTTCCCTCCGACGCGCAGGGGCGGCCCGATCTGCTTGCCCTCGCCGCGCGGATGGGCGAGGAGGGCTACACGAATCTTCTGGTGGAAGGGGGCGGCACCGTCGCGGGAGCGTTCTTCGCCGCGCAGCTCGTGGACGTGGCCTGGGTGGTGATGGCGCGGCACCTCCTGCTCGGAGGCGGCGGGCCGGGTTGGACCGAGGGACTTCGCGTGCCCTCGGTGGCGCGCGCGCCGAAGATCGCGCGCACGGATCTTCGCAAGCTTGGACCCGATTGGCTCATCACCCTTGTGCCGGAAGCGGCGACGTGGTGGGATCCGGAGATCGCGCATGTTTAGCGGCATCATCGAAGCGGTGGGCACGGTCGCGCGGGTGGACCGCCGAGGCGGCGGCGTCGCGCTCGCGCTGCGCGTGCCCGAATCGTTGCGCGGCCTCGCACCGGGCTCGAGCGTGGCCGTCAACGGCACCTGCCTCACCGTCGTGAAGTCCGACGGCGACACGCTCGCCTTCGACGCAGTGGGCGCCACGATGACGCGCACGCTCCTCGGGAGCATCGAACCGGGCGCGCGTCTCAACTTGGAGCGAAGCCTCAGGCTCGGCGCTCCCGTGGACGGGCATCTCGTGACCGGCCACGTGGACGGCATCGGTACGGTGGAGGCGCGCCGCCCCGGCGACGGCGCGGTCTACTTCGACATTCGCGTGCCCGAAGAGCTGGCGGCGCAAATCGCGGCGCGCGGCTCGATCGCGGTGGACGGCGTGAGCCTCACCGTGGCCGAGGTGCGCGGGCTCGTGTTCACGGTCTCGATCGTGCCCTACACGATCAAGGAAACCATCCTGGGAGACTACCGGCCCGGGCGACGCGTCCATCTGGAGACGGACGTCCTGGCCAAGTACGTCGTGCGGGCGCTGAGCGCGGAGGAGGGCCGCCGAGGCCTCGCCGCGTGGCTCGCGGAAACGGAGAAGACATCATGAGCGGCATCGACGAGGTCCAAGTCGACCGCGAGATCCGGTTCGACACCATTGAGGAGGCGGTGGCCGACCTCAAGGCGGGGAAGATGATCGTGGTGCTCGATGCGGAGGACCGCGAGAACGAGGGCGATGTCGTGTGCGCGGCGGAGCTGATCACCCCCGCGCACGTGAACTTCATCATCCGTGAGGCGCGCGGGCTCTTGTGCGTGCCGATGTCCGAGGATCGCCTGGCGCGGCTCGGCCTGGATTCGATGGTGAGGCAGAACACGGCGCCGATGGGAACCTCCTTCACGGTCTCCGTGGACGCCGTGCGCGGCACCACGACCGGGATCAGCGCGCAGGACCGCGCGGTCACGATCCGCGCCCTGGCCGATCTGCACACCCGTCCGGAGGATCTCGCGCGTCCGGGTCACGTGTTCCCGTTGAGCGCGGTGCAGGGCGGTGTGCTGCGCCGCGCGGGCCACACCGAGGGTGTGGTGGATCTCATGAACCTCGCCGGGCTCCAGCCGGTGGGCGCTCTGTGCGAGATCCTCGACGAGGACGGCACCATGGCCCGCCCCCCGTATCTCTTCCGCTTCGCGCGCAAGCACCGTCTCAAGGTGATCTCGATCGCGCAGCTCATCGAGCACCGCTTCAAGACGGACAAGCTGGTGCGGCGCATGACGACCACCAAGCTCCCCACACGCTACGGCGATTTCGAGCTACATCTCTACAAGAGTTCGGTGGAGGATCGCGAGCACCTGGCGCTGGTCAAGGGCGACCCGTCCGCGCACGGCCCCGCACTGGTGCGGCTGCACTCGTCGTGCCTGACCGGCGATATCCTCGGGTCGCTGCGCTGCGATTGCGGGGAGCAGGTCACCGAGGCGCTGGAGCGCATCGAGGCCGAGGGCGCGGGTGTCTTCCTCTATATGATGCAGGAAGGACGCGGCATCGGGCTCGCCAACAAGATCCTCACGTACGCGCTACAGGACGAGGGACTCGACACCGTGGAGGCGAACGTGCATCTTGGGTTCAAACCCGACGAGCGCCACTACGGCGTGGCGGCGCAGATCCTCAGCGATCTGGGGGTGACGGAGGTGCGTCTCCTCACCAATAATCCCGCCAAGCACATCGGCCTGGAGACGTTCGGCATCCGCATCACGGAGCGGGTGCCGCTGGAGGTGGGAACGAACCCCGCCAACCTTCGCTATCTCGCCACCAAGCGCGACAAGATGGGGCATCTGCTCGATCTCGGCGGGGCCCCCGCGGCGCCGGGCGGCGCGCCCGATTCCGAAAGGAGAAACGGACATGAATGAGTACAAGGGCTCTTTGGACGGTTCGGGGAAGCGGTTCGCCATCGTGGCGTCGCGCTTCAACGAGAGCTTCGTCACCCACATCGTGGACGGCGCGGTGGATTGCCTTCAGCGGTTGGGCGCGGAAGAGGACGACGTCGATCTCTTCTGGGTGCCGGGTTCGTTCGAGGTGCCCCAGGGCGCGCGCGCGGCGGCGATGAGCGGCAACTACGACGCGGTCCTCGCGCTCGGCGTGCTCATCCGCGGAGCCACGCCGCACTTCGACCTGATCGCCGCGGAGGTGACGCGGTCGATCGGCGCGGTGGGACGCGACACCGGCGTGCCGACGATCTTCGGCATCGTGACTGCGGATACCATGGAGCAGGCGGCCGAGCGCTGCGGAGCCAAGATGGGCAACCGCGGGTGGACCGCGGCCGAGGCGGCGGTGGAAATGGCCAATCTCGGCGAGGCGTTCTCGGGATGGCGCGGCCCCGGCGAGGCGGAAGCGGTGGTACACGAGCACGAGCACGACCACGAGCACGAGCCGGCGGCTCCCGCGCCCGCCAAGCGGCGCGCCCCCGCGGCCCGGAAAGGCGGCAAGGGTGACCGGAACCGACGACGCGCCGGCGCATAAGGGACTCGTCCCCACCCACGGCCCTCGTCGACGCGCGCGCATCGCGTGCGTGCAGGCGCTCTATCGGGCCGATGTCGTGGGCGATTCCTTGAGCGCGGTTCGCGACGAAGTCGCGGCCGACACCGGGTTGCCCGACGAGGCGCGCGACTACGCGGGTCGATTGCTGTGGCTGGTGGAGGAGCGCGGCAAGGAGATCGACGCTACGATCTCGGCGGCGCTCACGCGGTGGGATCTCAAGCGGCTAGCGGTGATCGATCGCGCGGTGTTGCGCATGGCGACTGCGGAGGTGCTGTTCGCTCCGGAGGTGCCGGTGCAGGTGCTGCTCAACGAGGCCATCGAAATCGCCAAGCGCTTCGGGTCGAACGAATCGGGAAGGTTCGTGAACGGGGTGCTGGACCGTGTCGCTCGCGAGCAACGCGGCAAGGAGGCGGAGTGAGAACGGGGATCATCTCCGACATTCACGCCAACCTCGACGCTCTCAAGGTGGTCCTCGACGACCTGCGCGCGCAGAACGTGGATCGCGTGGTGTGCCTCGGCGACATCGTCGGCTATGGCCCCGAGCCCAACGAATGCGTGCAGCGGGTGCAGGAGACATGCGCCTTCACTGTCGTCGGCAACCACGACTACGCCGCGCTGGGACGGCTGGATACGCTCGCGTTCAACGACTACGCGCGGGCGGCGGCGGACTGGACCTCGGAGGCGCTCTCGCCCGAGTCGCGCGCATTCCTGGAGCAGTTGCCCCTGACCAAGGAGCTGGATGGGATGCTCCTGGTGCACGCGAGCCCGCTGGCTCCGGAAGAGTGGACGTACGTGCTCTCGTACCATGAAGCGGAACGGCAGTTCGCGGCGTTCACCGAGCGGCTCTGCTTCATCGGGCACTCGCACCTGCCGGTGGTGGTGGAGAATACCGACGGTCACGTCGAAGCGCTGCGCTATCCGAATGGCGACCCGCTGCCGCTGCGCGCCGAGTGCCGTTACCTCATCAACGTCGGCAGCGTCGGTCAGCCGCGCGACCGTGATCCGCGAAGCGCATACGTGGTGTACGACTCCGAGGCGGACACCGTGTTGCTGCGGCGACTGGAGTATCCGGTGCGCGAGGCGCAGGCCAAGATCATCGACGCCGGGTTGCCGCCGTTTCTGGCGTTCAGGCTCGATTCCGGCGTCTAGCCCGTCACCGTCGGATCCGTCACGCGGCCGAGGAACAGGATGCTCCCGGTCACGTTGTCGCGGATCAGGAAGAGGAACGGGTGGTCCGCCGTGAACGGCATCGGCATGCTGGTCTCGCCCACGGAGATGCCGGTGGCCGCGGCCGCCTCGGTGCCTTCCTCGTTCACCTTCACGAACGCCTTGTGCACCGCGGTCTGCACGAAGAGATCGCGCGCGCCGTCGATGCCGGAGAGGTCCGCAGCCACCGGATCGAAGACCGACGGCATCCCCATGTCGGCGAGCATGCCGTTCAGTGAGAAGAACTTGGTCGTCTCGAAGCGCGGGAAGTAGATCGACTGTTCCCGCTCGACAAGACCGGCGAGCCAGGTGTTCAGGTTCTCCACCGTCAAGCGATCTTCGAGCGCCTTGAGGCCATCGGTCGTCTCGGGGAGGAGCACGATCATGGAGAGATCCTTCCCCTTGTAGGGCAGCTCCAGGATCGAGACGCCTTCCGCCTGGCCCGACAGGAACTCCGCCTCCACCGTCATCATGTCGACGGTCACAGTGCTGGTCGGTGTGACGTGGAACGGAACCTTGCTCGTCTTCTTCTCGTCGAACTGGGTCAGCCACGTCCCCTTGAAATAGATGGCGTTGGTGAGCACGAGGCGTGTCATCCCGTTGATCGAGCCGGGAGTCATGAGGTTCTGGATGCGGTCCTCTGTCTTCTGCGCGACCCAGTCATTGATGGTGCCGCGGCATGCCTCGGGGGCGCCCGCGAAGTCCATGGGTTGGAGTTCCGCGCCGTACATGTCGCGCGTCACCGCGAGATAGTCGGAGAGAAATGGAAATCCCTCTTGGCCCCACAACCGATTGGCGACGTTGAGGCGATAGCCCTCGAATGCGATGCCGCGGTCGATGCTGGCCAGCAGCTCGCGATAGAGCGGGTGCAGGCGATCCTGGGCGAGCGGAAAGTGGAAGACCTGCGCGATCTCCGCCTCGGTCTGCGTCCGCGCGCCGGCGTGGAGCATCGCAAACGCGGTCGAGATGCTGAAGGGCGAGAAGAAGAGGTTGCCCTCCTCGTCGCCCAGCTCGCGGTAGAGATCGAGAGCGAAGGCGGTGTTACCGGCGACGACCTCGCTCGCTTCGGCCTGGTACTCGACCGGGAGCTGGCGCGTCTGCAGCGGGTCGCCCGGCTTGGACGGATTGTCAGAAACGCAACTCAAGAGCGCCGCTGCCGCGAAGAGTCCGATGGCGAAGAGCTTCGTGAGCTTCAACATCTTGCCGTCCTCCCGAAGTGGGGTCGAGGGGCTGAACGGGTGTCCAGGATCGTGCATCACTGCATCTTACTCCCGTTTTCTAGCCGCGGTTCCCGCCAGTTACGGGTCCACCACGCGACCCATGAACAGGATCGTCCCGGTCGTGTTCTCCTGGATCCACCAGAGGAAGGGGTGGTCGACGCGGACGACGACGGGCTCCTCCCATTCCATGGTGCTCCCGGTGGCAATATGCGCGGTCGCCGCCGAGGCCTCGGTGCCTTCCTCATATGCATCCACCGCGGCAGCGTGGAACGCCCCAGAAACGTGGAGCTGCCCCGCAGCCATAGGATCCTCGATGGCACCGAGCAAGTCACACTCACCAGGGCGGAACGCGCGAGAGATGCCGATGTCTTGAAGCACTGGAACAAGATCCCATTCGGATGCAGCTCTCCATCGGGGCAGATGCAACTCCACGCGGCTCGGCCCGGCGCAACCTCGAACAGCCGCAATCGCGTGCGCGTCAAGCCGGCGCTCCAGGTCCGTCAAGCCGTCCCGCGCCCGTGGAAGGACGATCATCATCCCGATGTTTCCGCCTCGGTAGTCGAGCCGTACCACCTGCTCATCATCGGTTTCTCCGTAGAGAGTCTCCATGGTGGATTGCATGGTGGGGACCTTTGTTGAATCGGTCTGGCCGACCCAGAAGGTCTCATCGGCGGTGAGTCCTTCGGCGAACGGGTGGAGCCATCGCGAGCGGAAGAAGACCGTGTTGGCGAGAACGAGGGCCGTGCTCACATCGATAGAGCCCACAGGGATCAGTTCCGGGATCCGTCCCCGTGTCCCGTCGCGCGCCCAACGATTGATAGCATTGCGGCCCTGCTCGGGCGCGCCACTGAAATCGATAGCGGCTACGGTGTCGGCCGGGATGGATCGTGCCGACTCCATGAAGCCCTCACGCAGGCGCAGCTTTCCATCGAACCACGCGCCGTTGGCCAGTCGCCATTGGCCTCCAGTCGTGAAGGTGATGACATCCAGGTAGGCTCGCAGCGTGTCCAGCGTGCTCAAGAAACGGGGCGCGCCCTCTTGTGCGTGCAGAACAGCGATGATCTCACCGGCCGTTTCGCCCCGAGCACCGCGCAGGAGTAAACCGCATGAGGCGGCGACACAGAGCGGGGAGTGGATGGAGTTGCCGCCGTGGCGCGCCAGCTCCTGGTGCAGACGGGCGGTAAACTCGTCACTCACAACGGGGGTTGGTGCTAGAGGCGGCCGCGAATCCGAGCGGATGCGCATCGGCTCGATCCCGAGCTGGGCATATCGGGGATCGGGTCGAGGAAGTGTGCAACGGAGGGCGAAATCGATCGTTGCTTCACGGCCCTCGCCGACGACGCAGGGCGTCTCAACCGATGCGTAGCCAAGAAAGGTCGCCCGCAGCACATATGACCCGGGTGGGACGTTCGCCATCCGGAACTGCCCCGTGGTGTCCGCCATCGCGCCAAGGCGCGTGCCAAGCAGGATTACGTTGGCGAAGCGTATGGGGCGACCGTCTTCCGCACCTCGCACGGTCCCGGCGATAGTGCCGGCGGGGCGCGCGGACGGCCCAGTTTGGGCACGCGCGACTGGCGCGGGCGCGGCGACCAGGAGAAGGAGTACGGCGAATGGTGCGAGGTGAAGCGTACGCGTCATTGCGGGCTACCTCATTTCTCTTGAGGCTGAGGCGGTGGCGCGCGGATCTACGACCCGACCCATGAACAGGATCGTCCCGGTCGTGTTCTCCTGGATCCACCAGAGGAAGGGGTGGTCGATGTGGACGGAGACCGGTTCCTCCCAATCCATGGCACTCATGGTGGCAATATGCGCAGTCGCCGCCGAGGCCTCGGCGCCTTCCTCGTCGACTTCTATCGTCGCTGCGTGGACGGCTGAGGACACGTAGACCCGCTTCGCGAGATACTCGCTCTCGATGGCCCGGGATAGATCGCACCGACCCTCTTCGAATACCTTGGAGACGCCAAGAGCGCGCAAGACGGGAATG
Organism: Candidatus Eiseniibacteriota bacterium; assembly: GCA_963762255.1. GTDB lineage: Bacteria > Eisenbacteria > RBG-16-71-46 > JABDJR01 > JABDJR01 > CAVXKA01. The sequence goes on from CAVXKA010000001.1 coordinate 1,533,059, forward strand.
AGATCCCAACGGGATTCCATTTTCCAGCGAGGCAGGCGGAGATCGACCTCTCGGGTCTTGAGAACCTCTCGGAGCTCTTTGATCAAGGGGCCATCCAGACGTCTTTCGATACCGGCGAGGCCATCTCGGGACCCGGGAAGGACGATGACCATGCCGATGTCGCTTCCCCGGTAGTCCAGGCGGACGACTTGCGCGTCCGCGACGTTTCCATAGGAGATCTTCGAGGCCGATCGCATGGTGGGCACGCTGATGGGATCGGATCCGTTGACCCAGAACGGCTCATCGCGGGTCTCGCCCTTGCCGAAAGGATCGAGCCAACGCGCGTGCAGGTAGAGGGCGCTGGCGAGAACGATCGCGGTCTCGCGATGGACCGCTTCAGGGGCCAGGATGTCAGGGATCCGGTCTCCCGTCTGCTTGCGGACCCAGTCGTTGATGGCCGTGCGGGCCTCTTCCGGGGCGCCTTGGAAGTCCAGAACGCCGACTGTATCCGCCGGATCGGAGCCGATCGACTCGACATAGTCGCCGTGCGGGGCGACGGCGCGGTCGAACCAGGCGCCATTGGCCATGTTCCAACTGTCTCCGAGGACCGTGGTGCTCTGGCTTAGAAAGGACCCTATCCACCCTAGCCCGGTGAGCAGTTCCTCCCCGTCCTGTTTGGTCTGAAGTGCTTGCGCGATTTCTCGTGCGGTCTCACCGTGGGCGGCGCGCATGAGAAGGGCGCTCGCGGCGGTCACGCAGAACGGAGAGTGAACGAGGTTGCCTCCGGATGGGGCCAGTTCTCGATGGAGTCTTGCGGCGAAGGCGTCCCAACCCGCTACCTGCTCGGGGCGCGGGAAGAGATGGATGCTGCGGAGCGGCACCCAATCCCACTTGTCGATCCGGAAGGAGGCAACCCCGTTCCGCGCGGTCACGAGTGGGGGTGCGACAATCGTCGTGCGGATGGTGAAGGCGATTGCAGCTTCAGCGCCACCCTTCACCACCACGGTCGTCTCGGCCGGCGCGTATCCGAGGAAGCTCACGCGAAGGCGGTGCTCACCCGGGGGAACGTTCTCGATCCGGAACTCGCCGAAGGGATTCGTCGTGTCCGCCAGCTTGGTTCCGAGGACGGTGACCTGCGCATACTGCTTGGGCATGCCATCCACGTCACGCACGGTCCCGCTAATCGTTCCGGGGGCGCGCGCCAGCGGGGATTCCGAATCCTGCAATCCGAGCAGAGGAGAGACGGCAACGACGATCAATATGACAAAGAGAATCTTCTGAATCTGTCGTGGCACGATCGAGTCCCCCAGCCCTGGAACGATCAACCCCGGGGGTCGCCGCGAGTATGGCTCTTTTCGCCTCGCGATGCAACCACCCGGGGTCGGTATTGAAACGCGGGCGCCCCGTCGCGCCCGCGCGTTCATTCATCGCTTCTGCTGCGGGTAGTCGTCTTCCGGTTCCCAGCGGGGCCGGAAGTCGTCGCCCCAGACGGGCGGTTGGTTACGGTCCCACAGATCGCGCGCCCGCTCGACCAGGCCGGCCAACTCTTCCGCGTCCGACGGCGAGCCCATCGCGTGGGCCGCGCTTCGCGCGAGACCCATCACCTTGCCGAGATCGCCGTCCTTGGCCCAGTAGGAGTGGCGCAGGATCTCGGCGAACTCCGCCGCCGCCGCGTCCATGCGGAAGCTGGCGTCGGCCTGCTCGATCCGACGCTTGATGTCCTTCACGCGAATCGTGCGCGCTTCCTCCACCACGCGCCCGCTCTCGGCGTCCTGGTAGCGGATGCGCACGGTGGCGAAATCGCCGCCCGCGTCCTTCTCGATCTTGGCTTCGAAGAGCGCCGTGACTTCGTGGCCCGCGCCCACCTCACCCGCGTCCACCGCGTCGTTGCGGAAGTCGCGGTCGGCCACGTCGCGGTTCTCGTATCCGAGGAGACGGTAGCGGCGCACGTTGTCGGCGTCGAACTCCACCTGGACCTTGGCGTCGCGCGCGATCGTCTGCAGCGTGCCGGTCAGGTTGTCCACGAAGACGCGGCGGGCCTCGGCGGGGTCATCGACATAGAAGTAGTTGCCGTCGCCCTTGTCGGCGAGCTGCTCCAGGAGGACGTCGTTGAAGTTGCCCATCCCCACGCCGATCGCGGTCATCTCGATGCCGCGACCCGCCTCGCGCTCGATCACAGCCAGGATGTCGTCGGCACCGGTAGCGCCGGTGTTGGCCACCCCGTCCGAGCAGAGGATCACGCGGTTGACGGCGCCGCGCTCGAAGGCGCGGGCGGCCATCGCGTAGCCCTGACGGAGGCCGTCCTCGGCGTTGGTGGAGCCGCCCGCCTGGAGCCGGACGATCGCGTCTTCGATGTCGCGCCGGTAGCGAACCGACGTGGTGGGGAGGACGACGCGGGCGCTCGTGCCGTAGGTCACGATGCCGACCTTGTCGTCACGATCGAGCTGGTCGAGCAGCATGCCGAGCGACCGCTTCACAAGCTCAAGCCGATCCTCGCGCTCCATGGAGCCCGAGCTGTCGATCACGAACGTGAGCACCACCGGCTTGCGCGCACGCGCATCGATCTCGCGCCCCTTGAGCCCGACGCGCAGGAGAACGAGCCCCTCGCCGAACGGGGACGGCGCCGCCTCCAGATGGATGGCGAAGGTTCCGTGGTCGGATGGGGCCCACTTGCGATCGGCGACGACGTCGTGGCCGGGAGGCGCGTAGTTGTGGCCGATCGCGTTCACGAACTCCTCGACGCGCACTGCCTCCGCGGGCGGCAGATCGCCGCGCTCGAGATAGGAGCGCGTGACCGCATAGGACGCGTTGTCCACGTCCATGGCGAAGGTGGCGAAGCGATCCTCCTGCGGGTCCACGAACGGGTTCACGCCATAGTGCTGGAAGAACATCGCGTCGTAGGCCTGACCGTTGACGGGATCGGTGCCACCCACCGAGTTGGGCCAGCGCTCCTGGTCGGTCTTCTTGTCGCGGAGGGCGTCCATGGGCCAGCTTTGGGGCGGCATCGGCTTGCCGGGGGCGATGGACTCGGCGGTGAGCGGGACTCCTTCACGGGCGCCCGACGGAGCGTTTCCGACGTAGGGAACGGCCTTCATCTGGTCCCTCGCCTCTTCCGACCGTCCGCCACGGGAGTGAACCTGGTTACCCTGGGTCACCACACCGCTCTTGAGGGCAACGGCTTCGCCGAACGAGTCCACCGGCAGGCTGTTGAGGTTCTCCGAGCCCGCCATTTGCCGGGACGCTGCGGGCACTTCCTCGATGGCGACCTTCACCGGCCGAGGCTCCATCGCGCGGCGCCGCGCCTCCGCCTTGGCTTCCGGGGAAAGTCCGCCGGAGATCTCGTCCTTGCGCTCGTTCCCTCGTGCGCCCGCCGCGGCATTCTGATCGAGGCCGTTGGCTGCGGATTGCTCACCCGGGTGAGCATTGGCTTCGCGGTCGGTCACCACGGATTGATCACCCGGGTGAGCATCCGACTCGGGCACATCCACTGCGCTCATCGTGCGTTCGCGGGTCGCGTCGAGCGTGGGCTCCGCGGACGGAGGCTGCGTCAAGTCGCCGGACGGCGCGAGCTCCTGCGCAAAACGGTCGGTGATCACGTTCTCCGCGGGGCCGCGCAGCGAAAGCACGACGACGAACACGCCGGCGCTGGCGACAGCCAGCGCGGCGCCGGGAATGGCCCAACGACGCCACGCGGGGCGTCGCTTGTCGATGGCGGTGAACATGGCCTCGCGCACGCGACGCTCCTCGGCGTCGGTCATGCGGTCCTGATGGCGATCGAAGATCTCTTTCATAGTCTCTGCTCCTGAAGCTGCGAAGCGGCGACGGTGGCGGAGGGGGCCTCGAGCTGCGCGCGCAACGATTCGCGTCCGCGGAACGCATGCACGCGCGCGGTGGCCTCGCTCACGCCAAGGATTTCGCCTACTTCGCGGAAGGAATACCCCATCCATTCGTGGAGGAGGACCGCGCCGCGCTGCCGCTCGGGCAATCGGGCCAAGGCCTGCCGCAGCCGGATGCCCTCTTCTGGATTCGGCTGGGGAAGGCCCTCGCGACGAGGCGGGTCGCCCTCCAACGTGTCGGTGCGCTTGAACCGTCCGAGGAATCGGCGCTTCCAATCCTGGGCGCGGCGAACGGCGATGCCGACGAGCCATGACTCGAGGCTGCCGTCGCCGCGATACCGATCGATGCCCTGGACCGCGCTCACGTAGGTTTCCTGGAGCACGTCCCGAGCTTCGTCGCGATTGCCCAAGTGATAGGCGAGCAGTCCGAAGAGCCGTTCGTGGGTGGCGGAGTAGATGTTCCGCCAGGCTTCTTCATCACCGCTCGCCGCGCGTCGCGCCAGCTCGAGGTCGGGATGTCCATCTTGACTCATCCGCTCATCTCCCTGCCGCGCGCCGATTACCCGTCCCGGCGCTTCCGGCGATCAATGCAGGAGTCGCCCGGGGGATGGGATTCGTTTACGGAGGCTACGTGCCTCTTTATACCCCTTGTGGGGACCGGGGACATCGGGTTGTTTGGGTCGAGGGGCCAACCCATTGACATGGAGCGGGTTGACCGAGGACGGCCGAGCGCGCAGGGGCTCCTCTGGCTCGTTGGGCGATGGACCGCGGGTGCGCGTTCGGGCCGTCCGGGCCTAGACTTGGGGCCCCGCCCGGCTTACCCCGTCGCTATGTGATCTTCAATGGCAAGTGCCATCCGCGCGAAGCGGCCGCAGCGACTGCCGGTGGTGCTGACTCGGCGAGAGGTGCGCGAGTTGCTGGGCCGACTGCGGGGAACGACGTGGCTCATGGCGTCGCTCCTGTATGGGTCGGGTACACCTTGCGCAGGTGCGGCGTCCACGAGACGGATCTTCGCGGCGGGCTGGGCACGGTGGAACTCCCCGATGCGATTGCGCAGAAGCATCCCAACGCGGCGCGGGAGGCGGGGATCGCGAAGCCCGCGAGCTGCCACACGCTCCGGCATTCGTTTGCCACGCACCTTCTTGAGGCCGGGCAGGACATCCGGACGATTCAGGAGTTGCTCGGGCACCGCGACGTGAGCACGACCATGATCTACACGCATGTTCTCAACCGGGGGGGGGGGGCTGGGAGTGCGGAGTCCGCTGGACGAGGGGAAGTGAGGGGGCGCGCGATGCCGACGGTGCTTGTCATGTTTATCGCGCCACATGGGCGGGCGGCGCAGGCTAACCGGCAAGCGGTCAGACCGGGAACCGCCGGGATTTCGAGGGATCCACCCGCGCAGGTGCGGGGCTATACTGAACAAGGATATCGACCCAGTTAAGGAGTTCTGTCCAATTCACGTTAGACGCTCACTGAATCCAACACAGGGAGGGGAGAGGCGATGGAATACCGGATCTCTCGGGTCTCAGTAGGCCAATTGACGAAGCTCTCCTGTGTGCTCTATGCGTGCATGGGAGTCATCTTCATACCGATCTTCATTGTCATGAGTCTGGTCGACCCAGAGGTGGGAATCTTTGGTATTGGGTTTGCGCTGGTCATGCCGGTCATCTACGCTGCGTTGGGTGCCTTGACTGGGACACTAGGCGCCGTGCTGTACAACTGGGCCGCAGGAATGTTCGGGGGCGTCGAACTCAATCTCGACGTGGCAGCCCCCGCACTCGCTGCGACTCAGCAGACAGCGAAGTAGGCGTGGTAGGCGAGAAGATGCTGGAACACCTGCTTGGTCGCAAGATCCGCCCAGAGATCGGGGTGATTCTGCGCCTGCTCCGAGAAGCAGGATCAGGCTAGGCAGGCCATTTGAGAAGGACGAGCAGTGTCGGCAGCCGATCTAGGGCCGGGAGGCTCTAGCACGGATCTTAGAGATGATCAGAACGAAAGAGGACGTCTAACCAGCCGCTGCAGCCGCCGCCCGCTCCTGGGGGTAGGATAGGGCTTTGAAAGGTGTCGGTCGTCGCGGGCGCGGCTGACCGGCAGCACGTTGGACAGACTAGGGGAGCGACGATGGAGGCTGCACTAGCAAGCTGGCTCGGCTTGGTCTTGGCTGAGGCGACCAAGCAGGTCACCTCGCAGGCGACCTCGGGCATCGTGTCGCGGATTCGCAAGCTCGTCGCAAGCCGTCTTGGCTCGGAACCGAACGCGACTCAAGGGTCGCCGCAGCGGCATCACCGATCTCGTTAGCAGGACGAGGCAATCCCTGCCGCGCTCGAGGAACTCGTCGGCCAATCCCCGGTGCTTCGAAGGTTGAGTCGCGCGCTCGATCTGCTCGAGGGCGCCTGTGTTCTGTGGGTCGACGACCATCCAGAATGGAACTCGTGGGAGATGGCGTGTCTTGAGTCTGCGGGCGTGCGCGTGCGCACGGTTGAGACGACGCGATCCGCTCTCGCAATGGTAGCGGATGGCTACGACACCATCGTGTCTGATATTCGCCGTGGCGATGAGCCGGACGCGGGGCTCAATAGGGCGCGTCACGCCGTCGCTCACGGTCGAAGGAGCCGAAAGGACCCGCAGGTGAACCGGAAGACGGTAGGGCGGTGGGAAGTGCTTGTTCAAGGCATCGTGCATGAGGTGGAGTGCATCCTGGAGGCGGAGTGCGGTACGCGCCGGGTGTAAGGTCACCTAACGGGCCGCTGCAGCCGCCGCCCGCTCCTGGGAGTGGGATAGGGCTTTGAAGGGTGCCGGATGTCGCGAGCGCGGCTGACCGGCAACACGTTAGCCGGACAGGAATGGAGCTATGAAGCAGAAGAAGCTCCAGAGCGTCGCCCATAACACAATGGACCACGCCGTCAGCGGTTTGGGTTTTCTCACTCCGCATGTCGTCGAGTTCTTCAGCGTTTCCGGCCAGCGGAAGCTCTCGGTTAATCTCCTTGCCGATGATCCGGTTGCAGGCAGCGGTCCACTCTCGCAGCCGCTCACGGTGGCAGCGCAATCCTGTCGACGAGATTCCTTGAGATCCTTGCCAGCGAGGGCTTCAGCCCGGCCATTCTCATGGCGGCCCGGCTCGAATTTGCTGACCTCGATGGTGCCGATTTCACATGCGAATGCGTGCTGGAATCCGAGCAAGGCGGGCGCTATAGCGCCTCAATGAACTCCAAGACCTATTGGATGCATGCACGCCAGGATCCGTGGGAGGCAATTCGGAGACTTCGGGGCGCCGGCTAACAAGCCGCTGCAGCCGCCGCCCGCTCCTGGGAGTGGGATAGGGCTTTGAAGGGTGCCGGATGTCGCGAGCGCGGCTGACCGGCAACACGTTAGGCGTCACGGAACGATCGGGGGATCTCGAAATGATGAATGACGTCCAAATTCATTCAGTCCGAATGCAGGTGCCGCCACGTGTGCGAATCGGTGGCTTGGGGAGGGGGGAGTTGCTCGAAGCGCTGCACTCGCACGGTGTCATGCTCAATCCCATCGGAGTCGAACTGTTCCAACATCCTGGATTCACCACCAAGGCGACAAGCAAGACAGTGGAGATCGCTTGTGTTTCGGTTGCGGCGCTCGGCTTCTCAGGCGGAGGGATCTACCAAGACATTGTTCAAGCAGCGATGCGACGTCGGCTGGTCGAGTGCCCTCTTGAGCTGGGGCCGCACTTGCGGATTGCCTACCTTCATCAAGCAGAGGGCTCGATCGGCTGTGCGCCTACGCAGAACAAGGCGCCTTCTGGCTCCATCACAGTGGCGTCGCCCCCACTAGACAACGACGACACTACGCCTAAGGGGTTCTATCTTCGACGCATAGAGGGCGTCTTGTGGCTCAGGGGCTTCACGTCCTGGTCGGGGCACGTATGGAGTGCCGAGGACGTTTTCGTCTTTGCGAGGCACAGTGGTGAAGCCTAACCTCTCCATCGAGCGGATACGCCCCGGCAGGCCGGGCCGTGCCGCTCATGTCGAACATTAGGTTGAAGACTATGGTAGGAAAGACGTTTCTCGTGTTGCTGGCCTTCACCGTCTTGGGGTGTGGGGACTCGACTTCTCCTTGCCACTCTGATCTCGCATTCCCACCCAAGCACCCAGAGCGGGTCACGGTCTCCCAGGGGGTTTGGGGCCTTGTTGCTTTTTGGGAAGGTGATTTCATGCCGCACTGCCTGTCAGGCACGATCACTCCTGTCGGCCGGGAGATGCGGATCCATGCGCTCACCCGGCCAGATCAAGTTGAGGGGGTGGGGCCCTTCTTCTCGGAAGTACGGACGCCGGAAGTGGCTAGGGTCTGGTCAGACGCAGATGGCTTCTTCCAGGCTGCGCTTGCGCCAGGTAAGTACAGTCTGTTCTCGGTAGAGGACACGGCCCTGTATGCGAATCGTTTGTCCTCGGGTGCTTTGTGTCCCTTCACCGTGTCGCCAGACACGGTGATCGCGGTGACTTTTGACATCACCTGGGGTGCGAACTACTGAGATTCAACCTACCGGGCCGCTACAGCCGCCGCCTGCTCCTGGGAGTAGGATAGGGCTTTGAAAGGCTCCGGTGGTCGCGGGCGCGGCTGACCGGCAGCACGTTAGACAGATTGGAGGATTCAGAGTGAACATGCAGCGGGTTCTGCTGGCCGTGCTAGGTACTCACGTGATGATCTTCTCTCTGCTGGTTGCCCCAACGGAGTGCGTCGCTGAAGACCCAGGACGGGCCGATCCCCTGCAGAAGGGTGCGTGGGCCATTCAGTTCGGAATCACGTCTGACTTCACCTTGAATTCGTTCAGCGGCGGCATCATGTCCATGAAACGCCACTTCTCCTCGCGTTCGGCATTACGCGGCGGGCTCAGCGGATCGCTGGAGAGTCTCGATGGGGTATCCCAGTGGTCCGATCCGGACACAACGGCCAGTGAGGATACCGATCGGGACGCAGCCGGTCTTGGGATTGAACTCCAGTACCTGTACTACTCGCGACCCATCAATGGGTTGAGTCTCTACTGGGGGACCGGACCTTCCTATCGGACGAATCGCGACGAGTCCGGGTATTCAGCGGACGGTAGGGAGAGTAGGCGTACCAGACACCAGTGGTCGCTTGGCCTCCTCAACTCGCTGGGCGTGGAGTGGTTCCCCGCGAAGTTCGTCGGGATACACGCGGAGTACGGGCTTGCGCTGGAATATGTCTCCCAATCGACCGAGGACAATTACCTGACAGAGTTGGGGCGAGCGCTGCGGAACTCTGAACTTGACGGGTGGCGAGTGGATGATCGCCCGGTGAGGTTTGGAGTCAGTGTCTACTTCTAGACCACAGTCTAACGGGCCGCTGCAGCCGCCGCCCGCTCCTGGGGAGTAGGATACGGCTTTGGAGGGCGCTGGTGGTCGCGGGCGCGGCTGACCGGCGGCACGTTAGCTTGCTGGGTGAGGGGTTTATGAGACTGCGATTTGAGCGGCTGGCGTTGTGGGCTTCTTGCGGGGTACTCGTTGCGCTCCTATCCCCAGTGCGTCTAGCGCGTGCGAATGGGCCCGAGATCGGAAGAGATGCTGGGGCCATTTTCCCGCTAGAGAGCCCTGCGGTGCAATTGGTCTATGAACACATTACTGCGACTCTGCCGCCGCAGGGATACGAGTACGATCCAGGCTCCGTCGTCTGCATCTACGGGCTCCGGAATCTCACGGACCAGGCAGTTACGTTCGAGATGTCATTCGTGACCAACATTCCCGGACGTTTCCCCGGAGTCGTCGCGGATCAGTACAGGAGAGCGAAGTTCACAGCACAGTTGAAAGGGGCTGATCTTCCCGTAGGAATCGCTCCGGCAGACTCCGCGAAATGGGTTCCGTTCTTCGGAGTGCCGGTGGATTCCCTACCCGTGTGGACGATCGAGCTGGGGCCACGAGAGGAAGCCACCCTGAGAGTCTCGTATCTCGCGGAGTGGTCAGGCGGCGCGGATGGTGATCATTGGACGCGCTACTTTGAGTACCTGGCTACCGCAGCCTCGCTTTGGGCCGGGCCAATCGAGCACGCAAGGGTGGAGTTTGTCCTGGGTGATCTCTTCGTAGCTGCGCTGAAGGAGATGGGGGAGGGAAGCGATCGCTTCCAGGTCCAGATCGAGCCGGCCGATGGCAAGTGGTCGTGGAACGGCGTCGTGTGGGAACGAGCGAACTGGGAGCCAGATGAAGACTTCCGACTCAGCTTTGATGGGAACGACCGGTAACCATGTGGTAAACAAGCTAACGGGCCGCTTCAGCCGCCGCCCGCTCCCGGGGAGTAGGATAGGGCCTTAAAAGGTGTCGGTCGTCGCGGGCACGGCTGACCGGCAGCACGTTAGGTTCACGGTTCCCGGGCTGGGGGAAATCGACATGGTCAGACTGATTTGTCTCGTGTCACTCCTTGCTCTACTCGGCTGTGCTGAGGACAAAGTTACACAACCAGGGCCCGTCGGCTTCACCGCAATCGCTGATACCTCGTTCTCCGATTCGAATGTCCGCCTGGCTCTTTCGGTATCTCGCCAAGGTACCTTGATCTATCTGGAGGTCGTCGCGTCCAACGAAAGCGCTCAGCTCCTCCGTTACGATGCGGGAGGTTGTGGATGTCCGGCACCAGGTCTCGGGCTGCACGGCGAGGAGGGAGCAATCTGCTGGCAGCCGAGACCTCTCTGCCCATGCTGGGAGGAGATTCTCGAGTTCAGACCTGATGGGAGTGTTGGGAGGGCATCGTTGTTTCAGCTATGTCTTGAATCCCCGGGTCAGTATGTAGCTACAGCTGGCCTCTGGTACTGGTCGGGCGTGGGCCCGGAATGGGAACACCATTCGATTGAGGTTTCACTCCCCGTCACGCTATGAGTCTCGATGAGGGGCGGAACCTAACGGGCCGCTGCAGCCGCCACCCGCTCCTGGGGAGTAGGATAGGGCTTTGAAGGGCGCCGGTCGTCGCGGGCGCGGCGGACCGGCAGCACGTTAGGTTGACAGACGGGGAGGTTAGCGCTGGATCCTCGAATTTGGCCTGAATGGTGGGACTGGGAACTCGAGCTCAGCCCCCACCTATGGAAGCGCATGGAAGATCGGAGATTTACTGAAGTGGATCTCCGAACCATGCTCTCGCGGGCGATGGCCATTCGGGCGGACGTAGTGCCGGGCCGGTGGGTTGCTGCGACCCGATTTCGGAAGGCCGATTGGGAGATCATCGTGGAGCCCGATGAAGGTGGTAGAATACTTGTCGTGATCACCGCCTATCCTGCGGAAGCAGACTCATGAGCCAGACTTACTTGGAAGTCACTTTTCGCCACGGTAAACCCCTTGCGGCCTATTACTACCTCCCACGCCGGCCGGGCCAGCGAAGCTACAGGACTCAGCGATTCGAGCCGGGTCTTGTCGTTGATTTCTCCAGAGGTGGGAAGCCACTCGGGATTGAGATCACGGCCCCGTCTTCGACCCCGCTCTCAGCCATCAACCGGGTGCTGGCTAGCCTTGGGTTGCCGAAGTTGACCCGCGCTGAATTTGCACCCTTGCGGCTCGCTGCTTAGAACGAGGGCAACCTGACGGGCCGTTGCAGCCGCCGCCCGCTCCCGGGGAGTAGGATAGGGCTTTGAAAGGTGCCGGTCGTCGCGGGCGCGGCTGACCGGCAGCACGTTGGACCGTTGATGATGGTGGGGATAGGGCTTGGGGGACGCAAATGCGCAACGTCCTTGCGGTAGTCATGGTTTTGGCGATGGGGGTGGTGAGCTGCGATGAGGACGTGAGCCCTCGGGGGCAGGACGAGATGAGTCTGGCGTTTGTGGTCGAAGAGACTCTCACACTGCCGGACTCCGCAGCTTATGTCCAGGTCATAGGGTCCGGTCGCATCGATCTGGTTGGTTTCTACACCGGTTGCAGCTACACAATGCAAGGCAGGCTCCTCGGGCCGGAGGTCCCGAGCATCGTGGTGGATGTAGAGATCAACCGTTGCCCGGTAATCTGCATCCGGAACGTCCACAGCCGGTACCGGGGGACGATCACTGGGGTTCCGCCTGGTGAGCATCGGGTCCTTCTGGAGCATGTGGTCCGAGACTGTCATTCTGGGGAGTTGACCCATGTGGCGACAGTTCTCGACACCGTGGTGACGGTTCCTTCATAGCGGGGCCGGTCTAACAGGCCGCTGCAGCCGCCGTCCGCTCCTGGGGAGTAGAATGCAGCATTGAAAGGTGGCCGGTCGTCGCGGGCGCGGCTGACCGGCAACACGTTAGCCAGAACACCGAGAGCATCGTCTAACCGGGAGGAGCGCCCAGATGATCGATCTCTACGACAATGAAACGAACAGACTCCTCGGCTCGATTACTGAGTCTGAGCTGCAACTTCTCGTGGATGCGCTCGAGGAGGAGTCCAGCAAGGACCAAGACTACTACATCAACCAGGATACCATCGGCATGATCGCCGACGGCCGCGCGTCCGATCATCTTCTTCAGCTACTACGTTCGGCGCTAGGCACCGCAGACGGTGTCGAGATCAGTTGGAAACGCCGCTAGCCGGATCTCCCAGCACTGGCTCGGAGACGATGGAGAGACCCAGGACCTCTGTTCCCACGGCAGCCTGGCGCTGTCCATCGGCGGTGTGCGACTGGCCGACGGGAGCGAGGATTACGGCATCAGTGAATCACCATGCTGATGATGGGCTGCCCAATAGGGATCGATTGGTCGGTGCGCCATGAGAGTGGCTCGGTGCGCCTCGACGGAATCGTCGTTTACCTCTCCACCAACGAAGACCGTGATGCCAGCCGTTCTGACGCAGTCGCGTTGCTGCCTCTGGCCGAGTATCGGTCTCAGGTGCTCGCCTTCGCAGAGAGCGCGCGCGACTTCTTTCTCCAGGCACCGCGGAAGTCGTTTTGCGATGCCTTCGACCGTGGAGAATACGAGCAGTTCTGGCGCGAGTTCGACTGCATCCTCGAACGCCAGCGCTTGATCGGCTAACAGACGTTTAGAGCTGACCGGCTCCGGAGGTATGATGAGGCACGTTGCGTCGCTAGCCGGCAGCTCAAGCGCCGGACGTTAGGCGGCCAAAACGTACAGAAAGGAGACCACGATCAGAAGACGAGCAGGCGGCACCTGAGACGAAAGGTGTTACGGTGAAGCTATTGGCAGCGCTTGACCTTGGCCTTGAAATCGAGGGCATGGCAGGTCGCCAACTTCGAATGCGAATCGTGACCTTCGAACCTGGTGGGGTCTTCGGCCCGATTCACGACCATAAAGACAGGCCGGGCATGGTCTACATACTGCAAGGAACGATCACTGATCATCGAAATGGAGTGGCTAAGGAGTATGGGCCGGGAGTGGGCTGGCCTGAGGATAAGAACACCACGCACTGGCTTGAGAATAGAGGAACGACGCCGGCGGTGGAGATCTCAGTCGATATAGTCAGGCAACCGTGAGCTCAGGCCCGGCACTTGACTCTGGTCACCGCCTAACAACGCGCTGCACCGGACTCGTCGTCAGTCACTGCGCTCCTTCCTCCTCGCCGCTGAGCTTGAATCGCTCGGCGGTACGATCGCAGCACCAAGAAGGGTCAGCGCCCATACTGGCTGCTTGCGACTCGTCGCTGACTGTCGATGACGGCGCGAGAGCCCATCCAAGCCGACACGAGCAAAGCCTGATCTCTAAGCTAAGGGTAGGATCTTACGGGGAGGTACCAGGGAGGCCCACGTGAACGACGACCAAACAGGGCGCAAGGCCCGGACCAAAGCGCAGTTCAACGCAATCGTCGCCGAGTACGACTTCGGACCCGGTTGCTTTGCGCATTTCGGCCGGCGTCTTGCGGCTGTGGCAGGCATCGAACTGGGACAGCGCGTGCTGGATATCGCGAGCGGCCGCGGCGCCGTCCTGTTTCCTGCAGCCGAACTGGTTGGGCCGACAGGCTACATAGTCGGAATCGACCTTGCGGAGGAAATGGCACGAGCCGTAAACGAGGAAGCGGTTCGAAGGGGCATGAAGGCCCAAGTTCGAGTCATGGACGCCGAGCTTCTCGAATTTCCCGACGAAGCGTTCGACCGTGTGCTGTGCGGATTCGGCATTATGTTCTTTCCCGATCAGGATCGCGCAATGGCAGAATTCCGGCGCGTCTTGAAACCGGGTGGCCGGCTAGCCCTGTCAACCTGGCGTATTGATCAGGCCGGTGAGTTCAAAGAGATCTTCGTCGAATTGGGTATGAAGGCACCCGAACCGCCGGGCTGGATCAGCGAACCCGATGTACTCTTGCAGCTCCTGACGCGTGCCGGTTTCACCAACGTGGACGTACGAGCAGACTCGCAGCTATTTCGCTACGCAGATGTCGAGGAGTACTGGCGTCAGGCTCGCGGCACCGGATTCAGGCGCGCGCTTGATGCGTTGGACGCTCTCCAGGTCGAGCGGGTACGAACAGCGCTCGCCGAGAAGGCACGTCGGCATCAGCGCGGGGACGGGATCTACTTCCCAGCAACGGCACTCTTGGCAGTGGCAACCCGTTAGCTCGGAAGCCTCGGGCAGCGGAGCCGAAAACGCTTCGGCGGGCCATATCATCGGCACGGCACCGGCATGCCGCGGAAGCTGCTCGAAGCAAGCCCGCCTCCAGATCGAGAATTCGACGGGAATGTCCGGAGGTGGCCGAAATCGGACGCTCATGGCAGTGTACTTCTGGGCGCCTCGCTCCAGTCAGCGTACTGCCAGCGTCGTGGGATCACGGCGCAGTCCGTTGCAGCCGTGGTCAAAGCCAATCTTGCAGTCCAGGCGAGCAGAGATGAGGCCAGTGCCCAACGGGACGCTGCAGCCGCCGCCCGCTCCTGGGGTAGGATAGGGCTTTGAAGGTGAGTCGGCAGTCGCGGGCGCGGCTGACCGGCAACCCGTTAGAAGGACGAATGGAATGTTGCAGGAGGTTCCCACATGACCCAGGCGCGACTCGAAAGGCTGTGTGCTTCTCTGCGGGCCTCAGACCTGGATGCCGTGATCCTGAATCCCAGCCCCACACTGACCTACCTGACTGGGCTTCACTTTCACTTGATGGAAAGGCCGGTTGTCTTGTTTGTTGCTCCCGGACAGGACCCGGTGTTGGTGCTGCCCGAACTGGAACTGCCCAAGCTCGATCACCTGACCTACAAGCTGCAGGCCGTGGCCTTCGGCGAGACACCCTCGGAATGGGGGAATGCCTTCCGCAAGGCGGCGCAGATGCTGGGGCTGAATGGAAAGCGCATAGGCGTGGAGCCGCGCCAGTTGCGCCTGCTGGAGTTCGGCCATGTCAAGGCTGGTGCGCCCGAGGCAGAGCTCCCGGATGCAAGCCTCGTCCTTTCCGCACTGAGATTGAAGAAGGATCAAGCCGAGGTCGAGTTGATGCGCCGTGCAGTGCACATCGCGCAGAACGCGCTCGAGGCCGCCATCCCACTGATCAAAATCGGCATGACCGAGCGCGAACTGGCTTCCGAACTGGTCGTGCAATTGCTGAAGAACGGCTCCGCCCCGGAGTTTCCCTTTGCGCCCATCGTATCCTCCGGGCCAAACTCCGCCACCGCGCACGCTTCTCCCACAGACCGCAAACTGCAGGCGGGCGACATGCTGGTGGTGGACTGGGGCGCGGCGTATGACGACTACATTTCGGACCTGACTCGCACCTTTGCCGTCGGGGAAGTGGATGCTGAGTTTCAGAAGATCCACAGGATCGTACAGGAGGCCAACGCGGCGGGACGCGCCGCCGGTCGGCCGGGCATTCCCTGTGCCGAGGTGGACAAGGCCGCGCGCAGCGTGATCGAGCAATCCGGATATGGCAAATACTTCACGCACCGCACTGGCCATGGCATCGGCATGGAGGGCCATGAGGAGCCATTCATGCGCGGGGACAACCTGCAGCTGCTTGAGCCGGGCATGGCCTACACCGTGGAGCCGGGCATCTACCTCCCGGGCCGCAACGGTGTACGCATAGAAGATAATGTGGTGGTCACCGAAAGTGGCACCGACTGCCTGAGCGACATGCCGCGCGAGATCCGCGTGGTTGGATGAGGACCTTGCGAACTCCAATGTCTGCCGCGCAGATGTTGGAGTGGGACTGACCCGTGATGGTATAGGCTTCCGCCCGGGTGATGGCGGATTCCGCTAGCCGGCGAGGGATGCCGAGGGAATCAGGAGAATGCAGGCTGAGCAATACGGGTCTTCTAACTAGCCGTTGCAGCGGCGGGTCGGGCCTGTCACGGGCCGTGCGGGGCACAACCCGCGCCAAGCCCGCTCGCCGCTGACCGGCAGCACGTTAGCTGCACCAGAGGGGGAGCCGGATGGGCAGAGTAGATGACGCACTGCGTCAGTTCGGGGAGGGTCGGGCCTGCTCGCAAGCGGTGCTCGGGGCCTTTGCGCCGTCGCTGGGGCTTGATCCCGGCCAGGCCGTCTGTCTCTCTGCCGGGTTCGCCGCCGGCATGCGAATTGGCGAGGTGTGCGGTGCAGCCACCGGCGCGATTATCGCCCTCGGCCTCGCCCGCTGCGACGAGTCGTGTGCAACGCGCGAGGGTCGGGCCGCGGTCGCATCGGCGGTCGACGAGTTCAGCGAACGCTTCCGGCAGCGTGTCGGCGCGATCGACTGCCCCGACATCATCGGTTGCGACATCCGCACGCCTGAGGGTCGGGCATCCGCCCAGTCGGCAGGGCTCTTCGCCTCCCGGTGTACGCCCGCTGTCCGGGCTGCGGCGGAGATCCTGGACGACATGCTCACGGGCAGCTAGCGGGCCGCTGCAGCAGCCCGCTCCCGGGGAGTAGGATAGGGCTTTGAAAGGTGCCGGTCGTCACGGGCGCGGCTGACCGGCAGCACGTTAGGGCTACAAGGAGTCTGCTTGTGCAAGCGCACTTCTCACGACACCTGAAGATCGGGGTGCTGTGTACCGGGATCCTGTGCACATCATGTTTGGATCTTGGACGCTCCACTCGTCCAACACCCACACCCCTTCCCGCCCCCTCTTCCGCTGCGCAGGCCTTCATCGATTCCGCCGGTTTGCCGCTCTACCACGCTTCTTACCAGCTATTCATCCAGGGCAGCGTCGAAGTGTTCGGCGCCTCGTACGGGCCGGGCATGGACTGTCCCTCAGGGTGCATCAGCAGTTCGGTCCTCGGGTTGCGCGTGGCCGCGAAAACAGGCTGGCTCCTGGTACGGGACTACAACGCAGGCTTCGCGCCGGACAGTGCACAGTACTTCGATGTGACTGGGGCAGACAGTGTCCTCGGCGAGGAACCGCTGTGGATCGGCTTGAAGGCAGTTGATAAGGCCGACATCTGGTTTTGGCAATCCTATTTGCCCCTGCTTGCCCGGGACTCCGATGTGGCCAGGGATGCGCTGCTTCGCATTCCTCAATGGCTCTATCCCCGCGTGCCATATCCGGCCCTTGGCGTCCCGGCGGCAGAAGCTCTTCTGGGGAACTATGTGGTCCAAACAGATCGCGAGATTCTCACCTTGCTAGTTCAATTGCCTGGCACCAAAGGCGATCCGTATTCGGCTATTCGGGAACGTGCGCAAGCGTATCTCGATGCGCTCGCCGGCAAGGGTCTGGGTGAGAGCCCTAACGGGCCGCTGCAGCTGCCGCCCGCTCTTGGGGAGTAAGATGCGGCCTTGAAGGGTGCCGGATGTCGCGGGCGCGGCTGACCGGCAGCACGTTAGGCGCATAGGATGCGAATCAGACAGGCAGCCACTGATGACCTGCGTCGGAGAGAACGATGCTGAACGGTAAGAGGGTGACTCTGCGAAGGGTCACGGATGACGACTGGAAGCAGATAGAGATGTGGGCGCAAGACAGGGGCGCTCTCTTCGGGCCGCACCAGCGATTCCAGGTGGAGTTGCTATCTGAGCTCAAAGAAGCCTACCGGAAGACAGGGCTTCTCAGCCGGGACTCAGCCGTTCTGATCATCGAGGTGGTAGACGGCAAGCGCCCGATTGGGATTGTGCGGTACCGCCCCTTGCCGTTCCCGGACACGGATCTGCCAGTTCCCGAGGTGGGTTTCGCAGTGGCCGACCCGCGGGCTCGCGGGAAGGGCTACGCGAAGGAGGCCCTCGGGATCTTGGTGCGGTACTTATACGAGAGTCAACCGGGCGAGCGCATCATGGCCGTGACAGACTGTGAGAACGTGGCCTCGCAGCGGATCCTGGAGAGCGTTGGCTTCCGGCGCGAGGGGGTGCTTCGTCGGGCGATGTTTCGAGGAGATCGCTGGAGCGATGCTTTCGTATACGGCTTGCTCCGGGAGGATCTCAAGGGAGAGTCCTGAGATGGTCCGGAGGGCACCTAACAAGTGCATGAACCTGACGCGCGCGGCCGGCGCGATAGACTGCAGGCGCAGCGCGCGCAGGTTATGCGCTGGACGTTAGGCGGACGGAGCATTCTAAATGAAGTGGATCGGAGCTCTCTCTTGTCTCGTAGGATTGCTTGCCATCTCCTGTGGTGGAGAGACACCGCGCGTGGTGGAAGTCGCCGTCCTCCACACCACGCTCGGCACAATAGAGGTAGTGTTCTTCCCCGATGTAGCGCCCCTGGCCGTCGAGAACTTCAAGACCCTCGCCGACCGTGGCTACTATGATGGCACGACGTTCCACCGGACCATCGACCAGTTCATGATACAAGGGGGTGACCCAACGGCTACTGGGCGCGGGGGGGAGAGCATGTGGGGCGATCCCTTCGCGGATGAGTTCTCTGACTCCCTTCGGTTTGACCAACCAGGGCGCTTGGCGATGGCAAATAGAGGTCCGACCACGAACGGGAGTCAGTTCTTCATCACGGTGGTTCCGACCCCACACCTGAACGACAAGCACACGATCTTCGGCCAAGTGGTGAACGGGATGCCTGTTGTGCAGGCAATCGCGCGGGCCGAGAAAGACGATCAGGGCCGGCCAGTCAGTCCGGTCACGATCACCCAGGTCCGGGTGGAGCGTGTGGGTTGGATAGGAGTTCCCCCTAACGGGCCGCTGCCGCCGCCGCCCGCTCTTGGGGAGTATTGAAGGGTGCCGGATGTCGCGGGCGCGGCTGACCGGCAGCACGTTAGACACACGGTTGGGGCTTGAGGGCAGAACACATGCGATTTGCGCTCGTTGCAGTAGTGACCTTGCTGGGGCTCCCGGCGGCCTGTGGGGCGAGTGAGCTCTCCATGCGCGGCATGGTCGGACCCGCGCTCACCCTAGAATCCGAGAAGGGATGGGATGCTCCAGGGAAGGGGCCAGTTGTCGCAGGGGGACTCCTCTGGACCCCAGGGGCGGAGGGGGCCCTTCGACTGGTGATCGCGGCGCAGTACTGGCGGGTCGCGGGTGAGCGCGACTGCGAACTTGAGTGTGGGGAGTTTCAGATTAGGACCTCTGCATATCCGGTTGGCGTCGGGGTCCGCGCCCACGTTGGTGATCGATCCCGCAGGAGTGGTTCCCTCTACCTGGAGGTCGTGCCAGCGGTTGTGTATGTGCAGCAGTCCATCGAGCAGACGGGCAACATGTGGGGAGAGAACTACTCGGGCAGGGAGACGCAGTGGGCGGCGGGGATCCTCGCGTCAGTGCTCGCACCCGTTGCTCTCACGGAGAGGCTGAGCCTGGAGGTCGGCGTGGGCTATCTGTGGACTGAGGATCTTGCTAAGCCGACTGGGAGCGGGTTCTTCCAAGGGGACCTAAGTGGGATTCATGAAGTATCGGCGACGCTCGGTGTGGCGCTCAGGTGAGGGTGTCTAACGGGCCGCTACAGCCGCCGCCCGCTCCTAGGGATAGGATAGGGCTTTGAAGGGTGCCGTATGTCGCGGGCGCGGCTGACCGGCAGCACGTTGGGCATTTAAGGATCGGTGATCTGGTGTTCATAGCAGCGCTTCTGGTTCTTCTGCTGGCATCCCCGGCGACCGCCACTGTGCAAGGCGATACTCATATCGGTCCCTACCTGGTTCAGGTGACCGCGGACTCGATAGACGCTCACGACGTCTTAGTCGTCCGGGCCGGGGGCAGAAGCCTCTTCCGTATAGATAACTTCCTCCGGTTGCGCCTGTCGGGACCGGTTCAGGACCCCAGAGTGTCTATTTCCCCCGGGACCGACATCTCGGGTGACGGCATTCCGGATCTCGTCGTTTTCGGCTGGAGCGGTGGAGCTCACTGTTGCTTCGTGGCATGGGTACTCTCCCTTGGGGAGGAGTTTCGTGTTCTTGCGGAAGTGACGGGCGGAGACGTCGAACCGATCTTTCGCCAGATGGACGACGACACAGCATTGGAGGTACAGGTGGTGGACGGAGCGTTCGCCTACTGGCCCAGGTCGTTTGGTGGATCCCCGTCAGTTCGCGTGGCGCTGGACTGGGCGGGGGATCGACTGCATCCGTCGGTGGAGCTCACCGCGACGTTGCAGCCTACGGCAGCAGAAGTCATCTCTGACGCCGACCGAATCAGGACCGACCCGGGGTGGCAGACACAGATGGAACCGTACGACGCGGTTTTCAGCCGGGCTCTCGAGTTGCTCTACTCAGGGCATGAGGATCTTGCGGCCTCATTCATCGACTCTGCCTGGGGCGGGACCCGAAGTGGAGAAGTCCAACTTGTGATGGAGTTCGGTCAACGGCTTGAACGGAGCATCTACCACGGTAGGCTGGAGAACGCGCGGCGTGAGATGCATAAGTTGCATTCCGACCGGCCCAATGGAAGGTGATGCCTAACAGTGGCACGCAGCGGGCGCCGCTACGCACCGCCGCTGATGCCATGCGGTAGGCTGTGAAGGCTGGTTATTGAGTGAGGGTGTGGCGTCGGAGGGACAAGATTCATGCGCGCACTACCTGAGCGGTTGTTCATCGTCGCTTTCATGCCTCTTGTCTTTGGATGCGGTTCGGGTGCTGACCGTCAGGTAGTAACCGTTGACCCGACGTATGGCTACACGGAGGAGAACCCAATCAAGGTAGGGGGGTTCGAAGAGGATCAGGGTCCGGACAACGAACAGCGCTTCCTTGAATCACTCCGTGGACCGAAGGGCCAACGAGTTCGTTTCGAACGAAATGGTCACTGCTGCCCCTTTGCGACGCCTGCGAGTGAGCTGGGGCTTGGCTTCCTGGACGTTTACGAAGTCACGTATGACGGCCTGGGTGTCCCCGTGAAGCTGTACATCAACATGTACGATAAGGACAAACTGCAGGCCCCCAAGGGCTTCTCGTATTGAAGGGGAATTTGAAACCCGCGGCAGCCCAACCTGCCGTTTCAGCCGCCGCCCGCTCCTGAGGAGTAGAATGCGGCTTTGAACGGCGGCCGGTGGTCGCGGGCGCGCCTGACCGGCAGCACGTCAGGCGGCCCGAAGGAGTGAACTCTATGACATCCTCAGCCTTGGTGCCCAAGGAGGAGGTTCGGCGTGCGTGCGAGAGTCTTGGCATCAAGGATTGGAGCACTGTCACAGAGTTGACAGTGTCTGCCGATGAAGCACGAGCGATCCTCAAAGAGATCGGCGGCGAAGCCCGTGAGGTCGGCCTGGAGGATTTCCGCCACGGCCTGCAGATCGAACTCGAGCACGGTACCCGCTTCCCGGATGCCAACGTCACTAACAACCATCCCGTCCTCACCGGAAAGATCGTCCTCGCACATCTAAAGGAATCGCTGCTTTACTACAAACGACTTGCTGTCGCCGAACTCGAGGGTGACCTCCTCAACGCGACCAAAGCACGCGACGCAGACAAGATATGGTCGGTCTATGCGCGAATTGTCTCGGCCCGCCTTGCCCTAGATCAGGCGGAGGTCGAGTATCTAGCAGATGCGTGAGATGCCGCCTAACCAGGCAATGGTGCTGACCGGCCGCGGTCGGTAGCGTGCCACGGCTTTGGCCCGCCGGCCGCCGGGGCGGGTGGTTGACAAGCCGGCGGGCGGCGGTCGTCACTTCCGGGTACACCGCGGCCGGCAGTTCATTGCCGGGCCGTTATGTGGACAATCTTGGCAGGAGCGTAAATGAGATTCAGGGGGGCGATGCAGAGACTCTTGGCTCAGGCACCACGCACAATTGCTGCCGCGCTCGTATGCGTGCTGCTGGCCGGCTGTGGTGAGGATGGCGTCGTCTGTACTCATGAGTATGTTCCCGGCATCACGATTGAGGTTCGTGATGCCGCAACGGGCGCCCCTGCTGCCTGTGGAGCTACGGCTTGGTTCATATCCGGGTCGTGGTCGGAGATGAGTGAGCGCTGGTGGGGATGCGATATGCCGGATTCGCTGTACTTGCCAAGCCTGAAGGGTGCATACGAGCGCAGTGGTACTTACACGGTGTTGGTGCTCAAGGACGGGTATGCGCCATGGTCGCGAGACGAGATCGAGGTTCGCGAGGACGCCTGTCATGTCCGGACAGTTGAGCTCAAGGCCATGCTGGTCCGGAATCCTTGAGGCGCCGCGGGGCACCATATAACGGGCCGCTGCAGCCGCCGCCCGCTCCTGGGGAGTAGGATGGGGCTTTGAAAGGCGTCGGGTGTCGCGGGCGCGGCTGAACGGCAGCACGTTAGACCGCATGTTGGAGGCAAGATGAACAGAGTTGAAGGCCAGATTCGACTGCTCTGGATCGTGGTTATTCTGCAGGGCCTGGTGATTGCTGGATTGTTTGTGATGGGAAGTGCTGGCCCACCCAGCACACTGACTTGCCGTGAGTTGATCGTGGTCGACGAGAATCAGGAGCCTAGAATCCGGCTGAAGGGCTACCCGGACAGCCAACCGCGGCAGATCCAGAGAGAGATCGCCGAGCTCTCCGCGGGCCCGGGCTACTCTCAGCTAACGCTCGTTGGGGAGAGCGCGCACTCGCGTTTGGATGCGGGCAAGTACGTGGCGTCTGTCAGTCTTCAGGCGACTCCCGACGTGAGCTCCGGGCAGGTCACTTTCTGGCCGGAGACCTCTGCATCCCTGGAAGTCGATGTTCGTCGCGAGCGTCGCGCGTGCTTCTTGGAACTACGCGATGACGACGCGCCCCGGCTGATTCTCGGCTCTTCACAGAACAACCAGCTTTCCCTTGGGGCCAAGGGGCAGGAGCCGGAATGGGCGCCAACGTCATCGATAGTCCTGCTAGACGAGAACGGGACTGAGGTGTTCCGTGCACCGGGCCGCTGACGCAAGGGTTCGATCTAACGGGCTGCTGCAGCCGCCGCCCGCTCCTGGGGAGTAGGATAGGGCTTTGAAGGGCGCCGGTCGTCGCGGGCGCGGCGGACCGGCAGCACGTTCGGCTACGATAGTAAATCATAACAACACAAAGAAAGGAGGTGATACCTATGCCAAACAAAGATAAGAAAGGCCCAAAGGGGCAGGGACCGAAAGATGGGCACGGTGGAGGAAAAGGGAAAGGGAAAGGAACAAATACGCCCGCTGGTCCGAAGAAGGGCGGGAAGAAGGGCGGATGCTAATCACCGGACCAGTCGTCGCAGGCGACGTTGCCCGCCGGGACGATTCTTCGCAGTCCTAAACGGAGTTCAGGCGGGCAGCGCGCCTGAACTCACCCGTCAGGCGCCTGACCGCGCTGGAGGCGTGATGACGAAGATCGAGGAAAGCGTTATCGTCGACGCCCCGGTGGACGCGGTCTTCGGCTATGCGTCCGACTGGCGGAGGTGGTCTGACTGGTTTGATGGTCTGTCCGGCGTTCGGCCGACATCCGAGATGACCCGTGGTAGCGGTGCGCGCTACAGCTACAGCGTCAGAGTCATGGGTCTCCCAGCAATCGTTGAGACGGAGATCTATGATTTCGTCGAGGGCCGGGGCTGGACCGGGGTCGGGACACGTGGTCTGCCGCATCGGACGCACTGGCTGTTCGAAGCGCAGGGCCAATCGACGAGATTCACGTACACGCTGGAGTACCGCCTGCCTGTGCCTGTGTTGGGCGCCGCGCTTGACGCTCTAGTGTTGAAGCGCGAGTGGCGTGGCATACTCCGGAGGTCTCTCTCGAACGTCCGAGGGCACTTTCTCCGATCCGCGCCGCCGGAGGTGGTGGGGGCGAGCCACGGCACCTAGCTAGCGTTTGCGGCCGACGGCGCCCGCCTCCGGCGGTCACGTCGGCGTAGCTTGAGCGTTCGACCCATCAGCGAGACAAGGGGTTCCCTGTGTCCGGACAACAGACGGTTCTGCTCGTCGGAGGCACCGGACGCACTGGTCGACGCGTCCTCGAACAGCTTCTGCGGCGCGGAGTCAGCGTGCGCGCGATCGTGCGGTCGACCCGCAGACTCCCGAAGGACATTACGGATGATCCGCGACTGACGATTGTCGAGGCCGACCTCCTGTCGTTAGGCGGCGAAGACCTCGTCGCGCGAATTCGTGGCTGCGATGTAGTCGTTTCGTGTCTCGGCCATGTCATCAGCGTCAGGGGAGTGCTTGGTCCACCGCGTGATCTAGTCACGCGAGCCACTGAGCGACTCTGTCACGCGATTCAAGAGTCGCAGCCAGACACACCCGTCAAGTACATCCTCATGAGCAGCGTTTCAGTCAATAACCCCGGTGCGTCCGATCCGCGGCGAGGCACGATGGAGAAGGTATTTCTGTGGGTTCTCCGCGGGTTAGTCCCGCCGGCAAGAGACAATCAGCGAGCCGCGGATTTCCTCTCTCGCGAGATAGGGTTGGACAATCCGCTCGTGCATTGGGTTGTGGTTCGCCCGGACACCCTCCTGGAGGGTGATGTTTCGGCCTACTCGCTACACGAGAACCTCGTGACCAACCTCTTCAAGCCGGTCAGTACCAACATGGCGAACGTTGCGCACTTCATGTGCGAGCTCGCCACTGATCCGGAAATGTGGGACAGGTGGGCGGGGCGACTGCCCGTAGTCGTCAACGCATCCAGTCCGGACGGGTGACACCCGAGGCGTAAGCACTCCCGGCATGAGCTACCGAGTGGCAGGCGATGCTGCGCCCCACGGGCCGCGAACCGAAGTCGGGGCAAGACTCTTCGTAGTTGACTTAGGGCTAGGCCGACCCGGCGCAACGCACCAGGTACGAAGCCGTCGAACAAGCCGCCGCAGCAGCCCCCCGCTTCTGGCGAGTAGAATGCGACCTTGATAGGCGGCCGGTCGTCGCGGATGCGGCGGACCGGCAGTACGTCAGGCGCCTTGCCAGTGCCGTATCCTTGAACTCTGTGATTCACTACAACCCCGAAGGCCCAGTCTTAGTCTATGACGGCACCTGCAGCTTTTGCGCTGGCAGCGTGCGGCTCATTCTCAAGCACGACCGGAAGAAATTGCTGCGGTTCGCCACCCGCGATAGTAATTTCGGCCGTGGCGTTGTTCAGCGTCACCCCGAGATCGCCGATGTGGATTCGCTCCTGTGGGTAGTACCCGCCGGTCAGGACCTGGGCTCAGAATTGGTGCTCACTCGTTCCGCCGCAGCTCTGCAGGTCGCGGCCTATCTGGGGGGAATCTGGCGAGCGGCCAGGGTGGCGAGGCTGATGCCTCGTTCGCTTCGCGATGCCGTCTATGAGTTTGTGGCCAAACACCGACTCGCGCTGACTCCGGGCGCCCGGCAGTGCCTGGTCCCCACCCCAGATGAGCGATTCCGCTTTCTAGCCTGAAAGAGGGCCGCGCAACAAGCCACTGCAGCGGCCGCCCGCTCCTGCGAGTAGGTTGCGGCTTTGAAGGGCGGCCGGAAGCACTCACTCACGGACTCCGGCTCAGGGCGGACGACGCCCCACCTGTCCGGGTCGTGTCGGGTATGATCTGAAGAGCTAATTGGAGGATCGCACCCATGCCCCGCAAGACCGCACACGATTTCGATCAGGAATTGCTCGTCCTGTTCGACGCCTACGTCCATGGGGCCATCGACCGCCGCACGTTTCTCGACAAGGCTGCCAGGTTCGCCGTCGGTGGAGTCACGGCGATGATGCTGCTTGATCAGCTGAGTCCGAACTTTGCGGCCGCGCAGGTGGTTAGCGCCGAGGACAAACGGATCGAGGCGAAGCATCTGGAGTACGACTCGCCGAAGGGCTACGCCAGAGCCCGCGGGTACTTCGTCAATCCGGCGGCGGCGAAAGGGAAGCTTCCGGGCGTCCTCGTGATCCACGAGAACCGCGGCCTCAACCCGCATATCGAAGACATCGCACGGCGCCTCGCGCTCGATGGCTTTGTCGCCTTCGCCCCCGACGCCCTCTTCTCTCTGGGTGGCTACCCCGGCGACGAAGACAAGGCGCGCGAGCTGTTCGTGAAGCTCGATCAAGCCCGGACCCGCGAAGACTTCACCGCCGCGGCAGCGTTTCTGAAAGCGCGCCCGGAGTGCACGGGCAGGGTGGGAGCGGTGGGCTTCTGCTACGGGGGAGGCATGGTGAACTACCTGGCCACGCGTCTGGGCGGCGATCTCTCCGCCGCCGTCTGCTTCTACGGTTCCCCCCCGGACATGGAGGACGTGCCGAAGATCAAAGCACCGCTGATTGTGCACTCCGCGGAGAAGGACGAGCGCATCAACGCCAGCTGGCCGGAGTTCGAGCGGGCTCTCAAGGCAGCGAAGGTCAAGTACGAGCGCTTCCTGTATCCCGGTACGCTGCACGGCTTCAACAACGACACAACGCCGCGGTATGACGCGGACGCGGCCAAGCTCGCGTGGGGGAGGACGCTCGCGTTCCTCGAGAAGCATCTGCGGTAGCTGATGCGCCGGGCCCATCGGAACGTCAAGCTCGGCCAGTTTTGGAAACGCGCTTGACGGGGAGGCCGCATGGCCTTGAGCGCATTCGATGACAAGTCTCGTCCGCCCAAGCCTGGTGAGCTCGAAGCGGTTCTCGGCGATTCCGCCGGGCTCTGGGATGAGCTGGTTGCGCACGTGGAGGGGGCCTACCCGCCGGTCACGCAACTCTGGAATTTCTCCGGTGCCAAGTACGGCTGGTCGCTGCGGCTCAAGCGCCGCGAGCGGATCGTGCTTTACATGACGCCGCAGCCTGGAGGCTTCCTGCTAGGCGTCGTCTTGGGCGAGAAGGCGGCGAAGGCCGCGCATGATTCGGGTTTGCCAAAATCGGTCCTCATCCTGATCGACGGCGCACCCCGCTACGCCGAGGGTCGGGGCATCCGCCTCGTTGTCTCGAGCGCAGGCGACCTCGCTGCGGCGCGGACGCTCGCTGCGCTCAAGATGGCCACGTGACGGCACTACGTCAGGCGAATCGGAGGGTTGGCAGGGTCGCCCGACCGGGCGTTGCCGCCGGCGTCCGCTCCCGGGGAGTAGAATCCGGCTTTGCGGGCGGCCGGTCATTGCGGTCGCGGCGGACCGGCCGCACGAGAGGAGGGAGTATGCGACGACCCGTAGTTGCTGCGCTGTTTCTTCTTGTCGTTGGGTGTCGCTCGAGCAGCGAGATATCGGCGGGCTCGCTCCGAGGCGACTTCGGCCGCATTGGCGCTGTAGAAATCGGTATGTCACAAGAGGAAATCAGGGTAGCGCTGGGGGCCGAGCCAGCCCCAGTCTCCCCGGTTCCATCGGAAGAGCGATCCTGCTACTACCTTTCCATCGAGGGCCAGCCAACCGGCGTGCGCTTCATGATGAACCAGGATCGGCTGGTGCGTTACGAGGTCGTCGACCCATCTATTCGTACCGCAAAGAACGTCGGGATCGGGAGTACCGAGAACGAAGTCCAAGCCGCCTATGACAGGCGAGTTTCTATCCTGCCGCACAAGTACACCCAAGGACATTACCTCGTCGTCGCCGGTCCCAAGGGCTTGAAGCTCCTGTTCGAGACCGACGGCGCCGTTGTTACCACGTTTCGCGCCGGCCGCGAGCCCGAGGTCAGCTACGTTGAGGGTTGCTCATGAGCGAATTCCCGCCCGGCGATCCGCGTCCGCTTCTGAAGCTGACGACAGGCGGCCGGACATGGACCGGTAAGGAAGCCGGACAACCGCTCGCCGAAAGGAGACGATCGATGCCGCGGGTGGTCAACATCGCTGACTGCTTCGGGAGACTTGCGGGCACCTGACCATGGTCGAAATGTCGAATTGCCCGCCGCGAGCAGGACTGCCTGCCGTGGCGGTTCGGGAACGGGCCTTCCTACCGACGGAGCTCACTCTGCTCTTCCGCCTCACGGGTATGTCTGTGCTCGACATGTGGGGCGGAACCGCAGGGAACTGGGGCAGAAGGCCCCTCGATCTGGACGAGATCGAGATCATGATCGTGGCGTGCAAGATTGCCGAACCGGCAGCGCACGCGGTCGGCGGACTCGAAGTCTGATTGACGATCGGAAGGAACGTCTCCTTCCAGTTCCAGGAGGACCCATGCCCAAGATCCGGGCCGTCGCAACGGCTGTTCCCTCGACCCGAGTCGACCTGGAGTTGACGGTGGCGTTCGCGCGCCAGATGTTCGCCGAGCGTATCCCCGATCTCGAACGCATGCTGCCCCTGTTCACGAACGCCGGCATTCAGACCCGCTACTTCGCGGCGCCTCAGGAGTGGTTCTTCGCTGACCACGATCTGGCCGAGAGGAGCGCCATGTATGCCCGCGAGGCGACGCGACTTTCGGCGGAGGCGGCCGGCAAGGCACTGACCAAGGCCGGATTGGTGCCGGCGGAGGTCGACTACATCATCTACGTGAACACCACCGGGCTGGCCACGCCCTCCATCGATGCCCGGCTGATCAATATCATGGGCCTACGGCCGGATGTGCGCCGCACGCCTATCTGGGGCCTGGGTTGCGCGGGAGGGGCAGCGGGCCTCTCCCATGCCCATCACTACGCGCTGGCCCATCCCGAGGCGCAGATCCTGGTGGTCGCCACCGAACTATGCGGACTGACGTTCCTACCCGGTGACACCTCCAAGTCGAATCTGGTCGCTACCGCCCTGTTCGGCGATGGTGCGGCCGCCGCCGTGGTCGGCGGCGACGCGTGCGAGGGGCGGGGGCTCGAAGTGCTCGGCACGGGCAGCCGCTTCTACGCGGACTCCCTGGACGTCATGGGCTGGTCCGTGTTGCAGGAGGGCCTGCAAGTGATCTTTGCCCAACGGATCCCCGAGATCGTGGAGGACACCGCCGCGGAAGACGTGGGGGCGTTCTTAGCGGGCCACGACATCAAGATCGCCGACATCGGTGCCTTCCTGCTGCATCCCGGTGGCACCAAAGTCTTGGAGGCCTACGAGAAGGCGTTGGCCTTGGAGCCGGCGCAGCTCGCGCTGCCCCGGGGCATCCTGCGTGACTACGGCAATATGTCCTCAGCGACGGTCTTCTTCGTGCTGGAGCGGTACTTGGACACATGGGGGATGGGCAACGGCGGCCACGGGTTGATATCGGCACTGGGGCCGGGGTTCTGCTCGGAGTCTCTCCTCGTGGCGCTGTAGGGCGGCGCAGCCGAGTCCCTCATCGCGATCTTGCCTGGGATCGACATGGGGAGCTAAGGTAGAGGAAGTCGGACAGCTTGAGGAGGGACACATGAAGCAGAACATGGGTACCGTGGACCGCGTGATCCGGACTCTCATTGCGATCGGCATCGGCGTCCTCTACTTCACCGGTCGCATCAGCGGCACGCTCGCCATTATTCTGGGCGTTGTCGCGGTCGTCTTCTTGGTCACCAGCTTGGTAGCCCGGTGTCCGGCCTACGTCCCGCTCGGAGTGTCGACGCATAAGAAGACTGATGGTTCCCGGGACGCTTGAGCGGAAATAGGCGACCGGAAAATAGTGCGCCAGTTCTGACTGGCATAGAATGCCCCGCGGGGCAGGGTAATGAAGGAGGATTGATCATGAAAGGTTTTGTGCAAGACATCGAGGGTCTCGCCGTGAAGAATGACGAGTTTCGCCGGGTGCTCTACACGGCGAAGCACTGCCAGCTCGTTCTCATGGCGTTAAGGCCCAAAGAAGAGATCGGTGCGGAAGTCCACACACTCGACCAATTCTTTCGCGTGGAGGAGGGGAGCGGCGAGGCGGTGCTGGACGGTGTTCGGACGGCGATCCGAGCGGGCTTCGCAGTAGTCGTTCCGGCAGGGGCCAATCACAACATCATCAATACTGGCAGTGTCCCACTGAAGCTCTACACGCTCTATGCCCCCCCGAATCATCGGGACGGCGTCGTCCATCATACCCGCAGCGATGCGGAGGCCGACAACGAACACTTCGACGGCAAGACGACGGAATAGAGAACCGACAGGGCGCCGGGCCGGCTCGACCCCATAGAGTTCGTCAGGCGTCAGGAGAACGGAGTCGTCATGTCCGTGCGTGTGGTCAGGCTTGGAAGCGATCGCCACCCTAGCGAAGGCGTGCGGATCGGTACCGTCCGCCGCCCGCCGCGGGGTGTGCCCAAGTCCGAGTTCTCTTCGCAGAACTGGTACGACGTGTGGTTCCCCAATCTTGCGCCGAGCATCGAGACGATGAAGCTCGGGCAGGAGGCGACGACGCCCGCGCGATGGGCCGTGTTCGCAAGGAAGTACACGGCGGAGATGTCGCAACCGGACGCGGATCACGCGCTGTCGCTTCTCGCCGCCCTATCCCACGGCACCAACTTCTCGGTCGGCTGCTATTGCCCCGACGAGGCGCACTGCCATCGCTCCATCCTGCGCAAGCTGCTCGAGAAGAAGGGCGCGACGTTTGCGTAGCTTCGGTTGGGACGCGAAACGCCGCCCGATCCCGCGCTCGACCGGCGGCCGAAGTGGGAGAGACTCCTGTGCTGCACGTCTATGTCGACGCTGATGCGTGTTCCGTCAAACCGGAGGTGTACCGCGTCGCGAGCCGCTATCGGCTCCATGTCACGCTCGTAGCCAACTCGCGGATGCGAGTGCCGAACGAGCGATGGCTCACGCTCACCGTCGTGGAGGGTGGATTCGACGCGGCCGACGATTGGATCGTCGAGCATGTTCAACCGTGCGACATCGTGATCACCGCCGACCTCCCGCTTGCGAGTCGTTGCCTGAAACAAGGGGCGCGGGTCGTCGGTCCCACCGGGAGGCCCTTCACGGAATCCAACATCGGGGAGGCCGTCGCGACTCGGGATCTGCTGGCGGACCTGCGTGGGGCGGGAGAGATAACGGGCGGGCCTCCGCCACTCGAGCAGCGGGACCGATCACGGTTCCTCCAACAACTGGACCAGGTGGTTCAGTCCATCCTGCGCGAGCATCCGACCGCTCCGGCGTAGCTGCGTTGGCGCCGACGCTCGGATCCCGGTGATAGACTGGAAGGGCACATCGGCAAACGCGGCCGAGCGCGGATGCGTCGAGCGGGTCGTCGAATCGCGGGGGTCACCATGGCTGACAAGCGTACTCGTGTCGAAGAGTTCGAAGTCTCCGGGGAGAAGATCGTCGAGACCGTCAAGGACTTGGTCCATAAGGGCAACATCCGCCGGATCACCATCAAGGATAGCGACGGCAAGTCGCTCATTGAGATTCCGCTTACCCTGGGCGTCGTCGGTGCCGTCCTGCTTCCTGTCTGGGCGGCCTTGGGAGCGCTTGCCGCGCTAGTAACCAAGTGCACGATTGTGGTTGAAATGGTAGAGGAGTGACATCGCGCCTGCTTCTCTTGATGTGTCTTTCGCTTCTCGCCGTTGCGTGCCACGCCAGACCCAAGATCGAGGAGGGCATCGTCGACAACGGCGCGCACCCCCTCTACTACAAGACCATGGGCTCGGGCGATCCGATCGTGGTGCTGCACGGCGGCCCCGGCTTCGATCATCGGCAGTTCCTACCCTACATTTGGGAGCTCGCCCGCGGGCACAAGGTCATCCTCTTCGATCAACGGTGTACGGGCCTGTCGACCGGACCAGCGGATTCGGCGTCCCTCACGATCGATGCGTTCGTCGGGGACATCGAGGCCGTGCGGATGGCCTTCGGCATCGAGAAGATGAACCTGCTGGGGCATTCCTGGGGTGGAATCCTGGCGATATACTACGGCCTGCGACACCAGGACAAGTTGAAGTCCCTGATCCTGTGCTCCACGGCGGCGACTGAGGAGAGCTTCGCCGAGATGGTCGCCACGTATGAGGCGAACCGGGCGCCCGGCGACAAAGAGCTTCTTCTGGAGATCTACGAGTCGGACGGGTTCAAGAGCGGGAACCCGATCGTGGTCGAGCGATTCTGGCGTGTGTACTTCAAGCCCTATTTCGGGGACCAGTCCCTGGTGGACAAGATGGACTTGCAGTTCACGGAGAACACGATCAAGAACTGCAATATCGTGGCCGAGCGGGTACTCCAGTCCATTGGGCACTTCGAGTTGCACGAGGACCTGAAGGGGCTGTACTGCCCGACGTTGATCCTGCACGGGGACGTGGACCCCATGAGCTACAAGTACGCGGAGCGCATACACGAGAGCATTGCGGGATCGGAATTGGTCATCGTGAAGGGTGCGGGGCACTGGCTGTTCGTGGATGGGACTGAGGTGTTCAGTCGAAGCATTCTCGAATTCCTTGCGGGCCTGCCGAGAGACTGACATTCATCGGCCGCGGTGGCCGCTGATACGCTGGAACACGAACCGACTGGGAAGGACAGGGGAAACGTTGGGAGCTGCAAGGAGCGCACTCGGTCTGGTGGTTTGGCTGGCAATCTCATTCGCCGCCGCAGGAGTCGGCTCCCGGTTCATGCCGGGCCCTTGGTACGCATCGCTCGCCAAACCTGTTTGGACTCCGCCGAGCGCGGTCTTCGCTCCGGTGTGGACCCTTCTGTACGCAATGATGGGCGTGGCGGCGTGGTTGGTGTGGCGGCGTGCGGGGTTCCGGACCGCGGGCGCGGCACTGGTTGTCTTCGTGATCCAGTTGGTTCTTAACGCGCTGTGGTCGTACCTCTTCTTCGGGCTCCATCGAGCCGATATCGCCTTCATCGATATTGCGGTTCTGTGGATTGCGATTCTTGTCACTGTCGTGCTGTTCTGGCGGAGGGACCCGCGAGCCGGGGCGCTCATGTTGCCCTACCTCGCCTGGGTTGGGTTCGCATCCTGCCTGAACTTCGCCTTGTGGCGGATGAATGGAATGGAATGAAGCGTGGCAAGCTAGCGGCGATCGGCTTCCGGTTCTGATGACGCACGAAGCTCTTCTTCGGGAACTGAGCGAGGGCGATCTCTCCGTCCTGTTCGAACACCAGGCGGATCCCGAGGCGGCCCGTATGGCGGCCTTCCCGTCGCGCGATCGGGACGCGTTCATGGCGCACTGGGCGAAGCTCTTGGTGAACGACGCCGTCACGAAGCGGACCGTTCTGTTCGAGGGCCGGGTGGCCGGGAACATCGTCAGCTTCGATCGCGACGGCCACCGGGAGGTCGGCTACTGGATCGGCCGGGAGCACTGGGGCAAGGGCATCGCCACCGCGGCCCTGGCGGAGTTCCTGAAGATCGAGACGACGCGCCCGCTCTACGCATATGTCGCGAAGCACAACGTCGCGTCCACCCGGGTTCTGCAGAAGTGCGGCTTCAGCATCTGCGGCGACTGCAGCGGGCCTTTGGTGCCCGGTGGGGCAGAGGTGGAGGACCACATCCTGGTCCTGGGATGCAGCCCGCAGCATGCGACGGGCAGTCTATAGTATAATTTCGCCCTCCTTTAGCGCCGCCCGGTATGGGGTGGCATCGACAGCCAATTGACTTTCCGATCGTCGACCATCACAAGCATTCACGAGGAGAAGACAATGACCGACAAGAAGATCATTGCGGTATTGGGTGCAACCGGGGCGCAGGGCGGGGGATTGGCGCGAGCCATCCTCAACGACAAGACCGGCTTGTTCACGTTGAGAGCGATCACTCGGGACGCCGGGTCCGACAAAGCCAAGGAGTTGGCGGCGCTGGGCGCGGAGGTCGTATCCGCCGACGTGGACGACGCGACGAGTCTGGAGAAAGCCTTCACCGGTGCTCACGGCGCCTACTGCGTGACGTTCTACTGGGCCCACTTTTCGCCCGAGAAGGAATTGGCCCAGGCGGGGGCCATGGCCCAGGCGGCGAAGCGCGCCGGACTCCAGCACGTGGTCTGGTCGACGCTCGAGGACACGCGGAAACGGGTGCCGCTTGGCGATGACCGCATGCCCACCCTCATGGGCAAGTACAAAGTTCCGCACTTCGACGCCAAAGGTGAAGCCGATCATCTCTTCACGGACGCGGGCGTCCCGACCACGTTTCTCCTGACCTCGTTCTACTGGGATAACCTGATCTACTTCGGCATGGGCCCGAAGCGGGGGCCGGACGGGAAGTTGGCGATCACGATGCCGATGGGCGACAAGAAGCTCCCCGGAATCGCCGCCGAGGACATCGGCAAGTGCGCCTACGGCGTCTTCAAGAGGGGCGACGAATTTGTCGGCAAGACGATCGGGATTGCCGGCGAGCACCTGACCGGAGCGCAGATGGCGGCGGCCCTGACTCGCGCTCTGGGACAGGACGTCGGTTACAACAGCGTTCCTCCCGAGGTGTACCGCGGCTTCGGGTTCCCCGGTGCGGACGACCTTGGAAACATGTTCCAATACAAGCGCGATTTCGAGGCGGCGTTCTGCGGCGCGCGGGATCTTGCGCTGTCACGGGCTCTCAATCCCGAACTGCAGACGTTCGATACGTGGCTCGCTCGGAACAAGAGCCGCATTCCGCTCGGGTAACGCGAGAGCGTCTCGCTGCCCCCGCGCTAGCGCAGTCCCCACCAGACGGAGGCCAACTCCGGCAGGACGCGCACGTGCGGGGGCGGCGGCACTCTCTTGAGAAACCACGGCAGGTTGCTGTACCGGTGGAGGAGCCCGTAGGCGAGCAGCCGACGCTCGAGTGCCTCGTCAAGCGCCACCTCCGTGTATCCATACGAAAGCAGCACCCGTCGCAGGAGCTTCGGTTCGCCGCACGACAGGAAGAGACCGACGGAGGCGAACTCGTACTCGGGGGCGCCCACCATGGCCGGCTCGAAGTCGAACAGGCCGGAGAGTTGCCAGCCGTCGCGGGCACGCTCCACGAGCAGGTGCTCGCGCATGATCTCCGTGTGGAGCAGCGATTCTGTCCGGCCGTCGCCGACAGGCGTGCGCGCGAGGAAATCGGAGATCCCTTCGAGCCAGCACGATTCCAAGCCGCGGCGCCGCTGCCGCTCCACTGCGGTGCTGCGCTGCTCCTTGATGAAGCTCGGCCAGTCGAAGCGAACCGCGTCCAAGCGAACGTCGCTCACGCAGTGGAGCTCGGCCAACGCCTCGCCCATCGCGGCGGCGATCCGGATCCGATCGTCCGCGGGGACGTGAGGCCAGGCCTCGGCGAGGCTCACGCCGTGAAGCTGATCCATGAGGAGGTATCCCCAGCCGTCGAGTTCCCCGAGCGCACGCACGCCGGGCGTCGGGACGGACAACCGGCCGTCGACCACCTGGAGGATCGTCGACTCCGTGTCCCGCGCGGCGAGGTCGAACGGGGGATAGATCTTGAGGACGAGCGAATCACCCACCGCGTAAACAGGAAGCGATCCGTCTGGGTAGCGGCGCAGCGATGTCGGCGCGAGCCCGAGGATGTCGCACATGGCGTCGACCCCCGGCCGCAGCAATGCCTCGTCCCGGCTCAAGGGCTCGTACTCGCTGAGGCTGTGGACGGATGGAAAGCGTGTTGTCATGATGGAGCCGTGCATTATGAAGCGAGCGGGCCGGGTTCGGAAAGGTGACGCATGATGAAGGACGAGCTTCAAGAGCTTCCCGGGGTCGGCCCCAGCATCGCCGCGGACCTGCGTTCCCTCGGCGTGCGCTCCATCCGCGATCTTGCTCGTCGCGATCCGGAACGGTTGTACGCGCGCCTCTGCGAGCAGACCGGCGAACGCCAGGATCCGTGCGTGCTCTACACGTTTCGCTGCGCCGTCTACGCGGCCCGAACCGAAGCGCCGGACGCATCGCTGCTGAAATGGTGGGCATGGAAGGAACGGCGGCTCGGCCCCGACGGCGCCCCTACTGGGGGCGGAGGGGGAGCGCGCTGATCACCGAAGCACTCATCCGGGCGCTGGTGGATCGATTCGTCATGCCCCCGTCCGGCCCCCACGGCATCTATCACTGGGCCCGCGTGCTGGAGAACGGCAGGCGTCTGGCCGAATCGACGGGAGCGGACCTGACCGTCGTGGAGCTGTTCGCCGTGTTTCACGACTCCTGTCGGGTCAACGACGGGTCGGATCGCGGTCACGGGCAGCGGGGAGCGGATCTCGCGCTCGAGCTTCGCGGCGCGTTCGTCCACTTGCCCGACGACCGATTCGAACTCCTCTACACCGCCTGCGCGCGGCACACATCGGGCGGCCGCGAGGCGGACGTCACCGTGCAGACCTGCTGGGACGCCGACCGTCTCGACCTCGGCCGGGTCGGCACCACGCCGCGCCCCGAATTCCTCTGTACGCCCGCGGCGCGGTCCCCGGGGATGCTGACCTGGGCCACCGAACGCGGGTTTGCGCGCGTCGAGCCCTCGTTGGTGACCACCGAATGGGGTCTCGATTGGAGTCGCGATGGATTCCTATAGAAGCGACGCATCATGATCGAACCGCGGCGCCTGGGGCGCACCGACATCGCCGTCTCCGCCATCGGTCTCGGTTGCTGGCAGTTCTCGCAGGGTCGCGGATTCCTCGGCGCATTCTGGCCGGTGCTGCCGCAGGAGACCGTGAACCGCATCGTCGCCGTGAGCCTCGCCGGCGGCATCACCTGGTTCGACACGGCGGAGTCGTACGGCGACGGGCTCTCCGAGACCGCGCTCGCCGCAGCGCTCACCGCGGCGGGCAAGCGGAACGGAGATGTGGTCGTCGCCAGCAAGTGGCGGCCGTTCTTCCGCACCGCCGCGAGCATCCGGAACACGATCGGCACGCGACTGGATCGCCTGCTGCCGTTCGGGATCGATCTTCACCAGATCCACCACCCTTTCGCCTTCGCGTCGATCGCGGCCCAGATGCACGCGATGGCCGACCTGGTGGAGGCCGGGCGCATCCGTTCGGTGGGCGTCAGCAACTGCTCCGCAGCGGCCATGCGCACCGCGCACGGCGCTCTTGCCTCGCGCGGCATTCCCCTCGCCACCAACCAGGTCCGCTACAGTCTGGCCGACCGGCGCATCGAGAAGAACGGCGTGCTCGAAACCGCGCGGGAACTCGGCATCACCATCATCGCCTACTCGCCGCTCGCCCAGGGGATTCTCACCGGCAAGTTCCACCGCGATCCCGCGCTCATCCGTTCGAGACCCGGTCCGCGACGTTGGATGAGTACCTTCCGGCACGGAGGCCTCGGCAGATCCCGCCCGTTGGTGGAGATCGATCCAGGAGATCGCGCGCGCTCACGAGGCCACGCCGGCCCAGGTCGCGCTAAACTGGCTCGTGCACGCGCGCGGCGAGGTCGTCGTGGCGATCCCCGGTGCCACCACCGTCGAGCAGGCGGTGGAGAACGCGGGTGCGATGGGTTTCCGCCTCTCCGACTCCGAGATCGCGCGCCTGGAGGAGATCTCGCGGCCGTTCCTTGGGTGAGGATCACATCATGAATCGCGGTGAGTTCGACGCGTCGCTCAAATCCGATCGGGTCGTGGTGATCGCGCCCGCGGACTGGCCTGACCTGTCCGCAATCTTCACGGAGATCGAGCGGCACGACACCGGATTCGCCGGATCGTTGGTCTTGCTGAGCTTCGATGACGGCTTTGCGGCTCTGGAGCAGCCCTCGGCGGATCGGTGGGTTGTACGGCGGCTCGGCGATCGTCCAGAAGCCGACCGGTTCATCCAGGATCGACTCGCGCAGTACGAACGCATGTGGGACGGCTGCGGGTGCCGGATCGACTACTATTCCTGAGGGAGGCACGAACATGAGCATCGTCTTGCGGCGCGCGCTGGCCGGCCTCGTCCTCGTGGTCGGCATCCTCGTTCTGGGGCAGGCCGCGCCGCCCGCCCGCCCCTGGGACGCAGACATCCAGGCTTTCGAGAAGTCGGATCGCGAGAACCCACCCGTTCCGGGTGCCGTGCTCTTCGTCGGCAGTTCCTCGATCCGCATGTGGGAAACGCTGGCGGCGGACTTCCCGACGGCGTCCATCATTCACCGCGGCTTCGGCGGCTCGACCATGGCCGACGTCGTCGCCTACGCGGACCGCATCGTCATTCCATACAAGCCCCGGTTGATCGTGGTCTACGCCGGCGACAACGACATCAACGACGGAAAGACGCCGGAGCAGGTGCTGGCCGACTACCGGTCCCTCGTGGGCAGGGTCCGAGAGAAGCTCCCGGCCACACGCATGGCATTCATCTCGATCAAGCCGAGTCTGGCGCGCTGGAAGCTGGTGGAGCCGATGCGCAAGGCCAACGCCCTCGTGCGCGAGTACTCCGCAGGGGACAGCCTCCTCGCGTACATCGACGTCTTCACGCCGATGCTGGGCGCGGACGGCACGCCCCGCAAGGACCTCTTCATGGAGGACGGTCTTCACTTGAACGCCGAGGGGTACGCTCTCTGGAAGTCGGTGGTGGCGCCGTTCATCGTGGAACCGAAGCGCTGATGGATGCAACGAAGCGCCCGCGGGTGAAGATCTGCTGCATCATGTCCGAGGTCGAGGCGGAGATCGCCGTCGCTCTTGGGGCAAGCGCGCTCGGTCTGGTCGCGGAGATGCCGAGCGGTCCCGGCGTGATCCCGGACGCCGAGATCGCCCGGATCGCCCGGCGCGTGCCTCCCGGCGTGGCCAGCGTTCTTCTCACCAGCCGGCGCGACCCGGTCTCCATCATCGCGCACCAGCGCGCGACAGGGACGAGCGTGATCCAGCTCGTGGACTCCCTGGCCGCCGGCAGCTACGAAGACCTGCGCGCCGCGCTGCCCGGCATCAAGCTCGTGCAGGTGATCCACGTCACTGGAGAAGACTCAATCGAGCGGGCCGTGCGCGTGGCGCCGCACGTGGACGCGCTGCTCTTGGACTCCGGGCGCCCGGATCTTGCCGTCAAAGAGCTGGGAGGCACGGGCCGCCGCCACGACTGGACGCTGAGCCGGCGCATCCGCGAGCTCTCGCCGATCCCGGTCTACCTGGCCGGTGGCTTGTGTCCGGAGAACGCGGCACGCGCTATCGTTGAGGTGGGCGCGTTCGGTCTCGACGTGTGCAGCGGCGTACGCACCGACGGACGACTGGATCCGGTCAAGCTTGCCGCGTTCATGATGGCGGCCGGGCGGGGCCCGCAAGACGGTTTCGGCCCGCGACAGGAAGCATGAAGGGAAAGTGCGAACGATGAAGGACACGGTGGTTCTGGTTACACGGCAAGGCATGGGAAGCGGGGACTTGGCGCTACAACGGAAGTTGTTCATCACCTACCTCAAGGTCCTTCTGGAAAACGGATCTCTCCCCGGCGCCCTATGCTTCTACACCGACGGGGTCAAGTTGGTGGTGGAGGGCTCGCCGGTCCTGGATCTGCTCAAGGAATTCGAGACCCGGGGAGTTCACCTCATTCTCTGCCGGACCTGCCTGGAGTACTTCGGCCTGCTCGATCAGGTCCGCGTCGGAGTGGTCGGCGGCATGGGCGACATCGTCGCCGCCCAGACGATGGCTTCGAAGGTGGTGGCGATCTAGATGCAGCGAGAACATGGACTGCGTCCGCAGTCGCGAGGCGAGGAGATCGCCAACAGCATCAGCCACGGGGTCGGCTTCCTCGCAAGCCTCGTGGGGGCTCCGTTCCTCATCGTCGCCGCGGTGCGCGAGGGGAGTGCGTGGAACGTGGTCGGCGCCAGCATCTTCGTGGCGTCGATGACGCTGCTCTACCTCTCCTCCACTCTCTATCACGCAATCCCCCACGAGCGCGTGAAGCGGGTCTTCTGGGTCTTCGATCACGGCGCCATCTACCTGCTCATCGCCGGCACCTACACGCCGTTCACTCTAGGCGTCTTGCGGGGAGGTTGGGGCTGGACGCTCTTCGGTCTGGTATGGGGGATGGCCATCCTGGGGATCACGCTCAAGTCGGTGGGGCGCATTCGGCATCCGGTCTGGTCCACCGCCCTCTATCTCGGGATGGCGTGGTTGATCGTGATCGCGGTGCGCCCCCTGAGCCAGCATCTGCCGCTTCCGGGCCTCATCTGGTTGGGAATGGGTGGATTGTTCTACACCGGCGGCGTGGGCTTCTACGTGGCCAGGAAGGTGCGCTACAGCCATCTCGTGTGGCACTTCTTCGTGCTGGCCGGCACCGCGTGCCACTACTTCGCGATCTTGTGGTACGCGTCGAATCCGAGGGAGTACTTGCGATGACACGACGAGTCGTCTCTGCCGCGACGCTCGTGGTCACGATTCTGCTCGCCACCGGTGGGGGTCCGCCGGACGCGAAGCATTCGACAAGGAGGGGACCGTGTCGTTCGCCCTCACATCGTCCGCGTTCTCGCACGATGGATCCATACCCGCGAAGCACACGTGCGACGGCAAGGATGTCTCGCCGGCTCTGCGGTGGGCGGGAATCCCGCCCGGCAGCAAGAGCCTTGCCCTCATCGTCGACGATCCGGACGCGCCGGATCCCAAGGCGCCCAAGATGACCTGGGTGCACTGGGTGCTCTACAACATGCCGCCCACCGCGGGTGAGCTTCCGGAGTCGGTGGCGGTGAAAGCGCTGCCGGCGGGCACGCTAGAAGGGATCAATGACTGGAAACGCACCGGCTACGGGGGGCCGTGCCCTCCGATCGGCCGGCACCGCTACTTCCACAAGCTCTACGCACTCGACGTGGCGCTCCCTGATCTGCACGGCCCCACGAAGACCAAGCTGGAAGCGGCGATGAAGGGACACATCCTGGCCGAGGCGGTGCTGATGGGAACCTACCAGCGCGAGAGGTAAGGCCCCGATGACGCGCGAGATTCCCACCCTGCTCACCTCCCGCCTCACCTTGCGGCCGCTGCGTGCGGACGACCTCGACGCTTTCCATCGGATCCTCTGCGAGCCGGACGTGCTGCGCTACTTCCCGAAACCCGAACCGCCATCGCGCGAGCGTGTGCGCGAGATCATCGAGGTTCAAGAGCGACACTGGGCGGAGCGCGGCTACGGCTGGTGGGCGGTTTCCCTCCGAGGTGCCGACGATTTCATCGGCTGGTGCGGCCTGCAGTACCTCCCCGACACCGACGAGGTGGAGGTGGCCTGCCTGCTCGGTTCCACACATTGGGGGAAGGGATACGCCGTGGAAGGGGGCGCCGCGGCCCTCGCGTATGGATTCCGCGAGCTAGGGGCGAAGTCGATCGTGGCCGTCGTCCATCCGCAGAACTCGAACTCGCGCCGCGCGGTCGAGAAGCTCGGCTTGGCCTTCACCAACGACGCCTGCTACTTCGGCATGGACGCCCGTCGCTACGCGATCGATCGGGCCGCGTTCGCTGCGTGTGCGGGGGCGGGCGCGCGGCCCGGGAAGGCCGCCACGAAGTTCGAAGATCTCACGACGCCGCGACTCGTTCTGCGCCGGCTCCGCTCGGAAGATGCCGAATCGATGTTCCGCTACCGCTCACACCCGGTGGTCTCGCGATTCCAGAGTTGGGCGCCGGGAGCGCCGTCGGTGACCGCGGCCTTCATCGAGGAGCAGATCCGCATCGAGCCTGACACACCGGGGACGTGGTTGCAGCTCGGCATCGTCGCCAGCGACTCGGGCGAGCTCATCGGCGATTGCGGGATCCACTTCCCGCCGGGAACGAGCCACGACGTGGAACTGGGGATAACGCTGGCCGCGCAGCACCAGGGACGCGGGTACGCGATGGAAGCACTGGAGGCGGTACTCGAGTACGTGTTCGAGCGGCTGGGGAAGCGACGCGTTTACGGTTCGGTCGATCCCCGAAACGCCCGGTCGCTCCATCTCCTGGAGCGGGCCGGGCTGCGCCGGGAAGCGCACTTCCGCGAGAGCCTGTGGTTCAAAGGGGCGTGGGCGGACGACGTGATCTATGCCATGCTGGTGGGCGAATGGCGCTCGATGCGCCCGGCGCGGGTCGTCGATCGCGGAGGGTTCGACTGATATCATGCACGCTCATCGCCCTCAACTGACCGCGCTCCCTCCTCGCAGGGCGTTCCTGCTCCGCCTCCTGAGCAGAATGATCATCGGCGCTGTGATTATCGGCTTCTGCTTGGGTGTGGGGGTGCTGGGCTACCACGTCTTCGCGGGACTCTCGTGGCTCGATGCGCTTCTCAACGCATCGATGATCCTGACCGGTATGGGGCCGGTGGACCCGATGAAGACGACCGCCGCCAAGCTCTTCGCCTCGTTCTACGCGCTTTTCAGCGGGGTCGCGTTCATTTCCATCATCGGCGTGCTGCTCGCCCCGGTTGTGCATCGGTTTCTGCACCGCTTCCACCTGGAGTTGGCCTCGGACGTCCCGGACGACGACTCCGCGCCGCGGCCCGGGCAGTGAACCGGGAGGGTTCCATGTCGGCCTTCGTGATCCTGGATGTGGATGTGACCGACCCCGCTCTGTACGAGGAGTACAAGAAGCTATCCGGACCGGCGCTGCTGCCGTTCGGGGGTCGCTTCGT
The DNA here is from genome assembly GCA_963762255.1 of Candidatus Eiseniibacteriota bacterium. Classification (GTDB taxonomy): domain Bacteria; phylum Eisenbacteria; class RBG-16-71-46; order JABDJR01; family JABDJR01; genus CAVXKA01. The sequence continues at coordinate 1,575,091 of CAVXKA010000001.1, forward strand.
CGTGCGCGGCGGTCCGGTGGAAGTCATCGAAGGCGATTGGCGTCCGTCGCGCGTGGTTGTGCTCGAGTTCCCGAGCGCCGAGCGCGCGCGTGCGTGGTGGGGCTCCGAGATCTACCGCGGGGCGAAGGCCATTCGGCAACGGGCCTCGCGCGGCAACATGATCCTCCTGGAGGGTGCGTAGATGAAGTCCGCCGATCTGGTCGAGTACCAGCCTGGCGCGGTCGTGAGCCGTGCGTTGATCAAGAAGCCCACGGGCACGGTGACGGCCTTTGCGTTCGACGCCGGCGAGGGCTTGAGCGAGCACACGGCGCCGTTCGACGCGCTGGTCTTCGTGACCGACGGCGAGGCGGAGATCACCGTGGATGGTGTGCTCCACCCGGTGAAGGCGGGGGAGATGGTTGAATTGCCGGCCGGACGCCCCCATGCACTGAAGGCGATTCAGCGCTTCAAGATGGTGCTGGTGATGATCCGGGAATAGGCCGACCGGTTACTGCGCGCGCCGTTCAATTGCGCTATCTTGTGAATGGTCCCATTGGCCTGTAATTGAAGAGGAGGCACTGTATGTACTCCATCGCCAAGCTCAGTCATGTCGTCGCCCTCTTGGCCCTGACCGCCGTTGTCGGGTGCGCGGCGAGCAAGCCCTCGGTGAAGACCCCGCCCCCGCCGGTGTCGGCGATTCCGGCGGAGTTCGCCGAGATCCCCATGATGCGCTCATCGACGAACATCGAGCCCGCCGCCTTCAACGTGGCGATCGGGGCTGCGGCGGGTCGCAACGAGGACTGGGTGCGCGACCCAGGCCTGGTCGCCCTCCAACTGTCGAAGGCCGCCGATGCCCCCCGCGTGCGTCTCTACCGCGCGGACAACCAGATGGAATCGCCCGACTCGTCCACCGTGACGGTGATCATGGAGCGGCTTCCCGATGATGCCACCTACGGCATCTGGACCCAGTACCGCTTGACCCGCACGCAGGACGGGAGCTGGCGAGTGGCCGGCGTTCGGCAGGCCTACAAGAGCCGCCGCGGTGCCGACACCGAGTTCTACCGCACCGAGCCCACGCCCTGACCCGTGCGCATGAACCTCTGGACGGTGGCGGCGCTCGTATTGCTCCTCAATCTCCCCTTCGGATACTGGAGGGCAAGCGTGGCCAGATTCTCGCGACCGTGGTTCTTGGCGGTGCATCTTCCCGTCCCGCTCGTGATAGGCCTGCGCATGGTCTCCGGGCTTGGGTTCCAACTCGCCACGCTTCCCGTCATGGTCGGCGCGTTCTTCCTCGGCCAACTCCTCGGCGGATGGACGCGCCGATGGCGGACCGCAGGGACACTGGTCCTGGTCGTATCGCTGGCCGTCGGGGCGTCGTCGTGCGGAAAGAGCAAGCAGCCGGCGCCGGGAGCGAAAGACGCACCGAGGAGCGTCATTGCGGCGAACGCGGACCCCGAATCGCTCTTCACCGCTCTCGAGGCCCGGCTCCTCGGCGCGCGCACGATCGACGTGGAGTACGACATCACCTCGGAGGGGTCCATCCCTTCGTCGGTCCAGGGCATGCTGACGGTGGCGACGGGGAACCGGGCCCACATGTCTCCGGCCGGGACGTTCATGGGTATGCCGGTCGACCTCGCAATCGTCTCCGACGGATCGCGCCTGACCATTCAGAGAGACAGCACCATCGTCGGGGGGGCCACCCCTCCATTCCTCAACGAGGCGATCGTCATCGGTCTCACACGAATGGGCCATCTGCACAACATCGCCGTGTTGACCGGCGGCCTCCTGCCCGATCACTCGGACGGAGGAGCCGCGGATTGGGTGCGGCCCGCGAACTTCGCGCGGAGCGACTCGGTGGCGTCCCCCGATCCGACCTGGGTGACGGTGGCCTTCGACATCTTCATCGCGGACCGGAATGTGGCGCACGCGACCCTCTGGCTGGATCCCGCGACCGGGCTTCCGGCCGGCCGCGCGCAGACGGTCTACTTCCCTTCCGGCGCCATGCGGGCGCGTGAGACGTACTCCAAGTTCTCCGTAGATGGGGAAGTTCCCCCCGAGCGGTTCGAGCCGGCGCACTGAGGCGAGCGGGCCCGGGATGCGTTGCCGCGTCCCCGATTTGCGTGCTATCCTCTTGCGCTTCAATCCACTAGGCTTTCCGCGTCCGCGCTCCGCGAGCGTGCGCGCGGCGGCCCGCCGGTGCGGTTCCCGTCGCGCCGGATGAGTCTCAAACCGATCGCGAGGGGGCCCGCTGTCCATGGCCCGTGCATCCACCAAGGCGCACTGGGACGCCTACTGGAAAGAACACACCGACCCCCACGTCACCTACGACAACGACAACCGGGTCATCAACGCGATCCTTGCCCTCGGCGAGGTGCGTGGAAAGCGAATCCTGGAAGTGGGCGCGGGTTCGGGACGTGATTCGATCGAGTTGGCCCGCCGAGGCGCCCGCGTCACGGTGCTGGACTACGTCCGATCCTCGCTGGACGTGGTCGCCGACAACGCGCGCCAGGCCGGGGTGACCCTCGAAATGGTCTGCGGCGACGGGACCCGGATGCCCTTCCCGGAGGGGACCTTCGACGTCGTCTTCCACCAGGGTCTCCTCGAGCACTTCCGCGATCCGCGGCCCCTCGTCGCCGACAACCGCCGTGTGCTCAAGACCGGCGGGCACGTGGTCATCGATGTTCCCCAGCGCTGGCACATCTACACCTTGGGCAAGAAGGTCATGATCGCCCTCAATAGATGGTTCGCGGGCTGGGAAACCGAGTTCTCCATCCGGGAACTCTCGCGGCTCGTCGAGACGCAGGGGTTCGAAGTGGCCGCGCGCTTCGGCGACTGGATGGTTCCGGGGTTCTTCTATCGCGCGACGCGCTACGGTTTGCGCGCGGTGGGCGTGCAGATCCCGCGCCAACCGAACATCGGGCCGCTGGGGAAGATGACCGACGCGTGGCGGAACTGGTTTCGCAAGCGGCCCGCGGCATTCTGGACGTTCGCCATGATCGGCGTGGTGGGGAAAAAGGTGTGAGCTACCGCATCTGTGTCATGTCCTATCGCGACATGAAGCACCCCGAGGCCGGGGGAGCCGAAGTCATCATCCAGGAGGTGTTCGCCCGCATCGCCGAGCGAGGCCACGAGGTCACGCTCCTGACAGGCATCTTCCCGGGGGCCTCGGCCACCGACCGCATCGGGCCGCTGGAGATCCACCGGACCGGCAGCGTGTACACCTACAATCACCTGGCGCCCCGGTATTTCAACCGGCACCTGGCGTCGCGCGGATACGATTTGGTGGCCGAGGATCTGAACAAGATCCCGCTCTTTCTGCCGTGGCTGGTCAAGGTTCCCGAACTGGCCATCGTGCCCCATCTCTTCGGGACCACGGTGTTCCAGCAGGCATCGATCCCGATCGGCGCGTATGTCTGGAGCCACGAGCGGTTCATCCCGCGCGTCTACCGGAACACGATGTTCTCGGTGCTCTCCGAGAGCACCCGCAACGACCTGATCGCCCGGGGGCTGCCGGCGGAGAACCTGCGGGTGATCCGCAGCGGGATGGATCACGATCTCTACAAACCGAGTTCGGTCCCGGTCAGCGCCCGCCCCCCCCGAATCGTTTACCTGGGAAGGCTCAAGAAGTACAAGTGCATCGAGCACCCGATCCTGGCCCTGCCCGAGGTCCTGGCGAAAGTGCCCGACGCCGAGTACTGGATCGTGGGGGAGGGGGATTACCGGGCGGAACTGGAACGTATTGCCAGCCGGCTCGGGGTGGCCGATCATGTGCGTTTCCCGGGGTTTATGGGTGGGGAGGACAAGGTCCGACTGCTGCAGGAATCGCGTGTGCTGGCCTACACCTCGCCCAAGGAAGGGTGGGGGCTCTCGGTCATCGAAGCGGGGGCCTGCGCCACCCCGGTGGTGGCCAGCAACTCGCCGGGGCTGTGCGAGTCGGTCGTGGACGGAAAGACAGGATTCCTTGTCCGCCACGGGGACATCGAGGACCTGGCCGGGAGACTGACGACCCTCCTCCGCGACGATGCCCTCGCGCAACGCATGGCCGAAGAAGGGGTGCGGTGGGCGGCTACGTTCAACTGGGAGTCCTCGGTGGAGAACACCCTCAAGCTCATCGACGAGATCGTGGCTGGCGCGCCTGGTCGCGGAAAGAACACGGGGAGGTAGCACGGTGACCATGCTGTCGCGATTCGCCGAGGACAAGATCAACACGCTGGTCGCCTCGGTCGTCTTCCTGTTCACGCTGGTCGTCTACACGGTGACGATGACCCCCACCGTGCCTTTCTGGGACAGCGGTGAGTACATCGCCACGTCGTACATCCTGGGTGTTCCTCATGCTCCGGGAACGCCGCTGTATGTATTGCTCGGCCGGATGTTCACCTTGCTACCCTTCGGCAATATCGCCCAGCGGGTGAACTGGTTCTCGGCGCTTTCGTCCGCCGTCGCCGTTCTCTTCATCTACCTGATCGCGGTGAAGGTGATCCGAAAGGTCTCCCCGATCGAGCGCGGTTCCATGAACCGCTATCTCGCCTATGTGGGCGGGGCTGTGGGCGCGTTCATGGCGGCGTTCGCCACCACGTTCTGGGACAACGCGGTCGAAGCCGAAGTCTATGCCGCGTCCTGCGCCCTCATGGCGTTCGTGGTATGGCTGGTGCTGCGCTGGCAGGAGCGTCACGACCAGGGGAACGAGGACGGGCTCTTGCTCGTCATCACCTACATGGTAGGGCTCGGCATCGGGATTCACCTGGGGGTAGCGATCGCGGCGTGGGCCGCGGTCATCTTCGTCTTCGCGTGCCGGCCGTCGTATCTCGGGAAGTGGGACTATCTGGGATGGGGGCTGGTGACCCTCTCTCTGGCCACCGGCATCCACTTGCCCGCCTTCCTGGTAGCGCCGATCGTGCTCGTGTTCACTCTGGTCGTCTGGCTCCTGACCGGCAAGCTCCGCAAGCTCGCGTTGTGGTCGGCGATTCTGTTCATGGTCGGGGTCTCGGTTCACCTCTTCCTCATCATCCGCTCGAACCTCGATCCGATGATCAACGAAGCGGCCCCCAAGACCTGGGACGCCCTGTGGAAGATGTTGATTCGCGACCAGTACAAGCCGCCGCCCATCACCGACCGCAAGGCCGATCTCTGGTACCAGGTCGACACGATGTACCTGCGCTACATGTGGTGGAACTTCACGCTGTTCTTCGTGAAGGGGAAGGCGTTCTTCCAGCTCCCGATCCTCCTCGCGGTGATCGGGGCGGCGATCCACTTCTGGCGCGACCGCCGGACCGCCCTGTTGCTCGGCGTCCTGTTCGTGCTCCTGGGACCGGCCATGGTGATCTACCTGAACTTCAAGGTGGGGGAAGTCCGCGAGCGCGACTATTTCTTCGTTCAGAACTTCCAGTTCATGGCGATCTGGGTCGGGGTGGGCGCGGCGTGGTCCATCGAGTGGCTGGTGCGGCAGTTCAAGAGCGCGTCCGCGCGACAGATGGTGGCCACCGGGGCTTCCTCGGCGCTCATCGCCATGTCGATATTGCCTCTCGGCACCAACTTCCATCAGCACGACCGGCGCGGCATGTACGTGGCGCGCGACTACGCTTACAACATGCTGGTGGCGCTGGAGCCGAACGCGATCATCCTCACCAACGGTGACAACGACACCTTCCCGCTGTGGTACATCCAGGAGGTGGAGGGGGTCCGCAAGGACGTTCGGGTGGTGAATCTGAGCCTGCTCAACACCGACTGGTACATCAAGCAGCTCCGCGATCTCGTGCCGAAGGTGCCTCTGTCGTTCACCGACGCTCAGATCGCCGAGCTGCGGCCGTACCGGTCCAGCGCCGGGCGGATCATGATGGTCAAGGACCAGGCGGTGGAGAACATCATCGCCACCAACAAGTGGCAACGTCCGCTCTACCTGGCGGTGACCGTTCCGGACGTCATGGCGCTCGACAAGCAGTTGGTCATGGAAGGACTGGTGTTCCGGATCAATCCGACCCCGGTCACCGAGCGAATCAACCTGGCCAAGACCCTCGAGAATCTCAACAAGGTCTACAGGTACGAGGGGCTCCTGGTGCAGGACCCGACCAACTACGTGAACTCGTTCGGCGTGTACGACTCGACGGTGTTCAAGGACGACAATGCCACCCGTCTCGTGCAGAACTACGCCGCCGCGTTCAGCCGCGCCGCACTGGCCCTCTTCGAGGAGGGACGCACCGAGGAAGCGCTCAAGGAGATGGACAAGGCCGAGGCCATCTCCCCCTACTTCCCCGGGGTGGCGCTGGCGAAAGGCGTGCTCCTGGAAGAGTTGGGGCGTACCGGCGACGCGATCGCGCATTATCAGAAGATGCTGCAGCGTTATCACGGCGACTGGCAGATCGCGTTGCGGCTCGGGCAGGTCCTCCTCAACGACAGCCGGGCGGAAGAGAGCATTGCCTACTTCGAGATGGCGCGTCGGAACGCTCCCGGCGAGTACTATCCGTACCAGGGGTTGGCCAGCGCGTACTACCAGTTGAAGCGCTATCAGGAGGCGCTGGCCGTACTCGAGCAGCTTGCGGTGCAGCATCCCGAGGACAAGAACATCCGTGCCTACATCGAGGAGCTGCGCCAGTCCATGAAGTCCGGGGAAGTTCCCTCGGCGGGAGGCGATTCGGCGCGATCCTCGGGCGGCGGAGCGCCCGCGAACCCCAATGGGAACTGAAGCGCGTCCAGCGGCGCTGGTGACCGGGGTGGCGGGCTTCCTCGGCTCCCATCTCGCTGAAGCACTCCTGGATCGCGGTCATCGTGTGATCGGGGTAGACGCCTTCACGCCGTACTACGCGCGCGCCCTCAAGGAAGCGAACCTGGAGGCGCTACGTGCGCGTCCGGGCTTTCGATTCGTCGAGGCCGACCTTCGCTCCGCCTCGATCGCGCCGCTGGTAATCGGGGCGCCCTGGGTCTTCCACCAGGCCGCCCAGCCCGGAGTGCGCGCCTCCTGGGACGAAGGCTTCGCCGACTATGTCAGCCACAACCTTCTCGGCACCCAGCGGCTTCTCGATGCGTGCCGCACCGCGCATACCGAACGGTTCGTGTTCGCCTCTTCATCTTCGGTGTACGGCAACGTCCCCGAGGGGTTGGTGGGGGAAGACGCCCCGGCGCGTCCGCTCTCGCCGTACGGCGTCACCAAGCTCGCCTCGGAGAAGCTCGTCGAGGTCTACCATCGCGAGTTCGGCCTCCAGACCGTGAGCCTGCGCTACTTCACCGTGTGCGGCCCGCGCCAGCGGCCGGACATGGCGTTTCACAAGATCCTGCGCGCGCTCCATCGCGGCGAGGAATTCCCGCGCTACGGCGACGGATCCCAGGAGCGCGACTTCACCTACGTGGGGGACGCGGTGGAGGCCAACTTGCTCGCCGCGCAGCGCGGGCGTGCGGGCACCGTCTACAACATCGGCGGCGGACATCCGGTCTCGCTGTCGTACACCATCGAGGTGCTGGAGAAGGCGACGGGCCGGCGCGCGCGGATCCGGGCGTTGCCGCGCGCGGAGGGCGATCCGCGACGCACCGCCGCCGATCTCGCCCGGGCGCGGGACGAGATGGGCTACGCGCCCAAGGTGACGGTGGAGGAAGCGCTCCGGCGCGAGGCGGAGTGGTTCGCGGGACCGCGCGGACCGTTGGCTCTTTCCGCGGAGGCGGGGGCATGAAGCCGTACGTGAGCGTCGTGGTTCCGGCCTACAACGAAGCCGAGAGCCTTCCCGAGTTGGTGGAGCGCGTGAAGAGCGTCCTGGCCCCGACCGGCCGCGATTGGGAACTGATCGTCGTGGACGACGGGAGCACCGACGCCACTCTCGAGGTGCTGCGGCGCCTCGCCGCGCAAGTCCCCCAACTCCGCTTCCGATCGTTCCTGCGCAACTACGGGAAGTCCGCCGCGCTGAACGTGGCCTTTGCGGATGCCTGCGGCGAGCGGATCATCACCATGGACGCCGACCTGCAAGACGACCCCGCCGAGTTTCCCGCGCTCCTCGCGAAAATCGAGGAGGGATGGGACCTCGTATCCGGATGGAAGCAGGTGCGCCACGATCCGCCGAACAAGACCATTCCCTCCAAGTTCTTCAACTCGGTGACGAGTTCGGTGGCGGGTGTGAAGCTCCACGATTTCAATTGCGGCCTCAAGGCGTACCGCGCGTGCGTGGCCAAGGGGCTGCCCGTCTACGGAGAGCTGCACCGGTTCCTGCCCGCGCTGGCGCACTGGCAGGGGTACCGGGTCACCGAGATCCCCGTGCTCCACCACGCTCGCAAGCACGGGCGGAGCAAGTTCGGCGCGAGCCGGTTCGTGAACGGCTTCCTGGACCTGCTGACCGTCACCTTCGTCCACTCCGGGCGGCACAGCCCGTTGCACGTGTTCGGCCGGGTCGGGATCGCGCTCGGCGTTCTCGGCGCTGCCATCCTCTCCGGCTTCGTCTACACCTGGGCCATCGGGCACGCGGTGCGCACGCGCCCGCTCTTCTTTATCGGTCTCATCATGCTCATCGTCGCGGTGCAGTTCATCTCGCTGGGGCTTCTCGGCGAGCTGGTCGTGAAAGGGCAGTCGCGCCCGCCCTATCAGTTCCGGGAAGACGCGTGAGCGACGGGTCGCCGCGAGCGGCGGTGCTGGCCGGCGGGCTCGGAACCCGCATCCGCTCGGTGGGGGGGATCACGCCGAAGGTGCTTCTCCCGGTGGCGGGACGGCCGTTCCTCGCCCATCTGCTCGATTATCTCGCGCGGCAGGGAGTCACCGAGGCGGTGCTCTGCCTGGGGTACGCGGCCGACGCGGTAGCCGCGGCCGCGCGCGAGCACCGGCCGGTCGGGCTCGACCTCGTCGAGTCGCGCGAGACCGTCGCTATGGGCACCGGCGGCGCGATCCGGGACGCGCTGGACCGGCTCGGCGGGACCTTCTACATCGTCAACGGCGACACCTACCTCGATGCGCCGCTCCCGCGCCTGCTCGGCTTCCATCGTTCCACCGGCGCCGCGCTCACGCTCTCGCTCGTGCGTTCTCCGCAAGCGGCCGAGAAGGGAACGGTGCGCGTCGCTCCCGGCGGACGCGTCCTGGAGTTTGCCGAGAAGACGCCGGAGGGAACCGGGCTCATCAACGCCGGGGCCTATGTCGCGGAAGCCGGCTTCTTCGAGGCGGCGCCGCCCGTGGGATCCTGCTCGCTCGAGCGCGATATCATTCCCGAGGCGCTCCGTCGCGGGATGACGGTCATGGGGCGCGTCGTCGAGGCGCCCTTCGTGGACATCGGCCTGCCCGAAGACTATCTGCGCGTGCGTGACGGTTTGCCGGGAGGAAACCCATGAGCGATCGGATCTTCCGCGCCAAGGCGCCGCTACGCATCTCGTTCTGCGGCGGCGGCACCGACGTCTCCCCGTACCCCGCCGAGCGGGGCGGGGTCGTTCTCTCGTCCACCGTGGACAAGTACGCTTACGCCTCGTTGCGGCCGCGCGCCGACGACCGCCTGCGCATCCGCTCGCTCGACTACGATATCGTCGCCAATTACGACCGCTCCAAGCTGGAATACGACGGCGAACTGGATCTGGTGAAGGCGGTGGCCAGGCACTTCAAGATGCCAACGGGGGCGGATCTCTTCATCCACTCCGACGCGCCTCCCGGAAGCGGGCTCGGCTCCTCGTCCACCATGTGCGTGGCGCTGGTCGGGGTATTCGCCGAGTGGCTCAAGATGCCGATGACGAGCTACGAGATGGCCGAACTCACCTTCCGGATCGAACGCGAGGAGCTTGCCATCGCCGGCGGCCGGCAGGACCAGTACGCGGCGACCTTCGGCGGGTTCAACTACATCGAGTTCTTCGAGAGCCTCACCGTCGTGAACCCGCTGCGTATCCGCTCCGAGCTCCGCCATGAGCTGGAGTACAACCTGCTGCTCTGCTATACGGGACAGACGCGGCTGTCCGCCAACATCGTGGAGAGCCAGACGCGCTCCTACCAGGAGCGGCACGAGCCGGTGGTGCGCGCGCTGGACCGCATGAAGGAGCTGACCCAGGAGATGAAGACCGCGCTCTTGACCGGCGATCTGCCGAACTTCGGCAAGCTCCTTCACGTTGCCTGGATGGAGAAGAAGCAGCTCGACGAGAAGATCAGCACGACCCGCATCGACAATCTCTATTCCCTCGCCCGCCGGCACGGGGCACTGGGCGGGAAGATCCTGGGAGCGGGCGGCGGCGGCTACCTGCTTGTGTATGCCCCATTCACCAAGAAGCATCAGGTCGCGCGCGTTCTCGGCGAGGCGGGGGGCGCCATGGTTCCCTTCACCTTCACCGAGGAAGGGCTGGCCACATGGAGCGTGGCCGCCTGATCGGTCGCGACGAGGAATCGGCCGTGACGGAGCGCCCCGAGGGATCAGCCGCGTGAAGTTCGTTCTGGTCGGGACCGCGTATCCGCACCGGGGGGGAATCGCGCACTACATCGCGCTCCTCTCCCGCGAGTTGGTCACCCGCGGCCACGAGGTCAAGGTGATCTCGTTCTCGCGCCAGTATCCGTCCGTGCTCTTCCCCGGGAAATCGCAGGACGAGACCGGCCCGGAGGCGATCCGGGTCGACTCCGAGCGCCTCATCGACAGCATCGGCCCGTGGAGCTGGTTCCGCGCGGCGCGTCGCATCGGCGAGATCCGCCCCGACCTCGTGGTGTTCAAGTACTGGATGCCGTTCTTCGCTCCCTCCTACGGGACCATCGCGCGCGGCGCGCGCCGGCGGGGGATTCGCACCTGCTTTCTGCTCGACAACGTAATCCCGCACGAGCGACGCCCGGGCGATCTCGCATTGACGCGTTACGCGCTGGGCCCGATCGACACCTTCATCGCCCAATCCAGATCGGTGGCCGAGGATCTTCGGCGGTTCCGCCCCGAGGCGCCCATGCTCGAGGTGCCGCATCCGGTCTACAGCATCTTCGGCAAGGGGACCGAGCGCGAGGCGGCGCGGCGGCGCCTCGGCGTGACCGCGCACGACGTGGCCCTCTTCTTCGGATTCATCCGCCGGTACAAAGGGCTCGCCAACCTGCTGCGCGCGGTGGCGCTGATCCCGCGGGAGCGGAGCTTCCAGCTTCTCATCGGCGGCGAGTTCTACGAGGACGAGGCGGCGACCAAGAGCCTCATCCGGGAGTTGGGTCTGGGCGACCGCGTCGTTCTCCACGATCGCTACATCGCCAACGAGGAAGTGGCCGACTTTTTCAGCGCCGCCAACGTGGCCGTGCTTCCCTATGTGACCGCCACTCAGAGCGGGATCATCCAGATCGCGATGAACTTCAACTGCCCGGTCATCACCACCGATGTCGGGGGTCTCCCCGAGGTCGTGCGCGCGGGCGTGCTGGGCGAAGTGGTGCCGCCGGAGGATCCGGCCGCGCTGGCCGCGGCGATCGTCGACTACTTCGATCGCGGCAAGGAGGCGATCTACACGCCGAACGTGGCGCGGGAGAAGGAGCGCTACTCGTGGGGACGCTTGGTGGAGGCGCTGGAGACCTTTGCGCGCGGGGAGACGCCGCGGGCGCCCGAAGCGGGCGCGGCCGACGCGGGTGGGTCGCCGGCGGGTGGGGGAGCGCCGCGCCGATGACCCGTCGTCGCGTGCTCATCGTGGCCTACTACTTCCCGCCGTCGGGGGGGCCCGGCGTGCAGCGCGTGCTCAAGGCGGTGCGCTACCTCCCCGAGTTCGGCTGGGATCCCGCCGTGCTCACCGTGCGGGACGCCGACTATCCGGCGCGGGACGAGTCTCTCCTGAACGAGATCCCGTCCTCCGTGCCGGTGGAGCGCACGACGATCCCCGAGCCCTACACGCTTTACCGTAAGCTCACCGGCCGCGCGAAGGGTACGGCGGTGGACGTGAACGTGAACGTCGACCCCGACATGCGGATGCCGGTCAAAGAGCGACTCGCTCAGTGGGTTCGCGGCATGGTTTTCATCCCCGACGCGCGAGTGGGATGGTTGCTGACGGGCCGCGGGCCCGGCGTTCGCTTCGCGCGCCGCTTCGGCGCGAATCTCGTGCACTCCTCGTCGCCGCCCTATACCTGCGCGCTCCTCGGACGGGCGATCGCACGCGGCGCCGGCATCCCATGGGTGCCGGAGTTCCGCGATCCGTGGACGGGATTCTTGAGCGCGCCTCGGCGGCCCGAACCCGCGCGCGGTATCGATCGCCGCCTCGAACGCGGTGTCTATCACGATGCGCCGCGGATGGTGGTGGCATGGCGAGGCATCGCCGAGGATTTCCAAGCCAAGTACCCGCGCGAGGACGCCTCCAAGTTCCGACACATCGCCAACGGCTACGACCCCGAGGATCTGGAGGGGATCGCGCCTGTCGTCAACGACCGCTTCACCATGGTCTACACCGGTTCCATGTACGGCGTGCGAAACCCGGACACGTTCCTGCAAGCGGTGGCGAAGCTCCTTGCTGCCGGTCGCATCGATCCCGCCCGAGCGCGCTTCCGCTTCGTGGGCCGCTTCGGGGAGGAGGTGCGGGCCATGTTCCGCCGCCCCGAGGTGGCGGCGGTCGTCGAGGAGTGCGGCTACGCTCCTCATGCCCAAAGCGTGGCCGAGACGCTGGGGGCCCACGCGCTTCTCCTCGTGGTGGATGACGTGCGCGGATCCGAGGGCATTGTTCCCGGCAAGGTTTTCGAATACATTGGCGCGCGGCGGCCGGTTCTGGCCCTCGGCCCCGAAGGCGCGGTAGCCGACCTGATTCACGAGACGGGCGCCGGTATCGTTCTGCGCAACCACGATGTGGACGGCATCGCCGAGGCACTGGCCGCTCTCTACGACGAGTGGCGCCGAACCGGCGCCGTCGCATTCCCCGGCCGTGAAGACGCGGTTCTTCGTTTGAGTCGCCGCGAGCGCACCCGCGACTTGGCCCGCGTGTTCGATGAAGTTCTGGAGGTACAGCATGGCGCGTAAGCCGGTTCAGAAGGAAGTCGCAGTCGAATCCATCCGTCGGGGCACAAGCTCGCCGTCCGACGAACCCGGCTGGGCCCTGGCGCTGGAGCGTCGCGGATTCTGGGTTGCGGCGGCGGGGCTCGCGCTCTTGCTCGTCCTCTTCTTCAATCCGATCTTCTTCGCGGGGAAGGAATTTCAACCGCCGGACGTCGTGGCCAGCCTGGCCCAGCGCACCTACGTCCAGGAGGCCTTCCACTCCGAAGGATCGCTTCTCCAACGCTATCCGCTCTGGACGCCCTACATCTTCTCCGGGATGCCCTCCTTCGGGAGCCTGATCGCCGCGCCGTACACCAATCCGATGAGCCTCCTCCTCACTCCGATCCCCGGCATATTCAAAGTGGTCACCTATTACCTCCTGCTCGGGATCTTCACCTGGCTCCTGATGCGGCGGCTGGGGTTGCGCACGCTGAGCGCGCTCTTCGGCGCGGTGGCCTTCGTGTTCTGCGCCCATGTGATCACCCTGATCATGTTCGGGCACAACTCCAAGATCGCCACCCTCATCTTTCTGCCGCTGGTGCTCTTGGCCACGCACGAGCTGTGGCAACGGATCACCCTGCGCTGGACGTCGATCCTGGCTCTGGCCATCGGGACCATGCTCGTCTCCTCCCACTTGCAGATCTCGTATTACACGTTTCTCACCGCCGGGCTCTACCTGGTGGTAGCTACCGTCGACTCGCTGCGGCGGCGCATGACGGTGCCGGCTGTCCTGGCGCGCTGGGGCGTGTGGGCCGCCGCGTTCGCGGTGGGGCTTGCCGCGAGCGCCGTCCTCTTCCTCTCCGTGCGGGAGTACTCGGCGCACTCCATCCGCGGCGGTACCGGGGGCGGGCTCCCCTTCGACTACGCCACCAACTGGAGCTTCCATCCGCTCGAGATCACGACCTTCTTCGTGCCCTCGTTCATGGGCTTCGGCCAGACCACCTATTGGGGATGGATGCCGTTCACCGATTTTCCGCACTACATGGGCATTCTGGTGATCGTGCTTGCCGCCTTCACGATCGCGCTCTGGCCGCGCGAGCGCATGACCCTCCTCCTCACCCTGCTCGGCGCGATCGCGCTGGTCCTTTCCTTCGGCAAGCACGTACCCGTGCTCTACAGCCTCTTCTTCGATTATTTCCCGCAGTTCAATAAGTTCCGCGTGCCGAGCATGATGCTGGTGCTGTTCCAGTTCGCGATGGCGGCGCTGGCGGCGATCGGGCTCGATCGATTGGCGCGCGCGCCGGCCGGCCACGAGCGGGAGCGCATGTTCCGAGCGCTTCGGGTGATCGCGGCGGCGACGCTGGCTGTCGTCGTCCTTCTCGGCATCCTCGCGGTCTCCGGCGGGCTCAAGAGCGCGGCGGTGAAGCGCCTCGCAGAGCGCGGCCCGGAGATGGGTCTGTCGGCGGAGCAGGTGGGGCCGTGGGTGGCGGGGACGGCGGCCGAGGTCGTGCGGATGGCCTCGCGCGACGCGTTCCTCACGCTCCTGATCCTCGTCGCCGGTCTCGCGTTGTTGTGGGCGCGGCTGCGCGGAAAGCTCTCCGGCGGCGCGATGAGCGCGGCGGTGCTGATCCTGGTGTTCGTGGATCTGTGGCGCGTCGGGGCGAAACCCGCCGACTATCACTCGCGAGGCGGGCGCGCGCAGGTGTTCGCGGCCACACCGGCGGTGCAGTTCCTGCAAGCGGAGAAGGAGCCGTACCGCATCCTGCCCCTCACCGGACAGGGCACCAACAAGAACTGGTTCGCCTACTTCAAGGTCTCGAGCATCCAGGGCTATCACGCGGCCAAGATCAAGATCTACCAGGACCTCATCGACGAGCAGGGGCCGGCGGGGATGGTGAAGCAGCTCTCGCGGGGCAACTTCAACATCATCAACATGCTCAACGCCAAGTACCTGGTGGCGGACCAGGAGATCCAAGGCGGACCGCTCATGACCGTGGTCCGGGACAAGCAGTTCGTGATGCGCAACACCTCGGCGCTCCCCCGCATGTGGTTCGTGGATCGCGCGCGCGTGATCGCGGACGAGCCCGCGCACCTGCAAGCGGTGGCGGATCCTACCTGGCGGCCGGACCAGGAGGCGCTTCTCTTCAAGGAGCCGGGACCGCTCGACTCCGGCCACGGTGGCACGGCGCGCGTGACCCGCTACGAGCCGCGTGAGATCCACGCCGACCTGGAGTCCCCGGGCAACTCGCTCCTCGTGATCAGCGAGGTGTTCTACGAGCCGGGCTGGAATGCCTGGCTGGACGGCAAGCCCGCCGAGGTGCTCCGCGCCGACTACGTGCTGCGCGCGATTCAGGTGCCGCCGGGCAAGCATGAACTGCGCATGCGCTTCGACCCGCCCGCCTTCCGCACCGGCGTGTTTCTGAGCCTGGGGGCGTACCTTGTGATCGCGATCGGGTTTGCCGCGTCGTTCGTGGTGGACCGGCGCCGCCCGAGGGGACGTCACGCCGATTCCGCAGCGGACCGTGCCGCGGACGCGGAGGCGTAGGGCGCCCGGCCATGTGCGGCATAGCCGGCGCTTTCCATTACGCGCGTCAGACCGAGGTGCTCGACACCACGCTGCGCGCGATGGCGGGGACCATCGTTCACCGGGGTCCCGATGACGAGGGTTTCCACCGGGAACCGGACGGCCGCCTGGGGCTCGCGTTTCGCCGCCTTTCCATCGTCGATCTCGCCGGCGGCCATCAGCCGATGTCCTCCGAGGGCGGTCGCTACTGGATCGTCTTCAACGGCGAGATCTATAACCACGCCGACCTGCGTCGCGAGTTCGAGGCCAAGGGACGTCGCTTCCGCACGCGTTGCGACACCGAGGTCATTCTGGCCGCCTACGCCGAGTACGGCGCCGAGTGCGTGACCCGTTTCCAGGGGATGTTCGCGTTCGCGATCTGGGACCGGGAGTCGCGCTCGCTCTTCCTTGCCAGAGACCGGGTGGGGATCAAGCCGCTCTACTTCGCGGACCTGGGCGGCGCCTTCGTGTTCGGCGAGCGAGATCAAGGCGCTCTTCGCCTATCCCGGGCTCGGGCCGCGGCTCGACCGCGACGAACTCGCCCGCTACTTCACCTTTCTCTGCGTCCCCCCGCCGAACACGCTCTTCGAGGGGGTGCACAAGCTCCGGGCCGGCCACACGCTCACCGTCACCGAGAAGGGCTTGGGCGAGCCCCGCCGCTATTGGACCCCTCTCACCGGACCGCTCTCCACCGCCTCCGAGGACGAACTCGCCGATGAGTTGCGCGCCGCGCTCACCGACTCCGTCCGCGCGCGCCTCATGGCCGATGTTCCCTTCGGCGCATTCCTGAGCGGGGGAGTGGACTCGAGCGCGATCGTGGCCATCATGGCCTCCATCCTCGACCGCCCGGTCGAGACCTTCAGCGTCGGCTACAAGGACGATCCCGGCTTCAACGAATTCGAGAACGCGCGGCGCACCGCGAAGCTCTTCGGCACCAACCACCACGAAGTCCTGATCGACCACGAGGACTTCCGCCGATTCCTCCCGAGACTCGTGCACCACCAGGACGAACCGATCGCCGACCCGGTGTGCGTGCCGCTCTACTACGTGGCCGAGCTGGCGCGGCAGAGCGGCGTGATCGTGACGCTGGTGGGGGAGGGTTCGGACGAACTCTTCTTCGGCTACACCTTCCACAACCGCGTGCGGAGGATGTTCGAACGCTATTGGGCGCCGTTCGCCGGCGCACCGCGACCCTTGAAGGCGCTGGCCGTCGCGAGCGTCTCGCCCTTCATGGATGCGCAACGCCGCGACTTTCTCAAGCGCTTCCGCGACGGCGGCGAGCCGTTCTGGGGTGGGGCGGTGACGTTCTATCCCGAGGAGCTCAAGCGGCTCGCTCCCGGCCTCGCCGGGGATCGCCGCCGCGAGGAGATCGTGCGCGCGCTGTACGCGGAGATCGATGCCTCGCGGCCCGGCGCCGATTTCGCCACCCGCGCCGGGTATCTGGAGCTCATGTACCGACTCCCCGAACTCCTGCTCATGCGCGTGGACAAGATGACGATGGCCACTTCGGTCGAGGGGCGCGTGCCCTTCCTCGACCATCGCCTGGTGGAGCTGGCGTTCCGGATTCCGGGATCCATGAAGGTCAGGAACGGGGTCACCAAGCACATCCTGAAGCTGGCGGTGAAGGACCTGCTCCCCGCGGAGATCATCCATCGCCCCAAGGTGGGCTTCCATGTGCCGGTCACACGCTGGTTCGAGGAAGTGCTGAACCCGCTGGCCGACGACGCGCTGCTCGATCCACGTATGGCGGCGCTCGAGATCTGGGATCCCGCCGAAGTGCGCCGGCTCTTGCGCTTGCAGCGCGAGGGGCGCGGCAACTACGGCATGCGCATCTGGGCTCTGGTCAACTTTGCGCTCTGGTACCGGCACTGGATGGAAGGGGAGTCGCTTTGACGCACCCGGCCTGGATCAGGGATATCGAGTCCGCTCGCGGTCCGGCCCTGTTCATCACGCGCAACAACCTCCCCTTGGCCGCGCAACTGGACCGGCAGGCGAAGGGTCTCGACTGGACGGTTCGCACCAAGGACGACCTCAAAGGCTTGAGCGCACGCGGCCTGCTCGCGCTGCTCCGTTCACGGCGATGGTCGGTCCTCCTCATCGAGGATCGTGCCGAGGACATGCCGCGCCGCCTCGATCTGTACCGGTCCCTGCTCGCTGCGGGGAATGCGCGGGTCCGCCTGCTTCTCACGACCGAGGATGGAGCCACCCGGGCGGAGCCCGTTCACCGCTGGCGATCGCTTCCCTCCCTGAGCGCAGCGCTGGCCGCGGAAGGGGTCGCCACGCTTCAAGGCCTGTCGAGCGCTTCGCGGCTCACCCGTGCACTGGACGGGCCTACCCCGGCACGCCGGCGCGCGGAGGGCATCACCGCAGGAGCGCGGGTCGCGGTCATCAAGACCGAATTCTGGTTCGGGCTCAAGGCGGGCGGGTCCGTCTCCCACGGCGTCGGGGTGCTGGCCGCCATGCGGCGGCTCGGCCTGGAGCCTCGTCTCTGGACCACCTCCGTGCTGCCCGGCGCCCCGCCGGAGGTTCTCCAGACGGAAGTCAGGCCGGCGCTTCGCCCGTCGCTGATCGAAGAAGCGGCGATGGCAGCCTTCAACCGCACCTTTCTCGATCGCGTCGAGCCCGACGTGCGCGCGTTCCGTCCCACGGTCATCTATCACCGGCACGGCGTGTTCAGCCTGGCCGGGCTGGCATTGGCGCGGCGCCTCGGTGTGCCGCTCGTATTGGAGGTGAACGCGAGCGAAGTCTGGGCGCGCGAGGCATGGAGCCGGCTCTATTTCGGCGGCCTGGCCCGGCGGATGGAGCGGGTCGCGTTCGAGAGAGCGGATCGACTGGTGCTGATCTCCGAGGAACTCATTCCGACGGTGGAGTCGCTGGGCGGCGATCGCGCTCGGATCGTGGTGAACCCGAACGGGGTGGACGTCGCCCGGTTCGATCCCGAGTCCCGCGGCGACGATGTGCGACGGCGGCTGGGGTTCGGGCGCGACGATATCGTCTGCGGTTTCGTGGCGACCTTCCACCGCTGGCACGGAGTCGTGTTTCTTGCCGAGCAGCTCTCCACGTTGATGAGTGCGGACGCCAGGCTGCGTTTCATGCTGGTGGGGGACGGAGATCTGCGGCCCGAGGTGGAGAACATGGTGCGGTCGGCCGGGCTTTCGGAACGCGTCCGGTTCACCGGGCTCGTCGCCCCCGCCGAGGTGCCGGCGCACCTCGGCGCGTGTGATATTCTCCTCAGCCCTCATCTTCCGTTTGAAGATGGGACCCCGTTCTTCGGTTCGCCGACCAAGCTCTTCGAGTATCTGGCGGCGGGCCGTCCGGTGGTGGCGAGCCGACTGGGACAGATCGGAAGGGTTGTCGAGGACGGAACGACCGGTCTCCTCTTCGAGCCGGGCGATGCTCCGGCCTTCCGGTCCGCGGTCCTTCGTCTGGCCGCCGATCCGGAGTTGCGCGCGCGCCTGGGACGGGAAGCGCGCAAGACCGCCGAGCGTCGATACACCTGGGAGGCGAACGTTCGCCGAGCCCTCGATGGCTTCGTCGCCCTCGACGCAGACCCCGAACCGACCGGGAGCCCATGAACGAGTCCGATCTGAAGCGCCAGGTCCAAGCCTACTGGGACGCGCACCCCTGCGGCACCCAGTTCACCGGCCTCGAGTGGGGCTCGCAGGAGTTCTACCGTGCGGTGGAGGAGGATCGGTACCGGCGCCAGCCGTTCATGGCCGAAGCCGTAGGGTTTTCCCGGTATGCGGGGAAGCGCTTGCTCGAGATCGGCTGCGGGTTGGGTACCGACCTCGCCCAGTTCGCGCGCGGCGGTGCCGTCACCACGGGTCTCGATCTGACCCCCGGCGGTGTCGCGCTGGCGCGCCGGCGTTTCGATCTCGACGGGCTCAAGGGCACGTTCCTCGTCGGGGACGCGGAGAATCTCCCCTTTGCGGACGACCACTTCGACGTCGTGTACTCGTTCGGCGTCCTCCATCACACTCCGGATACTGCGCGCGCGTTCCGGGAAGTGTTCCGGGTCCTGCGCCCCGGCGGCGACGCGGTGGTGATGCTCTATCACTCGCGCTCCTCGCATCTCTACCTCGGGTATCCTCTGGCGCTCCTGTCGCGGTTGCGTCGCGGCGAGGGGTGGATCGGTCGACGGGAGTACTTCCGCGCGTACGACGGCGCACAGAATCCGCTCGGCAAGGCCTACACCCGCAAGCAGGTGCGGGGTCTATTCCAGGGCTTCGAAGTACTCGACCAGAGGAGTTACGATACGTGGCGACCGCACCTGGGAGCCGCGGCCAATCGGGTGCTTCTGGGCCTGGGGAAGCGGTTCGGCTTCTATGTGGTGACGCGAGCCCGCAAGCCGGGCGGCGCAGAGAACACGGGGAGGTGACCGCGTGCCGACAAACGAACTGAACCTTGTCCTGGGCGGCGCGGGTTTCCTCGGCTCGCACGTCGCCGAGGCCCTGCTGCGGCATGGCCGCTCGGTGCGCGTCTTCGACCGCCCCAACGCCGACATGGCGCGGCTGGAGGAGATCCCCCGCGGCTGGGAGTTCGTGGGGGGCGACTTCCTCAACGAGGCCGATCAGGCCGAGGCCCTGCGCGGTGTGACCACCGTCTTCCACCTCATCTCCACGACGATACCCGCCACCTCGAGCTTGAATCCCATCTACGATGTCGAGACCAACCTGACCTCCACCCTCCGCTGCATCGAGCTCGCGCTCGAGTCGGGGGTGAAGCGGATCGTGTTCGTCTCGAGCGGCGGCACCGTGTACGGCCGTCCGCAGAGCCTGCCCATCACGGAAGAGCACCCCACCGAGCCGCTTGTCTCCTACGGCGTCGTGAAGCTGGCCATCGAGAAGTACCTTCGCTTGTACTGGAGACTTTACGGTCTCTCCTATCGGATTCTGCGCCTGTCCAATCCCTACGGTCCGCGCCAGGACGTCGCGGGCGCGCAGGGCGCCGCGTCGGTGTTCCTGGGCCACGCGCACGCCGGGCAGCCGATCGAGATCTGGGGCGACGGGAGCGTGGTGCGCGACTACATCTACGTGGGGGACGCGGTGGAGGGGATTCTCGCCGCCGAGGCCTCGGAGGGGCCCGAAGGGCTCTACAACATCGGCTCCGGCGAGGGCGTGAGCCTCAACGACCTTGTGGCGCACATCCGCGAGGCAGCAGGACGCGACGTCGAGGTGCGCCTTCTTCCCGGGCGCCCCTTCGACGTGCCGGTCAACGTGCTCGACATCGGAAAGGCCCGCCGAGACCTCGGCTGGTCCCCCCGCGTGCCGCTCGCCGAGGGCCTGCGCCGCACGTGGGAGTGGCTCGAGAGGAGCCGGCGTCCGTGACCGCGCCGATGGTGAACGGGCGTCCGATCCGCCTCTCCATCTTCTTTCCCGCCTACTACGACGAACTCAACATCCCGAAGGTGGTGGACGGCGCGCTCCGCGTGGTGGAGGAGATGGGGATCGAGGACTACGAGATCATCATCGTTGAGGATGGCAGCCCGGACCGCACCGGCGAGGTGGCCGACGAGCTGGCCGCGCGCCACCCGCGCGTGCGGGTCGTGCATCACCCCAAGAACCTCGGCTACGGCATGGCCCTGCGCACCGGATTCACCGAGGCGCGCCTCGACCACGTCTTCTACACCGACGGCGACAATCAGTTCGACTTGCAGGAACTGAAGAAGTTCGTGGCGCTCCTGCCCTATACGGACATCGTCTCCGGGTTCCGCATCCAGAAGCAGTACTCGCCCTATCGCAAGTTCACTTCGTTCATCTATAACTACTTTCTGCGCGTGCTGTTCGACATCCAGGACCGCGACGTGGATTGCGCGTTCAAGCTCTACCCGACCGAACTCTTCCGGCGGATCGACATGGAATCGCGCGACGCGTTCATCGACGCGGAGCTTGCGATCAAGGCTCGACTCCTCGGGTACCGTTCGACCGAGGTCGGCGTGCGTCATCTGCCTCGACTGGACGGCATCTCGACCGGCGCCCGCCCCAGCGTGATCCTGCGAACGATTCGCGAGATCTACCGTTTCCGTCGCAAGTACCGCCACCAACTCCGGGAGGAGAAGCGGACGGCGGGGGCGCGCTAGCCCACCCGCCTCGGGCCCGCATCCGCGGGCGATCCGCGCAGCGAACATGGAACGCGAGGTTTACGACTTCTTCTACGAGGCCGAGGATCGCCATTGGTGGTTCCTGGCCCGGCGGCGCATCCTCATGGCCGTGCTCGAGCGATCCGTTCCGCGACCCGGGATCGAAATCGCGGACGTGGGGTGCGGCACAGGCGGCATGGCCGCGCCTCTCTCGCGATTCGGCCGGGTGACCGCGGTGGACGAGGCGTCGCAAGCGCGCGAGTATTGCCGGCGCCGGGGTCTCGATCGGGTACTCTCCATCGCGGAGTGGGACGCCGATACAACGGCCTACGATCTCGTCACCGCCTTCGATGTCGTCGAGCACGTGGAGGACGATCTGGCCCTTCTCAAACGGCTCCATGCGCGGCTCAAACCGGGGGGCACGCTCGTGGTCACCGTGCCCGCCTACCGGTTTCTCTGGAGTCCGTTCGACGAGATGAACCACCACGTCCGGCGCTATTCGCGCGGGGAGTTGCGAAACCGCCTGGAAGAGGCGGGATTCCGCGTGCGGCGCGCCACCTACTTCAACTCGCTGCTCTTTCCGGTGATCGCGGTCGTCCGCCTGGCGGAGCGCGCGCTCGGTCTCGACCCCACCAAGGATGCGGAGAAGAAGAAGGCGCTCGCCCGCTGGTTCAAGGTGGGACCGCTGAACGGCGTCCTGACAGGGCTCTTCGCTTCGGAGCGCCACTGGCTCGTCGAACGCGACCTCCCAGCCGGGTGCTCGATCCTCGCCGTCGCGGTGAAGGACTAGCGGTGGGGTTTCTGGACGACCTCATCTACTTCGGGCCGTCTCTGTCGCCGGGACGCGCCCTCGCCCTGGCTCGCGCCAAGATCGCCAAGTCCCGCCTCACCCGCGCGACGGCGGCGGCGCTGCGACGCGCGGAGTCCGACGACCTCCTGTTCGATCGCGTCCGACTGCCGCGAGCGACCGAATCCCGTGTGGAGGCGCTTCGAGCCTCGTTCAAGCCCCTGGCCGCGGTTTCGCTCCCCGGTGGGGATCCACCGGCCGATGCCGCACGCGCCGGCGAAACCCTGGCGCGCGCGGAAGCGGTGCTTGCGGGCAAGCAGATTCTCTTCGGCCGGGAGATCGAGTTGGGCTGGCCGCCTCGATGGGATTGGCGATGGGACGGCCTCCCCGAGGCCGCCCCGTTCGCGGGCGACCTGCGCAGCACCTGGGAAGCGCAGCGTTTGCAGGGGCTGTTGCCGTTGGCTCGCGCCTCCGCCGACGAACGCGTCGCCCGAGCGGGCTCGGACGATCGCTTTGCGCGGGCCTACATCGCCGGCGTGCTCGACTTCGCCCGCCATCATCCCGGACCGGACGGCCTCGCATGGGAGAGCGCGCTCGAAGTGGGCTTGCGACTCGTATCGCTCGCGCAAGGACTTCCCCGGATCGTGCAGAGCGACGCGTTCGAAGAACGCCATGTCGAGATCGTGCGCATGCTGGACCGACACGCGCGCTGGCTGCGAGCCGGCCTTTCGCTCGACAAGGTCGTGCGCGGAAACCACCTTCTTGGCGAGCTGGCGGGATTGCTCATTGCGGGGCGGCTCATCCCGGATGCGCGCGCGACATGGTGGCACGGGCTCGACGTCCCGGGGCTTCTCGAATCCGAGATCCTCGCCCAATTCCATCCCGACGGCGCGAGCGTCGAGCAGTCGCTCACCTACGAGAAGTTCGTTCTCGAGTTCGTCGTGCTGGCTGGCGCTTTCGGCGCGACCCGCGGCGAGCCCTACTCCGCCGACGTGCGGGAGCGCCTCGGCGCCGCCCTCGACCATCTGGAAGCGTGCACCGCTCCCGACGGCACGCTGCCGCTCGTGGGGGACTGCGACTCCGGACGGGGCGCCGATTGGGGCGAGTCCGATCCTCACCGGCCGGCAGGGTTCGTCGATACAGCACG
Source organism: Candidatus Eiseniibacteriota bacterium (assembly GCA_963762255.1). Taxonomy (GTDB): domain Bacteria; phylum Eisenbacteria; class RBG-16-71-46; order JABDJR01; family JABDJR01; genus CAVXKA01. Next base: position 1,598,485 of record CAVXKA010000001.1, read on the forward strand.
ACGGCTCCTCGGGGCGGCCCCGCCGGCAGCGAACGGACCCATGCTCCGGCGCTTCCCCGACGGCGGGCACGTCGTCGTACGCGACGGAGACAGCTTCCTCTTCATGCGCGGCGGACCGTTCGGCCACGGCATTCCAGGCCCCGCGTCGCATAGCCACGCCGACCTTCTTGCCCCGGTGCTCTATCTGGGGGGTGAAGCGGTCCTGGTCGATCCCGGCGTGTACGGATACGCCGTGGGATCGGCATTGCGTGACGGCATGCGCGGCTGGGAGGCCCACTCCGCCGTCTCGTTCGGGCCCTCCGCCGGGCCGATCCCGGCCGGGACTTTCCGATGGCGAGGCATCCCGCCGCCTGCCAGCCTGAGCGGGGAGATCACCGCCGAGGGGGCAGTCCTGGAGGGGGAAGTCCGCCGCGGCCCCCGTGGGAATCCTTTGCTCTGGCACAGGTCTATACACTACAATCAATTACGTCGTATCTGGCTCATCCTAGACCGCTTCTCCCAGACTGCAACGGGGCCCGTCAACTGGGCCTTTCGCTTCGCTCCCGGGGTCCATTTGGAACAGACCGGCGTCGCGGGGGTGTACCGCGTTGTGCTCCCTTCGGGACGGATGTGGCGGCTGACCTTGGATCCGGTGGGGGAAATCGTGGTGGAGGACGGCTGGATCGCGCCCGCGTATGGAAGCATGGTGACGGCTCCGATCCTGCGCCGTAGGCTCGGGACGCCACCCTCGGACGCGCGGGCGGAGCTCGCCCCTCTCGGGTGACGGACCCGCGTCGCGCCGGCATCGCCGGCCGGCGCCGCCATAGGAGACAGCGTGAACATCCTCATCACCGGAGGCGCGGGCTTCATCGGCTCCCACCTCTGCGATTTCCTGCTCGGCGAAGGCCACAGCGTGGTCGCGATGGACAACCTCTGCACCGGGAGCGTGGACAACATCGCGCATATTCGCGATCCCAAGTTCACCTTCGTCCAGTACGACGTCACCAACTTCGTCTATGTCGAGGGCCCTCTCGACTACGTGCTCCACTTCGCGAGCCCGGCGAGCCCGATCGACTATCTTCAGCTCCCCATCCAGACCCTGAAGGTGGGCGCCATCGGCACCCACAGGGCGCTCGGTCTGGCCAAGGCCAAAGGGGCGAAGTTCCTCATCGCGTCCACCAGCGAGACCTACGGCGATCCGCTGGTTCATCCCCAGCCCGAGACCTATTGGGGCAATGTGAACCCGATCGGTTGGCGCGGGGTCTATGACGAGGCGAAGCGATTCGCTGAGGCCATGACCATGGCCTACCATCGCTACCACAACGTGGACACGAAGATCGTGCGCATCTTCAACACCTTCGGCCCCCGCATGCGCAAGCACGACGGACGGGCCGTGCCCACGTTCATCAACCAGGCCGTGGCCGGCGAGGACATCACCGTCTTCGGGGACGGGTCGCAGACTCGCTCCTTCGGCTACATCTCGGACCTGGTTGCCGGGATCTACAAGCTCATGCTCTCCGGCGAGAACGAGCCGGTGAACATCGGGAACCCCGAGGAGATGACGGTCAAGGAGATGGCGGAACTCATCATCGAGCTCACGCACTCCAAGAGCCGCTTGGTGTACGCACCTCTCCCCGAGGACGACCCCAAGGTCCGCCAGCCCGATATCAGCAAGGCCAAGCGGACCCTGGGCTGGCAGCCGAAGGTACCGGTGCGGGAGGGACTCGTCCGCACCGTCGAGTGGTTCCAGGCCAACCATCGCGCCTGACGCGGGGAAGCGTGCATGAAAGCGCTGGTCATCATTCCGACCTACAACGAAGCCGACAACGTCCGCGAACTCCTGCCGCGCGTGCTGGAGCAACACGAGGGCATCGAGATCCTCGTGGTGGACGACAACTCCAAGGACGGCACCGGCGCCATCGTGGAGGAGATGCTCCGCAGCGAGCCGCGTATCCACGTACTGCACCGGCCGGGCAAACTCGGACTCGGTACCGCCTACGTGGACGGTTTTCGGTACGCGCTTGCGCGCGACTACGACTTCGTTTTCGAGATGGACGCCGACTTCAGCCACGAACCCGACTCCATTCCGGCTTTCCTGGAAGCGATCCAAGAGGCCGATCTCGTGGTCGGATCCCGCTATCTGAACGGGGTCACCGTGGTGAACTGGCCGCTCTCGCGTCTCATCCTCTCTTACGGCGCCAATGTCTACACGCGCATCGTCACCGGGATGCCGCTCAAGGACGCCACCGGCGGGTTCAAGTGTTTCCGCAGCACCGCGCTCGCCCAGCTCGATCTGGATCGGGTCAGCTCGGACGGCTACGGTTTCCAGATCGAGATGAACTTCAAGATCACGAAGAAGGGTCTGCGGGTTCGCGAGATCCCCATCGTATTCGCCGACCGGCGGGTCGGGATCAGCAAGATGAACAAGAAGATCGTCTGGGAAGCGATGTGGCTGGTGTGGAAGCTGCGCGCGCTCGATCTGACGGGAAGGCTCTAGCGTGGCCGACGTCTCCGTCGTCATCGTCTCCTATCGCACGCCGGAGCACCTGCGCCGCTGCCTGGAGGCGTTGCGGGGCGATCCCTCCCCGCGGTCCCGCGAGATTCTGGTGGTGGACAACGCCTCGGGGGACGAAAGTCCCGACGTGGCTCGCTCCTTCCCCGAGGTGCGCCTCATCGAGACCGGCGCCAACCTCGGTTTCGCGGGGGGGGTGAACCGAGGCCTCGCCGAGGCGACCGGCCGCTTCATCGCCGTGCTCAACCCGGACATCGAGACCGCTCCCGGCGCCCTCGACGTTCTCGTCGATTTTCTGGAAGGTCACCCGGAGTCCGGCATCGTCGCTCCCAAGTTGCTGAACGCCGATGGATCGCTCCAGCACTCCTGCCGCCGCTACTACACGTTGAAGACGATCCTCCTGCGGCGCACCTTCCTCGACCGCTTCTTCCCGAACTCGGCCAGCCTGCGCAGCCATCTCATGCTCGACTACGACCATGCGTCGCCGCGCGCGGTGGATTGGGTGGCGGGCGCGGCGATGATGGTGCGACGCGAAGCGCTCGACGACGTCGGGCCCATGGACGAACGCTACTTCCTCTACTTCGAGGACGTGGATTGGTGCCAGCGCATGCAGGCGCGCGGCTGGCTGGTGCACTACGTTCCCGCCGCGATCATGACGCACGGCTGGCAGCGCGCGAGCGGCGCCCTGGGGCAGGCGGCGCGGCGCCACCTCGGGAGCGGACTGCGGTTCTACGACCGCTGGGGCGGGCTCCTCCTCGTGCTGCGCCGAAACGGCAGACTGTGGCGCATCGCCGCGCTCGTGGCGATCGATCTGGTGGCGGTATCCGCCGCCTTCGTGCTCGCCTATGTCTTCAGGCAGCGCGTGGCCTTCGTTCTCCACAAACCGTTGTGGTCGTTCTCCTTCTACAGCGGCTTCTTTGCGGCAAGCGTGCTGGTCACCATGGGGGCGTTCGCCCTGCAGAACCTTTACCGTGACGTGAAGGAAGGGGATTGGGTGGACGTGGCGTTCCGGGTGATCCGGGGCACTACTCTCGGCGCCCTGATCCTCATGGCCAGCACCTTCATCCTCGACATGCGCTCCTACTCCCGCGCCATCGTGCTCGGTTCATGGCCGCTCGCCGCCGTCCTCGTCTTCCTGGGACGACGCGCGCTGCACGCGACGTTTGCGCGCGCCCGCCGCGACCGCTGGAACCTGCGCCGAGTGGCGCTCTTGGGCGTCGATCCCGCGCTCGACGTGCTCGAGCGCACGCTGCACGAACACCCCGAGCTGGGCTGGGAGCCGGTCCGGCTGCGGCGCACGCCCTGGCTGGACCTCCCCCCGCGCGAGGCGGAGGAAGTCCTTCTCGGCCGGCTGGCCGGCGAGCGCGTGTCCGACGTGGTCGTGACGCCGGCGTCGCTGGGCGTGAGCGAGGAGGATCTCACCGCGAGACTCCTCCCCGTGCGTCGCGCGGGTCTGGGTGTGCGCGTGGTCTCCTCGTTCGTGGCGGGTCTCCCGCCGAGAGCGCGCGTGGAGCGGGTGGGGGAGACTTCGTGGCTCACGCTCGAGGGCGCCGGCTTGCGGCACGCGGGATGGAGCAAGCGGGCGCTGGACGTAGCGGCCTCGTCTCTGCTCTTGGTGCTCGGCGTGATCCCGTTCGTGCTCCTGTGGGCGGCGCGCCTTCCGCACGGTACCGTGTGGGAGCCGCCGGAGGTGCGGATCGGACGCTGGGGCGAGACGTTTTCCGTTCGCCGGCTTTCCGGCAAAGGGCGGCTGCGCTCGTTTCCCCTTCTGTTCGCCGTCCTTCGGGGACGGCTCAGCCTCGTCGGGCCGCGCCCGCTGGGCCCGGAAGAGGACGTGCCGGGAGGCGAGCCCTGGCGGCGCGTCCGCGAGAACCATCGGCCCGGCCTCGTCGGTCCGTGGAGCCTCGCCCCCGCAGGGTCTCCGGACGACGAGATGCGGCAGGAACTGTGTTATCTGGAAGAATGGACTCCCGAGTTGGACTTGAAACTATTGACCCGCGTCGCGCTCCGGCGCCCGCGCGGAGAAAAGGGGAACGGAGCGGTGCGTAACGCGTCTGCCCGAGCGTCCGCGGTCACCCTCATCGCCGGTCTCGCGCTGGTTCTTGCCGCCGCGCCCTCCGCGCGGGCGCAGAACGTCGCCGAGGCCTTCACCCCCTACGTGAACGCGTGGGATCTGCGGGACATCGCCACCGATACGTCGGGCCGGCTGTGGATCGCCTCCAACGGCGGCGCGCTCCGCTTCGATCCCGGCACCCAAGTGTTCACCCAGTTTCCGCGGCTCCTCGGTACCGGTCCCCGCGGGAACGATCTCGTCACGGTGGCGGTCGACCAGACCGGAAAGGTCTGGTTCGGCAGCGCCTCGCGCGGATTCACGTTCTACGATCTCACCACGGGGGATTGGGACCGGCGCGTGGCCGACGATTGGTCCGATCCGCGCATCCGCGTGATCCGCACCTTCGGGGCCGGCGTGTACGTGGGGACGCAGGACGGTCTGACCCTGAAACCGACCCCGAACCGCAGCGACGTGTGCGCTTCGGCGGCGCCGGGGTGCCTTCTGCCGTCCTATGTCGTGAACGATTTCGCGCTCGTCGGCTCGAATCTTTGGGTGGCTACTCAAAGCGGTCTCGGACGATTCAACGGGGAGAGCTGGGACAGCTCGGCAGTGTTACCGCCGGGATCGGTGGGGTACAACGCGCTTTCCATCGTCGACTTTGACGGCACGCTGTGGGAGGCGTCCGCGGGCAACCGATCGGTGCGCCGGCTGGTCGGAGGCGACTGGGACACCACCGGGGCCGCGGCGGATCGTCTGGTGGTGACCGGCGGCAGCCTCTTCGGCCTTCGGGGGACTCAGGTTCTGGAGTGGAACCAGGCGACGGAGTCGTGGGACGTTGTGACGCTCCCGGTGACCCCGCCCGGCACCGTCAACGACGTGGAAGTGGTGGGCGACACCATCTTTCTCGCCACCGCGCGCGGGCTCGCCTTCGGACCTCGCGGATCGTCGAGCGGCGGGGAGATTCGCGTCCCGCCGGGCCCCGCACTTGTCGATGTCTACGCCGGGATCGCCGTCGACGCCGACGGCACGGTCTGGGCCGGCACGCAGGGCGCGGAGGTCGGTCTTGTGCGGTTCGACGGGAGCGCGTGGAGCGTGCTGCGAGGAGGGGACAAGTTAGGCGGAGACTGGATCTTCGATGTCCTCAGCGACGGCGAAGGACGCATCTGGATCGGCCACTGCTGTTGCTCGGAGATAGACCACTGCCAGCTCGAATTCGGTTCGGGCACTGAGTTCACCAAGCTCCCCGCGCTGCGCAACGCGTACCAGATCGCCGAGGACTCGCAGGGCCGCATCTGGGGCGGCACCGACCGCTACGGCGCGTTCGTGCTCCAGGAGCAGGGCGCGGACGACTGGCAGCAGGTGCTCGATCTGACCCAGGCCGGTACCGGAGGGGCTCTGGCGTCGAACTCGATTCGCGACATTGCGGTGACCGGCAATGGGACGTATTTCGGCAACCGCCTCGCCGGTCTCGACTACTGGCCCCACGGCGGGAACCTCGCCAACGGGAGCAGCGGCTCGAACTGGACTCACGTCGGCGATACCGGTTTCAGCCTCTACGATCTCAACGTCGGCGCCATCACGCCTGCGGGGAGCGATGTGTGGGTGGGGACGAGCACCGGCCTCCATCGATTCCGCGATGGAGTTCTTCTCAACCGCTGTCCGACCTCTCTCGCCGATCTCGTCGACGACCAGGCCCGCCCCGTCACCGCGCTGGTTGCAGATGGCCTGGGCGGGCTCTGGGTAGGCACCTCCGATGGGTTGCTTCACCTGCCGCGGGGCGGCGCATGCAACCAGAGCGATCGGGGATTCGCGCTCTATACCGAGGACAACTCGGCGCTGCCCAGCAACGCGATCCACTCCGGCGCACTGAATCCCAAGGACGGATCGGTGTGGTTCGGGACCGCCTCCGGCCTGGTGCGGATCGATCCCGCCAAGCTCAACCCGGGCGATGCGCCGGAAGACCAATACGTGCTCTACCCCAACCCGTTCGATCTCAGCCTCGGCAAACGGGTCACCTTGGGGATCGAGATCGCGGGGACGCTGGTGCAGGGGGTGGCTCTGGCGGACTTCGGTCGCCCCGAGGTGTTTGACCTCACCGGGCGCAAGGTCGGCGTGTTCGACGTCTACAACGACCGCGGCCGGCAGACCTGGGTGTGGTTGGGCAAGAACCTGAACGGCGACTCGGTGGTCCCAGGCCTGTACCTGGTGCGGGCCCGCGCGGTGACCGGCGAGACCGTCGTGCTCAAGCTGGGAGTGCGCTGGTGAAGGAGACGCGAGTACTCGTCGTCGGCGCGGGAAGCGCCGGCGTGATGGCGGTGCGCGAGATGCGGGGGCACCCCGACTCGGGCTATCTGCCGGTCGCGTTCATCGACGACGATCCCGCCAAGCAGGGGCAGGTGATCGAGGGAGTCCCTGTGCGGGGTGGCAGCGAGGCGATCCTGCCCGTCCTTGGGGACACGCGCGCCGAGGAGATCCTCATCGCGCTTCCCTCGGTGCACGGCGGTGTGATCCGCCGCATCGTCGAGATCTGCCGCAACGAGCGCGTGCGTTTCCGCATCGTGCCCGGGATCTGGGAGATCATCCGGGGCGACGTGCGCATCGACCACATCCGGCGCATCGAGCCCGAGGATCTTCTCGGCCGCGAAACGGTGGAGGCCGATCCCGCGCTGGTGGCTCCGGTCTACAGGGGCCGGCGAGTCCTGGTGACGGGAGCGGGCGGCTCGATCGGCCGCGAGCTGGCGCGACAGGCGCTGGACCTGGGCCCGGAGCGCCTCGTGCTGATGGGTCGGGGAGAGAACAGCCTCTTCGAAAGCGAATTGGGGTTGCGGCGGACGATCGGGGGGGACGGGGTGGAGCTGGCGCTCGTGGATCTGCGCGACCGGGAGGCGGTACGCCGAACGCTGCGGCGGGTGAAGCCGCACATCGTCCTGCATGCCGCCGCTCACAAGCACGTCACCTTCATGGAGCGCTACCCCGAAGAGGCGGTGATCAACAACGTGGTCGCTACGCGCGATCTCATCGACGCCTGCGGCGATGCGGGGGTCGAGCGGTTCGTCATGCTGAGCACGGACAAAGCGGTGAACCCGCGAAGCGTGATGGGAGCCTCCAAGCGGGTCGCCGAACTACTCATCGGCGAGCGCACCGCGCGCGGGTCGTCGGTGCGGCTCATGGCGGTGCGATTCGGGAACGTCTTGGGGAGTCGAGGCTCGGTGGTGCCGCTCTTTCTGCATCAGATCGCTCGCGGCGGTCCCGTTACGGTGGCGCATCCCGACACCACCCGCTACTTCATGACGGTGAAGGAAGCGGCGATGCTGGTGCTCGAGGCGGGAGCTCTGGGCGAGGGCGGCGAAATCTTCATCCTCGACATGGGTGAGCAGCTCAATATCCTCGATCTGGCCCGAGGCCTGGTCACGCTTTCGGGCCTGCGCCCCGATGCCGACATCCCGATCGTGATCACCGGTCTCAAGCCGGGAGAGAAGCTCCGCGAGGAATTGGTGCACGACTTCGAGGAATTGACGCCGACATCGGTGGCCAAGATCGGCGCCGCCCGCCGACGCAGCGGCGAGAGCCCCGCTGTGGAAGCCGCGATCCCCGAGTTGGAAACGCTGGCCCGGGCGGCCGACCGCGACGGGATCACGCGGGTTCTTGCGAGGCTTGTCCCGGAGGCGTGCTTCCCCGGGAGCAACGGGAGCAAGGGTCCGTCATCCGCGGGCGCTCCTTCCTCGGTCTCCCGGAGATCCCGATAGGGGAGCCCGTGCTACGCGTGGAACGATCGGCCGAGGCCCCACCCGACTGGGCCCGGCTCTGCGAAGAGAGTTCCCGAGCCACGCTCTTTCTCCACCCGCGTTGGATGGAGGCTATCACCCGCGCCTATCCACGCTACCGGCCGCTCTACCTCGTGGCCACCGACGCCGGGACCGTGGCCGGGATGCTCCCGCTCGTCCGCTTCCGCCGTTTCGGACTCGACCAATACCTGTCCATGCCGTTCGGCACCCACGGCGGACCTCTGCTGGCCACGGGCGCGGACCCGGCCACCGCGGGAGCGCTGGCCAAATCGTTCCGACGCCTGGTGCGCGGCGGGCGCGTGCTGCGCTTCGAGATGACGATGTTCGATCCGTCGGACGATCTCCGCGAGGCGCTGGCGCCTTCTCTCGGCCACACCTTTCAGGACTTTCGCACGCACCTGGTCGATCTGCGCGAAGGTTTCGACGAGCTGTGGCGGAAAGCCTACAACAAGAACACGCGCAACTGCGTGCGGATGGCGGAGGGCGCGGGGGTGACGGTAGCGCAGGAGCGCGGCGAGGACGCGATCGCGTCCCTCCACCTGCTTCATGCCGCGCAGAGCATGGAATGGGAGGGAATCCCGCCCCATTCGCAGGAGGCGCTTCGCGCCATCGTCGACTCCCTCGGGGAAGACGCGCGCATCTACATCGCGCGTCGCGAGGGAGAGTTGTTGTCCGCGTGCCTCTTTCTCGAACACGGCGGACGCGAGATCCATCCCTGGGTGAGCGGGTCGGCCAAAGCGGCGCGGCCGCTGCGCGCCTTTCACAAGCTCATCAGCGACCCGCTTCGCGACGCCTGTGCGCGCGGTCTCGAGACCTGGGACTTCGGCGGGAGCGGCGGCAATCCCAAGATCGAGTTCTTCAAGGAATCCTTCGGCGGCAAGCCGGTGCCGGTGCTGCGCTGCTTTCACGTCGCGGAGTGGTGGCGGAAGCTGCGGCGAGGCCCGGCGTGGGATTGACGCGGGGCGGCGCGCAACTCCACGTGCTGCTCCTCGCGATCGCCGCGATGGTGGTGGCGGGGCCGTTGCTCTTGCCCTACCGCAGCGTTCCGTTTCAACGCTCCGACGGTGCATGGGTGCAGCTACCCGCGCCGAACCGGCTCACGCACGTCTCCGACGTGTGGGATTACTTGCAGCAGGCACGGCAGATCCAATCCGGCGCCGGTTTCTCGAGCCTCTTCACCTATGTGCCGTTCCTCCCCGAGTCGGTGACGCCTGCGGGAGAGCCGCGCGCAGCGGGCGCCGGCAAGGACGTCGCCGGCGCTGAGCGTGGTGCGGTCACCGGCGCGAGTCCCCGGGCGTTCCCTCAGTTCTGGCGCCAACCCGGTCACCCTGTCCTTCTCGCCGGGGCATTCGTCCTCGCCGGCGGGGCGCACCCCGACGCGATGCTGATCCTGCAGGCGTTCTTCGTCCTCCTGCTGCCGATCGCGACCTACGTGTTGGGTCGCACCATGGTCGCACCCGGCTGGGCGGCGATGGCCGCGCTCTGGACGCTTCTTGCGCCGGTCGTGCTCGGCGTCCGCGAGCCGCTGGTGACCACGACCTTCTTCGCCTCTCTGGTCGCGTTGCTGTTGACCGCGGTCCTGGTCGCGCGCCGCCCGCTGGCCTGGTTCGGCGTCGGCGTTTTCTTGGGCGCGACGGCGCTCGTGCGATTCGAGACGTGGCTCTTGGTGCCCGGACTTCTCGTCGCGATGCGGACGGTGCGTGGCGAGCGCCGTCTCTCCGCCGCGCTGCTGCTTCTCGGCGGCGCGCTCCTCGTTGTGCTCCCGTGGCACCTGCGCCTGTTCGCCCTGACCGGCGATCCGTTCTACAACGCGACCTCGCTTCTCTTTCACGATACGCCCGCGTTCCCGGGCTGGGAGGCTTCGCGCACCCTCGCCGTGCGCTCGATCTCCCCGTGGTCCTTCGTGGTCGCGCACCCGGGGGACGTGGCCGCGAAGACCGCGCTCGACCTCGCGCGGTTTGCGCGCGACTTCGTGCTCCTCCCCTCGCCTTTCCTGGCTCCGTTTCTGTGGTTTGCTGTGCTGCGGAAAGGCTCTGAGCCCCGCACGCGCGCGTTTCTGGCGGGTGGCGTGACCGCAACGCTGGTCGTCATCGCCGTCCTCGCGCCGATGGAGTACGCTCCTCGATTCCTCGGCCCGCTCGTGCCCGCGTTCGCGGTGGGAGCGGCGATGGGGATGAGCCGGCTGCCGCGGCACCGCACGCTCCTGGCCGGCGTCGCGACGACGGTGGCGGTGATCCTGCTCGTCGGCTCACTCCGGTCGCGGGGGACCGACGAGAGCTCGCTGCTTGCCGCGAAGGGGTTGAACGTCTTGATGTCCGAACCCGACATCCGCAACCGCGCCGATGGAGCGATCGTCCTCAGCGATGCCCCTACCCTCTACGCATGGATCTGGAATCGTCCCGCAGTGGCGGCCCCGTTGCCGGGCGACATCCCCGGCGTGCGCTCCCTGGCGCCCGACGTGATCGCGCTCATCACCTGTGCCGCCGGTGTGGGCGAGTTCCTGGAGCCGGACCTGGTCCGTGCCTACGCCGAGCAGGGAGGCTCTATCCGGGGGACGAGTTGTCCGACCGCGATCGTCTGGGAAGAGGGCCGGCCATGAGCGAGACGCGACTCCTGCCGTTCCCTCCGCCCTACCGGGCCGCGCTCGCTCTGTCCAACGATCTCGACAATCTCTTCGAGCCGCGCGGCTGGTGGGAGTTCCTGCGCTTTCTCAATACGGAGGACGCGACGCGCTTCGGGCCGGGGCTCGGCCTCGAGGTGGGGGACTCGTTCTGGTTCTACAGCGACGATCCCGAGGGGCAGCCGGCGTCCTACTTCGAGGGCTTGAGCGGTACGCCCTCCGCGTTTGCGCCGTTCATCGGAGCGCTTGGCCGCGCCGGGTATCTCGACACGCTCCATAGCTACGGCAATTTCAGCCGCCACGGCGGGTTCACGCGGGCCCTCGCCGAGCGCGCGGCGTCTGCGCTGCGCGATCTCGGCTTCGTGCCCAGCGTGTGGGTCAACCACGGCGGCGCGCACGATTTCCAAAACCTCTGGATGGGATGCGGCGACGTTCCGGAGAACCCGGAGGCGGAAGGCGCGCCCGCGCCAGAGTACCACCTCGATCTCACCTGGTCCCTGGGACTCCGGTATGCCTGGCTGGGCGAGCTGACCTCGATCCCCGGCCAGGCCCGCCCGTTGGGGCTTGGAGATTGGGTGAGCCCCGGTTCGCCGGCGCCTCGCGAGGCGCTCACCTGCGGCGCCCGCGCGCTGGCGCGCAGGCTCGCCTACCGCGATGTGCTCGCGCGCACTCCGCATCCCGACATTCTTCGCAACCGCCTCATCACGCCGCGGCGACTTCGCGACGGGCGGATCGTGCAATCGTTCGTGCGATGCGGCGATTTCGCGCGCGCCACCTTCGCCGATCTTGCGTGGCTACTGCGCCCCGGATTCCTGGATGCGCTCGAGCGCTCGCGCGGATGCTCGGCAGTGTTCCTGCACTGGGGAAAGCACCCGGGACGCCGCTTCGAGAACTTGGATCCCGCTGGGCTTGGCGCACTGCGCGAGCTTGCGGCGCGAGCGCGTGACCGCCGCATCTGGGTCACCACGACCGGTCGGCTTCTCGCCTACGCCGAAGCCCGCGACGCGATCCGGGTCGAGCCGGTTGCACGCGGTCGCGTGCGGCTTCGCGCCGAGCCGCTCCCCGACGGGCGGCAGCTCACCGTCGAGGATCTCGCGGGCCTCGCGTTTCACGTGGGGGCGGGGCCGCTCCCCGAGTTCCTCTTCGAGGATCGCCCGCTCGTGGTGGAGCCTCTGCCCGGTGAACCGGGTGTGGCCTGGGTGCCGCGAGTGCCGCTGCGGTTTCCCGAGCCGCCGGGGGCGGGGGCATGACCGATTGGATCGTGCGCGAAGCCACTCCGACCGATCGCGAGCGGCTGCGCCGTGAGGAAGAAGCCACTTTCGGCAGCGCGGCCGTGATGCGCTCACGCTGGCTACTCGAGGACAATCCCGCGGGCAAGGCGGTGGTGATGATTGCGTTGGCCGACGACGGCCGCATCGCCGGCGGCCGTGCGCTCTTTCCGTGGGACTTGATGGTGGACGGGACGCGCGTGAAAGTGGCGCAGAGCGGGCGCCTGTGGACGCACCCCGAATTCCGGTTGCGGGGAGTGTCGGTAGCGCTCGGCCGCGGGTTTCAGAGCGCGACGAGGGAGCGCGGGTTCCCCATGTTCTTCGCGATTCCAAGCGCGCACTCGATCCGGGGGCATCTCCGTCTCGGTCACCTCATCGATCCGGGCATGCAGCGCCGGCAGATCGTGGTGAGCCCGCGATTTGTCGTGCCGCGTGCCCCCGCCGCGCTGGATCGACCGCTCCGGTGGCTGCGCGGGGCGAATGCGCGGCGGTTGGGGCGTGGAGCTGGAGCGTGGCAACGGGAGCCGGAGCCGGGCCGCGTCGCGGAGACGCTGTGGCCCCGCATCGCCGGCCGCCCGGGTGTGCGCGGTGTTCGCGACGGCGCGTTCGTGATGTGGCGATACGGTGCAGGGACGAGCCTCGGCTACCGCACGTGGAGCTATCCCGCCGGCGATCCGCGCATTCTGGCTGTCACCGTCCGCGAAGGAACGCGCGAGCGCATCCTCGACATGTGGGGCGACGCCGATCCGGACACCTTCGCGGCGGCGACGGCGAAGCTGGTGGAACTTCAGGCGACGGAGGGGGCCTGGCTTGTGGAATGGTGCCCGAGCGAGAACGGCCCCTGGGGAGGGATCGCGGGCGGTGCGGGGTTCCTCCGCCGGCGCAAAGGCACCCCGCTCGTTCGTTGGTTTCCCGGCCCCCCGGATGCGACCGGGGCCCTCGCCGATCCCAGTCGTTTCGAGTTGACCGAGGGCGACACCGACTATGCCTAGCCGCATCCGGACGAACATGCTTTCGCTCGGGGCGTCATTCTTCTTCACTGCGGCCCTCGCGTTCCTGCAAGTCAAGATCCTCACCAACTTCCTGGATCAGGACTCGGTCGGCGTGTGGTCGGCGGTGCTCGCGGTGGGCGCCCTGCTTGGGACGCTTTCCGAACTCGGATTGCCCCAGGTGCTGGTGCGCTATGGCGCGAAGTTCGACGCTGAGCGCAGGCTCTCCCGCCTCTCGGATCTGTTCGCGTTCTCGCTCAGGGTCTTCTTCGTGGCCGCGTTGGTGATGGTGGGATTGCTGCTGTTCGCCGGCCCGCTGGTCGCGCAAGTCCTGGGCGGTTCGGCGGTCAATCGCTGGGTGCTCATCCTGGGCTATCTCGCCATGGCCAGCGGCAGCCTGCGTGCCATCAACAACGCGGCGTTCCGCGGGCTACGCCGCATGGTGGCGATGGCGGTGCTCGAGATCCTGTTTTCCACGGTGGTGACGGTGGGGTACTTCCTCACGCGGCACCGGATGAGCGTGGATCTGGCGCTGTGGATCTTTCTCGGCGCGAGCCTCCTGGTGGCGGCGGCCGGCATGCTCGTGCTCACCGCCTTGCTCGCGCGACTTCGCCGCGAGGCGCCCTCGGCGGCGTCGAGCGGCGGCGTGTTCACCGAAGTGCGCGGCTTCTGGCAGGGGGTCGCGGTTTCCGGGGTCCTCCTCATCGCCATCGAACAGCTCGACAAGCCGCTGCTCGCCGCCCTGGTCTCGTTCTCCGCGCTGGCTGTCTTCCACGTGGCGGCACGGCTGCAGGTCTTTGCGCGCAGGCTTCTCTACGTGCCGTTCCAGGTGATGTTCCCCGAGATCACGCACAAGTGGGAAGGACCCCGCCGAGGCGAACTGCGGGCGGACATGGAGCTCTTCACCAAGCTGGAGCTGGGTCTCGGTCTCATGCTGACGGTATTCCTAGCAGTGTTTGCACGACCGCTCTTGCTATTGATCAGCACGCCGGAGTTTCTGAGCGGCGCGCCCGTGATCTGGATCTTTACCGCTGTGCTCCCGCTCCTCTGCCTGAACCAGCCGCTGGCGCTGTTTCTGCGCGCTGTTGGCTACATCTGGTACGCGGTCATCAACGACGCGCTGTGGCTGGCGGTGTACCTGACCCTGGGCACGGTGTTCGTGAAGGTTTTCCATCTCGGACTACCGGGCTTCGTGCTCGGGCAGCCGATTGCCTCGGTGATCGTGCTCGCCTACAGCCTGGCCGTGTTCCACAAGCTGGGCCTGCCCCGGCCGCCGCTGGCGTTCTTCATCAAGCGGCTCGCTCTCTCCGCGGTGGTGTGGGCGCTGTGCGCGACCGCCGGCAGCGCGCTTCCGCCGCTGGATTGGTGGCAGCTCCTCCTCATCGCACTCGCGCTGGGCGTGATCGGCAACTTCCTTCTCGTGCGTGGCGGCTACCTCACCCGCGCCGAAGAAGAGCGAGCGGTGGCGATGTTTGCCGGCCGCGGGGCTGCGGGGCGAGCCGCACGCTTCCTGTTTGCGTGGCCTCGTCGGGGGCCTGCGGCGCTGCGCGCCGGACGCTGAGCGTGATGCCGAGCGTGCGCCCGCTGAAGGATCTTCCCCCCGCGGCGGTGCGGCTGCTCGATCGCGCGGGGGCGACCGTCCTCTTTCACCAACCGCGCTGGATCGAGGCGATGCGGCAGGCGTATCCGCGCTTTCGCCCCTCCCACCTGGTGCTCGAAGAAGACGGCGCAATCACCGGCGTGCTGCCGGTGCTCGAGAAACGAGCGTGGGGGTTGGGCGAGGTCGTCTCGAACCCCTTCGGAACCTACGGGGGTCCGATCCTCGATGCGAACGCCACCCGCGAAGGAGTGCGGGCACTAGCCGCGGCCTTCCTCGCCCGTGCGCGACGGTTCGGAGTGCTCCGGTTCGAGATGTCGGTGTTCGATGCCGCTCCGGAGACGCAGCAGCAACTCGTCGCTGTGCTCGGCGCGTTCGCCCTACCTAGCAGCACCTGGCTCATCGACCTGAACGGAGGCGAGGAGGCGGTGTGGAACGGGTACGAGGGGCGGGCGCGCACCGCGGTGCGGCGGGCCCGGGAACTGGGCGTCACCACGGCACCGGAAGAGGGAGACGCAGCGGTCGCCGCGTTGCACGCGCTTCACGAAGGGCAGGGCCGCCGGCGTCCGCTGCCCTGGTACCACGCCCGCGAGGGGTTGGTCGCGGTGAAGGCGGTTCTCGGCGACGATGCCCGCATCTGGCTCGCCCGACACGAGGGGAAGACGCTGGCAGCGGCGCTCGTGCTGTCCAACCCGGGCGCCGACACGCACGTATGGGTCACCGGCGCATCCGACGCGGCGCGCCCGGTGCACGCCTTCACGCTACTCATGCACGATGCGATCGCCGATGCCGCCCGCCGTGGACAGCGCGTGTGGGACTTCGGTGCCAGCGCCGACGATCCCCATGTGGAGTTCTTCAAGCGCGCATTCGGCGGGGGCCCGAAAGAGACGCTGCGCTTCTTTCACCAGGCGGCCTGGGTGGCGCCCGCTCGCCGGCGCTTGCTCCCGTCCGGCGGTCCCTCTACACTCAGGCGCCTTTGGTTGGGGAGGCCATGATGACACTGCGCAACGCATCACATCCGTCGTATCGGGCGCGGATCCGCGGGCTCTTCGCGGCCGCCATGCTGTGGGCCGCGGTCGGCTGCGGCCGAGGCGCCCCCGACATTCCTGAGGGGTGCTCTCTCGACGATGCGGTTCCATCTGAGGCGCGGGCAGCCGTGGAGCAGGCGGCGACCCGCTTCTTCGAGCACGCGCGTAAGGGAGAAGGGCAGGCGATCTACGAGGAGGCGGCCGCGCTGGTTCGCGAGAGGAACTCGCCCGACCAGTTCCTGGCCCCCATCGCCCAGGTCGCACGCGAGATCGGCTTCCCTCCCCTCACCACGCGCTCGATCGCGGTGGTGCGCTTCGGGGAGAACACGCCGTATCAGCCCCGTCTCGACTGCTCCGTCCCCGGCAGCGAAGCCGTCACGACGCTTCTGCTCCCCGACTTTCCGGTGCAGGCGTCGCTCATCCAGGTGGGGGAGGCGTCGGGAGAGACGTTCTATTTCTCCACGGTCTGGTTCCGGGAACCGGACGGGGCGTGGCGCATCGGCGCGTTCTTCACCAAACCGGCCACGATCTTTGCGAAGGGAACCGCGGAGTACGCCGAGGAGGCGGCGGCGCAGCGAGCGGAGGGCAATCGTCGCAACGCAGCGCTTCTATACAATCTGGCCATCGATCTGGTCGTGCCCGCGGCCTGGATCAAGCCTGCCGCCGTGGAGGATCTCCAGCGCCAGCAGAAGCGCATCACGGTGGACCGGCTTCCCTCCGACCGTCTCGATCCCTGGGCCGCCACTCCCGATACGTTCAACGTCTACTCGGTAGGGTACGCCATCTTCGGAGACGGTCTCGGAGTGGCCATCCGATACGAGACCGAAGGAGCGGTGAGCGACACGCTCTCGCAGAAGACCTATGCCGATCGCCTGATGCGCTATGTCGAAACGGAGTTCCCGGAATACCGAGCGGTGTTCCGCCACGTGGCTCTCGAAGGGCATGAGCAAGGGGACCGGTCGAAGGTATGGCGCCGCACCTATCCGCTGGAGCCGAATCCGTGAGCGAGCGGCGGCCGCTCACCCTCGCCTATCTCTCCATCGGCCGGCACATCCACACGGAACGCTGGCTCACCTGGTTCGCAAGGCGGGGCCACTCGGTGCATCTTCTCACCGTGCAGCCCGGACCCATGCCGGGTGTGGCGGTGCACGACATCACCACGACGTGGGGGCCGAAGCCGGTGCGCTACGCGCGAAGCCTGGTCCAGGTGAAGCGCCTCCTGCGCGTCATCGACCCCGATCTGCTCCACACACACTTCCTCACCGGCTACGGGTACTGGGGCGTGTTCAGCGGCCGCCGGCCCTTCGTGCTCACGGTGTGGGGCGACGACGTCTACGTCACGCCGCACCAGACCTGGCTCAAGGGGCGCCTGGCCCGCCACGCGCTGCGCGCGGCGGACTACGTGACCGGCGATTCCGTGGACATCGTGGCCGACTGCGTGAAGCTGGGCGCGCGCGCAGATCGCGTCGAAGTGGTGCAGTGGGGGGTGGACTTCGCGCGGTTCAACTCGACGGTGTCCGGGGCGGCGATCCGCGAGCGACTCGGCATTCCGCCTGGCGCGCCCGTCGTGCTCTCGACACGCTCCTTCACCCAGCCCTATTACAACATCGATCTGGTCGTGGACACCGCGGCGCGGGTGCGCGCGCGTTTCCCGGACGTCCACTACATCATCGCCGGCAACGAAGGGGACGACGCCCGCTTTCGCGAGCACGCGCGCGCGGTCGGGCTCGTGGACCGGGTGCACTGGGTCGGACGCATCCCGCACGCGGAGCTTCCCGCCTGGCTCACCGCGAGCACGGTGTTCCTCACGATCCCCTCGGTGGATGCCACCGCCGTGAGTCTTCTGGAGGCGATGGCCTGCCGATGCGCCATCGTCGCCACCGATCTTCCGTCCGCGGTCGAGTGGATCCGCCACGAAGAGACCGGTCTCGCCGTAACGCCGCGCGACGCGGATGGGCTGGTGGAGGCGATCTGTCGGTTCCTCAGCGACGCGCCACTGCGCGTGCGGGTGGGGGAGGCCGCCGAGAAGGTCGTACGGGCCAAGGCCGACCACGACCGCAACATGACGCGCGTCGAGGACATTTACTACGCGCTCTCCGAAGGGCAGAACCCCTTCGCGGGCGCCGCCGGCGGGCGAGCGTGAAGGCGAGCCGCGCGTCGTGAGCATGAAGACTTCAATCGTCACCCCCACGCACAACAAGGAAGCGCTGCTGCGCCGCACGCTCGCTTCCCTGGAGCGCCAGGACGTCGGACCCGATGCGTTCGAAGTTGTGGTGGTGGACGACGGATCGTCGGATGGAACCCCCGCGTTCCTGGCCGGATATCGCCCGCCCTTCGCGCTGCACGTCGTGCGGCAGGAGACGAACCAGGGGCGCGCGGCGGCTCGCAATCGCGGCCTGGAGCGGGCGACCGGCGACCTCGTGGTATTCCTCGACGACGACATGGAACTGGTGCCGGGATTCCTGCGCGCGCACCGCGAATTGCATGAGCGAGACGCACGCACGGCGGGCATCGGCAACGTGGTGAATCACCCCGAGATCACCCAGGCCCCCATCGATCGCTACATGTCGACCCGCGGGGCGCAGAAGATCGGCGCGCGCGGGCCGCTTCCCTGGAAGTACTTCAGCACGAACAACGCGTCGGTGCGCCGCGACGACCTGGTTGCCGTCGGCGGCTTCGACGAGCGCTTCGTGCACTACGGGTTCGAGGACCTGGAGCTCGCCTGGCGGCTGGATCGGGAGCGAGGTCTCACATTTCGGTTCGTGGAGGGGGCGCGGTCGCTCCACATCCATCCCCATTCCCTCGATGAAGTTCTCGAAAAGAAGACCTTGTGCGGGCGGTCCTCCTTGCCGTATTTGTTCCTCAAGCATCCGGAGACCCGCCGGGCGCTCCGTTTCGAGCGGTTCGATCCCCCGCGAGCCGGCGATCCCTTGGGCCTGAACCTGACCCGCGTGTTTTTCCGAACCCTGCTGACCCGGCCGGTGTATAGGGCGGTGAAGCCCTTGGCCAGGCTCCCCCTGGGGAAGCTGACCGATGCGGTTCTGGACTACCTGGTGCAGTATCATTATCTCGAAGGGCTTCGGCATCCGCTGTGAGGGGCTGGGCTCGGCAAGACCGGGCCGCCGAACTGACACATGAAGATCACCACGTTCGATCTCAATCGCCGCTATCCGATCGATCTCGTCGAGACCGTCCGTGCTCTGTTGCGTCGCCTTCCACCTGAGCACTACGCGGGGATCTCGCGCATCACGCTCTCCGGCGGGGCGCCGCTCGAGGAGCGCGCGGACGAGGAGATCCTCGGCCAGTACTTCGAGGCCTACGAGGGCGAGCCCGCGTTCATCATGCTCTATCCCGAGGAAATGGCGCGCGAGGTGCCGCGCTTCCTGCGGCCGTTCCCGCTGGTGTGGCGGGTGCTCCTCGCCGAGAGCCTCTACCATGAGGTCGGTCATCACTACCAGCGCTTCACCCACGGCATTCGCAAGCCGGTGCAGGAGGACCACGCCGAGGGTTACGGCAAACGCCACGCGCGGGCATGCTATCCCGGCGTGTACCGCACGCTCCAGGGGTGGAAGTGGATGCATCATCGCGCGAACCGCGTTCGCGCGCGTTGGATCGAAGTGCGGCGCCGGCGGGGCAGGGCTTCCGCCGCCGATCTCTACGAGCTGGGGCGGATCTACTGGGAGGACCGCAAGTGGCCTCTGGTGGTCTCGGCGTGGGAAGACGCGCTGGCGCGCGATCCTCAATACACAGAGGCACGGGAGTGGCTGCCGCGGGCGAAGCGCCTTCTGCAGGCCGAGACGCGCCGGCGCGCGGCGCGGACCGGGCGTCGTAAGGCGGCGCGCCGGCCGGGTCGGGGCCGGAAGCGGCCGTGAGGGCGAAGAAGACTTCGGCTGGAGCACGTGCGGGTGCGGCGGACCGGCAAGCGCGCGCCGCGGAGATCCTCACCCGGCTCAAGCGCGAGTACCCGGCGCCTCGGTGCGCGCTCGACCACGTCGACGCGTTTCAGCTATTGATCGCCACCATCCTGAGCGCGCAGTGCACAGACGAGCGCGTGAACATGGTGACCCCCGCGCTGTTCAAGCGATTTCCGACCGCTCGCGCGATGGCCGCCGCCGATTCCGCCGAGCTGGAGGAGTTGATCCGCTCGACCGGGTTCTATCGCAACAAGACGAAGTCGATCCTGGGCGCGTCGGTGCGCATCACCGAGGTGTTCGGCGGGAAGGTGCCGCAGACGATGGAGGATCTGCTCACGCTGCCGGGTGTGGCGCGCAAGACCGCGAACGTGGTACTTGGATCGGCGTTCGGCATGAACGAAGGCGTGGTGGTGGACACCCACGTGCAGCGGCTCTCGCAGCGAATGGGGCTCTCGAAGGAGCACGATCCGGCGAAGGTGGAGCAGGATCTCATGGCGCTGTTTCCGCGTGAGGAGTGGACCGATCTCAGCCATCGCCTGATCCTGCACGGGCGGCAGGTCTGCAACGCGCGGTTGCCTCGCTGCGAGGCATGCGTGCTGGGGCCGGATGCATGTCCGTCGTATCAGCCGGAGGCTGCGCGCTGGAAGTCGGGGAAGGCGGAGCGGGCCAGGAAGAGCGCGAGCCGGATGGTGGGGAATCGCGGGGACGGCGGTCACGGGCGGCGCGGGGAAGAAGGTTGCCGCGAAGAAGCCCGCTGCCAAGAAGACGCCCTCCCGACGGCGTGGCGACGGTTAACACGCACGATTTTACCCGGGTACACGCGGGGCAAATGCCGAATGATCACCCGGGTGAGCATTGCGCGCGATGACCGGGGATGAAGCGCACTCGAGTGATCGGCGCACGCGACCCCAGCCGACCTCCGTTACCTCCCGCCGAACCGCAGCTTCTCGGACAGCGCCCCCATCACGCGTGCGATCGCGGTCACCTCGGCCGCGCTGCTCGCCGCGCAGGCCGCGTTCAGGTCCACGGAGGGATCGAAGAAGAACGCCGGGCTGATCGGCACGTAGTCCACCGTCGCGCCGCGGTCGGGATCGTCGACGCCGTCCAGGATGCGCGAGAGGCCGATCTCCTGGACCGAGAAATCGCTTCCCCAGTAGTTCCCCTCAACGGCAAGCGGTGTCGCCAGGTGCGGCTGATAGTTCGCCACCGCGAGGTCGGCGTCCCCGTTCCAGTAGAGGTCGTTCTCCGTGAAGTCGGGAACGGCGCCGCTCTCCAACAGGACCCCCAGCGACGAATTCGATCGCATGGCGTTTCCGGCCATGAGTGGTGTGACGTCTCGCAGCGCCCAGAACCCGATGCGATTCCGGCACATGACGTTGGTGTCGTAGATGGGCGTGCCGATGCCGTCGGCGACCATGCCGACGTCGCAGCCGCGAATGAGATTCGCTCCGTACGCGCCGCCGGATGTTTCGTTGAGGACCCCGATGGAGTCCGCGTCCTCCACGAGGTTGCCTATCACGTACGGCTGCGCCGCCTGGCGCACGTGGATGCCCACCCGCCCGCGGTTGAACCGGTCGCCGATGAGTTCGCCGGCGAGCGCCACGATCAGGGCACCGGTGTCGTAGTCGTCGAAGACGAAGTTCTCCAGGATCGTGCTGTTGCCGACCGAGTCCATCACCACGCCGATGACGCCGGGCTCGCCGGTCGTGTCGCGAAGCACGACCGATCCCGCCGAGCCCTCGCCGAGTACGCGCACGCCGTCCTTCATGAACAGCGAGGCGCGCACCGAGTCGCCGTCGACCGAGAGCGCGCGAATCTCCGAGCCGAAATACGTCCCCGGTCGAACCAACACCAGTTCCCCCGCGAGCGCGGCGTCCACCGCGGCCTGCGGTGTGGGGAAGTCGGTCGGAACCACGATCGCGTCGATCGGAGTTGAAGTCTTGTCGTCCGTGCATCCGATGAAGGGCGCGAGAAGGGTGACGCCGGCGAGGATGAGCATCCCGATAGCTGTGAACGGGGGAGTGGCGGAGGGTCGTGAGGTCATGCGCATACCAAGACGCTACAGCGTGCGGAGGGCTCCGGGCAAGCACGAGAGTTCCACCACGCGGGCGTCGTGGCCGAGAAACTCGCCGTCGGTGTAGACCGGGATGCTCTCGGGGGCCTCGACCCGCGCGGTCGCAAAGCGGCTTGTGTGCACCCGCCGCGAACGCAGGTGGCTCCCGCGGAAGGTACGGGGGAGAAGCCAGAGCACGCGCACGAGGCCCATGGCGTCGACCCGCACGAGATCGAGCGCTCCATCGTCGATCCGTGCGTCTGGGGCAAGTAGAAACGCGCCCCCCACGCGCCGGCCGTTGACGGCGGCGAGCATCGAGACCGTGCCGTCGAACGCGGCGCCTTCGCCGGGCCCGTGCGAGACGCCCGTCGTGCCAACGGTGCCCGCGTGCTCGACGGAGATCCGCACCCCGTACGAACGGAACCGGGGCAGCGTCTTCACAAGGGCTACCAGGTAGAGGAGCGGCCCCTTGATCGCGTGACGGCCGCTGCTGGCCGCGTTGACCAGCGCCTCGAAGCCGAACCCGACGTTGTTATGGAAACGGCACGAAACTGTGCGGCCGCCGGGAAAGGTCGCGGTGAGCTCGCCAAGGTCGATCCGCGTTTCCCGAGCGGCGCGCACGCGATCGAGGCAGGCATCGAGATCCCGCGGCCACCCGGTCATCCACGCGAAGTCGTTGCCGCTTCCCCACGGAATCACGGCAAGGCGGTGCCGGCCGAGGTCCAGCGCCTGAATCGTCTCGTGGAGCGTGCCGTCGCCTCCGACCACCATCACGGTATCGAAATCGGCACCGCGCTCGCGCACGATCTGCGCTGCATGGCCGGGGCGTTCGGTGAGGACGATCTCGTGATCGAGCCCGCGCGCGGTCATCGCGTCCGAGACGGTTTGCGGGTCGCGATGCGCACGGCCGCGTCCCGCCGCCGGGTTGAACACGACGAGATGGCGCAGGGTCAGTCCTTGCGAAGCGATGTCTCGACCTGGGTCGCCACCGCTTCTGCATGGCGGCGCGCCTCGGAGACCGCCACGTGGGCCTTGGCCGCGATCCCGGAGGCCCACGCATCGTCCCCGTCGAGGTTGTTCAGGTTGATGAGCACGTTGTAGTAGGCGCCCTCGGCGGCGGTCCGCGCGGCAAGCGCCGCGACTCCCGCGTCGCTCACCGAGTTGGGATTGCCCTTCATTGCCACCTCCCGCGCGAGATTCAGCACGGGGAGCGCGCGCTCGAGAACGGCCAGCGGCACGAGGGTGGCGCCTCGGTTCGCTTCACGCAGCGCGATCGCCTTGCGCTCCTTCTCTTCGTCCGTGCCGGAGGGGAGACGGATCGCATCCATGACCTTCTTGAAGGCGTCGGTGTCCTCGTCCACCGCGCGCAGGAACGCGTCTTTCTCGCCCTGCCCGCGATCGGCGATGTCGATCATCTCCTCCCACACGGATTCCTGCCCCTTGCGACCCACGGTGAGGTTGGCCACCATCGCGGCGAGCGCGGCGGCGAGCGCGCCGCAGAGCGCGGCCACGCTGCCGCCGCCGGGAGCGGGGGAGTCGGTCGAGAGCTCGTCCACGAAGCCCGGTCACGGTGCGCTCCACGAGGAGCTTCTTTCCCTGGTCGCGCAGAAGCCGGTACTCGATGATCTTCTCGTCGGGGTCGAACGGTGCGATCTCGCGGAGCCCCAACGATTGGATCGCGGTCTCCACGAGTTGTCGCTCCGGAATGCCGGTGGACCGCTTCTGCCTGCGCAGATAGTGCCGCCCCGCCATGAGCATCGCCTCGAGCGGGATCAGGCCGACCAACTCGCGAGCCGGTCGCGCGCAGGCCCGCGCGCGCGCGCTTCCTCTTCGCAGGCGTCGAACGCCGCATGCGGCGGCGAGACTGTGTAGTCGACGAGGTTCATGGAGATCTGCGCGCGGTCGTACTCTTCGATGAACCAGCCCACTCCCTTCACCGCCCTCAAGCGGCCGGGAACCTTGACCGAGCTGCCGTCCGGATGACGCACGATTTCGCCGCCGGCGTCGCGCTTGGCGCGGCCTCCTTCGCGCACGGCGAAGGCGACGTCGTTGGCGAGGCGACGATCGCGCGTGTTCAGGTTCACGTTGTAGGCGATGAGGAACTGGCGCGCGCCGATCACGGTGGCGCCGCTCTTGGCGTTGAACGTGGCGGGTCCGAAGTCGGGCTTCCACTCGGGATCGGCGAGCTTCTGCGCGAGCGCCTCGTACTCGCCCTTGCGGACGTCGGCGAGGTTGCGCCGCTCGGGGCGCGAAGCCGCGCATTCGTAGAGGTAGACGGGAATGCCCAGCTCGTCGCCCACGCGCTTGCCGAGCCGGCGCGCGAGCTCGGCGCACTCCTCCATCGTGATGCCGGAGATCGGCACGAACGGGCAGACGTCGGTGGCGCCCATGCGCGGGTGTTCGCCGCTATGCGTGCGCATGTCGATCAGGAGCGCCGCGGCCTTGATGCCCTGAAAGGCGGCCTCGACCACCGCATCCGGCGTGCCGACCAGCGTCACCACGGTGCGGTTGGTGGCCTGGCCGGGGTCCACGTCGAGGACCGCCGCCCCCTCGACGGCGCCGAGAGCGCGGGTGATCTGGTCGATGACGGACTTGTTGCGTCCTTCGCTGAAGTTGGGGACGCACTCGACGATGGGCATGCGCGGGCTCCTTGGTGTCGGACGCCGTGGTTGGCGAACCGGCCACGGAGTCTAGGAAACGCCCCAAGGGGGGTCAAGGCGGCGTTGCGCGGGCGCGCGGAGGGGCAACGAGTCGAGCACCGGCCTGCGGCGGTCAGTCGAGGGCGCGGATCGGCACCGGGACGAGCGCGATGGGACCGTCCCCGGCCAGGAAATCGTCCACGATGGTTCCGTTTGCGAGGTCCACCACCACGACCGCATCGAGATCGAAGTTGGCGGCGTAGAGGCGGCCCTGAACCAGCGCGAGCGCGGAGTAGCCTGACTCGGGCAAGAGAGGATTTGCCGTCGTGCGCAGCGCGTTGAAGCCGGCGGTGTCGTAGGCGAGGATCCCGCCGTAGAACCCGGCGAGGTAGGCCGTGCCGTCCAGCGCGAGCGCCACGCGCTGCGGCGATCCTCCGAGCAGAAGGGTGTCGCGAACCGCGGAGTAGTCCGCCTCCAGGCGCACCACGCGGCCGGTGACGTCGCTGAAGTTACCCGTACACACGACGTGCAAACGCGCGTCGGCGCCGGTGAAGATCGTCTGCGGGTTGGGGGGCACGGCGAGGCGCACTCGCTCGGCGAGAGTGCTCTTGGTGAGCACGACCACCGTGCCGTTGCCGAACGCGCCGATCGTGCCCTCGAACCCGGTCAGGCTCACCGCGACCTCGGTGGGGCCGACCCAGAGGCCTTCGAGACCGGAGCCCACCGCCACGCGACGCAGCACGTTGCGAGCGTCGAGATCGATCTCGAGCAGCTCGCCGCTCAGGAAGCAGGTCACCCAGGCGCGGCGCGGATTCGCGGGATCCACTGCGAACTCCCACGGATTGGAGCCCGTGCCGGTGCCGATGCAGCCGACGGTCAGCCCGCTCGCGAGGTCCACCACGGAGATCGTGTTGTCGCCGGAGTTCACCATGTAGAGATAGTCGCCCACGACGTCGAGGTCGTTGGGCGCGCGCCCGGTGAGCCCGCGCTCCGCGAGAGGCGCGAGATCCGCCGTGTCGAGCCGCGCGGCCAGCCAATCCTCGCCGAGCGAGTTCGCCACCACGAGGTAGGCGCGTGTCGCCTCCAGTGCCGGACCTTGATCGTTCAATGTGGGGCAGAGCGTACCGGGCTTCTCCGTGCCGGAAGAGCATCCCACGACAAGCAGCGCCGCTGCGAGCATCCATGCGTGCATCCTCATCGCGACCTCACGATCCGGCCGAGAGGCATCCAGGCTCTGCCTGCATCGTCCCATCCGAAAACGAAATACACCCCGGCGGGCACGGATCGACCGGAGGCGTCGCGCCCGTCCCAGGTGACGCGGCCTTCGCGCGCGGCCAGCGTCGATCGCTCGCGCCCCAGCGCATCGACCACACGCACTCGGGACACGCTTGGCGTAAGCGCGCTCACGGTCACCGACGCGGCAAACGGGTTCGGCCAGGCGCGGGCCGCCGGAGGCGGATGCAGATCCTGCGTCGCCGTCGTCGATCCCTGCTCGGCGCGAAAGTAGATCTCGGCGTTGCCGTGGCGGGCGTCCTGCCAGAGCACGAAGACACGACCCGCGCGGTCGGTGAGCATGGATGGGCGCGACGATTTCCCCGAGCCGTCGCTCAATCGCGTGTCCGACGCGCCGGTGGAATCCCACGCGGAGCCGGCAGCGATCGCCTGGTAGAAGATTTCGCGGTTGAATACGGAGACGCGCGCGTCCTGCCACGTCAGATGGCGGCGTCCTTCGGCGTCGATTGCGAGCGCGGGCTCCTCGGCGCCTACACCGCCGGGGGAGACACGGCGCGGAGGCCCCCAGGCGCCGCCGGCCGGGCGCTCGCGCAAGTAGACCGCCTTGTCGCCACCGCGGGCGTCGGCCCATGCGGCAACCACGGTGCCGTCGCTCGCCACTGCCAGCGTTGCTCCGTCGGCGGAGACACCGGGAGGGGAGAGGGCGACCTGCGCGCCCCACGCACCGGCCGCACTGCGCTCGCGGTAGAGGATGCGATACGAGCCGTCGGTATTGTCGCGCCACGCAAGATGCAGTGAGCCGTCTGGACCCGCGACCAGCGCCGCGAACTGGGAATCGCCGGGATTCGCTGTGACGTTCAGGTCCGGCGCGTCGCCCGGCGCCACGTTCCACATGCCGTCCTCGCGCGACTTGAACAGGATCTCCCCGGCATCGTTATCGAAACGATAGTCGTACCATGCGACATGGGCCACGCCGTCCGTGTCGACCGCCACGGTCGGTACGTACGAGTTGTCGCCGTTCGTCTCCGGATGCTGCGATGTGGTCAGACGCAACTCGCTGGTGGAATCTCCCCACGCCGCGCCCGGTGGGCGCACCTTCGTGAAGAGTTCGAGGTTCTGAATGCCGGCCGCACGGTAGTCGTGCCACACCATGAGCAGCGTGTCTCCGGCAAGATATGCGAGCGCGGGGAACTTGGCGCCCAGCCCGGTCCCGACGTAGGACGGCAGGTAATCCACCGCCAGCTCCAGCGATCCCCAGGCTCCGGTCACCTCACGCGTGCGCGTGTAGATCCGGAAGTTGTTGTTCGGGCCGTCCTGTTCGGCCCACGCCGCGGTGAGACGGCCCCACGAATCGACGGCAAGCGCGCCGTGGTTGAGCCCGGTCTCACTCACGGTGCCAGCCGTGGTGATCCTCTCCTCGGGACCCCACTCCAGGGCATGCGCGGATGCCGGGAACGACGCGCCGAGTGCCGTTGCCGCAAGCATAAGACCCATCGTGGCGAGCAGAGCGCGTCTCACGATCCGGCCGTGAACCCGTAACGCAGCCCCAGCAGGAACTCGCGCCCGGAGGTCGCATAGCCGCGGAGATCCTCGTAGCGTGTGTCGAAGACGTTTCGCCCCTCGATGTCGAGCCGCAGGGACGGCCGTGCCTGCCAGCGCACGCGCGCATGCCATACCGCGTATCCGTCGGACCATTTTGTATTGGCGGCGGTGAGGGGAATGCGCGCGGTTCCGCGTGCTCCCGCCGCGAATGTCCACTGCCCCATCCGCCATCCCAGCTCTCCGAAGCCGAAGGTGCGCGGCCGTCCGACGAGCTGCATGCCGCCGGTCACCGGATCGCCGGTCCGGTCCTCGGTATCGAGCCAGTTGAGCGCGGCATCGAAATACGCCGGCATCGGAACCTCTGCGATCCGATCCGGCACGCCCATCTCGCGCAGGCTCAGCGACGCATCCGCCTCCACCCCACGCAAGCGCGCCTCGAGCACGTTGCGCGGACGCCACACGCCGTCGGCTCCTGGCGTCCACTGGATGAGGTCGGACACGCGGGATGTGAAGAGCGCGATCTGGGCGCGCGAGGCGCCTCGGCGCGCTTCTACCGCGAAATCGATATCGCTCGCGTGCTCGGGGCGCAGGTGCGGGTTGCCCGCCGCGCTGGCGCGGGCGGGCCAGAAGAGGTCGTCAAAGGTCGGGGGGCGAAACGAGGTCCCGGCGCCGGCGCGAAGCGCGATCCATCGCGAAGAGCCCGCCTCACCGACGACCGTTCGCGCGACACTGACGCGCGCGGTGCCGTGCGGTGCGAACCCCTCGATCGCGTCCGCACGCAGCGCCAGCGAGCCGCCCCAACGTCCGCGCGACTGCTGGATGAGGAACGTAGTCGCGGCCCGCCCTCTCGATACGTCGCCGTCGGTCGTGCTCTGCAGGCGGTCGGCGGTTCCGTCGACACGAGCGGTCACGTCGCCGCGGCCGAGGGTGTCCCTCCAACTCGCGGCCAGACGCAGTTGCCGGTTCTCGTGGCGGTCGTCGACCGCACCGAGCGGGTTCGCATGATCTTCGAAGCGCCTCGTGAACGCGAACGCGGAGAGATCCATATCGAGCGATCCCGGCACGCCTTGCGCGCTCACGCCTCGCGCACCCAGCGCGACCTCGGTGAAGTCGTCCCGACGCCCGGCGCCCGGGGAGGGGAAGGCGGTGCTTCCGGGGACATCGCGGCGATCTCGACGGTGTTCCGCGGACGCCTCCAGCGAAGCCGCCCACAGCGGATGGTAGGCCGCGCGCGCGCGGAATCCCGCGCCGCTCGCGTCCGCGCTGCGATCGCCGAGGCGCGGCGACGCGGTCTCGGCACGCACCATCCCGTCGACCGTCCATCGTCCCTCTTGCCAGCCGGAAGTTGCGCGCAAGAGCCCTCGGCCTTCCGTTCCCGCCGCGATCCTCAACGCGGTCTCCGGCGCGCGATCCTCGCGGCGGACGAGGTTCACCGCCCCGCCCAGAGCTTCGGGACCGTAGAGAGCGCCCACCGCGCCGCGCACGATCTCGATGCGGTCGAGCGACTCCGGGTCCAGCGGGCCGAGATCGACCCCGCCGCCCTGCGCGGTGTTGAGCGGGCGCCCGTCCACGAGGACAGCCACGCGGTCGGTGGGGAGCCCGCGCAGAGAGACACCGCGCGACTGGCCGTCGCCGAGGTCGATCATGCGGAGGCCGGCCACGGAAATCATCGCGTCGGCAAGATCGATCGGATCGCGCCGCAGGAGCCAGGCGCGGTCGAGCACCGTGCGCGCGCCCGGTTCAGCCGGAACCGGGCGATAGCGCGGCGCGCTGACGCGGATCGGTGGGAGCGTGTAGGTGGGGAGTTCGGCCACGAGCGTCGTGTCGACAGGGGCGCGACTCGGCCGGGCCTGCGGCGCCGTCGCTCCCGCTGGCGAAAACAGAAGCGCGCAGACGATGAAGAGCGCGCTCACGGCAACAGAACCACGCGGCTCACCGCGGTGCGCGCGCCCTGGCATGCGCGAATGAAATAGATGCCGGGAGACACTCCCTGCATCTCCCATGTCGCGCCTGTCGCGCCGGGAGCGATCCGAGTCGTCGCGGCAATCCGTCCCGCGGCGTCGATGAGGGCAACGTGAATCACCCCGTCGTCGCCGCCCGAGACCGCCAACGCGAGCGCCCCCCGCGCGGGGTTCATCGCGGGGCGCACGGCCAGCGGGGGGTGCGCGGAGGGTGCGTGCTGCGCCTCTCGAATCCCCAGCACCTCGGACGATCCGTCGCGCCATGTGGCGGAGAGACGGTAGACGAGGCGCCCCGCGGGAGCATGTTCGTCCATCACGCCGGCCTTCAACCCGTCCGGCGCCATGGTGAGATCGCTCGCTGCGACCTCAGCCACAACGGTCCAGGCGGCGTCAGAATCGGCCGCCACACAGGGCCCGATGGCCTCGTCCAATGCGGGCGGTCCGTCAACGGCCCGCGCCACCGAGAACCGCACGGCATCGGCGTCGCGATCGACGGTCCAGCGCACGCTGACGCCGCGCGCGGTCGATTCCGCGGTGAAGGCGAGCAGCCGCACCGGCACCGCCGCTTCGGGGAGCAAGGCGAGCCACGATGGCCCGTCTCCCGTCGGGAAAGTCGCTTCCGGCGTGCAGTCGCTCAGTTGAACTCGAACCAGGAGGTCGTCGCCGTAGAGCGCCACGTAGAGATGCCCGGCTCCATCCGCAAGCATTCCGGAGTACCCGGCGCCGCCGAAGGCGATAGGGTCGGTGAAGGAGTGGAGCACCTCGCGCGTGGAGGTCCGGTAGCTTGCGATGCCGCCGAAATAATCGCTCGCGTAGCCGACGCCATCAACGATCTCCAGATACCCGGGGCTTCCCCCCAATAGCACGGTGTCGACGGGGGCGAGAGCGGCGATGGAGACGACATGGATTTCGCCGAACACGGAGAAATAGTTGCCGGTGCAGATCACGTGCAGCTCGCCTCCCGTCGCGTGCATCCACTGCGGATTCAGCCCCACCGGGACCGTTCCCAGGTTCGCGAGTGAGCCGGCATCGAGGACGGTGAGCGCGCCGGGGTCGTATCCGAAATCGGTGAGGCGAATGCCGGAATCGGCGACGTAGAGCCGCCCGTCGACGAGCAGCAACCCCTCGGGGGCCCGCCCCACCGCGACGCGGCCGACTTCGGTGCCGCCCGCGTCGAACTTGACGACCTGGCTCGTGAGAAAGAGCGACGCGTAGACGTCTCCCGCGTCGTTCACCGCCACCGCATACGGGTTGGTCCCGACGCCGGTGCGCAGGGTGTCGAGCGGGTCCAGCGTAGATGCGTCCAGCACCATCAGGAGGTCGGCACCGGACACCGCGACGTAGAGCTTTCCACCGTGAACCGCCGCGTTCCCGGGGAATCCGGGAAACGTGAAGGCGTTCAGCGTGGACTGGCCGGTGGCGAGATCCACAAGGGACAGTGTGTTGTCGTTTCCGTTGAGAATGGCCGCTCGAGGGGCGGCTGACACGGGTGCAATGAACGCGGGTGCGATGAACGCGGGCGCGGCGAGCGCGGCGAGACCGAAGAAGAGGAGTCGGAAGAGCGAACGGTGCATGGTGAAAGCCTCCCTTTCCACGCAGGGTGGCCTTCGAGACGGCGGGATCGGACGGCGGCGCGAGGCCCGGCGAGGCGGGCAAAAAGAAACCCGCCTCGAGAAGATGCCGAGACGGGCGCACCGTCGGTCGTCCTCACCTCCTCGAAGGACATGACTTCGCGTCCGCGACCGGTCTCCTGACTTGCGGGTCGTCCTCGGGTCGCCCCTTCCCGGAGGATTGATCCTCCAGTGGGTTCGTTCTCGCCGGGCGCGTCTTCCACCGCGCGTCGCCGAGATGCGACCGTCGTCGCCGCTCACAGTGGCGGGTCCGTGCCGGATTCACACCGGCTTCCCGTATCACCGCGGACGTTTGCCGGCAGCATACTCGCGCATGAAGCCCCGGTCAAGATCGCGGCAGCCCATTGTCTCCGGCCGTCGATATGTGGATAATGCCTGCAGTTGACCGGGCAGTTCCGCGGGGCGATCGTGCGCCCCGCCACTCTGGAAAGTCCCCGATGGGATGGGAGCCCCACCGTGAACCGTGCCTCCGGCGCCAGCCTGCGGTTCTTGCTCCTTGGCGTGGTCATCCTCGCGCTGGCCCCTCTATTCGTGCTCACGTTCTTCACCGCGGCGCGCAATCGCGCGGCAGCGGGGCGCGACTTCGAGCAACACGCCCTCCAGTTCGCGGAAATCGTCTCTCTGCAGGAGCGCGAAATGATGGAGCGGGGGAGATCAATCCTCCTCTCCATGTCGGAGGCCGCCGAGATCCGGGCGATGGTGGGGGCCGCGCCGAGCGCCCCGAGACCGGAGGATGTTCGCCGAGCCGACGAGTACCTCGCCCGGCAGCTCCGCCTCCATCCCGAATACCTGAACCTGGGCTTCGCCGACATTACCGGCCGCGTCTGGTGCAGCGCCCTCCCGTTGCCCGAAATCGTGAACGTCAGCGACCGCGATTATTTCCGGCGGGCCGTAGCCGAAAAGGGATTCGGGGTCGGTGTCTATCAAGTAGGCCGGATCACCGGCAAGCCGGCCATCAACCTCGGCCAAGCGGTCCTCGATCCGCAGGGCGACGTTGTCGGAGTGGTCTACCTGGCCAGCGATCTCAGAATCACCGATCAGTTCAGCGGACAGATGCACGTGTCGCTCCCCGACGCCGTAGCCGTCACCATCCTCGACCGCAACGGCGTCATTCTGGTGCGACATCCCGGCGAGTCTCGGGCAGTCGGGACGCGCGCGCAGGAGATCGCGCTCATCAAGGACGGGTTGCCGCAGGGGCATGGAATCGCCCACGGCGTGGACTCGACCGGCACGCGCTACCTTCACGTGTTCTCGCGAGTCTCGGGCGGTGTCCGGTCAGGCGACGCCTATGTTCTTCTGACTTTCCCCGAAGAAGAGGCGTATCGCCAGATCAACGCGGAGCTGCGCCGGTATCTGCTGACCCTGGCCGCGGTGGCGGCGGCGGCGATTCTGCTCGGCTATCTCGCCATCGTCACGGTCGTGCTGCGTCCGGCACGATCGCTACTGCGGGCGACGGATCGCCTCACCGCCGGGGATCTCACCGCTCGCGCCGGTCCGCCCTACGGCGGCGGCGAGGTGGGCGCTCTCTCGATCGCTTTCGACCGCATGGCGGTGGCGTTGCAGGAGCGGCAGGAGGAGCGGGACCGTGCCGAGGCCGCGCTGCGGGTTTCCGAAGCGAACTACCGGTCGCTGGTCAACGAGGCACCCTACGGCATCGTCCGGGCCGACGTGAACGGCCGGCTGCTGGAGGTCAACCCCGCCGCCGTGAAGATGTTCGGTTACGACTCGGAGGAGGAACTGAAGCGAGTCAATACCAAGGACCTGTACTGCGACCCTGAGGAACGAGCGGACCTTCTGAAGGACTTGCTGAAGAAGAAGACGGCCACCGAGAGGTCCGGCTTCAAGTGCATGCGGAAGGACGGGAGCATCATCACGATCCGCCTCGCCGCGCGGTGGGTCTTGGACGATTCAGGGAAGCCGCTGCATATCGACGCCGTGGTCGTGGACGAGACCGAACGGCATCACCTGGAGCAGCAGCTCGCGCAGGCCCAGAAGATGGAGGCGGTGGGCCGTCTCGCCGGCGGGATCGCTCACGACTTCAACAATCTGCTCGGAGTGATCCTCGGCCACAGCGATCTCATGCTGCAGGATCTGGGGCCGGACGCCCCCAACATGGCTGCGCTGCGGGAGGTCCGGGACGCCGCGGCACACGGGGCGGCTCTGACCCGGCAACTCCTGGGCTTCAGTCGCCTCCAGGTGACCCAGCCGGCTGTCCTCGACATCAACACGCCGGTGGCGAATGTGCGACGCATCCTGGAGCGGCTCATCGGCGAGAGCTATACGCTGCAAGTGGAGGCCGGATCCGGGCTGCCTGCGGTATGCATCGACCCCATCCAGGTGGAACAGGTCGTGATGAACCTGGTGATCAACGCGCGGGATTCGATGCCGGCCGAAGGCGTGATCACCCTGACCACGGCGGCCGTGAAGTTCACCGATTCCACCGTCGTCGTCGGCGGGGACATGCCCCCGGGTGAGTATGTCTGTCTTGCGGTGCGTGATCACGGTGTGGGCATCGCCCCCGAGGTCCGACCGTACATTTTCGAGCCTTTCTTCACCACGAAGGAGAGCCCACGGGACACCGGACTCGGTCTGGCGATCGTGTTCGGCATCGCCACGCAGGCCGAAGGATTCGTGAGAGTCCAGAGCGAAGTGGGCAAGGGGACGATCGTGGAAGTCTTCCTTCCCCTGTGCCGGCGAGCGCCGGCGCCGGCGCCCGCGGCGCCGCGGCAAGCCGATTCCTGGTTGAGAGGCAGCGAGACCATTCTCCTCGTGGAGGATGAGGAGGCGCTCCAGTTGTTGCTGAGCACGGTGCTATCTCGTGCCGGCTATCGCGTGATGTCAGCCAGAAACGCACCGCAGGCGCTGACCCTGGCCGGACATGGCGTCGAGGGCATCGACCTGCTCGTCAGCGACGTAATCATGCCGGGCATGGGCGGGCGTGAGCTGGCCGACCGGCTCCTGTCGCGGCGGCCGGAGCTCAAGGTGCTCTTCATCTCGGGCTATCCCAACGATGCTTTGGGAACCGTGGGCTCGCCCGGCGCCGAATTGGCGTTCCTCACCAAGCCATTCACGGCCGATGAGCTGCTGCGCAAAGTGCGGGAGACGCTGGACCGCGAATCGGCGTAAGGGGCAGGAATAGGGGACCGGCGCCGTCAGCGCGAGGGGATGCGCGTTCAGCGTGAGCGGGGCTTCTCGATCCCGAGCTTCTTGATCCGTCCGGCAAGCGTGGTGCGGCTCATGCCGAGGATGCGCGCAGCCGCGGTGGTGTTCCACTCGGCGCTCTCGAGCGCGTTGCGCACCCGGGCGCGTTCGATCTCCTCCAACTCCGCCGGCAGGGAACCGATGTCGTCCCCGGACGTGACTCCAAGGAAGTGGCGTGGGTAGAGGAAACCCTGGGTGCCCGCCAGCGCCACCGCGCGCTCGATGGCCAGCTTCAACTCGCGGACGTTCCCCGGCCACGATTGCCCCATGAGCCACTGCGTCGTCTCGAACGTGAGTTCGAGCGACTTTCCCTGGCTCCGGTTCGCGTGCTCGACGAAGTGCTGAGCGAGAGGGGGGACGTCCCCGAGGCGCTCCCGCAAGGGCGGCAATGTCACTTCGAGGCCGCGCAGGCGGAAGTAGAGGTCCTTGCGGAACCGCCCGCTCTCGACGGCCTTCACCAGGTCCACGTTCGTGGCGGCGACGATGCGCACGTCTACGACCTCATGCTTGGTGCCGCCGACCGGCCGCAACTCACCTGTCTCCAGCACGCGCAGGAGCTTGGCCTGCGCGGAGGCGGACATCTCACCGATCTCATCGAGGAACAACGTGCCTTGGTGCGCCTCGCGGAAGAGGCCGGGCTTGTCGTAGATCGCTCCGGTAAACGCGCCGCGGCGGTGCCCGAAGAGTTCGCTCTCCAGGATCTCCGCGGGAAGCGCGCCGCAGTTGATGGCGAGGAAGGATTGGGCCACGCGCGGGCTCAATTCGTGCACGAGGCGGGCGAAGAGTTCCTTCCCGGTGCCGCTCTGGCCGTGGATGAGGATCGGGACCTTGGTGGGGGCCAGCTTCGCGATGATGGAGGCCTGGTTCTCGAGACGCCTGGATGCGGTGATGATGCCGAAGCGCCGCAGGTCGACCCGAGGGAGTTCGTCGGCGAGACTTGAGCCGGCTGGATCGAGAGAGGCCGGCGCATGGTTGGCGGCGAGGGACGGACCCTCGGCCGGAAGGAATCCCAGTTCCTCTCGAATCGTGCGCCAGCGCTCGAACATGGGGCGGGCGCCGCCGGCTTCGGCGAGGTACTCGACGCGGGTCCACCATTCGTCGGCGACGTCCGGGCGATCGAGGCTGTCGGCCACGGTGACGATGCGTCGCGCGGTCAGGAGGTGCTCGTAGCCGTACCCAAGCCGGGCTGCCCGGTTCGCGTGCTCGATCAGCTTGTCGAGAGCCGATTCGCCTCCACCGTTCAGCCACTCGATCTCGGCGTCTACCCGGTCGAGGGCCAGGGTGTCCTCGGCTTCGCTGGCTGTCTCTGCGTGCTTGCGCGCGCGCCGGACGTGGAGGGTTGCATACCGAGGGTGGTCGCGCTCGACCCAGAACTCGGCGAGCCAGCGGTGGAGTTCGATGGCGGCATCAGAATGAGTGGACACGCGGCGCGCGCACCTGAGCGCCTCGGCCATCGATCTGAGCGCCTCGAGTGAACGGTCCTCCAACGCGAAACCGCAACCTAGATATTCATGCCCTTGACCCTCCTCTCTCGGTGAGTCTAGCCGTCTCGCCAAAGCGATCGCCTCACATGCCAGCTCACGTGCCTCTGCTGCCTTGCCCATTCGCACACCCGCGATCGCCATCCCCAGCCTTCCGCGGAGCTCTCGCATGGGCGAGTTCATGAGTGGCGACGATT
Organism: Candidatus Eiseniibacteriota bacterium; assembly: GCA_963762255.1. Lineage (GTDB taxonomy): Bacteria > Eisenbacteria > RBG-16-71-46 > JABDJR01 > JABDJR01 > CAVXKA01. The sequence continues at coordinate 1,634,168 of CAVXKA010000001.1, forward strand.
GCGCAGTGAATGCGTAGCAGTCATGGGCAGAATCCAGGGCTCCACTCTCCAAGAATGTGCTACCAAGATTGAGAGAGACTGACGCCAGGAGCGATGGTTCCTCAATGGCCAAGCAGATGGTCCTCGCTCTTGACAAGAGCGCTCTTGCGCTGTGTGGATCGCCTTGAAGTCGGTAGGCTGAACCAAGCGCGAAGCTCGCCCGGACTTCGTCAAACTGATTGATCCCGGTCGACGAGAAGAGAGCTTTGCTCAACTCGAGATGCGAGATCGCGGAGGCCAAGTGGCCCGATCCGAGTTCGCAGACACCCAGACCAAGCAAGCCTTCTGCTTGAAGAGCGGGTATCCCTTCCGCGCTCCCCTCCGTACGCAGAGCCTCGGCAGCGCGCTGTGCCCGATGCAGTCGACCACTGTAGAAAGGGACGTTCCAGAGTCCGTGGAGGAGTCGCACAAACTCCCCTTGCTCAGCGGGGGGAAGGGCTCGCCACACCGTGATCGCTTTGAGAGTGGCTGTCTTTCTGGCTTGAGGAGAACCTGACTCAAATTCCACACGCATCTCGTCAGCCGCGACATATGCGTCTCTACCGACCTTTGATCTCGCTGTGGCTTCAAACCCAGGACGTGGGCAAGCCACTTGCGTGGACGTCAGGTGCGTGAGTCTCTCCAGCAGTTCGCGCTCGTTCCGGACTGCCATCGTCTAGATCCACCTGAGAAGCAACTGGGTGATGAACGAGAGAACGGCCTGGGACAGAGACGCCGCGGGCCCGACCCTCACGCCAGTGTGATAAACCGTGGGGAAGAGTTGGCGATCAGGTGCTCCCCACTGATCCGGTTTGCTCTCCAGCCCCCCCCCAAAATCGCCTAGGTCCTGGGCGATGTGAGACGTCCGGGCCAGTGCAGGCTGAGGGATGAAAGACAAACTGATCATGACGACCAATGAAACGCAGAAGGCGAGAATCAAGAGACGCGCGATCTGGTGGGTGAGACCGCGGAATATTGCCATCGGGGTTGTCCTCCACTTGGGGACGGGGTCCCGGCCGAAACCGCCGCAGATGCCATCAGCGGAGCAGGTCTTGACTTGACCGCATTGGCGGCACGCCGAGGACATGGCTACAAAGTAGCCAGTAAGATACATTATCTGCCGTGGGCTTGTCAAGAGTGACGGGATAGGAGCATCAGGAGATCTGCGAAAACATGACTATCTTGGTTGCAATTGGAGGTGACGCATGGGCCGGGTGCACCCGAGGCGAGGGCAACCGGTTGCATGTCGACGACAGAGTGCGTGTTAACCCGAGATATGCATTGACCCCCGGTCCGCGGTAACCGAAACAGCGAGGCCGGGCCCATCACGGACCCGGCCATCGCTCAACGAACTGCCAACGTCTCGTCTACCGAACTGGGGCTACTTCCCCGCCCCCGCCGCCGGCGTCATCGACGTGAGCGTCGATGTCATGGTCGCGCCGCCCATCGAGGGCATCTTCTGCTCCCCGCGCACCGCGAAGTGCGGCGCCTCGCGGGTGACCCACGACTTCATCCCGCCGCCCGGCTCGTCGTCGATCGGGGTCAACTCGACCACGAACGTCGGGAACGATCCCGCGCCGCTCGATGAGATGTCGCTCCCGATAACCGCGAGCTTCATCGTTCGCACCTTCTGGCTATTGACCTCGAACACGCGAACCGTGGCGGTGTACCCCTCGGCGAGCGGCAGCGTCGCAACCGCCAGGGCGAGCCCCGACCCGTCCGTCCACACCGGCGCGTCGAGCTTCACCTCCACCGGGAGCGTTTGCCCGCCGCCGACCAGCTCACCCGAGATCTTGTCCGCGGCGTACTGGAGCTTGATCGATCCCATGCCGCTCGCGGTCTGACTGACCGGCATCAGCGTCTTGCGATCGAGAAGCAGCGTGCTCTCCTGCATGCCCATCGGGGTCTCGATCACGTCGTTCACGCTCCACAGCGATCGCCCCGCGTCCTTGATCGCCTCGATCGTACGCGTGATCTTGAGATCTAGCTTCTGCCCGCCCGCCTCGATGCTGACGTCGTAAGCGAGCTTGTTGTCCTTGATGAGGCTGCCATCCAGCGTGGGCAGCGCCGACGTCTTGGCCGTCTCCGCGACCTTAACGGCCGCGGCATCGGGGAGCTTCACGGACGCAGGATCGACGGTGATCTCCTTGAGCCGCGCGGCGATCTTGTCAGGGACGTCCTGTTGCACCCGCCCGCCCAGGTTCTTGGCGAGGAATCGCTCCATGGCCACCGCCAGCGCCATCCGGTTCTCCGCCGAGCGGAACCCGTGTCCCTCGTCGGGCGCCACGATGTACTCCACCGGCATCCCCTTGTCGCGCAGCGAGACCACGATGCGATCCGACTCCGCCTGCTTCACGCGAGGATCGTTGGCGCCGTGCACCACGAGGAGCGGCACCTTGATCCGGTCCACGAAGTTGATCGGCGAGCGCGCCTCCAAGTCCTTCCGATCGTTCGGATCGGCCGGATCGCCCACGCGCAGGTACCACGAGCCCTTCAGGAACGGCCGCCAGTAGGCGGGGAAGGACTCCATCAGCGTGATGAGGTTGGACGGTGCGACGTAGGGAATCGCGCACTTGTAGAGGTCGGGCGTGAACGTGACCCCGGCCAGGGTCGCGTAGCCGCCGTACGAACCGCCGAAGATCGTCACGCGCTTCGGGTCCGCAATGCCTTCCTTGATCAGCCACTGCACGCCGTCGGTGAGGTCGTGCTGCATGGCGCCGGTGCCCCACTCGTGGTTGCCGGCGTTGAGGAACTTCTTGCCGTAGCCGGTGGAAGTCCGGAAGTTCGGCTGGATGACGGCGTAGCCCCGGTTGGCCAGGAACTGCGCATAGGGCTCATATCCCCAACTGTCACGCGCCCACGGGCCGCCGTGGGGATACATGACGAGGGGGAGGTTCTTGGGCTCGACCCCCCTGGGCAGGGTGAGCAGCGCGGGGATTTCCATCCCGTCGCGCGCCTTGTAGCGCACAGCCTTCATCTCGGCAAGGTTCTCGCTCGGTAGGTCGGGCCGTGACCGGTAGAGCAGCGTGAACTCACCGGACTGCCGGTCGTAGAGATAGATGGAGCCGGGATCCACGTCGCTCTGCACGGCGATCAGATGCCAGCGCATGTCCTTCGTGGAGGATCCCACCCCGATGTTGCCGGGCGGCAGCTTCTCGCGGATGAGCTTCAGGTCCCGCTCGAACTCCGGGGTGCGCGCATAGATGCGCTGGCGATCGCCGTCGTACACCGTGCCGATCAACTCGTAGGTGCGGGAATCGAAGAGCGGCGCCCCGAAGTCCACCTGGTTCTCCGGATCCGACTCCACCAACTCCGTCTTGCCGGTCATCGGATCCATGAGGACGAGCCGGGTGAGATCGACGTCATCGCCCTTGTTGGTCTCGAAATAGACCTTCTTGCCGTCCGGTGTGAACATCAGCGGGCCGGCCGCCTCGAGGTAGGAGACCTCGTAGATCGGGATCAGCTTCTCGCCCTCGACGCGGAAGAACTGGCTCCCCCCGTCCTCCTTCTGCTTCATGGCGAGGCGGACGTTCCCCTCGAGGTCGAAGGTGTAGCCGCCGACGCTGTCCGTGTTCTTGATGAGGAGCGTTCGATCGCCGGTCGCGATGCTCACCGTGTAGACGTCGCTGAACATGGGATCGCGATCGTTCAACCCGACCAGAATCACGTCGGGCTTGTTCTCCGGAAGCGCGTAGATCGTCGCGCGCGCGCCTTCAACGGGTGTGAGATCGCGCGCCGAGGGCACGCCGCTCGCCGCTTCGGGGGCCCCCGCCGGATCCACCGAGTAGACGTGCCAGTTCTCGTTGCCGCCCTTGTCCTGCACGTACAGAACGTAGCGGCTGTCGTGGCTCCAGAAGTAACCCACGACCGGCCGCTCGTCGGCGGTGAGGGGCTTGGCCGCGTCGAAGGGCTCTTCGCGCTTCTTGACCCAGATGTTGCGCACATCCTTGTAAGGCTTCACGAAGGTGATCCACTGCCCGTCGGGCGAGATTTGGGCGCCCGAGATTTGCGGATCGCCGAAGAAGAGTTCCCGGTCGATCAGCGGCGGGAGATCGGCTCGCGCCGGCGTTACCCCGGCCAGCACGGCCAGGCCGAGCAAAGCGACCAAGACGGGAACGAACAGCTTCCTGCACATCGTCAACATCTCCTCCCAATAGAGGGGGATAGAGCCGAGGATCGGCTTGAAGGGGATCTGCGAGGGGTGGCCGGATTCTAGCGTATTGGGCGGGGGGTGACGATCTCCATTCCATTCGACTAGAATGCAGGCGGATTGTGCGGTTCGCCCACCTCTTGTCCCGAATACAAGGAGTCGACCATGAGGCGCATGGTTTTCCTGTTCGCCGCGCTCGCGTTCTCCCTGAGTCTCGTCCTGGGGTGCGAGAAGGATAAGGTGACAGGACCCGGCAGCGGGAGCAGCGACCTTCCCATCCCCGACCAGATCGCGCTGTCGCGCGATATCCCGGCTCTGCTCGCCAACGGCGTTTCCACCACGCAGATCTTTGCCACCGTGGTGGATGCGCAGAGACGAGTCTTGGAGGGCGCGGCGGTCTACTTCGTCGCCGACAGAGGGTTGGTCGAGCCGTTCGCTACGACCGATCGCACCGGGGTGGCCAGCACCACCTACACTTCCGCGGCGAGCGCCGTGGATGTGACCGCGCGCATCACCGCGCAGGCGTTCAAGGACACGCTGGGATCGCCCCTCCCGGGCGCGCTGGTGCTGCTCAGCAAGGAACCCTTGAGTCAGGACCTCCTCGACAAGGCCGTCGACGCGCGGCGCAGCATCGTCCGCGACGGCGTGACGCTGGCGGCAGCGGATGTCGTGGAGGACCATGTCGATGTGGAGCTCCTCGGCATTACCTTGACCGTGACTGCGACACCTTCGGCGATTCCGGCCGACGGGATCAGCACGAGTCGGGTCCGCGCCCGTCTCGTGGAGACGACGAGCAACGTGCCGCTGGACGGAGAGAGCGTCCGCTTCGGCTCCACCGCCGGAGCGATCACCGGGCGGGTGACCACCGACGCCACCGGGACAGCGACCGCGACGCTTACGGCGACCGCGACCGGGACCGCAGGGATCACCGTCTACTACGGAAACCTCCTGACGACCACGACCAGCGTGAGCTTCAGCGCGCTCAACCTGACCCTTTCCGCCGCTCCGGCGAGCATCGTGGGCGACGGCAAGACGACGACCACGGTCACCGCGCGGCTGGTCAGCGCGCTCCTCAACCCCGTCGTCGGTGTCCAGGTTCGATTCACCACGAATCTCGGTTCGATCGCCGGCTCCGCCGTTACCGATGGATCCGGGGAGGCGAGGGCCATGCTGCGCTCGGCGAGCGGCACCGGCACCGCGACGGTTTCGGCGACCTACGAGGGCGCGCCCACTGCGACCATGACTGTTTCCTTCACCGCGATCCCGACCGCGGCGGAAGTGCTGCTCTCCGCCGAGCCAGGATCACTCCCCGCCGACGGCGCCAGCGAAGCCACCCTGACCGCGCGCGTTCTGGACGCGGGCGGCAACCCGGTGCCTGACGGTACCGCGGTGGTTTTCTCGGTCGTCTCCGGAGGCGGCAATCTCGTAGGACCGAATCGGGTCACGGTGAGCGGCGTGGCCGAGGCGATCTACGTTGCCGGGACCACCTCGGGGCTCGTGAACGTGAAGGCTCAGGTCGGCACCGTGCAGAAGACCGCGCAGGTGACCTTGACGCGCCTGGGAACCGGGAGCCTGACGTTGACTTCGCTGGATGCCACCGTCATCGCGGACGGTCTCAAGTCGACCATCGCTCACCGCGGTGGTCAAGGACGCTCTGGGCAACCCCGTGGCCGCGGGGACGGCGGTGTCTTTCCAGACCTCGCTCGGTGCGATCGAGGACGTGAAGCCCACCGACGCCTCGGGGGTTGCCACCGCGAAGCTGCGGCCGAACCGCTTCGTCACCGGCACCGCGCGGGTGACTGCTGCGGCGGGCGGCTTCAGCCAGATCGTGGACGTGAAGTTCGTCTCCGAAACGGCGACGCACATCGTCGTGATCGACGTGAACGAGCCAAGCATCGGCGTGGTCGAATCGGCTTCGCCTCAGGTTGCGCAGATCACCTATGAGGTCCGGGATCGCAACGGGATCCCCGTGGACCGCGATCACGCGATTTCTCTCACTTTCGCAGTGGACCCCGGGGAACCGTCTGCGACGGACGCGGTCGTAAGCCCCACGTCGGCCACGACCAACGAGCGCGGGCGTGCGGTGGCCAACGTCCAGGCCGGGCGGGTCTCCGGATCGATCGAAGTGCGCGCGACGTCCGGTGCGCTGGTGTCCAGGCCGATCCGGGTGGCGATCCACGGCGATCTCCCCGATCCGGACCACTTCTCACTCGCCTTCCAAAAGGTCAACATCGCCGGACTCGTCTATGAGGGAATCCGCAACAAGGTGACCGCTCACGTGGGAGACCAGTGGGGGAACCCGGTTCCGGACTCGACGGTGGTTTGGTTCTGGGCCGATTACGGCATCGTCCAAGGGAGCGGGTTCACCGATGACTTCGCGGAAGCTGTCGTCTGGGAAGTCACCTCGGCCCCGTACCCGCTCATCCCGGGGGGCGACGGACTGGTCGCCATCACGGCCCAAACGGTGAGTAAGGCGGGCCTCAAGATCGAGACTAGCGGCAACGTGATGTGGTCCGGCCCCACGATCGTGGAATTCACCGACCCCACTCCGGGCGCGGGCTTCGCCATCCTGAACGGCGGGTCCAAGACGTTCACCTTCCGCGTGCGCGACCTCAACAATAACCCGCTCACCGGAGGAACCAAGATCACGGTCGAGGCCACTGCCGGGAATCTGGCGGGAGACACCGACATCGTGTTGCCCGACACCCAGAGCGCGGAGTACACGACCTTCCACGTGACCCTGTCCGACGACGTCCCGGATGAGGATCTTGTTCGACCAACGACCATCACGGTGAAGGTGACGAGCGAGAACGGGAACCGGGCCGCCACGATCACGGGGACGCTGAACTAGAGGGCGCCGGTCCGATCCCGGGCACGTGAACATGACCGAGACGCATCGCAGCGCCTGTCCGCTCGACTGTCCGGACAACTGCAGCCTTGCCGTCCAGACCGAGGACGGCCGCGTCACCGTTGTGGACGGCAGTGACCTGAGTCCGATCACGGCGGGCTATATCTGCGCCAAGGTGCGCCGCTTCCCCGAGGCGATGTACGGCCCCGAGCGCGTGCTCACGCCGCTCGTGCGCGCCGGCGCGAAGGGGGAGGCGGCATTCCGCGAGACGAGCTGGGATGAGGCGCTGACCCTCGTCACCCAACGCTTGTCGGAGGCGCGCGACACGCACGGCGGAGAGTCGATCCTGCCCTTCTACTACGGGGGCTCGAACGGGTTCCTCTCCCAGGATACGACCGACGCGCGGCTATTCCGCCGCCTCGGGGCATCGCAGCTCGCGCGCACCGTCTGCGCAGCGCCGACCGGCCGCGCCGCCGACGGCCTCTATGGGAAATTCCCCGGCGTCGGCTACACCGACTACCCGCACGCGAACCTCATCGTGGTGTGGGGGGCCAACCCGGTCGATTCCGGCATTCACCTCATGCCCTACATCCAGGAGGCGCAGAAACGAGGCGCAAAGCTCGTCGTGATCGACCCGCGCCGCACCAAGCTCGCAGTGAGATCCGACCTGCACCTGGCGCCCTTCCCGGGCACGGATCTCCCTCTGGCGCTCGCGATCATCAACTTGTTCTTCGAGCGCGGGTGGGCGGACGAATCGTTCCTGAAGGAGCACGCCACCGGCGTGCAGGCGTTGCGTGAGCGCGCCGCGCCGTGGAACGTCCACTACGCGGCCAGCGTATGCCGCATGACGGACGCCGAGATCGAGCGCTTCGCGGAACTGTACGCGGCCACGACTCCGGCGGTCGTGCGCTGCGGCTGGGGCCTTGAGCGCAACCGAAACGGCGGCTCCGCGGTAGCGGCCGTGCTCGCGCTCCCCGCGGTGGCGGGCAAGTTCGGCGTGCGCGGCGGGGGATACACGCTGAGCAATTCCAAGGCCTGGGGCTTGAGCGCGGCCGACGCCGCCAACGCGCCTCTGCCGGCAACGCGGACCATCAACATGAACAAGCTGGGGGAGACCCTGACCTCCGCGGACCTGACCCCACCGGTGAAGGGGCTCTTCGTCTACAACTGCAACCCGCTCGCCACCATGCCCAACCAGGAATCGGTGCGACGCGGATTGGCGCGCGAGGACTTGTTCACCGTCGTCTTCGATCCGGTCCTGACCGATACCGCGCGTTACGCGGACGTGGTGCTCCCCGCCGCGACGTTTCTCGAGCGGCGAGAGCTGTCCCGGGGATACGGCTCGTTCACGCTGCAGGATGCGCCTCAGATCGTGCCTCCGATCGGCGCTTCCCGCGCCAACCACGAGGTATTCCTGGATCTGGTGCGGCGTTTCGGGCTGGAGCAACCCGGCGATCCGACCACAGAGGACGACGTTCGGGAGGCCGTGCTGTCGAGACTGGGCAGCGAAGACGAGGCTGCCGCGGCGCCCCGAGGCCTCCCCGATCGCGACACCGCGCGCCGCGCGCTCGATGAGACCGGCCTCATCTTTCCCAAGTACGGGACAGGACCGGTGCAATTCGTGGACGTATTCCCCTGGACCTCGGACGGAAAGATCCATCTCGTTCCGGAGGATCTCGACCGCGAGGCCCCCGAAGGGCTCTATCACTACAGCCACGAGCCCCGCGAATCGCGGCACCTGCTCGCACTCATCTCGCCGTCCTCCAACCGCACCATCAGCTCGACCTTGGGGCAGCTTCATCGCAAGCCGGCGACCCTGGAGATCCATCCTGCCGACGCGCTCGTGCGGCGCATTCAGGACGGCGATTCGGTTCGCGTCTTCAACGAGTACGGTGAAGTGCGCTGCCACGCGCGGATCAACGTCGATGTGCGCATGGGCGTCGTGGAGCTTGCGAAGGGACTCTGGAGTCACAACACGTTGAACGGCGCGACGGCGAACGCGCTGGCGCCCGACACCCTCACCGATCTCGGTGCGGGGGCCTGTTTCAACGACGCGCGGGTCCGGGTGGAACGGCTGCCCGCTCCAGCGTGAGCAGAGCCTCCTTACGCCAGAGCCCTCCACCGTAGCCCACGAGGCGTCCGTCCTTGCCCACGATGCGATGGCAGGGGATGACGATGCCGATTCGGTTGTCACCGTTGGCGTGGCCCACGGCGCGGACTGCGCTGGGCCGGCCCAACTCTCGGGCCAACCACTCATAGGAGCGCGTCTCACCCGAGGGCACGCGTTGCAACGCCGCCCACACCGCGCGCTGGAACTCGGTGCCGGGAACCACCAGCGGCACGGTGAACTCCCGCAGCGTTCCGGCGAAGTAGCGCTCCAGCTCCGCTTCGAGACGGGCTAGATGGGGATTGCGACCCGGCGCGAACTTGGCGTTCAGGAGCTTCTGAAGCCTGGCGATCTGGGTCGGGAGCATCCGTCGATCGGAGAACTCCAGGAGGCAGACCCCCTCATCCGTTGCGGCGGCGATCATCGGACCCAGCGGCGAAGTGAGACGCGTCGTGACCACGAGCGTCACCGCGCGACTTCGACCCGGGGCGTCACCGAAGACCTTCGCGAAGGCGTCGCGAAACGCGCTCGGTGATTCATAGCCGTGATCGTACGCGGCCTCGGTGAGGTCCGCCCCGTGGCCGATGTTGGCCAGAGCGAGGCCCAACCGGCGCGAGCGCTGGTAGGCATGAAAGGTCATCCCGTGGTGGGTCTTGAACCAGCGTCGCACCCGGATCGGATCGAGTCCGCGGTCGCGCAGATCCTGCTCGGTCCATCGTCGCGCCGGATCGCGCTCGACCTCGGCCAGGATGGGGCGCAGCCATTCGGGGACGGCGCCGCGAGGCTCCATCGGCCGGCAGCGCAGGCACGGACGGTAGCCGGCGGCCAGCGCCTCGCGCGTGGAGGGAAAGAACTCGATGTTCTCCCGTCGCGGGCGCTTTGCCGTGCAGGTCGGCCGGCAGAAGATCCCGGTGGTTCGCACCGCAGTGACGAACACGCCGTCGAAGGCGCTGTCGCGGTCCAGGAACGCGCGGTACATCGTGTCTGAGGAAGGCAATCTCGTCATCAGCATGCCGCCACGATAGCGGGAACGAACCGAGCGTCTCTACCGATTTTCGAGCGGGGAATCCGTCAGTTCGAACCCGTCCCGCTTCCCATCATCTCCGCGATCTTTTGGTACTGCGTATGGACGTTCTCCACTGCTTCCGGGGCGTCGAACCAGTTCTTCGCGGTGCAGGCTTCGTTGAGGATCTTCGTGCGCCAGCAGAGGAGCGACATCTCCTGATGGAGCGTCTTCTCCTGATCGGCGAAGCGCTTGGGAACCGGCGCGGCCAGAAGCTCTTTGCAGCGCTCGGCCATGAGCGCCGCGCCGACGGCCACGTCGTCCCACTTCTTGTCCGGCAACGCATGGTGATAGATCTTGTAGAGTTCGACGTGATAGGCCTCGAGCTCCTTCATCGGCGGGCGGACCACCCGCATGAGACCCTCGAAACCCGAGTGGAGCGCTTCGGCCGCCTTGAGGAGCCCGGGCTCGTCGTTCTTGGCCGCGGCCGTCTCGTATTGCTTCAGCGTCGTGGAAAGCACCTTGACGCCCGATCCCCACGCCTCGGCCTTGTCGCGCAGGATACCCGGGAGCACGACGGCCTGCAGCGTCGCCACGTGCTTCTGCACCTCGGGCAGCAACTCCTTCATCATCGCGTAGTTCTTGTTGGGCCACGCCTCGTGCCAGAGGGGAAAGATCACCTCGTGGAAGGCGGACAGCGCGGGAACTTCCGAGGAGGTCTCGTCCATGCACGAGTCCGCGGCCGCGCTCTTTGCCGGTTCCGCCGCATGCGTGCCCACCGCTCCCAACATCGCCATCATCGCGAAACCGACCAGAATCGCCGCCAGACGCCTCTTCATGACCACCGGCTCCTCGTTGAATCCGTGCACTCCGCGCGCGTCCGCGCGTGGCGGGGCGCCCGCGGCTGAACCCCTCAGCCGTGCGGACAGGGAGCATAGCACTCCGAGCCGGGCCGGATGTCAGCGCACCCGGCCCGTCGGTGACGATCAGGGCTCGAGCCGAACCGGCAGGTACTCGATGTCCTGCGGGTAGTCGAGATCGTTCAGGATCTGCTCGTACTCGCCCGTGCGGAGGTCGATTCGATACAACGAGTTTTCGAAGTTGATCACCACGTACGCGTAGCTGCCGACCACGACGACGCTGGTAATGTTCCCCGCGGGCAGTGTGCAAAGCGTGATCAGCTCGCCGGTATCGGTGAATGCCTGAACCCGCATCGACCGACACAGGTAGAGCGTGCCGCCATGGTAGTCGATCGCTCCCAGCCACCCAAGACCGTCATCCACCTTGTGAAGGATCGACGCTTCTCGCGTGGTCAGGTCGAAAGCCAGCACGCCGTCGTTTCCGTTCTCGGAGACGATCAGGCGATCGCCGGCGATAACCCCGTCCACGTTCTGCAAGTCCTCGCCCGCCTCCGGCATGGGGACGGTCTCGATCAGCGCGCCGCCTGAGCTGACGAAGTGGACCATGTCATCGTGGTTCGACAGCAACGCAAACCCGCCGTCCGGGAGCATGGCGAAGTCATACCCGTCGACGCTGTCGGGGATGTCGATCGAGGAGACAAACTGCCCGTCGTGGTCGATCTCCTCGACCACGCCCCCTGGTCCCCGGAAGATCCGCGTTCCCAGGACCTCGATAGATCTTCCCGTTGTGCTCAGGAGGAACTCCGCCCCGTAGGCGTCGACGGTGTGTATGCCCCCCCGATCCGAGACGAGAAGCGTTCCCTCCATGACGTCCACGGAAACCGTGTCGCGGGCGGTACCGCCGTTGCCGTCGGTGACGGCCACGCGGATCTCGTGCGGGCCGTCGCCGGCCGGGGCTTGCCACCGCACGGCAGGTCCGCTCCCGATCAAGAGCCCCGTGGGCGCCGACCATGCGTAGCTCAGGTTGTCGCCATCCACGTCCTCGGCGGTGCACGCGATCGATACGGTGTCCCCGGTTGCCAGAACGGGCAGGTTCACGCTAAGAATGTCGATCGTGGGCGGATGGTTGTCGCCAGGCTTGGTCGTGTCGTCGTCCCCGCATCCATTCACGCCGAACGCGGCGAGCGCCGGCAGAAGGAGAAGGAGAGCGGTCGCGCGCGGCCCGCTAGCAAACCGGGTGCCGATGAGTCGGGCAAACATGGAAACCCCCTGTGCGTCGGCGGTCACGCTCGCCCGGGGGGGGAGCCGGATGGCCGGTGGGAGGGGCTCGGTGACCTGTGATCCCTCCTTTCTACTCGGAAGTCGATGAAATGTCCACACTCCAGGAAAGGAATTCGGCGTGAAATCGTACCGAGAGACACTGACATTCAACGTCCCCGTCCGAATGGATTTCATCAATGTCACCCCCGAGGTGGAGCATGCGGTGCGCAAGAGCGGGGTCAGGGAGGGACTCTGCCTGGTCAACGCGATGCACATCACCGCCAGCGTGTTCATCAACGACGACGAGCGCGGGCTCCACGAGGACTACAAGCGCTGGCTCGAAGCACTCGCCCCGCACGACCCCAGCCCCGAGCGCTATCATCACAACCGCACCGGAGAGGACAACGGTGATGCGCATCACAAGCGCCAGATCATGGGGCGCGAGGTCGTGGTGGCGATCACAGAGGGCAAACTCGACTTCGGCCCCTGGGAGCAGATCTTCTACGGCGAGTTCGACGGGCGCCGCCCGAAGCGCGTGCTCATCAAGATCATCGGAGAGTGACGCAATGACAGATCGCGCGTTCAAGCTGACAGCGGCCTTGGCCGTCCTCGTGTCCCTATTGAGCGGGACAGGCGCGGTTGCCGCACAACCTTCCCGCGTCGCTTTCCACCCCGGCGGATGGGGCGGCGACGGCATGGTGGTCAGCGACAGCCGCCTTGCCTCGGAAGCCGGAGCCGCGGTCATCGAACGCGGCGGTAACGCGGTGGACGCGGCAGTCACCGCCGCCTTCGCTCTCTCCGTGACCTATCCCTGGGCGGGTAACCTTGCCGGAGGCGGGTTCGCAGTCGTTCGCGCCGCCGACGGCGCGATGACAACACTCGATTTCCGCGAAACCGCTCCCGCTGCCGCGCGCCCCGACATGTTTCTCGACGCGCGCGGCGACACCGTGCCGGGCCTTTCGCTCAACAGTCACCTTGCAGCAGGTGTTCCCGGTTCGGTGGATGGGTTGCTGCGACTCTGGGAGGACCACGGCTCCGGGCGTGTGACGCGCGCCGAGATTCTCGCCCCCGCTATCCGTCTCGCTCGCGAGGGCTTCTCCATCGACCAGGATCTTGCCGAGAGACTCAACCGAAAGCGCGCCCGACTGAACGAAGACGCGGGCGCGGCGGCAATCTTCGTTCGCGCGGACGGCCGCGACTGGCGTCCCGGGGACATGCTCTTTCAGGAGGACCTCGCCCGCACGCTGGAGCGCATTGTCCGCGACGGGCGGGACGGCTTCTACGACGGCGAGACGGCCCGGCTCATCGCTCGTGAGATGGAGGCAGGGGCGGGCCTGATCACCCCGCGGGACCTTGGCGCGTATCGCGCAGTCACCCGCGATCCGGTGCGCGGCACGTTTCGGGGCTACGAGATCGTGGGGATGGGCCCGCCGAGTTCCGGGGGCGTCTTCGTCGTCCAGCTTCTGAACATGTTGGAACCCTGGCCGCTCGAGGAGTACGCGTGGGGAAGCGCGGTCTACATCCACACGGTGGCGGAAGCGGAACGGCGCGCGTTCGCGGACCGCAGCCGTCACCTGGGCGATCCCGACTTCTGGACCGTGCCGCTATCGATGCTGCTGGACAAGGGCTACGCGATGGAGCGTATGCGAGGCGTCTACCTGGGTATCGCCACCCCCAGCGAGAACGTGCGACCCGGCGACGCCGCATCGTGGGAGGCCACCGAGACGACCCACCTCTGCGCCGCGGATGCCGACGGCAACGTGGTGAGCCTCACCACGACGTTGAACGCGGGTTTCGGAAGTTGCCTCGTCGTCGACGGGACCGGCGTGCTCCTCAACAACGAGATGGACGACTTCGCCGCCAAGCCCGGCGTACCCAACCTGTACGGGTTGGTCGGAGACTCCGCCAACGCGGTGGCTCCCGGGAAGAGGATGTTGAGCTCCATGTCGCCGACGATCGTGCTCCGGGATGGGAAACCGATCCTGGCGCTGGGCGCGGCGGGGGGATCGCGCATCATTACGTCTGTGACGCAGGTGATCGTGGACGTGCTCGTGTTCGGGATGCCGGTCTCCGATGCGGTGGCCGCACCGAGGTTCCACCACCAGTGGCTCCCCGATGAACTCTGGGTGGAGCCGCTGGCACTGGCGCCGGAGGTCGCGCGTGCGCTCACCGGCAGGGGACACCACGTCGTGCTTCGCGATGCCGAACCTCTCGCCAACGTCAACGCGATCGCCATCGGCGAAGACGGCTTCTACGGGGGGCCCGAGACGCGGAACGCCGCATACGCGGCCGGGGCGTGGAGAAGGCGATGAGATCGTGCGGCGCGCGATTGCCGCTTCGGTGATTGAGGTAGACGTGCCACTCAGCCGACCTCGTGCACTTGCGCCACCCCCGAGGTGCGATCGCGAAGCTCCTCGGTCACTCTCATGACCGCGCCCACCGGCACGTCCAAGGTGAGCGAGACGGTCTCGCCGTACTCGGAGGCGACCGGCACCAACCCTGCGGCGGCGAGCGCGCCCTGCACCGCGCCCGAGACCTCGTAGGGGAACGACACGTTCAGGCGCCGCGTCACCCGCACCACGCGCGCCGGAGCCCGGCTCAACACCTCGTTGGCGGCGCCGCCATAGGCCCGAATCAATCCACCCACCCCGAGTTTCACGCCGCCGAAGTATCGCGACACGACCACCAGCGTGTGATGCAACCCGTGCGACTCGATCTGCTGAAGGATGGGCCGTCCCGCCGAGCCGCCCGGCTCCCCCGCGTCGTTGGTGCGAAAGGCGCCGCTCTCCGGGTCCAGCCGATAGGCATAGCAGTGGTGGGATGCATCGGCGTATTCGCGGTGAACGTCCGCCACCCGATGCTCCGCTTCGGCGGCATCGGTCACGAACGCCGCGCGTGCGATGAACCGCGAAGCCTTGATCTTCTCGCCTTCATGCTCGAACACGCCGGCGACCGTGCGGTATTCCTCGATCATGTTCCTCGTCGTGACCTCCCCATTCCGGGAAGCGGCGAACCTTTAATCGTTCAGGCTCGGCAGGAAGTAGATGCTGTTGAGGAAGAGCCGGTTGAGTCCGTACCAGGAGAGGCGGAAGTTGGGGTCCTCGACGTACAGGACCACATGTCCCCGGCCGACCGGTTCGTCCACGAGGAAGGGGCGATCCACGAGGCGGTCCACGTTCTCGGGCGAGGCATACCCCGAGACTCGTGGCGCGCGCGTGAACCACGCCACGTTCGTGCCGGGCGGGCCGAGTTCCAGCGCGCGATCGGAGATCTTGAGCACCCGCGCCTCGCCGGTGTAGCCGAAGCCCAACGGGTGAAGCGGATCCACCGCTACCCGGAAGATCGTCCCTGGCACCTCGCTCAAACGTTCGCGGCGCTCGCGCTCGGCCTGCGTCTCCAGCCGGCGTTCCCGGTCCTGGGCTTTCCTCTCGTCCTCGGTGAGGCCCGACTCTATTTCCTTATCCGCAGGAGGAGCCTCTTTGACCGAACTCAACCCGGACACGTCCGCGCCGGCGAAGAAGGCTCCCCCGCCGAGGCCGACGAATACCCCGCCTCGCTGGACCCAGTGCTTCAGAACCTCGACTTGCGTGGAATCGAGCGCCGCCGCGTACGCGCGCCCTCCTGCGTTGTCGTTGGGAAAGACGAGCACGGTGTATCGAGACAGGGCCTCTTCGTCGATCTCTCTCAGCGGGATCAACGAATGCGGTACGCCGTAGAGCCGGTCGAGAAGGAACCAGCACGCGCCGGTGGACGTGGCGGACGCGGGATTGTCGCCGATCACCGCGACGCGCGGTCGATCCAGTGCGGGGACGCGGAAGCTCCCGAGATCGGGGCCGTTGTCGGTGAGGCCGGTTTCCACGCCGAAGATGTCCGCCCCGGAGAGCGCAGCCGCCTCGGCAAGGAGCGCGGAGAGGCCTTCTCGATTCTCCGCTCGAAAGATCACGAGGGTGCCTGGCGCGAAGCGCCGAGCGCCCATCGTGAACTCGCGGGTCGCGAAGCGCAGGCGCACGTTGCGCTCCTGTAGCCACGCGGCGGCGCGGGCAGCGCCGTTGCGGTCCCAGGGGATCAGGAACGCGTAGCGCGCCTCCGGTTTCTCCACGCGCCCCGCGGCCGCGGGCGGCTCGGTGAGCCGCTCCAGGCGGCCGTCCGTCTCCCCTTCGCTCCAGAAGGCCTCGATACCGAAGGCCAGCGGCAGCGACCACGCGCTCACGTCGTAGAAGAATGTGTCGGGAAGCGCGGCCTCCGGCTCGAGGATCGCGCTCAGGAATCGGTGCAGCGGCTGGTCCAGCGGCACCACGAAGGTGCCGGCGGGGAGCGCGGTCGAGACCGGGGTGCCGTCGTACGCGTGGAGTCCGCGCGGACGGATCTCGCCGCGGGCGCGATACACCTCGGCACCGTGGGCCATGAGGAGCGACGCGAGCTCGGCCACGCGGGCCGGGTCATCCCCGGGCGGGAAGAGGTACGCCCCGGCCGGACCCGGTTGGTCCGGCTCGAAGAAGCGATGGAAATCGAGGAGACGCGCTTCGCGGTTTGCAGCCGCCGTCCGCAGCGTGGCGAGCGATGCCACGTAGTGGTGCTCGGCGCGCATGGCCAGCGTGAGCGTGTCCCCGGAAGCGCGCAAGAGCACCGTACCCGCGAAGCCGTGACCCGCCTGCTCGTAGGTCATTCCGATGGCGCCGTGGAAGCTCGGCCACGAATCTCCGTAGCCGGGATAGTAGAGATCGAAAGATTCCTCGGTGTAGTAGGCCCAGCCGCGGTCATCAAAGGCAGCGGCGTTGCCGCGCCCGAAGATGGTCGCCCACTTGAGGACTTCGGGCGGGAAGTAGGGATGAATCGGGCGCTCGGGTGGAAAGAAGAAATAGCTGTCGTCCGCGTACATCTCGTGAACGTCCACGTGCACTTGCGGCCGCCAACTCAGGTACGCGGCAGCTCGGGCGCGCGTCTCGAGCTGGGTCAGCCACGCCCAGTCACGGTTGAGATCGAAGAGATAGTGGTTGTAGCGCCCACCGGGCCAGGGCTGGTGATGCTCGCGCGCCGGGGGGAGGGGATCCGGGCGGCTGCCCGTCACGCCGAGCATCCAGTTTGCGTAGCGGTCGCGGCCGTCGGGATTGAGGCACGGATCGACGAGCACGACGGTGGACTTCAAGAGAGCCGTCGTCTCCGGATCCCGCGCGGCGGCGAGCCGGTAGGCGACCGCCATCGCTGTCTCGCTGCCCGAAGCCTCGTCGCCGTGGATGTTGTACGAGAGCCACACGGCGATAGGAAGATCGCGGCTGATCTCGCGCGCCTCTCCCTCGGAAGTCCGACGCGGATCGGCAAGCCGAGCGTACGCCTCCTTGATGCGGTCTTTCGCAGCGAGGTTCTGCGGATCGGAAACGGTGAGGAGGAGGAGAGGGCGCCCTTCGTAGGTTTCCCCGTATTGCTCGATGTCCACGCGGTCCGAGGTCATCGCGAGGGCCTGCAAGTAGTCCACGATGCGATGGTGCGGCGTGAACCTCGATCCTGCCTCGTAACCCAGGAACTGCTCCGGAGACGGGATGGTCGGATCCAGGTCTCCACCTGAGTAGAACGGCGCGGCGTCCGCGGGGGCGGACCAGAGCAGGAGGAATGCGAAGAGTCCCGTCGCCGCCCGGCGCGCCGGGCATCTCCGGAGCCGTGGCTGCACGATCATCGAGCCCTCCGATCGTCTGCTGTGCGGGGCACGTCGAGGCCGAAGCGCTCCCATCCGCCCGCCACGTCGATCCCCTCGTCCCATCGCGGCCGGTAGAGGACGGCGGAACCGTAGCACGGCGAATCGACGCGGAGCACGACGTCGGCGTGCGAGTTCAGGAACGGCGCCAGTTCGCGGCGAAGGCGGGCGAACTGCGGGGCCTCGGTGAGATCCTTCGACCAGATGAGATACGCGGGCCGCGCATCGTAGAGGTCACCCGCCCGAACGCGACTCACGGAGTAGAACGGGTGATCACGGAAGGGGAGCCAAGCCAGGAAGGACCCGGCCACGCTTGCGTCTTCGGGGACGGCCTCCGCCAGAGGCCGGGCCCACGCGTCGTAGTCGCACGGTCGGTTGCGCACCAAGAGCGCGGCGTCGGCCGCAAGGAGGTTCGCCAGCCAGAGCGCCGCCAACACGGCCGCGAGCCGCGGCCGAAGGCGCATCCCGACCCATGCTGCGAGCACGAAGAGGTACGGCGCGGCCAGGGTGAGATAGAGCTCGCTCTTGTTCGGCAGGCAGGCCAGGCCGGCGAGAGTGATGCCGACAATCCATCCCAGCGCCGCCGGGGCGCGAAGCCGTACCGCGGCGATCAGCGTGCCCGCCCAGAGCACGAGCGGCAACGCGAGTCGAGGCCACGCGAAATAAGCGCCATATCTGTGTAGTTCGCGTCCCCATTGGTTCCACACGGGATACGATCGTTCCCCGTGGAGGTGAGGCGCGTTCTGTCCGATGACGTTTGCGAAATCGACGGCGCGGTCTTGGAGGAAGTACATCGCGCTGGGAAGACAGAACACCACGAACACGCCAGCGGCGGCCGCCGCATCGCGCCACGCGCCGGACCAGCTCCGTCGGCGCAAGAGAAGAACGCCGCCGGCGGCGAGGACGGTCAACACACCGTTGGGGTGCGTGAGCATCGCGAGAGCGGAGGCGGCGCCGGTGATCGGACCTCGCCAGGCGCGATGAGGATTCCAGGCTGCGCTCACCGCGAGGACGTTCCATAGCGCGAGCATCGCCTCGAAACGGATCGTGCGGTGCGCCTTCCAGAGCATGGGATCGGCGGTGAATGCCAGCGCAACCGCAACGAGGAGCCATGCGCGCCGCCGCGCGCCGCCGCGATCGTCCTCGCCGCGGGATCGATTCACCGAATCCTCGGGCTCCGCAAGCACCTCGGCAGCCCATCGCAGCAAAACGAGAAGGGTCGCGGCGCCGAGAAGCACGGACAGAAGGCGTCCGCCCAGGAGCACAGGAATACCGGCGGCGTAGACGCCCGCCAGGGCCAGGAACTGCAGAGGGGGCATCCAATAGAGGCGGTCGGAGAAGTGGAAGAGCTCCCCGCAGGAAGGGCTTCCGAGAGGTCCCCCGGCCGCCTTGACCCATGCGGGCTCGGCGATCCATGCCTCGTCGCCCCAGACCGCCGGATACCTCTCCAGGCCGATCAGGGTGATTCCCAGGTAGACAACCACCAGGAGCAGCAAGAGGCGGTTCCAGACGGCAAGGCCACCTAACTTATTAAATAACAATGTATTCCGCCAAGTTCTTCACAGCCGCGCCGATTTTTCGTTTAGGCGTTGACTCTGTGCCGTTCACGACTTAACCTCCGGTGGAGATCGCCCCCAACCCTGAACCAATGTGTCCCATATAAGGGGAGGGCGAGCCCAACCAAGGCCGCACCGGCGGCCGGAACTCGTGGGGATGGCCGGTGGACTCGAACACCAACAAGCCTGAAGCCTCCTTCGTCAACGCACAGGAATGCGGCGTCGATGAGAAGCGCAGGTTCAGCCTGCCTCCCCGCTACCGGCCGCTCTTCAGCCAACTCGAAACACCCTCGGGCTATTCCTACAAGGTGGTCATGCTCCCCTGGTACGGCGGCCCGATCATGGTGATCCCGCTGGAGACCTGGAAGCGGATGGAAGCCCGGATTCTGCGGCTGGACTTTACCACTCCCGATTTCCTCGATGCCAAGAGGCAGTTCTTTTCGCGTGTCGAGTACACGCATACCGACCCGGAAGGGCGCCTGACCCTGACGACGTGCCACTACGGATGGCTGCGTCTCAATCCGAAGGGGAAGGACCGGGTCATGGCGGTGGGGGTAGGGAGCCATCTCGAAATCTGGAACGCGACGGAATGGGATCAGGTGGAGAGCACCGGTCGCAACATGGTCGCGCGTCCCGCTTCCGAGATTCAGTACGACAAGCTGTTGGAAGAGTTGATGCGGGCGGCTCCGTCGGAGGAACCGGCATCGAAGCCCCTCGAAGGGGGCGCGCCCGCCGAAGGGGGACCGAAACCCTGATCGTTTGAGGCGTCTCATCCCGCGGCCGAGCCCTGCTGGAGGGCATGGGGTAGGCCCAAGGTGAGACGCCACCGTGTTCGGGTCCGTCGCCCCGTGGCAACCAACCGCGCAGGGGGTCGCGGGGCGGACGGACCCGGTTCGAAGCTGCATCACCCTGGCACGAAGCCGCGAAGGCGCGCAGGGATCACGGGCTACTGGACGGGCCCGGGATCCCGGGCCCGCACCGGCGGGACGTGGTTTCGCCGGGGCACCAAGGAGGAAACATGCTACGGGTCGACCGGTCCGATGAAGGGCGCATCTGTCTGCTGAGTTTGGAGGGCAATCTCGGCAGTTCCGATCTGGTGAATCTTGCCGAGCGTCTTCGTGGACTGGCCGCCCGCGGCGTGTTGCGAGTCGTAGTGGATCTGCGGCAGGTGGAGCATTGGGACTACCGAGGCCTGGCCAGCCTGGCGGAGGCGGTGGATTACCGCCGCAGCGCCGGGGCGGTGACGGCATTCATTGCGCCTCGGGGGTACCTGCGCGACATCGCGGCCGCAGCCAACGTGCTGGATCGGCTGGACCTGTACGACGATTTGAGGCTGGAAACGGAAGCGGAGACGATCCCGTTGAAGGTGGTGGAACTGGTGCCGCAAGAGACCGGATTCCGCCGCGCTTCCGGCCTCTGACGGCGCTGCCGTGCGCGAGTCCTCGTATCACGAGCCCGTGCTCGTGGAAGAGGCGCTCGGCACCTGGGTCGATGATCCTCACGGACGGTATCTCGACGGAACGATCGGCGGCGGGGGGCACGCCGAGGCACTTCTCGTACGCCATCCCCATGCCGAACTGATCGGTCTCGATCGGGATCCGGCCGCTCTCGAGGAATCGTCCCGGCGGCTGGCCCGGTACGGAACGCGAGTTCGGCTGGAGCGGGCGGACTTCGCGGACATCGAGGAGGTTCTCCGGCGCCTGGGCGGGCCGGAGATTCGAGGCATCCTTCTCGACCTGGGCGTATCGAGCCACCAGCTCGACGATGTCCGGCGCGGCTTCTCGTATCTGGCCGACGGCCCCCTCCGATTGGTGTTGGATCGTGACGCAACCACAGGGGCGGCCGAATATCTGGCCGCGGTCGAGGAGGGCGAGTTGAGGCGGGTCTTCGCGGAGCTGGGGGAGCTCCCCGGGGCGGGGCGTGCCGCGCGTGCGGTCGCCGCCGCACGGGAACGCGCTCCGATCATGACCACGGCTCATCTCGTGCGTGCGCTGCGCGAAGGCGGAGTGCAGAGCCCCCGGCGTCTCTCTCAGGCTTTTCAGGCGCTTCGTCTCGCCGTTAACGACGAACTCGGTTCGCTCGAGCGCGGCCTCGTCGCCGCGTCCCGCGTCCTTCCCGCCGGCGGAACCCTCACCGTCATCGCGTTCGAGAGTCTCACGGACCGCATGGTGAAGCAGACCTTTCGTCCGCCCCGCCGCGAGCGCCCGCTCCCCGGAGTCCCCGACCCCGAGCCGGACTGGGAGCTCCTGACCCGCCGCGCGGTGCGCCCGAGTGCCGATGAGACCGCCCGCAACCCCCGCGCGCGCAGCGCCCGTCTACGCGCGGCAAGGAGACTCGCTCATGCTTAGAGCTTCGCAGGTCCGGTCGCGCCGGCTCCTCCAACCCGCGCGTGCGAGTGCATCCGATCGTGGCGTACGGACTTCTCGCCTTCGGTCTCCTGCTGGCCTTCATGTGGGAGCAGGCGTCGGTGGATCACCTGCTCATCAGGTTGGAGCGCGCGAAGGCGGAGCGGCGCAACCTGGAGAGCCGCGTGGCGGCGCTGAGCGTGCAGGCCGACGATCTCTCGAGCCTCGTGCAGGTGGAGGAGCGCGCCGTCCGAGAACTCGGCCTGCGGCGCCCCGCAACCGATGAAATCGTCGAGCTTCAGTTCGCGGAACCCCCGAGCGGCGAGCACTTCGCCCTCGGCAAGATCGTCCCCGACGCCGACGCGCGGACCCGGAAAGGGCAGCAGGACTGATGACCGGCCGTGCGGCGGAGTCCCGGCTGCGGCTCGTGGCCGTGGTGTGCCTGCTGCCGCTCGCGCTGGTGCTCGCCCGGACCGTGTGGCTCACCCTCGTCCGCGGCGACGAGCTCCGCCGGCGCGCCGACACTCAGCACCTGTATCGCGCCTATCAGCCGGCACAGCGCGGAAGCGTCCGTGACCGGGACGGCAACGACCTCGCGGTGACGGTGTACAACCAATCGGTGGTTGCCAACCCCAGGCTGGTGAAGGACCCGAAAGCCACCGCGCACATTCTGGCCGCGGCTCTCGATCTGCCGGTCTCGCAGGTGGAAAGCAAGTTGCGCAGCCTCAAGGGCGAGGTGTACATCCAGCGCACGTTCACCCCCAGCCTGGACCGGCGCGTGGATCTCTCCTCGCTTCCCGGCGTGTTCGAGCGTCTGGAGTTGAAGCGCGTGTATCCCCGAGGGGAGCTCGCCTCGCACGTCGTCGGCTTCGTGGACGCGGCGGGAATCGGGCAGGCCGGGATCGAAAAGGAGTACGAGGCCCTGCTCAAAGGGAAACCCGGCTGGGCCACTCAGCTTCGCGACGGGAACGGCGACGTCATTCAAGCCCTCGGCAAGCACCACAAGCCCTCGCAGTCGGGTTGCGACATCACGCTCACCATCGATTCGGCGCTTCAAGACGTGGGCGCCTCCGAGTTGAAGAAGCAAGCGGAAGCGCTCCATGCCAAGGGCGGGGTCTTCGTGGCGGTGGATCCGCGCACCGGCGAGATCCTTGCCATGGCCTCGTGGCCCAGCTTCGACCCCGAGCGGATGAACGCCCAAGACCGCGGCGCGATCCGCAATCGCATCGTGACCGATCCCTACGAGCCGGGCTCCACGTTCAAGGTCGTCGCCACGGTCGCCGCGCTCAAAGAGAAGCTGCTCGAGCCGGGCACTCCCATCCACTGCGAAATGGGGCGCTACTCCTTGGATGGCGCGGTCTTCACCGATCACCATCCCTACGGCACCATGACCTTTCAGGACTGCTTCGCGCACAGCAGCAATATTGCATTCGCCAAGGTGGGCAAACGCTGCGGTCCCGCGCTCTACGAAACCGCGCGCGCGCTCGGCTTCGGCGTTCCGACCGGAGTGGGCCTTCCCGGCGAATCGTCCGGGCTTCTCTACCCGCCGCGCCGCTGGTCCGGCCGCACCGCGCCCACCATGGCCATCGGCTACGAAGTGATGGTGACGCCGCTGCAGCTCGCCATGGCCTACGCCGCCGTCGCCAACGACGGCGTGCTCATGCGCCCCCAACTCATCCGAAGCATCACCGACTCCGACGGACGCACGGTGTTCCGCAGCAGGCCCGAGCCGGTGCGCCGCGTGATGGAGCCCTCGGTGGCCCGCACCGTGCGCGCCTTCATGCGCCGGGTGATGACCGACGGGACCGGCAAGTCGGCGAACCTGGATTGGGTCGAGGCGGGGGGAAAGACCGGCACCGCCGAGAAGCTCGTGGACGGCCACTACTCGGGCAACAAGCACTACGCCTCATTCGTGGGGATCGCCCCCTACAACGACCCCGAAATCGTTTGCATGATCCTCATCGACGAGCCGCAGGGGTTCACGTTCGGCGCCTCGGCCGCGGCGCCTGTGTTCAAGGAAGTGCTGGAGGCGGTCAGCCGTTTGCGCGGCGCCCGCCTGCGGCCCGACTACGCGACGATGATGGTGGGAGAGCCTCCCGCGAACGCGAAGGGACTCGAACTGGCCTCGGTGGAGGCCGACGAGGGGAGCCCCGAGTTCCCGCCCACTCCCTCGCCGGAAGGGGGCGTTCCCGACGTGCGCGGCCAGTCGCTGCGCCAGGCGCTCTGGACGTTGCAGATCAATGGTATGCGGGCCGACGTCACCGGGACCGGCGTCGTGGTGCGGCAGGATCCCGCACCGGGCACCGACAGCACGACGACGGTGGCCCTGGAGTGCGCGCTCCCGCCGGCCCAAGTCGAGGATGACGAGGATGATCGGGGGGGTGAGGGCCAGGCGATGCTCGCCTCGGCCGGTCGGGCGGGGAAGCGGCAGTAGGACATGACCCTCGAGAGCTTGCTCCGGGTGCTTCCCGAATTCGAGCTGCGGGGGCCGGCGGATTTCGAGATACGGTCGATCGAGCTGGACTCACGGCGGGTCGGCGGTGGGGCGCTGTTTGTCTGTCTGGAAGGGCTGGCCAGTGACGGGCATGACTTCGCCGCCGCCGCCGTGAACCAGGGTGCCGTCGCCCTTCTGGCGCGGCGCCCGGTGGGCGCGGCCGCGACCCAGGTTCTCGTGCGGGACACGCGCGAGGCCATGGCGCGGCTCGCGGTCGCCTTGTACGGCTTTCCATCGCGCTCCTTGCGGTTGGTCGGCGTTACCGGCACCAACGGCAAGACGACGTTGACCCACATCGTGAAGGGTCTCGCCGAGGAAGCGGGGGAGCCGGCGGAAGTGATGGGAACGCTCGGGAGTTCTTCCAAGGGGGGATACCGGTCCACCGGGTTCACCACCCCGGAGGCGCCCGAGTTGCAGCGGCTTCTTCGCGAGGCGGCGGATCGCGGCACGCGGTGGATCGCGATGGAGGTCTCGAGCCACGCGCTCGCACAGAAGCGCACGTTCGGAACGGATTTCGCCGCGGTGGTGTTCACGAATCTGACGCGGGACCACCTCGACTTTCACGGGGACATGCAGGCTTACTTCGAGGCTAAGGCCCTGCTCTTCGACCGCGCGCATCGCGGCTCGGAGCGGGAGGCGGTGGCGGTGATCAACTTCGAGGGCGCGGCGGGACGCGAGTTGGCGCGGCGCGCCACCGGGAAGGTGGCGAGCTACGGCCTTTCGTCCGGCGTCGACTATCGCGCCGAAAACGTGCGGTCGGGAGCCGGCGGGACGCTGTACTCGCTGGTCACGCCGCAGGGCTCCCGCGAAGTCCGGCTGCCGCTGCTCGGCGGCTTCAACGTGCTGAACGCTCTGGGCGCCCAAGCGGCGGTGATGGAAGCCGGCCTCCCGCTCGATGCGGCGGCGGCCGGAGTGCGCCGGGTGCCCCAGGTGCGGGGCCGGATGGAAGCGGTGCGAGGGACGCAGCCGTTCCTGGTGCTGATCGACTACGCGCACACTCCGGACGCCCTCGCCCACGCGCTGGAGACCACGCGCGGCCTCGTCGGGGGTCGGCTGACCGTGGTGTTCGGCTGCGGCGGGGACCGCGATCGCGGCAAACGGCCGGAGATGGGAGCGGTCGCGGCGCGGCTCGCCGATCGCGTCCTTGTCACCTCCGACAACCCGCGCCACGAAGACCCGCAGGCGATCGTCGACGCGATCCTCCCGGGCGCCCGCCAGGGATCCGCCGAGGTATGGATCGAACTCGACCGCGAAACCGCGATCCGCCGCGCGTTGGTGGCCTCCGATTCGGGGGACGCGGTGCTGATCGCCGGCAAAGGACACGAGGACTATCAGATCGTCGGGGACGAGAAGCGGCCTTTTGACGACCGCGAGGTGGCCGCGCGGCTCCTCGGCGAGATTGGGTTTCATGCTGATGACGCATCCGCAGGCGTTTGACCGCGCCTTCATCGCGAGCGCCGCTACGGGAACGCCGGTAGGCGAGCCCGGGGGAAGTCGCGTCGTGACCGACTCGCGCGCCGACGTGACCGGGGCGCTCTTCGTTGCGCTGGCCGGGGAGCGATTCGACGGCCATGACTTCGTCGAGGACGTCCTCGCACGCGGCGCGACGGGTGCGGTGGTTTCGGCTTCATGGTGGGGAACGCGGGGAAGCGGGCGGTTCACGAACCTCTTCGTGGTGCCCGACACGTTGCTGGCCCTGCACGCGCTCGCCCTCGCCCATCGCGCCCGGTTCACGCTTCCGGTGGCCGCGGTCACCGGCTCCAACGGCAAGACATCGACCAAGGAACTCCTGGCCGCCGCGTTGTCCCCCCTGGGCTCCGTGCTCAAGACGCAGGGGAACCTCAACAACCACATCGGCGTGCCTCTCACGCTGCTCGGCCTGCGAGCGGAGCACCGAGCCGCTGCGGTGGAAATGGGCCTCAACCACCCCGGTGAACTGCGCACCCTCTCCGCGCTCGCCCGGCCGCGCGCGGCGATCATCACCAACGTCCAGGCCGCGCATCTCGAGGGGCTGGGCACCCTCGATGGGGTCGCGCGCGCCAAAGCGGAGATTGTGGAAGGGTTCGAACCCGGCGGCGTTCTCGTGCTTCCCCACGGCCACGCGAGCCTCGACACTGCGCTGGCCGCGTATCGGGGACGCCGCCTCACCTTCGGTCTCGCGTCCGACGCCGACATTCACCCCGTTCACGTAGACGACCGCGGTCTCGACGGCGTGGCGGTCGTGCTGCCCGGCGGCGCGCGCGTGGAGACCGCGCTGGCGGGACGGCACGTCGTGCTGAACCTTCTCGCCGCGCTGGCCGCCGCGCAGGTTCTCGGCGTGTCACCCGCCGAGGCCGCTCCCGCCATCGCCGGCGTCAAGGCGGTGAAGGGGCGCCTCTGCCCGCGCCGCGCCGGAGGCGTCGTCGTGCTCGACGACAGCTACAACGCCAACCCCGCAAGCCTGGCCGCCGCCCTCGACACGTTGCGCAGCGCGCGAATCGACGGGCGACGCTGGGCAATCCTCGGCACCATGCGGGAGCTGGGCCCCGAGGAGGCGGCGCTCCACCGCGAGGCGGGCGCGGGCGCGGCTTTCGTGGACGGCCTCGTCGTGGTGGGCGAACTCGGGCGCGCTTTGGGCAAAGGCGCGGTGGCGGCGGGTCTCGATCGCGCGCGCGTACGCGAGGCCGCGGACGGCGCCCGGGCCGCGGCGATGCTCCTGCCCGACCTCCGCCCGGGGGACGCGGTGCTGGTGAAGGCGAGCCGGACCACCCGGCTCGATACCGCGGTGGAGGCCCTGATCGCGGGGCTCGGGGGAGAGGGCTGATGCTCTATCATCTCCTCTACCCGCTCAGCGATATTTTCTCACCACTCAACGTTTTTAGATATATCACGTTCCGGGCCGCCTACGCCACGATCACCGCGCTCCTCCTCTGCTTCATCTTCGGCCCCGCTCTGGTGCGCCGCCTGCGTCAGTTCAAAGTCCGCCAGATCATCCGCCAGGACGGCCCCGCGACCCACCTCACGAAGTCGGGAACGCCGACCATGGGCGGGCTCCTCATCGTGGCCGCCACCGTCCTGCCGACCCTGCTCTGGGCCTCGCTCCTCAACCGCTACGTTCTCCTCGCGGTGGGAGTGACGCTGGTGATGGGCGGACTCGGGTTCCTCGACGACTACCTGCACGTGGTGCGGCGCGCGCCGAAGGGGCTTCTCGGGCGCTACAAGCTGGTCGTGCAGTTCGGCGTGGGGCTCGCCGTGGGCACGATTCTCTACCTCTACCCCGTCGAACCGAGGTTCGCCACCGCCACCACGGTGCCCTTCCTCAAGACTCCCGGGCTCTGGGATCTTGGCCTCTTCTACATCCCGTTCGTGGCCCTGGTCATCACCGCGACCTCGAACTCGGTGAACCTCACCGACGGCCTCGACGGTCTCGCCGCCGGCTTGGCCGCGCTGGCCGCCGCCGCCTTTGCCGGACTCGCCTACGTCAGCGGCAACGTGAAGATAGCCGGCTACCTCAACATTCCCTACATCCCGGGGGGCGGCGAGCTGGCCATCTTCTGCACCGCGCTCTTCGGGGCCACCCTCGGGTTTCTATGGTTCAACAACCACCCCGCGGATGTCTTCATGGGGGACACCGGGTCGTTGGCCATCGGGGGCGCGCTCGGCACGGCGGCGGTGATGCTGAAGAAAGAGATCCTGCTCTGTCTCATCGGCGGGATCTTCGTGGTGGAGGCGCTCTCGGTCATCATCCAGGTCGCTTCGTTCAAACTCCGGCACAAGCGCGTCTTTCGAATGGCGCCGATTCACCACCACTTCGAGCTGAAGGGGTGGCCGGAGTCCCGGGTCGTGGTTCGCTTCTGGATCGTGGGCGTGCTGCTCGTGCTGTTGAGCCTGAGCACGCTGAAGCTGCAATGACGGTGGAAGGAGAGAGGATCGCGGTGGCGGAGAAGACGTTCCACATCGGCTCCTGGCGCGGCCGGCGCGTAGCCGTGCTCGGCATGGCGCGCAGCGGCCGGGCGGTGGCGCGGCTGTTGGCGCGCCATGAGGCGAGGGTCCGCGTGAGCGATCTCAAGAGCGCGGCGGAGCTCGGGATCGACACCGCCGCGTGGGAGCGCGACGGCGTGGAGCTGCGCCTCGGCGGATTCACCGCCGACGCGTTCGACGGCATCGAAATCGCGGTGGTCAGTCCCGGCATCCCCAAGACCGCCCCCGTCCTCGTCGAGGCGCGACGCCGGGGAATCCCGCTCCTCTCGGAACTCGACGTGGCCGCGCAATTCGCCGCCGCTCCCATCGCTGCCGTCACCGGCACCAACGGCAAGAGCACGACGGTGACGGTACTCGGCCAGCTCGTGGGCGCGCTCGGCCTGCCGAACGCGGTGGCCGGAAACGTGGGCACGGCTCTGAGCGAGGTCGTGGAAGAGATTCCCGCCCACGGTGTCCTCGTGGTCGAAGTGAGTTCCTACCAACTCGAGGACGTGAAGACCTTTCACGCGCGCGCGGCGGCGGTCCTGAACCTCACCCCCGACCACCTCGACCGCTACGCCTCGTTGGACGCCTACCTGCAAACCAAACTGCGCATCTTCGAGCGGCAGACCGCCGAGGATGCCGCCGTACTCCCCGCCTCTGATCTGCGCCTCGATCCGGTGGCGCCCGCCCTCCGCGCGCGCCTTTTCCGATTCGGGGTCGGGAGCGGGGGCGGGGACGGTGTTTACGTCTCGCGCGATCGGCTGTGGCACCGGCGCGACGGCCATGAGCGCGAGATCCTGCCTCTGGCGGAGTTGTCCCTGCCGGGCCCGCACAACCACGCCAACGTGGCCGCGGCGCTCTGCCTGCTCGAGGGGATGGGTCTGGACCCGCTCGATCCGCGCGTTCTCGCCTCCCTGCGCACCCTGAAGGGGCTGGCCCATCGCATCGAGCCGGTGGGCGAGGTGGACGGCGTGGCCTTCTTCAACGACTCGAAAGCCACCAATCCGGAGTCGTTGGAAGTGGCGCTGCACTCCTTCACCGCGCCGGTGGTGCTGATCGCCGGCGGGCGGGCGAAGAAGAGCGACTACGCCCGACTCGCGCCGCTCCTGGCGGAGCGTGTGGCGGAAATCGTTCTGATCGGCGAGGCGTCGCCGCTCCTGGCGGAGGCCTGGGCGACGGCGGGGATACCGATCCACCCTGCCGGGACCGATTTCGAAGCGGCGGTGCGGTTGGCCTTGGATCTGGCGCGCGCCGGCGGCAGGCCGGTGCTGCTCTCGCCGGGGTGCGCGTCGTTCGACATGTTTCGCGACTACGAGGACCGCGGAGACCGCTTTCGCGCGCTCGTCACGCAATGGAAGGGGCGGGCATGATCGACTGGCGGGCTTCTCTGCGGCGGGCGGCGGCGACGATGCGGGTGGATCTGGCGTTCCCGGCCCGGCTTCCCGAGGAAATGACGGCCCTTCGGTGGGATCGCGGCATCTTGATCGGCACCTTCGGGCTCCTCTTCGTGGGGCTCCTCATGGTCTATTCGGCCACCTCAGCCTCCCCGTCTCGGCCGGCCGGCCATTTCCTGAGCCAGCTCCTGCGGGTGATTTTCGGAATCGTGGCCTTCGCATGGGCCTATCGGATCGACTATCATCAGTGGGGTCGGCGGGCCCCCATGCTGTTTCTGGGGGGCCTCGTCATGCTGGCTCTGGTGTGGGTTCCCGGTCTGGGGCACTCCGCCGGCGGAGCCCGCCGCTGGATCACCATCGCGGGCGTCACTCTTCAGCCCTCAGAGTTCGCGCGATTGGGCCTGATCATTTATCTGGCCTACCTGCTGTCGAAACCGAAGGCTCGTCTGGAGCGATTCACCACCGGCATCGCGCCCTGCCTGGTTGCGGTGGGCCTGATCGCCGGCACGGTTCTGGCGCAGCCGCATCTCAGCATGACGTTGGCGCTGGCCGCCGTGGCCGCACTGATGCTGTTGGCGGGGCGCATTCCGATGCGACACCTCGCGGTGTCGGGCGCAGCGGTTCTCCTGGTCCTGCCGCTCAAGGTGCATGGATACCAGCTCGAGCGGTTCTGGCGATGGTTGGACTACTTGCTGCACGGAGGCCAGCGACTGACCGGCAACTATCAGTTGGATCAGTCCATCCTGGCCATCGGATCGGGCGGCTGGCACGGCCGAGGCTTCGGCGGCAGCAGGCAGAAGTGGTCGTTCCTGCCGGAGATGCACAACGACTTTATTTTCGCCATCGTGGGAGAAGAGCTTGGACTCATTGGAGCGGTCGTTCTCATCGCGTTGTTAGGGGTGCTTCTGTGGCGGGCTCATGACGCTGCCCGCCGCGCGCCCGACCGCTTCGGATCATTGCTCGCGACCGGCATAGGCGCCGGGATCGCGGTGTACGCCGGCATCAACATGCTTGTGGCGACGGGGCTGTTCCCCTGCACGGGGCTCCCGTTGCCGCTGGTTTCGTATGGCGGCACGGCCGTGTTCGTCACGCTCTTCTCTCTTGGGATTCTGGGAAATATATCCTCCCAGGGCGATTCGTCGTTCCTGGTAGGCATTGGAGAACAAGAGTAGATGAGCGACGACAGGGTTCCACCCAACAAGAACGAAGAGCCCGCCGCGGGGAGTCCCGCGGCCGGGGAGTCCAGATCTGCATCGCGCCGCCGTCGGCGCGCCCGCCGAGGCTACGAAGGTCGCCCGGAATGGGGCGATACCCAGCGACCGCCCGAGCCCTCCGCGGACATGAGCGGGGACCGCGAGGATCGTCCGCGCCCGCCCGCGCAGCCGCCGCGGTCCCTCGCGGAAGCCGATCGCGAGGCCGCGCCCCGCGAACGCGAACCGCAGCGGCCGGAGCGTGAAGAGCCCTCCTTCGAGCGCGAAGCGCCGGTCTTCGAGCGGGAGACGCGCTCGTTCGAGCGCGAAGCGCCGCGAGAGGAGCGGGAGATCCGCACCTTCGAGCGCGAGGCGCCCCGCTACGAACGTGAGGCGCGGCCAGAGGTGCCTCTCGACGCCGACGATCATGAGCGCCAGACATCCGATTTCACCGGCGAGCCGGTGCCCCGCAGCCTGGAGGGTCCCAGCGCCGAACGGCCGGAGGTAGCTCGCGACGCCGACGATCGAGAGCGCCGCCGCCGTCGTGGCCGCCGCCGCGGTCGCGGGCGCAGCGGGCAGATGGTCTTGGGGGAATCCGCCGAGGCGCCCCCGCCGATCGAGATGGCGGGCCCGGTCGATGAACTTCCGGCGCCTCCCCCGATGCCCGCCCCGCCGTTGGAGAGCAACGAACGTATCGTGATTTCCCCGCGCCCGGCGCCCCGCGGTCTCCGCGAGCGCGAAGGCAGGCGCGGTGAGGGTTCCGGCGATCGACAGCGATCCCAGCGCGGACGCGGGGATCGCGAGGAAGGGCGGCGGCCGTCTTCCCGCGGCGAACGCGGCGATCGTCCCGACCGCGGAGAACGTCTCGACCGTGGCGACCGTCCCGACCGCGGAGAACGCCCGGAAGTCGGCGAGCGCAGCGAGCGCCTGGAGCGGGGGCCGCGTCCCGAACGCGGCGATCGTCCCGAACGCGGCGACCGTCTCGAGCGCGGCGATCATCCCGAACGGGGACCGTCGCGGGATGCGATGCGCGGTCGGGGCCGAGGCGAAGGGCGCCCCGAGAGCCGCAGCTCCGCCCAAGAGGGACGCGGCGGCGGCATGCGCCAGGGCGGTGGGCCGGCGCGACGCGGCATGCGCGACATACGCGAGCGTCCGCAGCCTCTCAAACCGACCGCGGAGTTGACGCTTCCTCAGCAGCCCGTCCGAGTGATGATCGCGGGCGGGGGCACCGGAGGACATGTCGTCCCCGCGCTCGCTATCGGCGAGGCCCTCAAGGCGCGCCACGCGGAGACCGAACTCCTTTTCCTCGGCAGCAATCGCGGCATCGAACAGGACGTGATCGGAGCGGCCGGGTTCCGCCTGGAGGAATTCGCCCTCCACGGCCTTCCCCGCCGGCCCACTCTGGGCTCGTTCAGAGCGGCGCTGGGCATGTTCAAGGCCTACCGCCGTATCCGCCGGCTCATCGCCGAGTTCAAGCCGGGGGTGATGGTCGGCACCGGCGGCTATGTCACCGTTCCCGCGGTGCTCGCGGCATGGCGGGCCAAGGTTCCGATCGTCTTGCAGGAGCAGAACAGCGTGCCCGGGCGGGCCAACCGATTCCTCTCGCGGTTCGCCTCCGAGGTGCACATCCACTTCGCGGAGGCTCGCCGCCATTTCAAGGACCGCGGCAAGCTGCGCCTCTCCGGCAACCCCGTGCGGATCCGCATGTCCGAGGGGGGGGCTCTGCGCACGTTGCACCGGCTGCGTCTCTATCCGGGACGAAGCACGGTGGTGTTCCTCGGCGGCTCGCAGGGCGCTCACAGTCTCAACAAGGCCTTCCTGGATTCCCTCAACCACTTCCGCGGCGATCGCGGCGTGCAGTTCGTGATCCAGACCGGCACGGAGGACTACAAGGACGTTCTCGAGGCGGTGCGCGTCTCCGGAGTGCGTGTCGTGGCGCGGCCCTTCTTCAACCACATCGAGGATATCTACGGCGTCGCTCACCTCGTGGTGGCGCGGGCAGGGGCGATGACCCTCTCCGAGATCGCGGTGTGCGGGCTGCCGTCGATTCTCGTGCCCTATCCGCACGCGATGGACGACCACCAGACCGTCAACGCGCGCGCCCTGGCCGACAAGGGAGCGGCGGTGCTTCTCCCCGACCGCGAACTCACGGGTGAGCGGCTGGCCGCGGAGATCAACGGACTCCTCGCCGACCGCAAGCGCATGCGCACGATGGCCCAGAACGTGTTCATCCTGAGCCGCCCCGATTCGGCGCGGCGCATAGCGGAGGCGATCGAACGCCTCGGCGGCGGCGCCCCCCAATCGATGCTCCACCTTCCCGAGGACTACGACAGCGAGGAAGCGCGGACCCCGACCGGGGTGGGAGGGGACGCCTAGGTGTACGGGAAGATCGGCCGCATCCATATGATCGGGATCGGCGGCTCCGGGATGAGCGGCATCGCCGAGGTCTTGCTCAACCTGGGCTACGAGGTGAGCGGATCCGACCTGGCCCGCACCCCGGTCACCGACCGGCTCGTGCGGCTGGGGGCGAAGATCGCCGAAGGACACCGCGCGGAGTTGGTGCGAAACGCTTCGGTCGTGGTGGCATCCACCGCGGTGCGCGACACGAACCCCGAGGTCGCGGAAGCCCGTCGTCTGGGCATTCCGGTCATCGCGCGGGCGGAGATGCTGGCAGAACTCATGCGGGTCAAGCACGGCATCGCGGTGGCGGGGGCCCATGGGAAGACAACCACGACCTCCATGATCGCTTCGGTGCTGGCCGGCGGCGGCATGGACCCCACCGTGGTCGTGGGGGGGCGGCTGCGCGCCATCGGCGGCAATGCCCGGCTCGGGGCGGGGGACTTCCTGGTCGCGGAGGCCGACGAGAGCGACGGTTCGTTCCTGAAGCTCAACCCGTCCATCGCGATCATCACCAACGTGGACCGCGAGCACCTGGATCATTGGAAAGGCGGATTGCCCGAGATCCAGGACGCCTTCGTGGAGTTCGCCAACAAGGTGCCGTTCTACGGCTTGATCGTGGCCTGCAAGGAAGACGCGCGGGTGCGCGAGATTCTCCCCCGGTTCACCCGGCGCATCGTGACCTATGGTGTGACAGAGGTCCTCGACTACCGGGCGGCCGACGTGCAGGCCCACGACGACTTTACGACCTCCTTCGATGTCTTCGAGCGCGGTTTCCTCCTCGGTCGGGCGCGCATCCGCGTCCCCGGCCGGCACAACGCGCTCAACGCCCTGGCGGCGGTGGCGGTGGGGCGTGAACTGGACATGAAGGCCGGCACGGTGCTCCAGGCGCTCGAGACCTTCGAGGGCGTGGGCCGGCGTTTCGAGGTGAAGGGGGAGGAAGCGGGCGTGCTGGTGGTGGACGACTACGGCCACCACCCGAGCGAGATCGTCGCCGTCCTCGGCGCGGCCAAGGAACATGGACGCCGCCGCGTGGTGGCGCTCTTCCAACCGCATCGCTACACGCGGACCCGCGATCTCCTCCCGGAGTTCGCCCGAGCCTTCGGCGATGCCGACCTCGTTTTCATCGCTCCCCTCTACGCTGCCGGCGAGGACCCGATCGAGGGAGTAAGCGCCAAGAGCGTGGCCGACGCGATCTCGGCGGCCGGCCATCCCGCCTGCCATCTCGTCTCCGATCTGGCCGAGATGGCGTCGGTGGTCCGGCCCCATCTCACGACTCGTGATGTGGTGATCACCCTTGGCGCGGGGAGCATTCACAAGGTGGGCGAGGCACTCCTTGCCGAGCTGGCCAATCTCGGTGTTGGAGCCCCGGCATGATCGTCCGCGACGCTCCCTACTCGGGCTTCGGCGACCAGGACGCACGCCGCGCGCTCGCGCGGCGCCGCCGGCGTCGCCGGCTGCGCCTCGGGCTGGCCTGGGCGGTGGTGGGGCTCGTCCTCGCCGGCGCGTGCTTCGGGCTCGCGGTGGGAGGACGCTTCGGCCTCGAATATGTCCGCGCCCACACGCGCTGGCTCGAGGTGACGCAAGTGGATGTCGACCCCACCCCCTGCGTGCCGCCGTGGGAGGTGGTGGATCTCGCCGGAATCATGCCGGGGGACGACTTCCTCGACGTGAACCCGGACACCGTGGCGGCCCGCATCGTCCGCCACCCGCGGATCGGTACCGCCCGCGTCGACAAGAACCTGTGGCGCCGCTCGGTCCTGATCCAGATCTCGGAGAAGCTCCCGGTCGCGATCTGGCTGGAAGGAGGGCTGGTGGAGGTCGCCGCCGACGGCACGCTCTTGGGGCCGCCGCCGACCCGCGAAGACAGCCGCTCCTGGCCGCCGCGATCCGACAGCGCCCGCCTCACTCGCGGGCTCGGTCTGCCCCTCCTCACCGGGGTGGACTCGCTCCTCGCGACATGGGGAACCCTGCGCGAGCCGGCAGCCGTCCAGGCGCTCCAGTTCCTGCAGCGCATCGAGACCTACGGCCAGCCGGGTCAGGGCTGGATCAGCGAGGTCCACGCGGCCGAACCGGAGAGTCTGGTCGCCGTCACCTTGACCGGCGTCTCGGTGAAGATCGGTGACGGGCGGCTCGGTCGCCGCAGCGTGGAGGCCTTGCGCACGGTCATCGACGAGGTGCGCAGCGAGGGAAACGCGGTGCAGTATCTGGACGCCCGCTTCCGCAACCAGGTCGTACTCAAGGGCGTCGAGAGCTCCAACGGAAAAGAAGGGAAGGGTCCCGATGCGTAGCTACGTCGGCCTCGACATCGGCACCACCAAGGTAGCCGTGGTCGTGGCGGAGCCGGACGAGCGCGGAGCGCTCAAGGTCGTGGGGGTGGGGTACGCCCCCTCGAACGGCATCCGCCGCGGCGTGGTGGTGGACATGGAGAACACCGTCCAGTCGATTCGCATCGCGGTCGCCGAGGCCGAGCGCATGGCGGGCATCCCGGTGCGGACCGTGGTGACCGGGATCGCCGGCGAACACGTGCGCTCCATCAACAGCCGGGGCGTGATCGCGGTGAGCCGGGGGGGGAGCGAGATCGGCGCCGACGACGTCGCCCGGGTGGTCGAGGCGGCTCGCGCGGTGGCGATCCCCGGGGATCGCGAAGTCCTCCACGTCATTCCCCAGGAATACGTGGTGGACGATCAGGCCGGCATCCGCAACCCGATCGGCATGAGCGGGGTGCGCCTCGAGGCGGAGGTGCACATCGTGACCGGGGCCGCCACCAGTGCCCGGAACGTGGAAAAGGCCGTCCAGAGGGCCGGATTGCGCACCGGCCCCCTCGTCCTCGAGCCCCTGGCGTCGGCCTACGCCGTGCTCGCGCCGGACGAGAAGGAGCTGGGGTGCCTGCTCATCGACCTCGGAGGGGGGACCAGCGATATGGCCCTCTTCTACGACGGAGCGGTTCGGCACACCGCGGTGATCGGGCTCGGCGGGAACAACGTCACCCACGACCTCGCCATCGGGCTGCGCACTCCCACCGAGTCGGCGGAGGAACTCAAGATCCGCCACGGGTGCGCGACCGCCGCGCGGCTCTCGCCGGAGGAGACGGTCGAGGTGCCGGGGGTCGGAGGGCGTGAGCCCCGACCCATCGCACGACAACTTTTAGCCTCGATGATCGAGCCACGTATGGAAGAGATCTTCACGATGGTTTATCGTGAGGCGAAGAAGAGCATCTTCACGGACCTGCTCGCCGGCGGCGTCGTTCTCACCGGAGGCGGCGCGTCGATGAACGGGGTCGAGGAGTTGGCGGAGCGCATCTTCGAGATGCCGGTTCGGCGCGGCGTGCCGCGCGGGATCACCGGTGCTCGCGAAGCGGTGGAGGATCCGCGCTACGCCACGGCGGTTGGGTTGCTGCTCTACGCGCGCGAGAAGGAAGGGGGCGAGGCGTTCGAGGAGTCTCGTCTTCTGCAGCGGATCTCGGCGCCGGTGCGGCGATGGCTCGGCGAGTTCTTCTAGAGGGAGGCAGGTGATGGCCTCCGCGGGCCGGTGATGGCCCCTGGTGAGCTCTTGGCAGAACGGATTGCGAAGGAACAGCGGGAAGGAGGGTCCCATGATGTTGGAATTGGTTGAGCCCAAGACGCACGCGGTGCTGAAGGTGATCGGCGTCGGGGGTGCGGGTGGCAACGCGGTGAACGGCATGGTGCAGGGCGGGCTCATGGGCGTCGAGTTCGTGGCCATGAACTCGGACGCGCAAGTGCTCGATCAGAGCCTCGCCGGACGCAAGGTCCATCTCGGCAACGGCCTCACCGAAGGCCTCGGCTGCGGGGGCAAGCCCGAGGTCGGCCGCCAGGCCGCCCAGGAATCGATCGAGGACGTTCGTGACGCGGTGCGCGGCGCGGACATGGTCTTCATCACCGCGGGGATGGGCGGCGGCACCGGCACCGGCGCGTCGCCGACGGTGGCCCGCGTGGCCCGCGAAGAGGGCGCGCTCACGGTGGCGGTCGTCACCAAGCCCTTCATCTTCGAAGGGCGCCAGCGCATGCGGCAAGCGGACGAGGGACTCGCCGCGCTGCGCGACGAAGTGGACACGCTGATCGTCATCCCCAACCAGCGGCTTCTCACCGTGACCGACAAGATGACCTCGCTGGTGGATGCGTTCCGCAAGGCCGACGAGGTGCTCTTCCACGCGACCCGCGGCATCAGCGATCTGATCACCGTTCCCGGTCTCATCAACCTCGACTTCGCCGACGTGCGCTCGGTCATGAGCGCCCGCGGCAACGCGCTCATGGGAACCGGCTTCGCTACGGGCGAGACCAGCGCGGAGGACGCGGCCCGCATGGCGATCTCGAGCCCGCTGCTCGAGGACGTGAGCATCGCCGGCGCGGAAGCGGTGTTGGTCAACATCTGCGGCGGCGAGGGCCTCGGTATCCACACCGTGAGCGAGGCGATGAACATCATCAACGAAGCGGTCGGCGGCGACGCCAACGTGATCTTCGGCGCGGTCATCGACCCGGAGCTGGTGGACTCGGTGCGTATCACCGTGATCGCCACCGGATTCGGCATGCCGCCTCTGGAAGAGAAGGTCACCGAGACCGTGCGCCAGTCCGCCCGCCGGTCCTACGGCGCCGAGTTCCTTCCCGGCCGTACGGCCACGGAAGGACCGATGGCGGAGAAGCGCCTGGCCGCCGCCTCGCCGGTCAACCGCGAGCGGTGGGAGCGCGTGCAGGGTCACGGAGGTCTCGACGTGCCGGCCTTCATTCGCAAGCAGATCGACTGACAGGCCGCGGAACGGCGAGAGGGGGGGCGAAGCGTGTCGTTCCTGAGCCGATTTTTCGGCCGGTGGGGCAATCCCCACTATGCCCGGGGGATCATGCACTTCAACCGCCGCGAGTACGCGGCGGCGGTTGCCGAGTTCGAACACCTGCTCGAAGAGGTGCGGGATCCCTCGAATCCCGACGTCGAGTTGGCGCGCTTCTATGCCGCCGAGGCCCATGGCCATCTGGGCCTTGCCCTCTATCGCCAGCATGAGCTGGCGCGGGCCCAGCAGGAATTCGAGCGCGCGGCGGCGGTGGAAGGGAATTACCCCGACCTGCACTACTACATCGGCGTGATGGAGGAGCGGCAGGGGCATCCGGAACGGGCCTTGCCCCATTTCGACCGGGCGCTGGAACTCAAGCCGGACTATCCCGAAGCGTTGGCCTATCGCGCCATCGCGCACGACAGCCTCGGTCACACAGAGGCGCGGACGGAGGATCTCGCGCAGCTCGCCGCGCTCCAGTTCGAGGTCCCGCCCTCGGTGCGCCCCCT
This sequence comes from Candidatus Eiseniibacteriota bacterium, assembly GCA_963762255.1. Classification (GTDB taxonomy): domain Bacteria; phylum Eisenbacteria; class RBG-16-71-46; order JABDJR01; family JABDJR01; genus CAVXKA01. Next base: position 1,672,713 of record CAVXKA010000001.1, read on the forward strand.
CGGACGCGAGCCCCTTCCCGCTCACGCCATCGAGGAGCTGCGGGCCGTGGTGGAGACCAAGGAAAGGGACAACCGCCACCTGGCTCACGCGATCGAGGCCTACGACCGGGGAAACCGCGAGGAAGCGCTGTCGGCGCTGGCGCAGGCCATCGAGGAGAAGCCCCGATACGCCGACCTGCGCTGCCGCTACGGGCAGGTGCTGTCGGAAGTGGGGCGTCACGAGGAGGCCCTCGCCTCGTTCGATGCCGCGCTGGCCATCAACGCGGACTACCTGGAGGCGCTCCTGGCGCGCGGCATCTCGCTCCTGGTCCTCGACCGCCCCTCGGAGGCTCTCATCCCGCTTCACCGCGCCGCAGGTCTCAAACCCTCCTACGCCGATCTGGCCTACTACGAGGGCGTGGCGGCGCTTCGGGCCGGCCGCCCCCGCGAGGCGCTGGAGCCGCTCGCGCGCGCGCTGGCGGTCAACTCGAACTTCGGACGCGCCCGTTTCACGATGGGGCAAGCGCGGCTGGCGCTGGGCGACCGCACCGCAGGGCTCGCCGATCTGCGCGCGGGTCTCGACGCCGACAAGCGCCTGGTGCCCCAGCATGCCTTTGCGGGCGGCGCGCACCTGGATCGAGGCGAGCACGCCACCGCTGCCGACTACCTGGCGGGCGCGGTGCGCAACCATCCGGACTACCCCGATCTGCGCGTGCAGTTGGGTCTGGCCTATCTGGGCCTCGGTCGTTTCGACGAGGCACTCGGAGAGTTCCGCGAGGCGATCCGGCTCAAGCCCGACTACGCGACGGCCCATGTTTCGCTGGGGCGCGCGGAGGTCCGGGCGGGCCGCCCGCACGAAGCGATCGCCCCCTTGCGCCGCGCGCTCGAGATCGAACCGCGTCTGGCCGATGTGCACGAACTACTCGGCGAGGCGCTCCTGGAGATCGGGGAGATCCTCGATGCGGAACGCGAATTCCACGAGGCGCTCCGGCTTCACGAGATGTACGTGGACGCCAAGGTGGGACTCGCCGTCCTCTGCCGTCGGACCGGCCGGGACGACGAGGCGCGCCGGCTCGCGGCCGAAATACTCGTGCTCGCGCCGGGGCATCCGGCAGCGTTGAGCCTGACGATGAATGGATGGCGCTTGGCTGGGAACGGTGCGGAGGATTAATAGGCGGGGTGGAGACGACGAGCGGCGCGTCGGCCGCGCTCGATCAAGACGCCGAAGCCGGTCCCGTCTTAGGAGCGCGGACGTTCTTCACGACCTTGCCCGAGCGCAAGCAGCGCGTACAGACCCGAAGCTTCTTGGGTACCCCGGCCACGAGCGCGCGCACGTTCTGAAGGTTGGGTTCCCACCGACGGCGGGTGAGGTTGTGCGCGTGGCTGATGTTATTGCCGAATACGGGGCCCTTGCCGCAGATGTCACATTCCTTACCCACGAGGCATCTCCTTGTCAGGCCGGGGCCACCGACGGACCCGGCTCAAAGCCGGAAGAGGCTAGCACACGCGCCGCCCCCGCTCAAGACCGCATTGTCCCGGACGGCCCCTCGGCCTAGAATGGCCCTTCCATGCGAGCTATGACCCCAGAGGCCAGCGTACAGGCGCTTCCCGGCGTGGGAAAGCGGGTGGCGGAGGCCCTGGAGCGGCTTGGCGTGGCCACGCTCCAGGATCTCCTCGGGCACTACCCGGCCCGATGGGTGGACCGCAGGGAGATTCGCCCGATTCACAGCCTCACCGCCGCGGAGTTGCAGGCGACGGAGGAGGGGGAGGACGGCCGGTCGCGCCGGAGCGTCTTCACCGTCCTCGGCACGGTGGTGGGGTCACGAGTCGCGGGGCCGCCTGCCGGGCGGCGCTGGCGTGCCTCCGCGTCCCAGCGACTCGAAGTGCGCATCGCCGACCCGACCGGGTCGGCCACGCTGGTCTTCTTCGGCGGCGCGTGGCGGCGGCAGCACTTCGCCGAGGGGGCCAAGATCCTGGCCTCGGGGGCGCTGAGCGCTTATCGCGGCGCGCTTCAATTCCAGAGCCCCGAATACGAAATCCTCGACGAAGAGGAAGAAGCGCAGATCCATACCGGCCGGCTCTTCCCCGTTTACCCCGCCACCAAAGGAGTCACGCAGCGGCAGCTTCGGCATTGGGTGCGGCTTGCCCTCGACACCTGCGTGCCCGGACTCGAGGACACCCTGCCCGCGTCGCTGCGCGCCCGCTTCAAGCTGGCGCCTCTGGCGGGCGCGCTTGAAGACATCCACTTTCCCGCCTCACCCGAGGCGCGAGCCTCGGCCCGTCGGCGCCTTGCCTTCGAGGAGATCTTTCTCGACCAGCTCTTTGTCTATGCGGTGCGGCTGCGCCGGGAGCGGGGACGGCGGGCGGACATCGTGCCGGGCGGCGGCCCGATCTTTCGTCGCATCCGGGCCGCGCTGCCGTTCCGCCTCACCCCGGATCAGGAGGAAGCCCTGACCGAGATCCTCGACGATCTGCGATCGGGGCGGCCCATGAACCGGCTGTTGCAGGGGGACGTCGGATCCGGCAAGACGGTGGTCGCGCTCCTGGCGGCCGCTGCCGCAGCGGACGCCGGCGTGCAGACGGCGTTCATGGTTCCGACCGAGATTCTGGCCGAGCAGCACCTGCGCACCCTGCGCGACCTGGGCGGCTCGTTCGGGCTGGAGCCGCGGATCCTCACCGGAAGCCTCGGTGCGGGAACCCGCCGAGAAGTGCTGCGGGTCCTCGCCGACGGCACCGCCCCGCTCGTGGTGGGCACGCATGCGCTCTTCCAGGAGGAAGTGCGGTTTCGCGACCTTGGGCTCGTGGTGGTGGACGAGCAGCACCGCTTCGGCGTGCTCCAGCGAGTGGCGCTCCTCGAGAAGGGGCGCGCCCCCCACGTGCTGGTCATGTCCGCGACCCCCATCCCCCGAAGCCTTGCCCTCGTGCGCTACGCGGACTTGGATGTCTCGCTCATCCGCCACCGGCCGGCGGGTCGGGGGCGGGTCGTCACCCGGGTGACTCCGGAGCACAAGCGCGAGGCGGTCTACGAATTTCTCGCAGAACGTTTGAGAGAAGGGCGGCAGGCCTTTATCATCTACCCGTTGGTGGAGGAGTCCGAGAAATCGGATCTGAAGGCCGCCACCACCATGGCAAAGCGGCTCGCCGCGCGGCCCGAGTTCAAGGACTTCGCGGTGGCTCTGCTTCACGGGCAAATGAAGCCCGAGGAGAAAGACGGTGTCATGGCGCGGTTCGTGGCGGGAGAAGTGCGGGTGCTGGTGGCGACGACGGTGGTCGAGGTGGGGATCGACGTTCCGAACGCATCGTTCCTCATCATCGAGCACCCGGAGCGCTACGGGCTGAGCCAGCTCCACCAACTGCGCGGTCGTGTCGGACGGGGCAAGCACGCGTCCTACTGCGTGCTGATCCGCGGCGACGCGGTCGACGACGAGGCGGCGGCGCGTCTCGATCGGTTCGCGCACATCGACGACGGCTTCGAGCTGGCCGAGCTCGATCTGTCCCTGCGTGGGCAGGGCGATGTGGCGGGCACGCGGCAGAGCGGCCGGCCGGGCTACAAGCTGGCCGATCCGTGGCGCGACGCCCGCATGGTCGCCGTGGCGCGGGATGAGGCGAGGAAGGCGCTCGACGAGGGTGCCTTCGAGGGGGCGCAGGGGTCGGAATGGGAGCCTCTCCGCCGCCGTCTGAAGGAGATGCTTAAAACCGCCGGTGTCCGGGTCGACGCCGGCTGAGCGGGGGTTCCATGATCGTTCGGTGTCCCGATTGCCGATCGAAGTACGAGATCGCCGCCGACAAGATCCCGGTGGGGGTCTTCAAGCTGCGCTGCCCTCGATGCAAGGCGGTCTTCCCGGTGAACACGCAGCTCGATGCGGAGACGGTCGCGGCCGAGGCGGCCGCTCCTGTCGCGCCCGCGACTCCCCAAGCGGTGCGCGAGGTGCGCCTGCCGGAGCCGGCGGCGGCTTCCTCGCCGGTGAGCGCGCCGGTGAGCGCGCCGATCGACCGGCCTCGCATCAGCGACCCGGCGCTGGCTCGGCGCATGGCGCGGGCCATGATCTCGGAGATGGTCCTCAATCGCCGCAGCGAACGCGACGACGCGCTGGTGAGCGAAACCGTGCTGAGTCGCTTCGGACCGGCGATCGTCGCCGCCTTCGAGCTCTACCGCGGAAAGGTCTCGCCCGATCTCCACTCCGCCCCCGCGTTCTTCCGGGACGCCGTCAACGAGATCCTCGGGGGAGGGGCTGCCGTCCTGTAGACGGGAGCCCCCACACGCAGCCCACATCCCTGGCGCCGACCCGGCCACAGCCGCCGGAGCCGGCCGGGGCACAAAGGGATATGTCGAACAGGGTGTAGACCCCACGCGCCGCGTCGCAGAACTGCGGATCCACGTTGAAGTCCCCTTCCGGCGCCGCGCAACCCGTGTAGGGCCCGTTGACGCTCTCGAAGACGTCGTTACAGCCGCTCCCTTCGAGAAGCAACGCGTTCCCAACGCAGGCGATCCCGAAGTTGGCGGAGCCGGCGACGATGTTGGCGGTCAAGAGCGCGTCCGAGTCTTCGGTCAACCGGACCCCGCAATCCCCCGCTCGGAGAATCGTGTTCTGCCGGGCAATGAGATGAGTGCCGCCGGCGACGTCGACGCCGAATGAAGCTGCATCCTCCAACAGGTTCCCTTCCACCCGTACGGTGGGACTCGACCCGTCGGCATGGACTTGCACCGTCCCTCCGGTGAAGAGGCAACCCTTGATCAAGATCTCGCCGTCGCCGGTCACGTCGATGGTGGGCGCGCCGCCCGCGAACGCCACGGCTTCGATCGTGGTGCCCGCCTTGGGGTTGTCGAAGCGCAGGAAGGTGAAGCTGTCGGTGCCGGTCACGAGAGGAAGGCTCTTGTCGCCGCGGATGACCAGCGGTGTCTGATCGGAGCGAAAGGACACGGTCTGGGTCAGCGCGGGAAGCGGATAGAAGGCGCGCACGAGAAGCGTATCTCCGGCTACGGCCTCGCGGCCGGCCTCCTCGAGATCCATCTCGTCGGGCACGAGGATCGTGCGAGGCTCCCGGGTGACAGGAGGCTTCGTCTCCTCGTCGCCACAGGCCGAGACGAGGCAGAGGAGAACGAGCCCCAGTGCGCGGAGTCCGGCGGCTTGGCTGGTCGTCTTCATGGGTGTCCCTCGAAAGCCCTGGCACGGTCTGGACTGGATTCTAGTCAGGTGGACCCATGAGGAACAAGCGAGCATTCCGGGGGAAAAGCAACGGCGGAACAGCTTGTTCAGCCGTCCCGCCGTCGAGTCCAGGCGTCGGGGGGATTAAACCGCGATGCCTCCTCGGGAGATGCAGGCCCCTCGGGGGGCACCTCAGTTCTTGGAGCTTCCGGCCAGGAGCGAACGGACCTCCGGGGCCACCATCTCCGATTTCGTGACCAGCAGGATCCGCAACTCGTCTGCCCCCACGTTTCGGATGATCTGGTCCTTCTGTGCCTTCACGAAGATGGAGTCGCCGGGGTCCACCACGTAGCTGTCCCCCTCCATCTGGATCTCGCACTTGCCGCGCAGCACGTACAGAAAATACTCGTCGGGCACGCTCGGCCGCGGGTTCAGGCGCAACTCGCCCGATTCCAGCTCGAGAAACATCACGTTGAACGCGCCGGCGCTGGAGCGCGCGCAGAGCACTTCGATGCTCGCGTTCTCGCGGTTCCCGGCGACCTTGCGCCCCTTGCCCTTGCGGACCAACTCGACTTCCCTTTGACGCTCGTCCTCGAAGAACTCCGTCATCGGCACGTTCAAGGCCTGGGCGATGCGATGCAGCGTGGCAAGCGACGGGGAGGAGACCCCGCGCTCGATCGTGGAGATCTGGCCGTTCGTGATCCCCACCTGCTGCGCCAGCTCCAATTGGGTGAGGTTCTGCTCCTTGCGGAGCTTCCTGAGCTTTTGACCCAGGTACAGCATGTGAACCATCGCGTCGTTCGTGTACATCGGACCCCCTCGTTTCGTCCAGGTTGGAACCAGGTTCCAGATCCCTGGTCGCGGGTTTGATGCTCCCCCTATGATCACGTTTCGTGCCAAGTCGCCGGAATTGGCAGTCATTCTTCAAGGGATTGGATTACAAGAGGTTGCAAGGGCCGGAATCATGCCGGTCTTTAGCCGGGAGCGGATCAGACGTGAAACGACGGGACTATGACTGGGAAGGATTTTTCAATCCGTACACGCGGATCTTCTTGCGAAGGGTTGGCCGGGAGATCCCGAGGGTCTGGCAGGCGCGGCCCTGGTGCCAGCCAACCGCCTCCAGAACGTGTCGGATGTGCGCGGACTCCACATCCTCGAGGCTGGCCATCGGGCCGGCCGCGGCGTCCACTTCCATACCCAGGCCGGAGTCCAGGCTGTGCTCGGGGAGCGCCAGAACCTCGCCCTTGCTGAGGACCACGGCGCGAGTGAGCACGTTCTCCAACTCGCGCACGTTGCCGCGCCAGTCGTAGCGGACGAGCTGCTCCAGCACCGTGCCGGGCACCTTGAAAACCTCGCGATGGACCTCCGCGTTGATCTTCTGGAGGAAGTGCTCGACAAGAAGCGGGATGTCTTCCTTGCGCTCCCGAAGCGGCGGCACGTGAACGGTGATGACCTTGAGCCGGTAGTACAGGTCCTCCCGGAACGCGCCCTGCGCGACCATGCCCTCCAGGTTGCGGTTGGTCGCGGCGATGACCCTTGCTTCCGTGCGCAGCACGTCGCGCCCCCCCACCCGCGTGAACTCGCGTTCCTGCAGGACGCGCAGGAGCTTGGTCTGGAGGTTGGCCGACATGTCCCCGATTTCGTCGAGGAAGATGGTGCCGTGCCCGGCCAGCTCGAACTTCCCCTGCTTGCGATACGTGGCGCCGGTGAACGCGCCCTTCTCGTGTCCGAACAGCTCGCTCTCGAGAAGGGTCTCCACGATCGCCGAGCAGTTGACGGAGACGAAGGGCTCCTGAGGGGTGGCGTTGCTGTGGACCGCCCGCGCGATCAACTCCTTCCCGGTGCCGCTCTCCCCGGTGATGAGCACGGTGGTGTTGCTGGCCGACACCACTCCGATGGTCTTGTAAACCTCCAGCATCGGTTTGCTCTTGCCAATGAGCACGTTGGCGCGGATCGGGACGTTCCGCTCGGCTTGGAGTCGGCTGATGGCGAGGGTCAGGCGGCGATTCTCGCGCGCCTTGTCGACGACGATCTCCAGCTCCCGCGGCTCGAAGGGCTTGTGAATGTAATCGAAGGCCCCTCGCTTGATCGCCGCCACCGTCGTGTCCATGTCGTCGTAGGCGGTGATCATCACCACGTACGCGTCGGGGTCCAGGTCGCGGATCTGTTTGAGGAGATCGAGGCCGGTCCCGTCGGGAAGGTGGACGTCGCAGATCACGAAAGCGGGGCGTGCCTCGCGGTACCGCTCGATGCCTTCCCGAAGAGATAGGGCGGTGTAAGTTTCGAAGCCACGGGCACGGAAGAACTTCGAGAGCATGCGCGTGAGGGCGACCTGGTCGTCGACGATGAGGAGCCGCTCGGGGGCACTCATGCCGGCACCCCCGGATGGTCGGGCAGGTCCAGCGTGACCACCGAGCCACGTCCGGGGACGGACTCGATGCGCACCTCGCCGCCGTGGAGTTCCATCACCCGTCGCACCATGGTCAACCCCAGTCCGAGCTGGCTCTCGTTGGTGGTGAAGAAGGGTTCGAATACGCGATCCCGAAGATTGGGGGAGATCCCGCTCCCGTCGTCGTGGATCTCCACGAGCCAGCGCGTCTCCGCGGCCAACGGCTGACGCTTGATCACGATGTGCACGGCGCCGGGACGCTCCATCGACTCCGCGGAGTTCTGCACCACATGAGCGATCGCGCGGGCGAATTGGGCCCGGTCGAGCCGCAAGGTCGGTGGATCCGGCGGGAACTGTCGCTTCACCGCCACCGACTTGAGGCGGAGGATGGGTCGGGCCTCGTCAAGCCCCTGGTTGACCACCTCGGCCAGGTTGACCTCCTCGAACTCCGGCGCGGGCGGCAGCGCATAGGCCGCCAGAGAATCGAGGAAGAGCCTAATCCTGTGCATCTCCTGGCGAATCGTATCGATCTGCTTGGCACCCTCGTCGGCGGGGGGCACCAACTCCTCCAGGAAGTACAAGCTCATGTTGATCGATGCGAGGTGGTTGCGCACCCGATGGGCTACGTTGCGCGCGATGAGTCCCAGAGTTCCCGCCTTCTCCTCGGCGATAAGGCGCGCCTGCAAGGAGCGCTGCTCCGTGATGTCGCGGGCCACCGCCAGGATGAGGGGCGATTCGCCTGCGGGATCGCGCAGCACGCTCGTCTCCAAGAAAGCGGGGAAGCTGGAGCCGTCCTTGCGGACGCACGTGACCTCACCCTGCCAGCCGCCCGCCAGCGAGCTGTCCAGAATCTCGCGGAACTGCTCCTCGCTGACCGTCCCCCCCCCCAAGACGTCCAGCCCGGCCCCTTCGATCTCCGCGCGGTCGCGCCCGATCCACTCCAGTGCCCGCCGGTTGATGTGTAGCACGCGCCCCTTGGTGTCGGTGACGGCAAGGCCGAGAGGGATGGCCTCCATAGCCCGAATGATGTCCGCGAGCGGGTCCGGCAGGCCTGAATTGGGTCGAAGTTGAAGATGAAATTTGCTTTCCAAATTCGGCAAGCTCCAACGTGGTGGGAGCGCCCTACAGCAACACTGTCAACATAAGCGATCAGACCGCAATTTTCAAGATAAGCAGGGGGCCGACGAGGGGGGCTGGACCCCAAGCGGGGGAGGAGGCGGGCAGGCGATCAGGCCTGCGGTTGGTGACCCACCATCCGCGCCTTGGCCGGGGCATCTCCGAAGGCGGGGCACTCCGGGCGCAAGGGGCAGTCGCACGGCCCCCCCTCGATGGGGCACCCACCGACGACACGGTTGTCGTGGCGGCAATAGAACGAGGTATTGCCTCCGAGCGGTTCGTTCTTCCGGGTCCAGAAAACTCGCATGCTCCCTCCGGTCGGGATCGGGCTGCTGACCGTGCTTCGCCCACAAACCCATGCAACGCACGTGCCGCTGTAATGAGAGCGTCGCCACGGAAAGGGAGGGGATCCACCGAATCGCGGAAGCTGTTGTCGCCCGTCGGATTGGCAGCTCGGAAGGAACATCGGCGAGGCGGCGGAGCCCGTGTCCCGGAATTGGAACTACCCGAGCGCCGGGCCCGCTGGTGGAAAATGCCCCACCGGCACCGGCTGATTTCGTGCCTGTGCCGCTGGCGGCGGTGCGAGGGAGGAGAACTCCCTTCAAGTCCCCTCCTCTATCCGCCGATATTCATACGTACGGGAAAACGCTTCCGGCCCGCCGGTCGCAGCAACACTCCAACGCAACGCAGGGGGTTCTTTCCATGGTCGTCGTGTCGTATTCGGGGAAAGAGATCAACGCGAAGCTGGTCTATTACGGCCCGGGCTTGAGCGGAAAGACGACCAATCTCGAGTACATCTATCAGAGCGTTCCCACCAATAACCGCGGCAAGATGGTCTCGATGAAGACCCGGACGGAGCGGACCCTCTTCTTCGATTTTCTCCCCGTCGACCTCGGCGAAATGGGTGGTTTCAAGACACGGTTCCTTCTGTACACCGTTCCCGGACAGGTCTACTACAACGCGACCCGCAAGCTCGTGCTGCGCGGCGTCGACGCCATCATCTTCGTTGCCGACTCGGCGCGCGGGAAGATGGACGAAAACGTGGAGTCGCTGCAGAACCTGCAGGACAACCTCAAAGAGTACGGACTCAACGTCGAGGAGTTCCCGCTCGTCCTTCAGTACAACAAGCGGGACGTGGACGACCCGTACACCATCGAGGAGATGGAGAGCGCGCTGAACCCGCGCGGAATGCCCTACTTCGAGGCTGTGGCGACGACGGGGAAGGGCGTCTTCGAGACGTTCCGAGGCATCTCCCAGGTTCTGCTCCAGAAGCTGAGCAAGGAAGTCCGGCTCGGCGAGACCCGCGCGACCCATTCCAAGCCGACCTCCAGACCGACCCCCGTGGCCGTCGCCAGGCCGGCTGTTCCGCCCCCCCTTGCGACGAGGAGCGCCGCTGCGCCCGTCGTTCCAGTGACAGACACGCCGCCGGCCCCCCGGGCGGCAGAGCCCCTTGCGCCGCCGCTCCCGTTGGTCGAGGAGCGCCTCGCGGTTGCCTCGGAGCCGATTCACTTCGAAGCTCCTCCCCCAGAGCCGGTCCGGGAGCCGGAGGCTCCGGTCGTGGAGGAGGTGCTGGTCGAGGCTGCCGAGCCTGCGAGCGAAGCTCCCGCGATCGAGCCCCTGACCCTCGCACCGGAGCGCGCGGCGGTCACGGAACCCCATCTCGTCGAGGTGGAGGCCGTGGTGTCGGCCCCATCCCTGGACACAGACGAGCATCGGGGCGGGTTCTGGAGCAAGTTCCGGCGCCACAAGGTGCAGCCGCCGGAGCCGGTGCCCGCGTCCGCCCCGAAAGCGGAGCTGGCCCCGGTCGAGATCCCTGCGGTGGGGGGCTCGGGGGACTTCGCCCCGGTCACCATCGAGCGACGCATCCAGGTGCCGATCACCCTCGGCCCGGACGAGGTCGTGCGCGGCGCCCGGCTTCGCCTCGTGCTCGAGATCAAGGTCGAGGCAGCCGCGGAGAAGCACTCCAAGGTTGCCTAGATCTCGCAGATTATTCGGAACCGACCTTCCACGGCGGGGACCCAGCGGGTCCCCGCCGCTGTATAAGGGCCCGAGGAGGCGATCGTGGCGCCGGTCGGTTGACTCGGCTTCGCTCTCTCCCTTACTCTCAAGCGCAACCACTTCTCGGCTTGGAGCGGAGATCATCATGATGCGTTCCGGCGGTTTCGGTTCTTCCCTGCGTGTTTCCCGCCTCGGTGCGGGTTGGATGAGCGTGATCGGGTGCCTCGCCGTGTTGGCCTTCGCAGTGGGCCCCGCTTCCGCCGGCGATACCGGGGCGGCCGTGCCGCCCGCGCTGCAGGGCTTCGCCAGCACGCCCTCGGCGGGTCTTCTCAACTCAGGGTTGATCGATCTCTCTCGCTTCGACGTTCGCCACAGCCTCAGCTACTCGATGTCCTCGGGAAGCGGCTACCGGTCGCAGTCGGCGGGTTTGTGGCAGAGCGAACTCGGCTACCGCATCTCGGATCCTCTGCGCGTCTCGCTCAGCGTCGGCGCCACCATTACCCCCGGCGGCGAGTCGCTTTTCAACGAGAGAAGCGTGTTCCTGCAAGGGTTCAATCTGGACTACCGGCCGAGCAAGAATTTCATGCTCAACATCTCCTACATCAACATGCCTCCGGAAGCGGCTCAGGCGCTCGGCTATGGTGCTGCGCCGTACCGCTACTCCCGCCGGCCCTGGGATTCGCCGCTGGATCCCGACCGTTGAGACTGCGCGGCTCCCCTCCTCCGTCCCTCAGTGCAACCGTCTCCACCCGCGATCTCAAGGACCGCGCCGAGGACACTGCGCGTCGCTTGCGCCAGGAGCCGGGACGCCTCGATCTGGCCATCGAGCTGGCCCAGACGCTCGAACGCCTCGGCGAATACCACGACGCGCTCCGAGTGCTCGAGCGCATGGCCGGACGCGGGGCCGCCACTCCCGAACTCGCGCGGCTGCGCGCGGAGTGCCTGCGCCGCGTGGGCAAGGCCGCCGATGCGGTGGCGCTTCTCGACGAAGCGCACGACATCCTGCGCGAGAGCGCTCCGGGTTGGATCACGCGCGCACGCTGTCTCGCCGACGCGGGCCGCTCCGAAGAATCGGTAGAGGCCGCGCGCGAGGCGACCCGACTCGAGCCGGAGAGCGCGGAGGCACAGTACGCGTTCGGTGTGGCGCTCGCGCGCGCGGGTCGCGCCCACGAGGCGGAGCAGGCCTATCACCGCGCGCTGCGCGTCGATCCCGATCTCGCCAAGGCGCACATCAACCTCGGCATCCTCTACGACCAGCTTGGACGCAAAGAGGACGCGGTGGCCGCGCTGCGCAGGGCCACGGTGTGCGACCCCGACTGCGCGGCCGGGCACGCGAACCTCGGCGCGATCTACGGCGAACAGGGGCGGCGTGAAGAGGCCTATGCCGAACTCGAGCGCGCGCTCCAGATCGACCCGCGCGCGACCGAAGTGCTCTTCAACCTTGCGTTGCTCTATCTGGACGACGGCCGCCTCGAGGACGCGATGATCGCGCTCGAGGAAGCGCATCGCTTCGCACCGGAAGACGCGCGCATTCTCTACTACTCGGGCGTGCTCGCGCTGCGGCAGGGGCGCTACGCCGAGACCGCGGAGATCTTCGCCGAGTACACCAAGCTCATGCCCGACGACGCTCGCGGCCACTACCACCTGGGTGTGGGGCGCCTGCGGCTCGGCAGCCTCAGCGACGCCGTGCGCAGCCTGCAGCGCGCGGTGACGATCGATCCAGCCCACCAGCGCGCGCACTATTACCTCGGCGTCGTCCTGGATCGCCAGGGACTGAAGCACGAGGCCCGTCGCGCCTATCAGGCCGCCGATCGTCTGGATCGCGGCTCCTCGCTGGAATAGCGCGCGTGACACCCTTCGACGCGCTGTGGCTGGGACTCGTCCAGGGACTCACCGAGTTCCTGCCGGTGTCCTCCTCCGGGCATCTCGTTCTCGCGGGACGCCTGCTCCACCTGACCATGAACGGCGTGGCGTTCGAGATCTGGCTCCACGTGGCCACGCTGAGCGCGGTGGTGGCGGCCCTGTGGCGCGACATCGCCGGCATCGTGCGCGGCGTTCTTCCCGGCGCACCGCGGGAGGCCAAGCGCTCGGCATGGGTGTTCGTGGGTGCCATCTTCGTGGGCACGCTTCCCGCGGTGGCGGTCGGACTCTTCGCCAAGGACGCGGTGGAGGCGGCGTTTTCCAGCGTGCGGCTGGTGGGGATCGATCTTCTCATCACCGCGGTGATCCTGAGTCTCTCGCGGTTGCGGCGGCCGGGCGATGCGCCGCTCACGCTCAAGCGCGGGTTCCTGATCGGCGTGGCGCAGGCGATAGCCATTCTTCCTGGGGTGAGCCGCTCCGGCTCCACCCTCGCCGCGGGTTCGCTGCTCGGCCTGCGCGGGGCTGACGCCGCACGCTTCTCGTTCCTTCTTTCTGTCCCCGCCATCCTCGGCGCCGTGGTGCTGGACGCGCACGAGCTGAGCGCGCTCGGGCAGAACGAGCCTCTGGCGCTAGCCATCGGGTTTATCGCCGCAGCGGTGAGCGGCTACCTCGCGATCCGAATCGTGTGGCGGGTCATGGAGCGGGGACGCCTCGCCGTGTTCGCCCCCTATTGCGCGATCGTGGGGATCATCGCCATCCTGATCGGCGGCACCGTTCCCCGCTGAGCGATTCGCGATCGGAGCCCGGCATGACTTCCTCGCTGATTCTGGGTTGCGGCTACCTGGGCGCGCGGCTCGCCCGAGTCTTGATCGCGCGAGGCCACGAGGTGGTGGGCACGACGAGGAGCGGCGTCCCGCGTCCGGTTGACGCGAGCGGCGGTGCGACGCCCGCACGCTGGGATAGCGCCGCTCCCGACGCCGAGCCCACGCTCGAAGCGCTCGCCCGCAACGCGGCGTGGGTGTTCTTCACCGCGGCGCCCTCGGCGGGTGCGAGCTACGAGAGCGTCTACCGCGCCGCCGCGCTGCACATGGCCGCAGTGATGCCGCGCACCGCGGTGCGGGCGGTCGTGATGATCTCGAGCACGTCGGTGTATGGTGTGGCCGACGGATCGTGGATCGATGAGGACACGCCGGCCGAGCCGACGCGCGGTGGTGGCGCGATCCTTCTGGCGGCCGAGCGGACACTGCTTGAAGTTGCCGGTCTTCCCGCGCGCATCGTGCGCGCCGCGGGCATCTACGGGCCGGGGCGGGCGCCGTTGTCGCGTGTGCGTGAGGGCGCGCCTGTCTCCGGCTCCGGCGCGACGCGGGTGAACCTCATCCACGTGGAAGACCTGGCGACCATCGCGGTCGCCGCGGCGGAACGCGGCGTGGACGGGCGCATCTACCTTGCCGCCGACGGCGCACCGGTGCGGCGCGCGGACTACTACGCGGAGGCGGCGTGTTTGATCGAGGCGCCCGAGCCCCTCTTCGCCTGCGGCGACGCGGGGCCGCATGCCGAGGGGTTGGGCAAGCGTGTCAGCTCGCGGCGCACGCTCGAGGAGCTGGGGGTGACGCTGCGATATCCTGACTACCGGGCGGGGTTGCGCGCGTCGCTGCCGGGCGAGTAGTCGCTGCGCTTCGTGTGCCGCTTAGCGCGATGTCGCCGTGCGTGCTCGCGAACGGGTCCCGCTAAAGCGCCCGTCCGCTGCGCGCGCACGGCGAACCTCGCGCTCGCGGCACTCGATCCCGCTCACCACCGGCCGACCCGCGAACACGCTACGCGCCGCGCGCATGACGGCGCCAGTTCACCCCATCGAGCGTCGCGTTGCGCCCGCCGCGCCTCAGAGGCCCTTCGTCGTTCGCGGGGCGATCCGGCTGCGCCGCGCCCGCGCACCCATCAGTCCACCCGGCTGGACTCGTGCGATGCGTGATGATCACCCGGGTGATCATTGGCGCACTCGCGCGGCCACCCGGGTGAGCGCGGCCGACGGGCGACCCACCCGGGTGCCGGCGCGCCACCGCCCGCTCCGCTCTCGCTATCGGACCGGCCCCCGGTTAGCTAGAATGCGGGGGTCTTGCGGCGTCCGGCCATGAGGAGGGGGTTTCCGTGAAGGCTGAATTCCTGCTCGCGGAGCGCTTAGCGGCGGCGGTCATCCGCCGCGCACGCCGGGCTGCACGGTGAACGCCCCGAAGGATTCCGGTCTCGAGAAGTCCGCTCTCATCCGGGAGCTGGCCGACCTCTCGCGCTTCACCGAGGGGATCCTGCGCACGATGGGCTCCGCGGTGATCGCAGTGAACCCGCAGGGGCGCATCGACTATGTGAACCCGGCGGCGGAGTCGCTTCTGGGGCGCGGGGCGGTCGATCTCCTCAACCGTCCCGCGGACGACGTTCTCCGCACGCGCGGCGGCGGGAGCCTCCTCGGCGATCTCGCGCAACCGGGCGACGCCTCCGGCGAAGTCGACTTGAAGCTCGGCGACGGCCGCATGGTCACCGTGGACGTGCGGGTGAACCGGCACGAAGGGAAAGACGGCGAAGAGGAGGGGGTCGTAATGATCCTCACCGACCGCACGGATCTCAAGCGGGCTGAGGAAGAAGCGCGCCGCAAGGATCGTCTGGCTTCCCTCGGTGAACTCTCGGCGGGAATGGCCCACGAGATCCGTAACCCGCTGGCGGGGATCGCGGCAAGCGCGCAGCTCCTGCACAAGCGGCTCGCCGAGGACGACACGCGCCGCCGCTTCGCCGAGGTCATCCTGGAGGAGGCGGCCCGCCTCGACCGCATCGTGGACAGCCTGCTCCGCTACGCGAGCCCTCCGGCTCCGCAGTTGGCGGAGGACAGCATGGCGCGCTGCGTCGAGCGCGCGCTGGCGCTGGTGCGGGACGATGCCGAGCGCTTCCATATCGCGGTGACGCGCGACTTCGACACCGAGCTGCCCAGGATCTGGATCGACGGGGACCAGATGGTGCAGGTCGTGCTCAATCTCCTTCGCAACGCCGTGCAGGCGATGGAAGAAGAAGGGGGCACGTTGCGCGTGGCGCTGCGGCGCGAGAGCCGGCGGCCCTATGTCCGACGCCGCGTCGGCCGTCGCGAGGAGGACGGGGGCGGGCTTCCGCGGGGCCAGGCTCCACTTCAGGACTGGGTCGAACTCGAGATTTCCGACTCGGGCCACGGCGTCCCCGCCGAGGCGCTGGAACGCATCTTCGATCCCTTCTTCACCACGCGGCGGTCGGGCACCGGCCTCGGCCTGCCCATCACGCAAGCCATCGTGCACGAGCACGGGGGTATGATCACCCTGAGCAGCGAACCCGATCGGGGGACGACCGTGCTGGTGGATCTTCCCCTTGAAAAGCGGCAAGGCCGCCGCCGCGACGGCGTGTAAGCGAGGAGCGCGCATGGACGGGGAAGATCGGACGGTCGAACGCACCGAGGCGGGGATTCTCATCGTCGACGACGAGCGCACGCTGCGGTTCACGCTGAGCGAGGCGCTGCACGACGAAGGGTATCGCACCTACCAGGCGGCCGACGGCTCCGAGGCCTTCGCCGGGCTGCGCGAACAGAACATCGACGTCGTGCTCCTCGATATGCGGCTCAAGGAATCCGGCGAGGACGGCCTCACCCTGCTGCGCACGATCAAGCGCGACTATCCCGAGGTCGAGGTCGTCATGATGACCGCCTACGGTCGTTTCGATCACGCGGTCGAGGCGACGAAGGCGGGCTGCTTCCAGTTCGTGGGAAAGCCGTTCCAGCTCGACCAGATCAAGCTGGTCGTGAAGGGCGCACTGGAGAACGCGTCGCTGCGCCGTGAAGTGGAGGTGCTGCGCCGAGGCTCCCGCGGGCGCTTCCCCACCGACCATGTGATCGGAGAGAGCGAGAGCTTCCGCGCCGTGCTCGGCACGGTGGAGAAGGTGGCCAAGAGCCGCGCCACCGTGCTCCTGATCGGCGAGACCGGCACCGGCAAGGAAATCGTGGCGCGGGCCGTGCACCGCACATCCGACGTTGCGGGAGGCCCCTTCGTGGCGGTCAACTGCAGCGCGGTGCCGGAGAGCCTCCTCGAGTCGGAGCTGTTCGGTTACGAGAAGGGCGCCTTCACCGACGCCAAGAGCCGCAAGAAGGGGATGTTCGAGCTCGCGCATCGCGGCACGATGTTTCTCGACGAGATCGGGGACATGGCCGCGGGCGTGCAGGCCAAGCTCCTGCGTGTGCTCGAGACCGGCACCTTCCGGCGCCTCGGCGGGACCGGCGACATCGAGGTCACCGTCCGTGTCGTCGCCGCTACCAACAAAGACCTGAAGCGCGAGGTGGGGGAGGGGCGCTTCCGCGAGGACCTCTACTACCGACTCGCGGTGGTCCCGATCCGCATCCCTCCCCTGCGCGAGCGCACCGAGGCGATCCTGCCGCTGGCCGGCTTCTTTCTCGATCACCTGAACCGCGAGATGGCTCGAGCGGTCGAGGACTTCACCCCCGCGGCAGAGAAGGCGATGCTCGCCTACCGCTGGCCCGGCAACGTGCGCGAGCTGCGCAACGTCGTCGAGCGCGCGGTGCTCCTGTGCGGCGGGAAGCGCATCGATGTCGACGCGCTGCCGCTCGAAGTGTTGAATTCGTCGGCGCCTCCCGTGCCATCAGCGCCTGCCCCGACCGCGGCTGCGGGGTGGACGCTCGCCCAGGCCGAGCGCGAGGCGATCGATCGCGCGCTGCGGCACTTCTGTGGGAACAAGACGCGGGCTGCCGAGGCTCTTGGGGTTTCCCGGCAGACCCTGCGCGCCAAGATCCGGGAATACGGCCTCGGGGACGACACCTCCGCGGAGGACTAGGCGCGAGGGGCCCGCGGTCCCTTCCGCGGAGGACCAGGCTATAGGAACCGGCGCCCCCCCGTGGGTGGTCGAATTCTTACCAGTGCCCCGTGGAAGAGCCGGCGTTCGGCCAGTTCCTGACCCCCCGGCCTGCCCGATTGAACCGGGTACTCTCCCGGGAATGGGGCGTCGAATCGTGGAGGGGTCCTGGTCTTTAACTTATTATTTGTAATTGAGTTATCTCCGGTCAGTCGCGGCTTCCTTGCCGGACTCATCCCCTCTCCCCGAGCCCTGGCCCCCTCTTTGCAAATGAAGAAACCCGCGACCGGCGAGGCAACTTGACCTGCCGATTGCGGGGGGCCCGGCGCCGCCAGGCGACCGGGATTGCGAGAGGCCCGACGAATCCCAGGGGAGCCCACACGTGAGCATGACGCCCGATCCTCGACCTTCGATGGGATCCTCGAACGCGTCGCGCCCCAGCCTTCACCTGGTTCGCGGGGGGAAGCCCGCGGCCCCGGTTTGCGCGGCGCGCGTGCTTGCGGTGGCGAGCGGCAAAGGCGGGGTCGGCAAGACCAGCCTCGCCCTCAATATCGGTCTCGCGCTGGCCGGCCTTGGCCGCCGCGTGCTGCTTGTCGACGGCGACCTCGCGCTCGGCAAGCTGGACCTGCTTCTCGGTGAAGAACCCACGGCCAACCTCGGCCACGTCTTGAACGGCGAGTGCCCGGTGGAGCAGGCGGTCTTCGCCGCGGCCGGGGGGATACGGGTGCTCGCCAGCCCTTGCGGTCGCGACGAGTTCGCGGTGCTCGACCCCGCGCGGCGCGAACGCTTCTGTGCGGCCATGGCCCGCGCCGGCGCCGCTGCGGATCTCGTGATCCTCGACCTCGCCACCGGCATCGGACCGAACTCCATCGAACTGGCCCGCCGGGCCGGCGAACTCGTGGTGGTCACCACCCCCGAGCCGACCGCCAGCATCGACGCGTACGCCTTGATCAAGATCCTCGGTGGGGCGCATGCAGCCGCACCGCGGATCGTCGTGAACCGGGCGCGATCCTCGGAGGAGGCCGGCGAGGCCTTCGCCCGCCTCGCCCACACCGCGAGCCGCCATCTTCGCACCGAGCTCGTGAGCTGGGGGCACGTGCTGGAGGATGTCGCGGTCGAGGACGCGGTGAGACGGCAGAGGCCGTTCATCCTGGGCGCCCCCGACGCCCCCGCATCCCGCTGCGTGCGGGATGTGGCGCAGCGACTTCTCTGCGGCGACCGGCCCGACGAGAGCACTCGGATCCCCGTCCCCGCGAGTTCACCTTCCCTACCCCCGGGCCTCGGCTTCTTCCGTCCCGCCGAGCGCTGTGTATGGGAGGCAGCATGAGTCCGTCCCCCCGAACCGTGACAAGGAGAGACCGTCCCATGGCAACGCAACGTGCCGCCCTCGTCGAGGTCAGTCCGGCCGAGACCCCGCGTCCCAAGGCGTGGAAGAAACCCTCGAAGGATGAGGCGTTTCGGCGTTACGCGCCGCTCATGAAGTACGTGGTGGATCGCGTGGCCTCCAACGTTCCCAAGTACGTGGAACGCGACGACCTTCTCAATGCCGCGGCCCTCGGCCTCTTCGATGCCCTGGAGAAGTACGACTTCGGCAAGGGCACCAAGTTCGAGACCTACGCGGTGTGGCGCATTCGCGGTGCGGTGCTCGACGAGCTGCGCGCGATGGATTGGGCCAGCCGCTCGGTGCGGCGCAAGGCCCGGCACGTCGACGCCATGACCCGCGACCTGGATCAGCGGCTCGGTCGCGCGGCCAGCGACGACGAACTTGCCGAGACCATGGACGTCTCCTCGGTCGAGATGGCCCGTCTTCTCGAGGAAGTGCGGGGCGTCGTGCTCCTTTCCCTCAACCAACCGGCCGGGGACGGCGAGGAAGGGCACTCCGGCGGTCTCGCCGAGGTCATCGAGGATCCCAACACCGAGGACGCGCTCAGCGAGCTGGAGCGCGCGCAGATGTCGGACATCCTCGTGGACATCATCAGCGATCTCACCGAGCAGGAGAAGCTCGTGCTCGCGCTCTACTACTACGAAGAGATGACGCTCAAGGAGATCGGGCAGACGCTTGGCATCTCGGAATCGCGCGTCTCGCAGATCCACACGAAAGCGATCGGGCGGCTCCGCGGCCGCGTGCGCAAGGCTGCCTGAACCACCATCCGAACCGGGGGGACGATCCAGTGAAAACCACGACCACGAAGCAATTGAACGGCAGCGCGGCGCCGCGCACCAAGGCGACGGCGCCCTCGGCCAAGACCGCCACGCCCTCGGCCAAGACCGCCGCGCCTTCGACGAAGACGGCGCCCACCTGCGCCAAGGCCATGCGCGAGAAGAAGGCCCTGGTGGCCTCTCTCCAGGGACTCGGTCTCCTTGCGGACGACGCCGCCGAGCGCCTGGAGCAGAAAGCGGACAAGCTGGCCGACGCCAACGGCGACGCGCTGGCTCAGGCGTCCGGATGGGATCACGCGCTGGCAACGACCCTCAACGAGTTCGCGGCGGACGGCGGTGACAGCCGCGCCAGCGATTCACTGAACGCGCTGATCGCGTGGCACAACGCGCTCGACGCGCTGCCCGCGACCGAAGAGGGCCTGCGACACGCGATCGTCACGCTCAAGCGCGCGATCCCCCACGATGGCGCTTCGATCTACTTGCGCGACTCCGACGCCGCGACGGTGTCACCCTTTCTCCATCAGGGCATCGAGGTGGAACTCATCGGGCGCATCCGTTTCACGGAGGGGCAGGGCTTCTCGTCCTGGGTGGCCGGGCGTCGTCGTCCGGTCCTCTACACGTCCGTGCACCGCAACGAGGCGCCCACGGCGATCCTGGTCCGATCGTTCATCGCGGTGCCGCTCGTGGTGGGCTCCGACTGCCTGGGCGTGCTCCAGATCGGGAGCCTCAAGGACGGCTACTTCACACCGCGCTCGCTACGCGTGGTCATCCTCGCCGCCGCCATGCTGGCCGGCCTGGTGCAGCGGTACATCGCTCGGCGCCAACTCGCCGCGCGCGAGATCCGCGACGCCGTCACCGGGCTCGCGACTCCGGACTACCTGCGCCTGCGCCTCGACGAGGAGGTGGCGCGCTGCAGCGAACTCGGGCACTCGATGAGCGTGGTCACCCTGCGTCTCGACGGCCTCGACGCCCACGTCGAACGTTTCGGTCCCGACTATCGCGACCGCTGCCGGGCCGAACTGGCCGAACTGGTCAACGCCTGGCGCGGGCCCGCCGAGCTGGTGGCCCTCGATGCCTCGGGCAAGATCCTCGCCCTCCTTCCCTCCAAGCGGCGGGACCGTGCCGGTGAGCGGGTGGCGGCTCTGGTCGCCGCGGTCGAGAAACATAACTTCCCGCGCCGCAAGCGGATGTCCCTCCTGGCCGGGATATCGGCGTACCCCGCCGATGCCGACGATGCTCAAGGCCTGCTCTCGCAAGCCGATAATGACCTGTATGAATCGACTCGGGCCGGCGGGCAGGAGCCCGCGGCACTCGAGACGGTGGCCTTGTCCTAGCCCGATAGGGTGAAGCGGGATTCCATGACCCAACCATCGGACAAAGTCGACCCCAAGGCGGCGCAGCCCAGGCTGTTGATCGTCGACGACGAAGAAAACGTCGTCGAGATCCTCGCCGATCTGTTCTCCGAGAAGCCGTACGACGTCGACACCGTCAACACCGGTGAAGAAGCGATCGAGCGCCTCGGCACGGGCCGATACGACCTGGTTCTCACCGACATCAACCTCCCCGGGGTGAACGGCCTCGAGGTCGTCGGTGCGGCCAAGAATGCGGACCCCGAGATGGTCGTGATCGTCATCACCGGGTACGCCTCCACCGGCACCGCCATCGATGCTTTGCGACGCGGTGCGTACGACTACATCACCAAGCCCTTCGATCTCTGGGAAGTGGAGCAGATCGTCGGCCGCGGCCTCGAGGGGCGCCGGCTCATTCATGAGAACCGCCGCCTCGTTCAGGATTTGCAGTCGGCGAACGAAGAGCTGCGCCGCCACGAGGAGATCCTCAAGGAGAAGGTCGCGGTCGCCACTCGCCGCATCCGCACGCTCTACGAGATCAGCAAGGACGTCAACGCGAGTCTCGATGTCGCCAACACGCTGCACTTCATCGTCAGCCAGGCGGCGGTGCTCAGTCACGCCCGTATGGGGCTGCTCTTCCGCCGGCGCGAAAACACCGATACCTTTGTGGCCGAGACCGGATTCGGACCGGCCGCGGAGCTGGTCGGCACGGCCACCGTCCACACCGGCCGCGGGGTGATCGGAAAGGTCGCCGAGACCCTCGTGCCGGCCTGCGCCGACGACACGGAAGCGCGCGGCTTCAGCGAGGGGTTCCTCGCCGACTTGAGCGTCTGCACGGTGCTCGCGGTTCCGCTCCAGCACAAGGGCCGCCTCCTGGGCGTCCTGACCGTGATGGAGAAGGAAGACGGGGTCTTCACCGACGCGGATCGCGATCTTCTCGAGTCCTTCGCGTCTCAGGCCGGCATGGCGCTGGGCAACGCCGAACTCTACGAGACGGCTCGCGAACTCGACCGCATGAAGTCGGAGTTCGTGGCCGTAGTCTCCCACGAGGTGCGCACGCCGCTGACCTCCATCCAGGGATCCCTCGAACTCGTTCTGGACGAGCGTTACTTCGAGATGGTCCCCAAGATGCGCGAACTCTTGAGCATCTGCCAGACCAACGTCGAGCGCTTGCGGCTTCTCATCAACGACATCCTCGATTTCTCGAAGATCGAGGCGAGTCGCTTGAGCCTGAACTTCTCGCCGATGGCGATGGGTGAGCTGGCCGGCGAAGTGGTCGCCTCCATGGAGGCGCTGGCCGGACAGAAGGGGATCGTGATGCGCGTGGACGTCGCCGACGATCTGCCCTCCATTCAGGCCGACCGGATTCGCGTGGGGCAGGTTCTCGGCAACCTGCTCGGCAATGCGCTCAAGTTCACTCCCATGGGCGGGCAAGTGGACCTGATCGTGGATGCCACTCCGCAGGGCGGGGTGCAGTGCGTGGTGAGCGACACCGGAGCCGGCATCGCTCCCGAGGACCTGGGCAAGCTCTTCCAGAAATTTCAGCAGATCGACTCCTCGCTCACTCGCAAGCAGGGGGGAACCGGTCTCGGATTGGTGATCTCGAAAGGGCTCGTCGAGGGGCACGGCGGCCGCATATGGGTCGAGAGCCAGGTCGGAGTGGGCAGCCGCTTCTGCTTCAGTCTCCCCTCGGTACCTCCGGACGCCGCGACGGACGGAGAGGCCCAGGAATCCGCGAAGGCCGCCTGATAGGATCATCGGGCTTGGAGCCGGGATACGTGATAGACTGTGTCTTGTTTATCCCCGCCTCCCGAGAACGACGATAACCATGAGCCAACCCATCCGCCTTGAGCCACCCGCCGAGCCCTCGGCGAGCTTCCCGCACGCGCGGGCTCACCGGCGCGTGGTCCCGGAGGACGTGCTCCTCGTCCTGACCTACCGCTGCAACTCCCGGTGCGTGATGTGCGGCATCTGGGAAGGCGACCAGTCGGGGAAGGGGGAGCTCACCCCCGAAGAGTACGCAAAGATCCTCCCCGCCACGCTGCGCGACATCAACCTCACCGGCGGCGAGGTCTTCCTGCGCAACGATCTTCCCGAAGTGGTCGCGGTGGTGCATGGGACCGTGCCCAAGGCCCGCATCGTGATCTCGACGAACGGTCTGCAACCCCGGCGGACCGAGAAGATGCTCCCCGAGATCCTCAAGGCCGCCCCCGGGATCGGGTTCGCGATCTCGATCGACGGCGAGGAAGGGGTTCACGACAAGGTGCGCGGCATCCGCGGCGGGTGGAAGAAGGCCTACGAAACGGTGCAGCTCATCCAGGCGGCGGGCGTAACCAATCTGCGGATCGCGTTCACCGCCACCGTGACCGAGGTCGCCGACAACACCTCGCACCTGGGCAAGATCTACGACCTCGCCCGGCGGACCGGCGTCGAGTTCACCTGCGCGGTGGCCCACAACTCCGATCACTATTTCAAGACCAGCGCCAACAGCGGGGTGAACGTGGAGGAGCTGGCCCGACAGCTCGACTACGTGGCCGGCAACGAACTGCGCAGCCGACGACTGAAGAGCTGGCTCCGCGCGTATTTCCACAAGGGTCTGGTCCAGCATGTCCGGGCCAACGTGCGCCCCACGCCCTGCGAGGCGGGGCACACCAGCCTCATGATCGACCCGCGCGGGGACGTCTATCCCTGCAACATCCTGAACCTGCCGGTCGGCAACGTCCGCGAGACGCCGTTCGAGGAGATCTGGTTGTCCCAGCGCATGGAAGCCGCTCGGGAGGTGGTTCGCCAGTGCAACCAACCCTGCTGGATGGTGTGCACCGCCCGGGCGAGCATGCGGCGGGACAAGCGGCAGGTCCTCTCCTGGGTCGTGGCCAACAAGGCGCGGGCGCACCTCGGCAAGCCGATCATCCGGTGACCCTCCCCGATTGCGCCATTTGACGCAGTCGGGTCGCGGGGACGGAATCGCCGCGCAACGCTTCGTTCGCGGAGCCGATATTCCACTATAGAAGTCCTCTCGAAGCGCCCGTTCGTCCACTTTCAACTTGGGGTTATCCCGCTGTGCCGATCGAAGCCCTCATCCTCGCGGAGGGTGGAACCGGTCGACTCCGGCCGCTCACCGACCACGTGCCCACGAGCGTGCTACCGGTGGGCGGGACGTCGATCCTCGACCACCAGATCCAAGTGCTGCGGAGTATGGATGTCGGCACGGTCACGGTGATCGGCGGGTACCGCGGCGCTCAGGTCGAGCAGATCTGCCGCTCGTACCCGGATGTGCGCTTCTGCCTGAACCCCCGGTTCAATCGGGAGGAGCCTTTTCTCGATGCGGTCCGTATGGCCGGCCTGGTCCCCGGGGCACCTCTCCTCGTGGTGCGCGGAGATCTCCTCTTCGACTCCGAGTTGATCGGTCTGGTGATGTCGACGTCCGCGCCCGATTGCGTGGTGGTCGACGCCGAGCGGCAGGCGCTCGGTCTGTGGCGCCTTTCCGCATCGACGGTCAAGGCGCTCCTCGACACCTCTGTCGAGTCCGACGCCGCCGAGCAGTCGCTGCATGCGACGCTCGATCGCCTCATGTCCCGGGATGGCGCGGAGCCGATCTCCCCGAACGGGCACCCCTGGGTCCGGATCGAGAGCCTCGAGACCCTGGCGCGCGCGCTGCGGGTGGAGCGGCGAATCGCCGAGGTGCGTGTGGCCCGCACGACAGCCCGACTGGGCCTGCTGGATGCCTCGGAGCGCCCGGCGCGCATCTCCCGGGTGCCGCTGGCGGAGTGGGGAAAGTACCCGGTGCCTCCCGCGTTCTCCAAGAACGCGGCGTGATCCCGCCCGGGCGGGGGGCTCTCGCCCGCAACCCCCTAGCTTAGAAGTTGTTGGCCCAAAAGCATCGTGATAGCCTACGAACTCGGCCCAAGCTGGTGCCTGGCAGGGCGGGAATGCCAAGGGGGGCCCACCCTTCCTGCCGCTATTGGCGGAAGTATCCCCCTCAGGTGAGCCACCCTCGATCATGACCGTGTGGATGCCAGGAACGCACGCACGTGAGATGGGTCGCACGGAACCTGATCGCGTCTTGTCCCCGCCCCCCGTCCTCAAGCCGATCCCGAAGCGCTCCCTGACTCTCGGCCTTGCCCTGGCCGACCTCGCGATGGTTGTGGCCGCGTTCTGGGCGGGTCACCTGCTGCGGGACCCCGTGCTCGCCGTCGCTTCCGGTTGGCGCGTGAGCCTCGCGGCGCTGGGTGTGGCCGCAGCCGCCGTTGTCGTCTTCGGACTTCACGGCCTCTACGAGCCCCGCATGGCTTCTCGTGGATGGCGCCAGCTCGGGTTGATGATGCGCTCCTGGCTCGTGCTGCTCGGCCTGGTGATCCTCACGATCTTTCTCGTCAAGGCCGACGCTCCGCTTCGCTCGCGTCTCGCCCTCCTCTATTTCTTCCTGTTCGGCGCCGCCGGCACCGCGCTCCTGCGCGCGGGAGTGTGGCGCCCCGCGCTGCTGCACTACCTGGGCACGGAGCTGCGCGGTGCGCGCGTGATCGTCGGCACCGGGCGTCTCGCCCGGCGCGCGGCGGGCGCCGCCTCGCGACTCGATCCCATTCTGGTGGGGTTCGTGGACGATGCCGAGGCTCCGGACTCACCGCGGACGAATCGCTCGGAGGAACTCCCCGCTCCGCTTCTCGGGGGGATGGAAGATGTACGCCGGCTGGCGCGCGAGCACCGGATCTCCGAGGTGCTGGTGGCGCGCGAGGATCTCTCCCGCGGGCGCTTGGTGGAACTCGGCCACGAGTGGATGGACGAAGGATTGCGCGTGAGCCTCGTCTCCAGCGCCTTCGAAGTCATGGTGGCCCGCGCCTCGGGGGGGCTTGTCGGCGGCGTGCCCCTGGCCGAACTCAAACGCTCGCCGCAGCGCGGTTGGGGGCTCAAGCTCAAGCGTTTGCTGGACGTGAGCGCGGTGGTGATCGGTGGGGTTCCGCTTCTTCCCGTCTTGGCCGCGGTGGCGTTGGCAATCCGCTTCTCGTCTCCGGGGTCCGTGCTCTATCGGCAGGAGCGGGTCGGGCGCAAGGGGAAGCCGTTCCTGCTCTATAAGTTCCGCAGCATGGTGGTGAACAACGATGACGGAGTGCACCGGCGCTACGTGGAGGCGCTCATGCACGGCGGCGCGGCCTCGGTGGACGACGCTGGCCGCAAGATCTATAAGCTGGCCGACGACCCGCGGATCACGCCGCTGGGGAGGTTTCTGCGACGGACCAGCCTGGACGAGCTGCCGCAGCTCTGGAACGTACTCGTCGGCGACATGAGCCTCGTGGGGCCCCGACCCTGCCTTCCCTACGAATGGGACCTCTACGAGGACTGGCAGCGCCACCGCCTCGACGTGCTGCCCGGCATCACCGGCCTCTGGCAGGTGGCCGCCCGCAGTCAGGTGACATTTGAGGAGATGGTGCTCTTGGACCTACACTACATCACGAACTGGTCCCTGGGGCTGGATCTGACGCTTCTCGCCCGCACGGTGCCGGTCGTTCTCTCGGGGCGCGGGGGACATTAGGGCGGCGGATCGAACGCCGGAACCTCGGAGGGTTACATGCTGACTGTGGGAGTTATCGGGTGCGGCTACTGGGGGCCGAACCTCGTCCGTAACTTGGTGGAGAATCGCCGCTGCCAGAACGTGGTCGTGTGCGACCTGGATCGCGCGCGCCTCGACTACATCCAGCAGAGGTATCCGGTGGCGGGAGCCACCACGGATTTCCACGACCTGCTGGACAATCCCGCGGTGGACGCGGTGGTGATCGCGACGCCTCTTTCGGGCCATTTCCCGCTCGCGCAGCGCGCCCTGGAGAGCGGCAAGCATATCTTCGTTGAAAAGCCCTTCGCGCACACCGCCGCGCAGGCGCGCACCCTCATCGACCTCGGCGAGGAGCAGGGCAAGGTGGTGATGGTCGGGCACACCTTCGAGTACTCGCCGGCCGTGCAGAAGATCCGCGAGGTGATCAAGAGCGGCGAGCTGGGCGAGATCTACTACATCTCGTCGAGCCGCGTGAACCTCGGCCTCCATCAGAAGGACGTGTCGGTGCTGTGGGATCTCGCGCCGCACGATCTCTCGATGATCTTCTCCTGGCTCAACGAGTACCCGGTGCGCGTGGCCGCGGTGGGCCGCGACTACGTCCAGCCCGGGCTGCCCGACGTGGCCTTCCTGGACCTCGACTTCAGCTCCGGCGTTCTGGCCCACGTGCAGGTCTCGTGGCTCTCGCCCTCCAAGCTGCGCAACACGACGATCGTGGGGTCGCGGAAGATGCTGGTCTATGACGACACCGAGCACCTGGAGAAGGTGAAGATCTTCGACAAGGGCGTGAACTACCGCGATCCGGAGACCTTCGGCGAGTACCAGCTCTCCTACCGCGCGGGCGATATCGTGTCGCCGAAGCTCGACTCGTACGAGCCGCTGCAAGCGGAGATCGAGGACTTCCTGAAGTCGATCCAGGAGGACGGGAAGCCGCGGGCCGACGGCATGTCGGGGCTGCGCGTGGTGCAGGTGCTGGAGGCGGCGGACCGCTCGCTGGCCACGGGCGGAGCGCCCGAGTCGCTCGATTGGGACGTGGCCCCGATCAAGACCCGGCGCGTGCCGGTCTAGGGGGGCGACACCCATGGACGCGCGCATCTATCCCAACGTCACGTTGGGCGAGGGGACGATCGTGCATCCCTTCGCCATCCTGGGCTTTCCTCCGCGGGGCCGCACCGAGGGCGAGCTGCCGCTCGTGATCGGCCCCGGCGGGGTCATCCGCCCCTTCACCACCATCTACGCCGGCACCGTGATCGGCGCGCGCTTCAACAGCGGCCAGGGCGCCTCCATCCGCGAGGACAACGTGATCGGCGACGGGTGTTCGGTGGGGACCAACGCCGTTCTCGAGTACGGCAACCGGATCGGCAACGGCACCCGCGTTCACAGCGGCTGCTTCCTGGAGCGGACGATCCTCGGCGAGAACGTGTTCGTCGCGCCGAACGTGGTGTTCACCGACGATCCGCATCCGCCCTGCCCGCGTTACGGCGATTGCAAGGGTGGGGTCGTGGTGGGGGACTACACCGCCATCGGCGGCAACGTCACCGTTCTGCCCGGCGTGAAGATCGGCTCGCACTGCCTCATCGGCGGGGGATCGGTGGTGACCGCCGATGTCCCCGACGGCATGGTCGCCGCGGGCTCGCCGGCGCGCGTGATCAAGCGGGTGGATGAGCTCGTGTGCTGGCCGGGATTCTATCCGCATCCGTACGCATGGGAGACGTAGGGCGGTCCGCGTCGCACGTCACCCTGTGATACAATCCGCCGCGCTCTTGGATCTATTGGATCACCTCTTCAGACCGAGCGGGCTGCATGCATGACTCGACCTGCTTCACTGTCAGTAGCCCCGGGGAATGAGCAATGGCGCGGTTCGAGGATCTGGAACAAGCCGTGCTCCGGGCAGTCGTCAACGTCAACGCGGTGCTCCCTGAGGATCAGCAGTTGGACGCCCGGCCGGGGGCGTTGCTGGCCTCGCGGCTCGATTCTCTGGGACTCGCCAACCTCCTGGTCGCGGTGGATGCGGAGTTGGAGGCCCTCGGGACCGACATCCCTCTCGCCGACGCGCTGAACGCGACGGCTGAGGACGGGCCGCTGCATTCGGTGACCACCCTGACCCGTTTCCTCGCCGAATCCTCGGGGCGTTCCGATGGCTGAACCTGCGGGAGAGCGGCTCCACGGCGTCATCCTGTCCGACTTCAATCTCCAGAACCTCTCCCAGCTTCTCGATCGCGACGACGCCTACCCCGCGGTGCGCACGCGCGTGGGGGCCTACGGGCAGGTCGTCCCCGTGCTGATGGATGAACGGGCGGAGGTATGGAGCCCGAAGCCCGATTTCACGATCCTCTGGTCGCGGCCGGAGAGCATCGCTCCCGCGTTCCGACAGCTTCTGCACTTCGAGACGATCGATACCGACGCCGTATTGCGCGACGTGGAGCGGTTCGCGGCGGCGGTGGTGAAGGCTGCCGACCGCACCGGCACCGCGTTCCTTCCCCTCTGGGTGCTCACGCCGCCCAGTCGCGGTTTCGGGCCGCTCGATCGCCGGCCGGGGCTCGGCGTGGAGGATCTCCTCGCACGCATGAACCTGCGGCTCGCCGAGGCGGTCGCATCTGCGGCCAACGTGTACGTGCTGGACGCCGACCGTTGGATCCGCGCGGCGGGAGCGGACGCGTTCGATCCGAAGCTCTGGTATCTTGCCAAGACGCCCTTCTCGGTGGGGCTGCTCCAGGAAGCGGTTCAGGACGTCAAGGCCGCGCTGCAGGGGATCGCGGGCCGTGCGCGAAAGGTCATTATCCTGGATCTCGACAACACCCTCTGGGGCGGTGTCGTGGGCGACGACGGGTGGGAGAACCTGCGCCTCGGCGGACACGACCCCGTGGGAGAGGCCTTTGCCGATTTTCAACGGGCCCTGAAGGCGCTCACCCACCGAGGCGTGCTCCTGGCGCTGGTCAGCAAGAACGAAGAGAGCACGGCTCTGGAGGCGATCCGACGGCATCCGGAGATGGTGCTGAGCCTCGACGATCTGGCCGGATGGGTGATCGACTGGGAGGACAAGGCGGCCAACATCGCGAGACTCATGACGAAGCTCAACCTCGGACTGGATGCGGCGGTTTTCATCGACGACAGCCCCAACGAGCGCGAGCGGGTCAGAAGCGCGCTGCCCTCCGTGCTGGTGCCGGATTGGCCGCGGGATCCGCTTCTCTACCCCTCGTGCCTGCAGGCGCTGCGCTGTTTCGATGGGCCGAGCATTACCGAGGAAGACCGGGCGCGTTCGGGTAGCTACGTGTCGAGCCGCAAGCGGGACGACCTGAAGCGGGAGGTGGGATCCCTCGAGGACTGGATGACCTCCCTCGGGGTGCGGGTCCGGGTTGAGCCCCTCTCGGAGGAGAACCTTCCTCGCTGCGTTCAGCTCCTCAACAAGACCAACCAGATGAACCTCTCGACCCGGCGGATGACCCTGGAGGAACTTCGCGCCTGGGCTCTCGGGGAGGGTCGGTTCTTCTGGGCGTATCGTGTCTCCGACCGTCTCGGGGATTCGGGGCTCACCGGCCTTGGCAGCCTCGATGTCTCGGGCGACTCGGCGGTGTGCCGGGACTTTGTGGTGAGTTGCCGGGTCATGGGCAAGGGTGCGGAAGAGACGATGTTGGCCCATCTGGTGCAAGAAGCGGAGAGACGCCACGCCCGGAGTCTTCGCTTCGAGTACCTCGCCAACGAGAAGAACAAACCATTGCTTCGATTCCTTGAAGCGGCGCGGCTGGATCGAGAGGGGAATGTGTTCCTTTGGCGCAAGGGGATGAGATTGGAGAAGCCGCCGCATGTGGAGCTCGATGCGGCAGTCCATCCGGGGCTTGAACAATGATCCGGCGCGTGTTGAACCGTTTTCTCCAAGGGGTGGCCCTGTACGCTCCCGGAGCTACCGGTTTCCGGGTCATGCTCCATCGCTGGCGCGGGGTGAAGATCGGTGCGGGGACGTTTATC
Organism: Candidatus Eiseniibacteriota bacterium; assembly: GCA_963762255.1. GTDB lineage: Bacteria > Eisenbacteria > RBG-16-71-46 > JABDJR01 > JABDJR01 > CAVXKA01. Next base: position 1,703,085 of record CAVXKA010000001.1, read on the forward strand.
AGCGTCGGAGCCATCATCGAAACCGAGCGCCCCGAGCTCGTCTCCATCGGGAGCAACGTGACCATCGGGATCCGCGCCGTGCTCATCGGCCACTTCCGTGAGGAAGACTGGCCGGAGAAGCCGACGGTGATCATCGAGGATGATGCGTTTGTCGGTCCCGGTGCCATCATTCTGCCGCACGTGCGGATCGGGCGGGGGGCGGTCGTCACCGCGGGAACGGTGGTCGCGCGCTCGGTGCCTCCCGCCACCATGGTCCGCGGGAACCCGGCGACGGCGGTGGCCACGTGCGGTGTGCCGTTGGGAGTCACGACCCTCTACGCCGACTTCGTCCGTCATCTCCGGCCCGTACCGAAGGCCGGCCCGTGAAGCGGATCTCGGTCGCACCCGCTTCCGAGTTCGAGAAGCGTTCCCGCCTCTTCAACGCGTTCGAGCGGGCCTTTCCCGTTCGGTTCGCCGGCGGCCACCCAGCCGACGGACCGGCGTGCGACGGTGCGATTTTCCTCGGCGTCAAGCCCGATGACGGAGACGCACTTCCCTTCCTGGCGATGAACGCGGCCGCGGGTGATCGCCGCGAGTCCCGGTGGATCGAGTTCCTGGACGTTCCGGAGGTGGACCGGCGACTTCGGGGGCGCCGGTTGGTTGACCGCCAACTCGGGGGCTTGGGATCCTGCCCAGGTGGCCCGCAAGTGCAGGTGCTGGCGCTGTCCGACGGGCAACCGGTGTGGGCGAGGCACCGGAGCGGAACCGGCGGTTGGGCGGCGTCCTTGCCCGGGGAGCTGGGTGCCCACGAGACCCTCCGCGACCGGCTGCGCGAGACGTCCTTCTTCTCGCTTCTGCCCATGGTGCAGTTTCTGCGGGAAGTCACCCGGGGCTTGGCGCTCGAACCTCCGCCCCTGCGCGCGGCATTCCTGTTCGACGACCCCAACCTGCACGGGCGATCCTACGGCCACATGCGATTCCCCGAGCTGGCTGCTCACGCCCAGGAGCACGGTTATCACGTCTCCTGCGCCACCATACCTCTCGACGGGTGGTGGGTGAACCCGCGTGCGGCGGAGATCTTCCGCCGGCACCAGGCGCGGCTCTCGCTGTGCATGCACGGCAACAACCACACCTACCACGAACTGGCCGCGCCAGGCTCGCTGGACGCTTCCCTCGCGTTGGTGAGCCAGGCGCTCCGGCGGGTATGGCGTCTGGAGCGCACCTCCGGATGCTCGGTCGACCGAATCATGGTGGCTCCCCACTGCGTGTGCGGGCAGACCACGATGCGGGCCATGGGGCTCCTCGGTCAGGAGGCCATCTGCATCAGCCGGCCTTATCCGTGGCTCGAGCATGCGCCCTCCGATGACCCATTGGCCCAGTGGGGGATCGGGGACGTGGTGGAAGGTCTGCCCGTCATCCCTCGGTGGCCGCTGGCCTGGTCCGACGATGACATCGTGTTCAGGAGCTACCTGGATCAGCCGCTGGTCCTCTACGGCCACCACGACGATCTAGCCCCGGGGCTGAACGTGCTGGCCGCCCGCGCGGAGATGGTGAACTCGCTCGGCGAGGTGACGTGGTGCCGGCTCAGGGAGATCTCGCGGACGAATCTCCTCAAGCGCAGCGAGGGGAGCACGTTGCACGTCCGACTCGTATCGAGGCGGGTGCGCGTCGAGGTTCCCGCCGGCGTCGACATCATCAGGCTGGACGGCCCGTTCCAATGGGACGCTGAGGAGATTCGGGCCGACGGGGGTACGGTGCTGGTCGACAGAGCCATCGAGTTGTCGCCGGAGGTGTCGAGGGTCGGCGCCGTCGTAGAGATCTCGGTGCACCCCCGCGACGCTCGCGATCCGGCGAATATCCCCTCGCCCCGATTCTCGGTTCGCCCCTGGATTCGTCGGGCGCTGACGGAGAGCCGCGACCGAGTCCGACCGTGGTCCTCGCGGCTCGTGCATTAGCCCCTTGACCCGTCCCAACGGGCCCGTTAGTGTCTTGCGGGGTTGAACTTAGGTCGGAAGCTCCCCGCGCCCTGCCGGGCGGAAAGCGCACCCATGAGATTCGGTGTCCCCCCCCTTGGCCTCGTGTTGCTGCTCGGGTTAGCCGGGGCACCCGTGGCCTCGTCGCAGGGCTTTGCGCCCACCGCCGAATCGCAGGAGCGTCTCGACGCGACGGAGACCTACTCGGCGGCCGAGATCCGCAACCTCTTGCTGGCCCGTAACGTGCCGCCGGACGCGATCGAGCGTCTGCTCCAGGCGTACCCGGAGGACCGGACCTTCACGCCCGAAGAGACCCAGGTGCTGGTGGAGAGCGCGGTGGCGATCTCCGGCGTTCCGGAACGGGGCGAGGCGGCTTCGGCGCGCCGCCCCGCCGGGTATCCGGTCGGCCGCGAGGGGATTCGACCGGGGCTGGAGAAGGAACCGATCCAGTCCGTGCCCCAACCGATCCCCGGGGAGTTGCCGATCTTCGGGCAAGACCTCTTCGTGGTGGCGCCGGAGGGGTTCGAGCCGCCGCAGGATGTCGCGGTCGGCCCCGAGTATGTTCTGGGCGCCGGCGACGAGTTGGCCATTGTGCTCTGGGGCTCGGTCGAGAAGCAGTGGACCTCGCTGGTGAGCCGTGACGGCAACGTCGCGCTCCCGCAGGTAGGCCTCATTCCCGCCGCCGGTCTCTCGCTTGCCGACTTCCGCGAGACGTTGCGCGCTCGGCTGGGAGCGGTGTACTCGGGCTTCGAGTTGAGCGTGAGCCTCAAGACGCTGCGCAGCATCCAGGTCTCGGTGCTGGGCGAGGTCCGCCGTCCCGGCACCTACACCTTGAGCCCGCTCTCCACATCGTTCAACGCACTCTACTATGCGGGCGGCCCCACCGAGATCGGCACGCTGCGCGGGGTGAAGGTGTTCCGGGGCGACAGCCTCCTCGCGGTCGTGGATCTCTACGACCTGCTCCTCTACGGCGAGAGCGGAGACGACGTGCGCCTGGGCACCGACTTCCGCGTGTTCGTTCCTCCCGTCTTCGGCCGGGTCTCCGTGCGCGGCGACGTCCGCCGGCCCGCGCGCTACGAAGTGAAGCCCGGGGAGACGGTGAACGATCTCGTGCGTTTCGCCGGCGGCACCACCGCGACCTCCTACACGCCGCGCCAGGTGCTCGATCGCGTGCGCTCGGACGGAACCCGCGAGACCTTCGACATCGCCCTCGTCGCGGATGGCGGCCACACCGCGGTGCAGGACGGCGACGCGCTCACGATCTACTCGGTCTACCAGGTCGAGCCGCGCCTCTACGTCTACATCAGCGGTGAGGTCCAGGCGCCGGGCCGTTACGAACTCTTTCCCGGCATGACCGTCTCCGACCTCGTCTTCCGTGCCGGGAACCCGATCGAGAGCGCCTTCCTCAACGGAGGGGAACTCTCGCGGCTCGCGCCGAGCGAAGGGGACTCGGTGGCCTATACCATCCCGTTCAGTTTGGAGAGTGCGATCCGCGAGCCGCACGGTGCCTCCGATTTCACGCTTCACGCCGAGGACCGTGTCCACATCCGGCGTGCTCCCGGATGGGTGCCGCAGGCCACGGTGACGGTCACCGGCGAGGTGCGGTTTCCGGGCGCCTACTCGCTGACGCTGCGCGAGGAGCGGCTCTCGCAGGTGATGCATCGTGCAGGCGGGCTCAATGCCGAGGCGTTTCCCTCCGCGTCGGGGCTCTTCCGAAAGGAGGGGGGGCGCATCATCGTCGACTTTGCGCGCGTGCTCTCCAATCCCGGCAGCATCGAAGACGTCATTCTGGCCGACGGCGACTCGGTGTACGTGCCGCGATACAACGAGACGATCCAGGTCACGGGGGCGGTGAGTCGTCCGGGCGCCCTGATCTACAGACCGGGCAAGACCGCCGACTACTACCTCCGGCGGACGGGGGGACTCCGCGAGGACGCCGACAAGAGTCGCGTCCACATCATCGGGGTGGATGGATCCGCTCAGAAGGTCCGCCGCTCCATGTGGTTCGACCCCGAAGTGCCACCGGGGGCGGTCATCGAAGTGGGAAGCAAGACTCCGGGCAAGACCACCGACTGGCTCGGCGCCATCCGCGACGGCGCGACCATCATGAGCGGCCTCGCCACGACGATCTACATCATCACCCAGCTCAACAAATGACATCGATGCACTCGGAGGCGCTCCCCACGATCACCGACTACGCGCGCATGCTGCGACGGTGGCGGCGGACCGGCGCGGCGATCGTGGGTGCGGTGCTCATCGCCACCCTCATCTTTACGCTCACGGCGGACAAGGAGTACGTGGCTACGGCGTCGCTCCTCCCCGAGGCGGCCGGCTCCGACGCCGGTGGCTTGAGCGCGATGCTGATGGGGAAGTTCGGAATCTTCCCGGGGCTCAACGCGGGGCCCGCCACCCCGGGGGACATCGCGATGTCGATCCTGGGGAGCAAAGCGGTGGCGGGAGCGGTGGTGGACAGCGTGCATCTCGTGGAGGCGTGGCAGGTGGGCGAGGCCACGCCGGAGCGCGCGCGCGAGGTGGCGATCGACATGCTGCAGAGGCGCGTCCGCATCACCCAGGACGAGCACACGATGATCAGGCTTCGCGTCTCGGACCAGTCGCCGGAGCGCGCCGCCGCCATCGCCAACGGCTATCTCAACGAACTCGACCGCGCCAATCAGATGTTCAGCACCGGCTCGGCCGCCCGCACGCGTCGCTTCGTGGAGCAGCGCCTCGATGAGACTCAGAGCGAGTTAAGTGCGGCGCAGGGCCGCTTGCAGGACTTCCAGCGCAAGCACGGTGCTCTGGCGGTGGACGAGCAGACGCGGACCACCGTCGCGGTGATCGCGAAACTGCAGGGAGAGACCGAGGCGCTCAAGGCCAAGCGGGACGCGATGCGATTTTCGATGAGCGACAAGTCATCGGAGATGCGCTCGCTGGACGCGCAGATCGCGGCCATGGAGGGGCGCGTGCAAAGCCTCACCGCGCCGGGCGTGGAGGGCAAGGCCGGGACGGGAGTGCTGCTCAAGCTCCAGGATGTGCCGGCGCTGGCCGCCGAGTACACGCAGCTCCTCCTCGCAGTGGAGACGCAGGCCGCGGTGTTCGGGATGCTGGCCCAGCAGGTGGAGCAGTCCAAGATCGAGGAGACCCGCAACACACCGACCGTGCGCATCCTCGACCGCGCCAGCGTGCCGCTCTACCGCTCGCGCCCCCGGAACAAGCTGAACATGATGGTGGGTTTCGTGCTGGGGTGCGCGCTGGCGTTCGTGGCGATCCTGGCGCTGGACCGCCTGGCACCGCAGGAGGGATCGGAAGGAGACCGCTGGCGGACGCTCCTGCGCCGGTCGCCGCTCTCCTCGGCGACCTAGGCGTGGGCGGCCCGGGCTTCTTCCTCGATCAGCGCGGTCCACGCGGCGGCAAAGCGCTCGCGCGTGAAGGCGCGAGCGAAGGCCCGGCCGCGCGCGGCAAGCTCCGCCCGGCGGTCGAGAGCCTCGGCCACCGCGACAGCGAGCGACGTTGCGTCTTCGACCGTGAGTTGTCCGGCGCCTTCGAGGAGTTCGCCCAGCCCGCCCGCGCGCACGCCCACCACCGGTGTGCCGGCGAGGAGCGCCTCGTGGGCCGTGCGGTTCCACCCCTCGCGGAATCGCGAGAGCGCGACCGCCGCGTCGCAGGAGGCGAGGAGACGCTTGTAGCCGGCCTCGTCGAGTTCGAGATTCGGGCAGGGGAGTTCGACCTCGCGGCGGCCGCTGGTCACGAGTTGGTAGGGGCCGCGGCGGAGCGCCTCGTGGGCCTCGACGACACCCTTCGCCCGCTGGCAGTTGCCGATGTAGATGAGCGGACGCTCGTCGAAGCCATACCGCGCGCGAAACGCGCGGCGGTCTTCGTCTGAGACGTCGTAGGTGTCCACGTCGAATCCGTTGTGTATGACGGTGACGGGAAGATCGGGAGCGATCGGCGAGAGATCGCGCTTCCAGTGCTCGGCCACCACCACAAGGCGGTCGGCGCGTCGGAGCGCGCGCGCGAAGAGCGCCTCCAGCCGGCCGCTCACCGTGCGATGCGGCACCGAGCTGTGGTCGAGATGATGGATGAGCACGATCTGCCGTCCTCGCGGGCGGCGGATGCCGAGCGCGAGCGCGGGGAGGAACCCGCGGACGGTCACGTCCCAGCATGGGTCGGGGAGCGCGGCGAGGATTTGACGCACGCGCCGTCCAGGGAGTGAGAGCGCGCGCCGCGGATAGACGTTGCGCACTTGGAGCGGGAACGCGCCGGAGAGCGCGCGTTCGAGGTCGGTCTCGTAAGCCATGCCGCCGCCGATGCCGCGCCAGGTCTGGTAGAGACCGACGCGCGGGAGAAGCGAAGCGGGTGACGAGGTGTTCGGGTGAGACACGGTCCTTCCGGGGAAAGAGAGCACATGCCGGTCGAGGCGCCGCAGTCTAGCAAGGAGACTCGGGACGAGCAACGCAGCGCCCTGCGCGGCCGACTTCTCGCGGGCTCCGCGGGCTATATGTCGTGGAAGGCGGTCACCGGCGCGCTCGCCATGGTGGCAAGCCTGCTTCTCTACCGCGTGCTCGGACCCGATCAAGCCGGGCGCCTGCAATTCGTGCTCGCGGTGGCGATGACGGTCGGGGCGGTGGCAGGGCTCGGGTTCTACGAGACGCTTGCCCGTTTTGTGCCGGAGCGCGGTTCGGCCGATGGGGCGGGACTCTTCCGGCGCGCCTTGCGCTGGAACGTTTGGGCGCTTGTGGCGGGGGTCCTGGTGTTCGCGGGGTTGTGGGCAGCACGCCGAGGGCTTCCCCCCGAGGTGCGCGAGGTCGCGCCCCTCTTCCTCGTCTTCACCGCCGCCTACACGCTCTACGCCACCGCACAGGGCATGCTGCGCGGTACCGGGCGGCTCATGACGATCCCGCGGCTCGATCTCGGGAGCAACTTCGGCGCGAAGGTGGCCGCTCTGGGCGCGGTCGCAATCCTTCCCGGGTTCGTCGCCGCGTTCGCCGCTCACGCGGTGGCGCAGGCGGTCATGCTGGCGGTCGCGCTCGTGCTGCTGCGCGATTCGCTCCGCACTCCGGAGACGCGCTTTCTCCGCGAGGAGTCGCGCTTCGGGGCGCTGGTCATGATCGGCATGCTCTTGCAGACGCTCCTCGGCACGGTGGACCTCTACGTGCTGCGCGCCTACCTCGGTCCCGAAGAAGTTGGGATCTTCGCTGCCGGCTATCGGATCCCGCTTCTGATCGAGCAGCTCGTGCTTGCTCCGATCGGCGTGCCGCTTCTCTATTACTTCAGCCACCCGGAGTACCGGGAACTGCGCGACGCGGTGGTGCGGCGCGGTACGCGAATCGCCGGGGCGGCGCTGGGGCTCTCCGGCCTGTTGCTCGCCGCACTCGCCCGCCCGCTTGTTCCGCTCGTCCTCGGTGAGGCCTACGTCGAGAGCAGCGAGGTCACCCGCATCTATGCCGCGCATCCGCTCGGCATCGGGTTATTGCTCTTCTCGGTGCCCTTCTACGCCAGCGTGAACCGACTCGAGTACGGCATCGTTCAGGGCCTGGTGAACTTCGGCCTCAACCTGGGGCTCGACTTGGTGCTCATTCCGCGCTACGGACCGGCGGGCGCAGCGGTCGCGGGGATCGTATCGGTGGCGGTCACCGCGGTCGGCGCCTCGTGGTTCCTGCGCGCACGGTTCGGCATCGATATCCGCGCCACCGTCGCCGGCGCGGTGCTGGTCTACGCGCTCTGCCTCGTGCTCATGAGCGCGGTGGGCGATTGGGCTGGTCCGGTGGCCTTCGCCGCGCTCCTCTGGCCGTTGCGCCTGTTGCGCCGCGAGGATCTCGCGCTGTTGCGCCGGCGGGGGACGGCGTGATGGCGAGGGACGGTATGAGCGCGATCGAGGCGGCGGACGGCGCGAGTCCTGTCGAAGCGGTCGTCGTCTCCTATAACACGCGCGCGTTGCTGGGGGCGTGCCTCGAGAGCCTCGCGCGCACATGCCCATCGCTTCCCGTCACCGTGGTCGACAACGCATCCGCCGACGGAAGCGCCGCGCTCGTGACCGAACGCTTTCCGCGCTGCCGTCTGGTGGCGATGCCGGAGAATCGCGGGTTCGCTGCCGCGGTGAACGCCGGCGTGGCCGCCACGAGCGCGCCCCTCGTCTTCGTGCTCAACGCGGACACGGCGATCGAGGAGGACCCGCTCCCCGCGCTCGCGCTCGCGATGCAGGCGCACCCGCGCTGGGCGGTGGCGGGGCCGCACCTCGTCTATCCGGACGGACGCGCGCAAGAGAGTCGGGCGTCGTTTCCCACCGTGCGCGCGGCGCTGGCCGCGTTCGCGGGGGTTGCACGATCAAGGACTGAGACGCTGGATTCGCACGAAGTCGCCGCGGAACCCGCATGGTATCTGATGGGCGCCGCGCTTCTCTTCCGTCGCGAAGCGCTCGCGGCAGTCGGCCCGCTCGACGAGAGCTACTTCTTCTATCTCGAAGAGGTCGACTGGTTCCGCCGCGCCGCGCGGGCGGGCTGGGGATGGGGACTCGTCTCCGAGGCGCGGGTGGTCCATCACCTGGGGGCGAGCCTGCGGGCCGCCGATCCCGCGCTCGAGATGAAGATCAAGCGCAACTGGTATCGGTCGCGGCTTCGCTACTTCCGCCGCCATAGCGGGCGGCCGGCGGCATCCACCCTGCGCGCGGCTTCGATCCCGTTTCTCTTCGTGAACGCGATTCGCCATCAAGCGGGCTTCGTGATCCGGCGTGACGCGGCCCGAGGTTTCCGCGCACGCGCTGCCTGGGGCATTCTCGGCGACTACCTCCTCGCCCGCGTGGAGCCGTGGTGATCGGAGGGATCGCGCTCGGCCGGCCGTCGCCTGGACTCACGTGGGGGAGCCTCGCGCTTCTCGCCGCCGTGCTCGCCGTGGCGACCGGGAGGCTGGCGGTGCTGGCCGGCCCTTACGCATTGGCGGTTCCGCTGCTCATCCCGCTCACCGTGGCCGCCCTCACCCGGCCCACATTCGCGGTGTACGCGCTCGCTTTTCTCTCGCCGCTCACCTCGGGGATGGGACGCGGCATGATCCTCCCATTCTTCCGTCCCAACGAACTCGTTCTGATGGCGCTGGTCTACGTGGCGGCGGTGACTTTCCTCGCCCGCAAGCGTCCGTTCCGTTTCACGTGGCTCGACGGTCTGATCCTCGCGTTTCTCTTCTTTCGCGTGGGGCTTCCCACGGCGGTTTTCTTCTTCCGCGGCGAGCCGTGGAGCGCGTTCGCCTTCAAGACCCTCTTCGGGCCGCTGCAGTACTACATCGTCTTCCGCATGGGGATCGAGTGCATCGAGGACGGGCGGCAGGCGCGCACCGCGGTCTTCCTCATGCTCCTCTCCTCCTCCATCGTAGCCTTCGTGGGAGTGTTGCAGGCGCTGCAGGTGCCGGGCATCAACGCGTTCCTCGAGACCTACTACCCGTCGGACAAGAAGATTTACACCTTCCTGTTCTCGGCGCGAGTGACGAGCTTATGGGCGGGGGACTGGAATGGCTGCGGACTCTACATGGCCATGTGTACGATCCTGGCCCTGGGGACCGCGCATCTCTTTGTCCGCCGGTGGCAGCGTGCCATCGTGCTCGGGATCGCGTTCCTCGATCTTGTTGTGGTCTTTCTCACCGCGTCGTTTACCGGGACCATCTGCCTCTTCCTGGGTCTGGCGCTTCTCCTCACGCGTAGCGCGCAGGCCAAGCAGGTTGTGAAGCCGTTGCTAATAGTGGCGCCGGTGATCGGTCTCGTGCTGGGAAGCGTGTTCTGGAAGATCATCAGCGAGCGTTTGAGCGGCCAGTTCAGCCAGGCCGCCACCACGCTCATCCCGCACTCGTTCAGCATCCGGATCTGGATGTGGCGCGAACTCATGTGGCCCTGGGTGGAGCGCTTCTGGTTCTGGGGCCTCGGTCCCTATCGTTGGGGTTGGCCGGACGAAGAGAGCTACTATATGTTCACGATCCTGAAGGCGGGGCTCTTCGGTATGCTGGCCTACGCCGCGCTCCATTTGGTGCTCTTCTTCCGGCTCTCCGCGATCTTTCGGGGAGCGCGGACGTGGCAGGGCGCGGTGGCGCTGGTCGTCTGGATCCACTTTCTGCAGGTCGCGATCGCCAACATCAGCGGGGCCTACTTCGAAGCGAACGGGGTGTCGGAAATTCTCTGGCTTCTGACGGGGTTCTTGATGGCGAGCGAAGTGCGCAGCGGAGAAATGCGCGAGGGCGACTTGCGCGGGGGAGAGATGCGCGAGGGCGAGGCATGAGACACGCGGCAAACGTGCTTCTGGCGATCGGGGCGCTGTGCACTCTCGCGACGCGGCCGGCCGCCGCCACGGACATCTCGGCGGGTGTGCGCGCGGGCGATCCCACCTATCGGGAGCTTCGCATCGCGGCGGCGCTGGGGCTCCTGGACGGTCCGCTCCACGGTCGTGAGCCGCTCTCCCGTGCGGAGGTGTACCGACTCCTGCGTCCGGCTGTCACGGCCGCCGGCGACACCGCATTCGTGCGCGCGGATCCGGCGCTGGGCCTCACCGAGGCCACCGCGTATCGCCTCGATCGTCTGCGCCGCGAGATCTGCCCGTGGGACGATTTCTGGGAACGCCCCGAGTACCCGGTGACCTTTGGCGGGTCGCTCGCGCAACGATTGGCCGTCACTGCGAGCGATATCGCACGCAGCGATCGTGCGCCCGATTACCTCGACTACGGCTACGCGCGCCGGCGGGGGATCGAGGCCGAGCGCGACGGTCGGTTGTATCTGGAGGCGGAAGGGTTCGCGCTGGATGCCTATGGGCGATTGCGGCTCGACGCCGACGCGCTCACCTACCGGCCGCTGGTGCTCGGCCTGCGCACGGGTTGGCGGAACCTGCGCCTCTTCGCGGGCCGCGAGCCGATGGCGTGGAGCACCGGCGTGCACGGCTCGCTCCTCATGACCACCAACGCGCGGCCGCTCGATCAGGTGCGCCTCGAATCGGACTCGCCGTTCGCGCTCCCCGGCCCGCTGCGTAAGGCCGGCCGCTTCACCGCCGCGGCGTTCCTGAGCCGGCTCAAGGACGATCGGCGAGCCGACGCTCCGAACCCGTGGATTACCGGCACGCGCCTCACGTGGTCGCCGGCGCGCTGGCTCGTGCTCGGCGGATCGCGCACGGTGCTGCTGGGGGGAGAAGGGCACAAGTTCACGGTGACTCCGCGCTCGGTGTGGAACGTGCTGACCGTCGGCCACGAGAACCGCATGGGAGACGACACCGCCAACGACACCGATCAGCTCGCGTCCGTCGATTGGAGCGTCTACCTCTGGCCGGTGCTGCGCCCTCTGCCGCTATTGGACGGCGGGCGCCTCTACGGCGAGTACGGCGGCGAGGACAGCCCGCAGAGCGGCCCGTTTCCGTCAGCCGTGGGGCGCAATTTCGGCATCGAGCTGGTCTCGCACGGCGTGTTGGTGCGCGCCGAGGCCGCATCGAACTACGACGACCGCAATCTCTGGTACTGGCACCGCATTTACACCGATGGCTACACCTATCGCGGCGTGGTGATCGGACACCCGATGGGAGGCGACAGCCGCGCGCAGTCCTACGACGTGGAGGTGCCGCTCGCGCGATGGGGACTTGTGACGCTGACCATGGAGCGGCAGGAGCACGGTTTCTTGGCGCGCAACGGCGAGCCCGGCGCGGCAGGTCCTATTCCCTACGGCGTACAGGACACGTTCAAGCTCGGGGTGGAAAAGTACCTGGGCACGTTCCCCGGCGCCCTGCGCGTGGAGCTGCGCGCGCTGCGGGAGTTCGGGGATCTGGAGCGGTTGGGGCCGTTGGAGCGCTGGGGAGCGACGGTCGAGTGGCGGCGGTGACATGTGCGATTGCGATGAGATGCGGCGCGGGCGAGGCGCGAACGTGCCGGCGCTGAAGGAGTGCCCCAACTGCGCGACGGACATCCGCTCAGATGCCGCCGTTTGTCCCATTTGCAAGTACGAGTTCCCGCGGCGCGGCGTGCTGCCGTGGAAGCCGGTAGCAGCGGTGGTGCTCCTGGCGATCCTGGTGCCGCTGGTCTATCTGGTGGTGCGATCGCTGGGGAGGTGAAGCGCCGCGGCGCGAGGGCGGTTATTTAGCACCGTTTCCGCGGATAAAGCAGTCGCAATGATCACCCGGGTGATCACGGCGCGCCAAGCGAGGCGTTCGCCGTGCACTGATCACGGCGCGCGCGGAGAGGCGCGTGTCGGGAGCGGGGCCCTACGCCCCCGCCTTCGCCCGCCCCGCGTCGAGCACCGCCTGCCGCCCCTTCAAGAACGCCTGGATGTTGATCTCCAGCGCCTTGGGCGGCACGCGCTTCTCGATGCCACTGATGATGACGTCGTCGCCCAAGTCCACTTCCGCGGAGAGCGCTCCCAACATGATCACGTTCATCACGCGCAGGTTACCGAGCTCTTCGGCGATCCGATGCGCCGGCACCATCACCACTCGCCCCGCGCGCTGCTTGAGCACGGCCTCGACGTTCTGCGGATAGGGGATCTTCCCCCAGATGAGCATGGCGGGATCGATGCGGTAGTCGTTCACCAGCGCCACGCCGCCGGGCTTGAGCCACTCCAGATGACGGAGCGCCTCGAGGCGCTCCATCCCGAGCAGAACATCCGCCTGCCCCTGCGGGATGAGCGGGGAGAAGACCTCCTCACCGTAGCGCACCTGGCAGGTCACGCTGCCGCCTCGTTGGGCCATCCCATGCACTTCGCTCTTGCGCACCGAGAAGCCCTTGAGCATGGCCGCCTCGGCGATCACCTCGCCCGCGAGAAGAATGCCCTGGCCGCCGACCCCGGCGATGAAGATGTTGGTGATCATCGGCTCTTCTCCGCCAGATACGCGTGGATGGCGTCGGCCGCCTTGCGCCCCGAGCGGATCGCGTGGGCGACGGTGCCGAAACCATTGGACAGATCGCCGCCCGCGAAGACGCCCTTCAGATTCGTCGTATTGGAGAAATCCGTGGTCACCAGACCCTGATCGCGACGCAGCGTGGGGGGAAGATCCGAGAACCCGGCGCGCTCGCCCACCGCCGTCACCACCTGGTCGTATTCCTCGACGTACTCGGAACCCGGCATCGCCACCGGCCGCGGCCGGCCGCTCGCGTCCGGCGCGCCCGGCTTCATCCGCGTGAAGGTGACCTTGAGCCGCCCTCCCGCCAACTCGATGCGTGTGGGCGCGGCGAAGGGAATGATCTCGATGCCCTCCTTCACGAGGTCGCGCACATCCTCGGGGATGGCGGGCATGTCCTCCAGGGCTCGCCGGTAGACGACGATCGGCGTGGCGCCGACCCGCTTCACGGAGCGCGCGACGTCGACCGCGGTGTTGCCGCCGCCCACCACCAGCACGTGCTTGCCGATCTCGGTCTTGCGGCCGAAATTGAGGTCGCGCAGGAGGCTCACGCCGTGCACGACGCCGCTCAGATCTTCGCCCGGGATCCCCATGGGGCGCGCCTCCGAGAACCCGGTGGCGATGAAGATCGCGTCGAAGTCGCGGTCGAGCTTCTCGAACGGAACGTCGCGCCCCACCGTGACGCCGGGACGGAAGGCGACGTTCAACTCGCGCAGGCGATCCAGCGACTGATGCAGGATCTCGCGAGGAAGACGGAACGCGGGAATGCCTGCGGTGAGCATGCCGCCGATCTCGGGGAGCTGCTCGAAGAGCGTCACCGGATAGCCCTGCCGGGCCAGATAGTAGGCGGCGGTGAGGCCGGCCGGGCCGCTCCCCACGATCGCGACCTTTCCGTTGCGGGGCTCCGGTGCCGTTCCGCGGTCGAGCCCGTGCTTCAAGCCGTGATCGCCAAGGAAGCGCTCCACCGCGCGGATCGAGACTCGCTTGCCCTTGCCGTTGTGGAATTCCTTGCCGAGCGCGCCGAAGCGCTCGTCGACGATCTTGCGCAGGTCGAGGCCCAGCGCATTCACATCCAGCTCGCACGGATGGGGGCACACCCTCCCGGTGATGGCCGGGAACGGATTGGTCTTGAGCAGCGACGTGTACGCCTCGTCGTAGCGTCCTTCCAGCGCGAGCTGGAGGAACCCGCCGACATCGTTCGCCGCGGGGCAGTTCCAGCACACCTGCTGGCAAACGCTGCAGCCGTTGCACAGCTCGGTGTTGACGCTCGGTGTGTGCTCCGCAAACCCGATGGCCGGGCAGCCCACCGAGAGACACGCTTCGCAGTGCGTGCAGATCCTGGCGTCCACCACGACCGGCGGGCCGAACACGAGGCGTTCGTGGAGCACGCATCCGTTCTGCACCACGATCACCGAAAAGTCGTCCGCCTCCATCTCGTCGCGAATTACCTTTTCCAGATCCATGAGGTGGTAGGCGTCGGCGGTGCGCACGCGTTTCACGCCGACCGCGCGGGCCAGCGCGGGGATGTCGACCCGCGGTGCGGCCTCGCCGGAGAGGCGCTTGCCCGTGGCGGGATGCTCCTGATGACCGGTCATGGCGGTGGTGCGGTTGTCGAGCACGAGGAGCGTGCCGCCGCCGCCGTTGTAGACCGCGTCGATGAGGCCGGTAATGCCGGAGTGGATGAACGTGGAGTCGCCGATGACCCCCACGACGCGCTTCGCGTCCTCGGCGGGGAGCGTGCGCGATAGCCCGGAGAGCATGCCGACGCTTGCCCCCATGCACAGGCAGCTATCCATGGCGTTCAAGGGTTGCAGCGCGCCGAGCGTGTAGCAGCCGATGTCGCCCGCGACGATGAGGTCGAGCTGCTTGAGCACGCTGAACACGCCCCGATGGCCGCAGCCGGCGCACAGCACCGGCGGCCGCGGCGGGAGCGAGACCCCCTCCAGCGCCGGCGGGAGCGGGATCGGCGGCGTCTTCTCGAGCATCGCCCGCACGATCTCGGGATTGAGTTCGCCGGTGTCGGGCCGCAGATCTCGGCCCTCGACCGTGATCCCCATGGCGCGGATCTGCTCCTCGAGATACGGGTCGAGCTCCTCGATGACGATGAGCCGCTCCACCGACTCCGCGAACTCGCGGATCAACGACTCCGGCAGCGGGTTGGTCAAACCGAGCTTCAGGTGCGAGACCTCGGGGAACGCCTCCATCGCGTAGAGCCACGCGGCACCCGAGGAGACGATGCCGATGTCGCGGCGGCGGAAGCGCACCGAGTTGATGTGCTTCAAGCACGACGCGTCCACCTTGAGCTCGCGCATGCGCTCCTCGACGACCAGGTGACGCCGACGCGCATTGGCGGGGAGGAGCACGAACTTGCCAGGATCGCGGTGGAAGGGTCGGGGTTCTGCTGCGCGCGGTTCGGAGAGTTCCGCCTCGCCCACCGCGTGACAGACGCGGGTCGTCATGCGCAGCATGACCGGCGTGTCGTAGTCCTCGGAGATCTCGAACGCGATGCGCGTGTACTCCTTGGCTTCCGCGGTGGTGGAGGGCTCGAGCATGGGGATCTTGGCCGCCTTGGCCAGCCAGCGGTTGTCCTGCTCGTTCTGCGACGAGTGCATGCCCGGGTCGTCGGCGGACACCACGACCAGGCCCGCGCCCACCCCCATGTAGGAGTGACTGAAGAGGGGATCGGCGGCGACGTTCAAGCCGACGTGCTTCATGGTGACGAGCGCGCGCGCGCCGCCCAGGCTCGCGCCCACTGCGGACTCGTAGGCGACCTTTTCGTTGGGCGCCCAGCGCGCGTCCACTCCCGGGTACTGGGCGAGGCTTTCGAGGATCTCGGTGGAGGGCGTGCCCGGGTACCCGGAGCCGAACGTGACCCCGCACTCGTAGGCCCCGCGGGCCACAGCCTCGTTACCGGAAAGGAGCTTCTTCATGCCGCCACCCTGCTTCGCATCGGGGAAAGTCGTCCTGGGGCCCATCGTATCGGACCTGTCGCCGAAATCGTCTAGAGATATGCGGGATAAGGACTATTCACGAGGTGGATGAAGGCGGCCGCGGGAGGCGAAAAGCCATGCGGGGAGTCATGATTCGGCCGCCGGCGCCCCCGCGAGGGGACGATAATATCGAAACGGGTTATTGACGGGGGCGAAGTCGGGCCGCATTCAGTAAGGTCAGTGCCGGTTTGGTATGCATCCTCCGGCCCATTTATCCGGGGGTGTCAGAAGTGAAGAAGGGAGTGAGAGACATGGCGACCTTGAAGCAGACGTTGTTGAAGAAAATGGAGGAGCACCGTCCTCGCATCACCTCGCTGGTGAAGGAGCACGGGAAGGTGAAGATCGGCGAGGTCACCATCGACCAGGCCATCGGTGGGGCCCGCGACGTGAAGTGCCTGGTGACCGACATCTCCTACCTCGACCCGCTGGAAGGGATTCGTTTCCGCGGCAAGACCATCCCGGAGACCTTCGACGCCCTGCCCAAGGTGCCCGGCTGCGAGTATCCCTACGTCGAGGGGTTCTGGTACTTCTTGCTCACCGGCGACATCCCCACCATGGCGCAGACGCTCGAGGTGGTCGAGGACTTCAAGGCCCGCGCCGAGCTTCCCCAGTATGTGATCGACGTGCTGCGCGCGATGCCGCGCGACACGCACCCCATGACCATGTTCTCCACCGCCATCCTCGTCATGCAGCGCGAATCGGTGTTCGTGAAGCGCTACAACGAGGGGATGAAGAAGATGGAGTACTGGGATCCGATGTACGAGGATTCCACGACGATCATGGCGCGCGCGCCTCGGATCGCGGCCTACATCTACCGGATGAAGTACAAGAGCGACGTGCACATTCCGGCGGATCCCAAGCTCGACCTGGGCGGGAACTTCGCCCACATGATGGGCTTCCCGAAGCCGTACGACGACGTGGCCCGGATGTACTTCATCCTCCACTCCGATCACGAGTCGGGAAACGTCTCCGCGCACACCACGCATTTGGTGGCCTCGGCGCTGTCCGACGCGTACTACTCGCTGTCGGCGGGCATGAACGGCCTGGCCGGACCGCTGCACGGCCTGGCGAACCAGGAAGTGTTGTCCTGGGTGATGAAGTTCCAGACCAAGCTCGGCGGCAAGGAGCCGACGGCGGAGCTGGTGAAGCAGGCTCTTTGGGACACCCTCAACGCCGGTCAGGTCATCCCCGGCTACGGGCACGCGGTGCTGCGCAAGACCGATCCGCGCTACGTGGCTCAGAACGAGTTCTCGAAGAAGCACCTGCCGACCGACCCGCTCTTCAAGCTCGTCAACATGATCTACGAAGTGGCGCCGGGCGTGCTCACCGAGCACGGCAAGACCAAGAACCCGTGGCCGAACGTGGACGCGCACTCCGGCGTGATCCAGTGGTACTACGGCCTGCGGGAGTGGGACTTCTATACGGTGCTGTTTGGGGTGGGGCGCTCGCTGGGCGTGCTCGCCAACATCACGTGGGATCGCGGTCTGGGTTACGCGATCGAGCGGCCGAAGTCGGTGACGACGGCCATGCTCGAGAAGTGGGCTCAGGAGGCGATGCAGGCGGCGAAGTAGTTCGCCTCTGTCGAGGGGCGCGGCTGTTCGCGCTCTGCGGTTCATGTCGAGTAATGCGAAGGCCCCGGCCGGAAACGGCCGGGGCCTTCTCGTGCGCTGGAAGTCGAGTTCGACTACAGACTGCGCATGAACGCGACCAGGTCCTTCTTCTCTTCCGCGCTCAGGCGAAGCTGTTGGACCAGGTTGAAGTACTCCACCGTGTCCTCCAGGGTCAGGCAGCGCGCCGTCGTGAAGGTAGGGCGGGGAGTCCTTGATCCCCCGGAGCGGGAAGGTCTTGATGGCGCCGTCATGGGCCATCATCATCCCGTTCACCAGCTCCAACTTGTAGAAGCGCTCGGCCTTCAGGTCGTGCATGCTGTTGTCGGTGTAGTACGGGCCCGGGTGACACGACGCGCATCGGGCCTTGCCGTTGAAGAGCGCCTCGCCCTTGAGTTCGGAGGGCGTGGCCATGGCGGGATCCAGCTCCCCATAGATGTTCAGCTTGGAGGCCGGCGGAAAATCGAGGATCGCCAGGAACTCCGCCATGAAGTGGACCTGGGAGCCGCGCTCCAGGATGTTGACGCCCTTCTTGGCGGCCATGCACATGTCGCCGTCGAAGTAGGCGGCCCGCTGCTCGAACTCCGTGAAGTCCTCGACCGTCTTCAGCGCGCGTTGCGACCCGAAGAGGCGCTGGATGTTCACGCCGCGCAACGTCGGAGTGTTGATGCGGTGACGGAACTCCTGGGGCCGGATGTCCCCGACGAGGTGGGTGGCGTCGTTGGTGTGACCGTTGACGTGGCAGTCGAAGCAAGTCACGCCGAGCATACCGTCAGCACGGTCGGTCCGTCGGTCCTCGGTGGCGTTGAATTGCTGTTGGGGGAACTGCGTGAGCAAGAGCCGGAGCCCCTCCAACTGCTTCGGGTTGAGGATGCCGTTGAAGATCTCGTAGAAATTGTTGATCGTGATGAGGCGGCCCTTGGCCACGTCGCCCAGATCCGGGCGGGTGGTGAGGTAGATGGCCGGCGCGGGATCCGGCAAGACATGCTCGGGCAGGTCGAAGTCCACATCGAACCGGGCGAGCCTCGGCAGGAGCTTCAGCGTCATCTGCGGGAAGAGCATGCCTCCCTCGGCGTGGTCGGGGAACGGCAGAGGCTTGTACGGGAAGTTCCCCTTATCCTTGATCTGCGCCGGAGTCATCTGATCGAACTGTTCCCAGCCGCCGTTAGCGAGCTTGGCCGTCGGCCCCACCGGGATAGGCTTGCCGCCGGACATCTTGATACCCGGATCGGTTTTCGCTGCAAGGTCGTACCTCGCGCGAAGCAAGTCTGCGTGGGCTTTGGCCCGCTCCGCCTTGACGGCCAGGCGCGCGGCCTTGATTTGCTCGAACGTCTGCGTCTGGTTGATCGGTCCATAGCTCGACGTGACCCCTCCCTGCTGAGCAGGCGCCGCGACGGCCACTGCCATCACGAACAAGGTCACGAGCGCGCCCGCCAAAACGATCATGCGGCGCTTCCGTGAATTCATCATGAAGTCCTCCTCTCAATATCGTCACAGGCATCCGCCTGCGTGATTAGTCTAGGAACACCGTCACCTAGTAGACACTCGGCGGGTGGATCTTTCCAGAGTATTCAGCGGCCGATCCAGGGTGGGAACCGCAAACCCGACCGGGCCGGTCTCCTTTGGTCGGCGCTTACGTCCGCGCTGCTATGCCGACCCGTCAAGCAGCCACTGCTCGCCTTCCGAGAAACTCTTGAACACCTTCATCAATTGCGGCAAACCGACCCTATCCGCATCCGACAGTATCTCGTGCATCCTCAGCATACCGAAGGCAAGATCCCCCGCAACGATGTGCGCCGCCCGTGCAGCACCTCTTTCCGGATAGTGCTTTCGAATACTGATGATACTTCTGAAGAAATCGGAATCCGTGGCTTGGAATTCCATTTCCCGGAAATCCCACAAGGTGGCGATGTCAGGAGGATACTGATCTGAGTGCGTGATCTCCTCCAAAGTCGCTCGAAACTCTTCAAGAGTGAGAGGGCCCCGCACCGTCACAACGAGTATCCCCTTCTCGCGGTCAAGGCGGAGATCGGTCGGCATTGCGTTCTCCTTTGAGGAGCACCTACACCGTCACACCACCATGCGGAGCAGTATAACGCCGCGGTAGAAACGCCGCACCGCCAGCCCCCCCCCGCGCATGCTGCCAGGAACGCAGGCACCCACCTTGCTATACTGCCGTGCCGCACGCGCCTCCAGGAACCTCACCGCCGGAAAGGAGATCTCGATGGGAGCCGACGCATCCGCCAGCCACGATCTCCTCGCCCGCCTCAGCGAAGGAGCGGACGCGGTCGCGACGGAGGGGGCCCTCGAATCCCTGACCGAGGGGCGCCTGGACGGCGCGCTGGACGATCGGCGCGTTCTTGAGGCCCTGGCTGTACTCGGCGACCGCATCGCCGCCGCGTTGGAGGCGAACTCGACCGCTGGCATGAGTGCCGACCCCGCTCCCGCCGAATCCCACGCCGCCCACCAACATCACGCCGATCTCTGGCTCGACGCCGTTCGCCGCCCCGCCGTGCTGCGGCGCATCGTCGCCGCCAGCGCTATCGACCTCTGGATGGCCCGCATCCTGCGCGTACTCGACGCGTCCCGCTTCACGGTGGCCCGCCTCCTCGCGCAGCGCGCCGAGCGCTACGGCCCCCGCACCCTCTTCAAAGAGACCGTGCGTGGCCGCGAGGTCAACCATAGCTGGATCGAAGTGATCACCCGGGTGGACCAGCTCGCTTGCGGGCTTCTGGCGCTGCGCGACGAGCACGGCACGGCGCCGATCGCCGTCCTCTCCGAGAACCGCTTCGAAATGGCGCTGGTCGATCTCGCCTGTCTCGGCACCGGCCTCGTCAACCTCATGATCCCCGCCGCCACCACCGAGACCGACGTGGCTTACATCCTCGCCCAAGCGGAGGCGGGTGTGGCGGTGGTCTCCACCGAAGAACAGCTCCGCAAAATCGAGCCCCATCGCCGGGAACTCCCCGCGCTGCGCGCGATCGTGCTCATGGATCGCACCACTACTCCCGTGTCCGGCGTCCTCTCCCTGGCTGAGCTCGCGGCTCTCGGCAGGCCGGTCACGCCCGAGCGCCTCGCCGGCGAGCGTGAAGCCATCGACCCGCGCGCGCTGGCTACCGTCATGTACACCTCGGGCACCACCGGCCGCCCCAAGGGGATCTGTTTCTCGCAGCGCAACATCGTCTCCAAGCGCTTCGCGCGCGCGCTGGCGCTCCCCGAAATCGGCGATCACGACGTCTTCCTCTGCTTCCTTCCGCTCTTCCATACCTTCGGCCGCTACTTCGAACTCATGGGTTGCGTCTTCTGGGGCGCCACCTACGTGTTCCTCGAAGATCCCTCGCTGGACACGCTCCGCGAGACCATGCGTCGCGTGCGTCCGACGGTGTTCATCTCCGTCCCCAAGAAATGGATGCAACTCTGGGAAGAGATCGGCCGCCGCGCCGACTTCGAAACGGACTCGGACGAGACGCTGCGCACCGCCACGCGCGAGCTGGTGGGGGATCGCC